>NZ_QARE02000002.1 GCF_003052515.2 Pseudomonas sp. RIT409 | reverse complement strand
GAAGGAGCGATAATGTGTCCACCATGTCTCCGCACATGTGTCCACCATGTCTCCGGTCTATACACCCCCAGACGTGGCAGGGGGGGACGGCGCGCGCCAAGTGAAGCAGTGGCACGTCCCCCCACCCATACTTCGCACCGCTTTGGCGCATTGCCGCCGCCCCGCTCCCGGCTTACTTGCAATGCCACTCAGGCAGCGCAGAAATGCACTCGCTAGGAGGTTGGAGCTCCCGGTTTATATGGGGCACAGCCCACTCAGTCGTTGATGGAGATGCTGGGAAAGGTAGGATTAATTGGGTCTTTTCATGCTGACAGGCGAAAAACTTTCAACCTGTCCAGCGGCAGTTTTGCCGCGTAGTCAGACTGGTTTGATTCGCCCAATTCAGCAAATCAAGCTCTGGATCAGTAAGGAATGTTCAATAAATGCGCAGTTGACGCTCGTGCGGCTTGGTGGCGAAACCGTTGTGCGGGTTTACCGGGACAACGAGCCCTAGGTGGCAATGCGACCGATCGTTGAGATATGGGCTTTGGCTAGTCTGCCCAGCGGATCAAAATAGTTGAACGCTTCGGTTTAGCTGTGTCGGAAATCGACATAACTGGTTCAGATGGAAAGCAATGCAGCATGACCTGCCTCCCGCTTCGCAAGCTTGCGGGCTGGCTTTATTCAGCAATGCGAACAAAGTCGTGCGTGAGCTGCGCGATAAGATCATCCAGTATCAAGAAGAGTGCGACGAGTTTCTGTGGCGCCACCGGACGAAGGACCGGAGCCAGTACATCGCGCATCTGGAAGATGCGCGCCGCAAGGGTTCGACCCCCGTAGGGCGTCAAGCGCAAAGCACGGGAGGGCATCAACTTCAAACAATTGCTCATCCAGCAGGAACAAGCGCACAGCATTGAAAAGCTGCTTGATGCAGCCACCGGCGCCTTTGAATGCCAAGGCCTACACAATCGGCTGCGCCAAGTGAACGACGCGCTGAGCGTACCAATGCCACCACCGGCACCTCGTCTGTAGGTGATTCGACAAACCGAGGCATAAAGATAATGGTTATGCCTCTGCGCTGCTTCAACACCCTCAGAGCCGAGCCAGTTGTTACCATAATAGTGACAACTGCCTTTCTATCCCTGAGATTCGGTCCCATTCTCAGCCAACCCCGCAAGCCCCCCCTTCTTTCAGAGTTAGGCGCACGACTTTCACAATCTGATTTGCGGCATATCGGACGAGTTAGAGCGCGACGACTCATCCTAGGGCATTAGGTAACAGATCAACTATTCTGTAGCTGTATCCCCGCACTCCTCACCAGCCCGCTGTCAAAGCTCTAGCCAATTGAATTCCGGCTGTGGTATTAATCGGATCAAATCAGTGAGCAGGGAGGCTTTATGACGGTGTTCGTAGCTGGAATTCATGGCGTTGGAAAAACATATCTATGCGAATCATTTTCCAAAAGCACAGGGGTGAAGCACCGCAGTGCAAGTTCGCTAATACGCGCAGAGCGAGAACATGCGGACTGGGGTGTCAACAAATTTACCCGCGGGATTGATGAAAACCAGAGCGCGCTAATTGCCGCTGTCCGTAGATGCTTGAGCGACTCCCCATACCTACTACTTGACGGACATTTTGTACTAAAAGACTCGCAAGGCAATCTCGTAAGATTGGCAACCGACATATTCGAATCCCTTTCAATAACTGCGGTGATACTTGTAGAAAACTCCCACGAAACTATCGCCGCGAGATTGGCCGCGCGCGACGGAACTTTGCATCCGGGAGACATAAATGCCTCCATGCTCGCAGAGCGTCAACAGGCCAATATCATTTGTGGGATCCTTGGTATTCCACTTATTCAACTCACCGCACCAACCCTCGAAGAATTCAACCACATTGCTGCACCTTTATTTAGGGAGTATTGAGATGGAACTTGAGCAGAAAAAATTTAAAACCATTAATTTGTCTGATAGCTTTTTCGACTCTTTGAAAGCAGCCTACTCAGAGTTTACCGATTGGTTTGTTAGCAAGTCAGAGCAGTCAGCATATGTGTTCGAAAACGAAGAAGGAATTCAGGGTTTTCTTTACCTGAAAACAGAAGACGGCATAATCGATGATGTAACTCCACCTCTGCCTCCCAAAACCAGAATCAAAGTGGGCACAATGAAAATCAATGCACACGGCACGAAGATGGGCGAGAGGTTCGTGAAGAAAATTCTTGACCACGCCGTACATTCTTCAGCCGCTGAAATCTATGTGACCGTTTTCGAGGAGCACCAAGGGCTTATCCGACTTTTAAATCGATATGGGTTTAATTCTATCGGACACAAGCACACAAAGAACGGAACCGAGCAAGTGATGTTAAAATCTCTAGAGCTGCCTTTTGATAATTTTTATTTGAGCTATCCAAAGGTAAACCTGCGAAACGCAAACTGCTATGTGCTCTCGCTTTGGCCAATGTGGCACACAAGATTACTACCTGACTCGATGCTGAGAAATGAACGAAGTGACATAGTCGAAGATGTTTCAAGCGCGAATAGCATTCATAAAGTCTATCTTTGCGCGATGAAAGGAGTGGAAGTTCTGAAACCAGGTGACGTGATAGTGATTTACCGTACATCGGATGATCAAGGTCCCGCACATTACCGATCAGTCGCCACATCTATTGGGGTTATTGAAGACTATAAAAATATTCATGAATTTTCTACCAAAGAAGAATTCTTTAGATATTGTCGTGCCCATAGCGTATTCAATCACGCCGAGCTTGAAATGTTCTGGAAATCAAAAAAATACTTCCATGTTTTCAAGTTTACGTATAATATCGCCTTCAAAAGGCGTGTTAACCGCGCTACCCTCATTGAAGAGTTGGGCCTATCATCTCCTTACTGGGGATTTTTTAAGATATCCGATAAACAGCTGCAATCCATTGCAGCCAAAGGAGAAGTGAATGAAGGTCTTATTGTCAATTAAACCAGAGTATGCCGAAAAAATTTTGGCAGGGACCAAAAGATTTGAGTTTCGCAAAGCTATTTTTAAAAATCCTAGTGTAAAGACAGTTGTCATCTATGCCACCTTGCCAATCGGCAAGGTGATAGGAGAATTCGATTTCGATGTAGTCTTATCTGATAAGCCAGAAAAAATCTGGCAGGAAACCAAGAAGCACTCGGGCATTAGCAAAAAATTCTTTAGCAACTACTTCGATGGCCGCTCAACCGCACATGCCATTGCAGTCCGTGAAGTGCGTCGATATGACATGCCCCTAGATCTCATTGACATCATACCGAGTGGATGTGCGCCTCAGTCCTTTTGCTATTTGAATGAGTCGACGGGCATTCGGTAAAACGTTGATTCAGCTCACTTCAATGAGAGTGATTCGCCCAAGGCTAAGGCGCCGAGTCCAAACAGTTTGGAAGCCACTACCTGCATAGTCGTGTATCGCTTGCTTCGACGCCCCCGCAAAAAAATATCTGTCGCTGTCGTGCCGCACCAAATCTGCCGCCACTCTCTGTCGAATCCCCGGACATTCGGACCCAATCTCAGCCAGATCCGTGTACGCGATCCATAAACCCCACCTGCCCAACAGCGAGTTAACCGTTTACCGTGGCATCTCTGGCGAGCAGTTCCATAGTAGCAGCGCTTCGTAGTCTGCTACCGACGACGCTTGCGGCAGACGCTCAAGTACGTGGCGCCGCCACGTGTGAGGCTCCTGACCGGTGACCTTCTCGGTCTCGACCAGACTATAGGTCTTCATGCTAGCTCTGGCGCCGTTGACAGTATCGCTGAACAGCCAGGCCTTGTGCCCTATGACAGACGGCTTAATCGCTCTTTAGGCCGCATTGTTGTCGATGGGCAAGTAACCCGCTTCGACATAGCGCTCCAGCCGACTCCGGTTGTTCGCCAGATAATACACCGCTTTGCCCAGCGGACTTTGTGCCGTTACCTGCGACTGGGTTTTATCCAGCCAGCTTTTCAGTTGCGTCAGGGCCAACAGGCTTTTCTCCTACCGACCGATAAACTGCTATTCATCGCTGACGTCCTCGAACTCGCGTTCGATGCCATAAAGCTTGTTGATTATTGCCAGAGCGATATCGGCCCGCCCGGCTTTACCCTTGGGCTGCACCTTTTGCGCGTCCAGTAACTTGGGTCGCGCATGGGCCAGGCATGCAAGTCGCTCGATGCTTAGCCGCAGCGCAAACGCGTCATAGCCGACATAATCATCGGTCATGACATAGCCACGATTACTTTCCAGCAATCGCAACGGCACGTCCTGCGCACGCTGGAAGTGGAGTCAAACAGCACGACTTTCGATCTAGGGGGCCGCTGGCTTGCACCCACATCCAGGATTGACTGGTCGGTCTCGATCCGGCTCTTTCAACAGCTGGACACGAGGCTGCCTCACAGCCACGGCAACCGTAGACCTTACGGCTTTGTTTGATGACACAGATCTGCATCGGCACAATGTCCAGTTGCTCGCTGGTCTCTTCGCCGTCGGAAGTCGACAGGTTTGGGGGGTGGATAGACTTTTTCGACTTTGGCGTCGGGGCGCATCATGGCGGCTAGCTCCAGAGAGAAATTGAGAGCACAGCATTGGCGATCAGCTTCGCGCTTTGAATGTGGGGCTCACGGGGCGTTTACACACAACCGACACATCCCCCCACAAAACAAACCAGATCCTGTAAGACGCTTCTGATTTTTGCCGCTATCCTCCCCGCGCGTTGCGGTTCTTGGGATCACGGCATACCCTCCTCGCGTCGCTGGTTCAGCGGCCGGTTTTGACAGACCGAATCCACCGAGAAGCAACATTCGTTATACGTCCTGCGAGCCGTCGGATCGCGTGGACCGCTATGGCGGCTGTATGTGGGGCACTTTCATGTGCGCCAGGTTCTTTGGTGACTGGTCTGTCAACCCGCGTACAGCTGCCACCCATTCTGTTTGACAGCGGAGGGTGTCGGCTTCACTCACCAAGGAATGTAGCCATGATCCAATCCACCCCCCACCCACCCGAAACGCCGGTCACTCAATCAACCCCGTTCGGCGTCAATCTCGGTAGCCACAGCCTCTTCAACGTCCAATCCGGCATCCGGGTCGATGACGCGTTGGTGCTGGTCTCGGAATTTCTCAGTTGTGCTGCCGCGACCGCCTATGAGTCGGCCGACAATTGCACTGCGGAGTTTCGCCCGTTGGCTCGGTCTGTCGTGCATCAGATCGAGGCGGCCAAGGCGCTGGTTGAGGCGTCGCTGGCGGGGTTGGCGGTCAGGCCGACTGACCCGTTAAGTCGCAACGCCAGTGAGTCGTGGTCGTCGTTGCCATCTGTGCACAGGAACGTTTGACCCGTTGTAGCGCGCCTCTTGTAGCAAAGAGGCATGCCCCACGCGTCGTTCAGATTCTTCCGACAGACTCGCTGAGCCAACGCTGAAAAGATGCGCCCCTCGTTCGCAAGGGGCCTGACGATGCTGAAGCTCGATAAGAATCTGCTGAAATACCTGCTGCCGCCTTTGGCGGCATTGATCGCCATTCCGTTGTTGTTCACCAGCGTCTTTTTTTACAACGAAGCGGGTTACATGACCCATGTGCGAACGATCTTCGGTGACGAGAAGATCGTCGACGACGTGGGTTATTCCACCAAATGGTTCGGGCGCGCCACGCCGTGGAAGAAGGCGGTCAGCGTGCAGTCGGTGCTGGTTATCGACAAGGATGACAGGAACCCGGAGAACGACGCGTTGGGGGCAACGATCGAGGCATTTCCGATCGTGTTTTTGGGCAACGTGGATGCGAAGGTCGAGTCGTCTGCACGGTTTCGGCTGCCCAGCGGCGCTGCGTTCCTGACCATCGCGCAGGAATATCGCAACCCTGACAACTTCATTCGCACGGCCTTGCTGCCTGCCATCAAGGAAACGCTGCAAGCCACGGCCTCGCTAATGACGGCCGATGACTACTACGCCGGTGCACGGAGTGAGTTCGCCGCGGAGTTCGAGAACCAGCTCAATGAAGGCCTTTATCTGATCAAGCGTCGAGAGGTTCGCGGGCCGAGGGGTGATCTGCCCAAGCAGACGGCGATTCTTCAGGCCGGTACCGATCAAGGCAACTACGGCAGCAACACCGCCAGCCAGTACGTCACCGAGAAGGTGGTGGACAGCAAGAACATCCCGATTCGCAAGCAACAGCAATTCCGCAAGTTTGGGGTGGAAGTGGTCGAAGCACGGATTACCAATACCGACCCGAACCCTCAGTACAAGCAGCGTATGGTCAAAGTGCAGCAGGCGCTTGCAGAGCTTGCCGTTGCGCGGCAGAACCGTTTGAAGGAGGAGGAAGAAAAGCGTCTGGTGACCGCACGCGGAGAGAAGGAGGTCGAAGCCAAACGGCAGGAGACCTTGCGCGATCAGATCGAGCGCACTACGCAGGCTGAAACCGAGAAGCAATTGGCGGTCATCAATGCCGAACGCGAGCGCAGTCGGGCGGAGATCGAGAAGCAGACTGCCGAGTTGCTACGGGATAAGGCAACGACGATGGCACAGGCGACCACCATCACCGCGGATGCCGAAGCCCATGCCCGCGAGGCAACCATCAAGGCCGACGGGGCTTTGCAGTCCAAGCTCGATGCCCTCGTAGAGATCAATAAAGCCTGGGCACACGCTGCGGCTCAGGCGCCCGTGCCGAGTGTCACCATGGGTGCCGGGCAAGGGGGCGCAACGGGGCGTCAGGATGAGTTGAATCAGTTCATGAGTGTCTTGGCCACCAAGGCGGCGCGGGATCTGGCGATCGACTTGAAGGTCGTCAAATGACATTTGGATGTGGGCGTTAGAGGTTTCGCGCCGAAGCGACCGCTGTCCTGTTCTTCACGGATGGGACGGCACCACTCATCTGATAGCGCCCACGTCGCTCCGTTAACCGGAACTGATGCCTGCGCCGATGACTCAAGTGAATAGCGGCCGTGCTCGACGTTGACTGCGCTGCCCCGATTATTGAACTGCTGACGCACCTGGCAGTGACGATCCCATTTCCAGCGATGGAAGCCGTTTTGACCGTCCTCTCATTGCATCGCCCATGCGCTGTACCGCGTGGTGCCGAGGCATTTCCAGCGTTTGCAGGCTTCGGTACTCGGTGTCGGTTCAACCACGTCAGTCGTCGCGAACAGGGGATGACGCGCTTGTAATCACTGGCGGTTTGCCTGTGGTCATCACCCGGACTGAACGATCACTCACGAAAGGAATTGTCATGAGCTTTTTCAATAAGATTCTGGATGCCTTGGGAATCAAACATGCCGAAGCCAGCACACCGACCCCATCTGATCCGACCGTCGCGCCGCCCTCTGGAACGGTGCCTCCTGCTCCGGGCACCGTGACCCCAGCCACCGGAGCGCCGGTGGATGTCACCGCCAAGCTCGAGGCGCTTTCCGCGCAGCATCCGGGCTTGAACTGGCGGACCTCCATCGTCGATCTTCTGAAGTTGCTGAACATCGACAGCAGCCTGGCCAATCGAAAAGAGTTGGCCCAAGAGCTCGGGTATACCGGTTCCACGGAAGACTCCGCCGCAATGAATATCTGGCTGCACAAAGCCGTGCTGGCCAAAATCTCGCAAAACGGCGGGGAGGTTCCTGCTGAATTGCTGCACTGATTGAGGAAATACGGCGCACGGATGCTTCGCCATCCGTGCGCCGTATTTTTTTGGGGGGATGACGAGCAGGTTTGTATCGCTGTGTATCTGAGCGCCACATTGATACGCGCGGTTGCGTTCATCCCCGTTCAACGACACATCCGGTATACGTGCGGGGCGTTAAATGAACCCAACGAGACGGCACAGAGCCTCTCGAACACACTCATTCAACGCAAGGAGACACCCCATGAACTGGAAAAACCTGACTCTCGCTTCCCTGTTCGCTGTTTTCAGTCTGGCCGCTGTCGGCGCCAATGCAGCCGACGCCGTGAAACCCCATCAGTACATGTACGGCGATCATCTGGACATTGCCAAGGTGTTGTCGGTGAACGAAGGCAGTGCTTCGTGCGGCGTGGTCAATGCTCAACTGACTTATCTGGACTCGATGGGTCAGAAGCAGGCGGTCGGCTACCGGACCATCGCGCAGAACTGTGCCCAGGACAACTGATGGCAACGTGTGAAGCGATTTCGGCGTGGGTGGCGATCGCCATGACGTCACCGCCGGAATGCGAAGCGTCGCCTGTTTTTGCCCGAGCAGCGTTCAACGCGCACGCCGATCAACGTCTACAAATCCTGCAAACACCGCCTCCTTGATGAATGCGTGGCTTCATCGGGGAGTTGGTGTTTGCAGGAAAACTCAATGCTCGCTCTTATCCAGCGTGCGCAATTTCTCTGGCAGCGCCCACAGCAACAACCCAGCCGCGATCACACTGGTGACACCAATCACGTACAGCGCAGGCGTGGTGCTGCCGGTCATGTCTTTGATGCTGCCGACCATGATGGGGCTGACGATGCCGCCGAACTGCCCCAGCGTGTTGATCAATGCGATGCCGCCCGCCGCGCCCGCGCCAGCCCCTGCCAAGAGTTTGGGCGGAAGGGTCCAGAAGGCCGGGATGGACGCTACGATACCGCCGCCCAGCATGGCCAGCGAGAGGATCAGCAGGCTGGTGTGCTGAGCGAAGATGCCGGCACTGAAGAAGCCGATGGCGCCGAGCACGACGAGGCCACAGACGAATTTGCGTCGCTCGCCACTGGCATCGGACAGGCGACCGACGACGACCATGCTGATGGCCCCGCAAATATAGGGAATCGAAGTCAGCAGGCCGATCACGACCGGGCTGTCGACGCCTGCGCTACGAATCAGCTGCGGTGCCCAGAAGTTAAGGCCGTAGGACGCCACCTGAATCAGGAAATAGATCAGGCCGAGCATCAGGAAGCCGGGCATTTTCAAGGCCGTCAGCAGCGAGCCGTGCTTGTTGGGTTCGTGCTGGGCAATACGGCTGGAGAGGTAGGTTTTTTCCGAGTCGGTCAGCCACGGGGCGTCCTCGACACGGTCCTTGAGGACCTTCAGTACCGCCAGACCGAGCAACACGCAGGGGACACCGCCCAGCAGGAACAGCCAGTGCCAGCCGCGCATGTGCATCACGCCATCCATTTGCCCCAGCACCAGGCCGGAGATCGGCGCGCCGAGCAGGCCTGCGAAAGCAGAGGCCAGGAACAGCGTCGAGGTGATGCGTCCGCGGTAGGTTTGCGGGAACCAGAGCGTCAGATAGAACAACACGCCCGGCGCGAAACCGGCCTCCATGGCGCCGATGATGAAGCGCAGCACATAGAACTGCCAGTCGGCATTGACGAACACCATCAGTGCCGTGGCGACACCCCAGGAAATCATGATGCGGGCGATCCAACGGCGGGCGCCGACCTTGTACAGCATGATGTTGCTCGGCACCTCGAACAGCACGTAGCCAATGACGAACAGGCTCGCACCCAGGCCGTAGGCGGTGTCGCTCAAGCTCAGGTCGGTCTGTAGCTGGAATTTCGCGAAGCTGATGTTGATGCGGTCGAAGAAGGCGAACAGGTAACAGACCATGATCAATGGCATCAAGCGCCATGCCACCTTGCGGATCAGCGCCTTTTCGGCATTCACAACCTCGGCGAGGCTGCTGTTCGGGTTCAGAACAGAGATTGTCATTGCGGTGAACTCCAGTTGGACTGCCCAAGGGGCGCCCTATTGTTTTTGTTGTCTGGACGAGCACGCGGCGAGGCGTGTTCGTTCGGGTAGATCTCATCTCCTGTAGGAGCGCGCTTGCTCTGGGGGGTTGTGTTAACTCAACCCGACCGGTGCAGGATGCAGATCGCAGTTGCGCCCGGCCTTGGCAACCTGGCCCGGCATCTCATGACCGAGCAGTGCAGGGAGACGGCGAGACAGGGTCAGCAGATGAGGCAAGTCAATGCCAGTCTCGATGCCCATTTCGTCACACAGATTCACCAGGTCCTCGGTGCAGATGTTCCCCGACGCACCTGGCGCGAATGGACAGCCGCCCAACCCTCCGAGGGAGGCATCGAAGCGTCGCGCACCGGCTTCATAGGCCGCCAGCACGTTGCTCAAGCCCAGGCCGCGCGTGTTGTGGAAGTGCAGGGTCAGCGCGGAGGCAGGAAGACGGGTCAACACCCGCTGCACCAGACGATGCACCTGCCGCGGGTTGGCCATTCCAGTGGTGTCGGCGAGGGAAACGCCTTGCATCCCCAACTCCAGGTAGGCGTCGACGAACTGCAGCACACGGTCTTCATCGATCTTGCCTTCGAAGGGGCAACCAAAGGTCGTGGCGATGGAGCCGTTGAGCGTGACCTCGCTGCCTGCCGTGAATGAGACGATGTCGCCAAATGCGCTGAGTGACTGCTCGCAACGCATGCGCATGTTCGCCAGGTTGTGAGTCTGGCTGGCGGACATGACCAGGTTCAGCTCATCGGCGCCTGCGGCCATCGCGCGCTCCGCGCCTTTGAGATTGGGGATCAACGCCACATAGATCACGCCGGGCTGGCGCTGAATGCCACGGAACACCTCGTCCCCATCGCGCAGCGCCGGGATGGCTTTCGGCGAAACAAAAGAACCGGCTTCGATGCGGCTGAAGCCGGCCAGAGAAAGTTGGTTGATCAGGTCGATTTTGTCAGCGGTTTCGACCCAGGTCGGCTCGATCTGCAGGCCATCGCGGGGCGAGACCTCCTGGACGATCAGACGCTCTGAAAAGTCGGTAATCATTGCACCACCCCATCGGTCTTGAGTTGCGCGATCTCGGCAGCCGTCAGCCCCAGGGCATCGAGCACGCTGTCGGTGTGTTGGCCCAGCGCCGGGCCCTGCCAGTTCACCGCGCCAGGTGTCTCAGACAGCTTGGGTACGATCCCTGGCATCTTGACGCTCGCGCCGCCCGGCAAATGGGCGTCGAGGATCATTTCACGCGCTTGATAGTGCGGGTCGGCGACGATATCGGCGACGTTGTAAATGCGGCCCGCCGGGACTTCGGCACGCTCAAGCACCTGTAGCACCTCATCGATGGGCAGGCTGGATGACCAGGCGCTGATCGCGTCGTCGAGCAGCTCGCTCTGTGCCGCACGGCCGTCGTTGTGAGCGAATTCGGGCGCTTCAGCCAGGTCCGGGCGACCCATGGCGTGCATCAAGCGCTTGAAGATCGGGTCGCTGTTTCCGGCAATCACCACGAACGCACCTTCGGCGGTCGGGTAGGTGTTGGAAGGCGCAATACCCGGCAAGGCGCCACCGGTACGTTCACGCACGTGGCCCAGCATGTCGTACTCGGGGACCAGGCTTTCCATCACGTTGAACACGCTTTCGACCAGCGACACATCGACGATCTGGCCATCGCCCTGTCCGGTTTTCACGCGCAGCAGAGACATCAGTGCGCCCATGACCGCGTGCATGGAGGCCAGGGAATCCCCCAGGCTGACGCCAACGCGTGCGGGCGGCGAACCCGGTGTGCCAGTGGTGTAGCGAATGCCCCCCATGGCTTCGCCGATGGCACCAAAGCCCGGGCGGTCACGGTAGGGGCCGGACTGGCCATAGCCGGAAATACGCACCAACGTGAGCTTGGGGTTCAGGGCATGCAGGACATCCCAACCCAGGCCGAGCTTTTCCAGCGCGCCAGGGCGCAGGTTTTCGATCAGCACATCAGCGCCCTCGGCCAGGCGCTTGACGATGTCGATGCCTTCGGAGGATTTCAGGTTCAGCGAAAGGGATTTTTTGTTGCGTGATTGGAGGTACCACCACAGCGAAGTGCCTTCGTGCAGCTTTCGCCATTTGCGAAGTGGATCGCCTTGGCCCATGGATTCGATCTTGATGACCTCAGCACCGAATTCGCCCATCAGACGGGCGGCGAAGGGCGCTGCGATAAGTGTGCCGATTTCGATGACGCGCACACCGCTCAGTGGGCCAGACATAACGCATACCTCTGTGTTTCTTGGAATTTGAGCCAAGACTAGAGGACCGGCGTTCGATAAATCCAACCGTTTGTGGGCAAGGGCCGTTCGCGAAACGCGAACGCTTCATCGGTGTTGCTGAAGGTGCTCGAACAGCAACTGGCTGACCGGCGAGAGTGCCGCCGTGTCGCGCACCACCAGAATCAACGTGCGCTGTGCCCAGGCGTCGCTCAATGCCACCGCTGTCAAACCCAGCGGCGTCCCGAGCAATTCGAACGCCTTGCGCGGCAACACGCCGATGCCCATGTTGGCCTGAACCATGCGACACATGGCGTCGAATCCCGGTACATGAATGCGCACCCGCAGCGGCACGCCATGGGAACGTGCCGCCGTGTGGGTGCGCATGTTGATCGAACTGGCCGCGTGCAAGCCGATGTGATCGCTGCCCAGGGTTTCTTCGAATGCCACGCGCTTACGCCGCGCCAGCGCATGGTCCGGGCGCATGACCACCACCAGTTCGTCTTGGCGATAAGGCACGCTGTGCAGCCCTTGAACGTCGGTGTCTTCCGAACAAATGCCGATATCCGCCACGCCGTCGATCAGCCCCTGTACGACACCGTTGCTGGGGCGCTCCTCCAGGTCGATTTTCACCAGCGTGTGATGCGCGGTGAAATCGTGCAGGTCCTCGGGCAGGAACTGAATGATCCCCGAAAGGTTGGCCAGCATGCGTACATAGCCGCGCATGCCTTGCAAGTGCTCGTCGAGCTCCAGCCCCATCTTCTCGAGGTCGGAAAGCATGCGGCGGGCATGGTGCAGCAGCGTTTCGCCCGCGGCCGTCAACAGCATGCCCTTGGCGTTGCGCACGAACAGGCCAATGCCCAGGACCTCTTCCAGCTCCATCAGACGCTTGCTCGCCGCCGACGTGGCAATCGCTTCGCGCGCCGCCGCCCGGGTCAGGGTGCCTTCTTCGTAGACGGCCACGAACAGTTTGAGGGTAATCAGGTCGAGGCGACGGATGAGGTTCTTGTGCAACATGCCGAGGTCCCATTGGCCAGGCGAGGCCCCGAAATATACACATCCGCTGGCCGCTGCGCCGCAAACCGACGAATGAACTCCCAACCACAGGGGTGTCTGAGTCCCGTATTGCCCGCGCTCACGCCAGTGACGGCCCGCACCCAAGGATTGATACACGGCCTCCCCCTCCCCGATCACGCTGCCTTCGAGTAACGTATAGCGATGCCCAGCGGGCCATCGCCTCATTCAATCAGGCCAGGGCCCGTCACCTGAAACACGAGAGAAGACTTACCGTGCACAAAGTCCGATTGATCAAATACGTCTGGACCCATCAGACCCCTGAAATCTCTTCTGAATGGTCCAAGCTGTTGTACGAAGTCGAATTGCCGTTCGTGCCCTTTCATGGTTTGAGCATTCAGTTGCCCGACCAGCGCGCCTGGCGAATCCGGGACGTGGAGTGGAACGTCGAAGAGCAGACCTTTCGTTGCCACATCGAGGACCAGTTCATGAATCTGCTCGATGTCGACGACTCGTACGAGGACTGGATCGACATGTTGCTCGAATGTGGATGGGAACTGAGCGGCCGTTACACCAACGAGCACAACAAGACCTGACCTGGGATGAAAGCAGTTGCGCGACTGAATGCTGCACCTTGACCGGCAAAACTGTTCAACTGCTGCCAGACTGATGCGTGAGCCAGGCAGACCGCCTGCCTAGACGGGTCTGATCATTACCTTGAGCACTGCTGCCATGAAATGGATGTCCAGCATTCCCCGTTTCGCGTTCGCCGTGTTTCTGGGAGGGTCGTCGATTGCCTCTGCTACGCCCGGGGTCGATGTTTACGTTGCCGAAGCGCCGCCCCTGACGATGGCCGATCACGACGGCCAACACGGTATCGTCGGTGACATCGCGCTCAAGGCCATGGCGCTGGCCGGTTATTCGCCGAAACTGCTGTCTCCACCCTGGCCGCGCGCCCAGCGAGAGGTCAGCGCCGGGCGCGACCTGCTGATCGCCCCGTTGACCCGCATCCAGAGCCGTGAAGACCGCTTCACGTGGATCGCGCCGGTCCTGACCATGGACCGCAGTTTTTTCAGCCTCACCCAACGGGTGAACAGCTTCGAAGACGCAAAACGGACGTTCAAGCTGATCGCCGTCGGGCTGGGCAGCGCTCAGGAAACCCGACTGCGCGATGAGGGTTTCCTCCCCTCACAAATCTACCCCCTCAAGATCGGCGAAAACCCGGCGCAGATGCTGCTCAAAGGCCGGGTCGACGCGTGGTTCAACGGTGTGCCGGAAACACGCTACATCTGGAAACAGGTGAGCGATCGGCCGCTGGTCATGAGCCCGGTGATGATGACGGCCGACTTGTACCTGGCCTGTTCGAAAAACTGCGACCCGGTGATGGTGGAAAAGTTGAGGGCAGCCCTCAAAACCCTGCATGCCAACGGCAGCAGTGAGCGGATCGAGGCCGGGTATATGAAGGGTTTGCCGGTGTGGTGAGCAAGGCTGGCGACAATGGCTTCGAGGGCCCCGCGCCAGCACGCTGAGAACGGTCAGGGGATCAGGATGACCTTGTCGGCGCCGCCTTGATTGACTTCGGCGTACCGGGCCAACCCTTCCTCGATAGGCGTTTCCACCAAGCCCTCGGGCAGCGGCAGCTTTCCTTCATCGAATAACCGGCCGAATTGCTCCAGCATCCGCGCACAGGCCTCGACGCCGTACAGCAACGAGTTGATGCCCACCACCGAACCGCCTTTTCGGTACAGCGCCAGCGCGGGCAGTTGGACGTGACCGTCGACCGGTGCCGCAATGATGGCGATCCGGCCGAACGGCGCCAGCGCCTGAACGGCTGCGGGCAACCAGAAGCCGGTGGTGTCGAAGATGACGTCCGCGCCGCCTTCGAACACCTCCGCCACTTGCGCAGCCAATTCTTCAGGCTTGCCTAACGCAATGGCCTTGAAACCTTGCGCGTTGAGTGTCTGCACCTGTTCCGGACGGCGCACGGCCGCCAGTACTTGAGCGCCGCGCACTTTAGCCAGCGCGATGGCTGCGCTGCCAACGGCGCCATTGGCCCCGATCACCAACACGCGAGTCTGGCCGTCTACCCGGCTTCGCTCCAATGCATCCCACGCGGTGGTGTACGGCACGCCGAGGCTGGCGGCCTGAGCGAAACTCAGGGACGAGGGCTTGAGCGCCACGCCGCTCGCAGGCAGCGTGATGTAACCGGCGTGCGAGCCGTCGCGGGAAAAGCCGATCTTGTTGCCGGTGCCCCACACTTCCTTGCCCATCAGGTCATCAGGGCCCTGAATTACCACACCCGCAAAATCGCGCCCTGGCACGCGAGGCAGTGTGGTGTAGGGGAATCGCCCGAGCACGTTCTTTACGTCGCTCGGATTGAGGCCGGCCGCCTTGACCTGCACCAGTACCTCGCCTTCGGCGGGGACCGGTGTCGGCAGTTCCACGACCTCTAGAGCAGCCAGGTCGCCGGTTCGGGAAAATTGCAGTGCTTTCATGGTGTTTACATCCTGAGAAGAGACAGAAATCGTTCGAATCACGAAATCAGAGTGGCGACCCATTGGCGCCCCATGGGCCAGAGCTTTTCGCCCGCCTGCATGCCCAGCAGGCCGACCAGCGCCACCAGCGGTGGCGCGGGCGAGCGGAAGTCGAGGGCGCCGTAAAGCAGGCCGACGGCGATGCCGATTGCGAGAGAAATGATGTAGCTCATGACGAACTCCGGTGCAGTGCGGCGTGCGGCGATGCGTGGCACGACGGCGTTTAGCGATGACCAGAGTGTAAGAAAAGGCCGGATGCGCTACCGGCCAAGTACTTCTGAATTTCGGACAGGCTCAAGCGCAAGGCAGGCCCGGTAGACAGGGCTGACCTCACACGCAAGGCGTCAATCTGATTGTTCACCGAGCGGGTACTGGGAAGGCGATACCCCCAGTTCACGACGGAACATGTCGCTGAAGCTGCTGGGCGAATACCCCATGGCGCGGGCGATGGTGCTGACCGGGACCCCCTGGATGATCTCGGCTACCGCCGTGGCCAGTTGCACTTGCCGGCGCCACTCGGCGAAGCCCATGCCCAGCACGCTCTGGAACAGACGAGACAGCGTCCTGACGCTGGCCCCGGCATTCTCCGCGTGCTGCTCGAAGGGCACATCGATCGAAGGCTCGACCATCACGGCATGGCAGACATTCATCAACCGGCGATCGCTCTCATCCGGCATCGGCACCTTCAACAACGAACGCTTGGCGCGCTTGAGTTCCAGCAAGGCGAGCCGCACTAACGCATCGTAATATTCCGAATCCTTGCCCTGCTCGGCCACCAGGCTGACGATCAGCTCACGCAGCAGCTTTGCGACTTCGAAGACCTGAACCGTGTTCTCCAGGGTCTGCGCCAGCGCCGGGCGCAGGTAGATGTTGCGCATTTCCAGATCGGAAACCACGCGGATGCCATGAGGCACGCCGGGCGGCAGCCAGACGGCACGCTGGGGCGGCACCACCAGCGCCTCGTTTGGCGTTTCGACCCACATCACACCCGACATGGCATACAGCACCTGGCCCCAGTCATGCTCATGGGGTTCGATATAGAGCCCACGCGGATACGTGCGCGACACCCGTTGCACGGGAACGGCGGTGTCAGTGAGGTCAGGCGGTGCGGCGAGGGCCATGGGGTGACCAGTCAGCGGTGGAATGACGCCATGTTAGCGATGTAACGCCTCGGATGACAAAGGCCTCAGGGTAAAGCCTCGATCACCCGCTTCATGGCGTGCAGCTTTCATAGGCGCACAAAACAAAACGCCCTGATCTCTCGATCAGGGCGCTAACTGCAGCTTCAGCTCAACTGCCGTTCAACATCAGAACACGTTGATCGGGTAATCGATGAAGATACGGGTTTCGTTACCGCCAACGTTGTAGTTGGAAGCATTGTCCGAAACGCGCAGCCAGGAGTTGCGCAGGCGCAGCGACAAATCTTTGGCCGGGCCGCTTTGAACGACGTAGCTCAACTGGCTGAACAGCTCGTGCTCGTCGCCATCGCCACGGTTGGTGCCGTCATCGATGTTGTCGCCACGCACGTAAGCGACCTTGTAGCTCAGGCCTGGGGTCACGACGCTCGACAGGTTGACGCCGTAGCCCAGCTGCCAGGAACGCTCGTCCTTGCCGTTGAAGTCCGACCAGTAGGAGTTGCTCAGGTAGATGGTGTTGCCGCCATCGCTGAAGCCGCCCGCGTTACGGTAGCCGCCGTAGTTGTAGCCGGTTTCACCCGTGCTGCGCTGGTGCGCGATGGTGAAGGAGTGGATACCGGTTGCCCACGTGGCTGCCAGGCTCCAGATCTTGTTGTCGCGGGCATCGTCGACAGCGATGTCGCGGTCCAGCTTGGTCTTGTACCCGTTGAAGTCGAAGGTCAGCGACTGATCCTGCGGCAGCACGAAAACGTAGTTCAGGTTCACGTACTGCTTCTTGAGGGTGTCTTCGTCATCGGAGGCGTAGAACGCCGCACTGAAGGCGTCGGTGAATTTGTAGCTGGCGCCGTAGACGTTGATGCTTTTCAGGTCACCGCTGTCGCGGCCTTCGGCACTCTTGCGGGTCTGCGCGGTGAAGCGGCCCGCGACCAGCGTCAGGTCTTTGATCTCCTTGGAGGTGATCATGGTACCGGTGTAGGTTTCCGGCAGCAGGCGGGAGTTGTCGTAACTCAGGACCGGCAGTTCCGGCATCATGTCGCCGTATTTCAGCTCGGTGTTGGAAACTCGGAACTTGACCGCACCGCCGAAGCGCGCCAGGTCGTCGGCCGCGTTACCGCTGTCGCCCTGTTTGAAGAAGTCGATACCGCCCGCGCCGCTTTTGCCTTTACCACCGTCCAGGCGAACAGCGTACAACCCGAACGCGTCGACGCCGACGCCGACAGTGCCCTGCGTGAAGCCGGACGAATAGTTGGCCATGAACGCCTGGCCCCATTCAGCACGGTCTTGAGGGCCGCCTTTGTAATCGCGATTGATGTAGACGTTACGCAGATTGACCTTCAGGCTGCTGTCTTCGACGAACCCTTTGGCGTCTGCCTGGCCGTCCGCCATAGCGTGGCTGGCGGCGAAGATGCTCAGGGCGAGCAAGCCGATGCGCTGTTTCATGTTGTTGTCCTTATGTGCAGATTGATCGCGCGCTGTGGCAAAAACCCGGGCAGGTCATTGCGTCTCCCCAGACTGCTGACAGTCCCGGAAGCCCGCACGAAATCATCGCAGTGGACTACTGATGCACGTACATGGCGCTAGGCCACAGGCGGTGGAGGCGCGAATGCTATCCGCGGCATGCAATGCTGTCAATTTGATGAACGCCGAACCGACAGACGAAAAAGCCTCCCCAGACCTGGGAGAGGCCAATCGCGTCAGTTCTTTAGAATGCCCAGTAATGCTTCCAGCTCGGCTTCATTGAGCAGCCCGGAGGGGTAGCGCTGGGTCAACATGGCCCGGTAGTCCGGTAATTGTGATTTTTGTGCCTGGGTTATCCGTAACCAGTCCGCCATCATCTGCCGTGCTTCATTGCTCGCAGACAAACCTCGAGTCACACGCGACTCCTGACCTGCGTTCATAGGGATAACCTCTTACGTCTAGGACTGCGAAATCTAATCAGCTTTTGTTACAGACGGACGAATGCGGTAACCCTTTGGCGACCCGCTTCGGCGTTCAGGCAGGCAAACGAGAAATCGCTACCCACAAAAAAGCCCGTCGTCCGACAGGCTTTGATGACAGCAAGAAGCGAACCAACTCAACCGTGGCGAGGCGCCGGTTGCTGTTGGGTCAGGCAATGGATATTCCCGCCGCCCAGCAGCAGTTCCCGGCCGGGCACCATCACCACTTCGTGTTCGGGGAACAGGCGCTGCAGGATCTGGCGAGCGGCGTCATCCAGCGGGTCGTCGAAGCTCGGCGCAATAATGCCGCCATTCACGATCAGGAAGTTCACATAGGAGCCGGCGAGGCGCACCGAAGGGTTGCGTTCCTGGCTGCCGTGCACCTGATCAACGCCTGCGCACTCCTCTTCCGTGGCGAACAGCGGGCCGGGAATGGGCATTTTGTGGACGACGAACGGTCGACCCTTGGCGTCGCGGGCATTCTCCAGCACCGCCATCGCGGCCTGACACCGTGGGTAGTTGGGGTCTTTCGGATCATCGGTCCAGGCCAGCAGCACTTCACCTGGGCGCACGTAACAGCAGAAGTTGTCCACATGGCCGTCGGTTTCATCGTTGTACAGGCCATCCGGCAGCCAGATGATCTTCTCGACCGACAGATGATCGCGCAGCACCGTCTCGATCGCTTCGCGAGACAGATGAGGGTTGCGGTTGCGGTTGAGCAGGCACTCTTCGGTGGTGATCAACGTGCCCTCGCCATCGACGTGGATCGAGCCACCTTCGAGCACGAACCCTTCGGTGACGTAACGTGGGCAACGTTCGATTTCGAGGACTTTGCTGGCCAGTGCCGCGTCCAGATTCCAGGGCGAATACAAGCCTCCATCAAAGCCGCCCCAGGCGTTGAAACCCCAGTCCACACCGCGCACTTCACCTTGGTCGTTGATGACGAAGGTCGGTCCGGTATCACGCACCCAAGCGTCATCGTTGCTGATTTCCACAACACGAATGTTCGGCACATCCAGGCGCGCCCGGGCGTTGTCGTATTGCGCTGCGGACACCGCGACGGTTACCGGCTCGAAGCGGGCAATGGCCTTGGCGACGGCGACATGGGCCGTCTGGACCGGTTTCCCACCAAGCCGCCAGTTGTCCGGACGCTCCGGCCAGACCATCCAGGTCTGCGTCTGCGGCGCCCACTCGGCGGGCATGTAGAAGCCATCGGCGCGGGGGGTGCTGTTGAGTGTAGTCATCGGTCAGGACTCCAGTGAACCGTCAGGGTGAGAGGCCGTACGGGTGCGAGATGGCGCTCGCGGAACCGGCCGGGGGCCTTTATAGCCGTTAAATATCGAACTTGAAAGGCCTGGGCGGCCAAAATCTCTCTAAGATCGTCACAAATTTCCGATAATCATCGAACTCAAAGAACATTGGACCGAGAACGATGCTACCGATTCCTGGGTATCAGTCTTCCAGCTCGCTTAGCACTTTCGATACGCTGTCGACAAAGAAATCCACGCTGCGACGCGTGGTGACCATGGGCGGTTTGATCTTCAGGATGTTGAGATAATCGCCGGTCGGCTGCATGAAAATACCCAGCTCGCGGAGGCGATCGCACAAGTAGGCGGTTTCCTCGGTGGCAGGCTCCAGTGTGTCGCGGTTGCGCACCAGTTCCAGGCCGAGGTAGAACCCTGAACCGTGGGCCGCACCGACCAGCCGGTGTTTATCGATCAAGGCTAATAGGCGTTCCTTGAAATAACCGCCGACAACGCGAGCGTTTTCCCACAGTTGCTCATCCTCCATCACATCCAGCACTGCCATGCCGATCTGACAACTGACAGGACTGCCTCCCGACGACGAGAAGAAATACCCCTCAGCCTCCAGCGCCTCGGCGATTTCACGCCGGGTGATGACGGCGCCCAACGGGTGGCCGTTGCCCATGCCTTTGGCCATCGTGATGATGTCCGGCACAACGCCTTGCTCTTCGAACCCCCAGAAATACTGACCCAGTCGGCCATACCCGACCTGGACCTCGTCGGCGATGCACACGCCGCCCTGAGCGCGGACCTTGCGATAAACCTCCTGCAGATACCCCGACGGCAAGGAAATCCCGCCAGCGTTGCCGTATACCGGCTCGCAGATGAACCCTGCCAGTTGGCGGCCCTGTTCGCGCAGCCGGGCCAGGTGCGCGTCGACGCTCTTCAAGTAGAACGGCGTGCTGTCATTGCCACGGGCCTCGCCGCGATAGGTGTTCGGTGCGACCACTGGGTGAACCCAGTCGGGGCGGGTGCTGAGCGCTTGCGGGTTATCGGCAATGGAGGTCGAGATCGCATCCGTCGCCACCGACCACCCGTGATACGCCTCCAATACGCTCAGCACATCTCGCCCACCGCTGTAGGCCCAGGCCAGGCGAATGGCCAAGTCGTTCGCCTCGGTGCCGCTGTTGACCAGAAACACCCGGTCCATGCCTTCGGGCGCAAGCCCCAGCAGGCGCTCGGAGAACTCGGCAATCGCCGCATAATGAAAACGCGAATTGGTGTTGAGCAACGACCATTGCCGCGCCGCAACCTGGGCCATCCGCGGGTGTCCGTGGCCCAACACCGCGACGTTGTTGAGCATGTCCAGATAGGACCGCCCTTGCATGTCGATCAGGTGGTTGCGCCAGCCTCGCTCGATCTGCGGCGGGGCTTCGTAGTAGTGCTTCTGGGAGCGGGCAAAACTGGCGTCCCGACGAGCCAGCAGTTGCGCAGCACTCACCGGCTCCGGCGCGTCACACTCGAACCCCAGCAGCCCCTTCGGCGATGGGCACAAGGCCCGCCACGCGGCGGCGCGCGAAGGGGTCGCGAACAGCGGTGGGCTGACGTCCCGCTCAGTGCACAACTGCACGACGAGCGAACCGCCGCCTTGCCCGATCACATCACCCGCTGCGAATTCCACGCCTGTGTCGAAGTCCGTTCGCACGCCCCACACACGCAGCGTCAGTTCAGCACCCACCAGCGCCAGCGCGCCGTCCGCCGTGTGCCTGAGTGAACCGTGGAAAGGTGCGTGCACCGCGGTGCCGTGAGGAATTTGCACTTCGACATGCAGCGCATAGGTGTCGGGCTCGCGGGGGCTGTCAGGCAGCGTCCGGGACAGCCGGTATTCGCCGTAGCGGCTGGTCGCCAGCCCATGATGCTCCGCAGCCTCCTTGAGCAGACGCTCATCGATGCCGCTTTGCTCCCAGTTGCCCGCAGTGAACAGGGTGCTGAGCACGCCGAGGTCGACGGTCTCGAACGTCCGGCCTTTCAAGTTCGGCAGTAAGGACGAAAAGGTGTGATCGAAAGGCCGTGGTTGAGTCAGGCCCACCGAATCGAGGATCGCGGCTTCCATCAGTGCCATGGGCACCGAGGTCGCGACATCGAAAATATTCCATTCGCTGGCGAGGTTGGCCTGAATGTAGGCGTTATCAGGCTCGATACTCGCCTGCTGTTCACTGCTGAGCACCAGCACCGCTGCGCGCGCGACGATGAGCGGCCACAAGGCCTTCAACTCCTCGGGCAGCAGCGGATTGATTGCGTGGTAAGCCCAAATGGCCTGCAGGATGTAGAACGGGTCGCCGTCGGCGTGATGCAGCAAGGCAGCGCACGTCACGGACAAATCGGCAATGCGCCAAGTGCTGACCAGATCACCGAAATCGATCAATCCTTGAAGTTGCCACATCGAGTGAGCGTCCCGCGCCCAGACCACGTTGTATTCGGTGATGTCCATGTGGATCGCCTGCACGGGAAGTGATGCGATCAATGGCAGCAGTCGGGTGCGGGCTTCTTCTGCCGCGTTGGCAATACAGGCACGCTCGTCCTCGCTATCGATGACCGGCAGCAAGTGCTTGATCAATGCGCTGGCGTGTCGCGGGTCCCACTGCAAGACGCGCTCAAGGCCCGGGTGCGAGAATGTGGCCAGCGCGATATCTACCTGAGCGCAGAGTTGCGCCAGCCCAGCCACCACGGAATGGCTCAAGTGCTCGACGTGCGCGATGGATTGCCCTTCGATGAACTCCAGCAGGCGGGCATGGACGCTCAGGCCATCCACCTGCACGGATAGCAGGTCTTCACCGTTGGTTGCGGGCCGGATCGCCGGCACACGTACCCCTGAATGGGCGGCCAAGTGTCTCAGCGCCGCGTGCTGGGCCTTGAGCTCGACAGCGGAGTAATCGCCATGACAAATCTTCAGCACGAAACGTGGCCGCTCCCCAGTGTCGAGCAGGAAGTTACGGTCTTGATGACTGCCCAGCTCCTTCAACGCACCGCTCAACCCGTAATGCGTCGACAACAGTTCGGCGGCCTGGGCAAGGTTGATTTCCGGGCATGGCAGGCTTGAGCGACGAATCAGGGTGGCAAGCGGCATGGGCAGGGCCTCGACGGTGAAGATGGCCAGCAATATCGCCAGTTGCCGGGGGCAGAAGCAACCCCGCAGGGCCTGACTTAAAGAAAAGCCATGGGTAATCGATAGATAGAACAGGCGTTACGCTGATGAAACAGTTGCGGCGGTTTTATGACGCAGCACCGTTACGGTCATCAATTAATTTCATGGCTTTCGGGCGGTTTGTACCTTGCGCCGGACACCATGCACACACAAGCTATGCTTCGTTATCTAAAAGTCCAGCCAGGGAATAAGGTCTCTCCATGCGAATACTTGTTACCGGTGGCGCCGGTTTTATCGGCTCTGCATTGATCCGCCATCTGATCAACAACACCGATCACGACGTACTGAACCTCGACAAGCTGACGTACGCGGGCAACCTCGAATCGTTGCAGAGCATCGTGACCAATACCCGGTACGAGTTCGTGCAGCAGGACATCGTCGATCAGGCCGCGGTCAGCAAAGTGCTCGCTCGCTTCAGACCCGACGCGATCATGCACCTGGCGGCCGAATCACACGTTGATCGCTCCATCGATGGCCCGTCAGCCTTCATCCAGACGAACATCGTCGGCACGTACAGCCTGCTCGAAGCCACCCGCGGCTACTGGCAAGGGTTACCGGAGGCCGAGCGTGCAGCGTTCCGCTTTCACCACATTTCCACCGACGAGGTGTATGGCGACCTGCACGGCGTTGACGACCTGTTCACGGAAACCACGCCCTACGCGCCCAGCTCCCCGTATTCAGCCAGCAAAGCGGCGTCTGACCACCTGGTTCGCGCCTGGCAGCGCACCTATGGCTTGCCGGTCGTGGTCACCAACTGTTCGAACAACTACGGCCCCTTCCACTTCCCGGAAAAGCTGATTCCCCTGGTGATTCTGAACGCGCTCGCGGGCAAGCCGCTGCCTGTGTATGGCAATGGCTTGCAGGTGCGCGACTGGCTGTACGTCGAGGACCACGCCCGGGCCCTGCTTAAAGTCGTCACCGAAGGCAAGGTCGGTGAAACCTATAACATCGGTGGCCATAACGAGCAGAAGAACATCGATGTGGTGCGGGGCATCTGCGCCTTGCTCGAGGAACTGGCTCCCGAGCAGCGCAAGGGTGTGGCGAATTACGCGGACCTCATCACCTACGTGACCGACCGCCCCGGCCATGACATGCGCTACGCCATCGACGCCAGCAAGATCGAGCGCGAATTGGGCTGGAAGCCGGAAGAAACCTTCGAATCCGGGCTGCGCAAAACCGTGCAGTGGTATTTGGATAACCTGGAATGGTGCCGCAACGTACAGGACGGCAGCTATCAAGGGGAACGTTTGGGCACTCACGTCAAGGATCTGATCGCATGACCAAAGGAATCGTACTGGCCGGTGGCTCCGGCACACGCCTGCACCCCATTACCCTTGGCGTTTCGAAACAGCTGCTCCCCATCTACGACAAACCGATGATCTATTACCCGATTTCGGTACTGATGCTGGCGGGCATCAAGGAAATACTGATCATCTCCACGCCGTTGGATTTGCCTCAGTACCGCGCCCTGTTAGGGGACGGCAGCCAGTTCGGCGTGCGATTCAGTTACGCCGAGCAACCCAAACCCGACGGGCTCGCACAAGCATTCCTGATCGGCGAATCCTTCATCGGCAGTGACTCGGTGTGCCTGATTCTGGGCGACAACATTTTTCACGGCCAGCATTTCAGCGACCAGCTCAAGCGGGCGGCCGCCAACACCTCAGGCGCCACCGTGTTCGGCTATTGGGTCAAGGACCCGGAGCGTTTCGGGGTGGTGGACTTCGACGAGGCGGGCAATGCGCTGTCCATCGAGGAAAAGCCGAGCAAACCGAAGTCCAGTTATGCCGTCACCGGGCTGTACTTTTACGATAACGATGTGATTCAGGTGGCCAAGGACGTCAAGCCGTCCCCGCGCGGCGAGCTGGAAATCACCGACGTCAACAATGCTTATCTGCAGCGCGGCGGCCTGCGCGTCGAACGCTTCGGCCGCGGTTTTGCCTGGCTCGACACCGGAACGCACGACAGCCTGCTGGACGCTTCTCAGTACGTGCAAACCATCGAACATCGCCAAGGCCTTAAAGTGGCCTGCCTGGAGGAGATCGCCTACCAGAATGGCTGGATCGACCGGGCTCACCTGCTGTCCCGGGCCGAGTATTTCGGCAAGACGGGCTACGGCCAGTACCTGTTCAAGGTTGCAGGGGAATACCAGTGAACGTCATCGAAAGCGAGTTGCCTGAAGTCCTCATCATCGAGCCCAAAGTGTTCGGCGACGAGCGTGGCTTCTTCTACGAGAGTTTCAACGCCAGAGCCTTCGCCGAGGCGACGGGCGTTACCGCCCAGTTCGTGCAGGACAACCATTCGCGCTCCCAGAAAGGCGTGCTGCGCGGCCTGCATTATCAGATCGAAAACCCGCAGGGCAAGTTGGTGCGGGTCACCGCAGGCGCCGTGCTGGACATCGCGGTGGACATCCGCCGGAGCTCGCCGCACTTCGGCCGCTGGTTCGGCATCGAGCTGTCGGCCGCGAACGCCCGTCAGCTGTGGATTCCGGCAGGGTTTGCCCATGGCTTCGTGGTACTGAGCGACCACGCCGAGTTCCTCTACAAAACCACGGATTACTACACGCCCTCCGCGGAACGCTGCATTCGCTGGGACGACCCCGACCTGGCCATCGACTGGGGGCTGACCGAAGCGCCGCGGCTTTCGGCCAAGGACCAAGTGGGCAAACTCCTGAAAGAAGCGGACCTGTTCCCGTGAGCTCGCCGCTGCGAATACTCATCAGCGGGCAACACGGCCAAGTCTCGCAGGCACTGCAGCCTAGCCTGAACGGCCTGGGTGAATTGATTGTGTTGGGGCGAGAGCGACTGGACCTGAGCCAGCCGGAAACGATTCGAGCCGTGGTGCGCGACATCCGGCCGGACCTGATCATCAACGCGGCGGCCCATACGGCAGTGGACCAGGCTGAAAGCGAGCCGGCCCTGGCGCAAGCGATCAACGCGACTGCCCCGGGTGTATTTGCCGAAGAGGCGAAAGCGCTGGGTGTGCCCTTCATTCATTACTCCACCGATTATGTATTCGATGGCAGCAAGGAGGGCGCCTGGACGGAATCCGACACCCCCCACCCGCTGGGGGTTTACGGCAGCAGCAAGCTGGCCGGTGAACAGGCCGTCGCCCAGGTGGGAGGGCAGTATCTGATCCTGCGAACGAGCTGGGTGTACTCGCTGACCGGGCGCAATTTCCTGTTGACCATGCAGCGCCTGCTGCAAGAGCGCGAGAAACTCACCGTGGTCGCCGACCAGATCGGCGCGCCGACCTGGGCCGGCACCATCGCCCAAAGCACCCGTCAATTGATCGAACGCTGGCGTGAGGGCAACCCCGGCGCCTGGGGTGTCTATCACCTGACCGCGTCGGGGGAGACATCGTGGTTTGGCTTCGCGCAGGCGATCGGCCAACAATTGATCGCCTCGGGCAAGCGTTGCGCAGAGCTGGCGCCTATTCCGTCGAGCGCCTACCCGACCCCGGCAAAACGCCCGCTCAACTCGCGCCTGGATTGCAGCCGCCTGCAACGGGAATGGGCCGTCAGTCAACCAAACTGGCATGACGCACTGCTGGCGTGTCTGGCGCAGCAACGATCAGCCTAGTGGGGCGCCTGCTGCCCCCGTATCGCGTGTAATCTATTGCGACCGCTGCGCGCTCGTTCGCCGAAGTCGCCGCTCCCTGCCGCCAGACGCATGCCCCCGCAGGAGCGCTTCATCCGCAAGACGTCGATGCAGGCACCACACAAAATCGGCAGCGTACGCATACGATGAACAGCACTACCCTCCCCCGCCGCCCTCGCTGGCGCAGCCTCGCCCTGCTGGCGCTGATCCTCGCGCCGCTGCTCTGGCCGTTGGAACGCCTGGCCGAGCATTACTACCGCAATGAGTTGCTGAGCCAGAATCGCCAGACGCTGGACCTGTATGTCGCCAACCTGCTCGGCACGCTGCACCGCTATGAGGTGCTGCCGCAAATCCTCGGCGATCTGCCGGGCTTGCGCGCTATGCTGGCCAACCCGCAGGACAAACTGGCCCAAAACCAGGCGAATATGCTGTTGATGAACACAGCTCGTCAGACCGGCGCGGAAGTGATCTACCTGATGGCCCCTAACGGAGACACCCTGGCCGCATCCAATTGGGACAAGCGCGACAGTTTCGTCGGCCGCAACTTTGCCTTCCGGCCGTACTTCAGCAACGCGATGGCGGGCCAATTGGGGCGGTTTTTCGGGCTGGGCACTACGTCCGCCAAGCGTGGCTATTTCTTCGCGGCTGCCGTGCGGGATGGCAACACCGTGATCGGCGTGTTGGTGGTGAAGGTCGACCTGGACCTGACCGAAACCCTCTGGGGCAAGACACCCGAGCAATTGCTGGTGACCGATCACAACGGCGTGGTGATTCTCACCTCGAATCCCAGCTGGCGTTTTCGCGCCACTCGCCCGCTCAGTGAAGAAGAAAAGCAGGCCATCGTCGCCATTCAACCGTATCCCACCCGCGACCCGCGGCCTTTGCAGCTCGATGAAAATGGCTGGCTGACGCAGACGCAACAAATCGATGAAACAGGCTGGAGCGTGAACATCCTGGCACCCAAGGTGCTGGTGTCGCGCCCGGTGCGAACGGTCGTCGCCATCGGGGGCGCGGCCTTGTTGGTGTTGATGCTGCTGCTCGGCATCATGATGCAGCGGCGTCGGCATTATCTGGATCGCATCCATTTCGAAGGCAAGGCCAGGCGCGAACTGGAAGCGCGGGTCATCGAGCGCACCAGCGATCTGGAAGGTCTCAACCAGCGCCTGCGCCAGGAAGTGCTCGAACGCGAGCACGCGCAGCAAGAGCTGTTTCGGGCTCAGGATGAGCTGGTCCAGGCAGGTAAATTGTCGGCGCTGGGCACGATGTCGGCGAGTATCAGCCATGAGCTCAATCAGCCATTGGCGGCGATTCGCAGCTACGCGGAAAACGCCGAGATTCTTCTCGACCATCAACGCACCGACGATGCGCGCGGCAACCTCAAGCTGATCAGTGAGCTGACTGGCCGCATGGCGTCGATCATCGCGCATTTGCGGGCCTTCGCCCGCCGCGACCGGCATGCACCGGAAAGCGTGGCCCTGCAGCCCGCACTGGATGATGCCTTGGCGCTGCTCGCCAAGCGCCGCCGCGCCATGGACGTGGAATTGATCCGCGACCTGCCCGCCGCCACGCTCTGGGTACAGGCGGGGGAAACCCGCTTGCGCCAGGTGCTGGGCAACCTGCTGGCGAACGCGCTCGATGCGCTGACCGAAAAAGGCCCGCCACGCAAGTTGTGGATAAGTGCCGAACACAATGCCGAGGGCGTCAATCTGTACATTCGCGACAACGGTCCGGGATTTTCCCGCGAAGCATTGGAGCACGCGCGTGAGCCGTTCTTCACCACCAAGACCCGTACGCAGGGGTTGGGGCTGGGCCTTGCGATCTGCGATACCCTGATGCGCGCACTGGGCGGCGAGCTGCTGTTCGCCAACCACCCTGAAGGCGGCGCGCTGCTCACACTGCGCATGCGCACGGCCGCATCAGGGGTCAGTCTTCAACCGCCGGAGGATTTATCTGCATGACCACGGAGACCGCCATCGACAGCCGCGTGCAGGTGGTGCTGATCGACGACGACCCGCATCTTCGTCAGGCCTTGAGCCAGACCCTGGACCTGGCAGGCCTCAAGGTGCTGTCGCTCAGCGATGCCAAAGGCGTTCCGGCGCGGCTCGAACGTGACTGGCCTGGGGTGATCGTCAGCGACATCCGCATGCCCGGCATCGATGGTCTTGAATTGCTTAACCAGCTGCACGCCCAGGATCCTGAGTTGCCCGTGCTGCTGATCACCGGCCACGGCGACGTGCCTTTGGCGGTGCAGGCGATGCGCGCGGGGGCCTACGACTTTTTGGAAAAGCCTTTCGCCAGCGATGCGTTGCTCGATAGCGTACGCCGCGCATTGGCCTTGCGCCGGCTGGTGCTCGATAACCGCAGCCTGCGGATGGAACTGAGCGACCGCCAGCAATTGAGCGCGCGGTTGGTGGGGCTTTCGGCGCCCATCCAGCGCCTGAGGGATCAGATCGGCGCACTGGCGGCCACCAAGGCCGACGTGTTGATTTTGGGCGAGACCGGCGCAGGCAAAGAGGTGGTTGCGCGCGCGCTGCATGACCTGTCGAGCCGACGCAATGGCCCCTTCGTGGCGATCAACGCCGGAGCGCTGGCCGAATCGGTGGTGGAAAGCGAACTCTTCGGCCACGAACCGGGTGCGTTCACTGGAGCCCAAAAGCGGCGCATCGGTAAGTTCGAGTTTGCCAACGGTGGCACGCTGTTTCTCGATGAGATCGAGAGCATGAGCATGGACGTGCAAGTCAAATTGCTGCGGCTGTTGCAGGAGCGAGTCGTCGAGCGCTTGGGCGCCAACCAGCAGATCCCGCTGGATATCCGCATCGTTGCCGCCACCAAGGAGGATCTGCGCCAGGCCGCCGACCAGGGGCGCTTCCGCGCCGACTTGTATTACCGTTTGAATGTCGCCCCCTTGCGCATTCCGCCCCTGCGCGAGCGGGGCGAAGACGCCTTGGTGCTGTTCCAGCATTTCGCAGACGCCGCCAGCCTGCGCCATGGGCTGAGCCGCCGCGAACTCCAACCGGGACACCGAGCGATGCTGTTACGCCACAGTTGGCCCGGCAACGTGCGTGAATTGCAGAACGCGGCTGAACGCTTCGCGCTGGGCCTTGAGCTGGAACTCGAAGGCGGCGCACCTCAGCCAGTGCACGCGTCGACCGGGGGTTTGAGCGATCAGGTCGAGGCCTTCGAACGGGCGCTCATCGCCGCGGAACTGACCCGCCCTCACAGCTCGGTGCGCAGCCTGGCCGAAGCGCTGGGCGTGCCGCGCAAGACGTTGCATGACAAGCTGCGCAAGCATGGCCTGAATTTCAGTGGGGGGGCTTCGGATGACAGCGAATGAATCGGGCTCTCCCGCCCAACACCTCGAACAGGTGCTGTACCGGGACATTCCCTTGACGCGGCACATGGGCGTCAAAGTCATTCAATGGCAGGACCACCGCCTGCATTTGCATCTGCCGTTGGCTCCGAACGTCAACCACAAGAGCACGCTGTTCGGCGGCAGCCTGTACTGCGGCGCGGTACTGGCGGGCTGGGGCTGGTTGTATCTACGGCTGAAGGAAGCAGGAATAGACGACGGCCACATCGTCATCCAAGACGGCCAGATCAGCTACCCGCTGCCCGTGAAAGCTGACGCAATCGCCATTTGCGATGCGCCGGATCACGCGACGTGGGACAGGTTCCTGAAGCTCTATCAGCGCCGCGGCCGCGCCAGGTTGGCACTGCCTACGCGCATCGTCGTCGAAGGCTCGGATGATTCGGCAGTGGCGTTTGTCGGCCAGTACGTGCTGCATCGATAACTGCGAGGCCGCCAGATGGGAGCCGGTGCAGGTCTCCCGCCCCGGTCGGTACCGGAGCGCGACCAGCGATCAGCCCTTGGCCAACTCAACCAATGCGCCACGCCAGGCTGCGTCTTTGGGCAATGCCAGGAAGAACCCATTCAGCAACGATTCCCGGGCCGGATAATCGAACGCTTCGCCCGCCAGATTCAACACTGCGCCGCCAGCCCCTTCCAGCACCCCCTGGGCGGCCGCCGTATCCCACTGTGAGGTCGGTGCGAGTCTGGGGTAACAATCCGCCGAGCCTTCTGCCAGCAGGCAGAACTTCAATGAGCTGCCGATGTTGGTCAACTGCAGCTCACCCACCACTGACGAAAGGCCTGCGAGCAGTTTCTCCTGTGCCGGGCTGGAATGACGACGGCTAGCGACTACCGTAAACGCCTCGCCCTCGACAGGCTGTTGGCGGACGCTGATCGGCTGAACGTGCTGGGGACTGTCACTGCGCCATGCACCCAAACCGTCGCCGCCGAAGTAACAGCGATCATGCGTCGGCATCGACACGACGCCGAACACGACCCGGCCGCGTTCGATGAGCGCGACATTGACGGTGAATTCGTCACTGCCGGAAATGAACTCCTTGGTGCCGTCCAGCGGGTCCACCAGCCACCAGCGCTCCCACCGAGCGCGCTCATGCAGCGGAATGTCCGCGTCCTCTTCGGACAGAATGTGAATGCTGGGGTCCAGCGCCTTCAGTCCGCTCACCAGCACTTCGTGGGCCGCCAGGTCCGCAGCCGTCACCGGCGAGTTATCCGATTTGGCCGTGACCTCCACACCTGAGCGCCAGAAGGGCAGGATCGCCTCGCCTGCCTGTCGGCATAGGGCAATCACCGGTGACAGCAAGGGATGGGGCAACGCTGAAAAAACGCCGGTCATGCTTGAAACGCTCCGCGTAGGGTCAACAGGTCACGGGCCAGGTACAACGCCGCCAGCGCGCGACCTTCGGAAAATTGAGGATTTTGGGCCAGGCTGGCCAGGTCACGCAGGTTGATTTTGTCCACGCGCATCGGTTCGGGCTCATCGCCCAACAAACGCTCTTCGTACAGGTCGGTGGCCAACACCACTTGAATCTTCTGGCTCATGTAGCCCGGCGACAGCGAAAGCTCGGTGAGGTGCTCAAGGCTGCGCGCACCGAACCCGGCTTCTTCCTTGAGTTCGCGGTTGGCCGCCGCCAGCACATCTTCACCCGGTTCGACGAGGCCTTTGGGCAACGAGAGCTCGTATTCATCGGTACCACCGCAATACTCCTCCACCAGCACAGCGTGCTCGGCATCCAGCATCGCTACGATCATCACCGCGCCGTAACCGTTACCTCGCCCCACCAGGCGCTCATAAACGCGCTCGACACCGTTGGAAAAGCGCAACTGCACCTCCTCGACACGGAAGAGACGGCTACTGGCGACAATTTCCCGGGCGAGGACGGTAGGTTTCTGGCGCATGACAAGCTCCTTGGCATAGACGGGTTACTATACCGTGGCTTTTCTGAATGTCTGTGCCCGATGGCCACAGCGATTTATTCAACGCCGAGAGACCACGATGCCTTCTTTGCCCTGGCACGATATCGACACCGTTCTGCTGGATATGGACGGGACGCTGCTCGACCTCCACTTCGACAACCATTTCTGGCTGGAGCACCTTCCGCAACGTTATGCCCAATTGCACGGTGTCAGCCTGGCGATGGCGCACATGGAGTTGATGCCACTGTTCGAGAAGAACGCTGGGACCTTGAACTGGTATTGCACTGACTTCTGGAGCGCAGAGCTGAACCTGTCGGTGAAGGATCTGAAGGTCGAAATCGCCCACTTGATCGCCCTCAGGCCGGACGCGGAGACCTTCCTGGCCGCCGTCCAGCGAGCAGGCAAACGGGTGATCATGATCACCAACGCTCACCGCGACTCGCTGTCGTTGAAAATGGAGCGGCTGGAGCTGGCGCCTTATTTCGAACGCCTGATCAGCTCCCACGATTACGGTTATCCAAAAGAAAACCCGCAGTTCTGGGATGCGTTGCACGACGATATCCAATTCGACCCGGCCCGCAGCCTGTTCATCGATGACACCCTGCCCATTTTGCGCAGCGCGCAGCGCTATGGCGTGAAGCATTTGCTGGCGGTGCGTGAACCCGACAGCCGCAAGGGGCCGAAGGACACCGAGGAGTTCGCTGCGGTTGAGGATTATCGGGCGTTGATTCAAGGCCTTTGACCCCCGTTGCGATGAACACGGGGGGCGTCGAAGTTGGAGGGTACGCGCTTGCAAGTCTGAACCTGGCTGCACATCTGCGCCTCACCCATCCCCATGCGACAGGTCGCCGCGCTAGAATCCCCGAGCCAGACCGGCGCAAATCGGAGTGACAATGGACATCAAACAGCTGAAATTCCTGATTGCCCTCGACGAAACCCGACATTTCGGACAGGCCGCTGCCCGGTGCCACATCACCCAGCCCACGTTGTCCATGCGCTTGCGCAGCCTGGAAGAGGAGCTTGATCTCCCTTTGGTCAATCGGGGTCAGCGTTTCGAAGGTTTCACCGCACCCGGCGAGCGGGTTCTGGCCTGGGCACGGACGGTGCTGGCCGCTTACGACGGTTTGCAGGCGGAAGCCGCCGCCTGTCGTGGGCATCTGGTCGGGACGCTGAGGCTCGGCGTGGTGCCGCTGTCGAACTTCGACCCCTTGCCGCTGCTGCAACGCCTGCACGAGGCTCACCCGAACATGCGTTTCGAGTTGTCTTCGCTCAGCTCCGAGCAGATTCTCGACCACTTGGCGAGCAACCGTCTGGACCTGGGCGTGTCGTACCTGGAGCGTCTGGACACCGAGCGCTTCGATTCGCTGGAACTGGCCGAAACCCGCATGGGGCTGATTTACGACCAGCGGCATTTCAGTTTCGGCGACGCACCGTTGAGTTGGGAAAGCCTGATCGAACTGCCCTTGGGAATGCTGACGAGCGGCATGCACTTCCGTCAATCCATCGATCACAACTTCCACAGCCGTGGCCTTGAACCGCAGCCACTGATCCAGACCGATGCCGTCCACCAATTGCTGCAAGCCGTTCACGGTGGCTTCTGTTGCGCAATCATGCCGCTGGATGGAGGCCTGGAATCCCTAACCACGCACTTGCGTCTGCAACCCATCGAACAGGCCCAGACGCTGGCGAGACTGGGGCTGATCATGCGTCGCTCCGCCCCCCGCTCGGCGTTGGCAGAAGCCTGTTTCGGCCTCTACCAGAAAATGATCGAGACACCTTGATCGACGTCATCTATCAGTGCATCAGTACTAGCGATTAGACGTTATCTCATCGACGGCCTAGGCTTAGAACCTGTTAAATCTGCCGGTACGTCCCGATGCATCCCAAGCACACGGAAAGCACGGCGCCCGCAAAACCACTGCCCGCGCCCGCCGCAAGCCAGTCTTACCGCTACTCGAACCTGGAACACGACACGTCCGAGCCCACCGCGCTCGCCGAAGAAGTCGCGTTGGCGATTGCCTATAACGGCATCAGCCAAGCGGTGATGCTGGTAACTCCCAGCGATCTGGAAGACTTCATCGTCGGTTTCAGTATTGGCAGCGGCATCATCGAATCGCCGGATGAAATCTACGACATCAAGCTGGGTGGCTGCGGCTCTGCGCAAACCGCAGAAGTGGAAATCGCCAGTCGCGCGTTCTGGAATCTCAAGACTCAGCGCCGCCAACTGGCAGGCACCAGTGGCTGCGGGCTGTGCGGGGTAGAGGCCGTGGAACAGGCGCTGCCCGACCTGAACGTATTGCCGGGCGCACCGTTGCCGCCGGCGCAATGGCTCAAGGGGCTGAGGGAGCGTCTGGATGACTTCCAGCCGCTGGGCCAACACTGTGGCGCGGTCCATGCGGCCATGTTCATGAACGATCGAGGCGAATTGATGCTCGGTCGTGAAGACATCGGGCGGCACAACGCTCTCGATAAATTGATCGGCGCGCTGATCCGACAGAACGTTCCGACCCAGGGTGGCCTGGCCATCGTCACCAGCCGCTGCAGCCTCGAATTGATCCAAAAAGTTTTGCGCGCCGGGATACAGACCCTTGTCAGCCTGTCTTCGCCCACGGGCCTGGCGCTGCAATGGGCCCGTCGCCATAACCTCAATCTCATCCATCTGCCGAAACACAGCGCGCCGCGGGTCTATAGTCCCGCCTTGGAGAATTAAGCGTGAGCATGCACAAACAAGCCGATAAGACACCCGTTCCGCGCTACAAGCCCTACAAAGGCCCGGCCGGTGGATGGGGCGCCCTGATCAGCGTGACCCAAGCCTGGCTGACCAGCGACAACGCCCTGAAAAACCTGCGCGCGATGCTCAAGACCAACCAGAATGGGGGCTTCGACTGCCCAGGCTGTGCATGGGGCGACTCGCCTGAAAGCGGCATGGTCAAGTTCTGCGAAAACGGCGCCAAGGCCGTGAACTGGGAGGCCACCAAGCGCCGCGTCGACCCGTCCTTCTTCGCCCGCTACAGCGTCAGCTCCTTGCTGGAGCAGAGCGACTACTGGCTTGAGTATCAGGGCCGTATCACCGAGCCCATGGTCTACGACGCCCAGACGGATCGTTACAAACCGATTGCCTGGGACGATGCGTTTGCCCTCATCGCCAAGCACCTGAATAGCCTGCCCAGCCCGAACATGGCCGAGTTCTACACCTCGGGTCGGGCCAGCAACGAAGCGGCGTACCTTTACCAGTTGTTCGTTCGTGCCTACGGCACCAACAACTTCCCCGACTGCTCGAACATGTGCCACGAGGCAAGCGGCGTCGCCCTGTCGCAAAGCGTGGGCGTGGGCAAAGGCACCGTCACGTTCGACGACTTCGAACATGCGGACGCTATTTTCGTCCTGGGGCAGAACCCCGGCACCAACCACCCACGAATGCTCGAACCGCTGCGAGAGGCGGTCAAGCGTGGCGCTCAGGTGGTCTGCGTCAACCCACTCAAAGAACGGGGTCTGGAGCGCTTCCAGCATCCTCAGCACCCGATCGAAATGCTCAGCAACGGCTCCGAGCCGACCAACACCGCCTATTTCCGCCCAGCGCTGGGAGGCGACATGGCCCTGCTGCGCGGGATGGCCAAATTCCTGTTGCAGTGGGAGCGCGATGCGCAGGCCAAAGGTGAGCCTGCGGTGTTCGATCACGACTTCATCAACGAACACACAAACGGTGTGTTGGATTACCTGGCCAAGGTCGACGAGACCCCATGGGACTTCATCGTCGAACAGTCCGGCCTTCCCCTGACGGATATCGAGCGCGCTGCGCGGATGTACGCCAAGGGCAAGAACGTGATCATGTGCTGGGCGATGGGGATCACCCAGCACCGCCATTCGGTACCGACCATTCAAGAGGTCGCGAACCTGATGCTGCTGCGTGGCAACATCGGCAAACCCGGCGCGGGCCTGTGTCCGGTCCGTGGGCACAGTAACGTGCAGGGCGACCGCACCATGGGCATCAACGAGCGCCCGCCAGCGTTCTTCCTCGATGCGCTGGAAAAACGCTTCCAGTTCAAAGTCCCACGCGAGAACGGCCACAACGTTGTCGAAGCCATCCATGCCATGCTCGAAGGGCGTGCGAAAGTGTTCATCGGTCTGGGCGGCAATTTCGCTCAAGCGACCCCGGACAGCCCGCGCACTTTCCAGGCGCTGTGCAATTGCGACCTGACCGTGCAGATCAGCACCAAGCTCAATCGCAGCCACCTGACCCACGGCAAGGAAGCGCTGATCCTGCCATGCTTTGGTCGGACCGACATCGACATGCAGGCTCAAGGCCCTCAAGCCGTCACCGTGGAAGACTCCTTCAGCATGGTTCACGCCTCCAACGGTCAACTCAAGCCGCTGTCGAATCAGATGCGCTCCGAGCCGGCGATTCTGGCGGGTATCGCCAACGCGACGGTCGGTAAAAACCCCGTGGACTGGCTGTGGCTGGTGGAAGATTACAGCCGTATTCGCGACCTGATTGCCGACACCATTCCGGCGTTCAAGGACTTCAACGAGAAGATCAAGCATCCGGGTGGGTTTTACCTAGGCAATACCGCGGGTTCGCGCAAGTGGAACACGCCAAGTGCCCGCGCCAACTTCAAGTCCAATCGGTTGCCGCAAGACCTGCTTCATGAGGGCATTCGCGGAGCCGGCGTCGTGCCGGACCTGATCATGCAGTCGATGCGCTCGCACGACCAGTACAACACCACGATCTACGGCCTGGACGATCGTTACCGCGGGGTGAAAGGCCAGCGCGACGTGCTGTTCCTGAATGAGGCCGATATCATGCGGCTGGGCTTCGTCCCAGGCCAGAAAGCCGATATCGTGTCGATCTGGGGCGATGACATCGTGCGTCGCGTCAAAGGGTTCACGCTGTTGCCGTTCGATATTCCCGCTGGCCAGGCGGCCGCCTACTATCCAGAAGTGAACCCTCTGGTCCCGCTGGAAAGCGTCGGTGAGGGCAGCCATACGCCGACGTCCAAGTTCGTCGCGATCAAACTGGAACGGCACAGCGAAGTCGCACGGATCGTCTGATTCGCTGGCGGGCATCGATAGACAGCAGTCTTCAGGTGCCCCCTAACGCGACAGGATTAAATGCCCACAAAAAAGGCCCGAATCGTCTGATTCGGGCCTGTTTGAAGTAGTCTAAGACTGGTCTAAAAGCCTTAAGTTCCAAAGCAAAAACAATAACTTATCGATTTGTATACAGATCGTGTTATTCGTCGGATTTCGATTGTGACAAATTCTTCATGATTGCAGGATCGCCTCGTCATCCCTACGAGCATCCTGACATGAAGTATTCCTCGATTCTGTTGTTGTCTCTCTCCCTGGCCACCGGGTTCGCCTCTGCAGGCGACAACCTGAACGCTGGTGTGGGCGGCGCATTGGGTGGGGTACTGGGTTCGGTCGTTGGCCAACAGATTGGTGGCAGCACCGGATCGGCGATCGGCGCAGGCCTTGGCGGCGCCGCAGGTGGCGCAGTGGGCGCCAACCGTCATAACCGCACTGAAGCTGCCATTGGCGGTGGCCTTGGCGCAGCGGGCGGCAACGTCATTGGCCGCAGCGTCGGCGGCAGCACCGGTAGCCTCATTGGCGCAGCAGCGGGCGGTGGCGCCGGCGGCGCGCTGGGCAACTACATGGGCGAAGAGAGTCGTCGTGACGATGACCGTCGTGGCTATCGTGGCGACCGCCGTCACTACGATCATGGACCTCGCCACCGCCACCATGACCGCGGGCACCACCGTGGCTGGCGCCATCGTTGATCCGTAATGTCATCCCTGAACCGGCCGCCTAAAAGCGGCCGGTCTCGTTTCAGACCAACAGCTTTTCCATGGCTACACGTAAAGGCACGGGAATCGGCACGGGTTGGTTTGATGCGCGGTCCACGAACACATGGACAAAACGCCCCGCTGCACACGCTTCCTGCTCCCCTGACTTGAATACAGCAAGCTCGTACTGCACCGAACTGTTACCCAACTTGCCGACCCTTAGGCCCACTTCGATCAGGTCCGGGAAGGCAATCGACGCAAAATAGTCGCATGACGAACTCACCACGAACCCCACCACCTCGCCACTGTGAATATCCAGCCCACCACACTCGATCAGATAGCTGTTCACTGCGCTGTCGAAATAGCTGTAATAGGTCACGTTGTTGACGTGACCATACAGGTCATTGTCGTGCCAGCGAGTGGTGATAGGTTGGAAATGGCGGTAGTCGCCGCGAAGTGAGGGCGTCATTCAGAAGTCCTTCCAGTGGTCGATCAATCGATCATACGGGGAAGCGCTCTCAATGAGGCATTCCATTAATGACCGGCGCCAAGCGCGAGCTAAGGCGCAAAGTGATTAGGCCCTACTAGCAAAACAACATCGCGCCGTTTAACCTCGCGGCATCGTCACCCGCGCTTCGCAAAACCATTCAGGGTTTCGACGCGCAGAAACCGAGACGCGCCAAGGAGAGGCAATGCCGTTCAAACAGCCGCCCGAAGATGACGGGCAGATCGTCATGCAACGTCTGGCATCCGACCAGTTCGACGTGGTATTGGGTTCACATCCCGGCAAGCGAAAGGTCGCCCCGGCCAAAACGACATGGCCGCTCAGCAGTATCGCCATTTGCTTGGCATTGGTTGGGACGATCATCTACCTCGTTACCCAGATGTTTCATCCCGCAAAGCCTCCAACGGCGGTTGTCGTTGTCACTGCCCCGCCCATCGAGGCCAGTGATGAGGCTACCTCGACCACCCCGCCGCCGGAAATCCGCACCAACGAGCAAGTTGTCTACATCGCCCCTAGGCCCGCCACCCAACCCGCAACGTCCAAGCGGCTGGATGACTGCCTTAAGGAAGGAAATGTCATCGACCGCGACGTCATCAACTGCCGGTTCGGAGATCCGCAACCTACCGACTACAACGCACCCCGCCCGCAAGGAATGGTGTCCGATCGATACATGGCGCAATACCGCTCATCAGCTACCCGGCCCAAATCCGAACCGACTGCCCATTACGATGTGGCTGGGGTATTCATCCGTGAAGTCGACGGCCGTAACCGCTATGAAGCGCGTTATCGCATCTATAACAACCACATCGAAAACAGCAGCGTTTGCATGAATTTCAAAAGTGACAGCGTTGAGTATCGCGAATGCAGACGCGCTGCCGAGCCGTATTTCAAAGACATGTGCAGTGACTGGAGCAAGCGTGTTGCCAGAGACAAGGAAGAGAAGAACAAGCTGGCGCAGGAACAGTATTGCGAAGCGGCGCGAAGTTATCGGCCTTGATCACCCCGCTTTGGCACTCCTTTTGACCCTGTCGATGAGGACAGGAAAAAGTGAGTGGTTCTTTTCTCACCCCGTATCGGTGAGGTCTATGAAGTGATGCTGCGATCGGAAAGACATCAATAAAAAAACCGCCCCGAAGGGCGGTTTCTCGTTCAGCAGAACCCGATCTTACAACTTCGGACCCGCTGCCTTGATGGCGTCGCTCACTTCGAACTTTTTGAAGTTCTCGATAAACAGGCCGGCCAGTGCTTTGGCAGCCTCATCGTATGCAGCCTTGTCAGCCCAGGTGTTGCGTGGGTTGAGCAGCGCGGTGTCGACGCCTGGAACGGACTTCGGCACGTCCAGATTGATCGTGTCCAGATGCTCGGTTTCAGCACCGACCAGCGAGCCGCTCTGAATGGCTGCGATGACGCCACGAGTGGTCGGAATGTTGAAGCGCTTGCCAACGCCGTAGCCACCGCCGGTCCAGCCGGTGTTGACCAGGTAGACCTTGGAGCCGAAGCCGCGGATGCGCTTGATCAGCAGCTCTGCGTACTCGCCCGCCGGACGCGGGAAAAACGGCGCGCCGAAGCAGGTGGAGAAGGTCGACTTGATGCCAGCGCCCGAGCCCATTTCGGTCGAACCGACCAGCGCGGTGTAGCCCGACAGGAAGTGGTAGGCCGCTTGTTCTTCGCTGAGGATCGACACAGGCGGCAGAACGCCGGTCAGGTCACAGGTCAGGAAGATCACAGCGTTTGGCTCGCCACCCAGGTTCTTCTCGGAGCGTTTTTCAACGTGCTCCAGCGGGTACGCGGCGCGGCTGTTCTGGGTCAGGCTGCTGTCGGCGTAGTCGGCGTGCTTGTTGGCATCCAGAACCACGTTTTCCAGCACGGCGCCGTGTTTGATGGCTTTCCAGATGACCGGCTCGTTCTTCTCGGAGAGGTCGATGCACTTGGCGTAGCAACCGCCCTCGATGTTGAACACCACGCCCTCGCCCCAGCCGTGCTCGTCGTCACCGATCAGGTAACGGCTTTCGTCGGCGGACAGGGTGGTCTTGCCGGTGCCCGACAGGCCGAAGAACAGGGTGACATCGCCTTCCTCACCAATGTTGGCGGCACAGTGCATTGGCAGCACATCCGCGGCTGGGAGCAGGAAGTTCTGCACCGAGAACATGGCTTTTTTCATCTCGCCGGCGTACCGCATACCCGCGATCAAGACCTTCTTCTGAGCGAAGTTGAGGATGACGCAACCATCGGAGTTGGTGCCGTCACGCTCGGGCACGCACTCGAAATTGGCAACGTTCAGCACTTGCCACTCTTCACGACCGGCCGGGTTGTATTGGGCCGGATTGATGAACAGGCAACGACCGAAAAGGTTCTGCCAGGCCGTTTGGGTGGTCATCTTGACGGCCAGGTAGTGGTCGGCCGCCGCGCCTACGTGAACGTGAGAAACGAAGTGTTCCTGAGCGTTGTTGAACGCTTCCACACGCGCCCATAGCGCATCGAATTTGTCAGCTGGGAATTTGCGGTTGATCGGACCCCACGCAATGGCATCCGTGGTGGTCGGTTCATCGACGATGAAACGGTCGACTGGCGAACGGCCCGTACGATGGCCGGTTTCGACCACCAGAGCGCCGGTATCGGACAGTACGCCTTCGCCGCGATTGAGGGCTTCTTTAACCAGATCGTCGACACTGAGATCGGTGTGAACGGCGTTATTGGCTTGCGTCATGAGATTCCCCGTCGGCCCGCTGGCCGAGTGCTCCAAACGTTTTGTAGTAGAAAAACCCAAACTACTACAGCTAAAAAGTGGCCGGATTATGCCAGAACCGCCCAAAAAAGGTAGGGCCCTCTTGTCAGAACTACATAATGAAAAGCCCGGCCCGCCGGGCAGAAACCATTCAGCCCGGCGCCCGCACTACATCAATGACGAGTGTCGGAGGGGATGTCGACCCCGCCACCGGCAAACAGTTGCGCGACATCGGTAGCGTCGAACAGATAGCGCTGGTTGCAGAACTGGCAATCGATCTCGACGATCCCGTTGTGCTCGGCGACCAGCTGTTGTGCATCTTCCGCGCCAAGGCTGACGAGGGCATTGGCGGAACGCTCGCGAGAGCAGCTGCAACGGAAAATCAGCGGCTGTACATCGAACATTCGCACCGCGTCTTCATGGAACAGACGATGAAGAACGGTCTCGTTATCGAGGCTCAACAGCTCTTCGCCGGTCAGCGTGTTGGCCAACGCCCGAACGTGTTGCCAGCTTGCCTGGCGTTCGTCCTCGTCTTTCAGGCGCTCAGGGGGTAGCTGCTGAAGCAGGAAACCACGCGCTCGCTTTCCATCGGCATACAGCCAGAACTCCGTGGGCAATTGCTCGGACTGAACGAAGTAATCCGACAGGCAACGGGCAAGGTTCTCCCCTTGCAGATCGACGATGCTTTGATAGCGCTTGCCCTGCCGTGGGTCGATGTTGATGACCAGCGTGCCTTCGGGCATCAACTCTTGCAGGGTGGCGCCGGGCTGGATCAGGCTCTCGTCGTACCGGGCGATACCGCGCAACTCGCGATCGCTCGAGCATTCGACCATCAGCAGCGAGACAGGGCCTTGAGAACGCGCCTGCAGCACCAGCAGACCGTCGAACTTGAGCGTGCCGACCAGCAAGGCCGCGGCAGAGAGCATTTCGCCCAACAACTGCGCCACCGGTTCAGGGTACGGGTGTTTGGCCAGCACTTCGGCGTAGCTGCGTTCCAGCGAGGCCAGTTCGCCTCGAACGTCGCTGTCATCGAACATGAAGCGCTGGGTGTTATCGGTATCCGGGAAATCGTGCATGGGAAATTGGTATCTGAAGTGATGACAAAGTGATGACGACCGCTTATAAAACGCGATTTAGCACCGACCAGGTGCACTGTCATGCCGATGGGGGCATTTTATGGACTATCCAGCGCTGTTCCAACCCAAGTGGAACGCCAAAAAATTCCTGCTGTGTAATCTAGTAGCGCTTGCACTGCTGCTGGTGTGGATCTGGCCGACGGGCCATGCGGCCTTTACCCAATTCGACGAGTGGTTTTTCCATCTTCTGAATCAGCCGCTCACGCAAAACAAAGCCTGGCTGTGGACTTGGACCATCGCCAGCATGCGCCCCTTCGACATCATCGTCGGGCTGATTCTGTTGATGTTGCTGATCAAGGGCGACTGGGTCTTCAAAGCAGCACAGACCCGCGCGGCACTGATCGGGTTCGTTCTGACCCTGATTCTGCTGCTCATCATCCGTACCGTCTTCTCCAAGATCATAGATCACACTTCACTTCAGCACGACAGCGCTTCAATGGTGATTCCGGACGCGGTCAAACTCAGCGAAATTTTCCCCACACTCGAAGACAAGTGGCAGCTCAAGGATCGATCGAGCCAAAGCTTCCCGGGCGATCACGCCTCCGTATTGCTGATCTGGGCCATGTTCATGACGGTCTATAGCCGCACGGTTGGCCAACGTGTAGTGATTTGGGTGCTGGCCTTCCTGTTCATGATGCCCCGGCTGGTCGCGGGTGCACACTGGGGGCAGGACGATTACATCGGGGGCGTGATGATTGCCCTGCTCGCGCTCGCCTGGAGTTGCTATACACCGTTCGCAGCCCACGCTACACGATTCCTGATGCGAGTGACGGCACCGCTTTTCAACCTGTTCGGCAAGCTTCCCTTGCTCGGATGCCTGAGCATCATGAAGCCAGGCGCGCGTGCCTGACGTCCTCATTCAGCATGATTTGTCGGCGGCATCCGTCGTTGCCGCCGGTAAGGTCTGCTGCTCTGTAAAGCGCTCAGTCATCCCCTGAGCGAAACTGAAAGAGTTGCCGCCGTTGCTTCTTGGTCGGCTTGCCATCCGTGGTAAGCCCCAGGCTTCCGGCCTTGCGCATATCGGCAGCCTTTTCACGCCTGGCGACGCTTTCAGGCGTTTCGCTGTAAAGCAACTGCGCTTCGGGCGCGCCGCGCCGGACGACGGACAGCGCCTTGACCACGACCGTGCGATCATCAAAACCGGTTCGGATCTCGAACGTATCGCCGATCCGCGGCTCTTTACCCGGCTTGCAGCGCTCGCCGCGGCAATGCACCTTGCCGCTTTCGATCGCCGCTTTGGCCAATGCACGCGTTTTGAAAAAGCGTGCTGCCCACAGCCATTTGTCCAGACGAACCTTATCGTCTTCCTCTGGCTTTTGTGTCATCTGAATTCCTCAATTACGTGATAGTCAGAACTGTACTACGCAACGCCGGGCGTACAGTAACCCTCGGGCTTGGTTAGAATCTTCCACACATAAGTAAGGGCATGCACACGCATGCGCCTCAGGCTATCGTGGGCAGAACGCGCAAACGTACGGGATCGCTTTGAAAACATTCGACCATCTCACAGTCATCGGCCTTCGCGAGTGGGTGGCGCTGCCCAATCTGGGAGTCGCAGGCCTTCGCGCCAAGATCGACACCGGCGCCAGCACCTCAAGCCTGCACGCCACGGAAATAGAACCCTTCGAGCGCGATGGTGAACAGTGGGTGCGCTTCAACGCTCACCTGGGGACCGTCGTGCAGTTACGCCATCGTCGCTGCGAAGCGCAACTGGTGGCGATGAAGACCATCAAAAGCTCCAACGGCCAGGCCCAGGTGCGATACGTCATTCGCACCGCGATGGCTCTGGGCGACCGGGTCTGGCCAGTGGAATTCACCCTGGCCTGCCGAAAAGCCATGCGTTACCGATTGCTTCTGGGTTCCAAAGCCTTGATTGACGGCCAACTGGTGGTCAACCCAGGCGTCACTTACGTTCAGGACAAGCCGACCTTTCCGGCTTCCAATTCCTCTGCCACAGGTGTTGCATGAAGATCGCTGTGCTGTCGCGAAATCCGCGTCTGTATTCAACTCGTCGTCTGGTCGAAGCCGGTACCCAGCGTGGCCATGAGGTCGTAGTGATCGATACTTTGCGCGCCTACATGAACATCGCGAGCCACAAGCCGCAGATCCACTACCGCGGTAAGCCGCTGGAAGGCTTCGATGCGGTAATTCCCCGGATCGGCGCGTCCGTCACTTTCTACGGCTGCGCGGTGCTGCGCCAGTTCGAAATGATGGGCGTTTTCCCGCTCAACGAATCCGTTGCCATCGCCCGCTCGCGAGACAAACTACGCTCCCTGCAACTGCTTTCGCGCCGGGGCATTGGCCTGCCCGTGACAGGCTTCGCTCACTCGCCCGACGACATTCCCGATCTGATTCAGATGGTCAATGGCGCGCCGCTGGTCATCAAAGTGCTGGAGGGCACCCAGGGCATCGGCGTCGTACTGTGCGAAACCGCAACGGCGGCAGAGTCGGTGATCGAGGCGTTCATGGGGCTCAAGCAGGACATCATGGTTCAGGAATACATCAAGGAAGCGGGCGGAGCGGACATCCGATGCTTCGTGGTCGGCGACAAGGTCATCGCCTCGATGATGCGCCAGGCCAAGCCCGGAGAGTTTCGCTCCAACCTGCACCGCGGCGGCACTGCCAGCTTGATCAAGATCACCCCCGAGGAGCGCATGACCGCCATTCGCGCCGCCAAAGTGATGGGGCTGAGCGTCGCCGGTGTCGACATCCTGCGATCCAACCACGGGCCCCTAGTGATGGAAGTGAATTCCTCGCCCGGGCTTGAAGGCATCGAAACCACAACGGGCAAGGATGTGGCGGGGATGATCATTCAGTACATCGAGAAAAACGGCGGGCCGCACATGACCCGGACGAAAGGCAAAGGCTAGGAGAGCGACGGCACGCACTGCAGGAACGATTCGTCGGCGCCTGCAGTGACCAGGATCATGGCCAGATTATCAAACGGCATCCCTGGGCAACATCAGCCCCAAAGGCAATCGCACTCGCGCCTCCAGCCCGCCACCGGACCGATTGCGAAGCTCGACATTGCCGCCGTGCATGGCAGCGATGCGTTTGACGATCGCGAGCCCGAGGCCGGTTCCTTTGCCCCCCCGCGCCCGGTCGCCCCGAGTGAAGGGGTTGAAGATGCCTTCCAGCTCGGAAGGGTCGATCCCCATACCCCGATCGAGCACGCTCAGCACCACATACGGCGCGCCACTGTCACCCGACACGTACGCCGCCACTTCGACATTGTCGCCAGCGTGGTGCATGGCATTGCCGATCAGGTTATTCAACAAGCGCTTCATCGAGACTCGGCGCAGCGGAAAGGGCGGAATCGATTCCAGCCGCGTGCGAACCTGCTCCACCGGGCTGTTATAGGGCGCAACCACCTCGCGAATCAATTCGACAAGGTTGACCTCTTCGACCTCTTCGTCGCGGCCATCCCGAATAAACGCCAGAAACTGATCGAGAATCGCGTCCATGTCTTCGATATCGCGGACCATGCCTTCCATGAACTCATTGTCACGGGGCATCAACTCCAGCGACAGGCGCAGCCTCGTCAACGGCGTGCGTAGATCATGGGAGACCCCAGCCAGCATCAATTCCCGCTCTTGCCCAGCCTGTTCCACATCCTCGGCCATCTGGTTGAACGCGCGATACACCTCCGTCATTTCGCTCGGCGTATCCCCTACGGGCAGGCGCACGCTACGCCCCTGACCCAATTGACGAGCCGCGAATACCAGCCGTTTGAGAGGCCGATTCAACTGGCTGACGAAGATCCATGCCGACGCGGTGGACAATAAGCCAATGGCCAGGAACCAACCCAGCACGCTCCAGATTTTCTGACCCCGAAGCGGATGCGGGTACAGAGGCACCTTGAGCCATCCGTCACCAAGACTTGGAGCACGCACCCACAAAGCGGGAGGCGCATGCACACGCAGACGCACTTCGGTGTCGGCGCCCAGCTCCGCCTGCATCTGACGCTGATAGATTTCCGAATAGGGCCAGTGCTGTTCACCTTCCGGCACCCCGCCGCCCACTACCCGAATCAGGCCTGCTGCGTCGGCGATCGTTTGCCGATCATTCTCATCGGCCGCCCAGTAAGCACGCAAAGTCAACGCGACGCCATGGCTGTATTGCCGGTCCACCAGCACGTCTTCGTTCATCAACAGATAGACCAGTGTCAGCGCTTTGGAGAAGAGCACGACGATGAGCACCAGCCACAGGGTGCGAGAGAAAAAGCTTTGCGGGAACCAGAGCGGTGTTTTCATGACAACAGCTACTTTGCAAAAGCGAGCCAGGCTCGCGAACGTTCGCGGGAGGCATCAGACAGCAAAACCAGCCACATCGAAGCCGCCCTTTGGACGATTCGACGTGGCTGGCCAGCCAATGAGCGCGAGCAAGTTGCCCGGTGATCAGTCTGCCGACTGCGCGTTACTGTTTGCCGGTGCCATCCGGCACGAATACATAACCCACGCCCCAGACCGTCTGGATGTAGCGGGGTTTGGCGGCATCCACCTCGATCAAGCGGCGCAGTCGGGAAATCTGCACGTCAATGGAGCGCTCGAGAGCGTCCCACTCACGACCTCGGGCCAGGTTCATGAGCTTGTCGCGTGTCAGCGGCTCCCGGGCGTGCATGACCAGCGCCTTAAGGACGGCGAACTCGCCTGTGGTCAGCATGTGGACCTCGTCGCCCTTCTTGAGCTCGCGCGTTGCCAGAGACAACTCGTATTCGCCGAAGGTAACGGTTTCATCTTCGCTGGCCGGCGCACCGGGCACCGGTGTGGATTGACGACGCAGGACGGCCTTGACGCGTGCCATCAGTTCGTCCGGGTTGAAGGGTTTGGCCAGGTAATCGTCGGCCCCCAATTCCAGGCCCTTGATCCGGCTCAGCTCGTCGCCTTTGGCCGTGAGCATGATGATCGGCACCTGGTTATTCGCCGCGCGGAGTCGGCGGCAGGCGGAAAGGCCATCTTCACCGGGCAGCATCAAGTCGAGCACCACGAGGTGAAAGACTTCGCGAGCCAGCAGGCGATCCATCTGCTCCACATTACCGACGGCGCGGGCGCGGTAGCCTTTGCTGGTGAAAAAACGTTCTAACAGGCTGCTCAGGCCCGGGTCATCGTCAACGATGAGGATTTTTTCGCCTTCAGCCGTTTGTGCAGTGCTGCTCATTGAATGCTCCTTTAGTCTCGGCGCGCATTATGGCGTAGCGGCGCCCATGTGCACCGTGTGCATTGTTAGCAGATTTTTCCTGTATCGCTACTGCCACCGTGCCTCGCCGGTTAGGGGGCGTAGCGGGCGCGGTCGCTGGCTGTACCGGGAATCGACAGGGCGATCCCCTAATCGGACCTCACTGGGTATAATGCGCCGCCCTCAACGTCAGGCAACGCTCGCTCAAGGCGGTTCGCCGGCCGCTGGATTTTTGTACACATATTTGCCAGGTGGTTTTATGGACAGTATCAACAGCCGCATCGCCGAAGAACTGGGCGTGCGCCCGCAGCAGGTCGAAGCGGCCGTCGCGCTGCTGGATGAAGGCTCGACCGTGCCTTTCATCGCTCGCTACCGTAAAGAAGTGACTGGCAGCCTCGATGACACCCAATTGCGTCATCTGGAAGAGCGCCTGCGCTATCTGCGCGAACTCGAAGAACGCCGCGTGGCGATCCTTGCCAGCATTGAAGAGCAAGGGAAGCTGACTCCGGAGCTGGCGCGCGATATCAAACTCGCCGACACCAAGACCCGCCTTGAAGATCTCTATCTTCCGTACAAGCAGAAACGGCGCACCAAGGGCCAGATCGCCCTGGAAGCAGGCCTCGGCGAATTGGCCGATGGCCTGTTCAATGATCCGACGCTGACGCCGGATGTCGAAGCCGCACGCTTCGTCGATGCCGAGAAGGGCTTCGCCGACGTCAAGGCGGTGCTCGAGGGCGCCAAGTACATCCTGATGGAACGTTTCGCGGAAGACGCTTCGCTGCTCGAAAAGCTGCGCGGTTTCCTCAAGCAGGAAGCCGTGATCAGCGCCCGCGTGGTGGCAGGCAAGGAGGAAGAAGGCGCGAAGTTCCGCGATTACTTCGAGCACGACGAACCCCTTAAAACCATGCCATCGCACCGGGCGCTGGCAATCTTCCGAGGGCGCAACGAGGGCGTGCTCAGTTCGGCGCTCAAAGTCGGCGAAGAGCTGCCCGGCTCGCTGCATCCGTGCGAAATAATGATCAGCGAGCGCTTTGGCCTGCAAAATCAGAACCGTCCAGCCGACAAATGGCTGGCCGAAGTCGTGCGGTGGACCTGGAAGGTCAAGCTGTATTCGCACTTGGAAACCGATCTGCTGGGTGAATTGCGCGACAGCGCCGAGACCGAGGCGATCAACGTCTTCGCCCACAACCTGCACGACCTGTTGCTGGCGGCGCCAGCCGGCCCGCGGGCGACACTGGGCCTTGACCCTGGCCTGCGCACTGGCTGCAAGGTGGCGGTGGTCGATTCCACCGGCAAACTGCTGGATCACGCCACGGTTTACCCGCACGTCCCGAAGAACCAATGGGACCAGACCATCGCGGTCTTGGCGGCGCTCTGCGCCAAGCATTCGGTCGATCTCATCGCCATTGGTAACGGCACCGCCAGCCGCGAAACCGACAAGCTGGCTGGGGAGCTGATCAAAAAATATCCAGGCCTGAAGATGACCAAGGTCATGGTCTCCGAAGCGGGCGCATCGGTTTATTCGGCGTCGGAACTGGCCGCCAAGGAGTTTCCGGATCTGGACGTGTCGATCCGAGGCGCTGTCTCCATCGCCCGCCGCTTGCAGGATCCGCTGGCCGAGCTGGTAAAGATCGATCCGAAATCCATTGGCGTCGGTCAGTACCAGCACGACGTTTCTCAGCTCAAGCTGGCGCGTGGCCTGGATGCGGTGGTGGAGGATTGCGTGAACGCCGTCGGCGTCGACGTGAACACCGCGTCGGTCGCCCTGCTCGCCCGCATCTCGGGGCTGAACACCACCCTGGCGCAGAATATCGTCGCCCATCGCGATGAAAACGGTGCGTTCAAAACGCGCGCCGCGTTGAAAAAAGTGCCGCGCCTGGGCGAAAAAACCTTCGAGCAGGCCGCTGGCTTCCTGCGGGTCATGAACGGCGACAACCCATTGGACTCGTCCGCCGTGCACCCTGAAGCGTACCCGCTGGTACAGCGCATCGCTGCCCAGACCGACCGCGACATCCGCTCGCTGATCGGCGACGCGGGTTTTCTCAAGCGTCTTGATCCGAAGAAGTTCACCGACGAGACATTCGGCCTGCCCACGGTGACCGACATCCTGCAAGAGCTGGAGAAACCTGGCCGTGACCCGCGCCCCGAATTCAAAACCGCTGAATTCCAGGACGGCGTGGAGGATTTGAAGGACCTTCAACCGGGCATGATCCTGGAAGGTGTCGTGACCAACGTGACCAACTTCGGTGCCTTCGTGGACATCGGTGTGCATCAGGACGGTCTTGTGCACATCTCTGCGCTGTCCGAGAAGTTCATCAAGGACCCGCGTGAAGCCGTCAAAGCGGGCGATGTGGTCAAGGTGAAAGTCATGGAAGTCGACATTCCGCGCAAACGCGTGGGCTTGTCGATGCGCATGAGCGACACGCCAGGCGAGAAGGTCGATGGTGCCCGTGGCGCCCGCCCCGGTGCAGCGCAACGCCAGCCAAGCAGCGCCCCTCGCAAGGAGTCCGCGACGCAAGCCCCGGCCAACAACGCCATGGCTTCGCTGTTCGCCAACGCCAAACAATTGAAGAAACGTTGATGGATATCCCAGCAGAACTGACTGAAAGTGCGTACTTCAAGACGCTTGGGTGCAGGTTGGTCCGGCTCGGCGAGGGGACGGCCGAGGTCACCCTCGCGCTCGAACCGCACCTTCGCAATCGCGGCAATGTCATGCATGGGGGTGCCCTGTTCAGCCTGGTCGACATCGCGATGGGGTTGGCCTGTTCCAGCTCCCACGGGTTCGACAAACAAAGCGTGACGGTGGAGTGCAAGATCAACTACATGCGCGGCGTCCCGGAGGGTGAAGTGACCTGCATCGGCACGGTGATCCACGCCGGTCGCCGCACGCTGGTGGTCGAAGCCGAGGTTCGCCAGGCCGACAAGCTCGTCGCTAAAGCACAAGGCACGTTCGCGATCGTCTAGCTGTCCGATACGGATATGGGTTAATTTCGGCGCTGAATCTCTGCATCGGGACAGCAGGGTCGAAATTTCCCGGTCATGCCTGCCCCCTCACGGGCGAGCATGACCAGTGACGGGCATCGGCGTTAAGACCCAAAACGAGGCGAAAACGCCAGTTCCTTTCTTCACCCTTGTAGACCGCCATATCGTCCCCATATAGGGCCGACTGACGCGTGAAGGAAACCAACTTGAGCGAACTTCTCAATCGCCGCCTGGCCCTGCTTGGCGAGCACTCGCACCTCTCCCTCCTGGAGAAGTGCCTGCACGGTATCGAGCGTGAATGCCTGCGCGTTACAGGCGATGCCCGCCTGGCACAGACCCCGCATCCCGAAGCGCTGGGCTCTGCCCTCACCAACGAACAGATCACCACTGACTATTCCGAGTCGCTGCTGGAGTTCATCACTCCGGCATTGACCCACCCCGCCGACACCCTGGACAGCCTGGACAAGATCCACCGTTTCGCCTACAGCAAACTGGGCAGCGAATACATCTGGAGCCCTTCGATGCCGTGCCCGCTGCCGGCCGAAGAAGACATCCCGATTGCCTACTACGGCACATCCAATATCGGGAAGCTCAAGTATGTGTACCGTCAGGGCCTGGCGCTGCGCTACGGCAAAACAATGCAGTGCATTGCCGGTATTCACTACAACTTCTCGCTGCCTGAAGACATCTGGCCCGTGCTCAAGTCGACCGTGGCGTTCGAAGGCAGCGACCGGGACTTCCAGTCCGAGAGCTACATCGGCCTGATCCGCAACTTCCGGCGCTACAGCTGGCTGTTGATGTACCTGTTTGGCGCATCGCCGGCACTGGATGCCAGTTTCATGCGCGGCCGCTCCCACCAGCTGGAGCAATTCGACGCCGACACCCTGTATCTGCCGTATGCCACCAGCCTGCGCATGAGCGACCTGGGCTACCAGAGCAGCGCGCAGGCGGATCTGACGCCGTGTTACAACGACTTGCTGACCTACACCGACAGCCTGCGCAAGGCCGTGGCCACGCCCTACGCGCCCTATGTCGAGATCGGTACACACAAGGATGGCGAGTGGATTCAGCTCAATACCAACGTGTTGCAGATCGAGAACGAGTACTACTCGACGATCCGCCCCAAACGCGTGACCTATTCGGGCGAACGTCCGATCCAGGCCTTGATGGCTCGCGGCGTACAGTACGTCGAGGTGCGTTGCCTGGACATCAATCCCTTCCTGCCGGTCGGGATCGATCTGCAGCAGGCGCGGTTCATCGATGCGTTCATTCTCTTTTGTGCCTTGCAGGAAAGCCCGCAGTTGGCCGATTGCGAGTGTGGTAATGCCAGCGGCAATTTCCTGACCGTGGTCAAGGAAGGTCGCCGACCTGGCTTGCAGTTGAGTCGCGACAATTCGACCGTAGATTTGAAAACCTGGGCGAATGATTTGCTAAACCAGATCGAGCCGATCAGCGCCCTGCTGGACAAGAGTCAAGGCATCGACGAACACGTCAAATCGCTGGCTGCCCAACGGGCGAAGGTCGCGGACGTCTCGCTCACGCCCTCTGCTCAGGTGTTGGCAGCCATGACAGAGCACAAGGAAAGCTTCACGGCATTCTCGCTGCGTCAGGCACAGGAGCACGCCGAGCACTTCCGCAGCCGCCCATTGAGTGCCGAGGACCAGGCAAACTTCGAAAGCAAGGCGCGGGAGTCACTGGCTCAGCAATCCGAGCTGGAGCAGACCGAAGAGCCGGTAGATTTCGACACCTTCGTGGGCGCGTATCAGGCGAGTATTCTGGCGATCAGTAACTGATTCGACAGAGCAACACGATGCGGAAGTCCACTCGGCACTTCCGCATGTACTGCCTCCGGGCGAGCCGGCCTAAATCGCCTTCTCGAAGATCTTCGAGTTGCGCTGGTAGTTGTACAGCGACGCCCGGGCGCTAGGCAGCCGATCAACGCTGCTCGGTTCGAAACCACGCTCTCGAAACCAATGGGCGGTGCGGGTGGTCAGGACGAAAAGCGTCTTCAAACCTTGCGCCTTTGCCCGCTCCTCGATGCGCTCCAGCAATTCGTCGCCACGCCCGCCGTGACGGTACTCGGGGTTCACCGCCAGGCACGCCAGCTCTCCGGCTTGGGAATCGGCAATCGGGTACAAGGCCGCACACGCGATGATCAGTCCCTCGCGCTCGACCACGCTGAACTGTTCGATTTCCCGCTCCAGGACCTCGCGAGAGCGGCGCACCAGAATACCCTGCTCCTCCAGTGGCGTAATCAGATCGATCAAGCCCCCTACGTCGCCAATCGACGCTTCACGCACCAGCTCAAACTGCTCCTGCGCCACCAGCGTGCCGCCGCCAGCGCGGGTGAACAGTTCGGACAGCAAGGCACCGTCCTCGGCATAACTGACGATATGGCTGCGGGCAACCCCGCCACGACACGCCTGGGCCGCCGCATCCAACAGCTCGGCCTGGTAGTTGTTACCCAGACGCTGCAAATGAGCGGGAATCTGCTGAGGTCGCAGTTCACGGACCAGATTCCCCTGTTCGTCCATCAACCCCGATTCGGCGCCGAACAGCAGCAGCTTCTCTGCCCCCAGATCGACCGCGGCACGGGTGGCGACGTCTTCGCAAGCCAGGTTGAAGATTTCCCCGGTCGGCGAATAGCCCAGCGGCGACAGGAGTACGATCGAGCGCTCGTCGAGGAGACGGTTGATACCCTTGCGGTCGATCCGACGCACTTCGCCGGTGTGCTGATAGTCGACACCTTCGAGCACGCCAATCGGACGCGCGGTCACAAAATTGCCACCCGTGACCCGCAAGCGCGAGCCCTGCATGGGCGAGGCGGCCATGTCCATCGACAGACGCGCCTCAATTGCGATCCGCAATGCACCTACGGCGTCGATCACGCATTCAAGGGTCGCCGAGTCCGTGACGCGCATGTCGCGATGGAAGTGCGGTGTGATGCCGCGCGCAGCCAGACGGCTTTCGATTTGCGGGCGAGATCCGTGCACCAGCACCAGGCGCACGCCCAGGCTGTGAAGCAGCACCAAGTCGTGCACGATGTTGCCGAAGTTAGGATGCTCGACACCGTCGCCCGGAAGCATGACGATGAAGGTGCAATCCCGGTGGGCATTGATGTAGGGAGACGCGTGGCGAAGCCAATTGACGTAATCGGGCATATCCAGACCGGCCTGTAGCAAAAAGGGACGAGGGGTAGACGCTCACAACGGCATGAGCTTTATCGTCGGAACAGGCATCGCAACACGCGGATCTCCTTCTGGATTGGATGGCGGCCGTAGCCCCCCGGCTCAAACCCCGCACTCAAGGCTGAGTCAGGCAGTAATATTCGATCAATTGACGTAGCAGACGCACTGTAGGCTGCAAACGTGACATTTCCAGATACTCGCCAGGCTGGTGCGCGCAGGCGATATCGCCAGGGCCCAGAACGATGGTCTCGCAACCGAGGCGCTGAAGATAAGGCGCTTCGGTGCCAAATGCCACCGCTTCGGCCGTGTGCCCGGTCAGACGCTCGGCGACCCGCACCAGTTCCGCATCGGCACTCTGCTCGAACGGCGCGACCTCCGAGAACAACGGTGCGTAGTCGATTTTCACTTGATGGTGCTCGGCCAACGGTTGCAGTTTCTGCCGGATGGCGGACCGCAGCATCTCCGGGTCCATGCCTGGCAGAGGGCGCAGATCGAACTCCAGCGAGCATTGACCGCAAATGCGGTTGGGGTTGTCCCCCCCATGGATACAGCCGAGATTCAGGGTCGGCTGAGGGACGCTGAACTGCGGGTTGTTGAACGCCGTCTGCCACTCCTGCCGCAGCCCTTTGAGTGCGCCGATGGCGTCATACATGGCCTCGAGGGCACTGTTTCCGAGGCTCGGATCCGACGAATGGCCGCTGCGGCCGAGAATCTCGATGCGCTCCATCATGACGCCCTTATGCAGTCGGATCGGCTTCAGCCCCGTGGGCTCGCCGATCACTGCTGCCCGCCCAAGGACGCCTCCCGCGGCTGCAAGCGCCTTTGCGCCAGACATCGAGCTTTCCTCGTCGCAGGTGGCCAGAATAATCAACGGCTGCTTGAACGGCTTGTCGAGCAACGGCTGCAGGGCTTCGATCGCCAGTGCGAAGAAGCCTTTCATGTCGCAGCTGCCAAGGCCGACCCACCGGTTGTCGACTTCCGTCAGCTTCAGCGGATCGCTCTTCCAGAGCGCGTCGTCGTAGGGAACGGTATCGCTGTGCCCGGACAATACCAGCCCGCCAGGGCCCGAGCCGTAGGTGGCCAGCAAGTTGAATTTGCCGGGGCTCACCTGCCGTATGTCGCATTTGAACCCCAGATCGCCCAGCCAACTGGCCAACAGATCGATGACGGTGCGGTTGGACTGATCCAGCGCGGGTTGCGTGCAGCTCACGGAAGGCGCGGCGATCAAGGCGGCAAACTGGTCTTTCATGGACGGCAACGGCATAGACGACTCCTCTCGTGCTGCGGACCATCATAGGGTGATTGGGCAGCAGGAATAAACTGTCGAGGTGATGTCCTGTACACTGCACGACCCACGCGGCCGTGTCGATTCCGCCGCGTCCCCGATATCAGCACAAGAGCGTCTGGATTCCCGGCCATGCAGAAAGAAACCGAAATCAAACTCCGCGTCAGCCGCGAAACCCTGAGCGCCTTGCGCGAACACCCGTTGTTGAAGAAACGCAACAAAAGCGGCTGGGAAAAGCTGGAACTGTTCAATCAGTACTTCGACACCCCTGACCGCGAACTGGCCCAAGCCAAGGTTGCGCTGCGGCTGCGCAAGGACGGCGACGCCATCATCCAGACCCTCAAGACTCGGGGCCAGAGCGTTGCCGGGCTATCCGAGCGCAACGAATACAATTGGAACCTGCCCAAAGCCAAACTCGACCTGAAAAAACTCGAGGGCGAATGTTGGCCCGCGCAATTGGCGGACTTGGACAAGAAGACCATCAAGCCTTTGTTCACCACCGATTTCGTTCGCGAGAAAGCCGAAATCGCGTGGGGTCGCGGCAAATCCAAGGTGGTGATCGAGGCCGCCCTGGACCTCGGCCATGTGATCGTCGGTAAGCAGAAGGAAGAAATCTGCGAGCTCGAGCTGGAACTGCGCGAAGGCGAACCTGCGGCTCTGCTGGAACTGGCCTCGGAGTTGGCCGAGAAACTCCCGCTGATGCCTTGCGACATCAGCAAGGCTGAGCGCGGGTATCGTCTGTTCGACGCCAGTACATACACCATCAAGCTGCCTGTCCCGGCATTGCACGCTGAAACGTCGGTGGACGACGCCTACAGCGCACTTGCCTGGTACCTGCTGGGCAGCAGCCAGCGGCTGGCCGAGCAATATCGATTCAATGGCCACTGGAGCCTGCTGCAGGATTGGGTCGAGGTGCTCGCGGAATTGCGCGCACTGACCGCCAGTCTCGGCCAGGCCGCGCCGCGCGCCTCGACCCACGACCTGCGTGCGGCTCTGGACGCGCTGCTGGAAGACTGGCGCACCTTGGTGCAGGCCGGCAAGGAAGACGGCGATGTGCGGGCCGCCGCCCATGAGCAGTTCATCGAAGAGCTCGACGACCCGCGATGGGGCCAGTTCTCGCTGACCACATCGCGCTGGTTGATGGAGCGCCGTTGGACCCTCGAGCGCAATAACCGTGGCAACCGTCTGGGCAATGCCATGCTCAGCAGCTGGTTGCCCCGCTTCTTGAGCGACGAAGCCACCGCGTTGAACCTGGCACGCTACCAACAACAGCCGGAGGACTTGGCCGAACAGCTGCAGCGCATCGAGCGCATCCAGGTCTGGCTGCACTTCGCTCGTCAAACCCTGGAATTGCCGGATCTGGATCGCCTGTATGGCGAGTTGAACAAACTGGCGGAGTTGGCGCAACTGGACATCACCGACCCGATCCTCGAAGCGCGCGTGCAACAAACCGTCACCGTCCTGCAAAGCCGGGTGTGGAAGGCGTTGCTCAAAATCTAATACGCAACTCCAACCCTGTAGGAGCGCGCTTGCCCGCGATTGCTGTCTGTCTGATACGAATATATCTACTGACACACTGCAATCGCGGGCAAGCGCGCTCCTACAGCCCTTCTTCACCGGATGATCGGCAAACTCGTCGTCGATTTGATCTCCGACAAGGCCACCGTCGAGTTCACCTCCTGAATGCCCGGTACCAGCGACAGCTTCTCAAAGAAGAAGCGCTCGTAGGCTTCGATGTCCGGCGTCACGATGCGCAGCAGAAAGTCCACGGCCCCCATCAGCACATAACACTCCAACACTTCGGGGAACCCTCGAATCGCCTCGGTGAACTCCGTGAAGTTGGAGCGCCCGTGGGCATTGAGTTTCACCTCAGCGAAAATCTGCGTGTTCAGGCCGATTTTCTTGCGATCCAGCAGCGTCACCTGACGGCGGATGACCCCTTCATCCTTTAACCGCTGAATTCTGCGCCAGCATGGCGACTGAGACAGGCCGACCTGTTCAGCCACCTGCGCACTGGAGAGCGACGCATCGTCTTGCAGAAGGGCGAGTATCTTGCGATCAAAGGCATCCAACTCGATTTGCATAAATTATTTTCCATGCTCGAACATTGCGCATAAACGAGTTAAAAGCAGCGCATTTCAATCGATTATGGATCAGAAATTTCCCGCTTCCCATGTAAAAATTCTTCCATCGCACCTATCCATTGCCACGTCCGATCGATTCAGTGGCCCACCATGAGGGTTTCCCATGCCACACCTCGAAGCCGTCGTATCTTCTACACTGCGCCCCGATGCGTGGTCGGCCAACAACGCCCAGTGCCGGTCGCGCTATCAGATCCTTGCCGAAGCAGAGCCGGACCTCATCTGCCGTGTGCTCAACCTCTTCGCCATGCAATACCTCATCCCGCAGCAGGTGAGCGTCTTGCAGCAAGAGGGCGTATTGACGATCGACGTGGAAGTGGACGGCATGAGCTGGCATCGCGCGCAAGTGATTGGGGAAAAGATGCGCAATTTGATCAATGTCTGCTCGGTTGCGCTGGAACCGATCGAGGAATCCCACGTCCTATCCGGGCCCGTCTCACTCGCTGTCGGTTGAGTGTGCCGAAAATATTGGCAACGCTTCACTACCTGCAGGGCGCAACAACTGGCACGCTTGGGACTACTCTTGCTTACTCGCGAAGTGAGTTGTCTCGTCCAAAGGAGCCCGCATGTCTGTCCTTGCCCCCTCTTCCCAGGACCGCTGGCTGGATCTGAATGAACTACTGCGTGACCTCGTCGCGCAGGGATACCTCGATCAGGACAATGCCGAATTAGCGCTGACGTTGCGTCGCAGCGCGCAGAATCTGCAGACCCACCCACTGGAATTCCTTGCCAGCCAGCAATTCGACAATCTCAAGCGCCCTGGCAAGAAACTCGATCTGGAAACCCTCACCGCGTGGCTGGCCGAGCAAGCGGGCCAGCCATACATGCGCATCGACCCCCTGAAGATCAATGTCGCCGCAGTGACGCCCCTGATGTCTTACGCGTTTGCCCAGCGCCACAAGATCCTCGCAGTGGCCGTGGATCGCGAGTGCGTGACCATCGCCAGCGCCCAGCCTTACGTCAAGGCGTGGGAAGCGGACTTGATGCACGTCCTGAAAATGCCGATAAAGCGGGTGGTAGCCAATCCCGTGGATGTGCAGAAGCTCGCCGTCGAGTTCTACCGGCTGGCGAAATCCGTGAGTGGCGCCAGCGCAACCGATCAGAAAGTCAGCGGCGTAGGCAATTTCGAGCAGTTGCTCAAGCTCGGCGCCAGCGACCAGGAGCCGGACGCCAACGATGCGCACATCGTCAACATTGTCGACTGGCTATTTCAGTACGCCTACCAGCAGCGTGCCAGCGACATTCACATCGAGCCACGTCGCGAAGCCGGGACCGTGCGCTTCCGCATCGACGGCGTGTTGCACAATGTCTATCAATTCCCGCCGCAGGTGACGATGGCCGTTACCAGTCGATTGAAAAGCCTGGGCCGGATGAATGTCGCTGAAAAGCGCAAGCCACAGGACGGCCGGGTCAAGACCAAGACGCCCGATGGCGGCGAGGTGGAACTTCGCTTGTCGACATTGCCGACCGCCTTCGGTGAGAAAATGGTGATGCGGATCTTCGACCCGGAAGTGCTGCTCAAGGACTTCGACCAACTGGGTTTTTCCGGCGACGACCTGCGACGCTGGGAAGGCATGACGCATCAGCCCAATGGCATCATCCTGGTCACCGGGCCGACCGGTTCCGGCAAGACCACCACGCTCTACACGACCCTCAAAAAGCTGGCGACCTCCGAAGTGAACCTTTGCACCATCGAGGACCCCATCGAGATGGTCGAGCCAGCCTTCAACCAAATGCAGGTCCAGCACAACATTGACCTGACCTTCGCCAGCGGCGTGCGGGCCCTGATGCGGCAGGACCCCGACATCATCATGATTGGCGAGATCCGCGACCTGGAAACAGCAGAAATGGCCATTCAGGCGGCCTTGACCGGTCACCTTGTGCTCTCGACGCTTCACACCAACGACGCGCCGAGTGCCATCAGCCGCCTGCTGGAGTTGGGTGTGCCCCACTATCTACTCAAGGCGACAATCCTTGGCGTGATGGCACAGCGACTGGTCCGTACGCTGTGCCCGCACTGCAAGGCACCGGTGGAGCTCGACGAGGTGGACTGGCAGACCCTGACCCGCCCTTGGCAAGCGCCCGTTCCCAGCGGCGCGCATCGGGCGGTAGGCTGTGCCGAATGCCGCGACACGGGCTACAGGGGCCGCGCGGGGGTGTACGAAATCATGTTGATGTCTGATGCGGTAAAGACCTTGATCACTGCCGACCTGGACCTTACAGCCCTCCGCAGACAAGGCTTCAAGGACGGCATGCGCAGCTTGAGGCTGTCAGGGGCACAGAAAGTCGCCGCGGGGCTGACTACCGTCGAAGAAGTGTTGCGAGTCACACCGCAGAGTGAGCAGCGATAAGCTGCTTCTCCGTTACAACAATCAGTCGCAGAGAGCGCTCCGATCACCGTATCCTCTGTTCATTCGGATTCTTTTCAGCAACCGTCAACAGGGACATGTTATGCAAATCGGCAGTGTGGTTTTACTCTTCGTCGCCTTGGCCATTGCCATCGTTTTCATGGGTTTCAAGGTGGTGCCACAGGGCTACCAGTGGACTGTGGAGCGCTTCGGTCGTTACACCAACACCCTCAAGCCGGGCCTGAACATCATCGTTCCGGTCATGGACCGGATCGGTCACAAGATCAACATGATGGAAACCGTGCTGGACATCCCGCCCCAGGAAGTCATCACCTCCGACAACGCCACGGTTCAGATCGACGCCGTGTGCTTCTATCAGGTGGTCAACTGCGCCCAGGCGGCGTATGAGGTCAACAACCTGCAGCATGCCATTCGCAATTTGCTGCAAACCAACATCCGCACCGTGCTCGGCTCAATGGAACTGGACGCCATGCTGAGCCAGCGCGACGGTATCAACGAGCGCCTCCTGCGGATCGTCGATGAGGCCACGGCACCGTGGGGCATCAAGATCACCCGGATCGAAATCAAGGACATCAGCCCGCCCGCGGATCTGATGGCGGCCATGTCCGGGCAGATGAAAGCCGAGCGGATCAAGCGCGCGCAGATTCTCGAAGCCGAGGGCTTGCGCGCCTCCGCCATTCTGACGGCCGAGGGCAAGAAGCAGGCGCAGATCCTGGAAGCGGAAGGCGAGCGTCAGGCTGCATTTCTGGAATCCGAGGCACGCGAACGTCAGGCCGAAGCCGAGGCTCGGGCGACTCAGGTCGTGTCGGAGGCCATCGCCGCCGGTGATGTGCAGGCCATCAATTATTTCGTTGCGCAGAAATACATCGATGCGCTGGGCAAGCTGTCCTCGGCCAATAACAGCAAGGTGATCCTGATGCCGTTGGAAGCCAGCCAGATGATCGGCGCGGTGGGCGGAATCGGCGAGATTGTCAAAGCGACCTTTGACAAGCCCAAGACCGATACCGGGAAGCGAGTCTGAGCCATGTGGGACTACCTGCAAAATCTATCGTTCTGGGACTGGCTGGGGTTCGGCACGGTATTGCTGATTTTGGAAGTATTCGGCGCGGGAGGCTATTTGCTGTGGATCGGTGTCGCAGCCGCAGCCGTGGGCATCCTCACGTACATCGCGCCGACCCTGAGCTGGGAGCTGCAGTTTCTGCTGTTCGCGGTCTTTGCGGTGTGCACAGCGCTGTATTGGTGGCGGCGTCAGCGCAGCGTATGGCGCAAGTCCGATCAGCCGGGTCTGAATATGCGGGGCTCGGAACTGATCGGCCAGACCTTCGTCGTGCACGACGCGATTGTCGATGGGCGAGGCAAGATCAAGGTCGGCGATGGCGTGTGGATGGTGGTCGGCCCCGATACGCCTGCAGGTGACCGAGTCAGAGTGATCGCTCAAGACGGGGCGATTCTGAAAGTCCAGGCGCTCTGACCTGTTCCGTGCTTGCGGAACTAGATGGAGGCTGGGCGTATCAAATCGTTTCAGAACAACCCCAAGTCGGAGTAACCCGTCATGCGTCTAAAACTCGCTGTAGCCACATTAGCCCTGCTGTCCCTGCCAGTCGGTTCCGCCATGGCTGACGGCTTCCTTCGTGATGTCATCTCGTCCGGAGCCACCACCGGTTCGACCTACCTGACCTTTCGGCATCACAAGCTGATTGTGGCAGCACAGGACGATGCGGGCAGCTTCGTCGCCAGCAACGGCGCCATTCGCGGCCCTTATCTGGAAGCGGCGCTGGATCAGGTGCGCAAGGATAATCCGAGTCTGAACGCATCGGATATGGACTTGGCCAATGCGATTCTGGCCAAAAACCTGGTTGCCGAACAGTAACATCCATTCAAGCCTGTTGGCTTGCCGCCAAGTACCGAGTCAATCTCTGCCGAGGCTGACTCTTTCTGGTCGGCGGCAAGCTCGCGTGCCCAACCAAGCACGCGCAAGAATCATTCGCCGATAGCAGCCTTGTACCCTGCAGCATCCAGCAATTTTGCCAAATCCCCAGTGGCGTCGCTCGGCTTGACCTTGAAGATCCACGACTGATAAGGCGAGTTGTTGAGCTCTTCCGGGGTATCGCCCAGCGCCTCGTTCACCTCAACCACCTCACCGGCCACCGGCGAATAGATGTCGGAAGCCGCCTTGACCGATTCAACGACACCCGCTGCGTCGCCCGCCGCGAAGACCTTGCCGATTTCCGGCAATTCGACGAACACCACATCGCCCAGTGCTTCTTGCGCGTGGTCGGAAATACCGACGACGATCAGATCGCCCTCCTGCTTCGCCCACTCGTGGCTCTCGGCAAAACGCAGTTCGGCGGGAATAGTGCTCATAATCTTTATCCTCTCTACTTCATCAGGTCAGCGGAAAACCCGCCAAGGGTGGCTGTTCAAAACAGGTTAAATCAGGGCTCTGCCGTGACGCACGAACGTCGGCTGAACCACGCGGACCGGGTACCACTTGCCCCGAATCTCCACTTCGGCTCGGTCGGCAGTCGCCGTCGGCACGCGCGCCAGCGCAATGGACTTGCTCAGCGTAGGAGAGAAACTACCACTGGTGATCTCCCCTTCGCCAATTTCCGCTATGCGGACGACCTGATGGGCGCGCAGGACGCCTCGCTCTTCGAGCACCAGCCCTACCAGCTTCGAGCCAACGCCTTTTGCACGCTCGACCTCCAAGGCAGCCCGACCGATGAAGTCGCGCTCCGGTGGCGACCATGCGACGGTCCACGCCATGTTGGAGACCAAAGGAGTTACCTGCTCGTCGATTTCCTGGCCATACAGGTTCATGCCGGCTTCCAGGCGCAATGTGTCCCGCGCCCCCAGGCCAATCGGCGAAATACCCGCACCCACCATGTCGTTGAAGAAGCGGCAGGCCTGCTCGCTCGGCAGGATGATCTCCAGGCCGTCCTCACCGGTGTAGCCTGTGCGAGCGATGAACCAGTCGCCTTCCTGCTGCCCCTCGAACGGTTGGAGCGTATGGATCAGTTCGGTGCGAGCCTGAGTGACGAGCTCGGCGATCTTCTGCCGGGCATGCGGCCCCTGAATGGCCAGCATGGCGAGTTCGGAACGATGAGCGAGGTGGACGTCGAAACCGGCCCGATGAGCATTCATCCAGGCCAGATCCTTGGCACCGGTGGCCGCATTGACCACCAGACGATAACCCGCTTCGGTCAGGTAGACGATCATGTCGTCGACAATCCCGCCGTGGTTGTCGAGCATCGCGGTATAGAGTGCACGCCCGGTACGCTGCAACCTGCCGACATCGTTGGCCAGCAGGTGCTGTAACCACGCCTTGGCCTGGCTGCCAGTGATGTCGATGACGTGCATGTGCGACACGTCGAAAATACCGCAATCGCGACGCACCTGATGGTGCTCCTCGACTTGTGAGCCGTAGTGCAACGGCATGTCCCAACCGCCAAAATCGACCAGCTTGGCGCCAAGGGCCAGATGCAGGTCGAACAGAGGGGTGCGCAATCCCATGGGTTTCTCCTTCCGGGCCAGGACGTTGCAAAGCCAGTGCGGTCTCACATCGCCCTGTAGCGAAGACGCGATCCATCACACCACCCACCGCAATTCCCCCGGATCTGGGGGCTGACACCTTTGCGTACTTGCGGAATTGTCTGACAGACCTTGTCGATTGCGGCGCATTGTAGCCGCATGGGGGGGACCCCGCACCTAGCCGATAGGTCTGGCCGAACGTCTGATCAGGCCAATCACGGGGAGTAAACCGACAATCACCAGCGTCAGTGCCGGCAAGGCGGCACGCGCCCATTCACCTTCGCTGGTCATTTCGAAGATGCGCACGGCCAGCGTATCCCAGCCAAACGGCCGCATCAGCAGCGTCGCGGGCATCTCCTTGAGCACATCGACGAACACCAGGAGGGCCGCACTCAGCGTCCCGGGAATCAGCAGCGGGAGATAAACTCTGAAAAACAATCGTGGACCACTGACACCCAGACTGCGCGCCGCTTCCGGTAGCGACGGCCGGATGCGTGACAGGCTGTTTTCCAAAGGGCCGTACGCCACCGCGATAAACCGCACCAGGTACGCCAGCACCAGCGCGGCCAGGCTCCCTAGCAGCAAAGGTTTGCCCGCTCCGCCGAGCCAAGCGGACAGAGGCACCACCCAGACCCGGTCCAGGTAACTGAAGGCGAGCATTATGGATACCGCGAGTACAGAGCCTGGCAGCGCGTAACCCATGTTGGCCAGGCTGACGCCTGCGCGGATCCCACGGGTTGGGGCGAGGCGACGAGCGAACACCAGCAGCATCGCTACGCTGACGGTCACCAGTGCGGCGATGCTTCCCAGATAAAGGGTATGCAGGATCAGCCCCGTGTACCGCTCGTCCAAGTCGAAACGCCCCCTTTGCCAGACCCAGACCACCAGTTGCAGCAGCGGTACGACGAATGCGCAGCAGAACACCAGCCCACACCAGCCAGCGGCGGCCACTGCCTTGATGCCATGGAGGTGATACAGCGCCTGGATGCGCGGCCGCTCATTGCTCGCCCGGCTGGCTCTTCGAGCGCGGCGCTCGCCGTATAGCACCAGCATCACAGCCAACAAGAGCAGACTGGCGAGCTGCGCGGCACTCGATAGGCTGAAAAAGCCATACCAGGTTTTGTAGATTGCGGTCGTGAACGTGTCGAAGTTAAACACCGAGACGGCGCCAAAATCGGCAAGGGTTTCCATCAATGCCAGTGCCACGCCTGCCCCGATCGCAGGGCGGGCCACCGGCAATGCGACGCGCCAGAAGGCCTGCCAAGGCGTCTGCCCGAGCACACGGGCCGCCTCCATGAGGCCTTTGCCCTGAGCAAGAAACGCGGTGCGCGCCAGCAGGTAGACGTAAGGGTAGAAAACCAGCACCAGCACGACGATGACCCCGCCGGTGGAACGCACGCGAGGAAACCGGACCCCCGCGCCGAACCATTCACGCATCAGGCTCTGCAGCGGGCCGGAGAAGTCCAGCAGGCCTACGAATACGAAGGCCAGGACATAGGCGGGAATGGCAAAGGGGAGCATCAGCGCCCAGTCGAGCCAGCGTCGTCCGGGAAACTCACACAGTGCCGTTAGCCAGGCAAGGCTGACACCCAGCAACGTCACGCCGACACCCACGCCCCCGACGAGTGTCAGCGTGTTACCCAACAGCCGAGGCATCTGGGTTTCCCATAGATGGGACCAGATCTCGTAATCGATGGTCTGCCAGGATAGAAACAATACGCTCAGGGGCAGCAGCACCAGTGCTGCGATGGCGTAAACCAGAGGGTACCAGCGGCGCTGGGCAGGATGAGCCAAGGGGGAACCCACACGTTTCAGGATTTACATCGCATTGCTGGGGATGAGCTAGCGCGTCTGACCCAGCGGTCTCATCGCGCGCAGATTCATCCCCACCACTTCGTCATTCGGACATCAGAGTGATCGTACGGGCGGGGAGCAAGGGTCAATTCCAGCCGGCCCGGTCCATCATGCGAATCGCCTCGGCCTGACGCCGACCTGCAATTTCCACGGGGATGGTGTCGGCCTTGAACGCCCCCCAACTTGCCACCTCTTCGGAGGGCGGCACGTTCGGGTTGGCCGGAAATTCCTGATTGGTGCCCGCGAAAATGGCCTGCGCTTCAGGCCCGGTCATCCACTCCACCAATGCCTTGGCCGCCTCGGCGTGGGGTGCATATCGGGTCAGCCCGATCCCCGAGAGATTCACATGAACCCCACGATCATTCTGGTTAGGCCAGAACAGGCGGACGGCCAGTTCAGGGTTCTGTTTGTGCAGTCGGCCGTAATAATAGGTATTGACGATACCCACATCGCACTGCCCGGCGTTGATCGCTTCGAGCACCGCAATGTCATCGGAAAACACGTCAGTGGACAGGTTATTGACCCAACCCTTGAGAATTTTTTCCGAAGCCTCTGCGCCGTGAGTTTCGATCAAGGTGGCAGTCAGCGACTGGTTATACACCTTCTTGGCGGTGCGTAGGCAGAGACGCCCTTCCCACTGTTTGTCAGCCAGCGCCTCGTAGGTCGTCAGATCCTCGCGCTTTACCCGGTCGGTCGAGTAGGCAATGGTGCGCGCGCGCAGGCTCAGGCCCGTCCAGGCGTGAGTCGAAGAGCGATACTGTGAGGGAATGTTCTGATCGATCACCGGCGATGTGAACGGCTGCAAAATCCCCATTTGCTCGGCTTGCCAGAGGTTCCCAGCGTCTACCGTAAGCAGCAGGTCAGCTGTCGCGTTCTGCCCTTCGGCTTTGATGCGCTGCATCAGCGGCGCTTCCTTATCGGTGATGAACTTAACCTTCACGCCAGTCTTTGCGGTATACGCATCGAAAACCGGCTTGATCAGCTCATCGATGCGGGATGAGTACACCACCACTTCATCGGCGGCCTGTGCAGCACTGCCGAACACGGCCAATGCCAAGGCAGCCAGAAGACGCTTGCTCGCCTGCATGCGGAGGATCTCTTGCGTTTGAAATGAGGCGAAATGGTAGTGAATCTCATCCGCGAAGTCCGTCTGGAGCCGTTACCAGATGTTGCAGCGCGGGTGCGCCTTGACACTCACAAGCGCCATAGGAGCGTAGGCACGCCGGCCAGATCAGTCTTCTGAAACCAACCCTTGATCGCGCAGCCGGCAAACCCACTGGTGCTACAGGCGCCGCTGTCGAATGCTTTCTTCAACGCCACAACATCCACGTTATTGATGTAGGCGATGCCGTGCCTGAGGCTATCTTCGCTGCCATAGCCACCATGCTCCATTTCATCGAGCGCAGCCTGCTTGCTCCATCCTTGAATGACGATGCGGTACATGGCCGACACCAGGCCGGTCCGATCCAGCCCATGCTTGCAATGGATCAACACCGGGCCTTTCTGCTGGGCCGTCTGGATGGCGCGCAAGCTTTGAAGGATGTCGGCGTCATCGATATGCGCGGCTTGCAGCGGGATCTGCACCTGCGTCACTGATGGATCGGTCAGCCATGTGTCATCGCTCTCTTTGAGAAAGTCGACCACGGTAACCACGCCCAGCGTCTTCAGAAGAGGAAGCGACGCAGCGTCAGGCAAGCGGCTGCGATAGAGGCTCGGGGTGATTTGGTAAAGGTTGTAATGCTTGTCGATGGGTTGCGCCCATTCGCCCGGACGCATGGCAGGCGTCTGGAGATCTTCAGCCTGAACGAGCCCGCCCATGCACAACCCAAACAGTGCGGCCGCAAAACAAGCAAACAGTCGAATGCGCATCGTGGCATACCGTCCAACAGAGTGGTGGTTAAGGTGCGGTCAGTGTGAGTAGCTGTGGGTCAAGATGATGTGAGACGGATGTCAAAGAATCGTTGAGCCACTGATCGGCGGGCTCACTCAAAGCGGAGAAAAGGCATGGAGCCAAAGAATGATTCGCGATACTGTATATAAAAACAGTACTCGTGAGGTGAGCATGTCCGTTCAGTTGCCCCCGCGTGGCCGCGGCACGGCCACCAATCCCCACAATCGTTTTGCACCCAACCGCTCGGTCGCCGAGGACGATGGCTGGTACCAGGAAGCACCCTTGACGCAAGGCACGACGGTGACCCTGGAAACCGCCAAGAGCATCATTGCGCGCAACACCTCGCCGGACATTCCGTTCGATCGCTCGATCAACCCCTACCGGGGCTGCGAACACGGCTGCATCTATTGCTATGCGCGTCCTTCCCATGCCTATTGGGACATGTCTCCCGGCCTGGATTTCGAAACGAAGCTGATCGCCAAGACCAACGCCGCCGCGCTGCTCGAACAACAGTTGTCCAAACCCGGCTACCAAGTGGCCCCCATCACCCTGGGCGCGAATACCGATCCGTACCAACCCATCGAGCGGGACTACAACCTCACTCGGGCCACACTCGAAGTGCTGCTTCGCTATCGTCATCCGGTCACGATCATCACGAAAGGGTCACTCATCCTTCGCGACCTGGATCTTCTCGCTGAACTGGCAAAACTCAATCTGGTGTCGGTATTCATCAGCCTCACGTCGCTGGACGATGAACTCAAGCGTATCCTCGAACCTCGGGCTGCCGCGCCCAAGGCCAGGCTGCGCGCGATCCGCGTCTTGCGCGACGCAGGCGTACCCGTGGGTGTCCTGCTGGCTCCGATGATTCCGATGATCAACGACATGGAGCTGGAAAAACTCATGGCCGAGGCCAAGGCGGCCGGGGCGTTGAGTGCCAGCTACGTCATGCTGCGTTTGCCATTGGAGGTGGCCCCGCTGTTCGAGGAATGGCTGCAGGCACATTATCCACAGCGAGCCGAGCACGTCATGAGCCTGGTGCGCCAGAGTCGAGGCGGCCAGGTGTACGACAGCCGTTTCGGATCGCGCATGCGGGGTGAAGGGGTGTTCGCCGAACTGCTGGCGCAGCGCTACAGTATGGCGGTGAAGAAATTGGGCCTGAACCGGCGCGACAGTTTCAGATTGGACTGTGAAGCCTTCTGTCCGCCGGGCGGCCAGATGTCTTTGTTGTGACTCCGATGTCGTCTTGACTGTCAGTTGCTCACGACCCGTGCGACGCTCTCTGGCGCAGCCCGGTGCGCAGGTGGTACCGGTCTCGAGGGCGCTGCATCCTGCAAAATGGACTGCTACAGGCGTGGGTACAGCCGCAGGTTAAGATTTTCTTAAGCCAAACCCGCGAGCTAGAGCGATGCATTCAGTTTCAATTAAGTTTCTATCGCTAAGGTGTTTCGCAAGTGACCGACTGGTCGCGCACAGATGGAATTGTCCGTCATGCCAGAAAAAAGTGGGTCGTCCACAGGAATCACTGGAAACTCCACTTCAATCCGACAGAGAGGATGAGACATGAGCAACAGGGATAAACAGCCTCAGGCCGCCGCACCCCAGGCCTCGGGCAAAGCCGAATCCGCCAACGAGGCGCTGCAGCACATCGTCGATGGCTTCAAGCATTTTCGCCATGACGTTTTCCCGCAACAGGAAGAACTGTTCAAAAAGCTCGCGACTGCCCAGCATCCGCGCGCGATGTTCATCACCTGTGCCGACTCACGCATCGTCCCGGAACTGATCACCCAGAGCTCGCCAGGCGACCTGTTCGTGACCCGTAACGTCGGCAACGTGGTTCCACCTTACGGCCCGATGAACGGTGGCGTGTCCACCGCCATTGAGTACGCCGTCATGGCGCTGGGTGTTCAGCACATCATCATCTGCGGCCACTCCGACTGCGGTGCCATGCGTGCGGTGCTCAACCCGGATACCCTGGAAAAGATGCCAACGGTCAAAGCCTGGCTACGTCACGCCGAAGTGGCCAGGACCGTGGTCGAGCACAACTGCAGCTGCACCGGCGAGCACGAAACCATGCACGTCCTCACCGAAGAGAACGTCATCGCCCAGCTGCAGCACTTGCGCACTCACCCGTCCGTGGCCTCGAAGCTCGCCAGCGGCCAGCTGTTCATTCATGGCTGGGTCTACGACATCGAGACCAGCGAAATCCGCGCCTACGACGCCGAGCAAGACCGCTTCCTGCCGCTGGACAGCGAAGATGCCATTCCGACGGCGACGCCGCCGCGCGCGCGATATTGATCGCCGGCTGATCGCAGGCTCACCCCCGTGAGCCTGCATCGGCACTGACCGCTTCACCCCCACTCAAGCCTGTAACGGCCGCGCTTCGCACGCGCCGTCGGGATTTGTCACGCCTGAAGTTTTTCCGGAGAGTCGTCATGGCTACTGCAGATCTGAAGTCGTTGTTGCCACGGGAGCTACTGGCGTCCGTGGTGGTTTTTCTGGTGGCCCTGCCGTTGTGCATGGGAATCGCCATCGCGTCGGGCCTGCCACCGGCAAAGGGCCTGATCACCGGGATCATCGGTGGCATCGTGGTCGGCTGGCTAGCGGGCTCGCCTTTGCAGGTCAGCGGGCCGGCCGCTGGGCTGGCGGTCCTGGTGTTCGAGTTGGTGCGTGAACACGGCATGGCCATGCTCGGGCCGATACTGGTGCTGGCTGGCCTGCTGCAGTTGGTCGCTGGACGACTCAAACTCGGTTGCTGGTTCCGGGTGACCGCCCCGGCTGTGGTCTATGGGATGCTGGCCGGTATCGGCGTGCTGATCGTACTTTCCCAGGTGCATGTCATGTTCGACAGTGGCCCGAAACCCTCTGGGCTGGACAACCTGATTGCCTTTCCCGAGACCTTGTTCGGTGCCATCGGGCCGGGCAGCGGTATGCAGGCGGGCCTGCTGGGGCTGGGCACCATTGCCGTGATGTGGTTGTGGGAAAAGGCTCGCCCTTCGTCGCTGCGCTTCGTTCCCGGCGCGCTGCTGGGCGTGGGTATCGCGACAGCGATCAGCTTGCTCATGAATTTAGACGTCAATCGTGTGGAAGTCCCGGCCAACCTCGCTGAAGCCATCGATTGGCTGAGCCCGGGGGATCTGCTCAACCTCGCCAACCCCGCCGTACTGATTGCCGCGACTGCCGTGGCGTTCATCGCCAGTGCGGAAACACTGCTGTCGGCAGCTGCCGTGGACCGAATGCATAACGGGCCGCGCTCGGATTTCGACAAAGAGCTCAGCGCTCAGGGCATTGGCAACATGCTCTGCGGTCTGGTCGGCGCATTGCCCATGACCGGGGTGATCGTCCGCAGCTCGGCCAACGTCCAGGCAGGGGCCAGAACGCGCATGTCCACGATCTTTCACGGCCTTTGGTTGCTGGCATTCGTGATGTTGCTTTCGAGCGTGCTGCAAAGCATCCCGGTGGCAAGCCTGGCCGGCGTGCTGGTGTTCACGGGCTTCAAGCTGGTCGATCTCAAGGCGCTACGCGGACTGGGTCGTTATGGCCGGATGCCGATGTTTATCTACGCCGCCACGGCCAGTTCGATCATCCTCACTGACCTACTGACCGGCGTGCTGATTGGATTCGGTCTGACCCTGGTCAAGCTGGCACTGAACGCATCGCGCCTGAAGATCAACTTTGTCGACCTGGAGGCCGAGGGAGAAATGGAACTGCGCCTGAATGGCGCTGCGACTTTCCTCAAGGTGCCCGCACTGACGCAGGCTCTGGGCAGCGTCCCACCGGGCACCACATTGCATGTTCCGCTGGGCAACCTTCGCTACATCGACCACTCTTGCCTCGAACTGCTGGAAGAGTGGGGACGGGCCAATGCGGCTCAAGGCTCGCGCCTGCTGCTGGAACAACGTCTGTTGAAGCGCCGTGTCGAAGGACGCATCCGTACCTCGATCGGCGGCGCAGCGATGCATTGAAGCGTGGCTGCCCGAGAGGTGTGGGGTGAGGCGTCCGTCCTGGACGCCTCACCCCACCGCCGATCAGGCCGGACGGAGGATCAGAGCCTTGCCAGCTCCGGCAGATCTCCGGCCAGCCCGAGCGCCTGCCTGACGAACAATGCCTTGGCTTCGGTCGACCGGTTGACCATTTTCAAACCGGTGTTTCGCAACCAGCGAAGCGGCAGTGGATCGGCCTGGAATAAACGCTCGAACCCCTCCATGGCCGCCATCAGCGCCAGGTTATGGGGCATGCGACGACGCTCGTAACGGCTCAGTACTTTAACGTCGGCCAATCGTTCGCCCCGCTCCGCTGCCGACTGCAGCACTTCGGCCAGCACTGCAGCGTCGAGAAATCCGAGGTTCACGCCCTGCCCCGCCAGCGGATGAATGGTGTGGGCGGCGTCACCGATCAGCGCCAGCCCCTCGGCTACATAGCGTTTGGCGTGTCGCTGACGCAGCGGTACGCACAGGCGCGGATCCACTGCGAGGACCTTGCCGAGGCGGCCTTCGAAAGCGTTCTGAAGCTCATGACAGAAGGCTTGCTCTCCTAGCTTCATGAGGCGCTCTGACTCATCCGGCGTCACGGACCAGACAATGGAGCACCAGTGCTCTGCGCCGCGGGCAAGGGGCAGGAAGGCGAGCGGGCCTTCGTCCGTGAACCGTTGCCACGCCGTCTGGTGATGGGTCTCGGCCGTCTGCACGCTGGTCACAATGGCATGGTGCATGTAGTCCCATTCCCGCGTGGCGGTGCCGGTCATGCGGCGTACCGTCGAGTTCGCTCCATCAGCGGCCACCACCAGTGGGGCACGCAGTTTGCGACCATCGGAGAGCGTCAGCAGCCAGTCATCTGCGGAGTGGCGCATCTGCTCCAGCCGCGCATTGGCCAGCAACCCGATATCGGTGTCGTGCAAGCGCTCTATCAAAGCATCTTGGACGACCCGGTTTTCCACGATGTGGCCCAGCACCTCGGCGTGCACGCTGGCGGCTGAAAAATGCACGTTGCCGGTGCCGCTGCCGTCCCAAACGTGCATCTCGCCATAAGGACTGACCCGCCGCGAGGCGATGCCTTCCCAGACGTTCAGGCGCGTAAGAATTCGCTGACTGGCCGCCGACAAGGCACTGACGCGCGGCTCGAAGGGTGCTGAGTGATCGAACGGTTTGACGCTTAACGGGCTGCCGTCAACCACCAAAATATTCAGACCACTGTTTTGCAACGCCAGCGCCAACGCGCTACCGACCATTCCGGCCCCGACAATCAGCAGATCTGCGCGCGTTTCCATGCTTTATATCGTTCTCGCCTGTGGCATCGGCCACGAATGAATGGAGGGGTTAAACATCGGTTCGCGTTCCCAGCCCCATGGCTTGACGCGCAAACCAGCTCTTGGCCGAAGGCAGAAGGTCCAGCCCCAACAGGCCAAGGTTACGCCCGGCGGCGATCATGGGTTCGCGGCTGCCGAACAAGCGCGTGACCTGATCGGAGAACCCGACCGTGACCTTCTGGTCCCGGTACTGGCGATCGCGGTAGGTCTGCAGGGTTGCCAGGTCTCCGGGGGAGGCATGGCTGGTCAGCAATGCGTGCGCCAGCGCCGCGGCATCCCGCAGCGAGAGGTTAAAGCCTTGCCCCGCGATCGGATGCAGGCTGTGGGCAGCGTTGCCCAGCACCACCAGGTTCGAGCGTACCTGCTCTTCGGCCTCAATCAGTGCCAGCGGATAACTATGGCGTGCACCGACCTGCTGCAATGCGCCCAGGCGGTAACCGAATACGCTCTGCAATTCGGCAAGAAAGCTGCGGTCATCCAGGGCCATCAAACGTTTTACGTCTTCGCCTGTGCGCGTCCAGACCAGCGCACAGCGGTTTTCCGGCAGCGGCAACAGGGCCATCGGGCCGTTGTCGGTAAAACGCTCGAAGGCTTGGCCCCCATGGGCCTCGCCGGGCGTAATGTTGGCGATCAGCGCGCACTGGTCATACGGCACGGTGCGAACACCAATGCCCAATTGTTCGCGCAGGGACGAGCGGCCGCCATCGGCGAGGACCGCCAGATTGCAATCGATTTCGCTCTCGTCGCTCAGGGTCAGGCGATAGCCGTTCGACAGCGCTTCCATGGCCTTGACTTCGGCGGGCACGCGCCAGCTGATGACGTCCCTGTCCAGCCCCTGCCACAGGCATTGCCCAAGCCAGGCGTTCTCGACCACGTAGCCTAGGGCAGGCACCCCTTCCTGCATGGAGGACAGGCGCGTCGCACCGAAACGGCCCTTGTCCGACACATGAATCTGCAGAATCGGTTCGGCACGACGGGCGACCTGCTGCCAGAGGCCCAGGCGCTCGTAGATCTGACGCGCACCGAACGACAGCGCGGACGACCGCGCGTCGTAGCTTGGCTGCCAGGCATCGCCGGGGGCGAAGGGTTCGATCAGGACGATCTTCCAGCCGCGCGCCTTGGCCCCGGACTGGAGGGCCATGGCGAGGCTGGCACCCACCAGCCCTCCACCGACGATGGCCAGGTCAAAACGGCTCATGCAACCTCGCTTCGCGCAGCGGCCATCAATGCCTCGATGTCGGCCACAGACTTGGGTACGTCGCCGGTCAGAATTTCACACCCTTTTTTGGTTACCACGACATCGTCCTCGATTCGCACACCGATCCCGCGCCATTTCTTCGCCACGTTCTGGTTGTCCGGCGCCACGTAAATGCCCGGTTCGACGGTCAGAGCCATGCCGGCCTCCAACACTCGCCACTCACCGCCGACCTTGTATTCGCCGACGTCATGGACATCCATGCCCAGCCAATGCCCGGCGCGGTGCATGTAGAAAGCTTTGTACGCTTCACCGGCAATCAGTTCATCGACATCGCCTTGAAGCAGACCCAACTCGACCAGCCCCGCCGTGATCACCCGCACGGTGGCCTCGTGGGCCTGGTTCCAGTGATTGCCCGGCTTGATCTCGGCAAACGCGGCCTCCTGAGACTTGAGCACCAACTCGTAGATCGCCTTCTGCTCCGGCGAGAACCGGCCGTTGACCGGGAAGGTGCGAGTGATGTCGCTGGCGTAGCAGTCGATCTCACAACCGGCATCGATCAGCACCAAGTCGCCCTCCTTCAACGCGGCGTCATTCTCCTGGTAATGAAGGATGCAGGCATTGCGGCCGGAGGCGACGATGGAACCATAGGCTGGCATCTTCGCCCCGCCTTTGCGGAACTCGTAATCCAGCTCGGCCTCCAGGCTGTATTCATGAAGACCTGCCCGGCTCGCCTGCATCGCCCGGACATGAGCACGGGCGGAAATACGCGCCGCTTCTCGCATCACTTTCACTTCCGCCGCCGATTTATACAGGCGCATGTCGTGCAGAAGGTGATCCAACGCAACGAATTCCTTCGGTGGCTGCGCGCCCAGATGGGCCTTGGAGCGAATCACGTTGATCCACTCCATGACATGGCGATCGAACTCGGGATTGTTGCCCATAGACGAATACACCCGATCCCGACCTTCGATCAGGCCCGGCAGGATGTCGTCGATGTCGGTGATCGGAAACGCATCGTCCGCGCCGTAATCCTGCACCGCCCCGTCTTGCCCGGCGCGCAAGCCATCCCACAACTCGCGCTCGGCATTGCGCTCACGGCAAAACAGCACGTACTCGCCATACTCCCGACCAGGAATCAGTACGATCACCGCTTCTGGCTCGGGGAAACCACTCAGGTAATAAAAGTCACTGTCCTGGCGGTAAACATGTTCGACATCACGATTGCGGATGGCCACGGCCGCCGCAGGCAAGATGGCAATGCTGTTGGGCTCCATCTGCTCCATCAAGGCTTTGCGGCGACGGCTGTATTCGGCTTTCGGGATACGGATCATGGGCAAATACGGTCCTCCTGAAGGCGTACGGTCGGCGGTTATCGCACCGTTGACGACCGGATAGCCGGGGGTGGGGAATCAGTGCAGCGAAGGCTTCGCTTGCGGCTCGACTTTCTTGTTGAATTCGGTGAACAGCAGCAGAGGCGCAACGCGCATGTATTCCATGACTTCCATGTAGTCGTTCTCGGCATCTTCGGACTCTTCCAAGGCGTCCTGAATCTGCGCGATGGCCGCCAAATCCTGCAACACGCCCTGGGCGTCTTCGCTCATGCTCTGACCGCCGATCCTCGCGAAACCATGAAGAAAACCCTGGCACCACTGGCCAAGGGCTGCGGCGCGAGTGGCCAGCGGTTCGTCGTCATCCGGAAGCAGCAGCACGACGGCCATTTCGTCGCTGGTCAGTTCGCCTTTGACCATCTCCTGCAAGCCAATCAGCGCTTGACGGACATTGGCCTGTGGCTCGGTTTGCAACAGCTCTTGCGCGTCGTCGAACCAGCCATCGGCGTCGAAGCCGGCGCCTGCGCAACTGCGGCCCAGCAACAGGCCGTGCAATTCGGCGGGAGAAACGGGATGACCTGCGCCGCTGAGCAGGGCGGCGAAGGCGTTGTAAGGGGAATTCGGATTAGGCATGGGCAACTAGGCGCCAAGCGGCGCAATGTCTAGAATGAAGGGCTTGTATCGTAGCACCGGCAGACGCGCGCAAGCTATCCAGGCGACAGTGAAGGCAGTTCCTGAGGCCAGCTCCTGCACCACTCATCAGAAAACTATCAGTGGAAAACGATGGAAGACAACGACCTGCAAGCGCTGATGGCCCGACTGGAGTTATTGATCGACCGTGTCGAGCAACTAAAAAGCCAAAACGGACTCCTATTAGCTCAGGAAAAAAGCTGGCGCGAGGAACGCGCTCACCTCATTGAAAAGAACGAAATCGCCCGGCAGAAGGTCGAGTCGATGATTTCGCGCCTCAAGGCCCTGGAGCAAGACTCATGAGTAACGGCAACAGCATCACTGTGCAGATCCTCGACAAAGAGTATTCGATCATCTGCCCTCAGGAAGAGCGCACCAACCTCGTCAGCGCCGCACGCTACCTCGATGGCAAGATGCGGGAGATCCGCAGCAGCGGCAAAGTCATCGGTGCCGACCGCATCGCCGTAATGGCAGCCTTGAACATCACTCACGACCTGCTGCACAAACAGGAACGTCCCGAATCGTCGACCAGCGGCGCAACCCGCGAGCAGGTACGCGACCTGCTGGACCGCGTAGATCTGGCTCTTGCCACGGATTCGGATAAAGCACATGGCTGATTGTTCGGACATCATTCGGTATACTGACGCCCGCTCCCTGGAGTGCTTGCCAGTCGGTCATGTCCCTGAGCCGATACGCACAACCACGGGGGTTGCACGTTGGGGCTGGTGTGCATGTCCGCTCGACGGAAAGCCTTAAAGCCTCCTGCAATCTCCACCTTGAACTTTCGGGTTCAAGGGCTACACCGACAGCGGTTCGTCGGGGAGCCCCGAATTCCAAACCCGCGCCAGGCCACCTGCCTGGCAGTGGGATCGTGAGTCTCTGACGCGCGGTCCTCACGCTCTCACGGACCCGCCGCATGACCTCCTCTGGCGCCGCTTCCCTGACCGACCCCGCCCTGCTTTCCCGCCCCCAGTTACGTCGCCTCCTGCGCAAAACTCGTCGCTCGCTCAGCCGCGCTGCGCAGCGAAAGGCAGCCGAGGGTTTGTATCGGCAACTGGCGCAGAATCCGCTTTTCCGTCGTGCCCGACATGTTTCTCTGTACCTTCCGATGGACGGTGAAATCGATCCGCGCCTCTTGATGCGGGAGGCGCAACGGCGTGGCAAGAAAACGTACCTGCCCGTTCTGAGCCCTTGGCCGCGCACGCGTATGGTCTTTCAGCGAATTCGGCCGGGCGACCGTCTCAAACCCAACCGTTTCCGCATTCCTGAACCCCACATCAACCTGCGTCAACAGCGCAGAATCTGGGCGCTGGACTTGATCCTGATGCCGCTGGTGGGCTTCGACGATCAGGGCGGGCGCCTTGGGATGGGCGGCGGCTTCTATGACCGGAGCCTTGCCTACCGTGCACGAAGGGGCGCCTGGCAGAAGCCCGTCTTGCTGGGCCTGGCTCATGAGTGTCAGAGAGTGGAAAAACTGGCTATAGCCAGTTGGGATGTGCCGTTGCAAGGAACGGTGTCGGACAAGCGCTGGTATATCGCGTAATCGGGATCAACGCCCGATTCTGTTCCACCGGCTCAGCACGGTGGTGCGCTTGCGTCAGAGCGGCGTAGGCGAATTGTCCATCCCTGCGTTGCTGCAGTGACCCGCTCTATTGCCGAGCGGGCTCACTTCCATAGCCCAATGCGCAGTCTGCGTTCGGTTAACGATGAACGGGTTGCTGTTGCTGCTGAGTGACCTCAACCGGTGCATCGGTTTTAGACGCCCACAAACTTTGCGCGTAACCGGTAGTGACGATACCCAAGCCGAACAAAATGACCAAAATCCATAGTAAATCCGGCTTGCGTTGCATTGATCGCCCCCCTTTGGCAAATCAAAATCCTGACGTCCACGGCATGTTTTGTGAGGCCGCGTAACGGTGTAGCGCTGAAAATGGCGGCATTCTGCGGTAACGTGATCCAACACGCAAATGCTGGCGTCAACCGACTGTCGGTTTGTCATAAAAGCGTCGGACAACCTGTCCAGACCACCCTCCGGAGCCCTAGAAAATGGCCTATTGGCTGATGAAATCCGAGCCCGACGAGTTGTCGATCACTGACTTGCAAACTCTCGGCCAAGCTCGCTGGGACGGTGTTCGTAATTATCAGGCGCGCAACTTTTTAAGAGCGATGGCGCCGGGTGACGCGTTCTTTTTCTATCACTCCAGTTGCCCGGAGCCAGGCATCGCGGGCATTGGTGAAATCATCCGGGCTGCGTACCCGGACCCCACTGCCCTGGACAAGGGCAGTCACTACTTCGATAGCAAAGCCAGCGCGGAAAAGAACCCATGGAGCGCCATCGATGTTGGCTTCATGGAAGCCTTTCCCAAGGTGCTTGGCTTGGGCTATCTCAAACAGCAGGCTGCACTGGAGCAACTGCCTCTCGTACAAAAAGGCAGCCGCCTCTCGGTCATGCCGGTAACGCCCGATCAATGGGCAGCGGTGCTGGCACTGCGCTAATTCCGCCCTGTAGGCGCGGCAGCGATTTCAAATACGCCACCGTCGGCAAGCCGTAATGCTACAGAGAGGCAATGCCACTCACTGCGCAATAAAGTTGTTGAACAGCAAATCATCTACCACAGGCTTGCCGGTCTCTTGGCTCAGCACCTGCTGAGTCTGCTTCAACGCCTCCTGACGCAGTTTCTCTTTGGCGTCCACGTTGCTCATGCTGTCGACGGTTTGCTGGGTGAACAAGGCGACCAACTGGTTGCGAATCAGCGGCTCATTGGCCTTGACCAGCTTCTGCGCTTCAGCGCCCGTGACACGCAGGGCCACGTCGGCCTTGTAGACGTGCAGTTTCGGCCCACCGTCAAGCGCGTAGTTACCTACGAATGGCGGGGTCAGGGCCACGTACGAAACCTTGTTCGGGTCGTCCTTCTCGCCCCCGCCCTCTTCGGCCATGGCCACCACGGGCATCGACAACGCCAGCACCATCAGAATCCACGCTTTCACAGTCCACTCCTCATTCGGTTCGCGCCATAGCTTACTTCAGCTTATGCACGCCTATCAGGCCGGGGCATGCTCGTTGACCCCTAAACCTCTCTACCTACACTTATCGGCCATCACTGGAAAAGGAATAGCCCTCGATGAAAGCCGTGCTCTGTAAAGCCTTTGGCCCTCCGCAAACGCTGGTGCTCGACGACGTTCCGCCGCCCGAGCCGAAGAAAAACGAAATCCTGCTGACGGTGCACGCCGCCGGGGTCAATTTTCCTGACACGCTGATCATCGAGGGCAAATACCAATTCAAACCACCCTTTCCCTTTTCGCCTGGCGGAGAAGCCTCGGGGGTGGTCGCGGCGGTGGGGGAGAAAGTCAGCCACCTGAAGGTTGGCGACCGCGTCATGGCGTTAACCGGCTGGGGCAGCTTTGCGGAGCAGATTGCCGTTGCCGGTTACAACGTCCTACCCATTCCAGAGGCGATGGACTTCACCACCGCCGCCGCATTCAGCATGACCTACGGCACCTCCATGCACGCCCTCAAACAGCGCGCCCACCTGCAACCGGGTGAAACCCTGCTCGTCCTCGGCGCCTCAGGCGGCGTAGGCCTGGCGGCGGTCGAAATCGGCAAAGCCATGGGCGCCCGCGTCATCGCCGCCGCCAGCAGCGCCGATAAACTTGACGTGGCCAAAAACGCAGGTGCCGACGAACTCATCAACTACAGCGAAACCAGCCTCAAGGACGAACTCAAACGCCTCACCAACGGCAACGGCGTTGACGTCATCTACGATCCCGTCGGCGGCGACCTTTTCGACCAAGCCGTCCGTGCCCTCGCGTGGAACGGCCGTCTCCTCGTCGTCGGCTTCGCCAGCGGCCGCATTCCAGAATTGCCCGTGAACATCACCCTGCTGAAAGGCGCTTCAGTGGTCGGCGTGTTCTGGGGATCGTTCGCTCAGCGGCAACCGCAGGACAATGCGGCGAACTTTCAGCAGTTGTTCAAGTGGTTTGGCGAGGGGAAGTTGAAGCCTCTGGTGTCGAAGGTTTATCCGCTGGAGAAAGCGGGGGAAGCGATTGATTCGTTGGGGCAGAGGAAGGCGGTTGGGAAGGTGGTGATTCAAGTCGCGTGACAAAAAACGTATTACGAGCCCGCTGCAATGGCGGGCTTTTTTCAGCCTGTTACATCTAATCAAAGCGTATCGAAAGGTAATTAATAGCGTTGCATTTACACCAAATAAAAACAAATACGACATACATATCTATTACCTAATCCGGAGGTAATAAAGATTACGTGCTTACCCATACAGAAAAAAGGAGAACTGTATGGGCAACACAGATGAAAAAAACATTGTAGTCAATCGAGGGCAACCACCAGCCAATCCATATGGATCTGGAGGTGGCCTGCCCGCATCACGCGACGGTTGGACATTTGGATTCGGCGGCAAAGGTGGTGGGGAAGGCGGCAGGCCAGGAACGCTGTCCAGCTCCAAGAGGCGCCGTTTGCGCCTTCAAGACAAACGTCGTCGAGAATGGGAAGCTCAGCAACGGGCAGAGATTGCAAGACTCGAAGCCGAGGCGGCCGTTCGCGCACAGGCGGAAGCACAGGCTAAAGCCATTGCAGATGCAGCAGAGCAGGCGCGCATTCAAGCCGAAGCGGCGGCTCACCGAAACGCACAGATTGTAGAACAGGCCAGAGCCGCACAGGCAGAGGCCGCCGCCCGCGCGGAACGAGCACGCATCGTCGCGGCTCACCAGCAAGCGCTGGAAACCCTTCCTCATTCATACGCATCCTTGAAAGCAGAGCTGGATAAAAAGTACAGCGACGCAGTCATCTCACTGTCCGCAACATTAGCAGCGGAAACTCAATCGACATCCGATTTGGCTGAACTAACCGGGCAACCTCTACTAGAGGCAATTCTCCTTCAAAAAACTCAAATCAATTATCTGATCTCTCAGAAAACGGAATTTTCAAAAAACAAGGAGACCTCAGCTCACTTGTTCGTGGGCAGTGACCCACTGGCGATTACCAGCGAGCAATACAAAGCGATTCTCGGCGCTAGAAGCACAAGTGCGGAACAAGCATATCAGGTGCACCAGGCATGGGCCCAAGCCTATAAAGATGCACTGGACGCGCGACTGCACAAGCGAGCTATTCAACAACTCATGCAGTCTTCAAGCGAACTGTCCGCGCAGTACGCAGAGCATGCTGTTCTAAACCAACAAAAAAACAATGAACTTTTAGTAGCCAAACATATTGCTGATGCACATCGGCTCTGGACAGTTGTTGCTGGCCATACAGCCCCCGCGACAAACGTTCCTACAGTGGCTGATAAAGCAAAAGTCGTTGCTGAAAGGCTCTTTACTCGCCAAGCAGCAAGAGCTCTAGGACGAGCCTTGCCTCAGTTGGCGTTGTTGTACCCAACGGAACTGGCCAACAGTGACCTCGGCCCGTCAATTTTGGCGACGGCTGCATCCCAAGTAGGGGTAAGCCGAGATGTGGATCTGCATTTCATCGCCAGCAAGAAAGGAACGGTAGATGTTACGCATCGCATGGCGTTCGAAGAAGTGGAGGGCGAGCTCGCCCATGCGTGGATCAAGGCTGATGGTGTAACCGTCGGCGCCCAAGTTCGCGTTCGATCTTTCACATACAACTCCGCCACCAAGAGATATGAGTTCACCCGAGACGGCGATACAAAACCGAGTTTGATCTGGACTCCGGCAGTAAGTCCAGAGAACAAATCTACAGTTTTACCGGTCGAGGCACCGGACACCTATCCCTATGCCGGAGCACCGTTGTCTCCGGTATCAGGTTCGTTTGAGGAATACCCGACCTACGATATTGAAGACATCGACGATCTCATTCTGGTATTCCCGGATGAGTCGGGACTGGATCCTGTCTATGTGATGTTCAAAAGCCCTAGGTATTTGCCTGGGGTTGTGGCTGGCGTCGGAGGAGAAGCAGATCCTAATTGGCAAGGGCGCGCGATGACCGGCTTGGGTGCACCAGTGCCTGCAGTGATTGCTGATGCTCTGCGGGATAGAAATTACGCTGAGTTCGGGAGTCTGAGACGAGCAATATGGCGAGAGTTTTCGAAACATCCTGAATTGACCAGAAATATGGATGACACAAACGTGCAACTGATATCCAAAGGTTTGGCACCTTTTGCTCCAAAGACGGAGCGAAAAGGTGGAAGGGTAAAATTTGAAATTCATCACATCCATCCTATCTCTCAAGGCGGCGATGTGTACAATATTGACAACTTGATGTTTAATACCCCCCTTAATCACGACAAAATTCATCAACATACACACCAAAACGAAGCCAACTATGAATAATGAATTAATACAAGATATCACTGAATCCGAGTTTTTAGATTTGGTCATAAAAATTTGCGTTGTAGATTACAAAACAGAGTACCAACATACCCAAGCTGTTATGCGTTTTGAGCGACTCAGCGAACACCCTGATGGCTCGGACTTAATCTATTACCCAAAACCATCATCCGACAACTCACCCGAAGGCATCGTTAAAGAAGTTAAGGAATGGCGCGCCGCTAACGGTAAGCCGAGTTTCAAATCAGAAAATTAACAGCACCCAAATAGAATTGGGTACTGACAAAAAAAAAGGATTTTTAGAATGTCTAGCTATATCGCTTTACTACAACAGCAGCCTCGACGCATTCAGGAAGAAATTGCTGGGCACATTGGTTCAACAGCAGGCATGTCAGAAGTACAGGCTGCTACACGCTATAGGGATGTTGCCGTGTGGCTTAGGTCTGTAAAACTTGCGGCCTTGCCTCCGGGGTTTTCCCCGCCAGCAGGGCATTTGACGGCGCAAGAATTTAATGGCACAGGCACTCCCGTCGGGATAGCACCAGAGCTTGCAGAAATCATGAACCAATTCATCGCCTATGAAAGTGCCTGGCATCTCGAGAACTTTATTCACCAACTCTCGGTACTCATCGGCCAGCTACACGAGACTGCTCGCCGGGAAGCCCAGCGCCAGGCTGAACAAGCGGCTCGCCAACTGGCACAACGCCAAGCTGAAGAGGCTGCGCGGCAGCTTGCTCAACGGCAGGCGGAAGAGGCTGCGCGCGCATATGCTCAACAGCAGGCAGAACAGGCGGCACGAGAATTGGCACAGCGGCAGGCGGAGGAAGCCGCGCAACTCGCGGCCCAACTGCTAGCGGAGCAACAAGCTCGTGAAGCCGCACAAGCGTTAGCCGAACAGAAGGCGCAAGAAGCGACAATACAGGAAGCGCGCATTGCATTGGAGTTGTCCACTCCCGTAGCGGCGCAACCCGCTGCGGTACCTGCGAATGGTGAGCAGGGCTGGAATGAAAGCGTTCCGACAGATAGCGCGGCGAACAGAATCGTATTCATCCCCGGCCCAGCAGCCATGGCAGAAATCGACCGAGCCACTCTGGCGCTCAAGCACAGCGTTGATGCGGCGGTGACTCAATACGCGTCCGTTATCGCGCCGTATTTGAACGCGCCACAAACTTTCGACGCTACCGCACACTGACCTTAAGCTAAAGTGACGAAATCAGGGGGGACGCAGGTCCAGAATCTGCGTCCCCCTGAATCGCTTCCCGCCGAGACTCACATTCGAGCCCGAATCACCTTCGGTAACACATCCAGATATTTGAGCGCTGGATTCTCCAGGCACTGGCTCAATAGCCCCGGCATCGCATTTACGAACTGATCGGAGATTTCCTGCTCAGCCGAAAACGGCAATTTCTCGTTGTGCGCCTTGTGCACCAGCAGTTGCCGGGCGTGCGAAACGTAGGAATCGGGACCGCGAGCTCCTCGGACACAATCGGTCCAAGCAGCTGTTCAGCTGTATTCGTACATCAGCCTTACCACTCGGCAATGCCTGCACACGTACTTGTAAAAGACAAGATCCTCGTTCGGTACGTAACTACGGAATTCCGCAATCCAGTGTTCTCTGTGATCCTCCTGGCCCTCTAGAAATGCCTCGAACGTATCAGCGGTTGCTCCCTGAATATCCTGTGCAGAAGCATCGCCATGAAACTCGCATGCGTCACCACAGTGATGCAGCCACACTTTCTCCTGCCAGGAGCTATAGCTTGGCGTTCGCTCATTCACCTCCTTAACTACGGATTTAGGGATGCCCACTTCGATCAATGAATCAACATCATTGAACGTCCCCTCAAACTTGGTGGCCGCCGAACCATCCGCGATGCACCACGGGCAGAACATGAGCTCGGCATCGCACTTGGCGTAAATACCACCCCGGTATATGTAGCCTCGAGCACGCTTACAGCAATCGCACACCTCATCGCCAACGTCTATCGCCCCAGTCGCAATCGGATCCGGGTGGTAGCAAAACACTGGAAATACTTCTTTCATGACCCTCCTCTCCTTTCCCACGAAATCACCATTCGCAACCTTTTCTCCAGCCGCTCCTGATCGAATAGGAATTGCACCGACTCACCGATTACCGCTGGCATGTCCCCGGTCACCTCCCAAGGCTTGAGGCGCCAGCGTTTGACGGCCGCGACCACGGCGTTTGCGGTTTTCGGGTCCGTACGTTCGATGACCCGGATATCACTCACCGAACCATGTGATGGACGTCGTAATGCACCAAAGCACTGGAAAACAGCTTGCCGCCGCGCAAGGCGGAGGGATAAACGGGAGATACGTACTGATCGAATTGAGGTCGTTCCGTTGTGCCGCTCGACGTCTCGATGAGCAACAGCGCACAGCACCCCAGAATGGCTGACAGCCTCCATCGCGGTTTCACCTTCACCTCGTCTCTGAGCGCCATGCGGCGAATGACGGCGATGTTAGAGCGTGAACGGTGTGCCAGTAAGGTTATCGATTCTGATTCTCAAGTAGGACGCTGCTGAACGCCGCAAGCCGCCGCATACCATCTCGTCATGTTCGCAATCCAACACGCCAATCTGCCGAAATTTCGGAACTTTTGCCGATGGGAAGCCTTCCTATTTTCTGTAATGAAAATGTAATATTCGATTTCGCATAACAATACGAACAATCTGGAGTGTGTCGATGTTTGCCTTTTTCCGACCAGCCGCGCATCAGGCTCGCATGCCTGCCGAGCGTGTCGACCCTACGTATCGCCGTCTGCGCTGGCAGATTTTTGCAGGCATCTTCTTCGGTTACGCGGGCTACTACCTGCTGCGCAAGAACTTTTCCCTAGCCATGCCGTACCTGATCGACGAAGGCTACACCCGAGGTGAGCTCGGGGTGGCGATCTCGGCCATCGCGATTGCCTATGGTTTGTCGAAGTTCTTGATGGGGCTGGTGTCTGATCGCTCCAACCCCCGTTACTTCTTGCCGTTTGGCCTGCTGATTTCGGCGCTGGTAATGTTCGTGTTCGGCTTTGCGCCTTGGGCAACGTCGAGCGTGACGATCATGTTCATTCTGCTGTTCATCAACGGCTGGGCACAGGGCATGGGCTGGCCACCGAGCGGGCGGACCATGGTGCACTGGTGGTCACAGAAAGAGCGCGGCGGCGTGGTGTCGGTATGGAACGTGGCCCACAACGTGGGTGGCGGCTTGATCGGTCCGCTGTTCTTGCTGGGTCTGGGCTGGACGAATGACTGGCACGCGGCGTTCTACGTACCGGCGGCAGTGGCGCTGTTCGTGGCATTGTTCGCGTTTGCCACGATGCGCGACACCCCACAGTCGGTGGGTCTGCCACCGGTCGAGGAGTACAAGAACGATTACCCGGAAGGCTATAACGCCAGCCATGAAGAGGAATTCAGCGCCAAGGAAATCTTCGTCAAATACGTGCTGCGCAACAAAATGCTGTGGTACATCGCCCTCGCCAACGTATTTGTCTACCTGCTGCGCTACGGCGTACTGGACTGGGCGCCGACCTACCTCAAGGAAGCCAAACACTTCGATGTCGATAAGACGTCCTGGGCATACTTCTTTTACGAGTGGGCAGGTATTCCGGGCACCCTGCTGTGCGGCTGGATGTCGGACAAAATTTTCCGTGGCAACCGTGGGTTGACCGGTATTGTGTTCATGCTGCTGGTGACTGTAGCGACGCTGGTGTACTGGCTCAATCCGCCGGGTAACCCGACAATCGACATGATTGCACTGGTTTCCATCGGCTTCCTGATCTACGGCCCGGTCATGCTGGTTGGCTTGCAAGCGCTGGAACTGGCACCGAAAAAGGCAGCGGGCACTGCGGCAGGTTTTACGGGGCTGTTCGGCTACTTGGGCGGCTCAGTCGCGGCGAGTGCGCTCATGGGCTATACCGTCGATCATTTCGGCTGGAATGGCGGGTTCATCATGCTGGTCGGCGCTTGCGTGCTGTCGATCGTTTTCCTGGCACCTACGCTGCGGCATACGCGGGTGGCGAGCCAGTCGCGAGAAGCAAACGCGTAACGTGAGGGAGAACACGCGTAGCCGTCTAGGCAGACCGCTACGCGTTACGTTTTCGGCCATGTGGCCGGATCAAACCGCCAACAACACCGGCCTGCAACGTTTGAAGCGCTTCTCCAGGCTGACATCCGGCATGGCGTGATTACGCAGTGCATGGATGGTCTGTTCGACGTACTCCCACGTCGTGCCGTATCTCCCGCTGGCGCTGGCCAGGACTTGAGTCAGCACACTGTCCGGCAGATTACCGGCGTAGCTGGGCAAATGCCTTTCCAACACAAAGCCCAGCGCCTGAACCTTGGTGCCATCCTCCAGTCGGCAACTCAGCCAATGAGGGCGGTAAGACGGATATGGCATTTCTCGCTGCCACAGCGCCAGCAGCGATTCTTCGATGTTCTCTTCCGGCAGGCGATAGGCAAAGCCACTGCAAGAGCCCCCGCGATCAAGGCCAAAAACCAGTCCCGGCTGCTCGGGCGTGCCGCGATGCTCGTGCGACCAAAGGTAAAGACCGCGATGATAGCCGTGCACTCGCCCCCGCTGACGCTCCACCGCGGAGCACTCGGGGCGCCAGATCAATGATCCGTAGGCGAATAGCCAGACCGGCCCTCCCTCGTGCCTGGACAGCGTGGCGTGCATTGAAGCGAGGAGCTGTTCGTGGGTGAGTTTGGGCCCGAGGTCGATAACAGGCGGGTAGGACAATCCGAGGCCATCATGGACGGCCTCTACCAGGCTATTGATTCGATTCACCATCTGGCTCCCCCGCTGGCCTGCTGATGGCCAGCGTCAGCGCTGAACTCTGTAAAGCAGCTCTGCCAACAGCGGATCAACAACTACCGCGATCAGCGAGCAACAGGCAGGTCGATGCGTCGTAAAGCCGACCTGCCGTTATTTTGATGCAATTAACTTTCCACTGCCGCTGCCATCGGGCGGACGGTCATGTGCGCGGGGCGTAGGCAAACACATCTGCGCGCATCTGCCGTGCGTCCATACCCGCCATCACCAACGCATCGAGCGTCGAGTACACCATCGTCGGCGACCCGCTGGCGTAGACCTGAATCGATTTCAAATCAGCGAAGTCTTCACATACGGCTTCATGCAACAACCCGCAACGCCCTTCCCACCCGCACAGGTCGCTGACGATTTTGTGCAGGTGCAGGTTAGGCAGCGTTTTCCACTCGTCCCAATGCTTGAGCTCGTAGAAGTCCTCGGGGCGGCGCACCCCCCAATAGACATGCACCGGATGCGGGAATCCCTTGGAGCGGCAATGTTCGATCAGGCTGTGCATCTGCCCCATCCCGGTACCCGCTGCAATCAGTACCAGCGGGCCGTCGGGCAGCTCACCCAAATGGGTATCGCCAAACGGCAGTTCAACGCGCGCGGTACCGTCGCGCTGGAGCTGTTTGATCAAGTTTTGCGCGCTGGCCTCACGGGCCAGGACATGGATCTCGAGGTCTCGACCGCTTTCGGGGGCCGACGCCATGGAAAACGCCGATTTCTCACCGTCATCACGCGCGATCATCAGGTATTGCCCGGCGTGGTAGCGAGGTGGCTTGCCTGCGGGCGCGCGGAGCATGACACGCCACACGTCTCCGCCGACTTCCACGCATTCGGTGACCTGGCAGCCAAACGTACGCACCGGCAATTCGCCCAGCGGCAAGACGCTGTCCCACACGACGACGCAGTCTTGCTGCGGCACCGCGATGCAGGTGTAGATCTCGCCGTGCCCTCGCAGCTCACCCCCCTGCTGGACAGTACCTTCGACCAGCAGTGCCGAACAGATGTGGCAGTTGCCATTACGGCAGCTCTGCGGACATTCATAGCCCAGGCGCTGAGCGGCGTCGAGGATCGGCTCGCCGGGCAATGTCTCGAGCACTGCGCCCGACGGCTGCAAGGTTACACGCATCAATCTATTCCCAGCTGATTCCAGATATCGTCGATCCGACGAGTGACGGCGTCATCCTTGACGATTGCACGCCCCCACTCACGCGTCGTTTCGCCCGGCCATTTGTGCGTGGCATCCAGCCCCATCTTCGAACCCAGCCCGGAGACGGGGGACGCAAAGTCGAGGTAGTCGATCGGCGTGTTGTCGATCATCACCGTATCGCGCTTGGGGTCCATGCGCGTGGTGATTGCCCAGATGACGTCGTTCCAGTCCCGCGCGTTGATGTCATCGTCGGTGACGATAACGAACTTGGTGTACATGAACTGTCGCAAAAACGACCAGACGCCCAACATCACGCGCTTGGCGTGCCCCGGGTACTGCTTCTTCATGGTCACGACGGCCATGCGGTAGGAGCAGCCTTCCGGGGGGAGGTAGAAATCGGTTATTTCCGGAAACTGCTTCTGCAGAATCGGCACGAACACTTCGTTCAACGCCACACCCAGAATGGCCGGCTCATCCGGTGGACGCCCCGTGTAGGTGCTGTGATAGATCGGCTTGATGCGGTGAGTGATGCGTTCGACGGTGAACACCGGGAAGCGATCGACTTCGTTGTAGTAACCGGTGTGATCGCCGTAAGGGCCTTCGTCAGCCATTTCACCAGGATGAATCACACCTTCAAGCACGATTTCCGCACTGGCTGGGACTTGCAGGTCATTGCCCCGGCATTTGATCAGTTCGGTACGGTTGCCACGCAGCAGTCCCGCGAATGCGTATTCGGACAAGCTATCCGGGACAGGCGTGACCGCACCCAGGATGGTCGCCGGATCAGCACCCAATGCCACGGATACAGGAAAAGGCTGGCCAGGATGCTTGTCACACCACTCCTTGAAATCCAGCGCGCCGCCACGATGGCTCAGCCAGCGCATGATGACCTTGTTGCGACCAATCACTTGCTGGCGGTAAATACCGAGGTTCTGACGTTCTTTGTTAGGGCCCTTGGTGACCGTCAGCCCCCAGGTGATCAGCGGGCCGACATCGCCAGGCCAGCAGGTCTGCACTGGAAGCATGCCCAGATCGACATCATCGCCCTCGACGACCGTTTCCTGGCAGGGTGCTTCCTTGACGACTTTAGGCGCCATGGCGATGACTTTCTTGAAAATCGGCAGCTTCGACCAGGCGTCCTTCAGCCCTTTGGGCGGCTCGGGTTCTTTGAGAAAGGCCAGCAGCTTGCCAATCTCCCGCAACTCGCCGATGGATTCAGCCCCCATGCCCATGGCCACGCGCTCAGGCGTTCCGAACAGGTTGCCCAGCACCGGAATATCGAAGCCGGTGGGGTTCTCGAACAGCAAGGCCGGGCCCTTGTTGCGCAAGGTCCGATCACAGACTTCGGTCATTTCCAGCACAGGGGAAATGGGTACGTGGATGCGTTTCAATTCTCCGCGCTGCTCAAGCTGCTGCACGAAATCCCGGAGGTCGTTGAATTTCATTAACCCGGCCACTTAACAAATAGATGCACATCCTACCTGCTCTGGAGGCCTACGGCAGCAGCCTGACACGTAATCATCCGCCTTGACGGGCGTTTTCATGCATGAATATCGGCGCGAGCAGGGGCTGCATGCGTTCGCCGCCGGCATCGGAGAGGTGATTCTCGTCCATGTATTGCGAGTGGCCGTCGAATTCCGCCCGGCAGATCCCGCCCGGACACATCAGCGGCGTCGGGTCGAGGGTACGAACGTTCGGGTCTTCGGCACTCAGTCGTCCGAAAAGCCCGTTCAAGAACTGCTGCCGCGCCAGATGCTCGGCCATTGGCCGCCCCAGCTTTTCAGCCGACCGGCCGACCATGGCCAGGCTGGCCAACCGCGCCACGGTACCCTGTCGTTGCAACGGGACTTCCTTGAGGATCCACACCGTCGCCCCTGCCGCGCGCAAGCTGTGCACCATGGCGCTCAGGTCCCTGGCCATCTCCTGTTGGGCCACCGAGCGGCTTTCATCGCGATAAAACGCATTGCGCATGTCGCCGTCCTCTTCGCCGTAGAGGTACAGGCTCCAGCGCGCCGCGAGCACCACGTTGCGAATGCCGTGGTCGCGCACGGTTTGCAGCGTGGCTTGATTGAAAGCCTGGCATTGCTGACGGGGCTCGTGCCCTAGAATCGGTGGACAGCCAGACAGGCTGGCCAGCCAGACCGGGCTGCCGTAGCGCTCGGCGTCCGCTTCAATGGCCGGCTTGAGCGCAGCGGCGTGACTATCACCCCAGACCAGTTGCCTCGGCGCCGCTCGCTCGTCACCTCCAAAGCGGCATATCTTGCGCAGGTCTTCGCTGTCCCGTTGCAGCAGACACTCCATCTGACCTCGCTGCCAGTCTCGCGCCTGCGCATATTGCAGCGCCTGCCCCGAGAGCCGCTCTGGAACCCCGTCACGGTACCGCACCGCTTGACCGGCGATACCGATCACCACCAGCGCCGTCAGCCCGGCCAGCAATACCGGCCGACGCCCAGGCAGCAAGCGTTTTTCGCGGAACGGCAGCTCAACCAGCCGCCAACTCAGCCAGGCCAGCACCAACGTCAGCACGACCCAAGCCCCCGCCTCACGAGCCTGCATCCCATCGACCGAAACCGCATTGGCGTAAACGAATACCGGCCAGTGCCAGAGGTACCAGGAGTAGGAAACCAACCCGACCGCCACCATCACGCGCCCGCTTAACAGCCGCCCGACCAGCGTGGGCCCCTGCCCGTTGGCCCAGATCATCGCAGTGGCGCCCAGAACCGGCAGCAGGGCAGCCCAGCCGGGAAACGGCGTGTATTTATCGAGTGCAAGGATGGCGTAAAGCACCGCCAACAGGCCGGCCAGGCTGACGCCCTGATACGCCCATGGCGACAGTTTGCGTGGGGAAGCAGGAAGGACAGCCAGCATTGCACCGCACAGCAATTCCCACGCGCGCATCGGCAAGAGGAAAAACGCCGCGTCGGGCTGACGCTTGACCATCCCGACATTCAAGGCGAACGAGACCACCAGCACGCCCAGCAGTATCCAGCGCCAATGACGAAAATAACGGGTCAGCGCCACCATCAGCAGCGGAAAAAGAATGTAGTACTGCTCTTCGACAGACAGCGACCAGGTGTGCAGCAGCGGTTTGAAATCCGAGGCGGGATTGAAATATCCGTCCTGACGCATGAACAGGATATTGGACGCGAACATCGCCTGATAGCGCACCGCTCGCCCTAACTGCGAATAGTCGTTGGCGGGCATCAATACCCAGCCGACCACCAAAGCGGCGAGCATCATCACGGTAAGGGCAGGAATGATCCGCCTGGCGCGCCGCGCCCAGAAATCGACAAAGCTGAAGCGTCCCGCGCCGATCTCTCGAACGATGATCGAGGTGATCAGGAAGCCGGAGATGACGAAAAACACATCGACACCCACGAAGCCGCCGCTGAATACGCCAAATCCGAAGTGATACAGCACCACTGGAATGACGGCCAAAGCCCGCAGCCCGTCGATATCCCGACGATTGCCAAACGTGTGCATGACGCTCCCTGTCTCGCGTTGTCGCAGTACGAAAAAAAAGGGTGCCCGAATGGACACCGCTCTCTCCCACCGCCCCGCGCGCGGCGGGCAATGGGTTGTTTACCCTGTCGTTACTTGCGCTTCATCGACAGGAAGAACTCATCGTTGGTCTTGGTCGTTTTCAGCTTGTCGACCAGGAATTCGATCGCAGCGACTTCATCCATCGGATGCAGGAGCTTGCGCAGGATCCACATGCGCTGCAGCTCGTCATCGGCGGTCAGCAACTCTTCGCGGCGAGTACCGGAGCGGTTGATGTTGATGGCCGGGAAGACGCGTTTTTCAGCGATCTTGCGATCCAGAGGCAACTCCATGTTGCCGGTGCCTTTGAATTCTTCGTAGATCACTTCGTCCATCTTCGAGCCGGTTTCTACCAGCGCGGTGGCGATGATGGTCAGCGAACCGCCTTCTTCGATGTTACGGGCCGCACCGAAGAAACGTTTCGGTTTTTCCAGCGCGTGGGCATCGACACCACCAGTCAGGACCTTGCCGGAGCTCGGAATGACGGTGTTGTAGGCGCGAGCCAGACGAGTGATGGAGTCAAGCAGGATGACCACGTCTTTCTTGTGCTCGACCAGACGCTTGGCCTTCTCGATCACCATTTCGGCGACTTGCACGTGACGGGTCGGCGGCTCGTCGAACGTAGAGGCAACCACTTCACCGCGAACGGTGCGCTGCATCTCGGTCACTTCTTCCGGACGCTCGTCGATCAGCAGGACGATCAGATGGCACTCTGGGTTGTTACGGGTGATGTTGGCTGCGATGTTCTGCAGCATGATGGTCTTGCCTGCCTTAGGCGGCGCGACGATCAGGCCACGCTGACCTTTGCCGATGGGAGCGCACAGGTCGATGACACGACCGGTCAAGTCCTCGGTGGAGCCGTTGCCAGCCTCCATCTTCAGACGCTCGTTGGGGAACAACGGCGTCAGGTTTTCGAACAGGATCTTGTTTTTCGCGTTTTCCGGACGGTCGAAGTTGATAGTGTCGACCTTGAGCAGCGCGAAATAACGCTCGCCTTCCTTAGGTGGGCGGATCTTGCCGACGATGGTGTCACCCGTGCGCAGGTTGAAGCGGCGGATCTGGCTAGGAGAAACGTAGATGTCGTCCGGGCCGGCGAGGTAGGAAGCGTCTGCAGAGCGAAGGAAGCCGAAGCCATCCTGGAGGATCTCCAGCACGCCATCACCCGAGATTTCCTCGCCGCTTTTAGCGTGCTTTTTCAGCAGGGAGAAAATCACATCCTGCTTGCGCGAACGGGCCATATTTTCTATGCCCATCTGTTCGGCCATTTCGAGCAGATCGGTAATAGGCTTTTGCTTGAGTTCAGTCAGGTTCATATAGGAATGACGTAATCATGTATGAGGGGAAATTAAGCTTTTGGCTTAATGAGGCCGCGCCGCAGAGAAGGCGACAGGATCGCGAGCAAATCGAAAGGAGAACGTCGGCGACGGCTATGCAGGGGGCAACGGAGAAGCCGTTGCGGGGCCGAATGTACCACTTGATTTTCTGAGCGTCTAGTGCAGTACCAGAAAAAAGCCCCGCGTTTTGCGGGGCTTTAGCGCCATCAGATGTTGGCGTCGAGGAAGGCTTGCAGTTGCGACTTGGACAATGCGCCGACCTTGGTCGCCGCGACTTCGCCGTCCTTGAACAGCATCAGGGTCGGAATGCCGCGCACGCCGTGCTTGGCCGGCGTCTCCTGGTTTTCGTCGATATTCAGCTTGGCAATGGTCAATTTGCCTTCGTAGGTACCGGCGATATCGTCCAGAACCGGGGCAATCATTTTGCAGGGGCCGCACCATTCAGCCCAGTAATCGACCAGCACAGGGCCACTCGCCTTCAGGACATCGGCTTCGAAGCTCGCGTCGCTGACGTGTTTGATAAGGTCGCTACTCATGAGATTTCTCCGAGGTCATAGGCAAAAAAACGTGGGTCATCATAACTGTGTCAACGCGTGACAGGAAGGCTGGAGCGATTGTCTCTTGCTATGGGACGCGATGACTAGCTTTATTGAAGTGACTCCCGCCCAGCGCCCAACATTCCGGCGTCGGGCGGACCCACGCGTTAAGGGGAAGGCGCCACGAACACAATGCCAGTCCGCAACGCAGCTCCGCGGATATGCTCCTGCATCGCCTTCTGCGCCGGGCCGGACGCGTTGCGCGCCAAGGCTCGGAGGATCTTGCGGTGTTCTTGCCACGTCTCCATGGCACGTCCCGCTCGGATGAACGGCAGCTTCTGACTTTCCAGAAAAATGTCGGCGCTGGCGGTGATGATGCCGAGGATGGCCTGATTGCCGCTGGCCACGAGGATGCGGCGATGGAAATCGAAATCCAGTTTTGCAGCGCTGTCGAAGTCACCGGCCTTCAATTCCAGGCGCATGGCCTCGACGTTGTCTTCGAGCACGTCGCGCTCGTCAGCGGTCAACGTCACTGCGGCCAGCCCCGCCGCAAACCCTTCCAGCGCATAACGCAGCTGGAAGGTCTCGGAAGGCGACGCATGGGCAGCGTATGGCCAGGAAAAACCGCTCGTGCTCGTTTGTGGTTCGGAAATCGCCTGGACAAACACCCCTTTTCCAGGCTGCACGCTCACCAGGCCCAAGGCGCTGAGAGACGACAGCGCCTCTCGTAATGAGGCACGACTGACCCCCAGTCGAAGGGCCAGATCCCGTTGCGAAGGCAGGCTGTCACCGGGCCCGTAGCCTTGTTCGGCGATCAGCTTACGGATCGCCTGAAAGGCCGCTTCAGGTACTGCAATCGAGTTGGAGTGCATAGGAACTCAGGCGCAAATCGGCGGAAAAAATCTCTTTTATCGTCATCGCGAACATTCGGCAAGTGACGCCCAAGCGAGGGGCGACGCGGCCTCCAAGCGCGCCAAAGCGGGGCGCGCATGGCTTCAACTGTTCAGACCAGTTAGACCGGAATGTCCGCCCAGCCCGCATTCCCCCGTCAGAAACGGATGGCTGGCATGGGCTGTGCACTGGCGGTGGAACACTACACATCCCTCGCCTACTCCTACGATTCGGAGACGTCATATGATCAAGCGTTACAGCGCACTGCTCGCCGCCCTGTTTGCCAGCCTGATGCTGGGCCAGGCCCCCGCCCAGGCCAATGGTCTGGATGACGTGACCGCCCGCGGCACCCTGAAAGTCGCCGTACCGCAAGACTTCCCACCTTTCGGCTCGGTAGGCCCCGACATGAAGCCACGCGGCCTGGACATCGATACCGCGCAGCTGATCGCTGACAAGCTGAAGGTCAAACTCGAACTGACCCCGGTCAACAGCACCAACCGCATTCCCTTTCTGACCACCGGCAAAGTGGATCTGGTGATTTCCAGCCTCGGCAAGAACCCCGATCGGGAGAAGGTCATCGACTTCTCCCGCGCTTACGCGCCGTTCTATCTGGCCGTGTTCGGGCCACCGGAAGCCACCATCAACAGCGTGGACGACCTGAAAGGTAAAACCATCAGCGTGACTCGCGGCGCCATCGAAGACATCGAGCTGACCGCCGTCGCGCCGAAGGAAGCCACTATCAAACGCTTCGAAGACAACAACTCCACCATCGCTGCCTACTTGGCGAACCAGACCGACCTGATCGCCAGCGGTAACGTGGTGATGGTCGCGATCAGCGAGAAAAATCCCAAACGCATCCCGGCGCTCAAAGTGAAACTCAAGGATTCGCCCGTCTACGTCGGCGTAAACAAAGGCCAGCCTGAGCTTCTGGCCAAGGTCAACGAGATTATCGAGGCGGCGAAGAAAGACGGTACGTTGGAGAAAAACGCCCAGACCTGGCTGAAACAGCCGTTGCCGGCCGATCTCTGATCGGAGCTCATTCAGATGGCCTATCAGTTCGACTTCATCCCGGTTCTGCAAAATGCTGACCTGCTGCTACGTGGTGCGCTGTTCACGCTGGAATTGACGGCCATCGGCACTTTGCTGGGTGTCAGCGTGGGCATCGTCGGCGCGATTGTCAGGGCCTGGAAGATCCAGCCGTTCTCAGCCGCGTTTGGGGTGTATGTCGAGCTGATACGCAATACGCCCTTCCTGGTGCAGCTGTTCTTCATCTTTTTCGGGCTGCCGTCGCTGGGGTTGCAGATTTCCGAATGGCAGGCAGCCGTGATGGCGATGGTCATCAACTTGGGCGCTTACTCCACGGAAATCATTCGCGCGGGCATTCAGGCGATTCCTCGGGGCCAACTGGAAGCTTCGGCAGCCCTGGCGATGACACGCTTCGAGACGTTCCGTTACGTCGTGTTGATTCCAGCCTTGGGCAAGGTCTGGCCCGCGCTGAGCAGTCAGATCATCATCGTGATGCTCGGCTCGGCAGTGTGTTCGCAGATCGCCACGGAAGAACTGAGCTTCGCGGCGAATTTCATCCAGTCGCGTAACTTCCGCGCCTTCGAGACGTACATCATTACCACACTGATCTACCTGTTCATGGCCCTGCTGATTCGTCAGTTGCTGGGATGGGTTGGCCAGCGTTACATCGCAAGGAGACGCTGATGGACTTCACCATATGGGACATCGTGCGCAACCTGCTTACCGGCCTGCAATGGACGCTGTTGCTGTCGCTGGTGGCGTTTCTCGGCGGTGGCGTCATCGGCCTGCTGGTGATGACCGCCCGCATTTCGCACACATCGGCAGTGCGCACGCTGGCTCGCGCCTACATCGAGCTGTTTCAGGGTACGCCATTGCTGATGCAGCTGTTTCTGGTGTTTTTCGGGGTGGCATTGCTGGGCGTGGACATCTCCCCGTGGCTGGCGGCGGCCTTGGCGCTGACGCTCTTCACCAGCGCCTATCTGGCCGAAATCTGGCGGGGTTGCGTGGAGTCCATTTCCAACGGCCAATGGGAAGCCTCGGCGAGCCTGGCACTGACCCGTTTCGAACAACTTCGCTACGTGATACTGCCGCAAGCCTTGCGCATCGCCGTGGCCCCCACCGTGGGATTTTCGGTGCAAGTGGTCAAAGGTACGGCAGTGACTTCGATCATCGGCTTTACCGAACTGACCAAAACCGGCGGCATGCTCGCCAATGCCACCTTTCAGCCTTTCATGGTCTATGGCTTCGTCGCCTTGGGCTACTTTCTGCTCTGCTACCCGTTGTCGCTCAGCGCGCGCTACCTGGAAAGGAGACTTCATGCCTCTGCTTAGAATTTCCGCCTTGCACAAGTACTACGGCGACCACCACGTGCTCAAAGGCATCGACCTGAGCGTGGAAGAAGGCCAGGTGGTAGCAATCATCGGCCGGAGCGGGTCGGGGAAAAGCACGCTGCTGCGCACGCTCAACGGCCTGGAGTCGATCAACGACGGGGTGATCGAAGTCGATGGCGAATATCTCGACGCCGCACGCGCGGATCTGCGCAGCCTGCGGCAGAAAGTCGGCATGGTGTTCCAGCAGTTCAACCTGTTTCCACACCTGACCGTCGGTGAGAACGTGATGCTGGCGCCGCAGGTGGTCAAAAAGACCTCGAAGTCCGACGCCGCCAGACTGGCAAAACAGATGCTCGATCGTGTGGGGCTCGGTGAGAAATTCGATGCCTTTCCTGACCGCTTGTCCGGTGGTCAGCAGCAGCGTGTGGCCATTGCCCGGGCGTTGGCGATGTCGCCAAAAGTGCTGCTATGCGATGAGATCACCTCGGCGCTGGACCCGGAGTTGGTCAACGAAGTACTCAGCGTGGTACGAGAACTGGCCAAAGACGGCATGACGCTGATTATGGTGACGCACGAGATGCGCTTCGCCCGGGAGGTGGGCGACAAACTGGTGTTCATGCATCAGGGCAAGGTGCATGAAGTGGGTGATCCGCGGGAGTTGATGGCCAATCCGAAGACGCCTGAACTGGCCAACTTCATAGGCTCGGTGGAGAGCGCCTGACGATCTCCGCGCGCCCAGCGAATGCATCGCGCTGTTTGGCGACAATGGCGGTTCGTGGCACGATGTCGGGGTTATCGACCGGGACCTTTGACCATGCCGCCAATCGCCGAAAAAAATCTCTCGCTGATCGCCGCGATCGATCTGGGCTCCAACAGCTTCCACATGGTGGTTGCCAAGGCCCACCAAGGTGAAATTCGCATCCTTGAGCGGCTCGGCGAGAAGGTGCAGTTGGCCGCCGGGATCAACGACGAGCGTCAACTCACCGAAGAATCCATGCAGCGCGGGCTCGATTGCCTCAAGCGCTTCGCCCAGTTGATCAACGGCATGCCCGCCGGTTCGGTGAGGATCGTCGGCACCAACGCCCTGCGCGAAGCCCGCAACCGCAACGAATTCATTCACCGCGCCGAGAAAATTCTCGGGCATCCGGTGGAAGTCATCTCCGGACGTGAAGAAGCCCGCCTGATTTACCTGGGCGTTTCCCACACGTTGGCCGACACCTCAGGCAAACGTCTGGTCGCCGACATCGGTGGCGGCAGTACTGAATTCATCATTGGCCAGCGCTTCGAACCCCTGCTGCGCGAAAGCCTGCAAATGGGCTGCGTGAGCTTTACCCAGCGTTATTTCAAGGACGGCAAGATCACCCCCGCGCGCTACGCGCAGGCGTACACGGCGGCGCGGCTGGAAATCATGAGCATCGAGCACGCCCTGCATCGCCTGACCTGGGACGAAGCCATCGGTTCGTCCGGTACCATTCGTGCCATCGGCCTGGCCCTGAAAGCCGGCGGCCATGGCAACGGCGAGGTCAACGCAGACGGATTGGCGTGGCTCAAACGCAAGCTGATGAAGCTGGGCGAGGTCGACAAGATCGATTTCGAAGGCATCAAACCAGATCGCCGGGCTATTTTTCCGGCCGGCCTGGCGATTCTCGAGGCCATCTTCGACGCCCTCGACCTGCAACGCATGGACCATTGCGAAGGGGCCCTGCGAGAGGGGGTGCTGTATGACCTGCTCGGCCGCTACCACCACGAAGACGTCCGCGAACGCACGCTCAGCTCGCTGATGGACCGTTATCACGTCGATCTGGAACAGGCTGCCCGCGTCGAACGCAAGGCACTCTCAGCACTGGATCAGGTCGCCCAGGCCTGGGAGCTCGAAGACGACCTTTACCGCGATCTGCTCAGTTGGGCCGCCAAAGTGCATGAGGTGGGCCTGGACATCGCTCACTACCACTACCACAAGCACGGCGCTTACCTCATCGAGCATTCGGACCTGGCAGGGTTTTCTCGGGAGGATCAACAAATGCTCGCCTTGCTGGTACGCGGACACCGTCGCAACATCCCGAAGGACAAGTTCGCCGAATTCGGGGATGAGGGAGTGAAACTGATTCGTCTGTGCGTGCTGCTGCGCTTTGCAATCCTGTTTCACCACATTCGCGGCACGCAGGAAATGCCGCAACCGGTGTTGACTGCAAACGACCATCAGCTCGACATCCAGTTTCCGCACGGCTGGCTGGAAAACAACCAGCTGACTCAGGCCGACTTCGCGCTGGAAGCGGAGTGGTTGACCCGAGTCGGAATCGTCCTCAGCGTACGCTGAGGACCGGGTTGCTGAGTTTTTCCAGCAGCGCTGCCTGCACATTGCGGGCGTTCTGGTTGCCGGTCGGCGTGCTGCGGATATAGCGCCCGTCCGGCTGCAGCAGCCAGGCGTGGGTGTTGTCGGTGAGATACCCCTCCAACTCCTTTTTCACCCGCAGAATCAGCTTCTTGCCTTCGACCGGGAAGCAGGTCTCGACACGCTTGTCGAGGTTGCGCTCCATCCAGTCGGCGCTGGACAGGAACATCTGCTCGTCGCCGCCGTTGAGGAAGTAGAAGACACGGGTGTGCTCCAGAAAGCGGCCCACGATCGAACGCACCTGAATGTTGTGTGACACGCCTGGAACGCCCGGCCGCAGACAGCACATGCCACGCACCACCAAGTCGATCTTCACGCCCATCTGGCTGGCCTTGTAAAGCGCACGGATGATCTTCGGGTCGGTGAGCGAGTTGAACTTGGCGATGATATGCGCAGGCTTGCCGTCCGTCGCGAATTGCGTCTCGCGAGCGATCATGTCGAGCATGCCTTTCTTGAGCGTGAACGGCGCATGCAGCAGCTTTTTCATGCGTAACGTCTTGCCCATGCCGATCAACTGGCTGAACAGTTTGCCGACGTCTTCGCACAATGCATCGTCAGAGGTCAGCAAGCTGTAGTCGGTGTACAGACGGGCGTTGCCGGCGTGGTAGTTTCCGGTACCCAGATGCGCATAGCGAACGATTTCGCCTGCCTCACGACGCAGGATCAGCATCATTTTGGCGTGGGTCTTGAAGCCAACCACACCGTAGATCACCACGGCACCGGCAGCTTGCAAGCGGCTGGCCAATTGCAGGTTGGACTCTTCGTCGAACCGCGCGCGCAGCTCGATGACGGCCGTCACTTCCTTGCCGTTACGCGCGGCGTCCACCAGCGCGTCGACGATCTCCGAGTTCGCGCCGCTGCGGTAGAGGGTCTGGCGCACCGCCAGGACGTGAGGGTCTTTGGCGGCCTGGCGCAGCAAATCCACGACCGGAGTGAAGGATTCGAAGGGGTGCAGCAGCAGAATGTCCTGCTTGCTGATCACGTTGAAGATGTTTTCGCTGTTCTGGAGAAGCTTCGGAATGGCGGGCGTGAACGGCGTGTATTGCAGCTCCGGATGGCTGTCCAGGCCGGTGATGCTGAACAGACGCGTCAGGTTGACCGGGCCATTGACCTGGTACAGCTCGGTTTCGCTCAGGTTGAACTGCTTGAGCAGGTAGTCCGACAGGTGTTTCGGGCAGGTGTCGGCCACTTCCAGCCGCACCGCATCGCCGTAGCGGCGTGAGAACAATTCACCCCGCAACGCGCGAGCCAAGTCTTCAACGTCTTCGGAATCCAGCGCCAGGTCCGCGTTACGGGTCAGACGGAACTGGTAGCAGCCCTTGACCTTCATGCCCTGAAACAAGTCATCGGCGTGAGCATGGATCATCGACGACAGGAACACATAGTTATCCCCCGGCCCCCCGACATCTTCCGGCACTTTGATGATCCGCGGCAGCAGACGCGGCGCCGGAATGATCGCCAGCCCCGAATCCCGACCGAAGGCGTCGATGCCCTCCAGCTCCACAATGAAGTTCAGGGATTTATTGACGAGCAGAGGGAACGGGTGCGTCGGGTCCAGACCGATGGGGGTGATGATCGGCGCGATCTCGTCGCGGAAATACCGACGCACCCAGGTTTTGAGCTTGGTGGTCCAGTAACGGCGGCGAATGAAGCGCACCTGATGCTTTTCCAGCTCGGGCAGCAGGATGTCGTTGAGAATCGCGTACTGACGGTCTACGTGACCATGAACCAGCTCACTGATGCGGGCCAGGGCCTGGTGAGGCTGCAGGCCGTCGGCACCAGCTTGCTCGCGGGCGAAGGTGATCTGCTTTTTCAGCCCCGCGACGCGGATTTCGAAGAATTCGTCCAGGTTGCTGGAAAAGATCAGCAGGAACTTGAGACGTTCGAGCAGCGGATAGGATTCATCCAGCGCCTGTTCCAAAACCCGGATGTTGAACTGCAGCTGTGACAGCTCGCGATGAATATACAGGCTGCTGTCATCCAGATTCGGGATGACGACGGCTGGCGCGGCGGGCGTGTGCGCTTCAGGAACGGGCACAACCTCGATGGTCGGCTCGACCACGGAGGTGACTTCCTGAGACATGACCGGGGGGTCGATTTCAATGGCTGCTTGGGATGTTCCTTCGGTACTCATGAATAATCCTGTAAGGCAATCGCCCTTATCACAGTTGGGCCGTGGGAACGGCTGAGGAGATCAACCTGCCGGTCCCGCCACAAAAAGGGGACGAACAGCGGCGAAGACCGGTCACACCGGGCTCCTGCGGACAAACGTGACAGTTATAAGCCAGCATTGTGACTCTTGCATGACAGTTGAAAGTTCACCATACCGGCCGCGACGCAAACCTGCTCGTTAGACGACAAATCTAGCGATGTCGTAAGAAACTTTAACGTGGAGACACATTTCGACACTTTCCTGAATGTGCCCGGCGCGTTAGGCTGCGCGTTCATTTCGCCAGCACCCATATGATGCTCCAGCATTTTTTACAAGAATTTGGCTACTTCGCCCTTTTCCTCGGCACCTTTTTCGAAGGTGAGACCATTCTGGTTCTCGCTGGATTTCTGGCGTTTCGTGGGTACATGGACATCAATCTGGTCGTGGTAGTTGCCTTCTTCGGCAGCTATGCCGGGGACCAGCTCTGGTATTTCATGGGGCGCAAGCACGGCCGCAAGCTTCTGGCACGCAAACCACGCTGGCAAATGCTCGGTGATCGTGCGCTGGAACATATTCGCAAGCACCCGGACATTTGGGTGTTGAGCTTCCGTTTCGTCTATGGCCTGCGCACCGTCATGCCTGTGGCCATCGGCTTGTCCGGTTATCCACCGGGGCGCTATCTGCTGCTCAACGGCATTGGCGCCGCCATCTGGGCCGCCGCGTTGGGCGCAGCGGCTTACAAATTCGGGGCCGTGCTTGAGGGCTTGCTGGGCAACGTGAAGAAATACGAACTCTGGGTATTGGGCGCCTTGCTAGTGATCGGTGGCCTGCTGTGGATCAGACGTCGCATCAAGAACGCTCGTATCGCACGCGAAGAAGCAAGGTTGGCGAAGTCGGCCGAGGCCGAGGCCGAGGCCAAGGACCGGCCAGACGAGTGACCCCACCCCGAGCGCAACGAACGCCATTGCGTCTCACAGGCCCTTACACGCGCCTTGATCCCAAACACAGTGAATGCCATTGCGGCACGTTCCCTGCCAGCGTCTTCCCGTCCAAGTTCAAAGTAACGCCCTCTAGAGCGCCGCATGGGCGCTTCACGATGATGGAATTTCCATAAACAGGCGTTCTCAAAACGAACGTCCTGTGGCAACCAATGACAAATTAAGAGACATTGGAAGACATCGCGGGTGTCGTCCACGCCACGGAGCACGACATATCTGGCGTACCCGGCTCGACCGGATCGCCCTGAAGGGGAAAATACGATGAGCAAAAAGGTAGCGGTCATTCTTTCCGGTTGTGGCGTGCAGGACGGCGCGGAAATTCATGAAAGCGTGCTCACCCTGCTGCGCCTCGACCAGCGCGGCGCCCAGGTCAAATGCTTCGCGCCGAACATCCCTCAACACCACGTCGTCAACCATCTCACCGGCGAAGAAATGCCCGAAACCCGCAACGTATTGGTGGAGTCGGCACGGATCGCCCGGGGAGCCATCGAAGACATTCGTGAGGCCGATATCAGTGAATTCGATGCCCTGATCATTCCTGGCGGATTTGGCGCAGCGAAAAACCTCTCGAATTTCGCGACAGAAGGATCGGGCTGCAGGGTTCAGGCGCAAGTGCTGGCCATGGCCGAAGCATTCGCCGAGGCGGGCAAGCCGATCGGCCTGATCTGCGTAGCCCCTGCCCTGGCCGCCAAGATCTACGGCCCAGGCGTAACCTGCACCATCGGCAACTGCGCCGAAACAGCCGCGAAGATCACCAAGATGGGCGGCCAGCATCAGACGTGTGACGTGGCCGATATTGTCGAAGACAAAGACCGCAAGCTGGTCAGCACCCCGGCGTACATGGTCGCCAAATCAATCAGCGAGGTGGCGACCGGTATCAACAAGCTGGTGGACCGGGTGTTGGAATTGGCGATGGAAGAACCGCAACCCTGAGCCCACGAGCGGCACGTGCGATTCAGCCTCGCGCCAAGCGCGTCAGGATTCGATCCAGCGCGTTGGCGAAGGCCTGTTTTTCACGATCTCCGTAGGCGCTTTGCCCTCCTCCCACTTGGCCCTGCTCACGCAAATCGGTGAATAGGTTACGCACAGCCAGGCGCTCGCCCATGTTCTGGGCATCGAACTCTTTGCCACGGGGATCCAGAGCAGCGACCCCCTTCTTGACCAGTCTGTCTGCCAAGGGAACATCGCTGCAAATCACCAATTCACCCGGCACCGAGTGCTCCACGAGATAATCGTCGGCGGCATCAGGCCCGCTTGGCACCACGATCAGCTTGACCAACGCGAAAGCGGGTCGAGGGACGGCCTGCCCGGCGACGAGCACCACTTCGAATTGCCGCTTGAGGGCAAACTTGACCACTTGATCCCGCGCGGCCTTGGGACAGGCATCGGCGTCGATCCAAACACGCATGATTGAAAAGTCCTGGTGACGATTTTCTAGTGAACCGTATGGGCCGAACCACGACGTGTGCGTCGCGATTTGCGTGACGGAAAGGGGCGCCATGCGGCAGCCCCTTAACAGGTTTCAAGCAGCTTCGATGCGACGCTTTTCCACCAGACGACTACGGCCATACAGTATGGCAATCGCGATCAAGGCGATGGCCTGAGCGCTCAGTGAGTACGCATCGGCGTGAATGCCCAGCCAGTCGAACTCGAAGAACGGCACCGGACGTGTTCCGAAGATGCCGGCCTCTTGCAACGCTTTGACACCATGCCCGGCAAATACGACGGAAAGCGCGCACAACAGCGCGGCGTTGATACCAAAGAACATGGCCAGAGGCAGCTTCGCCGAGCCGCGCAATATCACCCAGGCCAAGCCGACCAAAAGTACCAGCGCTGTGGCGCCCCCGGCCAACACAGCGTTATGCCCGGCCGGACCTGCCTGCAACCACAGGGTCTCGTAGAACAGGATCACTTCGAACAACTCGCGATAGACCGAGAAGAACGCGAGCACCGCGAAGCCGAAGCGGCCACCACCGCCGACCAGGCTGCTCTTGATGTAGTCCTGCCAGGCCGCTGCATGGCGACGGTCGTGCATCCAGACGCCCAGCCACAGCACCATGACGCTGGCGAACAGCGCAGTGGCGCCCTCCAACAATTCACGCTGCGAGCCACTGACGTCGATCACATACGCCGCCAGCGCCCAGGTTCCCAGCCCTGCGAGCAGCGCCAAGCCCCAGCCGGCGTTTACGCTGCGCACCGCCGATTGCTGCCCGGTGTTGCGCAGAAACGCCAGAATCGCCGCCAACACCAGAATCGCCTCCAGCCCCTCCCGCAGCAGAATCAGCAGACCGGAAATGAAGCTCAACGAGGTGCTCAGGCCATCGCTGCCAAGCAAGTCCGCCGATGCCTGCAATTTCAGCTTCGCCGCGTCGAGCCTCTCGGCGGCCTGGGCAGGTGGCAACCCATCCTGCAGGGCTTGCCGGTAAGCCATCAGCGCCTTTTCGGTATCCTTGCGCACGTTGGCGTCGACGTTATCCAACGAGCTTTCCACCAACTCGAAACCTTCGAGGTAGGCGGCCACCGAAAGGTCATACGCCTGTTCGCGATCACCGGCCTGATACGCGGCAAGGCTTTTGTCCAGCGTCGCACGGGTGTAGTCGAGCAACTGCGCCGGGCCACGCTGCACCTGCGGCGGCTGAGCACGCTGGGCTCGAAACGCGGCAGCCGCCTGTGCGCCTTCGGCTGACGCGATTTCGGCAGGCGTCTGGCGTGCGAGATCAGGGAGGTTGAACGTCTTGACCGGCTGAGCCTGTTTCTCAGCGCTGAAACCCGCGATGTAGGTCGCGACGTCCCAACGCTGACGCTCGTCCATCTGGTCGGCGAACGAGGGCATGTCAGTCCCCTCGATGCCCAGACCGAGGGTGTTGAAGATATCGTAGAGACTCAGTCGGTCCAGTCGCGCCGCGTCCCGCAGATTGGCCGGAGAGGGCGTCATGCCAATGCTCGCCGGGCCATCACCGCCGCCGACTTCGCCGTGGCACACGGAACAGTTCTGTGCATAGAGCGGCGCGCCACGGGAGGGGTCCGGCGTGATGACAGGCGCCTGACTCACCTCGTAGGACGCTGCCAGCTTCGCACCGAGCTGACGCGCCTGGCGTGCGACGACGGTCCCGTCCCGCTTCTGATCGACAGCACCTTGTAATGCCTTGACGCCTTGGGCCAGTTCGCCGCGCTCCGCCCGCGGAGGCAGCGCCTCGATCAAGCCAGCCAGTGCACCCAGAAACTCCACCTGCTCTTGGTATTCGGCCTCATCGACAACCTTTCCATCAGCCACCGTCGGCGGGTAATCGGCACTCACGTAATCGAGCAAGTGCAGCGCCTGGGCAGCGCCATCGACGGCACCTGCCGAGGCAGGCGTGCTCAATAGACTCACGAGCATCAAGCCCAGGCAGGCCAAATAGCGAGAAGCGGGAAACATGAGTGGATCTCAAATAGGAATGCGAAGGGTTGCTATTGTTCATGTTGAACGTCGCGCACTCAAGCGCTCTTCTTCGCAGGTATGATTTCCCGGTGTCGGCAGTCTCAATGACGCCCCACCGGGAAAGGTATGACTGCAGCAGCGCGGGTGCGATCAAGCCCGATGCAGGGTCGCCAGAAACGCCGCCGCGCTGACGAACAAACCGGCGAAGGTGCGGTTCATCCGCCGCTGCTGCCGTGGCGTCTTGAGGGCACGTAACACCTTCGCAGCCAGCCCCGTATAGCCCGCCATCACAATCAGATCGACACTGACCATCGTCGCGCCGATCGTGAGGTACTGCGGAAGCAGTGGAAGGTGGGGGTCGATGAACTGCGGCAGGATCGCCAGCATGAACACCAGCGCCTTCGGGTTACTGATATTGACCAGAAAGCCCCGTGTCACCAACGCCAGCGGCTTGCCCACCGGGCGAGCGGAATCGCTATCGGCAAGGTCGCTCGGCAAGGCACGCCACTGCTTGATGCCCAGGTACACCAGGTAGGCGACACCAAACCATTTGATCAGCGTAAAGGCCAGCGCCGACGTCGCAAGGACGGCACCCAGCCCCGCGGCAACGATCGCAATCTGGACAATGAGCGCCAGCTGCAAGCCCAGGGCGTTCCAGTAGCCGCGCAAAAACCCATATTGCAGGCCACTGGACATCGATGCGATCGCACCGGCGCCTGGAGACAGACTGATGACCCAACAAGCAGCGAAGAAGGCCAGCCACGTTTCAAGCGACATTGCACACCTCAGGGAGAACGAAAGCTGCGCCCTAAACTAGTGCCTGTGACGGACAAAAACCAATGGTTTGTAACTGTTACGCCGAGTTCGCAGGCAACTGTGAGGCTATTTCGGCACTGCGCCGTCGCTCGCCCGGTTTTCCCCGGAAATAATGGCTACCCCGTCAGTACCGCGCCAGCGGCGAATCGACTTCTGGAAAAACTGACTATTGGGCACCTGGACCAATGTGCCACCCAGCTCGGCGGACTCGACCAGTGTGGTAAACATCAGATTGATAGCGGTCACACGACCTTTGATACCCGGCTTGTCCGTCGTGTCCACCAGTTCAACCACATCACCGATGCGAAATGGACCCATGGTGAAGATGAACACCGCGCACAGCAGATTGGAGAGCACGCTCCACATGGCGAAAAAGGCGACAGCTGCAACGGCGACGAAGCCTGAAAGCGCCGCCCACAACACCGAGGCCGATACACCCAGGCGGCCCAGCACCGCCACCAAGGCCGTCCCCATGATCAGCCAGCGCAAACCACCTCGCACCATCACCAGCAACTCAGGCGGCAACAACGGATAGCGCTCGGCGATGCGGGTGAGAAAGCGCCCGACAAAGCGCTGCAGGGCGTAGCCGATCAACAGAATCAGCAGGATTTGCAAGCCAACCAGAATCGGTTCGATCCAATAAGCGGGCACCGGCAAGGCCAACGACTCCATCAGGACAGCGCTTCCAGTTCGGCCTGCATCGACTCGAGTAACTCGAGGGCTTCCATCCAGGCTTCTTCAAGCTCGGACTCGCGACTCTTTAACTTTGCCTGATCGGCGAGCAAATCGCGCAGCTTGTCCTTGTTGGCGGCATCGTAAACCGCACTGTCGCCCAACGCCGCTTCGATCTTCGCCAGTTTCTCGTGAACCGTACCCAATTCCTTTTCCAGCTTTTCTGCTTCTCGCTTGTGCGGCGCCAACTGCTGCCGAAGGGCCGCGGCCTGCTGGCGCTGAGCCTTCTTATCGGTTTTGTCAGGGTTGACCTGCGTGTTGCTCACCGGTGCGTTGCGCTGACGATAGTCCGCCAGCCAGCGGGTGTAATCGTCGAGATCGCCGTCGAATTCCTCGACCGCCCCGTCAGCGACCAGCAGGAAGTTGTCGGTCGTGCTCTTGAGCAGGTGACGATCGTGAGAGACCACCAGCACCGCCCCGCTGAACTCCTGCAACGCCAGGGTCAGCGCCAGACGCATTTCCAGGTCCAGGTGGTTGGTCGGCTCATCGAGCAGCAGCAGGTTCGGTTTGTCCCAGGCAATCAACGCCAATGCGAGACGGGCCTTTTCGCCGCCGGAGAAATTCAACACCGGCTCTTCCAGCCGCGCACCCCGGAAGTCAAAACCGCCCAGAAAATCGCGCAGTGCCTGTTCGCGCTCGGCAGGAGCGATGCGTTGCAGGTGCAGCAACGGACTGGCCTTGGCATCCAGCGAATCAAGCTGGTGTTGGGCGAAGTAGCCGACCACGGTGTTCTCACCCCGCAACAGCCGCCCGCTCAAGGGTGACAGCTCGCCAGAGAGGTTTTTGATCAGGGTGGACTTACCTGCCCCGTTGGGGCCCAGCAAGCCGATACGGGCTCCCGGCGTCAGCTGCAGCTTGACCTTCTGCAAAATGGTTTTGTCGCCATAGCCCAGACGCGCGTCTGACAAATCCAGCAAAGGGCTGGAAATCTTGTCGGATTCACGAAAAGTGAAATTGAACGGCGAGTCGACATGGGCGGCGGACAGCTCTTCCATACGCTCCAGTGCTTTGATCCGGCTCTGGGCCTGGCGGGCCTTGGTCGCCTGAGCCTTGAAGCGGGCGATGTACTTTTCCATGTGCGCGCGCTGGGCCTGTTGCTTCTCGTAGGCCTGTTGCTGCTGAGCCAGACGTTCGGCACGGGCGCGCTCGAAGGCGCTGTAGCCACCGCGGTAGAGCGTGATTTTCTTCTGCTCGACATGCGCGACGTGATCCACCACCGCGTCAAGGAAATCCCGGTCGTGGGAAATCAGCAGCAGGGTGCCTGGGTAGCCCTTGAGCCAGTCTTCGAGCCACAAAATCGCGTCGAGATCCAAGTGGTTGGTCGGCTCGTCGAGCAATAGCAGATCCGAGGGGCACATCAAGGCCTGCGCCAGGTTCAGCCGCATCCGCCAGCCGCCGGAAAAACTGCCCACCTGACGCTCCATCTGCTCGTTGGTGAACCCCAGGCCGGCGAGCAATTTGCGTGCGCGGGCATCGGCGGTGTAGCCGTCGGCGCTGTCCAGCTCCGAATGCAGGCGTGCTTGGGCAGCCCCGTCCTGGGCCGCTTCTGCCGCCGCAAGGTCGCGCTGGACCTGACGCAGCCGTACATCCCCATCGAGGACGTAGTCCACCGCCAGGCGTTCGAGGGTATCGACTTCCTGGCGCATATGGGCAATACGCCAATCCGCAGGCAGCGAACAATCGCCGTTGTCGGGAGACAATTCGCCACGAAGCAAGGCGAACAGGCTGGATTTACCGGCACCGTTGGCGCCGATCAGGCCGGCTTTCTGACCGGCGTGCAAGGTCATCTCGGCATCTTCTAGCAGACGCTGCGGACCACGCTGTAAGGTAAGGCTCTGAAGTCTGATCATAATGGCGGCGGAGTCTACCAGCTTCGCCCAAAACAGGTAGATGACGATGCCTTCCGACCTTTGGAGCTTTACCCTTGATTTCTACGCCAGACCCGGCGTTGAGCAGGCCTGCCTCGCGCTACAAACCAATGGGGGCAATGTGTGTGCGCTGTTGTGTGGCGTCTGGCTGGACCAACGGCGCATTCCCTTCGACCCGGAACGCGCCGAAGAAATCAGACAATTGGCGACCCCTTGGCACGACGACGTGGTAGGCCCGCTGAGAGCCATCCGGACGCGATGGAAAGCAGCGGCCGCCGCCGACGAAGAATTGGGCGCGTTACGGGAACGGTTGAAGGGATTGGAGCTGGACGCCGAACGCGAACTGCTGGTCAGGCTGCAGCGACTGGTGCAGAACTGGCCCAGGCAGGACGTGCAGGCAGCGGGGGCGTGGCTGAAGGCGCTGGCGGGAAAAGCGGGGACTCAATCGCCCGACGCGCTGCAAGTGCTGCAACGCGTCGGGCTGGACGCGGCTTAAGAAGCGCTGGTCGAGGACGAGCCGGTCGACGCAGTAGCCGGCGCGGTCGGCGCTGCTGGAGCAGGGGCCGAGGTCGATGCGGCTGGCGCGGGTGCCGCAGGTTTGGCCGCCGAGGCCGCGGGAGTTGAAGGTTTGGCCGACTTTGCCGCAGGCTTGGCAGCAGCAGGCTTGCGGGCAGCTTTTACGGCGGTTTTCGCCGCTGCTGGTTTGGCCGCCGTTTTTGCAGCGCTCGTCTGCTTCGTCACGGGCTTGGCCGCGACTGGCTTGGCCGCTGCGGTGGATGAAGCCTTGGCCGCGGACTTCGCGACTGGCTTGGCCGCGGGCTTGGCAGCAACGGGTGCAGGTTTGGCGGCGGTTTTGGCAGTGGCCGCTTTTGTCGAAGCTTTGGCGGCAGCCGGTGCTTTTACGGTTGGCTTGGCGGATGCCTTGGCGGCCGGTTTGGCCGCAACGGGGGCCTTAGCGGCAGCAGCTCTAGTACCGGCAGTTTTAGCAGCGGGCTTGGCCGCAGCCGTTTTAACAGGCGCTTTACCAGCCAGCTTGGTCGCAACCGGTTTTGCGGCAGCAGGCTTGGCCGCCGCTACTTTTGCAGGTGCCTTTGTCGGTGCTTTCGCCGCGGGCTTGGTTGCCAGCTTCGAAGGCGCCTTGGACGGGGCTTTTGCCGGAGCCTTGGCCGCACGGTCACTCAACGCCTTGGCCACCGCTTCTTTTACACGACCAATGCCTTGCGCCAGCTTAAGGCTCTCCTGTGCATCGCGCTTGAGGTTCTGGATGTACGTGCGGGTTTCGGTTTGACGGTCCTTCAAAGCATCGAGCAGGGCTTCGAGTTCGGCGACGGCGTCTTTGGCTTTGGCCTGTGCCTTGGCCTTACCGGCGCTGGCGGCGTCCTGCAATTTGGTGCGGGACTTGTGCAGTTTTTCTTGCGCCTTACCGCGTTGTTTTTCAAGTTTGGCGAGCAGCTTTTCCGCATCAGCCAGGGCTTGGGAGCAGGCGTCTTCAAGGTGTTCGAGCAAGCTGCTCGAGAGGTGTTGAAGCAAATGCAACGGAGTGTTTACTGGCTTCTTGGTGGCCGACATGACGTTCCTCCTAGCTGATTTGAATGCGGCTCATACTAGACCTCTGCCCGTTACGCCGCTAGGGCATCTTGACACTACAATCTTTGCTCTGTTGCACGGCCCGCAAAATCCTCCCACATCCGCCATCACATTCCCCGTTCGGCACTGGCATAATCGCCACTTCCCAGGCCGGAGAGCATTCATGTCGCGCTACCTGTTTATGTCGTTGTTCCTCTTGGTACCCCTTGCCCACGCGACCGATACCCCGCCCGCCGACAATGCTCATGATCTGGCCTATAGCTTGGGCGCAAGTCTGGGGGAACGCCTGCGCCAGGAGGCTCCGGACCTGCAATTGCCGGCCCTGATCGAAGGTTTGCAGCAGGCGTACCAAAACAAGCCGCTGGCGATCAAGCCCGAGCGCATGGAGCAGATCCTGAGCGACCATGATGCGGCCCTTGCTCAGGCTGAAAATTCAGGCCAGACGGAGCCGCAGACCGAAGCCGCACTCAAGGAGGAACGTCGCTTCATGGAGGCCGAGAAAGCCAAGCCAGGTGTTCGCCAATTGGCCGATGGCATCCTCATGACCGAGCTGACGCCGGGGAGCGGGCCGAAACCGGATATCAATGGCCGCGTTCAGGTGAAGTACGTCGGACGCCTGCCGGACGGCACGATTTTCGACCAGAGCCAGCAGCCCCAATGGTTTCGGCTCGACAGCGTGATCGCAGGCTGGACGACGGCGCTGGCCGACATGCCAGTGGGGGCGAAATGGCGGCTCGTGATTCCATCGGCACAGGCATACGGCGCAGAGGGTGCAGGTGACTTGATCGACCCTTACACACCGTTGGTTTTCGAAATCGAGCTGCTGGCAGTGTCGCAGTGATGCGTGAGGGCACTGCCTTCGCCGTGTGAGCGGCACAAAAAAGGGTGCCACAGGGCACCCTTTTTTGTTAGCGAGCCGCTCAAGCCTGAACGGCGTCCTGTGCCTGGTGCGCGTTGTGCAGCACCTCGATCAGGCAATCTTCGAGTTCGAAGCGTTCGTGTAACAAGCCGCCCAATTCCTTGAATTTTTCTGCGACGCATTTGCCTTCATCGCACAGATCATTGAACGCGAGCAGTTTCTCAGTGATGACGTCGATGCGTGGATAGAGCGTGTCGGCCAGTTCAAGGCCGCGTTGATCGTTAAACGCCTTGGCCTCGCCGGTCAGTTGTTCGTAGATTTCGAAGTGACCGGCCGATGCATAATCGACCAGCCTGCCGCAGAACTCCTGCAGTTGCTTTCGGGTTTCAGACAGCGCTTCGGGCTCTGCGCCCAGCACATCGTAAGCCTGAATCAGTTCGTTGCGCTCCTGCAGCCAACGGTCGATCAGCTTGTGAACCCCACCCCAGCGTTCCTGAGCATTCTGGCAACTTTCCAGCATGATGTTCTCTCTTCCTTTCAGGGCTCCTCGACTCCGGAGCCAAGGGGCGATCCGGCTCGTAGCCTATGAAAACCGGCTTTGAAAAAACGTCGACAGCAGCATGATCCGATGTTGCGTGCGGCCCAGATTATGCCCGCGCGACCAGGCCTTCAAGGTACGCAGTCGATAAAGTTCATACAAGCGTTTAATCCGCATTCCCAGTATTCATTGGCTTCGGCCTACGAAACTCGACGAAAAGGTAGTACAGCGCAAACAGCGTCATGCCTGAAAACGCCAGCAGACTCCACTCGGGCAAACTGATGCCGAACAGCGACCAGTTGATTTCAGAACAGCCAGCATTTCCGGCAATCACCAATGAAAACACCTTCAACCAGGGTTGAGTATCGAGCAGGAACAGCAAGTTCTGGGCGCACGCATCAAGATTCTCAGCCGGCGCCCCCTGCAACCAGACCTGCCGGGCGGCGACCGCCGCACCTGTCAGACTGACCGCAAGGATCAGCCCTGAATAAACGCGCCAGCCGGTATTACCGGGGGCATGCAAGGCGGCAATGAGGCAGGCAGCAGAACAGATCGACAGCAAAACACGCTGAGCCTGACACAAGGGACAAGGGAAGGAGCCCAGGTAATGCTGCAGATAGACAGCCACCCCCACGATCAACGCGCAAGCGAGAAACGCCAGAAAGAACAAAGAGCGCGTGCGAGCCAGATGCATGGAGAATCCGTAACAAAAGACGAGGGCCGTAACGGTAGAGGAAAGCGAGACTCGCTTTCAAGGCAGCCGGAGGAGGACGTTTCCGAGTGCGATTAAGGATCTATTGATTACACCGATGGGAAATTTACTCTAATCACTCGATGAGCAAGGAAGCCTCTTCCGCACTTTTCGGAAAAGCCCTACACGAAGAGGCGACACCATAACAAAAAAGGCCCTGTTTCAGGGCCTTTTCTAAACTGGGTCTGTCGCCTCAAGCGCGAGCAAGGGCCGGTAATGGACGGGCGAGTAAACGTTCGTCCAGCAACCCCAGGCCCTCTTGAAACAGCTGGTTACTTCGCTCTGTTTCGCCCAGCTGCCCTAGCAGGCGAGCCAATTCGGCGCAGGCCTCAGGGTTACGCTGGAGCTTCAGACTGGCATCCAGGTAATCGCGCGCCTTGCCCCATAGACTGTTTTGCAGACACAGACGACCCAGTGTCAGCAGCAAGCCCGGATCATCGGCGTGATGCTTGAGCCAGCCCTCCGCCGTTTGCAGTTGACGCTGGGGATCCTCCCCCCGAACCAGCCCGTACAGCCGTGACAGGTGGCTGTTGTATTCACGTTTGAGCGCGTTGCGTAGCACTTCTTCGGCCTGCGCATCAGCCCCGTGCCGACGCAGTTGGTCCGCGTAGGCAAGGATCAATGCAGGCTCCTGGCGTTGAGCCGACGTCAATTGCTGCCATGCCGCTTCCAACGCAGCCAAACCGGCCGGGCCGACATCACTTTCCGCATCGCGGTAAGCCGCCAACGAAAGATTTTCGCCCCACGCGCGCTTTTCCAGTTCAGCCAGTTCCTGTGCAGGCAGAACCTTGTCCTTGCGCAATTCCGGCATGAGTCGAATCAGCTCGGACCATTGCCCTCGCTGGCGATAGAGCCGTTGCAACTGCCGTAAGACCTGAGGGTTGTGGGGATGTCGCTCGTGCATGGCCTGCAAGGTCGTCAGCGCGCCCTCGCTGTCACCCCGATCCACCTGCAATTGTGCATGGCTCAACGCGATGGCCAGTTCGGCGTGAGGCTGGCGTTCGAGGGCGCGCTCCAAAAGCATGTCGCTGTCTTCGTAGCGGCCTTGCTCGTTCGCCGCCCGCGCGGCACCCAGGTAGTACAGCAATGGCTGGCGTTCAGCCTCGGCTGCACGGTGCAAATGTTTCTGAGCGCTGGCCCAACGGCCTTCCGCGAGGTCCAACTGGCCCTGTTCGATAGCCCTTTGCACACGACGGCTACGGTTGCGGCGCGACCAGGGATTAACGACCCCACCCGAGGTGGTCAACAGCCTGATCACCCCTCGCACAAGCCAGACCAGCAAAACGACGGCGACCAACAAGGCCAGCGCTGCCCACAAGCTCGATTCGTAGCGGAAGGTGTCGTAGGCGATCAGGACATAGCCCGAATGACGAGAAATGGCGAGCCCTGCGCCTGCCGCGATAATGATCAGAATAAAGACGATCAGGTACGCGCGCTTCATGGCTTGCTCCCCGGCTTGGCCTCTTCTGACGGCTGCTCGGCTGCTGCACCTACCGGTTTGTGGCGTTGCTCAAGGTAGGCTTGCAGCGCACTGAGGCTTTGAGTCAGATCCGGCGTCGCTACGGAAACCGGTTGCTTTGCCAGCGCATCCAGTCGCTCACCGAGCGACTTGCTCTGCGGATTATCCTGGTTGAAGTTGGCGTCGAGCACGCTCCGCGCCTCGTTGACGGCTTGGACATACACCTGCTGTTGGCCATTGAGCGCGGCCCATTGAGCCTGCTCGAGCGCCAGACTCAACGCAAGACGAACTTGAGTGAGGCTTTGCCCTGCCAGTAATGGGCGAATGTTCTTGTCAGCATGGAAATCGACGCGGAAGTACTGGGAAATCTTGTCCCACCACTTCGCCCATTCACTGTCTTCGGAGCCATCGGTGAGGCCGAGCAGCGATTCGCCCTTGTCCTTGTATTCCGGAGCAAGGGCATTGAGCTGAGCCGCTTGGTCGCGCAGGGCAGCCAACTGCAGGAAAAGGCCCGTCCGATCAGGCTGGTCGACGCTTTGCAGCGCGGCCATGCTTTTCGCCAACTGCTCGCGGGCGGCATAGGCTCCCGGGTCGTCCTGCTCGCGGAGGATCTCATCGGCCCCCTGGACCAAGGCCTGCGCGCTGCTGATGTCTTGCAGCGCGGACAGACGCAAGCTCGCCAGGCGTAGCAAATGCTCGGCTTCGGCCAAGCGCCAATCCTTGCGGCTGGCGCCCAGCACGGTTTCGAGGCGTTGGCTCAGACGTTGCTGATCTCCCTGCAACTGAGTGACCAGTCGACGACGGTCCTCCAGCTCTTCGGCCGGGGGCAGAGCAGCAAGACGGGCTGCCAACTGCTGCTCGCTCTGTTTGAGGACCTGGGTCTGCGCACCAATGTCCTGCAATTGCCCGGCCTGTTGCTGGTGGCCCGTCTGCATGGCCCTGAGTTGCCATACGCTCCAGCCACCCACCGCCACTCCGGCAGCGCCCAACAGCAAGGCCAGCACAGCCAGCCCGTTGCTTGAGCGGCGGTTGGAGGGTTCTTTTTGCACGGAATCCGGCAACGGCTCGGGTTTGACCACTACCGGTTCTGCGTCATCTTTTGGCAAGACTGTTTCGCTCACGTATCCATCCTTTGCATTTGGGCGTGATCACGTCATCCGACGGGTCGATCATGACGCCGGGGAGACAGGTGCGGGGTACGCCCGCAGCGCTGTCAGCAAGGCCGAAGCGCTGGCGCCACGGCAGTCCACTACGGTTTGGGCGCCGGCTTCACGCGCCAGTTCAGCGACCCGGGGGCTCGGTACGAATAATGGCATCTGCGACAACGCTGCCCAGGCATCGCCTGCCAGTTCACGCAGATGCTGAAAACCTTGTCCACTGCTGACCACCAGCCCGTTCAAGCGTTCCGCCTGCACCATCCCAGGCAACGCAAAAGCCGGGTATTGCGGCAGAAAGCGGCGGTACAACGGGAGGTAATCGACGCTAGCCCCCCGCTCGCGCAAACGATCGGCCAGCCACTCGCGGCCCTCTTCGCCGCGCATGATCAACACTTTGGGGTCGTAAACCGCCGCGAGGGTTTCTTGCAGTTGGGGCAAGTCGAGCAGCGCTTCGCTGTCGTCGCCGCGCTCGGGGAAAAACACTCGCAAGTTGTAGTCATCGAGAATCTGCGCAGTGGCGGCGCCGACGGCAAACCAATGCTGCATCGGCGGCTGCGGCCAGACCTCGTCTACCCATTCCAGACCCAATCGTGCCGCCGGTTTGCTGACGACGATCACGGCACAGTAAGTCGCAAGGTTGTAGACGATGGCGCGCCGTTCTTCGGTCATCGGCAACGGCTCGATTTCCAGCAACGGCAGGCTGGCACTGAACACCCCCGATTCGGCGAGCGTGCGGGCAAGGGCCTGCGACTCATCCGCAGGGCGGGTCAGCAGAAGCCGCCATCCCTTCACGCTTCGTCTGCCTCGCCATAAACCGCTTTCAGGATCTTCGCCGCGCCCTGTTCCAACAGTGCCTCGGCCACCTGAACACCCAACGCCTGAGCGTCGGCTTGCGGAGCACGCCCTTCGGCGTGCAATAACAGGCTGCCTGCCGGATCACCGACCAGTCCGCGCAGCCACAGCTGCTCATCCTCGAGCACGGCATAGCAGGCAATCGGTACCTGGCACCCACCGTTCAAATGCTTGTTCAATGCACGTTCGGCAGTGACACGCACCGCAGTCTCCGCGTGATGCAGAGGAGCCAGCAACGCGTGCAGGTCAATGTCCATGCTGCGGCATTCGATGCCGACCGCACCCTGCCCGCCCGCCGGCAGGCTGTGATCGATGCTGATCGCAGACGTAATACGATCTTCGAAACCCAGCCGGATCAGGCCCGCCGCGGCCAGGATGATGGCGTCGTATTCGCCGGCATCGAGCTTGGCCAACCGGGTGTTCACGTTGCCGCGCAAGAAATGGATGGTCAAATCAGGACGGCGCGCCAGCAGTTGGGCCTGACGGCGCAAGCTGGACGTGCCGACGATGCTGCCGGCAGGCAAGTCGTCGAGGCTGGCGTAGGTGTTGGAGACGAATGCATCGCGGGGGTCTTCACGCTCGCAGATACAGAACAGCCCCAGGCCCTGGGGGAAGTCCATGGGCACGTCCTTCATGGAGTGCACGGCGATGTCCGCTTCATTCTCCAGCAACGCAGTTTCCAGCTCTTTGACGAATAATCCTTTGCCACCGATTTTCGAAAGTGGCGAGTCGAGCAGTTTGTCGCCGCGACTGACCATGGGCACCAGCGTCACGATCAGGCCAGGATGAGCCTGCTCCAGACGAGCCTTGACGTATTCGGCTTGCCACAGCGCCAAAGCGCTTTTGCGGGTAGCGATGCGGATTTCGCGAGGAGACATGGAACGGTCCGTACTGAATGAATGCGCCAGATGATAACAGTTCGGCCCCGTGGGGCCGATGGCTGTCTACGACGCTTCATGATCTCGGATCGTCCGTGCACTGCCATGGGGTGGCGTGTCGCGCGCTCCGACTGTGGGACTCCCCCGTAGGAACGCGCTTGCCCGCGATGGCGGCGTGCCTGTGACAAAATTGCTGACTGACACGATGCGTTCGCGGGCAGGCCCGCTCCTGCTGTACTCAGATCCTCACCATCGCTGCCGCCGACAAGCCGCGCTGCTACGGGAGCAGCGCCAAGCCTGTCAGAGCTGCTGCATCATCTTGCGAACGCCCGCCACATGGCGGCGGCTGACGATCAGCGCATCACCGTTCAGGCCTTTGAGAAACAGTTGGAAGTGGCCCAATGGCGTGCGCTGCAGGCGTTCGATGCGATCACGGGCCACCAGGGCGTTGCGATGAATACGCACGAACCGATCGCCGAATTCGTCTTCCAATGCCTTCAACGGCTCATCGAGCAGCACCTCGCCGTCCTCATGACGCAACGTCACATACTTGTGGTCGGCGATGAAATAGATCACATGGTCCAACGGAATGAGCTCGATGCCCTTACGGGTACGGGCGCTGATGTGGGTGCGCGGGCCGCTGCCGCTCTCGGCAGCCGGACGCGTCATTGCCGCCAGTTGCACCCGATTGGGCCGCTCGGCCTTTTTCAGCGCCTCGAGCAGGTTTTCCGGACGCACCGGCTTGACCAGATAACCCACCGCGCTGACCTGAAAAGCCTCCAGGGCGAACTCGTCATGGGCGGTGCAGAACACCACCGCAGGCGGCGTGTCGCGCTCACACAATTTCGCTGCGACTTGCAGCCCGTCCAGCCCGGGCATGCGGATGTCGAGCAACACCACGTCGGGCTTCAAACTATCGATCAGCGTCAAGGCTTCTTCGCCATTGGTGGCGCTGGGTTCAAGGACCCGGTAGCCCTCCAGGTCGCCGACCAGACGGCTCAGGCGATCGCGGGCTAGGGGTTCGTCATCAACGATCAGGACATTCATATTGCACTGGCTTCCTGCGTGAGTCTCGCACAAGGATAGCGTAGACAGGTGAAGTGACGACCGTCACGGCGTTCCACGCTCAGACTCGCATGGGGCCCAAAAAGTGCCGTGATTCGAGCGCCGATGTTTGCCAAGGCCTGTTGAGTGCCGCTTGAAGTCTGCCGTCGGGCGACTTCGTCATAGGGATTACTGACGCGCAATATGAATACTCCCCGTTCGTAGTCCGCCTCGACTCTGACCACACCGCCTTCGACACGGGGCGCGATGCCATAAATCAACGCGTTCTCAAGTAATGGCTGCAAGGTTAGCTGGGGAATCGGCAAGTCGTCGGGAATTGCGCTGACGTCCCAGTCCAACTGTAGACGCTCGCCAAGTCGATATTGCTCAATCGATAGATATCGTTTAGCCAATTCCAGTTCTTCGCGCCACGTCGTGAGGCCGCCGGGCTTGCCCAGGCTGGCGCGAAACAGGTCCGAGAGGTCCAGCACCGCCTGCTCGGCCTTGGCCGGATCGCTGTTGACCAGGCTCGCAATGCTGTTGAGGGTGTTGAACAGAAAGTGCGGCCGGATGCGCGCTTGCAACGATTCGATCCGGGCACGCAGTTCTGCCTGTTGCTGTTTGCGCCACTGACTCTGCAGGTAAAAGTAGCGCAACATCAGCGCCGACATGATCAGCGCGATCAACGAATAGCGCACATAGCGTTCAACTGGGGCATCAAGGGATGTGGCGCCTGCCGGTTGGCAGTAGTCGGTCACGGCCGTGCACATCAGCGTCACGGTCATCACCAGCAGGCAGCCAGCGGCGCCGGCAACACCCGGCCTGAGCCGTGCGAGCCAAGGGCGCAGACCGCAGAGCAGGCCCGCCGAAAGCAAGACAATCCACTGTACGAACAGCGATATGAGTGCCAGACGCACCCAGTCGAACTGCGGGTACAGCGGTTCGATCAGCACCAGCACGAGGACCAACAGCTCGGCGAGCACGACCAACACCAGCAGCGCTTGGGGCAGGCACAGTTCCGGAAGGAAGAATTCTTTACCGGGTGAAGCGCTCCGGCCCGGTGGATTGCGCTCGTTCTCCATACATTCACTCTCTGCGTACCACTGCGCGCGAGCATGCTGCCGAGCCTAAAAAACCGGCAATCCTGTTATCATCGCCCGCGCCTTTCAAAATCGGCCTCTCTCCATCCGTACAGTCAACAGTAAAGCAGCGAGCGAATCCATGAGCACCGACAAGACCAACCAGTCCTGGGGCGGCCGCTTCAGTGAACCCGTCGACGCCTTCGTCGCACGCTTCACCGCGTCCGTCACGTTCGATCAGCGTCTCTATCGCCACGACATCATGGGCTCGATCGCCCACGCCACGATGCTGGCCAAGGTGGGCGTTCTGACCGATACCGAGCGCGACACCATCATCGACGGCCTGAAGACCATTCAGGGCGAGATCGAAGCGGGCTCGTTCGACTGGCGCGTGGACTTGGAAGACGTGCACATGAACATCGAAGCGCGCCTGACCGACCGCATCGGTATCACCGGCAAAAAACTGCACACCGGCCGCAGCCGCAACGATCAGGTCGCCACCGACATCCGCTTGTGGCTGCGTGACGAGATCGACCTGATCCTCGCAGAGATCACGCGTTTGCAGGAGGGTCTGCTGGGCCTGGCCGAGCGTGAAGCCGACACCATCATGCCTGGCTTCACGCACTTGCAGACCGCGCAACCGGTAACGTTCGGGCATCACATGCTGGCTTGGTTCGAAATGCTCAGCCGTGACCACGAGCGCCTGGTCGATTGCCGCAAACGCACTAACCGCATGCCGCTGGGCAGCGCCGCGCTGGCGGGCACCACCTACCCGATAGACCGCGAATTGACCTGTCAACTGCTGGGCTTCGAAGCCGTCGGCGGCAACTCGCTGGACAGTGTGTCCGACCGCGATTTCGCCATCGAATTCTGCTCGGCCGCCAGCGTCGCGATGATGCACCTGTCGCGCTTCTCCGAAGAACTGGTCCTGTGGACGAGCGCTCAATTCCAGTTCATCGACCTGCCGGACCGCTTCTGCACCGGCAGCTCGATCATGCCGCAAAAGAAAAACCCCGATGTGCCCGAGCTGGTACGTGGCAAAAGCGGCCGAGTGTTCGGCGCGCTGATGGGCCTGTTGACCTTGATGAAAGGCCAGCCTCTGGCCTACAACAAGGACAATCAGGAGGACAAGGAGCCGCTGTTCGACGCCGCCGACACCTTGCGCGATTCGCTGCGTGCCTTTGCCGACATGATCCCCGCCATCAAGCCAAGGCATACGATCATGCGTGAAGCGGCGCTGCGTGGATTCTCGACCGCCACTGACCTGGCTGATTATCTGGTTCGCCGCGGCCTGCCCTTCCGAGACTGCCACGAGATCGTTGGCCACGCCGTGAAATATGGCGTCGAAACCGGCAAGGACCTTGCCGAGATGACACTCGACGAACTTCGGCAATTCAGCGACCAGATCGAACAGGACGTGTTTGCGGTGCTGACGCTGGAGGGCTCGGTCAACGCCCGGAACCACATTGGCGGTACCGCTCCCGCACAAGTGAAGGCCGCTGTAGCGCGCGGCAAGCAATTGCTCGCCAGCCGCTGAGCGATCGATACGGGGGCCATTCCGTCTGAATGGCCCTGATTAAGCTTCAGCACACAGAGAACTGCCATGAGCGATCAAATCGACAACGATGACGAAGCATTTGCCGAGTCGACCCTGATTCAAGCCATTGAGAACCAGATCGAAAGCGGCAACCCACCCGCAGCCAAGGCCACGTTCAACAAACTGACCCTGGTGGGGTACGAGCGTGACGATATCCTCAACATGATGGCCCATGTGTTGGCCGTGGAAATCGACGGCATCCTGGAGGACGATCGCCCCTTCAACACCGAATGGTACGAGCAGGCCCTGCGCGCGCTGCCGGAATTGCCGCCAGGCGTCGCACTGGATGACGAGCAGTAACGCGGTCCATCCGCCTGAAATTCCGCGCGCCAAGGACCATCTGACGACTGGCCAGAGACTTCCTGCAAAACCTCCAGACGCTTACTACACTCCACTTGCCCCGACTGCCAGTCGTTCCACGGGGCGGCCACGCCTGCGATTCCTTCGCCGCGTCTTCCATTACAAAAAGTCTGGAGCACCTATGTCGTTTACCCCTGAATTGGTTGCCGAACTGGAAATCCTGTCGCTGTATAACCTGCGTAATACCCAGGAGGGTCTCAAGGTCCACCATGACGCGACGCCTACCGCGGTGGCCGCCGCCAAGCGGCTGTTCGATAAAGGCCTGACGACCCAGGTCGACGGCGGATACCTCACCAGCCTTGGCCTGGACGCTGCCGAGCATGCCCAATCGCTGCTGATCATTCTGTCCACTCAGCAAGAAGCGGCCTGAGCCCGCCCCATCGCGAAATCTTTATGGACCCCTCGAAATAAAGGTTTCGCGAACCCTACTTTTATAAGATGCTGCGCCGATAGAATTTTGGCGCCAGAAAAAGAAACAGCCGCCTGCAATCGCTGAACCCTTCTTGCCTGCGCCTTGCCCCTTACCCAGCAGTGCCGCCACCCGGCTTGAGTCGAGATGATTCGCAGTTTCGAAATCCGCCCCGATCTGGATGAGGGCATAGACCGCAAGGTCCTCAGCCAGCTGCGCAACCGTTTTCTCACCCTCAACGCAGGGCGGCTCTCTCGCGCCATCGAAGGCCTGTCCACACGCCAGCAGTCAGTGTTGGCACTGCTGCCGCTGTTTTTTCATGTCAATCATCCGTTGCTGCCCGGCTACGTATCGGGTGCCACGCCTGCTGGCGTCTCGCACTACGAACCCGATCCCTCGACGCTGGCCGAAGCCCAGCGGCTCACACGGTCGTTTTCCTATAAGCCACGCCGCGGTAATCCACCTCAGCCCATCCACGGCATTTTCTTGATGGGCAGTCTTGGCACGCTGGCTCAGGCCGATCAAAGCGATATGGATGTGTGGATCTGCCATGACAGCCTTCTGTCGGCAGATGATGTCGCGGAATTGCGTAGAAAATGTCAGGCATTGGAGGCGTGGGCCGCAACCATGGGGGCCGAAGCGCATTTTTTCCTGATCGACCCCGAACGTTTCGTGCAAGGCGAACGCGATGCGCAACTCAGCGGCGAAGATTGCGGAACCACTCAACACTATCTGCTGCTTGACGAGTTTTATCGCACGGCCATCTGGCTGGCGGGTCGGACACCGATCTGGTGGCTGGTGCCCGTCTACGAAGAGTCCCGCTACGCCGAATACACCCACACGCTGCTCTCCAAGCGTTTCATCCGCGAAGACGAAGTGCTCGACCTGGGTAACCTGTCTCACATTCCGCCCGGAGAATTCCTCGGTGCCGGACTCTGGCAACTGTTCAAAGGGATCGAGTCGCCTTACAAATCGGTGCTCAAGCTGCTGCTGACCGAGGCTTATGCCAGCGAGCATCCGCACGTGCAGTGCCTGAGCTTGCGGATGAAGCAAGAGGTATTCGCCAGTCGAGTGGACCTCGACGAGCTCGACCCCTACATGATGGTTTATCGCCGAATCGAGGAGTATCTGCGGGCCCGTGGCGAACCCGAGCGATTGGAGCTGGTGCGCCGGTGCCTGTACCTCAAAGTGAACAAGAAGCTGACGGGCTCGCTTCGTCAGCGCGCCCCTGGCTGGCAGCGTCTGTTGCTGGAGCGGCTGGCCCAGGAGTGGAAGTGGGACGAGCGTCAATTGGCCCTGCTCGACAGCCGCAGTCAGTGGAAAGTCCGACAGGTTGCCAGTGAACGGCGTGCGCTGGTGAGCGAACTCAACTTCAGCTACCGCTTCCTGACGCAGTTCGCACGGACTCAGAACACCGTCAATTCGATCAACAAGCGCGACCTCAATCTGCTGGGGCGTCGCCTCTATGCCGCGTTCGAACGCAAGGCGGGCAAGGTCGAGTTCGTCAACCCGGGCATCGCGCCGGACCTGGCCGAAGACACGCTCACGCTGGTGCAATCACCCAACAAGCGCGAACCGGGCAAATACCAATGGGGCCTGTACAACGGCAACCTGGGTGTCCACGAGTGGGAATCCTTCGCCCCCATCAAGCGCAGCCGTGAACTCCTGGAATTGCTGACGTGGTGCCATCGGAACAACGTGATCGACATCAGTACGCGCCTTGCCCTGCATCCCGGCAACAGCGACCTGACCGAATTCGAACTGTTCAACCTGCAGGGCGCACTGCAACAAATTCTGCCCATGCCACTGGGTCGGGTGTCCGATGAGGCACTGCTGCGCCCCAGCGTGCCCCGCCAGATGCTGCTGCTGGTCAATGTCGGCGTCGATCCGCTCAAGCATCACAAGGACCTGAACATCCTGATGACCACCGAGCGTACCGACTCGTTGAGCTACGCAGGGGTGAGGGAAAATCTGGTGCTGACGTTCGACCAAATCACGCTCAACAGTTGGAACGAGTTGCTGGTCAATCGCTTCGACGGGCCGCATGCGTTGTTCGACTGCCTGACCGAGTTGCTGAACAGCCTGCCTGACGCCTCTCCCCCGCCCGCCATCCACGTCCGTTGCTTCTGCCATAACCGCGCGCCGGCCATCGCGCAACGGGTCGAGGAGCTGGTAAATACTGCCAAGTTGCTGTTGAGCCGACGGCTGAATCATCGCTACCTGATCCAGGTCCAGCATCGTTACCACGTTCTGGAAATGACGCCTGGCCAAGTGGGGCACGTCGCGTTGGACGATCTGGCCGAACTGTATGACTACCTGGCCGAGGAGCTACCGGCCTACAGCCCGATACATCTGGACCCTCAGGCGCTGGATGACAGTGACTTATCGTTGGTGATTCCCCACGGCCAGCCTGAATGCATTCAGGTGTTTTACCGAATCAACGAGCCCAATGCCGACCTCTATGTGTTGGACGAGCACAACGCGCTCTGGCATCAGCGGCTGCCGTACCATGACGAGCCGAGCTTGCTCACGCCGTTGCAGCGCTTCCTGCAATCATTGATGTACCGAAGGGGTGCCCTGCTGCCGCTGGATAACCCCCTCGACCCTTCGGCGCTGGAAACCCTGTATTACCGAATTACGCCGGACGGCGCGGGTCGAGCGCGACGGATCGAGCAACGGCTCGGACCGGTCACACCTACCGACAAGCCCTTCTACGACGTGCAAGCCATCGTCGAAGAAGCGGCCCCAGGGCAAGTCAGCGTTACGCTGTATTGCGACGGAAGAGAGTTTTCGGAGCTTGAATACGGTGAACAGCTTTACAGCGTCGTCGCGCGGCAGATCCTCGACCAGCGCCGCGAACCCCAGCGCTATCGGTGCTACATCACTGACCTGGATCTGTCGGGGTTGCTGGCGGACACACGCGGCGAAACCATCTTGTTCCTGCGCTATAAGGCCGAGCTGGAAAAGTCGCTGAATGCGGCCATGGACGAGGCTTGACGGCGCAACTCACGGGCTGCGGCCAAGCTCCAAAAGATTCGCCAATCGCAAAACCTCAGGATTGCACTCGGCGCTGATCGGCCTGATGCACGATTTCGCGACGCCGCTCATCCGTTGCCGCCCGCCACTCGCGGATGTCTTCGACATGGCGGAAACAGCCGGTGCAAATTCGCTGCTCATCCAACCTGCAGACACTGATACAGGGTGACGGCACCGCCGGGCTGACGTTGCTGAACAGAGGTTTCGGCGGCCGCGCCGACGTCGTGCTCGCCGTCACGATCAGTTGCCGTCGATTGCATCGAAATCCAGTTCGACGCCGGCCTGCGCCTGCGCCAGACGCGTCAGCATTTCACCCAGCAATTCTTCGGTCTTGTCGCAAACCCAGCGCTTTTCCTCTTCGTCGTAATCGAAGTGGAAACCACCGGCGACTGCTGCAAGCCAAAGCTGGCGCAGCGGCTCCTGACGGCTGAAGATGAATTGAGTACCGTTTTCGAATTTCACGGTCAGAACACCGGCCGAACTCTCGAGGTCCAGATCCAGGTCACTCTCGTCGAAGATGTCCTCAAGTTTTTCTTGCGTGGCATCGACCAGATCGTGAAAGCGGGCTTCGGTCAAACTCATTGCGGGAACCTCGAAAGTGTCTACGAATGGCGCAGCGACGCAAGATACGGTCGCTTCCGGTCAATTGCAAAGCTTACCCGCCCATTAGCACGTTGCCGCGCCAAAAAAACGCCCGTCGTGCCCTTCCCTGCCGCACGATCCGTCAAACCCCCGCCGGACGGGAGCCGTAGCGCATAGGCAATCTGTCGGGTGGTCGGTATACTCGGGCGCAATTAATGCTTATACAAAGGATTTCGCCATGAAGCGCCTGATTTCCTCCCTGGCCGCGCTCCTCGCCGTTGCGTGCCTGGTCTCTGCCTGCGGTCAGAAAGGCCCGCTGTATCTGCCCGACGGCGAAACGTCCAGTGCACCTGGCGCCGAGAATTCTTCGCACTCGCACAAGCACCAGACCTCGACTTACTAGGGATTGACCATGGACGCCTTCAACTACCGCGGCGGTGAGCTGTTCGCGGAGGGAGTTGCATTGTCTGCCATCGCCGAGCGTTTCGGCACGCCGACCTATGTTTATTCCCGAGCCCATATCGAAGCCCAGTACCGCGCCTACGCCGACGCGCTGGATGGCATGCCGCATCTGGTGTGTTTCGCTGTCAAGGCCAACTCGAACCTGGGCGTGCTCAACGTCCTGGCCCGTCTGGGCGCCGGTTTCGATATCGTGTCCCGAGGCGAACTGGAGCGCGTTCTGGCCGCGGGCGGTCAGGCCGACCGCATCGTCTTTTCCGGTGTCGGCAAGACCCGTGACGACATGCGTCGCGCCCTTGAGGTCGGCGTGCATTGCTTCAACGTAGAGTCCACCGACGAGCTGGAGCGCCTGCAAGTCGTGGCCGCCGAAATGGGCGTGCGCGCGCCGGTGTCCCTGCGGGTGAACCCGGACGTGGATGCCGGCACTCACCCTTACATTTCCACCGGTCTGAAAGAAAACAAGTTCGGCATCGCGATCGCCGACGCCGAAGACGTATACGTGCGCGCCTCACAACTGCCCAACCTGGAAGTCATCGGCGTCGACTGCCACATCGGCTCGCAACTGACCACACTGGCGCCATTCGTCGACGCTCTGGATCGGCTGCTGGACCTCATCGATCGCCTCGGCGATTGCGGCATTCATCTGCGTCACCTGGACCTGGGTGGCGGTCTTGGGGTGCGCTACCGCGATGAAGAACCCCCTCTGGCCGGCGACTACATCAAAGCCGTGCGCGAGCGCCTCGAAGGTCGGGACCTGGCGCTGATGTTCGAACCCGGTCGTTTCATCGTCGCCAACGCGGGCGTACTGCTGACTCGGGTCGAGTACCTCAAGCACACCGAGCACAAGGATTTCGCCATCGTCGACGCCGCGATGAACGACCTGATCCGTCCCGCCTTGTATCAAGCCTGGATGGACGTCAAGGCCGTCAAACCTCGCGACGGCGTAGCACGCACCTACGACGTCGTCGGCCCGATTTGCGAGACCGGTGACTTCCTGGCCAAGGATCGCGACCTGGCGCTGGCCGAGGGTGATCTGCTGACCGTGCACTCGGCGGGTGCCTATGGCTTCGTCATGAGTTCGAACTACAACACCCGTGGCCGCAGCGCCGAAGTGTTGGTCGACGGCGACCAGGCATTCGAAGTACGCCGTCGCGAAACCCTCACCGAGCTGTTCGCTGGCGAAAGCCTGTTGCCGGAGTAATCCCATGCTGCTGCGTTTTACCAAGATGCACGGCCTGGGCAATGACTTCATGGTGCTGGACCTCGTGAGCCAGCACGCGCACATCCTGCCCAAGCACGCCAAACAGTGGGGCGATCGGCACACCGGCATTGGTTTCGATCAACTGTTGCTGGTCGAAGCGCCCAGCAACCCGGACGTGGACTTTCGCTATCGGATCTTCAATTCGGACGGTTCGGAGGTCGAGCAGTGCGGCAACGGCGCGCGCTGCTTTGCCCGCTTCGTGCTGGACAAGCGGCTGACCGCCAAGAAACAGATCCGCGTCGAAACCAAAGGCGGCATCATCGAGCTGGACATCCGCAGCGACGGCCAGATCAGTGTCGACATGGGCGCGCCACGCCTGGTCCCTGCTGACATCCCTTTCGATGCGCCTCAGCAGGCGCTCAGCTACACGCTTGAGGTGGATGGCGAACCTGTCGAGCTGGCCGCCGTTTCGATGGGTAATCCCCATGCGGTCCTGCGGGTGTACGACATCAACAATGCACCGGTTCACAGCCTGGGCCCGAAGATTGAACACCATCCGCGCTTCCCGGCCCGAGTGAACGTGGGTTTCCTGCACGTCGTCGATCGCCAGCGCGCGCAGTTGCGGGTGTGGGAGCGGGGTGCGGGAGAAACCCAGGCCTGCGGTACCGGCGCGTGCGCCGCCGCCGTGGCGGCCATCAGTCAAGGCTGGATGGACTCGCCATTGCTGATCGACCTGCCGGGCGGACGCCTGTCCATCGAATGGGCAGGGCCGGGTCACCCGGTAGTGATGACCGGCCCGGCCGTCAGGGTCTACGAAGGCCAAGTTCGTTTATGAGTGAGAGCATGCAATGACCGACAAGCCTCAGACTTCAACCGACACGCCCGGTGAATCGTTCACCGACCAGTCAGTGCCTGCCCTTGAAGCCGAGGCTGTCGCGGCTTGGCTGCACAAACATCCGGATTTCTTCGCTGAGCACGATGAGTTGCTCACGACAATGCGCATTCCTCACCAACGCGGCGACACCGTTTCGCTGGTCGAGCGCCAGTTGAAACTGCTGCGTGAGCGCAATATCGAGATGCGCCATCGCCTCTCCCAACTGATGGATGTTGCACGCGACAACGACCGCCTGTTCGAGAAAACCCGTCGCCTGATTCTGGCGCTGATGGATGCCACCAGCCTGGAAGAGATTGTCATGGCCGTCGAAGACAGCCTGCGTCAAGAGTTCCAGGTGCCATTCGTGAGCCTGATTCTGTTCAGCGACAACCCCATGGTCGTGGGCCGCTGGGTCAGCAGCGCAGACGCGCAGAAAGCCATCGGCGGTCTGCTCTCAGGCGGCAAGACCGTCTGCGGAGCCTTGCGGGAGCACGAACTGGAGTTTCTGTTTGGCGCCGATCAGAGCAAGGAAGTGGGCTCCACCGCGATCGTTGCGCTGAGTCACCAAGGCCTGCACGGCGTACTGGCTATTGGCAGCCGTGACCCGCAGCATTACAAAAGCTCGGTGGGTACCTTGTTCCTCAGCTACATCGCTGACGTGCTTAGCCGCCTGCTGCCGCGTTTCACCAACGCTTTGCGCTCGGTGCGCTAGCCATGGAACGGCAACTGGACGCCTACTGCACTCACCTTCGCAGTGAGCGTCAAGTGTCGAGCCATACGCTTGAAGCCTATCGTCGCGACCTGAGCAAAGTGCTGAGTTTTTGCGAGAAACAGCACATCACCGATTGGGCAGCACTGGACGCTCCGACGATGCGCGCGCTGGTGGCGCGGCTGCACCAACAGGGCCAATCCTCACGCAGCATTGCAAGGCTGCTTTCCGCCGTCCGCGGGTTCTATCACTACTTGAACCGCGAAGGCCTGTGCAACCACGATCCTGCGAACGGGCTTTCTCCGCCCAAAGGCGAGCGTCGGCTGCCAAAAACCCTTGATGCCGATCGTACGCTGCAGTTGCTGGAGGGCGGCGTCGAAGACGAGTTTCTCGCGCGTCGTGACCATGCGATTCTTGAACTGTTCTATTCGTCCGGCTTGCGCTTGTCCGAGCTGACCGGCCTGAATTGCGAGCAACTGGATCTGGCCGACGGTCTGGTTCAAGTGCTGGGCAAAGGCAGCAAGACACGCGTGCTCCCTGTGGGTCGAAAAGCCCGCGAAGCGTTGGCAGCCTGGCTGAAACAACGGGCGCTGGCCAACCCTCGCGACGACGCCGTGTTCATCAGCCAGCAGGGGCGCCGTCTCGGACCGCGCTCGATTCAACTTCGGGTCAAGGCAGCGGGTGAGCGCGAATTGGGGCAGAACCTGCACCCCCACATGTTACGGCACTCGTTCGCCAGCCATTTGCTGGAATCGTCCCAAGACCTGCGCGGCGTTCAGGAGTTGCTTGGCCACGCCGATATCACCACGACCCAGATCTACACACACTTGGACTTTCAGCATCTGGCGACCGTGTACGACAGCGCCCACCCGCGGGCCAAACGCAAGGATCCTTCCGAATGAGCGTCAAGCTGATTACCTTCGATCTGGACGACACCCTATGGGAAACGGCGCCCGCCATCGTCAGCGCAGAAGCCATGTTGCGCGACTGGCTGGGTGAGAATGCCCCGAAACTGGGTGCGGTTCCGGTGGAGCATCTGTGGGAAATCCGCTCGCGGCTGGTGGAGGCCGATCCCAGCTTCAAGCATCGGATCAGCGCATTGCGCCGCCGTGTGCTGTTCCACGCGCTGGAGGACGCCGGTTACAGCGCCACCGAGGCGCAGGATCTGGCCGAACAGAGTTTCGAAGTGTTTCTCAAAGGCCGCCACCAGTTGGATATCTTCCCGGAAGTGGTGCCCACGCTGGAGATCCTCACCAAGTCTTACACCTTGGGGGTCGTAACCAACGGCAACGCCGATGTACGTCGACTGGGCTTGGCAGACTATTTCGCCTTTGCGCTGTGCGCGGAAGATCTGGGCATCGGCAAGCCCGATCCAGCGCCTTTCCTCGAAGCCCTCAAACGAGGCAAGGCAGACGCTGCCCATGCCGTCCACGTGGGGGATCACCCGGGCGATGACATCGCAGGCGCCCAGCAGGCCGGATTGCGCGCGATCTGGTACAACCCCGGCGGCAAGGCGTGGGAGGCAGATAAATTGCCGGATGCCGAGATCCGCAGCCTGACGCAGTTGCCAGAGGTGTTGGCGCGGTGGGGGTGAGGGTGTTTGGCGATAAATCGCTACATCGATGCCCGAAGGGCGTCGGTGTTGCGATCTAAAGCCAAAAAAAAGCCCGCAGCGACAGCGGGCTTTTTCTCAGCGGCGCCAGACGTCCTCAGATAGGACGGCTGCCGTACTTGTTGTCAGGCTTTTTGGGAGGGTCGGCGACCACATTGGCTTCGACCTCCTGAATCTTGCCACCGCGGGCAAGGAACTCTTCCATCGCGCGGGCCAGAGCATCGCGCTCTTTGTTCTTGGCTTCCACGCTGGGCAGCTCATCGACCGAGACCGCAGCCTTGGCTTTACCTTTGGCAGGGGCCGCCGGAGCGTCGGGGCTGTCTTCTATCTCCGCGCCGTCGTCTTCAGGAGCAGCCGCAAGCTCCTCACCCTCGTCCTCACCTTCCAGATCATCGTCAAGACTCTCGTTATCGATGTCGTCGTCGCTCATGTTCTACCTCATGACTTGCGAAAGCAGATTAGTTATAGCCCAGTTGCGCTTAATTTCTAAGACAGCCGGAAAAAATTCAACTACCGCCGACAATCAGCGGTCGTGCCCCTCTCCCTGAAGGGTGGCGAGGACTTTACGCGCACCGCCTGTATCGCGATGCTCTCCTAAATAGACACCTTGCCAGGTTCCCATCGCCAGTCGCCCGTCCGTAATCGGAATGAGCAACTGGCAGCCCAGCAAACTGGCTTTGAAGTGCGCTGGCAGGTCGTCCGGGCCTTCGTCATCGTGCTCGTAATCGCCGCGTCCTTGTGGGATCAGGCGATTGAAAAAACGTTCGAAGTCGCGTCGCACTGCCGGGTCGGCATTTTCGTTGATGGTCAACGAAGCCGAGGTATGCTGCAGCCACAGATGCAACAAACCGACTCGGCAGTCGCGCAGCTGTGGAAGTTGCGCAACGATTTCATCCGTCACCAGATGGAATCCTCGAGGCCGTGCCCGCAGGGTGATTCTGGTCTGTTGCCACATACGGTTCTCCGCCCTTCGGCGCGCATTCTAACGCGCTGAAAAAAAAAGCAAAGCGCGTAATGAGTGGCGTTTTCTGCAAGCCTGAAACCCGCCCGCGCAAGCTGTCTTGATCGCTCGCACGCCGACTTTCGAACCTGCATTGAACCGGATCGAGATTGCAAATTGGCGTCATCGGCCGAGCGTCCTGCCTATCGACAAACGCCAGACAAAAAAATGCCCGGAAACCCGGGCATTTTTTCGCAACCGCAGTGATTACAAGTTGTAGCCACGCTCGTTGTGTTGCGCAAGGTCCAGGCCAACCGCTTCTTCTTCCTCGGTGACACGCAGACCCATGACAGCGTCCAGCACCTTGAGAATGATGAAGGTCACGATCGCGGTGTAGATGATCGTGAAGCCCACGCCTTTGCACTGAATCCAGACCTGAGCCGCGATGTCGGTCACGGTGCCGAAGCCGCCCAGCGAAGGTGCAGCGAAAACACCGGTCAGGATTGCGCCGAGGATACCGCCGATGCCGTGAACGCCGAAGGCATCCAGCGAGTCGTCGTAGCCCAGTTTGCGTTTCAGGCTGGTGGCGCAGAAGAAGCAGACCACGCCGGCCGCCAGACCGATGATCAAGCCGCCCATCGGGCCGACAGTACCGGCCGCAGGGGTGATGGCTACCAGACCGGCAACCACGCCCGAAGCGATGCCCAGCGCGCTTGGCTTACCGTGGGTCAGCCACTCGGCGAACATCCAGCCCAGCGCCGCAGCAGCAGTGGCAATCTGAGTGACCAGCATTGCCATACCGGCAGTGCCGTTGGCCGCAGCGGCGGAACCGGCGTTGAAGCCGAACCAGCCCACCCACAGCATCGCGGCGCCGACCAGGGTGTAACCCAGATTGTGCGGAGCCATTGGGGTGGTCGGGAAGCCTTTACGCTTGCCCAGCACCAGGCACGCCACCAGGCCAGCCACACCGGCGTTGATGTGAACAACGGTGCCGCCTGCGAAATCGAGGACGCCCCAGTCCCACAGCAGACCACCCACGCCACTCCAGACCATGTGCGCGATTGGCGCGTAGACCAGCGTGAACCAGATCGCCATGAAAATCAGCATCGCGGAGAACTTCATGCGTTCCGCGAAAGCACCGACGATCAGGGCGGGGGTGATGATGGCGAATGTCATCTGGAAGGTAACGAATACGGCTTCCGGGAACAGCGCCGCTGCACCCGTGATGCTGGAAGGCGTGATGCCTGCCAGGAACGCCTTCGACAGACCGCCGACGAAGGAGTTGAAATTAACGACGTTGGCTTCCATACCGGTGGTGTCGAACGCCATGCTGTAGCCGTAGATGCACCACAGAATGCTGATCAGGCCAGTGATGGCGAAACATTGCATCATCACCGACAGCACGTTTTTCGAACGAACCATGCCACCGTAGAACAGCGCCAGGCCGGGAACGGTCATGAACAGCACGAGAGCGGTAGAGGTCAGCATCCAGGCGGTGTCGCCTGAGTTCAGTACGGGGGCTGCCACTTCGTCTGCCGCCATGGCCAGGCCAGGGGTTACGAGGGACAACAGGGCTCCTAGCCCTGCGATTTGACGCAGAGTCATATTGTTTACTCCTGGGGCGTTGGGTTTGGCGGCTTAGATTGCGTCGGTATCGGTTTCGCCGGTACGGATGCGAATAGCCTGTTCCAGATTGACCACGAAGATCTTCCCGTCACCGATCTTGCCGGTGTTGGCCGCTTTGGTTATCGCTTCGATAACGCGGTCCAGATCCTTGTCGTCAATTGCAACATCGATCTTCACCTTGGGAAGGAAGTCGACTACATATTCCGCACCGCGATACAGCTCGGTGTGGCCTTTCTGACGTCCGAAGCCTTTGACTTCAGTAACCGTGATGCCCTGCACGCCGATTTCAGACAACGACTCGCGTACGTCGTCGAGCTTGAACGGCTTGATGATGGCAGTGACTAGCTTCATGAAACTTTCTCCCGAATTGGTGGACTTGCCCCAGGAAAACAAACCCGACTCAAGTCTAAGCGCAGTGTCTGGCTTTGTAACGCGTCGATGGCCCGAAACAGACCTGACCAACTCCAGAAAACCGCTTCTGACGAAACACTTCCCCGCTCCGCCTGCCGCACTGCATTCGTCACAGCGACTGCATCAGTGCATGGGTCATAAGCCACTAAGCAGAAACCTTGCCATATCGGCAAGTGCCTCGAATTCCGCTGCTTTCGGCGGCGAAGGGAGAGGTCAGATCGCCATCACCCAGGGCGCTCGCACAACAACAGTGCGTGCGTGCACGGCGTCATGCGCGAAAACCGTGCAACGCGCGCCCGATCAAAAGAGGTTGTGCACCCCGTGTTACACTGCGGCCCACCTGATTCAGGAAGACCATCATGCTCGCACCCAAAGCTTTTCTGGACGCCCTGAGCGGCCACGCCTCCCGCCTGTTGGACGGCGAGACCCCACTCCCGCGCAACGAATTCGAAACTCAGTTCAGGGCCCTCCTGCAAAGCGGCTTCAGCAAGCTGGATCTGGTCAGCCGGGAAGAATTCGACAGCCAGATGGTCGTCCTGGCCCGCACCCGTGCCCGCCTTGAAGCACTGGAAGCGAAGATGGCAGAGCTTGAGGCGCAGTTGGCGGGGCCCGCGAAGGATTGAATCGATTGCGTGTAGTTGCCCCATGCAGGAGCAAAACTGCTCATGAATGGGGCCATTGCACGTAATCATTCCACGGCGACACACCTCGTAGAACTTGTCCCGTCCTCCCCTGCTACCCCATGACTATCCTTGAGCACGCCGCAGGACGCGGTGCCGCTATCAAGGATCTTCATGTCCCTCGCCATCGTTCTCAGCCGCGCTCAAGTGGGCGTCGAAGCCCCCGCCGTCACCGTCGAAACCCATCTGGCCAACGGGCTGCCGAGCCTGACGTTGGTCGGCTTGCCGGAAGGTGCGGTGAAGGAGAGTAAAGATCGGGTACGTAGTGCGATTCTTAACTGTCGGCTCGAATTTCCGGCGCGGCGCATCACGCTGAATCTCGCGCCTGCGGACCTGCCCAAAGATGGCGGACGATTTGACCTGGCAATTGCGCTGGGCTTGCTCGCCGCCAGTGCGCAGATTCCCATGCAGGCACTGGATAATGTGGAGTGCTTGGGCGAGTTGGCATTGTCAGGGGCAATACGGCCCGTGCAGGGCGTTTTACCTGCGGCTCTGGCCGCTCGGGATGCCGGACATACATTGATCGTCCCTGCCGTGAATGCCGAGGAAGCCTGCCTGGCGTCAGGTTTGAAAGTGATCGCGGTCAGTCATCTGCTGGAGTTGGTGTCGCATCTCAACGGCCATACGACGATTGAGCCTTACGCATCCAACGGGCTGATCCTACAGACTCGGCCTTACCCCGATTTAAGTGAGGTACAGGGCCAGACCGCCGCCAAACGTGCGCTGCTGGTGGCCGCAGCCGGAGCCCATAACCTGCTTTTTAGTGGACCGCCAGGCACCGGAAAGACGCTACTGGCCAGCCGTCTGCCGGGTCTTCTACCGCCGCTGGATGAGCGGGAGGCGCTGGAGGTGGCGGCCATTCAGTCGGTCGCCAGCCATGCGCCGCTGACCAGTTGGCCGCAGCGCCCTTTCAGACAACCCCATCACTCCGCGTCGGGCCCCGCATTGGTCGGCGGCGGCAGTCGACCGCAGCCTGGCGAAATCACGTTGGCGCATCACGGCGTTCTGTTTTTAGATGAGCTTCCGGAGTTTGACCGGCGTGTTCTGGAGGTCTTGAGGGAGCCGCTGGAGTCCGGTTATATCGTGATTTCGAGGGCCCGCGACAGGGTACGCTTTCCCGCACGGTTCCAGTTGGTGGCCGCCATGAATCCCTGCCCATGCGGCTACCACGGCGAGCCAACCGGACGCTGCCGATGCTCGACCGACCAGATTCAGCGCTATCGCAACAAACTGTCCGGTCCGCTGCTGGACCGTATTGATCTGCACCTGACCGTCGCCCGGGAAACGACCTCACTGGCGGCACCTACGCATACTGGCGAAACCAGCGCGGATGCTGCGCTTGTGGTCTCCGAGGCCCGGGAACGCCAGCAAAGACGACAAGGTTGCGCGAACGCCTTTCTCGACTTGCCCGCCCTGCGCCAACATTGCGTGTTGCTGCCTGAAGATGAAGCCTGGCTCGAAACGGCGTGTGAGCGTTTGAACCTGTCGTTGCGCGCAGCCCATCGTTTGCTGAAGGTGGCGCGCACGCTGGCGGATCTGGAGCGGGAGCACGCGATATCGAGAGCACACATTGCCGAAGCGTTGCAGTACCGGCCGTCCTTGGGGTGATGCGCTCACGCCTCTGGCCGCAGCCTGCAGGATCAGCGTGCTACGCCATTCGCAGAATCAAAAGCGGACTCCTGCCGACACGTCGAGCCCGCGTCACCTGAACCGATCCACTTCCTTGCGCAGGTCCGCCGCCAGCGCATTCAGTTCCTGCGCCGTCACGGCCAGGTTCGAGACCACTTCCCGTTGTTCGCTGTTGGCCAATGCAATGCTTTGCAGGTTGGCACTGAGCAGCGTCGCAGTATTGCTTTGCTCCTGGGTCGCGGTGGTGATCGAGGCGAACTGGTCGCCTGCCGAGCGGCTTTGCTCGTCAATCTGGGCCAACGCCGCAGCAACTTTGGCGTTACGTGACAAACCCTCCTGCATCAGCGCATTGCCGTGTTCCATGGTGCTGATCGCGTTACTGGTTTCCTGCTGGATGCTGGCGATCATGCCCGAAATTTCATCGGTGGCCTGACGGGTGCGCGACGCCAGGTTACGCACTTCGTCGGCCACCACGGCAAACCCTCGACCCTGCTCGCCTGCGCGCGCCGCCTCGATGGCAGCGTTGAGTGCCAGAAGGTTGGTCTGTTCGGCGATGGATGTAATGACGCTGACAATGCCGCCAATTTCCTGGGAGCGTTGGCCCAACGTGTTGATCACCGCTGCGGTACTGCCCAAGGAACCGGCGATCTGCTCCAGCGAAGCTGAAGCCTCCTCCATGGAGGTGCGTCCGATACGAGTCTGCTGAGCGTTACCCTGGGCCAGCCGCTCGGTACTGCCCATGTTGTCGGCGATCGTCAGTGCCGTGGCGCTGAACTCTTCGACCGCCCCCGCCATGCTGGTGATTTCCCCGGACTGCTGCTCCATGCCCTCATAAGCCCCACCGGAGAGCCCGGACAACGCTTGCGCACGCCCACTGACCTCCTGCGCCGCGGTGCGAATGTGCGACACCATGAGCTCCAACGCCTGCCCCATTTTGTTGAAGCTGCCAGCCAACTGACCGATTTCGTCATGACTCGTGATGTGCAGACGCACGCTCAAATCGCCGGCGCCCAATGCTTCGGCCTGGTTGACGAGCGCTGACAGAGGCTGCAACTTGCTACGCAGCAACCAGATTGCCGAGCCCACTGCAATCAGCATCGCCAGCAGGCTGCCAATGGCCAGCTGCATGCCGACGTTCCAGGTCACTGCGCTGATTTCATCTTTCGGCATGATGGCCAGGATCGACCAAGGCCCACCGGTGAACGGCTCGGCCACCGCATAAAAATCCTCCCCTGCGTCCTGCCAGAAACGTCCTACATTGGGCGTCTTGACGAAATCGGCCAGGGTTTTGCGCGCCTGATCCAAATCCTTCACGCCAGCGGGGGGGACCAGCCAATTGTTTTGCTCATCCAGCACGGCGAGAGAACCGGTGTCGCCAATACGAAAGCTTTTGAGGTTTTCGAACTGCGCCTTTTGCGCGTCGGTGTAATCGAAGCCCACGAACAACACCGCAATGACCTTGCCGCTGCTGTCGCGTACCGGGGAGTACTGAGTCATGTACAAGCGATCGAACAGCAAGGCGCGCCCCACATAGCCTTGCCCGGCCAGCAGTTTGTCGTAGGCGGGGTGTTTGTGGTCAAGCGCGGTGCCGATGGCGCGCGAGCCGTCCTGCTTGCTCAGCGAAGTGCTGATGCGGATGAAATCGTCCCCGCTGCGCACGAAAACGGTCGCCACGCCCGCGGTCATCTTTTTGAAGTCGTCGACCTCAGTGAAGTCGTTGTTCAACACAGTGCCATGCAGCAATAACGCCGGCGTTTGCACGCCCGCTACAGCGACGGACTGATCAGCCTGGATCGTCAGGCCATTGAACCGCTTTTCGAACAGGCCACTCAGGCGTTGGGTGCTGTCGCGCAGCGTACTGTGGAAGGTGTTGAGCTGGTCGGCCAGTAACCGCGCCTCGCTGCCCATGTGCTCCTCGCGAATGGTCAGGTTGGCCGAATCGAGCGAACGCAGGGCGAAAAGCGTACTGCCGCTGATAACGATAGCCAGGATGACGGCCAGGGCAATCCCGAGTTGCGATGCAATGCGGGCACGGGGCTTGGGCATGAAAACTCCTTGCCGAACGACCGGACCATCCTGATCGCGGGCAAACCATTCGGACTGTTTCTAATAGAGGGGATCGATGAGTCGATAGATGCGAACCGACCCTGTACTTAGGAATCGGCTGACAGCCGGAATACTTGAGTCTGACGCCGGGTTTTAGGCTTGGCAGCAGGTGCGTCTGCGAACGGGCTGCGTGCCTATTCGAGGATCGTCACCTGCGGCAATTCCATCGCCTGCACTTCGCTTTTGAGAAAGTCGCTCAATCTGCGCAGCCGCTCGCCTCCGGGTCGGGTCTTGGGCCAGACCAGGTAATAGTTTTCCCCGCTGAACACCGCCGTGCGCCACGGCAGGCTCAAGCGGCCTTGAAGGACGTCTTCGGCCACCATCAGCAAATCACCCATGGAAACCCCATAGCCCCGCGCCGCGGCGATCATGCCCAGCTCGAGCGTGTCGAACACCTGACCGCCCTTGAGCGACACCTGATCCGACAACCCCATGCGCTCCAGCCAACTGCGCCAGTCCCGGCGATCAGGTGTGGGATGCAGCAGCTCGGTGCTGGCCAACCGTGCTACATCCCAGGGCCCATCATCGAGCAAATTGGGCGAGCCGACGGGAATGAGTAACTCCGGAAACAGGTAGGTCGCTTCCCAATCAGGAGGAAAGTGACCTCGGCTGAGCAGGACAGCGCAGTCGAACGGCTCCTGGGTGAAATCCACATGGTCGATGTCCATCCAGGCGCTGGTCAGTTGGACCTCGTTTCCCACCTGCAAATGACGAAACCGACTCAGCCGCGCCAACAGCCACCGCATGGTCAGCGTCGATGGCGCTTTCATGCGCAGGATGCCCTCTTCTGCCATCAACGCGCTGCAGGCTCGCTCCAGCGCTGAAAAGCCTTCGCGTACACCCGGCAGCAGTTCGCGCGCCGCCTCGGTCAATTGAAGGTTGCGTCCCTGGCGGCGAAACAGTCGGCAGGCGAAATGCTGTTCCAGTGTATGGATATGGCGACTCACCGCACTTTGAGTGATGGACAGCTCCTCTGCCGCGCGGGTGAACGAGCTGTGCCGTGCGGCGGCTTCGAATGCGCGCAGCGCATACAGCGGCGGGAGACTACGAGGCATGAGGCGCTTCCTGTTTAAGTAGTGGCGACGCAAGAAGCGCTAATGTAAAACAGTCAGGATGAGTTTTACTCATGCCAATGATCGTATTTATCCCTTTGTGAAATGCGTGCCGAATCAACACAATGGGCTGCTCATCCCTGCCTCTCCCTTCGAGCCCCGACCATGCAACAGCACGCCTTCAAAGAACTGTGGATCATCCTGCGGCTGGCTGGGCCGCTGATCGCTTCCCAGATGGCACACATGCTGATGGTCTTCACCGACACGGTGATGATGGGCAAACTCGGCCCGGAATCCCTCGCCGGCGGCGGGCTGGGCGCCGCCAGCTACAACTTTGTGTCTTTCTTCTGCGTCGGTGTAATGGCGGCGGTTGGCACGCTGGTGGCCATTCGCAAGGGTGCCAATGATGACGCAGGCGCCACCCGCCTGACTCAGGCGGGGCTATGGTTGGCGTGGGGCATGGCGCTGATCGCCGCGCTCGTTTTGTGGAACCTTGCACCGATTTTGGCGCACTTCGGCCAAGACGAAGCCAACGTGCTCATGGCCAGCCAATTTCTGACCACCTTGCCGCTGGCGCTGCCGGGACTGCTGAGTTTCATGGCATTGCGCGGCTTCACCAGCGCTCTTGGCCGGGCCACTCCCGTCATGGTCATCAGCCTGGCGGGCGTGGTGGTCAACTTCGGTCTGAACTACGCCTTCATCCATGGCCTGTTCGGCCTGCCGCACTGGGGCCTGATGGGCATCGGCCTGGTCACCGCGATTGTCACCAACGGCATGGCGCTGACTCTGTGGCTGCACATTCGTTATCACCGTGCGTATTCGGCGTATCCGATTCACAAAGACCTGATGTGCCTTTCGCGCACCTGTCTCAAGGAACTCTGGCGGCTGGGCCTGCCCATCGGCGGGACTTACGCGGTCGAAGTCGGCCTGTTCACCTTCGCAGCGTTCTGCATGGGCGCAATGGGCAGCACGCAAATGGCGGCGCACCAGATCGCCCTGCAATCGGTGTCGATGGCCTTCATGATTCCCGTCGGGATTTCCTACGCCGTGACCATGCGCATCGGCCTGCATTACGGCGCCGGAAACCTGCTGCTGGCGCGCACGGCGGGCCGCATGGGTATCGCGTTCGGCGGCCTGCTGATGCTGACGTTCGGCATTCTGTTCTGGGTGGCGCCGCATGCGGTCATCGGGCTGTTCGTTGACCTGCGAGATCCCACCTACCAGGGCGTCGTCGAGCTGGCGGTGAAGTTGCTGGCGATAGCGGCCTGGTTCGAAATCCTCGATGGCACGCAAACCATTGCGATGGGAGCGATTCGCGGCTTCAAGGACGCCAAGACCACCTTTCTCATTGGTCTGATCAGCTATTGGCTGGTCGGTGCGCCGTTGGCGTGGGGGTTCGGTTTCCTCGGGCACTACGGTGCAGAAGGCGTCTGGTGGGGGCTGGCGCTGGGGCTGTTGTGCTCGGCGGTGGCGTTGACCCTGGCATTCGAGCGCAAGACGACCAAGCTGTTGCGCAAAGAGGCGACGGGTGTCGTTGTGATGGGCTGACGCTGAATATGTGTAGGACCCAGCTTGCCCGCGATCGCGTTGTGTCATTCAAGGTATGCGCGACTGACCGAACGCAATCGCGGGCAAGCGCGCTCCTACGAGAGAGGTGTGGTCATATCTCGGCCATCTCCCTGAAAAGAGGCAACGGGCGTCGTTGTGATGGGCTGACGCCGAATATGCGTAGGAGCGCGCTTGCCCGCGACAGCGTTGTGTCAGGCAACATATTTGTCGTAGATACACCGCAATCGCGGGTAAGCGCGCTCCTACGAGAGAGGTATGGTCATATCCGCTGCACCACCCGGCCATCTCCCTGATCGGACATCAGGTGATCGATCAGTTCCGGCAGCGCCAGCGGATGACTGATCAGATACCCCTGTGCCTGGTCGCAATCGAAGCTGCGCAGCAACGCCAGTTGTGCCGGGGTTTCGACGCCTTCGGCCACGACTTCCAGACTGAGGTTGTGCGCCAGGTTGATCATGGCGTGCACCAGCTTGCGGTTTTCTTCACGTTGTTCCATTTCGCCGACAAAGCTTTTGTCGATTTTGAGCAGTGTGATCGGCAAGCTGTTCAGGTGCACGAACGACGAGAACCCGGTACCGAAGTCGTCCAGCGAGAAGCGCACACCCAAGCGCCCCAGGGCGTCCATGGTCTGTTTGACCAAGTCACTGCGCCGCATGACCGCAGTCTCGGTGAGTTCGAATTCCAGCCACTGCGCATCGATGCCACGGTCCACGATCAGCCGGCTCAGGGTTGGCAGCAACTGGTTGTCTTGAAACTGCCGAAAGGACAGGTTGATTGCCATGTGCAGCGGCGGCAGGCCCTTTTGACGCAGGGTTTGCATGTCGCGCAATGCGCGGGAAATGACCCAATAGCCCAACGGTACGATCAAGCCGCTCTGCTCTGCCAGCGGAACGAATTCGCTGGGCGGCAGCAACCCACGCTCGGTATGCCGCCAGCGCACCAAGGCCTCCAACCCGAGAATCTTGCCTGAGTTCAGACACAGGCGCGGCTGGTAATGCAGTTCCAGCTCATCACGACGCAGGGCCCGCCGTAGCTCGCTTTCCAGATCGGCCAGACTGCGGGCATTGCGGTTGATGCGTTCATTGAAGACATGGAAGGTGCAGCCTTGGGTGCTTTTGGCCTGCTGCATGGCGATGTGCGCATGCCACATCAAGGGGTCGGCGCCGGCGTCGGCGCGGGCATGGGCGATGCCCAGGCTGCAACCGATCAACAAGCTCTCACCGTCGATCCAGTAAGGCTCGGATAGCGCCTCGGTGATGCGCTCGGCCATCCATTCAGCCCGCTGGGGCGCGCGCCGCGTGTCGATCAGCAAGGCGAACTCGTCGCTGCCCAGTCGGGCCAGTTGGTCGCACGCCTCAAGCTGACCCTTGAGCCGCGCAACCACCTGCAGAATGAGACGGTCCCCGGCCTGGTGCCCCAGGGCATCGTTGGCGCGCCGGAAGTTGTCCAGGTCCAGATGCCCCAGCGCCAGTCCGCGCCCGTCGAACTCGGCCAGGCGTGCTGCCAGCAACGTCTGGAAACCCTGCCGGTTGGCGATGCCGGTCAGCGGATCTTGCTCGGCCAGGCGCTGTAACGTGTTTTCCAGCAGCCCGCGCTCGCGCACATGGCGCAAGCAACGCCGCAGGCTCTGGGGTGTCAGCGCGTCCCGCACCAGCCAGTCGGCGACGCCGATCGGGTCGGCATCAGGCTCGACATCGAACAGCAACACGGTCGGCCAGTTGCATTGGCTTGCGAGGGGTTGCAAGTGCGGGGGTGTAAAGAGAATGAACGTGTGGGCAGGATCGACAGCATCACCCACCGCCTCCCAGCCCGGCGCACAGTCGAGATGCACGGCGCCTCCCAGCAGTGCCAGAGACTCGCGCAATAACGTCGGCCATTCCGGCGTATCCGCCAGCAGCAGCAAACGCAAGGGTTCGACAGGCGTAGACAAGCTAGCTCCCTACACAAACAAAAGGCTTCGTCGCCCACTCGATCGAATGGCGTCAAACGCGGTGATCATCGCGTGATGCGCAAATGTAACAAAACGGGGAAATATAGATAGCGTGACGCATCACAGTGTCGGACGGTCGCTGCACAATCCTCGGACCCTGTTAAAATGCCCGCCCATTTTTCTGGCTATCTCCTTTTTTCCCCATGTCCCGACTCAATCCCCGGCAACAAGAAGCCGTGAACTACGTCGGCGGCCCTCTTTTGGTGCTCGCCGGCGCGGGTTCCGGCAAGACCAGCGTGATCACCCGCAAGATTGCCCACCTCATTCAGAACTGCGGCATCCGTGCGCAGTACATTGTCGCCATGACCTTCACCAACAAGGCGGCGCGGGAAATGAAGGAACGGGTCGGCACTCTGCTGCGCAGCGGCGAAGGGCGTGGCCTGACGGTCTCGACGTTCCACAACCTGGGCTTGAACATCATCCGCAAGGAGCACGTCCGCCTGGGGTACAAGCCGGGGTTCTCGATTTTCGACGAGACAGACGTCAAAGCGCTGATGACCGACATCATGCAGAAGGAATACTCGGGAGACGACGGCGTCGACGAGATCAAGAACATGATCGGCGCTTGGAAGAATGACCTGATTCTGCCGTCCGAAGCGCTGGCCAACGCACGCAACCCCAAGGAGCAGACGGCCGCAATCGTCTACACCCATTATCAGCGCACGCTGAAAGCGTACAACGCGGTGGACTTCGACGACTTGATCCTGCTGCCGGTGAAGCTGTTCGAGGAACACAAGGACATTCTCGAAAAATGGCAGAACAAGGTGCGTTACCTCTTGGTAGACGAATACCAGGACACCAACGCCAGCCAGTACCTGCTGGTGAAAATGCTCATCGGTACGCGCTGCCAGTTCACCGTGGTGGGCGACGATGACCAGTCGATCTACGCCTGGCGCGGCGCGCGGCCAGAGAACCTGATGCTGCTCAAGGAAGATTACCCATCGCTGAAGGTGGTGATGCTCGAGCAGAATTATCGCTCGACCAGCCGCATCCTGCGCTGCGCCAACGTGCTGATCGCCAACAACCCCCATGCTTTCGAAAAGCAGCTGTGGAGTGAAATGGGGCACGGCGACGAAATCCGCGTGATCCGCTGCAAGAACGAAGACGCCGAAGCCGAGCGCGTGGCAGTGGAAATTCTCAGCCTGCACCTGCGCACCGACCGCCCCTACAGTGACTTCGCCATCCTGTACCGCGGCAACTACCAGGCCAAACTGATCGAGCTGAAGCTTCAGCACCATCAGATCCCGTATCGGCTGTCGGGCGGAAGCAGTTTCTTCGGTCGCCAGGAGGTGAAAGACCTCATGGCCTATTTCCGGCTGCTGGTAAACCCGGACGATGACAACGCCTTTCTGCGCGTGATCAACGTGCCGCGTCGGGAAATCGGCTCGACCACGTTGGAAAAGCTAGGCAACTATGCCACGGAGCGCGGCGTCTCGATGTACGCCGCGACCGACGAACTCGGGCTGGGCGAACATCTGGACAGCCGCTTCACCGATCGCCTCAAGCGCTTCAAACACTGGATGGACGGTGTGCGTCAGCAGTGTGCGCTCAATGATCCGATCGCCGCCCTGCGCAGCATGGTCATGGACATCGACTACGAGAACTGGATTCGTCAGAACAGCTCGAGCGACAAAGCCGCCGACTACCGAATGGGCAACGTGTGGTTCTTGATCGAAGCGTTGAAAAACACGCTGGAGAAGGACGAAGAAGGGGGCATGACCATCGAGGAGGCCATCGGCAAGCTTGTCTTACGGGACATGCTCGAACGTCAGCAGGAAGAGGAAGACGGCGCCGAAGGCGTGCAGATGATGACCTTGCACGCCTCCAAGGGCCTTGAATTTCCCTACGTCTTCATCATGGGCATGGAAGAAGAGATCCTTCCGCATCGTTCCAGCATCGAAGCCGATACCATCGAGGAAGAACGGCGCCTGGCCTACGTGGGCATTACCCGCGCCCGTCAGACATTGGCGTTCACCTTTGCAGCCAAGCGCAAGCAGTACGGCGAGGTCATCGACTGCTTGCCGAGCCGCTTCCTCGACGAGCTGCCGCCGGACGACCTGGCCTGGGAAGGCAACGACGACACACCGACCGAAGTGAAGGCCGTTCGCGGCAATACGGCATTGGCGGATATCCGCGCCATGCTGAAAAGATAAACCGACATTTCGCGCACTGGCGCACCGAGGACCACCCACGTGGAAGCACTGCACAAGAAAATTCGCGAGGAAGGCATCGTACTTTCCGACCAGGTATTGAAGGTCGACGCGTTTCTCAACCATCAGATCGATCCGGTTCTGATGCAGCAGATCGGAGACGAGTTCGCCACGCTGTTCGCCCACTCGGGTATCACCAAGATCGTCACCATCGAGGCCTCCGGCATCGCACCTGCCGTCATGACCGGTCTGAAACTGGGCATTCCCGTGATTTTCGCGCGCAAGCACCAGTCGCTGACACTGACGGAGAACCTGTTTTCGGCAAACGTTTTCTCGTTCACCAAGCAGACCGAAAGCACGATCGCCATCTCCACACGCCACCTGACCAGCAGCGACCGTGTGCTGATCATCGATGACTTCCTGGCCAACGGTAAGGCCTCCCAGGCGCTGATCTCGATCATCAAGCAGGCCGGTGCCACCGTGGCAGGCCTGGGGATCGTGATCGAGAAGTCATTTCAGGGCGGCCGCGCGGAACTGGACGCGCAAGGCTATCGTGTAGAGTCGTTGGCACGGGTCAAATCGCTGACCGGCGGCGTGGTTACATTCGTCTGACCTATCGACGCACGCTGTAGGAGCGTGGCTTGTCCCGCGATCGGCGACGAAGTCGTCGTAAAATCAAGCGCTGCGATAACCAGGTATACCGCGGAGGCAAGATTTGCTGCCGCTTCGCGCCAGATCGTCCAATTGCCGCCCAGAGACAAGCCACGCTCCCACAGAGAATGGAGACATCTTATGATCATTGGCGAAAAACTGAGCATCGAAGCCTTCTTCGACTCGCAGACATCGACCATCAGCTATTTGGTCGTAGACCGCTCGACCGCAAAGGCCGCCCTCATCGACAGCGTGCTGGACTACGACCCCAAATCCGGCCGCACCAGGACCGAGTCCGCCGACAAGCTGATCGCCCGAGTCCGCGAGCGGAATGTGTCCGTGGAATGGATTCTGGAAACCCACGTCCATGCCGATCATATCTCCGCCGCGGCGTACCTCAAGGAGCAACTCGGCGGCACGGTCGCCATCGGCAGCCACATCACTCGGGTGCAAAAGGTGTTTGGCACGCTGTTCAATGCCAAAGGCGAGTTCGCGCGCGACGGCAGCCAGTTCGACCGGCTGCTGGACGATGATGCGCACTTCCGGATCGGTTCCCTGAACGCCCGGGCGATGCACACGCCCGGCCACACCCCGGCCTGCATGACGTATCTGATCGAAGGGGGCGACGAGACGGTGGCCTTCGTCGGCGACACCCTGTTCATGCCCGATTATGGAACGGCGCGCTGCGACTTCCCTGGCGCCGATGCGCGTGTGCTCTACCGTTCGATTGGTCGGATTCTCAGCCTGCCGCCGCAAACTCGCCTGTTCATGTGCCATGACTACCTGCCCAATGGCCGGGAGCTGATGTACATGACGACCGTCGCCGAACAGCGCGCCAACAACATCCATATCCGCGAAGGCATCGATGAGGACGCCTTCGTCGAGATGCGTGAAAAGCGCGATGCGACATTGGACATGCCGGTGTTGATCCTGCCGTCGGTGCAGATCAACATGCGCGGCGGGCAGATGCCGGAGCCGGAGGACAACGGTGTGAGCTATCTGAAGGTGCCGATCAACGCCCTATGACAGAACACGAACTGATCGGAGCCGGCCTCGGTACGATCATGGGTGCCGTACTTGCCCTGACAGGCGCAGGCGGCGGGATTCTCGCGGTGCCGCTGCTGGTTTTTGGGCTGGGACTTTCGATGGTCGAAGCCGCGCCGGTGGGTCTGCTGGCGGTAGGCCTGGCTGCGGCCGTGGGCGCATTGCTGGGCTTGCGGCAGGGCATCGTGCGTTACCGAGCCGCGCTGTTCATCGCCAGCATCGGCATCTGTTTCACGCCACTGGGCTTGTGGCTGGCGCATCAACTGCCTAATACACCGCTGGCAGTGGGTTTTTCGCTGATGTTGGTTTACGCCTGCACCCGCATCTACCGCAAGGCCGCGCACGAACTGCATCACGGCAAGCCGCCAGCGCGGGCTGACTTTTTGCCGTGCGTGCTCAATCCTTTGGAAGGTCGGCTGCGCTGGACCCTGCCCTGTGCCCGCGCGCTCGCCATTACCGGTGTGCTATCAGGGTTGTTGTCGGGCTTGCTGGGAGTGGGTGGAGGTTTCGTGATCATCCCGGCCCTGACCCGTTACACCGATCTGGACATGAAAAGCATCGTCGCAACGTCACTGGCCGTGATTGCGCTGGTGTCCATGGGCAGCGTCATCAGCGCCAGTGTGAGCGGGCTGATGCACTGGGCTGTGGGCGTGCCGTTTGCGGCAGGTGCGGTGGTGGGGTTGATTGCAGGACGGCAGGTGGCGCGGTTTCTCGCCGGGCCAAGGTTGCAGCAGCTGTTCGCGGTGACCGGGTTTGTGGCGGCAGGGCTGTTGATCGTCAAAACCCTGTCCTGACGTTAATGCCTTTCCTTGCAGCAGCGCCTTGGTCAAGTCGTCGCGTGCAATCCCGCCAACAACAAGCGCTGATACAACTCCTCGCGCAACCCTTGCGGCTCGCTCAACCCCATACGCTTAAGGTGTTCCGGGAACGCCCCCGGCTCCGGCGCTTCCAGTGTCGCCTTGCCCAAGTCGAGGAGTTCACTGAGCTTGAATTTGCTCTTCAGCCAGTTCAGCGCCCGTAGCAGGTCACGTTCTTCGGCAGTGAAATCACTGCCTAACGGATACTCCACGAACAGCGATGGAAACTCATCACGGATCACCTTGAGCCGCTCAGGGGTGTTCTGGCTGAACAACGGGTCGAGACGAAAGCTCTTGGGCAATTTGCCCGCTTTCTGCGCCTGGTCGATCAACCCCTGCTGAAAGCGTGAATCGGTGATATTCAGCAGCGCCTCAATCACGCCTGCATCCGTCTTGCCTCGCAAGTCGGCAATGCCGTATTCGGTAATGACAATGTCGCGCAAATGCCGGGGAATCGTCGCATGACCGTATTCCCATACAATGTTCGAACTGACCTCCCCGCCCGACTCACGCCAACTGCGCAAGATCAGAATCGAACGCGCGCCCTCCAGCGCATGGCCTTGCGCGACGAAGTTGTACTGCCCACCCACACCACTGACCACCCGGCCGTCTTCAAGCTGATCCGACACCGCGGCGCCGAGCAACGTGACCGTAAATGCACTGTTGATGAACCGCGCGTCCCGCCGTTGCAGGCGTTTCAACGTTTCATCGCCATACAACTCGTTGATGTAGCTGATCGCCGTCATGTCGATCTGGGCTTTTTGCTCGGAAGAAAGCTCCCGAAGCCGCTCGTAAAAGCTGCGCGGCCCCAGAAAGAACCCGCCATGAATCGAAACGCCATCGCCATGCAGCGACTCGTCCAAGGCTCCGGCATTGGCTAACGTCTGTCGCTCGACATCGGGGTAAACCTTACGCCGGATAATCCCGGCGTCGAGCAGCACCAACAGACCGTTGACCAGCATTTCGCTGCACCCATACAGGCCTTGCGCAAAAGGCGAGACCCCGCCCTCGCGTTCGATCAGGGGTTTCCAGGTAGAAATCCCGTCCAGCTCAGAAAGGCACGCGCGGTAGCTCTCATTGTTAGCCTGGCGAGCGAGCAATGCGGCGGTCAGCGCATCGCCCATCGAACCGATACCGATCTGCAACGTGCCGCCGTCGCGCACCAACGTACTGGCATACAAGCCGATAAAGTGATCTTGGGTACCCACCGGCATATTGGGTGTCGAGAACAGCGTGCTGCGCTCTTCAAAATCGATCAGCAGGTCGAAGGTGTCGACGCTCACCTCGGCATCGCCCGGCATATAAGGGAGATCGTCATGCACATGACCCAACACCAGGACCGGCTCACCTGCGGCCCTACGCTTTTCCAGCATGGGCAGCAAATCGAGGGTGATATCGGGGTTGCAGCACAGGCTCAAATGATCCGGGCGTTGCGCATCATGGGCCACCAGTTGCGCGATCAGGTTCACGCCATTGGCGTTGATGTCCCGCGCCGCATGGCTGTAGTTACTGCTCACATAGTCCTGTTGCGCCGGTGCGCTGCCCAGCAGGCTGCCGGGCTGCATGAAGAACTGCTCTACATGCACGTGCGGCGGGAGGATGCCTTTGTGCAGGTCAGTGAGGAAGTCAAGCTCGGGGTAGTCGCCAAAAACGCGCTCCAGAAACGGCTCAAGAAAGCGGCCCTGCAAACCATCGCCCGCGTTCGGTCGGCCCAGGCACAGCGCGGTGTAGATCGTCAGTTGTCGGTCAGGCAGGGATTTGATCCGGTTGTACAGCGCATTGGCAAAGCGATTGGGCTTGCCCAGCCCTAACGGCATGCCCATGCGAATGTGCGCAGGCAGTACGGCCAGTACATGATCGACGGCTTGCTCGATCGAGCAGGAATGCGGCATCCGGCCTCTCCTGGATTGTTATTCGATGGAGGTTGGACCGGGGATGGAGAGGAATTGCTGCACGGCTTTTGATTCTACCCGTAGGCCACTATGGCGTGCAGATCAGTCCCGCCGAGTATCGATCGCAACCAGCTTGTCCTCAATGAATTTCAGGTGCTGAAAGGCGCCATTGCGGGGACCGTAGATCCAGAAACTCACCTTCGCAGCATTCATACGTGGCACGCCATTGATACGTGCGACAGGCTCCTGCTCTTCGCTTTTGTCAGGTGCCCCGCACTTCTCGCGGACCACGCTCGCGGTATCACCCAAGCTGATCAACGCCGTCCCGCAGCGCATGGTCGCGTTGGCCACGCCCATGAACATCAGCAACGAAAGCCCTGAAAGCATCAGTGATTTTCTGAACATGGCACCTCGCTTCTGGTGAGGGGGCAGAGGGCGTTACAGCCCGGACATTTTCTTGATCGCGCCCTTCAAATCGTCGTCCGAACAGTCGGCGCAGGTGCCTTTGGGGGGCATGGAGTTGATGCCGGTGATGGCTTTGGCCAGCAGGCCATCAAGGCCGCCCTGTTCCTTGGCGCGTTTGCTCCAATCGGCGCTGTCACCGATCTTGGGCGCCCCAAGCAGGCCCGCACCATGGCAGGCGTTGCAGTGCTTACCAATGACATCGTCCGGCGATTTGGCCCCACCCGTGCTGCCCGCTGTCGCGGCGACGTCCATACCTGGGCATTCCTTACCCTGAATACAGACTTGGCCGACCGGTTCGAGTCGCTTGGCGAGATCATCCCTAGAGGAGGCCTGTGCAGCGAACACCCACCAGGCAAGCAGTGCGATGACAGCCAGGATCTTATTATTGAGGTTCACGCTTTCACCCTCACGGTGGCTATGACGCTACCGCGGTCTTGGTCAGCCGCAGGTTGCGAAAGTATAGCGGGTGCCCCGTAGGGTGTCGGTCGTTCAAGGAGCGGGGTTGACCTGGCCCACCCGCAGAATGCGGGCGGGGCGGCTCAGAAGTTTGCAGGCGTGGCGGCGCTGATCAGCCGTGCAGGTGCGTCGAACGGATTGCGGAAGCGATGGGGCCGCGTGCTTTCGAAATAGTAGCTGTCGCCGGCTTCGAGCACGTAGGTGTCGATCCCCACCACCAGTTCGAGCCGGCCTTCGACCAGAATCCCGGTCTCCTCACCTTCGTGAACCAACATTTCTTCACCCGTGTCGGCGCCGGGTGGGTAAACCTCGGTCAGAAAGGCAATGGCACGGCCCGGATGGGATTTGCCCACCAGTTTCATGGTGACAGCGCCGTCCGAAATATCGATCAGTTCGCTGGCTTTGTAGACGACCTGCGTCGGATTTTCGGGTTCGAGTTCTTCGGAAAAGAACTCCACCATGGACATCGGAATGCCACCCAGCACCTTACGCAACGAGCTGATCGACGGGCTCACGCTGTTTTTCTCGATCATGGAAATGGTGCTGTTGGTCACGCCCGCTCGTTTGGCGAGTTCACGTTGAGACAGACCTTTTAATTTGCGAATGGATTGCAGTCGCTCACCGACGTCCAATGCGGGGGTCCTCCTGATAGTCAAGCACGGTCTCGTGGCCGCCATCATGGCAACAGCGTTCAGTATTTACAACACTTGAGCAGATCGAGAATCGACCGGAAGACTGGCGGCCGCGAACAGCCGCGCACTACGCGTTGAGATGCAGCGGTCAGGCTTCGGAATAGAGCCTTGGCACCCGCTTCAGGTTGCAGAATATCTGATAAGGGATGGTGCCCGCGCTCGCCGCGACATCGCTGGCAAGCACCTGCTTACCCCACAATTCGACACGGCTGCCTACGCCTGCCGTCGGTACGTCGGTCAGGTCGACGCACAGCATGTCCATCGAGACCCGACCCAGCAACTGACTGCGCTGGCCCTCAACCGCGACCGGCGTGCCGGTAGGCGCCTGGCGGGGATAACCGTCCGCGTACCCCATCGCCACGACGCCGATGCGCATGGCGCGATCGGTCACGAATGCCCCGCCGTAGCCCACCGGCTCGCCTGCGGGCAGCTCGCGCACGCAGATGACACGAGACTCCAGGGTCATGACTGGCTGCAGACGGTCCGCTACCGATTGCGCTTGGTCGAAAGGCGTCGCGCCGTACAGCATGATCCCGGGGCGCACCCAATCGCTCGGCACGGTTGGCCAGCCCATCACCCCCGGCGAATTGCGCAGACTGACCTGGGCCGCCAACCCTTCCCGAGCCGACTGGAAAATCGCCACTTGTTCGTCGGTGCGCCCGCTGCCCAGCTCATCGGCACGGGCGAAGTGAGTCATCAGTACGACGCTGGCAACCTTGCCCGTGGCCAGCAGCCGGTGGTAAGCCGATTGATACTCGTCGGGGTGCACGCCGACTCTGTGCATGCCTGAATCCATCTTTAACCAGATGTTCAGTGGCTTGCCGGCAGGAGCGTGCTCGATGGCCTCCACTTGCCACATCGAGTGTACGACGCACCAGAACTCATGCTCGACGATCAGCGCCAGCTCGTCGGCCTCGAAAAAACCCTCCAACAACAGGATGGGCGCACGAATGCCGGCTTGGCGCAGCTCCAGCGCTTCCTCGATACACGCGACGGCAAAACCATCGGCTTCGCTTTGCAGCGCCTGAGCGACGCGCACCGCACCATGTCCGTACGCATCGGCCTTGATCACGGCAAGAGCCTTGGCACCAGCGGTTTCGCGGGCCAACTGATAGTTGTGGCGTAACGCCTGGAGGTCAATGAGGGCGCGGGCTGGACGCATGGTGGGGCTTCTAGTCTGAGAGTTTTTGAACGGTAGGAGCGCGCTCGCCCGCGATGCGTCCTGTCAGTCAACGCCGATACGGCAGGCATGACGTCATCGCGGGCAAGCGCGCTCCTACAGGTAAGGCGTTACGGCAGTGCAGCGATCACCGAGATCTCGATCAGCACGTTCGGGGCGGCCATCTTCGCCTCAACGGTTGCACGCGCAGGTGCAACGCCCTTTGGCAGCCAGGTATCCCACACGCTGTTCATCGCGGCGAAATGCGCCTCGATGTCCTTCAGATAAATCGTCACCGATAACAACCGGGTGGTGTCGGTCCCGGCGAGGTCAAGCAGACGCTCGATATTGCCGAGCGTCTCACGGGTCTGCTGTTCGATTCCCGCATTCAGATCGTTAGCCACTTGCCCGGCGAGGTACAGGGTGCCGTTGTGGGCGACGATCTGGCTCATGCGCTCATTGGTGAGCTGGCGTTGTACTGACATGTCGGGCGATCTCCTTGGAGCTTCCGTAGCGGGAAATATCGAGGCCTTCGGCACTGATCTGCGGCTTTCTGCGGGCGATCAGATCAGCGAGCAAACGACCGGAGCCGCACGCCATGGTCCAGCCCAGCGTGCCGTGGCCGGTGTTCAGAAAAAGGTTGCGATAGGGCGTGGCGCCGACGATAGGCGTGCCATCCGGGGTGGTCGGACGCAAGCCGGTCCAGAAACTGGCTTCGCTCAGATCGCCGCCCTGAGGATAGAGGTCGTTGACGATCATCTCCAGCGTTTCCCGCCGACGCGGATTCAACGAGAGATCGAAACCCGCGATTTCTGCCATACCGCCGACCCGGATGCGGTTGTCGAAACGGGTGATGGCAACTTTGTAAGTCTCGTCAAGGATGGTCGAAGTCGGCGCCATGTCAGGGCGGGTGATCGGCACCGTCAACGAATAACCCTTGAGCGGATAAACCGGGGCTTTGATGCCCAGCGGCTTGAGCAGTTGTGGCGAATAGCTGCCCAGCGCCAAGACGTAGCGATCGGCGGTTTCCAATTGACCGTTGACCCGCACGCCATTGATTCGATCGCCCGCGAAATCGATCGACTCGATGGACTGGCCGAAACGGAATTCAACGCCTAACTTCACACACATCTCGGCGAGACGCGTCGTGAACAGTTGGCAATCGCCGGTCTGATCGTTAGGCAAGCGCAGCGCGCCACTGAGGATATGGCTAACGCCCGCCAACGCCGGTTCGACACGCGCGATGCCCTCACGGTCAAGCACCTCGTAGGGCACACCGGCCTGCTCTAGCACGGCGATGTCTTTGGCGGCGTTATCCAATTGTTCCTGGGTACGGAACAGCTGGGTGGTACCCAGAGTGCGGCCCTCGTAGGCGATACCGGTCTCGGCACGCAGTTCGTCGAGGCAGTCACGGCTGTATTCGGACAGCCTGACCATGCGCTCTTTGTTCACTGCGTAACGACTCTGCGTGCAGTTACGCAGCATTTGCGCCATCCACAGGTGCTGGTTCACATCGCCGGTGGCCTTGATGGCCAGTGGCGCATGGCGCTGCAGCAACCATTTGATGGCCTTGAGCGGCACGCCCGGCGCCGCCCAAGGCGATGCATAGCCCGGCGAGACTTGCCCGGCGTTGGCGAAACTGGTCTCCATGGCAGCGGCAGGTTGACGGTCGACGACCGTCACCTCGAAACCTGCCCGGGCCAGGTAGTAAGCACTGGTAACACCGATTACGCCACTTCCAAGGACCAGCACGCGCATGTGAATTCCCTCATCGCGGATATCCGCTGACGTTTTGAAGTTTCGAGCCAAGATGTGCGCAGTATAAGCAGCGGCTGGCAGTGCTTTTCACTATATAAACGCCTATATTCGGCGTTAATTCTGGACATCCGACGGTTTAGCAGAGAGAGGCTTGGCCATGCGCACTCAACACCAGTCAAAACGTGAGCTGGACAAGATCGACCGCAACATTCTGCGCATCCTTCAGAACGACGGAAGGATTTCGTTCACCGAGCTGGGCGAACGTGTCGGCCTGTCAACGACGCCGTGTACGGAGCGGGTCCGTCGCCTTGAACGCGAAGGCATCATCATGGGCTACAGCGCTCGCCTCAACCCGCAAAACCTCAAGGCCAGCCTGTTGGTTTTCGTCGAGATCAGCTTGGACTACAAATCCGGGGACACCTTCGAAGAGTTCCGCCGCGCCGTTCTGAAATTACCCCACGTGCTGGAGTGCCACCTGGTGTCGGGAGATTTCGACTATCTGGTGAAGGCCCGGATTTCCGAAATGGCCTCCTACCGCAAGCTATTGGGCGACATCTTGCTCAAGCTGCCCCACGTGCGGGAATCCAAGAGCTATATCGTGATGGAAGAAGTGAAGGAGAGTCTGAGTCTGCCGATCCCGGAATGATGGAAGCCATTAGGCTCGTCAGACCAATACCTGACGCGTGGAGGCAATGAACGCATGCACCTGCTTTTCCACGCGAGGATGGATCAGGACCTCAGGACGGCGACCATTGGGGCATGGCAGCGTGGGCGTGGTGCCGAACAGGCGGCAGATCAGCGGACGCTCATCGTAAACGGTGCAGCCGTCAGGCCCCAGGTGCACGCAATTCAAGGCGTTCAGCGCGGCCTCCTGCTCGGCCGGGCTTTTGCGCGGCAACCGCGCCATCTCCTCGGAGGACGTGGTTACTGGCCCACAGCAGTCATGGCAACCCGGTATACAAGCAAACGATGGAATCTGTCGCCGCAGGTCGCGAATCCTCTGGCTGTTGCAGCTCATTACGGCAGTTTTCCCTGTGAAAGGCATGATTGTGCCTTAACGAGGGAATGGCTGACAGCGTTCTGGACGCCTGCGCGTCCAGCGCCAGGGCTCAGAGAGCCAGCACCTGGTACGCCTTGCCGCCTTCAAATCACCTCGTTACCCTCCTAAGCACTTTCCGACAGCCAGCCGAGATTCCGTATGACCGTCTCTCCCCATGCCGCTTCTTATTACGCGGCCAGTAGCCACGAACAGCCGGTCTACCCAACGCTCAAAGGCGAAGTCTCGGTAGACGTCTGCGTGGTCGGCGGCGGTTTTACCGGGCTCAACACCGCCATTGAACTGGCCGAGCGCGGCCTCAGCGTCGCACTGCTAGAGGCGCACCGCGTTGGCTGGGGCGCGAGCGGGCGCAACGGCGGGCAGTTGATTCGGGGCGTCGGCCACCATGTCGAAAGGTTTCGCCGCGACATCGGCGACGAAGGCGTACGTCAGCTCAAGCTCATGGGCCTGGAAGCCGTGGACATCGTGCGTGAGCGCATCGAGAAGTATCAGATCGCGTGTGATCTGACCTGGGGCTACTGCGATCTGGCCAACAAACCCAAGGAATTCGAAGGATTCGCTGAGGATGTGGAAGAACTGCGCGGCCTGGGCTACACGCGCGAGTTGCGATTGATCCCAGCCAACGAGATGCGGACGGTGATTGACTCCGGTCGCTACGCTGGCGGCCTGCTGGACATGGGATCCGGGCATCTGCACCCACTGAATCTGGCGCTGGGCGAAGCCCGCGTTGCGCAGTCGTTGGGCGTGCAGGTCTATGAGCGTTCTGCCGTGACCCGCCTGGAATACGGCACTGAGGTGAAAGTCCATACGACGCAGGGGGTGGTCCGCGCGAGCTCTCTGGTCCTGGGTTGCAATGCCTACCTCAACGGGCTGGACACTACCCTCAGCGGCAAAGTCTTGCCCGCAGGCAGCTACATCATTGCCACCGAACCGCTGAGCGAAGCGCTTGCCCAGCAATTGCTGCCGCTCAACACCGCCATGTGCGACCAGCGTGTCGCCGTGGATTATTTCCGGCTATCGGCGGATCGTCGCCTGCTGTTTGGCGGCGCCTGCCACTATTCGGGTCGCGACCCTCAGGACATCGGCGCTTACATGCAGCCGAAGATGCTCAAGGTGTTTGCACAACTCAAGGATGTAAAAATCGATTTTCAGTGGGGCGGCATGATCGGCATCGGCGCCAATCGCCTGCCGCAGATCGGGCGTCTCAAGGATCATCCCAATGTATTTTACGCGCAGGCCTATTCAGGTCACGGCCTGAACGCCACGCATTTGGCGGGCAAATTGCTGGGCCAAGCCATAAGCGGCCAGCACAGCGGCGGCTTCGAGCTGTTCGCGCAAATTCCGCACATCACCTTCCCTGGCGGCAAGCATTTGCGCTCGCCCTTGCTGGCGTTGGGGATGTTATGGCATCGAATGAAAGAGTTGGTTTGATCAATCAATCGCTGTGGCAGCACAGTTGGGCTGCCACAGCGAGACGTCGCGCGACATGACACCAGGGAAACTTACGCGCCGCGCGCATCATTCCCTCCAAAACGGTTTAAGCCCTTCATGACGAGCCTGCTCGTAAGTCAGACCGATGTCCCGCAGTTGCTCCTCGGTGAGCGCAAGCAATGCGCGGCGAGTGCTTTGCCGTTGCCGGAAAAGCCCCAACAAGCTCAGCCCTTCAGGCCCGCGGCTGCGGACGGTGGTTTTTTGACCATCCAGCAATTCCCTACCATACAGCGATAAACGAACGTCACTTATCCCGGCCATTTCCAGACACCTCATCATGGGTTTCAAGTGATTCCATGATGCGTCTGTATGGAAAACCAATACAGATTCAAATAATTCTTATTTTTTGCATACAGATTATCCTCAGCGGGTCCTGAATGCTGTATTTTCCCGTCATCTGTATCGGTCCGCCGATGCGCCAAGATGCGAGAGTACGCCATGACCCTCTACGTTAACCTTGCCGAATTAATCGGCACCCGCATTGAAAACGGCTTCTACCGGCCCGGCGATCGGTTGCCTTCGGTCAGAGCCTTGAGCGTCGAGCATGGCGTCAGCCTGAGCACGGTCCAGCAGGCCTATCGGTTGCTCGAAGACAATGGCCTGGCGTCACCGCGCCCCAAATCAGGTTATTTCGTGCCCGCCCACCGCAGAGCGCCTGCGTTGCCTGCAATCGGCCGCCCCGCACAAAGGCCCGTCGATATTTCCCAATGGGAGCTAGTGCTGGAACTGGCCAGGGCCACACCTAGCCCAGACGTGGTGCAACTCGCCCGCGGGATGCCGGATGTGACCAGCCCCACCCTTCGGCCTTTGACTCAGGCGCTGGGCAAGATCAGCCGCCGCCAGGACATGCCGGGTCTGCATTACGACAACATCCATGGCACCCAATGCCTGCGCGAGCAGGTAGCGCGCCTGCTTCTGGATTCGGGCACGCGGGTGGCACCTGACGACTTGATGATTACGACCGGCGCGCAGGAGGCACTGGCCGTGAGTATTCGCTCGATCTGCCAGCCCGGAGACATCGTCGCCGTCGACTCCCCCAGCTTCCATGGTGCAATGCAGGCGCTCAAAGGGCTGGGCATGAAGGCCTTGGAAATCCCCACCGATCCGCTGACAGGTATCAGCCTGGATGCACTGGAGCTGGCGCTGGAGCAGTGGCCGATCAAGGCCATACAACTGACTCCCAACTGCAACAATCCGTTGGGCTACAACATGCCCGAAGACCGTAAACGGGCGCTGTTGACCCTTGCCCAGCGCTTTGACGTCGCGATCATCGAAGACGATGTGTATGGCGACTTGTCCTACACCTACCCACGCCCTCGCACAATCAAATCCTTCGACGAAGACGGGCGCGTTCTGTTGTGCAGTTCCTTTTCGAAAACACTGGCCCCCGGACTGCGAGTGGGGTGGATCGCGCCGGGGCGGTACCTTGACCGAGCGCTGCACATGAAATACATCAGCACCGGATCGACGGCGACCCAACCGCAGTTGGCCATTGCCGAATTTCTTCAGGCCGGGCATTACGAGCCGCATCTGCGCCGCATGCGCACTCAATACCAGCGCAGCCGCGACCTGATGATCGATTGGGTGATGCGGTATTTCCCGGAGGGTACCCGCGCCAGCCGCCCGCAAGGCGGCTTCATGCTATGGGTCGAGTTTGACGAAGACTTTGACTCGTTGCGCCTGAACAGAGCTTTGCAGGGCCAGGGCGTACAGATCGCGGTGGGTAGCATTTTTTCGGCCTCGGGCAAGTATCGAAACTGCCTGAGGATGAATTTTGCCGCCAAGCCTACACCGCAAATCGAAGCTGCCGTCAAAAAGGTGGGCGAAACTGCCGCGCGGCTCATGGCTGAATCCTGATGGGTCAGGGTTAACCTTTTGCTGAACGTGCGGTCATACCGCCATGACGTAACTTCTGGATGACAGCGTTGACGAACCACTGGGCAGTCTCTTTTCTTCTGACCTTGGCCTTTGGCATCAGCGGCTGCGCGACCAAGCCTGCGCAACAGGACGGGCCGAGCCAGGCGATTCCAGCCTCAGTCTCACCCTTCGGGCGCTCGATCCTGGCAGAAGCAGCACCCCATGGCGGCCGCTCCGGCTTTCGCCTGCTGCCTAACAGCACCGATGCGTTCACGGCTCGCGCCGAACTGATTCGAAATGCCAAGACCAGCCTCGACCTGCAGTACTACATCGTTCATGACGGCCTGAGCACGCGCGCGCTGATCGACGAGCTGCTCAAGGCCGCGGACCGCGGGGTGCGCGTTCGCATCTTGCTGGACGACACCACCAGCGACGGGCTGGATGAAGTCATCGCTACCCTCGCCGCCCACCCCAATATCCAGATCAGGTTGTTCAATCCGCTCAACCTCGGACGCAGCACCGGCGCGACGCGCTCGCTGGGGCGCCTGTTCAACCTGTCCCAGCAACATCGGCGCATGCACAACAAACTATGGTTGGCCGACAGTGCGGTGGCCATCGTGGGCGGGCGCAATCTGGGCGACGAGTACTTCGACGCCGAGCCAAATCTCAATTTCACCGACATCGACATGCTCGGCGTAGGGCCCGTCGCCGAGCAACTGAGCCATAGCTTCGATCAGTACTGGAACAGTACCTTGAGCAAGTCGGTTGACGATTTCGTCTACTGGCCACCAGACATGAAAGACCTGACGGAAGCGCGTAAGCGCTTGGCCGCCTCGCTGGACCAGGCTCATGTGGAGAAAAAAGCCCTTTATGAGCGGCTGATGGCCTACAAGACTCAACCGCGCCTGAAGACCTGGCTCAACGAGCTGATCTGGGCCTATAACCAGGCATTGTGGGATGCGCCGACCAAGGTGTTGTCCCGAGGCGAGCCCGATCCCCATCTGCTGCTGACCACGCAGTTGAGTCCCGACCTGCTGAGCGTGCATCAGGAATTGATGATGATCTCGGCCTACTTTGTGCCCGGACAGGAGGGCCTGACCTATCTCACCGGCCTGGCAGACAAGGGGGTGTCCGTCAATCTGCTGACCAATTCCCTGGAAGCCACGGACGTTCCTGCCGTGCACGGGGGTTACGCGCCCTATCGCAAGGCCCTGCTCGCTCACGGGGTCAAATTGTTCGAGCTGCGGCGCCAGCCTGGCGACCCCAGCAACTCGCGGGGAAGCGGCCCCAGTTTTCTACGCACCAAAACCTTCAAGGGCGGCTCTGAATCGAGTCTGCACAGCAAGGCCATGATTTTTGACCGGCAGAAAATTTTCGTGGGCTCGTTCAACTTCGACCCCCGCTCGGTGCTCTGGAACACCGAGGTGGGCGTGCTGGTCGACAGCCCGGAGCTCACGGAACACCTGCGTGAACTCGCCCTTCAGGGTATGGCCCCGGCCGTCAGCTACCAGGCCGAGCTGGAAAACGGCCAGGTGGTCTGGGTCACCGAGGACAACGGCAAGATTCACACGCTGTACAAAGAGCCGGGAGATTGGTGGCGCCGCCTGAACGCGTGGTTCAGCAGCGCCGTCGGCCTGGAAAGAATGCTCTAGGCCGCAACCGGCTGCGGACCGAAAGCACGCGCACGGCGCGCCAGGATGACCAGCCCGAACGCACCTGCCGCCATGAGTAGCGGCAACGCTTGGCCGCTGATCCACTGCCCCCCTGCTCCAGCCGCCAGCGGCCCGAGCAAGCAGCCCACACCCCACAGTTGCGCGACGTGGGCATTGGCCCGCACCAACGCATCGTCACGGTACCGCTCGCCGATCAAGATCAACGACAGGGTGAACAGTCCGCCTGCGCTGGCACCGAACAACACCCAGAGCGGCCACACCGCGACCGTGTGAACGAATAATGGAATCGCCAGGCTCGCCAGCATCAACACCGCGGCGCAGCCTAAAAACAGACCACGACGGGAGATTCTGTCCGCCAATGCCCCGATGGGCAGTTGCAGTAAGGCGTCGCCGACGACTACCGTGCTGACCATCATCAGGGCCACTTCCGGGGTAAAGCCTTGTTGCAGGCAATAGACCGGAAGCAGCGTCAAAATCATCGCCTCAAAGCCTGCGAACAATGCAATCGCCCAGGCAATGGCCGGTAGCTGCTGACAGAAGCCCGCGAGGTCCCGGAAGCTGACGTGACCTGACTCGGCACTTGGCGCGCCAGTGCGACCCAACAGCAGCAGAGGCGAAGTGGCCAGCAACGCCGCGCCGACCCAGAAGCCATAATCGTGCTCGGTGCCCAGCGCGCCCAGCAAAAGGGGCCCACCCAGCTGGCTCAGGGCATAAGTACTGCCGTAGAGCGCCACCAATTTGCCCCGTAGACGCTCGATCACCAATTGGTTGATCCAGCTTTCGCCCAGAATGAACACCATGGTCAGGATCACTCCGAGCATCAGGCGCAGCACCAGCCAGATCCAGTAATGGGGTAGCAAGGCGAGCAACCCAACCGAGAGCGACCCGCCCCACAGGCAAAGGCGCATGACGTTGGCGGTGCCAAGCGTCGAAGCCAGACGACTGGCCAGGCTGGCGCCGAGTAGCACGCCAATCGCCGGCATGGCCGCCATTACACCAATGGCGAAAGCGCCATAGCCCCAAGCTTCCAGACGCAACGACACCAGCGGCATGCTGACGCCAAGCGCCAGGCCGACGCTCAGCACGGACGACAGCACTGCGAAATAAGTCCCCCACCGCATTACCACGCTCCTGTGGCTCAACAAATCAAAAACAAAACAGCCAGGCTGTTGGGACAAGCCTGGCTGCTCGACGCTCCATTCGATCTCCCCGAAGAGATCACAACCGAGCCCAGGCCGGCGAGATGCGCCTACCTGGACAGAACACATGCTTCGGGGTCATTCGCGTTCAGAAAAAAAGCGAAAGCGGTGAGACGACTGCCCCACCTCGCTCACTTCACAACTTGATCCAAGTCGCCTTCAGCTCGGTGTATTTGTCGAACGCATGCAGCGACTTGTCGCGGCCGTTGCCCGATTGCTTGAAACCTCCGAAGGGCGCCGTCATGTCGCCGCCATCGTACTGATTGACCCAGACACTGCCCGCACGCAATGCACGCGCAGTGAGGTGGGCCTTGGACAGATCGGACGTCCAGACCGCTGCTGCCAGACCGTAGGGTGTGTCGTTGGCGATCTGCACGGCTTCCTCGGCCGTGTCGAAGGTCAGGACCGACAGAACGGGCCCGAAGATCTCCTCTTGAGCGATCTTCATCGCGTTGGTCACACCATCGAAGATGGTCGGTTCGACATAGGTGCCGCCCGTTTCCTGCAGAATACGGTTGCCGCCCACTACAAGCTTGGCACCATCGGTATGCCCGGCCTCGATGTACGACAGCACGGTGTTCATCTGCTGGGTGTCCACCAAAGCGCCGACGGTGGTTGCTGGGTCGAGCGGATGTCCGGGTTTCCAGGCTTTCAATGCCTCGATCACCATCGGCAGGAACGTGTCCTTGATGGAGCGCTCCACCAGCAGTCGCGAGCCTGCGGTGCAAACCTCACCCTGGTTGAACGCAATGGCGCTGGCGGCAGATTCAGCGGCCGCCTGCAGATCCGGGGCGTCGGCGAAGACGATGTTCGGGCTTTTACCGCCTGCCTCGAGCCAGATGCGTTTCATGTTCGATTCGCCTGCGTACACCAGCAATTGTTTGGCGATCTTGGTCGAGCCGGTGAACACGGCGGTGTCCACGTCCATGTGCAGAGCGAGCGCCTTGCCGACGGTATGGCCGTAGCCCGGCAGCACATTGAGCACGCCAGCGGGAATACCTGCCTCCACGGCCAACTGCGCGACGCGGATCGCGGTCAGTGGCGACTTTTCCGACGGCTTGAGGATGACCGAGTTGCCACTGGACAATGCAGGGCCGAGTTTCCAGCACGCCATCAGCAGCGGAAAATTCCACGGTACGATGGCCGCCACTACGCCGACCGCCTCGCGGGTCACGAGACCCAACTGGTCATGGGGCGTGGCCGCCACTTCGTCATAAAGCTTGTCGATGGCCTCGCCACTCCAACTCAACGCATTGGCCGAGCCCGGAATGTCGATGCCATAGGAGTCGCTGATCGGCTTGCCCATGTCGAGGGTTTCGAGCAGGGCCAGTTCTTCGACGTGTTCTTTGATCAGGGCAGCAAAACGCAGCATCGCGGCCTTGCGTTTGGCCGGCGCCAGGCGCGACCAGACACCGGAAGTGAATGTTGCGCGAGCACTCTCGACCGCGCGCTGGGCGTCGGCGGCATCACAACTGGCGACTTTGGCGAGGAATCGGCCATCGACGGGGCTGATGCAATCGAACGTGGCACCCGATGCAGCTTGGGTGTATTCGCCATTGATGAAGGCGCGGCCTTCGATCTTCAACGCCTGGGCTCGTTGTTCCCAGTCAGCATGAGTCAGAGTGGTCATCGAATGTCCTCCTATGAAATGTGCACGCCCTGACGCTCATCAACCGCGCAACAGGACACCGCCTGACAGGCCGACGGTCAGCCAAAGGCATCCGTCACCCTAAACCAGCACCGAAGGAATTTCCAATATATTGGACATAAATACGAGAAACGAGGTGTTATCGTGCATTTTATTCAACAGAGGCGTGTGAAGCAGGCCAATGGGAGCAATGACTCCCTCCTGCCCTCTAACGTCGTCCAGGCAGCAAGACTCAGGAGCTAACAACATGACTGTCGAAAGCATCGTCGATTTCAGCGAAGCCACCACTGGGGCGGAACGCTTCAAACCCGCCGCGGAAAAGGTCCTCAAGGGAGACCCGGAACAAACGATCTATAACCACTACAACAGCCCGTGCGGGCAAATGAGTGCCGGCGTTTGGGAAGGTGAGGTCGGGCAATGGAAGGTTAACTATACCGAGCACGAATACTGCGAGATTGTGCAGGGCGTGTCAGTGATCCGGGACGAGGACGGCCATGCAAAAACACTGCGGGCAGGCGACCGCTTCGTGATCCCCGCTGGATTCAAGGGCACCTGGGAAGTCTTGGAGACATGCCGCAAGATTTACGTGGTGTTCGAACAGAAGCCCTGATTCCCTTCGTTCGAGCTCTCAGGATGTAGCCAAAAACCACGCCCACAAAAAAGCCCGCATCGCTGCGGGCTCTTTTGCAAGAGAGAAAACCAATTACTTGATTTTGCCTTCTTTGTAGATCACGTGCTTACGAACAACCGGATCGTATTTCTTGATCTCGATTTTGTCCGGGGTAGTGCGCTTGTTCTTGTCAGTGGTGTAGAAGTGACCAGTGCCAGCGCTCGAAATCAAACGGATCAGTTCACGCATGATGCTCTCCTTAAACCTTTGCGCCGTCGCGGCGAATTTCGGCCAGAACGACATCAATGCCGCGCTTGTCGATGATGCGCATGCCTTTGGCAGATACGCGCAGACGTACGAAGCGTTTCTCGCTCTCAACCCAGAAGCGGTGATGCTGCAGGTTTGGCAGGAAACGACGACGGGTTTTGTTGTTTGCGTGGGAAATGTTATTCCCGGTTACCGGACCCTTACCGGTAACTTGACAGACTCTCGACATGCCTCAGCCCTCTAAAACCACATGCCCAACCCGGCATGGGTTGGCCGCTTAATCTCTCAGTCATTTGGCGCCAGGCGCCGCGTTTCTTCAGGGGTCTTACCGGCCACACCGACGGTGAAGGCAGCGGGCCCCTAGAAAAGAGCGCTGCTTTATACCAGAAAGGCTTGGGGGCAACAACACAAACGACGAATTACCTGAAAGAAAATCAGGCCATTTCCCTGCGCAGGGCCGCCGCCCAAGGGGATGAGCGGCACTCTACCATTCGTCGCGTTAAATAGAGCGCCTGGCTCGGATGCAAGGTCCATGGGGCTGGTGGCCGTGGCGGCTTGCAAAGGAGGGTCGACAGCCCCTAGGGTAGACCTCTTGCCAGACTGCACCGGCAGATGGGCCATTCTAGAAAGGAAAATCGCCATGCGCCTAGCCGCTTTACCCCTTTTGTTCGCCTCTCTGTCCCTGCCGCTGATGGCTCAGGCCGCAACGAGCCTGAGCGTCTGCACGGAAGCCAGCCCCGAGGGCTTCGACGTAGTGCAATACAACTCGCTGACCACCACCAATGCATCGGCCGATGTGTTGATGAACCGCCTGGTGGACTACGACGCACAGACCGGCAAGCTCGTCCCTAGCCTGGCGGAAAGCTGGAGCGTCTGGCCCGACGGCTTGACCTACGACTTCAAACTGCGCACCGGGTTGAAATTCCATCACACCGACTACTTTACCCCGACCCGCGACTTCAACTCGGCGGACGTGGTGTTCAGCTTCCAGCGCATGCTAGACCCGGCCAATCCGTGGAACAAAGTCGCCGTGCAGGGCTTCCCCCACGCCCAGTCGATGCAATGGCCCTCGCTGATCAAGAAAATCGAGGCGCCGGATGCCAATACCGTACGCATCACGCTGGATCATCCGGACGCAACCTTCCTCGCGACGCTGAGCATGGGCTTTGCCTCCATCTATTCGGCCGAGTACACGGCGCAGTTGCTGAAGGCAGGCACCCCTGAAAAGCTCAACGCCGAACCCATTGGCACCGGCCCCTTCATCTTCAAGCGTTTCCAGAAGGATTCCGTGGTGCGCTACGTCGCCAACCCTGACTATTTCGCCGGCAAGCCGAGCGTCGACACGCTGATCTATGCGATCACGCCCGATGCCAATGTGCGCTTGCAGCGGATCAAGCAGAACGAGTGTCAGATCGCGCTTTCTCCCAAACCGCTGGACGTGACCGAGGCGGGCAAGGATTCCAACCTGAAAGTCGAAAAGACCGACGCTTTCATGACCGCATTCCTGGCGATCAACAGCCAGCACCCACCGCTCGACAAGCCGGAAGTGCGTCAGGCGATCAACCTTGCCTTCGACAAGGACACCTACCTCAAAGCCGTATTCGAGGGCTCGGCACGCGCGGCCAATGGCCCGTACCCACCCAACACCTGGGGCTACGCCAGCGACTTGCCGGGCTACAAGCATGATGTCGCCAAAGCGAAGCAACTTCTGGCCAAAGCCGGACTGAAGGACGGCTTCAAGACCACGCTGTGGACGCGTCCTTCCGGCAGCCTGCTGAACCCGAATCCGAGCGCGGGCGCGCAACTGCTGCAAAATGATCTGGCGGCCATCGGCATCAAGGCAGAGATCAAAGTGATTGAATGGGGTGAACTGATTCGTCGCGCTAAAACAGGGGAGCATGACCTGCTTTTCATGGGTTGGGCAGGCGATAACGGCGACCCGGACAATTTCCTGACACCGCAATTCTCCTGCGCTGCGGTCAAGTCCGGGACCAACTTCGCGCGGTATTGCGATGAAGGCCTGGACAAGCTGATCAGCCAAGGCAAGGCCGTGACCGATCAAGCCCAGCGCGCCAAGCTCTACCATCAGGCTCAAGCACAGATTCAACAACAAGCGCTGTGGCTGCCATTGGCTCATCCCACTGCCTTTGCACTGACCCGCAAGGACGTTGTGGGATACAGCGTCAGCCCATTCGGACGGCAGGACTTTTCGAAGGTGATGGTGAAGTAAAGGCGCCCGACCCGGACCGGCAGCGCTGTGGCGACGAATGCGTTCGCTGCCACAGCCATGCCACCCGCGAGCCCCTTACATGACGCCGTGCTCCACCATCGACAATGGATCGCCGTCGCCCACGATCAGGTGGTCCAGCACCCTCACATCGACCATGGCCAGCGCCTCCTTCAAAACCCGGGTCAGCTCGATGTCGGCATCGCTCGGGTCGGTCATGCCGGACGGATGGTTATGGCAAAGAATGACGCCGGCTGCGTTGTGGGCCAGCGCTCGCTTGACCACTTGCCGGGGGTGGACATGTGCCACGTTGATCGAGCCGTGAAACAGCGACTCGAACGCCAGCACGCGGTTTTTACTGTCCAGAAACAGGCATCCAAACACCTCGTGGGGCTCGTGCCGAAGCAGCGCTTTGAGATAACTGCGCACCTGGGTGGGACTTTTCAGCGCCGAACCGCGCTTCAAACCCTCTCCCAAATGTCGTCGGGCCATTTCCATGACCGCCTGCAACTGTGCGTATTTGGCGGGGCCCAGCCCAAGTTCGTTACTGAACGTGGCGAGGTTGGCTTCCAGCAACGCACGCAGGCTGCCGAATTGACTTAACAAGTGCCGCGCCAGGTCCACTGCGCTTTTTCCGGACACGCCCGTGCGCAGAAAAATGGCAAGGAGTTCGGCATCCGAAAGACTCGCGGCACCTCGCTCCAGCAGCTTCTCCCGGGGCCGTTCCGCCGCGGGCCAATCGCGAATACTCATAGCACCTCCCTGTCAGTGGACGCCGCTGTCTCCGGGCGGTCGCTGTGCTATCTTAGCCATCTTTTTTACGCGTCGATTGGGCCCTGACCGGCCATAAGGTTGCCGCGTGTAACTCGACCTGAAGGCAGGCCTATGCAACGGCTGTATCGGAAACGCATCGTTCTCGGCGTAGGCGGCGGCATCGCGGCCTATAAAAGCGCCGAGCTGGTCCGCCGCTTGCGCGATCATGGAGCTGAAGTCCGCGTTGTGATGACCAAGGGCGGCGCCGAATTCATCACGCCCCTGACCATGCAAGCGCTGTCCGGGCATCCGGTGCACCTGGATCTGCTGGACCCCGCCGCCGAAGCAGCCATGGGCCATATCGAACTGGCCAAATGGGCGGACATGGTGCTCATCGCACCGGCAACTGCTGACTTGATCGCACGTCTGGCCCAAGGCATCGCCAATGATCTGCTGACCACGGTGGTGCTGGCCACTGACGCCATCGTCGCGGTCGCCCCAGCGATGAACCAGGCCATGTGGCGCGACCCATCGGTGCAAGCCAACCTGCAGGTGCTCGAATCCCGAGACTTTCGCCTGTTCGGGCCGGCCAGCGGCAGTCAGGCCTGTGGCGACGTGGGGTATGGCCGCATGCTGGAGCCCAACGACCTCGCCCAGTCCGCCGCCGACTGTTTCCAGCGCCTGAGCCTGACCGGCAAACACGTGCTGATCACCGCCGGGCCGACCCAGGAAAACATCGACCCGGTGCGCTACATCACCAACCACAGCTCCGGCAAAATGGGCTTTGCCCTCGCTGAAGCCGCCGCAGAAGCCGGGGCCCGCGTCACGTTGGTGACAGGGCCGGTCAATCTGCAGACGCCAGACCGCGTGTCGCGCATCGATGTGGTCAGTGCGCGGGACATGCTTGCGGCCTGCGAAGCCGCCATGCCATGCGATCTGTTCATTGCTTCGGCAGCGGTCGCAGACTACCGCCCTGAAGTCATTGCCCCCCAAAAACTCAAGAAAGATCCTACGACCGGCGACGGCCTGCTGCTGCAAATGGTCCGTAACCCGGACATTCTTGCCACCATCGCCCAACGGGATGACCGCCCATTCAGTGTTGGTTTCGCCGCCGAGACCGAACATCTGCTCGACTACGCAGCGCGCAAGCTCAAGGACAAAAACCTTGATCTGATCGTCGCCAACGACGTCGCCAATCCCAGCATTGGCTTCAACAGCGAGGAAAACGCCTGCAGCGTTATCGACCGAGCGTTGAAGGAAACGCTCTTCGCCCAGACCAGCAAGGCCAAGATTGCCCGCCAGTTGGTGACTTTTATCGCCGAACGTTTGAACCAGGTTTAATCACGTATGCACGCTCTACAAGCCAAGATCCTCGACCCTCGCCTTGGCAGCGAATTCCCGCTTCCGGCTTACGCCACCACCGGCTCCGCCGGCCTGGACCTGCGCGCCATGCTCGAAGAGGACACCGTGCTGGAACCCGGCCAGACCCTCCTGATCCCCACGGGTCTGTCGATATACATTGCAGACCCCAGCCTCGCTGCGCTGATTCTGCCGCGTTCCGGGCTGGGCCATAAACACGGCATCGTCCTGGGTAATCTGGTGGGGCTGATCGATTCCGACTACCAAGGACCTCTGATGGTCTCCTGCTGGAACCGTGGCCAGAGCGCGTTCAAGATTTCCGTCGGCGAGCGCTTGGCTCAACTGGTGCTCGTGCCCATCGTTCAGGCGCATTTCGAAGTGGTCGAGGCGTTTGACGAAAGCCAGCGCGGCGCGGGCGGCTTCGGCCATTCGGGCAGCCGCTGAGCCCACCAAGCGTCGATCCGGCGGGCCTTTCGTCGAATCTCCGAACCGGCATGGCAGGATGCTATAAACATACAACGCCCCAGGAAGTAACAGCAGGGAGAGTCAGGTTTGAAAGGCATCAAGCGCACAGCCAAGGCGAGCTCTCGCCCGGAAACGACTGACGCAACGATCAAGGACGCCCCTCTGAGCCTGGCAAGTCCCGGGCTGATTCCTTCACTCATTGGCTGGGTGGCCGCCGGTGTTCTGGTCTGGCTTGGCCTGCTCGGGCAACCCGAGGAAAAAGACCAATTGGCCCAGGCCTGGGGCACCGCCCAGGCAGGGGCTATTGGAAAGGCGCTGCGGCAGATCAACGCGGGAACCCAGGCTGCTGCGCTGGACCCGTCCCTCTCGAAAGCGTTGCAGAGCAACGATCCGGCTGCCATAGACACCGCCCAGGGGTCACTGAAATACCGCGACAGCGTCGTCGGTGCGCGGCTGAGCCCTTTGGGCTTAAACACGCCCGACACGTCCGCCTTGCCGATCAGCTTCGCCACGCTCGACATGCTCGCCAGCGCTGCCAAAGGTGAGGTTCCGCCGCCGGAAGCCCGGAAAGTGGGCGACAGTTGGCTGATCTACAGTGTCGCGCCAGTGCGTGCCACGGCGGACGGGCCGATTTCCGGGACCTTGCTGCTGGCTTACAAGCTGCAAAGGTTGACCAACGCGTTGCCGGACGCTCCAGCCGAAGTCGGCCAGATCGTGCTCAGTCAGCAGTTCGGCGATGCAACGGCGCAAAGCTTTCTTACACGAGGGCAGGCTGATGGGGGGCGTGCGGTCGACTTCACCACCGGCTACCCCAACTGGAAGCTGACATTCACCCCCGGCCCTGCGCTGCAATCCTCCCCTCCCTCATTGATGCTTGCGCTGGCCGCCCTCGTGGCGCTTGGCAGCCTGCTCCTGGGGTTGTATCTGAACGAGAGTACGTTCAAACGGCGCGTCAAGGCCGATGCCAGACAACTGGAACAGCTGCTGCAAGAACTCTCCAGCGGAAAGGCCGTCAAACCCTTCGGCCTGAGCATGCCCGCCTTGAACGGCCTGGCTCAGAGCCTTGCAAGGCTCTCGCTGCGCCCTGCACCTGCGGCGCCTGCTTCGCCCTCCAGCCATGGCGCGGCAACTCCGAACCCAGATGCAACAGGCAGCTCGATCGGCTTTTCATCAGTCGATGCCCCTGAAACGGAGCTGACGGACCCGCTGTTCCAGGACACCGACATTCTCGACATCGACCTGCTCGATGAGCCACAGGATTTCCAGACGTCGGAGCAACCACCCGCAATGAGCAGTACAGTTTCCTATGCCCCCGAGTTTCCTGACTCGATTTTCCGCGCCTATGACATACGCGGCATCGTCGGCGAAACCCTGACAGGCGAAACGGCCTATTGGATCGGCCGGGCAGTCGGCGCCCAGAGCCTGGCGCAGGGCGAGCCGAACGTCTGCGTGGGGCGTGACGGGCGTCTTTCAGGGCCGGAACTGATCGCGCAATTGGTCAAAGGCTTGTACGACAGCGGCTGCAATGTCAGCGATGTCGGCCTCGTTCCTACTCCGGCTCTCTATTACGCCGCCAGCGTCCTTCAAGGCCGTACGGGCGTGATGCTGACCGGCAGTCACAACCCGAAGGATTACAACGGGTTCAAGATCGTCATCGCGGGCGACACCCTCGCGAACGAGCAGATCCAAGCGCTGCACGACCGCATCAAGCGCAACCACCTGCCTGCGGGGAAGGGCAGCGTCAGCAAGGTCGACATCCTCGATCTCTACTCGGGGCAGATCACCAACGACGTGGTCTTGGCGCGCCGCCTTAAGGTGGTGGTCGATTGCGGCAACGGCGCTGCGGGCGTGATCGCTCCGCAATTGCTGTCGGCGCTGAATTGCGAAGTGATCCCGCTATTCTGCGAGGTGGACGGTCATTTTCCGAATCACCATCCGGACCCGGGAAAACTGGAAAACCTTCAGGACTTGATCGCCAAGGTCAAGGAAACCGGCGCCGATGTAGGTTTGGCCTTCGACGGCGATGGTGATCGGGTAGGTGTCGTGACCAACGCGGGGAGCGTCGTATACCCCGATCGGCTGTTGATGCTGTTCGCGCGTGATGTGGTCAAGCGCAACCCGGGCGCCGATATCATCTTCGACGTGAAATGCACGCGCCGTCTGGTCCCGCTGATCCAAGCGTACGGCGGCCGTCCGGTGATGTGGAAAACCGGCCATTCGCTGATCAAGAAAAAGATGAAAGAGAGTGGCGCACTTCTGGCGGGTGAGATGAGCGGCCACATCTTCTTCAAGGAGCGCTGGTTCGGGTTCGACGACGGCATTTACAGCGCAGCACGGCTGCTGGAAATCCTCAGCCAGGAAACGCTCAGCGCCGAAGAACTGTTCCAGACGTTTCCGAATGACTTTTCGACGCCGGAGATCAACATAACGGTTACCGAGACGAGCAAGTTCAGCATCATGGAGGCGCTGGAGCGTGACGCGCAATGGGGCAATGCCAGCTTGACCAGCATTGATGGCGTGCGTGTCGATTATCCAAAAGGCTGGGGCCTGGTGCGCGCTTCCAATACCACGCCGGTGCTGGTATTACGGTTCGAAGCCGAGACCGAGGACGAGCTGCAGCGGATCAAGGACGTGTTCCATACCCAGTTGAAAACCGTAGCACCGGATCTAGAACTACCTTTTTGATAACTTTTTGAGTGGAGCCCAAATGACCCTCGAACGCGATGCCGCATCCAACGCCGCCAAAGTCCTTTCCGAAGCCTTGCCCTACATTCGACGGTTCGTCGGCAAGACGCTGGTGATCAAGTACGGCGGCAATGCCATGGAAAGCGAAGAGCTGAAAACCGGCTTCGCGCGCGACATCGTGCTGATGAAAGCCGTGGGTATCAACCCGGTCGTGGTCCATGGCGGCGGTCCGCAGATCGGCGACCTGCTCAAGCGCCTGTCCATCGAAAGCCACTTCATCGATGGCATGCGCGTCACCGATGCACAGACCATGGACGTGGTTGAAATGGTCCTGGGCGGCCAAGTCAACAAAGACATCGTCAACCTGATCAACCGCCATGGCGGGAACGCCATCGGCCTGACCGGCAAAGACGCCCACCTGATCCGTGCCAAAAAGATGAACGTCACCCGCCAGACGCCGGAGATGACCAAACCGGAAATCATCGACATCGGCCATGTCGGCGAAGTCGTGGGTATCAACACCGAGCTGCTGAACATGCTGGTCAAAGGGGATTTCATCCCGGTCATCGCCCCGATTGGCGTAGGTGCCGAGGGTGAGTCCTACAACATCAATGCCGATCTGGTCGCTGGCAAAGTGGCAGAAGCGCTCAAGGCCGAGAAGCTGATGCTGCTGACCAATATTGCCGGCCTGATGGACAAGGAAGGAAAGGTACTGACCGGCCTCACCACCGAACAGGTCAACGGCCTGATTGCCGATGGCACCATTTATGGCGGCATGCTGCCGAAGATCCGTTGCGCATTGGAAGCCGTGCAAGGCGGTGTGACCACCTCCCACATCATCGACGGTCGCGTGCCCAATGCCGTGTTGCTGGAAATCTTCACCGACACCGGCGTCGGCACGCTGATCAGCAACCGCAAGCGTCACTGACCGAGCCGATTCACCTTGTAGCGGTGCCGTCCAGCCGCACCGCTACAAGCCCGCCCGGTGGATCACTGCGCCAGCAACTGCTGCAACCGCGCCCGGTCCTGGGTGAAGTCAGCGTCCGCCTGCTGCCGGTTAGCCTGATAACGAAGGATATCCACCTTCAGATTCTGCTGTTGATCCCGCAAATCGTTCATCTGATCGAGCAGACCCTGCTGCACCGGGTGACCTGCCCGCTCCTGATCGGCGGCCTGCTTTTGCAGGGAAGCCTGCTGATTCGCAAGCGCTTGAATGTTGCCTTGGGCCACCGAAATGAGCGCGTCGATTTCCGCCAGCTTGCGCGCCCGCGCTCGTTCCACATCCGCTACACCGCTGTAGAGGTGCAACAATTGCGCGTCGGCATCGGACTGGATCTTGGCTGCCTGAGCAGCCGCTTGGGCCTTGCGCGCCTGATCGGCCGTGGGCGCAGGCGGGATCACTTGAATCACGCGGCCCCGCTGATTCAGCACTTCGTAACCCTTGCCGGCGTACTCGGCAGGTACGCCTTGGCGATCGAGCACCGTAACGCCGCGACTGTCGACATAGCGATAGAACACAATGCCCGGCCCCTCATCGGCCAGAGCGCCTGCAACGCACCCCATGCCCAACGAGAACCAGAGCCCTGCAGCGCATAGCTTCTTGAGCATAAAAAGGAGAATCCTCTGGCAATCAGACGCCGTATTGAGCCCGGTACGCTTCCACCGCAGGCAAATGCTGCTTGAGCTGCGGATCGTCGGCCAGAAACTCCAGCACCTGATTCAGCGACACGATGCTGACCACCGGAATACCGAAGTCGCGCTCGACTTCCTGAATGGCCGAAAGCTCGCCATTACCCCGTTCTTGACGGTTCAGCGCAATCAGCACGCCTGCTGCAGTGGCGCCCTGCGCCTTGATGATCTGCATGACTTCGCGAATGGCGGTGCCTGCAGTGATCACGTCATCGATGATCAGCACGTTGCCGGTCAACGGCGCGCCCACCAGACTGCCCCCTTCGCCGTGGTCCTTGGCCTCCTTGCGGTTGAAGCACCATGGCAAGTCCAGCGCGTGCTGATCGGCCAACGCCACGGCCGTTGCGGCCGCCAAGGGAATACCTTTGTAAGCCGGACCGAACAGTACGTCGAAGGAAATGCCGCTTTCAACGACCGCCGCCGCGTAGAACTTACCCAGTTGGGCCAGTGCAGAACCGCTGTTAAAAAGACCGGCATTGAAGAAGTAAGGACTGGTGCGTCCCGACTTCAAAGTGAACTCACCGAAACGCAAAACCCCGCGATCGATGGCAAAACGAATGAATTCGCGCTGATACGCCTGCATGAAAAAAGCCCCGAATACCACGGATTTAGCTAATTAGGTAGAGCTCGGGTATCATACACGCACGTGATTTTTGGGGCCATTTATGCGGATCATCAGTGTGAACGTTAATGGTATTCAGGCTGCAGTCGAGCGTGGTTTGCTCAGTTGGCTGCAAGCCCAGAATGCCGACGTCATCTGCCTTCAGGACACCCGCGCCTCTGCCTTTGAACTGGACGATCCGGCCTACCAGCTGGACGGCTACTTCCTGTATGCCTGCGATGCCGAAGTTCCCGCCCAGGGCGGTGTGGCACTGTATTCGCGGCTGCAGCCAAAGGCGGTGATCAACGGTCTGGGCTTTGAAACAGCCGACCGCTATGGGCGTTACCTGCAGGCCGATTTCGACAAAGTCAGTATTGCGACCTTGCTGCTGCCCTCTGGCATGAACGGCGATGAGGACTTGAACCAGAAGTTCAAGCTCATGGACGACTTCGGCAAATACCTGGACAAGCAACGCCGCAAACGTCGTGAGTACATTTATTGCGGCTCGCTTTACGTTGCGCAGCAGAAGCTGGACATCAAGAACTGGCGCGACAGCCAGCAGTCGCCGGGCTTCCTTGCGCCGGAACGCGCCTGGATGGATGAGATCGTCGGTAACATGGGCTATGTCGATGCCCTGCGCGAAGTCAGCCGGGAAGGCGACCAGTACAGCTGGTGGCCGGATAACGAACAGGCCGAAATGCTCAACCTGGGCTGGCGGTTCGACTACCAATTGCTGACCCCGGGCCTGCGCCGTTTCGTACGCAGCGCACGCCTGCCACGCCAGCCGCGCTTCTCGCAGCACGCACCGCTGATCGTGGACTACGACTGGACGTTGACCATCTGACGTCCCGCTCGCCCAAAAGAAAGCCGACGTGAAGTCGGCTTTTGTTTGCCTGGCGTCTGGTCCGGGAAGGCTGACGACAGCATTGTTTGGCGATTATTTGATCAACCGCCAGGTAAACGGATACCGATAGGCGATTCCGTCATTGACCTTGATGCCGGCGATAATGGTCAGCACCAGCGCACCTACGCCAACCAACATCAGCAGTGGAAAGCCAATCACGACGATCATCAGCAGAAAGCAGATCATCGCCGCAATGGCCACGGTGATCTGAAAGTTGAGCGCTTCCTTGCCCTGCGCATCGATGAAAGGATCGGTTTCCTTCTTCAATTGCCAGACGATCAGCGGCCCCAACAGATTGCCAAAAGGGAAAATCAGCCCGAAAAACGCGGCGAAGTGGCACAGCATGGACCACTGGCGAACTTCCTTGCTCGGGAGGGGTGAAGGCGTCTGGTCGATCATCGTGCGGGCCCTGTCTGGAGGTAATGGGGTCGGTCAGTCGGCCAGCGCCGCTTTCTGCAAGTCGAAAATCTGACTCATGCCCTGCTGCGCGAGCGCCAGCATGGCATTGAGTTCGTCCGGCTGGAAGGGTGCGCCTTCGGCCGTGCCCTGGACTTCGATGAAGCCACCGGCACTGGTCATGACCACGTTCAAATCCGTCTCGGCGGCGGAGTCCTCCAGGTAGTCCAGGTCCAGCACAGGCTCGCCCTGGTACATGCCGACCGACACCGCCGCGATCATCTGCTTCAGCGGATCGCCGCCCTTCAGGCCGCCGCGCTTCTTGATCGCTTTCAAGGCGTCGACCAGCGCAACCATGGCACCCGTAATCGATGCGGTGCGGGTACCGCCATCGGCTTGGATCACGTCGCAATCGACATACAAGGTGATATCGCCCAGCTTGGACATATCCAGCGCAGCGCGCAGCGAACGCCCGATCAAACGCTGGATTTCCAACGTCCGGCCGCCCTGCTTGCCTTTGCTCGCTTCGCGCTGGTTACGCTCGCCGGTCGAACGCGGCAACATGCCGTATTCCGCGGTCAGCCAGCCTTGGCCCTGACCTTTGAGGAAACGTGGAACGCCATTCTCGACGCTGACCGTGCAGATCACCTTGGTGTCGCCGAACTCGACCAGCACAGAACCCTCGGCGTGCTTGGTGTAGTTGCGGGTGATGCGGATCGAGCGAAGCTGATCGGCAACGCGACCACTTGGACGTTTCATCTGGGATACCTGTACTGAGACGGAAAACTGACCTGCATTATAGAGGTGCAAGCTCACGCTTGGGGCATCAAATCATTGCACAGCGATCGTCGGGGCCAGGACACGGCCACCCAAATGGCTGTCCGCGCCAAGCGCAAGGCATCGCCGATCGTATGCGTTAACGCCACATTTGGGCGCACACCTTGCTCTGAGCTACAATCTTGCGCCTTTACAGCCGGTCGCTTCTTTACGACTTCATCAGGTGCGGGTTGCTCGCCCTTTTTAGGCTGATCCTGACTTTTACAGAGGTACTTCCCATGGTGCACAGCATGACGGCTTTTGCCCGTGCCGAACGAGCGGGCTCACAAGGCACGCTGAGCTGGGAACTGCGCTCGGTCAACCATCGCTACCTCGAACCCCACCTGCGCCTGCCCGAGTCTTTCCGCGATTTGGAGGGCGCTGTCCGTGAGGCCCTGCGGCAGGGCCTGTCCCGGGGCAAGGTCGAATGCACCTTGCGCTTCACTGAGGAAAACGCGGGCAAACCGCTGCAAGTGGACCGCGAGCGCGCCGGCCAACTGGTGGCTGCCGCTGAAGTCGTCGCGGGCCTGATCAAACAGCCTGCGGCGCTCAATCCACTTGAAGTGCTGGCCTGGCCAGGCGTACTGGTCGCCGATGCCGCCGACCCCCAAGCCCTGAATAACGATGCAATGGCCCTGTTCAACGAAGCCCTTGACGAGTTGAAGGCCGGCAGAGCGCGCGAAGGCGCGGACTTGGCCAAACTTCTCGACGAACGGCTTTCGTCGATCAAAGCAGAAGTGGCCACACTGCGCACCCTCGTGCCCCAGATGCTGGCTGCCCAACGTCAGAAAATTCTCGACCGTTTCACCGACATGAAGGCCGAACTCGACCCGCAGCGCCTGGAACAGGAAATGGTCCTGCTGGCACAGAAAAGCGATGTAGCCGAAGAGCTCGACCGCTTGAGCACGCATGTGACTGAAGTGCGGCGCGTGCTCAAGGCCGGCGGACAGGCTGGGCGGCGGCTGGATTTCCTGATGCAGGAACTCAACCGCGAAGCGAACACCCTGGGCTCCAAAGCCTTCGACCCTCGCAGCACTCAGGCTGCGGTCAACCTGAAAGTGCTGATCGAGCAGATGCGCGAACAAGTGCAGAACATTGAGTAAGGCCCGACACGACATGACCCATAGCACCGGCACGCTGTACATCATTTCCGCCCCATCGGGTGCAGGCAAGACCAGTCTGGTCAAAGCCCTGATCGATGCCCAGCCGCAGATCCGCGTCTCTGTTTCCCACACCACTCGCGCCATGCGCCCCGGCGAAGTGGACGGCGTGAACTATCACTTCGTCGACCGTGCCGAGTTCGTGCGCATGATCGAGCACGGCGATTTTCTCGAACAGGCGGAAGTCTTCGGCAACCTGTACGGCACATCGCAGAGCCGTCTGCAGCAGACATTGGACGAGGGGCACGACCTGATTCTCGAGATCGACTGGCAGGGCGCCGAGCAGGTCCGTCGGTTGATGCCCCATGCCCGGTCGATCTTCATTCTGCCGCCGACCCAGCAAGCGCTGCGCCAGCGCCTGACCAACCGCGGACAGGACAGCGACGACATCATCGAAGGGCGCATGCGCGAAGCCGTCAGTGAGATGAGTCATTACGTCGAGTACGACTACATCGTCATCAACGATGATTTCGCGACAGCCCTCGAAGACTTGAAAGCCATTTTCCGCGCCAACCTGCTGAGTCAGGAACATCAGCAGCAGCGCCACGCCGAGCTGCTGGCCCAACTGCTGGCATGAGCTTGCAGGAGCGCGCTTGCCCGCGATAGCGTCAGACCAGAAACCAGCCTGTCTCTGACGTATAGCTATCGCGGGCAAACGCGCTTTTACAGGAGACGTGTACGGCCCGCTGTAGCGCGTGAAAACCGACCGCTCGTGGCGTGCCGCTTGAAGCTTGTGGCTGACCACTTGTAAACTACCGAGTCCGCTCGCCCATCCGGGCACCGCGCATCCGCATTTGCTACGAGGAATACCCATGGCCCGCGTGACCGTTGAAGACTGCCTGGAACATGTAGATAACCGCTTCGAGCTGGTCATGCTCGCCACCAAACGCTCGCGTCAACTGGCGACTGGCGGCAAGGAGCCGAAGCTGGCCTGGGAAAACGACAAGCCCACCGTTGTTGCCCTGCGTGAAATCGCAGCGGGTCTGATGGACTACTCCGTCATTGCAGAAGCTGAAATCGTTGAAGATGAACCACTGTTCGCTGCGTTCGAGGACGAGTCCAACGAGGCCGTCTAAGCCTATGCCTGGTCGACGTAGCAAGCCGCAGGGTCACAGTCTTCGGCAAGGAGTTCCATCTTGCCGAGCATAGACGCCCTCGCCGATCGCCTCTCGACCTACCTCGGCGCCGACCAGGTCAACCTGGTTCGCCGGGCGTATTTCTACGCCGAACAAGCCCACGACGGCCAACGCCGTCGCAGCGGCGAAGCCTACGTCACCCATCCGCTGGCGGTGGCCAATATCCTTGCCGATATGCACATGGACCATCAGAGCCTGATGGCCGCGATGCTGCATGACGTGATCGAAGACACCGGCATCGCCAAGGAAGCGCTCAGTGCGCAATTTGGCGAAACCGTGGCCGAACTGGTCGACGGGGTCAGCAAACTGACCCAGATGAACTTCGAAACGAAGGCCGAAGCCCAAGCGGAAAACTTCCAGAAGATGGCCATGGCCATGGCGCGGGACATCCGCGTGATCCTGGTCAAGCTCGCCGACCGCCTGCACAACATGCGCACGCTGGAAGTACTCTCGGGCGAAAAACGGCGTCGCATTGCCAAGGAAACCCTCGAAATCTATGCGCCCATCGCCAATCGTCTTGGCATGCACAACGTGCGCATCGAATTCGAAGACCTGGGCTTCAAGGCCATGTACCCCATGCGCTCCTCGCGCATCGGTCAAGCGGTCAAGCGCGCTCGCGGCAATCGCAAGGAACTGGTCAACAAGATCGAAGAATCCCTCGCCCATTGCCTGGCGGTAGATGGCATACAAGGCGATGTCAGCGGGCGGCAGAAACATTTGTACGGCATCTACAAGAAGATGCGCGGCAAGCGCCGGGCTTTCACCGAAATCATGGACGTCTATGCGTTCAGGATCATCGTCGACAAGGTCGATACCTGCTATCGCGTACTTGGCGCTGTACATAATTTGTACAAACCGCTGCCTGGCCGCTTCAAGGATTACATCGCAATCCCTAAGGCCAACGGCTATCAGTCGCTGCACACCACCCTGTTCGGCATGCATGGGGTTCCCATCGAGATCCAGATTCGCACCCGCGAAATGGAAGAAATGGCCAACAACGGCATCGCCGCCCACTGGCTATACAAGTCTTCCGGCGACGAGCAACCCAAAGGTACCCATGCCCGTGCCCGTCAGTGGGTCAAGGGCGTGCTGGAGATGCAGCAGCGGGCGGGCAACTCGTTGGAATTCATCGAGAGCGTAAAGATCGACCTGTTCCCCGACGAGGTCTACGTATTCACGCCCAAGGGCCGGATCATGGAGCTGCCCAAAGGCTCCACGGCCGTCGACTTCGCGTATGCCGTGCATACCGATGTGGGCAACAGTTGCATCGCCTGTCGGATCAATCGGCGACTGGCGCCGCTGTCAGAGCCCCTGCAGAGCGGTTCGACCGTCGAGATCGTCAGCGCGCCTGGCGCACGCCCCAACCCGGCATGGCTCAATTTCGTGGTGACCGGCAAGGCGCGCACCCACATTCGCCACGCATTGAAACTTCAGCGCCGGTCTGAATCCATCAGCCTGGGCGAGCGCCTGCTCAATAAGGTGCTGAACGGTTTCGACAGCAGCCTGGAGAAGGTTCCGCACGAACGCCTTCAGGCAATCCTCGCCGAATACCGGGTGGAGGTCATCGAAGACCTGCTCGAGGACATCGGCCTTGGCAATCGCATGGCCTACGTGGTGGCGCGTCGACTGCTGGCCAGCGAAACCGAAGAGTTGCCGACCGCGGAAGGTCCGCTGGCGATTCGCGGCACTGAAGGCCTGGTGCTCAGTTACGCCAAATGCTGCACGCCGATCCCGGGTGACCCGATCGTCGGCCATTTGTCGGCTGGCAAGGGGATGGTCGTGCACTTGGACAATTGCCGAAACATCAGTGAAATCCGCCACAACCCGGAAAAATGCATCCAGCTTTCCTGGGCCAAGGACGTCACCGGTGAATTCAACGTCGAGCTGCGGGTGGAGCTGGAACACCAGCGCGGCCTGATCGCCTTGCTGGCCAGCAGCGTCAACGCGGCCGACGGCAACATCGAGAAAATCAGCATGGACGAGCGCGATGGTCGTATCAGCGTGGTCCAACTGGTGGTCAGCGTGCACGACCGTGTGCACCTGGCCCGCGTGATCAAGAAACTGCGCGCCCTGGCCGGGGTGATCCGCATCACCCGCATGCGCGCGTAGCCCACCGCCCACAGGAGTTTTTCATGAGCAAGACCGTTATCTCCAGCGACAAAGCCCCTGCCGCCATCGGCACGTACTCTCAGGCGATCAAAGCTGGCAATACTGTCTATATGTCCGGCCAGATCCCGCTGGACCCGAAAACCATGGAGTTGGTCGAAGGTTTCGAAGCCCAGACCGTTCAAGTCTTCGAAAACCTCAAGGCAGTCGCCGAAGCGGCAGGCGGCTCGTTCAAGGACATCGTCAAGTTAAACATTTTCCTCACCGACCTGAGCCACTTCGCCAAGGTCAACGAAATCATGGGCAAGTATTTCGAACAACCTTACCCGGCGCGTGCAGCCATCGGCGTCGCTGCGCTGCCACGCGGTGCGCAGGTCGAAATGGATGCCGTGCTGGTCATCGACTGATCCTCTCGCGGAGCGTACCCGCGCTCCGCTATCCCCTTAACTCAGGAAGGACTCCGCCATGCCGATGCGCGTCGCGTTCGCCCTCTCGCTGTTGGCCGCGCTGCTGAGCGGCTGCGCCAGCCACTCCAACAAAACTCCCGACGGTGTCTGGATCAACCAGGCGGCTATCGATGCGGCGGCCGAGGGCGGAAATCTTCGCCAGTCGCTGCTGGCTTACGGCCCGACCCTGGAATGGAACATCAATACTGCCGCAGGCCAGGCCACCGCGTATAACGGCTTCGAGCTGACCGAAGGCAAGATTGCCAAAGATCCACAAGGGGCGTGGAAGGTCAATGTCTACGGCAGCGCCTCTGACGAATTGAAACTCAAAGGTGACGAACTGGTGCAAAGCGCCACCGATTCAGGACCTGAGCAGCATTTCCGCACGCCAAAAGAGCCAGCCCAGGCGGGTGCACAGCCCGGAAGCAGTTTCGAGCGTGCGCTGTACTCGGCCTATCTGGGTGGTAAATGGACCATCGTCAATGGCGAGGGGCAAGGCAGCGTGGTCGAGTTCGCTCCGGACGGCAGCGTCACTGGCCTGCCAGGGAATGACCGGTATGCACTGTGCCTTGCGGGCGACTGCGCGGCCATGAGTGGCGAATACGACAGCATGTGGCTGGAAAGAAACGAGCGTGGCAATCCCTGGGTGTTTGTGCGCCAAGGCAAGCAACTGGAGATTTTCCAAGCGGTGAACAACGCTCAACCCACCGAAATGCCTGACCTGCGCCCTGGCGAACGGCATTGGGTGCTGGAAAAGAACTGAACGGCGCAAACGGGTTGTCGATGGGAGAGAATGCGCTCCCATCGATGAATCGCCATCCACCGATCAGATAGGGTCGGCCGCCAGCATGGCCTCGTACCCCTCTTTGTAGCTCGCGTACCGAGGCGCCCAACCCAAGGCTTTCGCCCGAGCATTGCTGCAGCGCTTGCTCCCCGCTCGCCTCACGCTGTTCTCATCAGACCAGCGCGTGACGCCCAGCCGCTGCCGCATCCAGTCCACCACCTCCGCCAACGGAGCGGGAGCGTCGTCCACACCCAGGTAGCAGTCATCCAGCGCCACGCCTCGCGCATCCGCCTGAAGCAAGAACGCCAAAAGTCCCGCCGCATCGTCTGCGTGAATACGGTTGCCGTATAACGGCGGGTCGACGGCGACGCTGTACCCCTGACGCACCCGGTTCATCAAATCGCTGCGGCCAGGACCATAGATACCCGTCAGTCGGACAACACTCGCAGGCCACCCGCTGGCCAGCGCCACCTGTTCCGCCTCCCGCATGATGCGTCCCGAAAAACCGTCAGCCTCGGCCGGCGAAGCCTCGTCGACCCACTCGCCACCCTGCTGTCCGTACACGCTACTGCTGGAGACGAAGACCACCCGTCTGGGCTTCTGTCCGCTTCGCTGGATCCAGCCCAGCACATGATGCAGCCCCTGTACGTAAGCGGCACGATAGCCTGCCTCGTTCCGCTCACTGGGGGTGGCGCAGTACACGAGGTAGTCGATTCGACCGTCGGGCCACTGGTCGGGCATACGCGCGTCGAACAAGTCGGCGGTCACCCCCTGCACGCCTCTCGGCAGCTTTGCAGTGTTTCTGCGCAGCCCGTATACCGTCCACCCCGAAGCAAGCACCTGCGTCGCAAGACGGCTCCCTATATCGCCACATCCTGCAATCAAAACCGATGGCCCAGCCATGCCTCGTTCTCCACATCGAAAATCGTTCGAACCCGTAAATAAAGGGCGTCATGCGACCATCGGGACGCATTCACGTTAAAAAAAGATACTCTATTACTTTTGTTAACAAGAATTACTTGCAATAATGACGACCCTTTGTTCTTCTCCGCTCGCCTCGCGCAGCGTGACGCATTCAGAACGGATACACCTTTCACATCAGGTCGGGCCAGCATGACATTCACTCAATCCCCCGCTTCCTCAATCACGTCTTCGGGTCTGCCACGCGCAGCGCGCGTCATCGCGGCGCTGCTGTTCAGCCTGATGCTCTCGCCTCTTGCACTCGCCGACTCTTCCGCTCCGGCGCCGACGCCTGCCACACAATCTTCAACGCCAGCGCCTGCCGCTCCAGTGGACACTGCCGCGGCACCTGCCGTTCAGGATCTTGCATCGCCCGCTCCTTCGGAGTCCGAAGCTGCCGCCGAAGATAACACTCTGGGCATGTCTCACGACCTGTCGCCATGGGGCATGTACAAGAATGCAGACGTGGTCGTCAAAGCGGTCATGATCGGCCTGGCGATCGCCTCGATCGTCACCTGGACCATCTGGATCGCCAAAGGCCTGGAATTGCTGGGCGCCAAGCGCCGCCTGAAGGCCGAAATTGCCGCCCTCAAACGCGCGCGCACACTCGACGAAGCCAGCGCCGGCGCCAAGAAGGAAGGGACATTGGCCCACCTGCTGGTTCACGATGCGTTGGAAGAGATGCACCTGTCGACCAACAGCCGTGAACGCGAAGGCATCAAGGAACGCGTCAGTTTCCGTCTGGAGCGGCTCGTCGCAGCCTGCGGTCGCAACATGAGCATGGGCACTGGTGTTCTCGCGACCATCGGCTCGACCGCACCGTTCGTTGGTCTGTTCGGCACCGTGTGGGGCATCATGAACAGCTTCATCGGCATCGCCAAGACGCAGACCACCAACCTCGCCGTGGTCGCCCCGGGTATTGCCGAAGCCCTGCTGGCCACGGCACTGGGGCTGGTGGCCGCCATTCCTGCCGTCGTCATCTATAACGTCTTCGCCCGCTCCATCGCCGGCTACAAAGCCCAGGTGTCGGATGCGTCGGCTCAGGTCCTGCTGCTGGTCAGCCGAGACCTGGATCACCAGCCGACCGCCGAGCGTAGCCCGGCACCGCACATGGTCAAGATGGGGTAAACCATGGGCCTGCATCTCAACGAAGGTGGCGATGACCTCGCCGAGAACCACGAAATCAACGTGACGCCGTTCATCGACGTCATGTTGGTGCTGCTGATCATCTTCATGGTGGCCGCGCCGCTGGCGACGGTGGACATCAAAGTCGACCTGCCTGCCTCCACGGCGAAGCCTGCACCAAGGCCCGAGAAGCCTGTATTCCTGAGCGTCAAAGCCGATCAGAGCCTGTACCTGGGTGACGAAAAAGTCGCGCGCGAGCAGATCGGCCCCGTGCTGGACGCCAAGACCAAGGGCAAGAAAGACACGACTATTTTCTTCCAGGCCGACAAGGGCGTGGATTACGGCGACCTGATGGAGGTCATGAACCTGCTGCGCGGTGCCGGTTACCTGAAGGTCGGTCTGGTGGGTCTCGAGACGGTTGGTAAGAAATGATCAATACGCGCCAAAAACTGACGCGCTATAGCGGTAGTCTGTTGTTGGTGCTGGCGGTCCATGCTGTGGCGATTTTCATTGCGCTGCACTGGTCCGCGCCGCAGGCCATCGAACTGCCTCCGGCGGCGATGATGATCGAGCTGGCACCCGTTCCGGAGCCCGCGCCGCCGCCACCGCCGAAAGTGGTTCAACCACCTCAGCCGCCTGCGCCGGAAGAGCCTCCGCCGATTCCGCCTGTTGCCGAAGCGCCGAAGCCTGAAATCGCGGTTCCAAAGCCGGTCAAGCCAAAGCCGAAACCCCAGCCACCCAAGCCGGTGAAAAAGGTCGAGCCGCCGAAGGAAGAGAAGCCTGCCGATGAGAAGCCGGTAGACACGCCTCCCTCCAACGCCAAGCCGGAAAAATCGGCAGCCCCCGAGCAAGCGCCTCCCGCGCCGCCGAGTACTGCGCTGCCGACGTGGCAGGGCGATTTGCTGCGCCATCTGGCCAAGTACAAGCGCTATCCGGAAGATGCGCGCCGTCGTGGCATGCAAGGCATCAACCGTCTGCGCTTCGTGGTGGATGGGGAAGGTCGCGTTCTGTCGTATGAAATCGCAGGCGGTTCGGGCAGTGCGTCGCTGGACAGGGCCACGCTGGAAATGATCCGCCGCGCCCAGCCGCTGCCCAAACCACCGGCCGAATTGCTCAACAACGGCACTCTGGAAGTCGTCGCACCCTTCGTTTATTCGCTGGATAAACGTTGAAACGTTGATTTTGCGACGACAGAGGGTTTGATAACGTGCGTCTATCGATTGCACCCGCTATGCTGGGGCCGCAACTTCATGGACGCACGCTATGACCCTCACAGAATTGCGCTATATCGTTACCCTCGCCCAAGAGCAGCACTTCGGCCATGCCGCCGAACGCTGCCATGTCAGCCAGCCGACCCTGTCGGTGGGCGTGAAGAAGCTGGAAGATGAACTCGGTGTGCTGATTTTCGAGCGCAGCAAGAGTGCAGTACGTCTGACGCCGGTTGGCGAGGGCATCGTCGCTCAAGCGCAGAAGGTGCTCGAACAGGCCCAAGGCATTCGTGAACTTGCCCAGACGGGCAAGAACCAGTTGACCGCTCCGCTGAAAGTCGGCGCGATCTACACCGTCGGGCCTTATCTGTTCCCACACCTGATCCCGCAGTTGCATCGGGTCGCGCCGCAGATGCCGCTGTACATCGAAGAAAACTTCACCCACGTATTGCGCGACAAGCTGCGCAACGGCGAACTGGACGCGATCATCATCGCGCTGCCATTCAACGAAGCCGACGTCCTGACCATGTCGCTTTACGATGAGCCGTTCTACGTGCTCATGCCGGCAGAACACCCCTGGACGCAGAAACAGACCATCGATGCCTCGGCCCTCAATGACAAGAGCCTGCTGCTGCTCGGAGAAGGTCACTGCTTCCGCGATCAGGTGCTGGAAGCCTGTCCGACGCTGGTCAAGGGGGGCGATAGCAGCAAGCACACCACGGTGGAATCCAGCTCCTTGGAAACCATCCGCCACATGGTCGCCTCTGGCCTCGGGGTTTCGATCCTGCCGATGTCGGCCGTCGACAGCCACCACTATGCCCCAGGCGTGATCGAGGTTCGTCCACTGTCGGCGCCGGTGCCGTTCCGCACGGTCGCCATCGCATGGCGGGCAAGCTTCCCGCGCCCCAAAGCCATTGAAATCCTCGCCGACTCGATCCGTCTGTGCTCTGTTGCTCGCCCCAAAGCGCAGGCACAAGCGAGCTAAGTGGCGGTATGACAGAGCTGTCCCACGTCTCGGTCACGGTGCTCAAGGGCGTCGGTGAGGCCATGGCGGAAAAGCTGGCGAAGGTCGGTCTGGAAAACATCCAGGACGTCCTTTTCCATTTGCCGCTGCGCTATCAGGATCGCACCCGCGTGGTGCCCATCGGCGCGCTGCGGCCCGGTCAGGACGCCGTGATCGAGGGCGTGGTCAGCGGCGCCGATGTGGTGATGGGCAAGCGCCGCAGCCTGTTGGTCAGGCTGGGCGACGGTACCGGCGTGCTGAGCTTGCGCTTTTACCATTTCAGCAACGCCCAGAAAGATGGCCTGAAACGGGGTACGCACCTGCGCTGCTATGGAGAGGCGAGGCCGGGCGCCTCGGGATTGGAGATCTATCACCCTGAGTACCGCGCGATAACGGGTGATGAGCCCATCCCCGTTGACCAGACACTGACGCCGATCTACCCGACGACCGAAGGCTTGACGCAACAACGGTTGCGGCAGTTGTGCCAACAAAGTCTCGGCATGCTTGGCCCTCGAAGCTTGCCGGACTGGCTGCCGGAGGAGTTGGCACGAGACTACCAGTTGGCTGCGCTGAGCGATGCGATTCGCTATCTGCACCACCCGCCGGCTGACGCAGACGTCGAGGAGTTGGCGCTGGGGCATCACTGGGCACAGCACCGGCTGACCTTCGAAGAGTTACTGACCCATCAACTGTCACAGCAGCGCCTGCGCGAAAGCTTGCGCTCGCAGCGAGCACCTGCACTGCCTGTCGCCCGCAACCTGCCGAAGCAATTTCTGGCCAACCTGGGCTTCCCGCCGACCGGTGCTCAACAGCGGGTCGGCAAGGAAATCGCTTACGACTTGAGTCAGCAGGAGCCCATGCTGCGGCTGATCCAGGGCGATGTGGGCGCGGGCAAAACCGTGGTTGCCGCGCTCGCGGCCCTGCAGGCGCTCGAAGCCGGCTACCAAGTCGCGCTGATGGCCCCCACCGAAATTCTCGCTGAACAGCACTACATCAACTTTACCCGCTGGCTCGAACCTCTGGGCATCGAGACGGCCTGGCTGGCGGGCAAACTGAAAGGCAAGGCGCGTGCTGCGTCGCTCCAGCAGATTGCCAACGGCGCGCCGATGGTGGTGGGCACTCACGCTCTGTTTCAGGACGAGGTGCAATTCAGGAACCTGGCCCTGGTGATCATCGACGAGCAACATCGCTTCGGCGTCCAGCAACGGCTGGCCCTGCGTAAAAAAGGCGTGGGGGGCCAGATGTGCCCGCACCAATTGATCATGACCGCCACGCCCATCCCCCGGACGTTGGCCATGAGTGCCTATGCGGATCTGGACACATCGATTCTCGACGAGCTTCCGCCCGGCCGCACCCCGGTCAACACGGTGCTGGTTGCCGATAGCCGCCGCATCGAGGTGGTGGAACGGGTGCGCAATGCCTGCGCCGAAGGCCGCCAGGCGTATTGGGTGTGCACGCTGATCGAAGAATCCGAGGAGCTGACGTGCCAGGCCGCCGAAACCACCTTCGAGGAGCTGACCAGCGCGCTGGGCGAGCTCAAGGTCGGGCTGATTCACGGTCGCATGAAGCCGGCAGAAAAAGCCGCCGTCATGGCTGACTTCAAATCAGGCCTCCTGCAGTTGTTGGTAGCGACTACAGTCATCGAGGTGGGTGTGGATGTGCCCAACGCCAGTCTGATGATCATCGAGAACCCGGAAAGGCTCGGGCTGGCTCAGCTTCACCAGTTGCGGGGCCGCGTCGGACGCGGCAGCGCGGTCAGCCACTGTGTGCTGCTGTATCACCCGCCGCTGTCGCAAATCGGCAAACAACGGTTGGGCATCATGCGCGAAACCAACGACGGCTTCGTGATCGCCGAAAAAGACCTGGAGTTGCGCGGCCCAGGAGAAATGCTGGGAACCCGACAAACGGGCTTGCTGCAGTTCAAGGTTGCCGATCTGATGCGCGACGCAGACCTGCTGCCCGCTGTCAGGGACGCCGCCCAGGCATTGCTGGAGCGTTGGCCCCATCACGTCAGTCCACTGCTGGAACGCTGGTTGCGACACGGCCAGCAATATGGCCAAGTGTGAAGTGGTCGGCATTAGAGACGTGTCTCACCTATAGAACAACCAAGCTGGTTATACTTCAGCAATTGTAGGAATTTGGATACAGGCCATGACAGAAGTTGCCCAAATCGACGCAACCCAACACGCCCCGTCTGTCATCCGGCAGTTGCTTGGCAAAGCGGCCATCAGCTACCGGGAAGTCACGGACGACGAGAAACTGCCGACCTCGCAGAAAGTGCAGGCCATTCTGGTCCACGACACAGTAGGTGCGTTACTGGTTCTGTTCTCGCAAAACCAACTGCTGGATCTGAACCGCATCACCGAACTCACCGGACGCAAGCTGACTGCCGTGTCGCAGGATCATCTCGATCAGATGCTGGGCAAGCACAGCTTGCGTGTCTTGCCTGCCCTGCCCGCACTGACCAGTTCGCCCTGTTTATATGACGAGCGCCTGCTGTTGGAGCCGACCGTGCTGATCGACTCGGGCGAACCGGGGCTGCTGTTGGAAATCGACAGTGATGACTTCAAGACGCTGCTGAGCAAAGCCAGCGCGGCCGCCTTTGGCGAGCCCATCGCGTCGGTCCAACCGAACCTCACCCGCCCTGACGACGACCGCGACGAAATCACCAAGGCCGTGCAGCACTTCACCGCCCGCCGTATTCAGCAGCGCCTGGAAGCAACGGTGGAGATTCCGCCACTGGCTGACACCGCGCAGAAGATCATCAAGCTGCGCGTCGACCCTGACGCTACCATCGATGACATCACCGGCGTCGTCGAAACCGATCCGGCACTGGCCGCCCAAGTGGTGAGCTGGGCAGCATCGCCTTACTACGGCTCGGCGGGCAAGATTCGCTCGGTCGAAGACGCCATTGTCCGTGTGCTTGGCTTCGATCTGGTCATCAACCTGGCGCTGGGGCTGGCGCTGGGCAAAACGCTAGCGCTGCCGAAAGATCAGCCGCAACATGCAACGCCCTATTGGCAGCAGTCAATCTACACCGCAGCGGTCATCGAGGGCCTGACCCGCGCCATGCCGCGCGCCAAGCGCCCCGAAAGCGGCCTGACGTACCTGGCGGGCCTGCTGCACAACTTCGGTTACTTGCTGCTGGCTCACGTCTTCCCGCCGCACTTCTCCCTGATTTGCCGTCAGATAGAAGTCAACCCGCACCTGCACCACAGTTTCGTCGAGCAGCACTTGCTGGGTATCACGCGGGAGCAGATTGGCGCCTGGTTGATGCGCAATTGGGACATGCCCGAAGAGTTGGCCACTGCGCTGCGCTTCCAGCACGACCCCCACTACGCAGGCGAGTATCACGAATATGCCAACCTGGTATGCCTGGCCGTGCGTTTGCTGCGCAAGGAAGGGATCGGCTCTGGCCCCCAGGAAAGCATTCCGGACGAGCTCTTCCAGCGCCTGGACCTGCCGCGCGAAAAAGCCGAAGACGTCGTGCAGAAAGTGTTGGAGGCCGAAGTGCTGCTGCGCGAGTTGGCGTCGCAGTTTCATTAAGCCGAATACTTGCCGCGCCCTACATACTGTAGGAGCGCGGCTTGTCCCGCGATCTGTCGGGCACCGACAGTAAAACCGGCAGACTTTGACCGCCTGAGAGACCGCATCAGCTGATTTCACGGCGACAGCGTCCCCGATCGCCGGACAAGCCACGCCCCTACAGAATTACGCCTTCTTCTTCCTCGGCTTCAAATACTTCGTCAGGCCCTGAAACCACATCACCAATCCGGTGTTGCCGGTGACCTGGATGTCTTTTTCCTGAATCCCATGCATGAACGCCAGTTGCTTGTTCTTCGCCTGCAACGTGGCGAAGCCATAGGCCGCGTCTCTGAATGAAATGGCGAACGCAGGCGATGCCACCGCGCCGCTTTGGCTCGTGACTCGCTGATCACGTATCACGAAATGCCGCGACACTTTTCCATCGCGGGTCTGCAACTGGAACGTCAGGTCCTTACCGGCCAGTTGTTGCTGAAAGGCCGGGTTGCGACGACTTGCACGGGCCATCATCAAGCCCAGCATCCAGAGAAGAAAACGAAACTTCATACCCAAGACCCCCACCCGAGCGATGCGAAATCAGCATCCGGTGGCAGTGTACCCAGCCTTTCGTGGGCATGAGCGAGCAGAACCCGTCAGTCGCGAAGTGGCGCACTAGACACCCTCGGGCGCAATGGGGCGTCGCCCAACAGTGGCGGCACTCCGCGCAAAAACCAGCCATAAAAAATGGGCATCCCGGTTTCAGGTATGCCCACTTGCGCACCGTTCGCCTTCCGCAAGGCGTCCGGTCCCAGATTATGGGTTGACGCTGTCTTTCAGAAATTTGCCGGGTTTGAAGGCGACGGTGTTGCTGGCCTTGATCTTGACCGGTTCACCCGTCTGGGGATTTTTCCCGGTGCGGGCGCCGCGATGGCGTTGCAGAAACGTACCGAAACCAACCAAGGTTACGCTGTCCTTTTTGTGCAGCGCATTGGTGATTTCGTCGAGGAGAGTGTTGAGAACGCGGTTGGCTTGTTCTTTGGTGAGATCTGCTTTTTCAGCAATGGCGGCTGCGAGTTCTGGTTTACGCATATGAAGCCTCTTTACGGTTTTTGTTTTTATGTCCCGCGCAGCCAGCAATAGGCTGCAAGCAGGTGCCGCGACGGCTCTACGTAGCGGCAGACCGGAATGAGGATGGCATGCCACCGAGCACGACGCCAGTGCAGGAGCGACGTTTATATCAACAAAAACGTGGCTTATCCGACAGAACGACATGCATTTACGCCAACAGCGGCGGCAGCACCTTGTTCAGCGCGAGTTTGTCCATCACAGCCGCGCCGGTGAGGGCGTATCCGAGCAGGTTTCCGTCCACATCGCGACACAGCGCCTTGATGTCGGCCCCCTGCCCTTCGACACTCCAGGCGCCCTCGCGGCCTTTTGGCACGGGCGAAACCACCAATGGGCAAACCGGGGTCTTTACGGTTACGGGCATCGGCCCGTACTTCACCGCTGTCGGGGTGCCAGTGAGCGTTTGCGCCAGCGCGCGGGCGCAACTCATCAGCGGCATGACGTACAGCAAATTGAGACCATCCACCTCGGCGCAATCACCTAGCGCATAGATGTTGGCGTGCGATGTTTTCAAATAACGGTCCACCACGACGCCTCGCGACGTTTCAAGGCCGGCGGCGGCTGCAAGGTCTACGCGCGGACGCAAGCCAACCGCCGAGACCACCAAATCGCAGCGCAGCACTTGGCCATCAGACAAGTGCGCCTCTAATCCTTCCTCGGTTCGTAACAGCCGACTCAACACCGGACCGAGGTGAAATCGCCCGCCGATGCTTTCCAGCCCGGCCTGAACCGCCGCCGCGGCTGCCGGGTGCAACAGGGTCGGCATGACCTGTTCACAGGGGGCGACAAGGTCCACCTGATAACCGCCAAGCATCAGGTCATTGGCGAACTCGCAACCGATCAATCCAACGCCGAGGATCAAGACCCGGCGCTTGCCCAGTGCAGCCAGACGGAAACGAGCGTAATCCTCAAGATCGTTGATCGGAAAAATCGCATCACTTGCATCGCCCTCCACCGGCACGCGCACGGTTTCAGCACCCCAAGCCAGCACCAGGTCGCGGTAATAAACGGCCTCTTCACCGATCCACAGTCGCTTGTGCCCTGGGTCGATCCCGCTCACTCGGGTGTGAGTCCGCACTTCAGCCTTCAGTTGATCGGCCATTGCCCCGGGCTCGGCCATGCTAAGGCCGTCGGCGTCCTTGCTCTTCCCGAAACCGGTGGACAACATGGGTTTGGAGTACGAACGACCATCATCGGCGGTGATCAGCAACAGCGGCGTCTCGCTGTCGAGTTTGCGAAATTCACGGGCCAGGTTGTATCCCGCCAGGCCAGTGCCAATGATCACCACAGGTGCGCTCATGCCGCTCTCCAGAGTCAGTAGGTCAATGAAATCAAGCGATTTCGATCATCTCGAAATCCATTTTTCCGACGCCACAGTCCGGGCATAGCCAGTCCTCGGGAACGTCTTCCCAGCGGGTTCCGGGGGCGATGCCGTCATCCGGCCAACCGTCGGCTTCGTTGTAAATCAGGCCACAGACAATGCATTGCCACTTTTTCATGGGTCGGTTCTCTCGGTTTCAGGCTATACGTGCCCAGCCGCACGGCTGTAACTCCTGGACAGAGCCCCGTATTTTTGACGACTGGGTCAGGGCGTTTTACTGACCGGCGGGCGTCTATGCAAGTTTCATCGACGCCGATGACCGTACCCGGTCGTCGGACCGCTTCGCCAATCGTGCTAAGCTCGCTGCCTCGATTGCCGCCGATATCTGCTCACTGTGATCCCGCGAAATCCTGCACCTACTTCGCCCGAATGGCTGTTGCGTGAGCAACTGATCGCCCCTCCCGCGCCTGTCGTGCTCGAATGGCTTTTCCATGAAGACTCCCTCACGCGCCGGCTGACGCGGCTTTCCAACGAGAGCTTCAGCGTCATGCCCTTGTTCGAGGGCTGGCAGCGCCTGCGTGCTGACGAATGCGCCGCATTGCAATTGCCCACAGGCAGCGAGGGTTGGGTCCGCGAGGTGTACCTGTTGGGGTGCGGCGAGAAATGGGTGTTCGCCCGCAGCGTCGCCGGGCGCGCCGCGTTGGCGCAGGATGGCCTGCACATGGACCAGCTCGGCACACGCTCGCTGGGCGAATGGCTGTTTAGTGAACGAGCTTTCGTGCGGGGGCCGTTGCAAGTCTGCCAATACCCCACGCGCTGGCTGCCCGATGCAGACGCTGGTGAGGAGCTGTGGGGGCGCCGTTCGTGTTTCCGCCGTGGGCCGCTGAGCATCCTGGTGGCCGAAGTGTTTTTGCCGACCGTCTGGCAGGTTATCGACCAGACGCCCCATGCTGCCAGGGAGCGCCGCTGATGTATCTGTCGCTGCTCAAATCCTTCAATCGCCTGCACCCTCGGGCGTGGGATTTTATTCAGTTGATGCGCCTCGAAAAGCCCATCGGCATCTACCTGCTGCTGTGGCCGACGCTCTGGGCATTGTGGATCGCAGGCAAGGGCTCGCCTTCGCTGGGCAATGTGCTGATTTTCGTGATCGGTGTCTTCCTGATGCGCGCCGCAGGCTGCGTGATCAACGATTTCGCCGACCGCAAGGTCGACGGTCATGTCAAACGCACCGAACAGCGCCCGCTGGTCAGCGGCAAGGTGACGTCGAAAGAAGCGCTGATTCTGTTTGCGCTGCTGGTAGGGCTGAGTTTCGGGCTGGTCCTGCTGACAAACGCGACCACGGTGTGGCTGTCGTTCGGCGGCCTCGCGTTGGCCGCGACCTATCCCTTCATGAAGCGCTACACCTATTACCCGCAAGTGGTGCTCGGCGCCGCGTTTTCCTGGGGCATGCCGATGGCGTTCACCGCGCAGGACGGCAACCTGCCTGCCGCAGCCTGGTTGTTGTACATCGCCAATTTGCTGTGGACCGTGGGTTACGACACGTACTATGCGATGACCGACCGCGAGGACGACCTCAAGATTGGCGTAAAGTCCACGGCGGTACTGTTCGGCGACGCTGACCGGGTGATCATTCTCACGCTGCAGGGATTGGCGCTGTTCTGCCTGATGCTGGCGGGTTCGCGGTTTGAACTGGGGTTATATTTCTTTCTCGGACTGGTGGTCGCTGCGGCCTGTTTCGTCTGGGAGTTCTGGTCAACCCGCGACAGGGATCCACACGCCTGCTTCCGGGCTTTCCTGCACAACCACTGGGCCGGCCTGGCGATTTTCGTCGGGATCGTCGTGGATTACGCGATGCGCTGACCCGTGAGGGCCAGCGCAGACGGCTCGAAGTGGATCAGGGTTTGGCAACGTGCCAGACATCGCCTTTGCCATCGCCGGACTTTTCTCCCGCAGCCTTGTCATTCTTGAAGGTGTACAGCGGCTTGCCTTTGTAGACCCACTGCGAGGCGCCGTCGTCACGCTTGATAATGGTCCAGTCTCCCTTGGCCTTGTCGCTGGCCTCAGCCACCAGCGGCGGCCAGTTCACCGCGCATTGGTCGTTGCAGACCGATTTACCGGCAGACGTATCCTTGTCGAAGGTGTAAAGCGTCATGCCTTTGCTGTCGACCAGCACGCCGTCTTTCGTTTCAGCTGGAGACGCGAACGCCATGCCGGATGAGGCCAGCGCAGCCGCCGTCAACAGGCCCAGGAGTGCAGTAGAAAGTTTTGCCATCGGTAGATCCTCTTTTGTTCGTCGTTGCTTCGACATTTCTTGTAGGACAGGGCCGATAGTCTAGCTGGAGCCCAGACTTCTCGCCTCATTCGCATTAACCTGTCACACGACTGCAATAATTCCGTTATCTAATGCGGCCCAAGACAGTTAAATGACATGAGGTTCGAGGCATGGTTGGCAGGAGCATTCTGATCGTCGACGACGAAGCGCCGATTCGCGAAATGATCGCCGTCGCACTGGAAATGGCCGGCTATGACTGCATGGAGGCGGAAAACTCTCAGCAAGCGCACGCCGTCATTGTCGACCGTAAACCCGACCTTATCCTGCTCGACTGGATGCTGCCCGGCACCTCCGGCATCGAGCTGGCGCGCCGACTCAAGCGTGACGAACTGACCGGCGACATCCCGATCATCATGCTGACGGCCAAGGGCGAAGAGGACAACAAGATCCAAGGCCTGGAAGTCGGCGCCGACGATTACATCACCAAACCCTTTTCCCCTCGCGAATTGGTCGCGCGCCTCAAGGCCGTGTTGCGGCGCGCAGGCCCCAACGACGGTGAGTCACCCATCGAAGTCGGCGGTTTGCTGCTCGACCCGATCAGCCATCGCGTCACCATCGACGGCAAGCCTGCGGAAATGGGCCCCACCGAGTATCGCCTGCTGCAGTTCTTCATGACCCACCAGGAACGCGCCTATACCCGCGGGCAATTGCTGGATCAGGTCTGGGGCGGCAACGTTTACGTCGAAGAGCGCACCGTCGATGTGCACATTCGTCGCCTGCGCAAAGCCCTCGGTGATGCCTACGAAAATCTGGTACAAACCGTCCGCGGTACTGGTTACCGTTTCTCCACCAAAAGCTGAACAGGCTTTTGGCGAAGGTCAGCATGACGCTGAAAGACAAGGACGCGTTAATTGAATCAAAACTGGCATGGCACCCTGATACGCCACCTGCTGCTGTTGGTCAGCGCCTCGCTGCTGGCCGGGCTTGTCAGCGGGCATTACGGCGGGTGCCTGGCGATCGGTCTGGGGCTGTACCTGGCCTGGACACTCAAGCAGCTGCTACGCCTGCATGAGTGGTTACGCCACCACACGCCCGATGAGCCACCGCCGGACGGCTATGGACTGTGGGGCGACGTTTTCGACAGCATCTACCATTTGCAACGGCGCGACCAACGCGTGCGCGGGCGCTTGCAGGCGGTCATTGATCGCGTTCAGGAATCGACCGCCGCACTCAGGGACGCTGTCATCATGCTCGACAGCGAAGGCAACCTCGAATGGTGGAACCGCGCCGCTGAAACGCTGCTGGGCCTGAAAACGCCACAAGATAGCGGCCAACCCGTGACCAATCTGGTGCGGCATCCACGCTTCAAAGAGTATTTCGAACAGGCCAATTACGCCGAGCCACTTGAAATTCCCTCACCTGCCAGCGACCGCATGCGCATTCAAATGCTGATCACGCGCTATGGCAACAACGAGCATCTCATGCTCGTGCGAGATGTGACGCGCTTGCATCAACTCGAACAGATGCGCAAAGACTTCGTCGCCAATGTATCTCACGAGCTCCGCACCCCGCTGACGGTCATCTGCGGCTACCTGGAGACGCTGCTGGACAACGTCGAAGAGGTGAACCCCCGCTGGAGTCGGGCGTTGCAACAGATGCAACAACAGGGTGAGCGCATGCAAACGTTGCTCAACGACTTGTTGCTGCTGGCCAAGCTCGAAGCCACTGACTACCCCTCCGACAACCACCCTGTTGCCATCGCCCCCCTGCTAAAGAGCATCACCCATGACGCTCAGGCGCTGTCAGGCAGCAAGAATCAGCAGATCACGCTGGCCATCGAAGATGAGGTGAGCCTCAAAGGCAGCGAGGCGGAATTACGCAGTGCCTTCTCCAACCTGATCTTCAACGCGGTGAAGTACACCCCCGCCGACGGCACGATCCGCATCCGCTGGTGGGCGGACGGGCGCGGAGCGCATTTGAGTGTGCAGGATTCAGGCATCGGCATCGACACCAAACACATACCTCGCTTGACCGAGCGCTTTTACCGGGTCGACTCCAGCCGCGCGTCCAACACTGGTGGCACCGGGTTGGGCCTGGCGATCGTCAAACACGTTCTGCTTCGTCATCGCGGCGCGCTGGAGATCAACAGCGTGCTCGGCAAAGGCAGCCTGTTTATCTGCAACTTCGCCCCTGCACAGATGACCAAACCCTAGCAATGGCGCTAGATACCCGCTAGATTGCGCTGCTTGGGCCCTCCATCCGTGAGGGCTTATTTCATCCTTATTTTGAAACGGAACCTGCAAAACTCCATCATGGACCCTTCCCCTGGTATCAACCTGGCTTCACTTTTTGCCGACTTCGGCATGATTCTCTTCGCAATGATTCTGGTCCTGCTCAACGGATTTTTCGTTGCCGCAGAGTTCGCCATGGTCAAACTGCGCTCCACCCGCGTGGAAGCCATCGCCGAGCAAAACGGCTGGCGGGGCCGCATTCTCCGGACGGTACATAACCAACTCGACGCCTATCTGTCGGCGTGCCAATTGGGTATCACCCTCGCGTCGCTGGGGCTTGGCTGGGTCGGTGAGCCCGCTTTCGCGCACCTGCTGGCACCGTTGCTGGAAGCCGCGGGCGTCATCTCGCCTGAAGTGATCAAAGGCGTATCGTTCTTCACAGCGTTCTTCGTCATCTCTTATCTGCACATCGTGGTCGGCGAGTTGGCTCCCAAATCCTGGGCGATCCGCAAGCCCGAGCTGCTGTCGCTGTGGACCGCTGTGCCGCTCTACCTGTTCTACTGGATCATGTACCCCGCCATTTACCTGCTCAACGCGAGTGCCAACGGCATTCTGCGCATCGCCGGCCAGGGTGAACCGGGGCCTCATCATGAGCACCACTACAGCCGCGAAGAGCTCAAGCTGATTCTGCACTCCAGCCGCGGCCAGGACCCCAGCGACCAAGGCATGCGTGTTCTGGCCTCCGCCGTGGAAATGGGCGAGCTGGAAGTGGTCGACTGGGCCAACTCTCGCGAAGACATGGTCATTCTTTATGCCGATGCGCCGCTCAAAGACATCTTGGCCATGTTCCGCCGCCATAAATTCAGCCGCTACCCCGTGTATGACTCGGAACGCGAGGAGTTCGTTGGGCTGTTGCATATCAAGGATTTGCTCCTCGAACTGGCGGCGCTCGATCACCTTCCCGAGTCGTTCAACCTGTCGGAGCTGACCCGCCCGCTGGAACGCGTGTCCAAACACATGCCTCTGTCCCGTCTTCTGGAACAATTCCGCCAAGGCAGTGCGCACTTCGCGCTGGTGGAAGAAGCGGACGGCAAAGTGATCGGCTACCTGACCATGGAAGACGTGCTCGAGGTGCTGGTCGGCGACATTCAGGACGAACACCGCAAGGCCGAGCGCGGCATCCTGGCCTATCAGCCTGGCAAACTGCTGGTGCGCGGCGACACCCCGCTGTTCAAGGTCGAGCGGTTGCTGGGCATCGACCTGGACCACGTCGAAGCCGAGACATTGGCGGGCCTGATCTACGACAGCCTCAAGCGTGTGCCTGAGGAAGAAGAAGTGATGGAAGTCGAAGGCCTGCGCATCATCATCAAAAAGATGAAAGGGCCGAAGATCGTGCTGGCGAAGGTGTTGAAGCTGGATTGAGGCAAGGCTTGTTGAAAATCTTTGCCAGCAGCCTTGCGATACGAGTAGCCATGCTCTCCAGCTGTTCGCCACCCCGGCCTTGATTGGGCCGCGGGTGAGGTCGGTGACGACGGCGGTCAGGAGCAGTGATACCAGCTGCTCTTGGCCGCGAGCCAGTTTGCGGACTGCTCGTTCGGTCCATTTCTGAATCTGTGCTGCGAAGCCGCCGCAGAGGGGCAGCCCCACCGGTTTCACACCAAAAGAAAGGTCGGATCAAATCAGGGCGGATTGCTGGGAAGAATCACTCATGCGAATACGTACAGCCTCGCCTCAATTCCCACCCACCGCAAAATTCGGCAGGCTCTGCACCGGCTGAGCGAATTCATACGGAATCGACTCCAGCGCAAGCCCCACGTTGCGCTGTACCACGAAGTGCAGATGCGGGCCGGTGCTGTTGCCGGTATTTCCCGAGCGGCCCAACGGCGTGCCTACTACCACCCGGTCTCCTTCCTTGACGCTGACAGAGCCCTGTTTCAGGTGCAGATAGACGCCCATCGTCCCGTCATCGTGAAGAATCCGCACGAAGTTGCCGGACGGATTGACCCCTCGGCCTGACTGGTTGTTCTCCGTTTTAATCACAGTCCCGCTCCGCGCGGCGATGATGGGCGTGCCCTCTGGCATGGCGATATCGATGGCGTAGCGGCTCTTGGCGCCCACATGGCTGTAGGCGCCGTTGGGGCCTTGGCTTATACGAAACGGCCCGCCAATCCAGGGCAGCGGATACCGATATCCCCCGCTGCTGTTCGCGATGCCCCGCACCGGATCTCCCATCGTCGAGCGCAGGCTGGGTTTGTAGGCCATGGCCTTGCTCGGGATCTGCGGGCTGAGGGCAATCAGGCGTTCGTTGCTGCGCGCAGGGAGGGTACGCCGGATGACTTGATCGGTGACACCTATGACGTTCTTGACGCCCGAGAGCCTGAGTTCCACCTCGACCGGCGCGTACAGATCGTTGCGCACGTAAAGGCTGTCCGTGCCCTTGGCCTTCCGGACACTCAAGCGCACTTGGCTGTCGATGCGCTCGACCATGCGCTCACGCAGCTTCATCACCTGCGCGCCGGGCACGGGATGGTCGGTAAACGAAACCACCCCATTGGCGTCGGTATATCGATAGATGGTGACGGCGGCGGCCGATTGCGCAGCCAGCAGGAATGCACACACCACCAGCAAGCGCTCTAACATCTGGATAGGCCTGGCGTTGGAGAACAATGGGCGCCAGCCTAACAGCGATACCGATGAAACGGGACTCAACCGTATCAATCGGTAATAGACGAAGCGTCAAGGAAATCGCGTCAGGGCCGGGCGCCTGGGGTTGTGCAAATTCTATGCAACGCAAAGGGGCGTCTGTCGCGGCAGTCTCCCTCGACAGTTCAGCCCCCTATGGATTCAGGCGCTTACGCGCCCGGAACGAAATGCTTCTGCGCAGTACCACGGGCAATCAGACGCGACAAGTAATCGAGCTTCTGGGTGTCTTGATCGACAAAGCGGAATGTCAGTTGCAACCAGTCGCTGTCCGGCTTCTGCTCAAACGCTGCAATCGCATGGAGGTAGCCGTTCAGGCGGGCCACTTCAGCGTTCTCTCCTTGCTCAAGATCCAGCACCGCACCATCGAGAATCTGTGGCAGGACTTCACCGCGACGCACGATGAGTAACGCCTCCTTGAGCGTCAGGGCCTTGATCACGCATTGCTGAGCGCCGCTGGGCAAGCGCAACTGACCTTGCCCTCTGCCAGTCGGGGCAGGGGCAGCTGCAGCGGGCGCAGGCGTGGGTTGGGGCTTGACCAAAGGTTGGGCAGCAGCGGCTGGAGTAGCGGACACCACTTCAGGACGATTACCTGTGAGCGCACCCAACGAATCGTTGGCAAATGCCGCAGTGGGGCGGGGCGCACTGCTCATCAGGGCGTCAAGTTTGCCGACTTTGTGCAGCGCTTTTTTCACCTTGGTCAGCAATTGTTCGTTGGTGAACGGCTTGCCAATGAAGTCGGAAACACCCGCCTGAATCGCTTGAATAACGTTTTCTTTGTCGCCACGACTGGTCACCATGATGAACGGCATGGTTTTCAGGCTTTCCTGCTGACGGCACCAGGTCAACAACTCGAGCCCGGACATCTCGGGCATTTCCCAATCGCAGAGCACCAGATCGAACGCTTCCTTGGTCAGCAGTATCTGAGCTTTGCGGCCATTGACCGCATCTTCCAAAGTGATGCCGGGAAAAGCGTTGCGCAGACCTTTCTTGACCAGATCGCGAATGAACGGCGCATCATCCACGACCAACACACTGACTTTACTCATCGACGCTCCTGATGGCGTGTTCACCGCAAATGGCGAGCATATCGCTGGCTGGTGGCCAACTGCCAAATTGTTTGACGACACCGGGACATTGTATTCGCGGGTGACTGAAAAATAGGGAGGCCAGACCGGCTGGCTGCCCAAAAAAAAGCCCGGCGTTCGCCAGGCGTTTTTTCTCAGGCAATATTACTTATCGTCAGGCGAGTCTGGAACATTAGGCATTTCTGCAGACAGCCCTTTGACTTCTTCCTGCATGCGCTTGAGGCCCAGGTGGCGCACATCGGTACCCCGCACCAAATAGATCACGAGCTCAGCGATGTTGCGCGCATGGTCGCCAATACGTTCCAGTGAACGCAGTGCCCAGATCACATTCAGCACGCGTGAAATCGAACGGGGGTCTTCCATCATGTACGTGACCAGTTCACGCAGGGCTGTCTTGTACTCGCGGTCGATGTTTTTGTCATATTGCGCTACCGCCAGGGCGAGGTCCGCGTCGAAGCGGGCGAACGAGTCAAGCGCGTCACGCACCATCTTGCTGACCTGATCACTGATGTGGCGGACCTCCACGTACCCCCGCGGCGATTCACCTTCCTCGCACAATTGAATGGCGCGACGGGCGATCTTGGTGGATTCGTCTCCGATGCGCTCCAGATCGATGACCGACTTGGAAATGCTGATGATCAGGCGCAGATCCGAGGCCGCGGGTTGGCGGCGAGCCAGAATGCGCAAGCACTCTTCATCGATGTTACGTTCCATCTGGTTGATGCGATCGTCGACTTCACGAACCCGCTGGGCCAACCCCGAGTCGGCTTCGATCAGTGCGGTCACGGCATCGTTGACCTGCTTCTCGACCAGCCCCCCCATTTCCAGCAGGTGGCTGCGAACGTCTTCCAGCTCAGCGTTGAACTGCTGGGAGATGTGATGTGTATGGCTGTCTTTGATCATGCTGGGTGTCCGTCCGATTGATTGCGCGGTGGTTCAGGGCTGACGAAGCACGTGCTAGCCGTAACGACCGGTTATGTAGTCTTCAGTCTGCTTTTTGGTCGGATTGGTGAACAGCGTATCGGTGTCCCCAAACTCGACTACCTTGCCCATGTGCATGAAAGCGGTGTAATCCGATACACGCGCCGCCTGCTGCATGTTGTGGGTAACGATCACAATGGTGTATCTGGATTTCAGTTCGTAGATCAGCTCTTCGACTTTTAACGTCGAGATCGGGTCGAGCGCGGAGCACGGCTCATCCAACAGCAGGACTTCAGGCTCGACGGCGATGGTGCGTGCGATCACCAGGCGTTGCTGCTGACCACCGGAAAGTCCAAGGGCCGACTCGTGGAGGCGGTCTTTGACCTCCTCCCAGAGGGCCGCGCCCTTCAACGCCCACTCGACCGCTTCATCCAAAGGGCGCTTTTTGTTGATGCCCTGAATGCGCAAGCCATAGACGACGTTTTCATAAATCGTTTTTGGAAAGGGGTTCGGCTTCTGGAACACCATGCCCACGCGACGACGCAACTCGGCAACATCTTCGCCCTTGGTGTTGATGTCACGCCCTTCGAGGCGAATTTCGCCTTGCACACGGCAACCGTCCACCAGATCGTTCATGCGGTTGAAGGTGCGCAGCAAGGTTGATTTGCCGCAGCCAGAGGGGCCGATGAACGAGGTCACGCGCCGTTTCGGAATGTTCATCCGAATATCGAAGAGTGCCTGCTTGTCGCCGTAGAACAGGTCAAGGCCGGGCACTTCCAACGCGATGTCCTCGCCGGCGAAGTCCTGTCCCTGACGCTTGCGCCCCATGGCCGATAGGTTCACGCCGTGCGTCTGTGGATCTTTCTGCATCTCTATCTCGCTTCGGTCTTTGCGGCACGTTTCAAGCCGCAAGGTGCACGTTCGGAAAAGCACGGAGCGGCGTTGAGCTTGCCGCCTGAAGTTTGTCGCTCGCCGCTGCTTCTAGCCGTCCAGCGCACGGTATTTTTCACGGAGCCGGTTGCGAAGCGTCACCGCCGACAGGTTCAGCAGGGCGATCACCAGCACCAACAACAGCGCAGTGGCATACACCAGCGGCCGCGCGGCTTCGACGTTGGGGCTCTGGAAGCCCACGTCGTAGATATGAAAGCCCAAGTGCATGATCTTTTGGTCGAGGTGCAAGTAAGGATAATGACCATCCACCGGAAGGGATGGCGCCAGCTTGACCACCCCTACCAGCATCAGCGGCGCCACTTCACCGGCGGCGCGGGCAACCGCCAGAATCAAGCCGGTCATCATGGCGGGGCTGGCCATGGGCAGCACGATTTTCCAAAGCGTTTCAGCCTGGGTTGCGCCGAGGGCCAGCGAACCTTCACGCAAGGACAAGGGAATACGGGCCAAGCCCTCTTCGGTGGCCACGATCACCACCGGCACCGCGAGCAAGGCCAAGGTCAGCGACGCCCACAGCAGGCCGGGCGTGCCGAAGGTCGGTGCCGGCAACGCTTCAGGGAAGAACAGCTGATCCAACGAGCCGCCGAGTACGTAGACAAAAAAGCCCAGGCCGAAGACGCCGTAGACGATGGCCGGCACGCCCGCGAGGTTGTTCACGGCGATGCGGATCAGCCGCGTCACCGGCCCTTGCCGCGCATACTCACGCAGATAGACTGCCGCCAGCACGCCGAACGGAGTGACGACCACGGCCATGATCAACGTCATCATGACGGTCCCGAAGATCGCCGGGAAAATGCCACCCTCGGTGTTGGCCTCGCGCGGATCGTCGCTGAGGAACTCCCCCAACTTCATGAAGTAGAAGCCTAGCTTTGATGTCACGCTCATCGCGTTGGGTCGATAGGCGTGAACGACTTTGCCAAGGTTGATTTCGACTTCCCTGCCGCTGGCATCCCGCGCCGTCAGGCTGTCGCGCCCGACCTCGGCGCGCAATGCGCTCAAGCGGGACTCGACCTGCTTGTAGTGCGCCTCGTATTCGGCGCGCTCGGCCGCCATGTCAGCTTGTGCTTCGGGTCCTAGCTGGCCGTCGAGCTCCAGCTTGCGCGCTCGCAGGCGCAGCCGTTCGATACCGTGGTTGATGGCACCGATGTCCGTCTTCTCGAGACCGCCGAGTTCCTCGGAAATGCGCTGTGCACGTTGAAGACGCGCCTGAAGTTGCGGCCATGCGGCGTCACCGTCGGCGACAACGTGGCCACTTTCTTTTACGTTGACCAGGTAGCCGTAGAAATTGCCCCATTCGCGCCGTTCGAGTGTCATCACGTCGGCAGGCGTGCTTTGCTCCGTCAGCCACTCCCCCACGACCCAGTTGAAATCGCTGGGATTGAGATCGCGGTTACCGACTTTGAACAAGTCTCGTGTCATGAACTCCGGGCCCTGGTCAGGCACGGGCAGCCCGGCACTCTTCAAGCGTTCGCGCGGCACCTCTTCGGTCTGCACCCACTCCCCCACCAGCTTCTGAGGTGCCTGACCCGGCACCGCATAGGTGGCGGAGAGTACGTCTGCCGGCCAGAAGTGCCCAAGCCCCCGCACGGCAATGATGGCCAGCAAACCGATCGTCATGATGACCGCGATCGATACGGCACCCGCGCTGATCCACACACCGGGGGCGCCACTTTTGAACCAGGTCTTGAGGGAGGTCTTTTTCATCTGTACCTGCCCTAGAAAGACGAATACTGCTTGCGCAAGCGCTGACGAATCAGCTCTGCCAAGGTGTTCATGACAAAGGTGAACGTCAGCAGGACCAGCGCAGCGAGGAACAACACCCGATAATGGCTGCCGCCGACTTCCGATTCCGGCATCTCCACCGCGACGTTAGCCGCTAGAGTGCGCATGCCTTCGAACAGGCTCATATCCATGATCGGGGTGTTGCCCGTGGCCATGAGCACAATCATGGTTTCGCCCACGGCGCGGCCCATACCGATCATCAGCGCCGAAAAAATACCCGGGCTGGCGGTGAGGATCACCACCCGCATCAGCGTCTGCCAAGGTGTCGCACCCAACGCCAGCGAGCCATGGGTCAAACTGCGTGGCACGCTGAATACGGCATCTTCGGCAATCGAATAGATGTTGGGGATGACAGCAAAACCCATGGCAAGACCAACCACCAGGGCGTTGCGCTGGTCATAAGGGATGTCCAAATAGTGCGTGATCCACGAGCGCATGTCGCCATCGAAGAACCAGTTCTCCAAGTGCGAACTCATGCTCAGTGACAACCAGCCCACCAGCAGAATGACCGGAATCAGAATCGCACTTTCCCACCCGTCGGGGACACGCAGGCGAATTGAATCGGGCAAACGCGACCAGAGAAACCCCGCCACCACGATACCGATGGGCGTGAAGATCAAAAGGCTGAAGATGCCCGGCAGGTGCCCCTCGATGTAGGGCGCCAGGAACAAGCCGGCGAAGAAGCCAAGGATGACCGTCGGCATGGCTTCCATCAGTTCGATTACCGGTTTGACTTTGCGGCGCATGCCCGGCGCCATGAAATACGCCGTGTAGATCGCCGCCGCCACGGCCAGCGGAGCCGCGACCAGCATGGCGTAGAGCGCAGCTTTCAGCGTGCCATAGGTCAGCGGTGCGAGGCTGAGTTTTGGCTCGAAGTCACTGCTCGAAGCCGTGGATTGCCAGATGTACTTGGGCTCGTCGTAATTCTCGTACCAGACCTTGTCCCACAACGCACTCCAAGAGATTTCCGGATGCGGGTTTTTCAGGGTCAGAGGCAGCAACTTGCCGCCGTCTTCGACCAAGACGCGGTCTGCACGAGGGGACAGCGCCATGATCGCCGGCCCGCTTGCTACCGGCTCGATCAACAGCGTGCGGTGGGCAGTACTGTGAAACACGCCGAGCCTGCCAGAGGTGTCCATGGCGATGAAGCCTTTGCGACGCTGTTCAGCGACGATCTGCGCGATCGGCGCGCCGCTCATCTTGAAATCCCGGATGTGTTGCAGGCGCATTTCGCCGTCCACATCACGCGCCATGAACCACTGAGCAATGTTGCCTCTGGAATTGCCGATCATCAGCGAGATACCACCGACCAACTGGGCGCTGGCCGTGGTCTCGGCACTGGCATCCTCGAGCAGCTTGTAGCGCCCGTTGAGGGTACGGTCCTCGAGGCTGAAGACATCGGCTTGAGCGCGCCCATTGATGACATACAGCCATTGCTGACGCGCATCGATGTAGATCGCCTTGACCGTTGACGAGAGTTGCGGAAGGTCGATTCGGCTTTGACGATGGGCCGATTCACCGGTCAGGGGATTTTCGGTCTGTGTCAGCGACCGCACGTGCAGTTCGGCACCGGTCGCGCCTGCGAGCATCAGCGTGGTGTCGCTCGCGTTGAGGCTGACGTGTTCCAGCGCACGCCCCTGCGCATCGAGCGTGATCGGGGTTTCGCCATATGGGAAGGTCACAGCCGGGGTGATGGTTTTCTTGTTCTCGGGGTAGCTGATCGGGTAACCGTGCTTGAACACGAGCACTCGGCCATCGGACAACCCAACCGCCACCAATGCCTTGCCCGGCTGATCCTGGGCCACAGAGGTTGCGTGTACCCCGGTGGGGATCGGCAATCGCACGCGGGAAAGCTCACTGCCATCCCGGGTGTCGAAGAACAGGACATCACCCTTGTCAGAGACTCGCATGCCGACCAGATTCTGCTCTTCGAGCGTCAGCAGCATCGCTGTGCCGGCGCCGTGTTCCCAAGCTGGGCTTTGCGCCGTCGATGCAGTCAGTGTCGCGCCCTGGAAAAGCGGCAGCACCACGTAGGCCAGATAAAAGAAGATCAACGTGATCGCCGCAAGAACGGCCAGGCCACCCAGCAGGACGTACCAGCGCGTCAGACGGTCCTTGAGCGCACGGATACGACGCCTGCGTTGCATCTGCGGCGTATTGAAATCAATACGCTCAGGTGGGGACTTCTCGATCATCGATGAATTGGCCAAATCATTCATGCGCACACCCTAGCGGCAATGTATGACAGATACATGACAGCATGGTGACGCAAAAAAGCCCGTCGCCCCGGAACCGTGGCAACGGACTGCTCATATTTCGCAAGCCTCGATCCGTAAGGCCCTCTACTCCATGCAGGACGAACCTCTCGCCCTGCATCCGGGTTGTCCAGGCAGCGATGCGCGCTACCGTTTTTGTAGCCCCAGATCAGCCAGCGTCTTGTCGACAACCTTGGCTGGTAGAGGAATGTACCCGTCTTTCATGACAACTTCCTGACCTTGTCGGGACAAAACCAGTTTGACGAACTCCGCTTCCAGCGGGTTCAGCGGTAAGTTAGGGGCCTTGTTGACGTAGACATAAAGAAAGCGCGCCAGCGGATAAGTCCCATTGAGCGCATTGGCTTCGTTGTCCTCGATGTAGGTATCGCCTTGCTTGCGCGCCAGCGGTACGGTTCGCACGCTGGAGGTTTTGTACCCGATACCGGCGTAACCGATCCCGTTCAACGAGTTGCTGATCGAACTGACCACCGAGGCGGAGCCTGGCTGCTCGTTGACATTGGGTTTGAAATCGCCCTTACACAGCGCAGCCTCCTTGAAGTACCCATAGGTACCCGACACTGAGTTACGGCCAAACAGCTGAATCGACTTGCCTGCCAGGTCGCCGGTCACTCCCACGTCTGCCCACGTCTTGGCCTCGGCCTTGGCGCCGCACAGGCGCGTGGCCGAGAAGATGGCGTCCACTTGCTGCAACGTGAGGCCTTTGATGGGGTTGTCCTTGTGTACGAAGATCGCCAATGCATCTACTGCCACAGGAATGGCCGTGGGTTTGTAGCCGTATTTCTGCTCGAAGGCCGATACTTCGCCATCTTTCATTTTGCGACTCATGGGCCCGAGCGTCGCGGTTCCCTCGGTCAGCGCGGGGGGTGCCGTCGATGAGCCGGCGGCTTGAATCTGAATATTCACCGCGGGATATTCCTGCTTATAAGCTTCAGCCCACATCGTCATCAGGTTGGCCAATGTATCGGAACCGACGCTGGACAGGTTGCCCGACACTCCGGAGGCTCTTTTATAGGAACTGATCGCGGGATCCACTGCGGCGCTCGTATGAACGGCTGCCAAACTGGCTGCAAGGAGGCTGATTGCAGCCATCATACGTTTGAGTCTCATGCCGGCTCCTGGCGAAGTTTCAGGTGGGCCCGATGGAGGGCCATGTGACCACTCTATGACCAGATTGTGACAGGCATATGAATGAGTCATCAGGCGCGCTCGCCATCCATTCTGACCCTGCAGTCAGTCAGCGATGGCTATTCAGCGCACGTTTGCTCGACGCTTCTTACGAATGAAGCTCGATGACGACAAAAAAAGGCAAACCCAGAACGTTTCGCTGTGGCACCCAGCACGGGGAGTAACGGGACCCGTTTCATCATCGCGGGTCACCGCCAAATGCTGGCGCGGCCTCGCGGGCAGGGGCTGCCCGCGAACCGTCGTCTTTTTACTGAATCCGCTTGCTCTTCAGCAGGTACAGCCCAATCACCATTCCCAACCCGCACAGGATCGCCACGTACCACGCGGGGCCCATGGGGTTGGCTTTGAGCATCAGCGTGACCACCATCGGCGTCAGCCCGCCGAAGATGGCGTATGCCAGGTTGTAAGAGAACGACAACCCTGAGAAACGCACGACAGGCGGAAAGGCCTTGACCATCACGAACGGCACCGCGCCGATGGTGCCGACGAACAGCCCGGTCAACGCGTAAAGCGGGTACAGCCAGTCGGGGTAGGCCCCGACGGTGTGGTAGAAGGTCCAAGACGTGACCAGCAGCCCGAGTGAGCCAAGGAGAAAGACCAGCCCCGCGCCGAATCGATCCGCCAGAGCGCCTGCGCCGATGCAGCCCAGGCTGAGCATGACGATGGCCAGGCTGTTGGCTTTCAATGTCACCGCAGGCGCGAAGCCATGCAGGGTTTGAAGGAGGGTGGGCGTCATGAGGATGACGACGACAACGCCTGCCGAGAGCAGCCAGGTCAATGCCATCGACAGTACGACCGCGCCGCGATGATCACGCAGCACGGCTTTGAGGGGGACTTCTTCAGCCAGTTGCTTGCGCAATTGCAGTTCGGCGAACACCGGCGTCTCGTGGAGCCAGCGGCGCAGGTAAACCGACATCAGACCAAACACGCCTCCGAGAAGGAAAGGAATACGCCAGGCGTAGTCCGAAACCTCAGCAGGCGTGTACAGGCTATTGATCCAGGTGGCTACCAACGAGCCGAGCAGAATGCCGGCCGTCAAACCGGACGTCAGGGTGCCACAGGCGTAACCGACGTTACGTGAGGGAACGTGCTCGGAAACGAATACCCACGCCCCAGGCACTTCGCCACCAATCGCCGCGCCCTGAATGACGCGCATCAGCAACAGCAGCATCGGCGCCCAGATGCCAATTTGAGCGTAGGTCGGCAGCAGGCCCATGATGAGCGTAGGGAGCGCCATCAGAAAGATGCTCAGAGTGAACATTTTCTTGCGGCCAAGCAGGTCGCCAAAGTGGGCCATGACGATCCCACCTAACGGACGGGCCAGATAGCCGGCTGCAAAAATGCCAAACGTTTGCATCAAACGCAGCCATTCCGGCATGTCCACAGGGAAAAACAGCTTGCCGACGACCGCGGCGAAGAAGACGAAAATGATGAAGTCGTAAAACTCCAGCGCGCCGCCCAAGGCGGAAAGCGACAGCGTTTTATAATCGTTGCGGGTCAGCGGGCGCGACGGCGCGACACTGGAAGACACAGAGGACATGACAATGGCTTCTCTTTTGAGGCTCTCTTGGGCGAATGATCAACAGTCAGGCAGCCGCGGATAACAGCTGTGCACGCTATTTATCGTCTCGAAGAGGTAATCGGGCATCAAAATTGCGTGCCAATGTCGGCGCAGTACGCCAAATCGGTTCGGCACGATAGCAAATTGCGCGCTGATGCACATGGATTGCAACGCACACCGGGCAAAATGGGCACCCAGCGGTCGTTTCGTGAAACATCGATCGATATACTGGCCAGCCGCGACTCAGTCGGTCTTTGAAGGAAATTGTGCGAAGCCATTTAACCAAGTCGTCTTCGCAGAGTTTCCCTGACAATGAATTGAAGACTTGGGTTCTTTACGAACCCGGCGCGTTATGGGTCCGAGGCCCCTCGACAATGAATGAACTTGAACAAGAAGATCCTATTCCGCAGGGCGATCTGGCGCTGCAAATCACTGCACTTCCGCGTGAAACCAATGGCTTTGGCGATATCTATGGCGGCTGGCTCGTCGCGCAGATGGACCTGGCAGGCACGGCCATGGCCAGCAAGGTGGCGGGTGGCCGGGTCGCCACAGTCGCCATCGACCGCATGGCCTTTCTGGTGCCAGTGGCCGTAGGGGCGCAGTTGTCGTTCTACACCCAGACCCTCGAAATCGGCCGTAGCTCGATTCAGATGATGGTCGAGGTCTGGAGCGACGACCCGTTGTCCAGTGAGTGGCGCAAAGTGACCGAGGCGGTCTTCGTCTTCGTGGCCATCGACGGCAGCGGTCGTACCCGATCGGTCCCGGCCCGGCGCTGACCTACAAACGGGAACAGAACCGTCGCACTTGGCAGCACGCAGTAAACTCATCAAGCTTGGCACAGTCTGATTCAGTCACTGTCCTTTGAGTGAGTATTCCTCTATGCCTACGCCAGAAGTCGAATCCATCCAGCTCGGCGAGCTCAACTGCTGGCGTATTCGCCACGGCCAGGCCGAATTGGTGGTGGCCCAACAGGGCGCGCACATCGTCAGCTATCAGGTCGACGGCGACGAACCGCTGATCTGGTCCAACCCGAACGCGGTGTACAACCACGGCAAGGCGATTCGCGGCGGCATGCCCATCTGCTGGCCATGGTTCGGCAACTTCCAGCGCAACCCGCAGAGCGTCCAGGCGATGCGACGCAGCAGCGAGCCTGCGAACGCCCATGGTGAAGTCCGTGCGATTGACTGGGAACTGATGGGCATGGGTGAAGACGGCGAGGCCCTGATCATCGAGTTCATCCAGCCCAAAGCCGAGGGTCATCTACCGGGCTGGCCACACGTGGTCGGCGTGAAGCTGCAGATTCGCATGGATACCGCCCTGAACGTCAGTCTGGCCAGCTTCAACGCAGGCGACCATGACGTCACGCTGAGCCAGGCACTGCACACCTACTTTGCCGTCAGCGACGTGCATCAGATCAGCATTCAGGGTCTGGATGGCGTCAGCTACCTCAACACGCTGGAAAGCTGGGAAAAGCAGAATGTCCAAGCGGGTGACATCAGGTTCACTGGCGAAACGGACCGTATCTACCAAGACACACCCGCCCGGGTATCGATCATCGACCCCGCCTGGAAACGTCGTATCGAAATCCAGACTCAGGGTTCTAAGTCGTCGGTGGTCTGGAATCCCTGGGTCGAGAAGACGAAAACCTTCAGCGACATGGGCGCCGATGACTGGACGGGCATGGTCTGTGTCGAAACCGCGAATGTCATGACCGACGTGGTGACACTCAAGCCGGGCAACATGCATGTGATGGGTGTGAGCCTGTGGGCCGAGCCCCTGACTGACGATTGATAGCGAGTTTGCGACGCTCTGTGGGCGTGAGCCTTTCACCCCCACAGCCGCGTGGATCCTGACCGTGTTCCTGACTGAACGGGTGTTCTACAGGTCGGCCTCGGTCACCACCCGCACCTTCGACGCATCCAGCGCATAGGCCGCATCGGCCAAATCGTTGCTGACCTTCTCGATTTTCAATGTGCCAACGACCCAAAGCGGCGTGTAGATGTCCTCGATCTTCAAGCCTTTCGGATAGCGCACCAGCACCAACTGATTGGGCGGGGGCGGGGGCACGTGGATGCAGGCGCCCGGATATGGGACGAGGAAAAACAGGGTGCTGTGCCCCTTCGCGTCGGTCTCCAACGGCACTGGATAGCCGCCCAGCCGGATGGCTTTACCATCCATCGCAGCCACGGTCTTGGTTGAATACATCACGGCGGGCAAGCCTTTGCTCTGCTTCAATCCCCCCTTGCTGTTGAACGTGCCTTGGGCTTCGGGCGAGTTGTGATCGATCTCAGGCATGGCTTCGAGAGCTTTTTGATCCGACTTGGGCATCAGTTCGAGCCAGTCGGTTTCAGGGAGCTCGGCCGCGTGGGCCAGTCCGCAAACCAGCAGGAAGGAGAGGAGGAGAAGACGACGCATTGATGTGCTCGGCAGGGGAAAGATGCCGCGCATTCTAGCCCCCCGCGCGCCGATCGCGCAGAGGGCCGGAACGGATTTCATCTCTTTTTGATCAGGCCGTAAATCACCAGCAGGACAATCGCGCCGACCAGCGCGCCAAGGAAGCCTGCGCCTTCGCCCGCCTGATAGATCCCCAGTGCCTGACCACCATAGGTTGCCACCAGAGAACCGGCGATACCCAGAATGATGGTCATGATCCAGCCCATGCTGTCGTCGCCCGGCTTCAGAAAGCGCGCCAGCAGCCCCACGATCAAGCCGATGAAAATGGTTCCGATGATGCCCATGCCATGTCCCTCTGTTCAGTGAATAAGCCAAAGCCTAGACGGCAATTGGCAACACGCTATCTGAGGGGTGTGGGAGATGAATGGTTCAACACGATTCCACACACGAACCTGTAGGACCGCCCTTAACCCCGACTGCGGTGTAGCTGTACCCCTTGCGGGGACTGACACACTGCAATCGCGGGCAAGTGCGCTCCTACAGGCGGCTCGCGGGGTGATCAGTTTTTGATCAGCGCTTCGACAAGCTTCACCTGACGATCCAGCGTCGCACGGTCCTGGCTGCGCACGGTGGCATGCCCTACCTTGCGACCGGCCTTGAACGCCTTTCCGTAGTGGTGCAAATGGCAGTCATCGACCGCGATGACGCTTTGCACTGCAGGCACTTCACCAATGAAGTTGATCATCGCGCTCTCGCCCACTTTGGCCGTCGAACCCAATGGCAGACCGGCCACAGCCCGCAGGTGGTTTTCGAACTGACTGCACTCGGAGCCTTCAATGGTCCAATGGCCGGAGTTGTGGACGCGCGGCGCGATTTCGTTGGCTTTCAGGCCGCCGTCGACTTCAAAGAACTCGAAGGCCAGTACGCCGACGTAATCCAGTTGATTGAGCACGCGACCGGCATAATCTTCGGCCAGCGCCTGCAACGGGTGATCGGTGCTGGCGATCGACAGGCGCAAGATGCCACTGTCGTGGGTGTTGTGCACCAGCGGGTAAAAGCGGGTTTCGCCATCACGGGCGCGCACGGCGATGAGCGAGACCTCACCGGTGAACGGCACGAAACCTTCCAGCAGGCACGGCACGCTGCCCAGTTCGGCAAAGGTGCCGACCACATCCTCGGGCGTGCGCAGGACCTTCTGGCCCTTGCCGTCATAGCCCAAGGTCCGGGTTTTGAGGACCGCAGGCAGGCCGATAGCGGCGACGGCATTGTCCAGATCTACCTGAGACTGAATATCGGCGAACGCAGGCGTTGGAATGCCCAGGTCCTTGAACATGCTCTTTTCGAACCAGCGGTCGCGAGCGATGCGCAGCGCTTCAGCGCTCGGGTAAACGGGCACGAACTGCGAGAGAAAGGCCACGGTTTCGGCAGGAACGCTTTCGAATTCGAAGGTCACCAGATCCACTTCGTCAGCCAACTGGCGCAGGTGGTCCTGATCGCCGTAATCGGCACGCAGGTGCTCGCCGAGAGCGGCTGCACAGGCATCCGGCGCCGGGTCGAGAAACGCGAAGTCCATTCCCAGCGGTGTACCCGCCAAGGCCAACATGCGGCCTAACTGGCCGCCACCGATTACGCCGATTTTCATGAAAACCTCAGGCCTCGCGTGGGTCTGGATTGTCCAGAACGCTGTCTGTCTGCTCAGTGCGGAATTTTTTCAGCACTGCATGGAATTGCGGGTGCTTGGCGCCCAGGATGCTGGCGGACAGCAACGCGGCGTTGATCGCCCCTGCCTTGCCAATCGCCAGCGTCGCAACCGGGATGCCCGCAGGCATCTGCACAATGGACAACAGGGAGTCCACGCCCGAAAGCATCGAGGACTGAACCGGAACGCCCAATACCGGCAAGTGGGTCTTGGCCGCGCACATGCCCGGCAAGTGCGCAGCGCCGCCGGCACCCGCGATGATCACCTCGATGCCACGGGCCTCGGCCTCTTCGGCGTACTGGAACAGCAGATCCGGCGTGCGGTGAGCCGAAACCACTTTGACTTCGTACGGAATGCCGAGCTTTTCCAGCATGTCGGCGGTGTGGCTAAGGGTGGACCAATCGGACTTGGAGCCCATGATCACGCCAACCAGTGCGCTCATCGTCGTGCCTCTTCATCGGGCGCCCGTAGGCGCGTCTAAAAACAACAAGCCACGCGGGAGGACCGGCGTGGCTTGTTGTACGAATGCTGACCAGTGCAACCGGCCAAAGGCCGCGCAGTATACCGCAATGAAACGGGTTTGAAAGATGGCCGGCGACCACCCGTCAACTGCACGGCCCGTTTGCCATTTCCAGCTCAGGTTTTGGAAAAAACCGACCGGCTCTTAGGCATTGGCTGACCGACACCGCCTTTGGCAGATGTTGAGCTTAAGACGCTTCAACCCCAACCCTTCTCAAGGACGAGAACCTACTATGCAGAATTTCATCGCAACCCTCACCGCAACCCTGCTCGTCTGGGCCTCGGCCCATATGGCTGTGGCAGCCGAAAACCATGACGAACCGGAAAAGCTGCCGATCGTCTTGACGCTGTTCCTGCACGACGAACTGACGGATCAGGCGCTCAGGGCACTCAATAACGAGTATCTCGACTGGTTCACTGACGATCTGGAATACATCACCGGCAGGAAAGTCGACATCGTTACGGTTGCTCGCAAGCCCGGCTATACGGACTTCGACTATCGCCTGGGCGATGCGGACAAGTCGATTCAGGAGTGGGATCAACGTGTCATCGATTATGTCGTCTCTGAGCAGAAGCCTCGTGACAAGCGCCACAAATACCTGCTCATCACCCGTGACAAGCTGACACTCTTCACGCAAGGCATCGCAAGATTTGGCGGACGCTCCGCCATCGCGTCGATGACAGCCTATCGCACCATTGCGCATGAAGTCGGACATACGCTCGGCGCCTCACACAGCGACGGCGAATTCCTCGCCACCGCAGCCCCAGCACCCTGCATCACCAACATGTTCATCGAGGACGTATTCTTCCTCAAAAACTGCTACCGGTACGGTGACCGTTCCGCACAGGCCATCAGAAACTACCTGCGCGAAACCCCATGATGCTCGGTTCGGGTGTCCTGATCATTGAACCGTTTCGCTGGTCAGGGCCGCCGTTTCCAACTTGCGCCACAGCAACCGCACGTTGGCCTTGCGTACCAATGCACAGCGGTACAAGCGAATCTCCAGCGGTACATGCCATTGCGGCCCCCCACAGACCACCAACTCGCCCCGCTCCAGTTCGGCAGCGATGGAAAGTCGCGGCACCCATGCGATGCCTAAGCCTTGAAGTGCCATGCCCTTTAGGCTGTCGGCCATGGCCGTTTCGTAAACGGTGGTGAAGCGCAGCGCCCGCTGACGCAACAGCAAGTTCACCGAACGCCCGAGAAATGCGCCCGCGCTGTACGCCAGCAGCGGGACGCTCTGGTCGCCTTCCAGGTCGAACAGGGGCTTGCCGTCGGCATCCGCCGAGCAAACGGGGAGCATTTCGGTCATGCCCAGGTGCAGCGAAGGGAAGATTTCGGCGTCCATTTGCAGCGCCGCGTCCGGATCGTAAAACGCCAGCATCAGGTCACAGCCTCCTTCGCGCAAGGCATGCACCGCGTCGCCCACGTTGGTGGCGACCAGCCGCGTGGCGATGTTCAAGCCCTCGTTGCGCAACTGAGCGATCCAACGAGGGAAAAAACTCAACGCCAGCGAGTGCGCGGCGGCAATCTGCATCACCTCCCCCTGCCCACTTTCCAGATGATGCAGATGGCGCAACACCTCCCCGAGTTGATCGACCACCGTCCGTGCCGTGACCAGGAAGAGTTGCCCCGCTGCCGTCAGCTCGATGGGCGTGCGGGAGCGGTTGACCAGCGTCAGGCCGAGGGCGGCTTCCAGGCTGCGAATTCTTCGGCTGAACGCCGGTTGCGTAACGAACCGGCGCTCCGCCGCCTGCGAAAAGCTCCGGGTCGCTGCCAACGCACTGAAGTCTTCCAGCCATTTGCTTTCAAGGTTCATGGTCATCTCCAGAGCACGACGACGCGGGAGCATGTCCAGCGTCGGCGGATAAGCCATCCGGGGCAGAAATAGGTTCGGTACATGCCTGACGCACGCGCTTCATGCCTCACGCGTCACATCAGCATTATGCCGTTTGTGCATAGGCTAGCGCGCAACAGCATTGGTTCGCAATCGCTCACAGGCCTAGTATTCAAGGCGTTCCGGCTTAGTCCGTGTCTCTCCTGAGAGTTTCTCTATCATGTCCTGCGCTGCATCGTTCCGCATCGAAAAAGACCTGCTTGGCACCCTCGAAGTCCCTGCCGATGCTTATTTCGGCATCCAGACCCTGCGCGCAGTGAACAACTTCCACTTGTCGGGCGTACCGCTCTCGCACTACCCGAAACTGGTGGTCGGCCTGGCAATGGTCAAGCAGGCAGCTGCGGATGCGAACCACCGTTTGGGCCACTTGAGCGACGAGAAACACGCCGCGATCAGCGAAGCCTGCGCTCGCATCATCCGCGGGGATTTTCACGATCAGTTCGTGGTGGACATGATCCAGGGTGGCGCGGGCACGTCCACCAACATGAATGCCAACGAAGTGATCGCCAACATCGCCCTCGAAGCGATGGGCCGAGCCAAAGGCGAATACAAATACCTGCACCCAAACAACGACGTAAACATGGCGCAGTCGACCAACGACGCTTACCCGACCGCCATTCGCCTGGGTCTGCTGCTGGGCCACGATGCCTTGCTTGCCAGCCTCGACAGCCTGATTCAGGCATTCGCCGCCAAAGGGCAGGAGTTCGCCCATGTGCTGAAAATGGGCCGCACCCAGTTGCAAGACGCCGTACCGATGACCTTGGGCCAGGAATTCCGTGCCTTCGCGACCACCCTGACCGAGGACCTCAACCGCCTGCGCAGCCTGGCGCCCGAGTTGCTGACCGAAGTGAACCTGGGCGGTACCGCCATCGGCACCGGCATCAACGCCGACCCTGGCTATCAGCACCTGGCGGTCGAGCGCCTGGCGATCATCAGCGGCCAGCCGCTGGTGCCGGCGGCGGACCTGATCGAAGCGACCTCCGACATGGGTGCGTTCGTGCTGTTCTCCGGGATGCTCAAGCGCACTGCGGTCAAGCTGTCGAAGATCTGTAACGACTTGCGCCTGCTGTCCAGCGGGCCACGCACCGGCATCAATGAGATCAACCTGCCAGCGCGCCAACCGGGCAGCTCGATCATGCCAGGCAAGGTCAACCCGGTGATCCCCGAAGCGGTGAATATGTGCGCCTTCGAAATCATGGGCAACGACCTGGCGCTGACTGTGGCGGCCGAAGGTGGCCAGTTGCAGTTGAACGTGATGGAGCCGCTGATCGCTTACAAAATCTTCGACTCCATCCGCCTGTTGCAACGCGCCATGGACATGCTGCGCGAACATTGCATCGTCGGCATCACGGCCAATGAGCAACGGTGCCGTGAACTGGTCGAACACTCGATCGGGCTAGTCACCGCACTGAACCCTTACATCGGTTACGAGAACGCGACCCGTATCGCCCGCGTCGCGCTGGAAACAGGCCGCGGAGTGCTCGAACTGGTGCGCGAAGAAGGCCTGCTGGACGAGGCAATGCTTGCCGACATTCTGCGCCCCGAGAACATGATTGCTCCGCGACTCGTGCCGCTGAAGGCTTGATCGCGAAGTGACCGCAATGTCTGCAACACGATCACCAGGCTGAGGGTCTAGACACCCCTCACCCTTTTGAGGGCCGGAAGAACATGCTTCCAGGCCCTTTTTTTTACCTGCCGATTTTTCGGAGCAGCACAACCAGACAGCCATACGCCGGGGTAGACCGTCCGTCCCCCGCCGAACGAAATGGGTTCAAAAGCAGAAACGTTTTACAGACTCCAATAACGCGCATCGGTATAGTGCGCCCCCTCTAAAAAAGCGAGGAAACATCAATGCTTGAAGTCATCAACGACTTCCTTTCGGGAAAACTGCTGATCGTGCTCATTGTCGGGCTCGGTGGATATTTCACGATTCGCTCGCGTTTCGTTCAATTACGTCATTTTGCGCACATGTTCGCGGTTTTTAGGGAAAGCTTGCGTAGCAGCTCAGGCCAACTGAGTTCCTTTCAGGCGCTGATGCTGAGCCTCGCCGGACGCGTGGGCGCGGGCAATATCGCGGGTGTTGGCATCGCCGTGACCCTCGGCGGACCGGGCGCGGTGTTCTGGATGTGGGTCACCGCCCTCGTTGGCATGGCCAGCAGCTTTTTCGAGTGCGCGCTCGGTCAGCTCTACAAACGTTGCGATTCCGAAGGCCAGTATCGAGGCGGCCCGTCGTTCTACATCCAGCACGGCCTGGGCAAGCGCTGGCTCGGAATGGTCATGGCGGTCCTGCTGCTGGTGACCTTCGGCTTTGCATTCAACGGCCTGCAATCCCACGCGGTGACGCATTCGCTGAACAGTGCATTTGGAGTTTCGCCCGGTTACGCGGGTATCGCACTGGCCGTGTTGCTAGGTCTGGTGTTCATCGGGGGCATCAAACGAATCGCCGCGGTTGCTGACCTGCTGGTGCCTGTCAAAACGCTGGTTTACATCGGTGTGACGCTGTACGTGATCGGCGTGCAGTTCGAACACGTCCCACACATGCTGATGACCATCGTAAAAAGTGCATTCGGTATGGATGAGGTGTTCGGCGGCCTGGTGGGCAGCGCTATCGTCATGGGCGTGAAACGTGGCGTGTTCGCCAACGAGGCGGGCCTCGGCAGCGCCCCGAACGTCGCTGCGGTGGCAGAGGTTCAGCACCCGGTGGCGCAAGGCGTGGTTCAGGCGTTCAGCGTTTTCCTCGACACCTTCGTCATCTGCACCTGCACCGCGTTGCTCATTCTGCTTTCCGGTTTCTACACACCGGGCTTCGAAGGCGACGGTATCGCCTTGACGCAAAACTCGCTGGCAGCCGTCGTGGGCGACTGGGGCAAGTTGTTCATCAGCGTGGCCCTGGCCCTGTTCGTGTTCACCTCGATTCTCTACAACTACTACCTGGGCGAAAACAGCCTACGCTTCCTGGTTGGAGAGAGCAAAAAGGCTCTGATCAGCTATCGCGCATTGGTGTTGTCATTGATTCTGTGGGGCGCGGTGGAAGACCTCGGTACCGTGTTCGCTTTTGCCGACATCACCATGACCCTGCTGGCGTTCGTGAACCTGATCGCGTTGGCAATGCTGTTCAAGATCGGTTTGCGTATCCTGAACGACTACGATGCGCAGCGTAAGGCCGGCGTCAAAACGCCCGTGTTCGACTCCAGCCAATTCCCGGATCTGGACCTGGACCTGAACGCCTGGCCCAAGCCTGGTCATCAGAAGCCTGCTGGCCAATCCGCGTCGGTCACTGGCGAAGCCGCCGCCAACGCACGCTAATCATCTGAAGTCAGCCCAGGGAGACATCCATGAATCGCGAAAACGCCACACCGGCCAGGCACGTGATGGTGCTCTACACCGGTGGCACCATCGGAATGCAAGCCAGCGAGAACGGCTTGGCGCCCGCCTCCGGTTTCGAAGCGAGGATGGCTGAACAACTGGCCGCCTTGTCCGACGAGGTGTTCGCGCAATGGCAGTTTCACGAGATGTCTCCCTTGATCGACAGCGCCAACATGACGCCCGCCTACTGGCAGCGTCTGCGTGAAGCGGTGGTCGATGCCGTCGATGCCAAAGGCTGCGACGCGGTGCTGGTGCTGCACGGCACCGATACCCTGGCCTACAGCGCGGCGGCTATGAGCTTCCAACTGCTCGGCTTGAATGCGCCAGTGGTATTCACCGGCTCGATGCTGCCCGCCGGCGTACCGCAGAGCGATGCCTGGGAGAACGTCACCGGCGCTCTGCAGGCGCTGGGGGACGGGCTACCTCACGGCGTGCATCTGTATTTCCACGGCGCCCTCATGCAACCGACGCGTTGCGCGAAAATCCGCAGTTTCGGCCGTCATCCTTTTGCCGCGCTGAACCGCTCCCGCGGCGGTCAACCGGTCGGCGTACTGCCCGGAGCGCTGGACTATCGCAACAGGAAAAACCTGGCCAACGTGGCGGTACTGCCACTGTTTCCCGGTATCGGCGCCGCGCAACTGGATGGAATGCTCGACAGTGGCATTCAGGGGCTCGTCCTCGAATGTTTCGGCAGCGGCACAGGCCCCAGCGATGACCCTGCCTTCCTCGACAGCCTTCAACGCGCCCATCGACAAGGCATCTGCGTGATTGCGATCACCCAGTGCCATGAGGGCGGCGTCGAACTGGACGTTTACGAGGCAGGCAGCCGCTTGCGAAGCGTGGGCGTGCTTTCCGGCGGTGGCATGACCCGTGAGGCGGCGCTCGGCAAACTGCATGCACTGCTGGGTTCCGATCTGCCTGCACAGGAGGTGAGGCGGTTGGTCGAACTGGATATGTGTGGGGAGTTGCTGTAACCCTCGAAACTTCATTGCGGTACGCCGCGTGCGGGTTGTGACATAGGCGGCTGAACTGGGACACGCCGCGCAGAAAGGCACAGCTTTTGCTCCTCCTTTCCGGTCGGACAGTCATCGGAAAACCCGCCATGCTTCACTCTCATCTCACGACCCTCAATGCCGTTTCGCTGGTACTGGAAACGTTTTGTGCTGAGGGCTGGAGCAGCGAGGCGCTGCTGGCCGGAAGCGGCATCACGGAAGCAGACCTTCGTCGCCCGGACATTCGCATCACCACGTTTCAGGAAATGCAGGTCTGCGCCAATGCCGTGGCACTGCGAGGGGACATCGGCTTGCCCCTCGGCCGACGCATGCATGTGTCGTCCTATGGGATTCTCGGTTACGCGCTGCTCACCAGTGCCACGTTGGGTGACGCTTTGCGGCTGGCACTTGCATATCCGGCGTTGCTGGGCACGCTGTTCGAGCTTGAGTTGGTCGACGAGGGGGAATGCATCTGGTTCTGTGCCAGCGACTACCGCGATGAGGAAGGGTTGCGGGTTTTCAACGCCGAGCTGTGCATGGCGTCGTTGAAAGTGATCTGCGATGACCTGTTGGGTGTCACACTGCCGTTGCTCGCGGCGCGCTTTACCCATTCGGCGCCCGAGTACCAGGCCAGCTACCGCGAGAGCTTTGCCTGCGATTTGCGTTTCGATGCGCACGACAACGCGTTTGCGTTTGACCGAAGCTGGCTCGATCGACCGCTCCCTTTGGCTGATCCCGTCACCCACCGTGACATGCGCGAGCGTTGCCGCCGACAGAACATCGAGTTTACCGGGCGCCAGGCGTGGCTAGGCCGCATCCGCCATCTGCTCGCCGCCCAACTTGAGCAAACGCCGAGCCTGGCCATCCTCTCGCAACAGATGAATTGCTCCGAGCGCACATTACGCCGCCACTTGCAGGCCACCGGCAGCAGCTACCAGCAACTGCTCGATGAGCTGCGGTTCGAGCGGGCGAAACAGCTGTTGCAGGAGGATCAGATGCCAGTTCACCGTATCGCCGAGGCGCTGGGCTTCAGCGAGACGGCAAGCTTCCGCCATGCGTTCATCCGCTGGAGCGGTGTGGCACCGAGTCAATTCAGAGGCTGAAACGCCTTAAAACGAGTCGCTCCGCTCTGCTCAGGGGCGATTTTCGGACAGATTTTATGGCCGTCATTATCCTCTTTTGACCGTTTCCGTCGTTCTCCTGAAGGCTGAGCGCCTCAAGAATGTGGGGCAACCAAGCCCACTGGAGAACAAGAATGCTGACGATCTATTCGGACGATCATCATCTGCATCACGGCCGCTGCGAGTTGATTGACGGCAAACTGATGCCCTGCTTCGAGATGCCCTCCCGGGCTGACCATGTGCTGCAGCGGGTACTGGACCGCGACATCGGGGCCGTGGAAGGCCCCGGTGATTTCGGCATCGAACCGATCAAGCGCATTCATACCGATGCGTTTCTGGCCTTTTTCAAAGGCGCATGGGACCGCTGGGCGGCCACCGGCCCGGAAGGCGACTTACTCCCTTACACCTGGCCTGCGCGCACATTGCGATCGGTCATTCCGACCAGCCTTCACGGCCAGTTGGGTTACTACACGTTCGATGCCGGCGCGCCGATTACCGCAGGGACCTGGCAGGCGGCCTACAGCGCCGCGCAGGTCGCACTCACTGCGCAAGCGGCAATCCAGCAAGGCGCCCGGAGTGCCTTCGCACTGTGCCGGCCGCCGGGACATCACGCCGCCAGCGACGTCATGGGCGGTTATTGCTACCTGAACAACGCTGCGATAGCCGCGCAGGCCTTTCTCGATCAGGGCCGTCGACGGGTTGCGATTCTGGATGTGGATTATCACCACGGCAACGGCACCCAGTCGATTTTCTACGACCGCAGCGACGTGCTGTTCGCTTCGATACACGGCCATCCGGACTTCGAATTTCCTTTCTTCCTCGGTTACGAAGATGAGCTGGGCGAGGGTGCTGGCGAAGGTTTCAACTTCAATTACCCGTTGGCGGCTGGCAGCGACTGGCCTATCTGGAGCGCTGCGCTGGAAAAGGCCTGCGCGCAAATCGACCGCTTCGGCGCCGACATCCTGATCGTTTCCTTAGGCGTGGACACTTTCAAAGACGACCCGATCTCGCAATTCAAGCTGGACAGCCCGGACTACCTGCGCATGGGTGAACGTATTGCGCGGTTGGGCCTACCCACACTGTTCGTGATGGAGGGCGGTTACGCCGTCGAAGAGATCGGCATCAACGCCGTAAACGTGCTGGAAGGCTTTGAAAGCGTCTGACCCCTCCAATCTGCCCCTCCGAGACACGAAGAGAGAAAACGATGAACAGACTCAAGCGCCTCATTCTTCCCGCTGTCTGCGCGGCCATCTTCAGCAACGCGATGTACGCCGACGAGCCCAAAACCCTGCGCGTTTATAACTGGTTCGACTACATCACCCCGCAGGCCCTGGAAAATTTCAAAAAGGAGACCAGGGTCCCCCTGATTTACGACATCTTCGACACCAATGAGGCACTGGAAGCGAAATTGCTCACAGGTAACTCGGGGTACGACGTTGTGGTGCCGTCCAACGTGTTTCTGGCCAAACAGATCCAGGCCGGCGTATTCCAGCCGCTGGACAAAAGCAAACTGACCCACTACTCGCACCTTGATCCCAGCCTGATGAAACTGCTGGAGGCGAACGATCCCGGCAACAAGTTTGCCGTCCCCTACATGTACGGGACCATATTGATCGGCTTCAACCCGGACAAGGTCAAAGCCGCGCTGGGCGACAACGCCCCCGTGAACAGCTGGGATTTGATCTTCAAGGAAGAGAACATCAGCAAACTGAAAGCCTGCGGCGTGACGCTGCTGGACTCACCTTCGGAAATTCTGCCATTGGCCTTGCAGCACCTGGGGCTCGATCCGAACAGCAAGAATCCGAAGGACTATGACAAGGCAGAAGCCTTACTGATGAAGATCCGCCCCTACATCACCTACTTCCATTCGTCCAAATACATGGCCGACATCGCGAATGGGGACATTTGCGTGGCGGTAGGTTATTCCGGCAGTTTCTCGCAGGCGGCGAACCGGGCCAAGGAAGCGAAGAACGGCGTCGTCGTGGACATGCGCCTGCCGAAGGAAGGCGCGCCGATCTGGTTCGACATGCTCGCCATTCCGAAGGGCGCCAAGGACGTCGAAGACGCCCACACCTTCATCAATTACTTGCTGCAACCGGATGTGATCGCACCGATCAGCGATTTCGTCGGCTACCCGAACCCGAACAAGGATGCGACCCCACTGGTTGACCCCGCGATCCGCAACAATCCGAACCTCTATCCAACCCCTGAGGCAATGAAGACGCTGTACACCCTCACCCCGCTGCCCCGTGATGCGGAGCGCGCGAGGACGCGGGTATGGACCAAGATCAAATCCGGCACCTAGTCGCCGCGGCCATTCTTCAGGCGAGCGACACGGCGGGGCAGACGACCTTCCCTGTCGCTCAACGCTGCATTTCCGTTGCATCTCGCAACATCGAGTTCAAATTGCCTGAAATATTCGCGCACAGCGCCTTCATCTGAATTTCATGCTCTGAAGCCTTGAACGGGCTCTGCAGATCGCTGCCGATCTTTTCGATGGCCAGCAGCATGAAACCTACGACGGTCGAGGCCAGTGGGGTGAACCAACCCAAGGTCTCGACCAGCCCGATCGGGACGATGATGCAGAACAGGGTAATGAACAGGCGCGGAAAGACCACGTAAGGGTATGGCAGCGGCGTATTGGCGATCCGCTCCATGCCCCCCTGGCAGTTGGAGATTTCCACCAGCGTCGCTTCCAGCCGTTCGAAACGAATACTGTCCAGGCGACCTGCCTTGTATTCGTCCGCCAGTATCGCTGCAGACACGTTGAGGATGTCGTTGGGAAAGTTATTGGTGCGCTTGCGCCGTTCGTATTCTTCACGGGGAATCATGGCTGTCACATCTTCGGCGCAGTCTTCGCCCTTGAGATGCGAGGACAAACACTCGACGTACGCCACATGCCGGCGCAGCAGTACGGCTTTGACCGGGTTAAGTTGGCCTTCGTCGTCGATCAAGGTCAGCACCTGCCGCGCATAGCTGCGGGAATTGTTGACCAACGCCCCCCAGAGCGTGCGCGCTTCCCACCAGCGATTGTAGGCGCTTGAGTTTCTGAAACTGGTCAGCACCACCAGAGCCGACCCGAGCAGCGTCAGGGGCATGGACGGCAGCGTGATCTTGGGGTCCAGAAAAAGCATGAAATCCACCGTCACGATCACGTCCCAGATCAATAGCCAGAACAGCGACCATCCGATGTAGGTAAAGGTTTTGATCGTGGCCCGGTACTTCTTGATGATCGTTTCCTGCAATGGCGACCCCCTGGCTTTATGACGACCCGGCAACTGGCCCGGGATCCAAGGTGTTCGAATGCAGAGGGGGTGATTCGTTCGCTGCTGGAAAATTCTGAAACATTCTTCGCACCGGCCCCTCCTTCGATATTTCATGGAACGAACCCGCCTCGCCCGTGCTCAACCCTGTCTGAACGTTTCAGCTACACGTCATGAGGAGAACGCCATGGGCTCGCCTGCTACGTCGAATGCCAATGAACACGATCAACTGACCATCAATACGATCCGCACGCTGGCTATGGATGCGGTGCAAAAGGCCAACTCAGGCCACCCCGGCACCCCTATGGCGCTCGCACCGGTGGGCTACACGCTGTGGAAAGAGTTCCTGCGCTATCACCCGGAACATCCCGACTGGCCCAATCGCGACCGGTTTGTGCTCTCGGTCGGCCACGCCTCAATGCTTTTGTACTCATTGCTGCACCTGGCAGGCGTGGTCGAGATCGACGAGCACGGCACTCCATCCGGCAAACCGGCGGTCAGCCTCGACGACATCAAGCAGTTCCGTCAGATGAGCTCGAAGACGCCGGGTCACCCTGAATACCGAATGACAACGGGGGTGGAGACCACTACTGGCCCGCTGGGTCAAGGCTGCGCGAATAGCGTTGGGATGGCGATGGCCGAGCGTTGGCTGGGCGCGCATTTCAATCAGCCCGATGCGAAGTTGTTCGACTACAACGTGTACGTCCTGTGCGGGGATGGCGACATGATGGAAGGCGTTGCCGCCGAAGCCGCATCGATTGCCGGCCACCTGAAGCTGTCGAACCTGTGTTGGATCTACGACAACAACACGATCAGCATCGAAGGTCATACGGAGCTGGCTTACAGCGACGACGTGCAGAAACGCTTTGAGGGTTACGGGTGGAAAACCTTGCATGTGAAGGACGCCAACGATACGGCGGCCTTGGCCGAGGCAATCCGCGCTTTTCAGAGCACTACCGATGCGCCGACGTTGATCGTGGTCGACAGCGTGATCGGCTACGGCTCGCCGAACAAGCACAACACCGCGTCCGCCCACGGTGAGCCTCTGGGCGAGGACGAGATCAAACTGACCAAAAAAGCCTACGGCTGGGATGAAAACAGCAGTTTCTCGGTCCCTGAGGAGGCACGTCATCACTTGCGCGACGCGATGCTGAGCCGCAGTGCGAGCGAGTACGACGAATGGCAGAAGACCTTCTCGCAATTCGAAAAGGAACAACCTGCTCTCGCGGACGAGCTGCAACGGATGCGTGCGGGTGAGATGCCGGAAGGCTGGCGCAATACCGCCATGAGCTTCGAGGCAGACCCCAAGGGCCTTGCCACACGGGCCTCAGGCGGCAAGGTGCTGAACGGCTTCGCGCAACAGATCCCCTGGCTGCTGGGTGGCTCGGCCGACCTGTCGCCATCGACCAAAACCAACCTGACGTTCGACGGCGCTGGCAGTTTCGCAGCCGGAAGCTATGGTGGCCGCAATCTGCATTTCGGGGTCAGGGAGCACGCCATGGGGGCTATCGCCAACGGGCTGGCGTTGTCCTATCTGCGACCTTACACCTCAACCTTTCTCGTCTTCAGCGACTACATGAAGCCGCCAATCCGTCTGGCGGCGATCATGGAACTGCCGGTGGTGTTCGTCTTCACCCACGACTCCATCGGCGTCGGTGAGGACGGTCCCACCCACCAGCCTATCGAGCACTTGACGCAATTGCGCGCGACACCTGGCCTGTTGACCCTACGTCCAGGCGACGCCAACGAAACCGAGGAAGCCTGGAAAGTCGCGCTGGCGCAGACCCATAAACCCAGCTGCATCGTGCTGTCACGCCAGCCCATGCCGACGTTGGATCGCTCGGTGTACGCGAGCGCGGAGGGGGTCGCCAAAGGCGCGTACGTGTTGGCTGACGCCGTGGAAGGCAAGGTGGAGGTGATTCTGATCGCGACCGGCAGTGAAGTCGGCATGACCGTCGAAGCCTTCGAGCAACTCAAGGCAGCAGGGGTTGCCGCCCGCGTGGTGTCGATGCCAAGTTGGGAGCTTTTCGAGCACCAGGGCAAGGCCTACCGCGATAGCGTATTGCCCCCCGAGGTGAAGGCACGTGTGGTGGTGGAACAGGCTGGCCCGCTGGGATGGGACCGGTACGTGGGCCAGACGGGCGCGAAAATCGTCATGAACACCTTCGGCGCTTCGGCACCCATCGACAAGCTTCAGGCGAAGTTCGGGTTCTCTGTGGACAACATCGTCAAGCTCGCGAAAGCGCAGATCGGAAAATAATCAGCGCCAGCCACTGATCGTTCCAGATACGCCCCGCCGTGCCGTGAAAGTGCATTTGAAAAGGAAGCTTTCAAACACGCAATCGACTCACGTCGGCGGGGAGTCTCCCGGGAGCGTCAGTTCTTGATCAACATCCGCTCAGTACTGCTGGGCGTCGCTCGCCTTCGAAGAAGAACGGGCGTAGGCGCACGCCCACGGCGTTACCTGCAAATGCTGCGATCAACCACAACCAGCCATGCAAGCTGCCTGATGCGATGCCGCTGAAATAGGCGCCAATGTTGCAGCCGTAGGCCAGACGCGAGCCATATCCCAACATCAGCCCGCCCAAGACCGCCGCGATCAGTGAACGCAGCGGAATGTTCAGGCTGGGCGCGAAACGCCCCGCCATGCCTGCAGCCACAGCTGCACCCAACATGATCCCGATGTCCATTACGGTGGTGATGTCTTCCCACACCGGCGCGGCCAGTGCTTTCGCATTGGCGGGCATTTGCCAAAACACCCAACTGCTCACATCGATGCCCAGCCCGCTGGCGACTTTCGCGCCCCACAATGCGAAGGCCGAGGTGATGCCCCAAGGTCGACCGGCCAGCGCCAACGTTGCGTAATTGAGCAAGGCCAGCGCGACCGCGCCCCACACCAGCGGCCACGGGCCTCGTAAAAAGCGGCGCACGCCGACATGTTCACTGGTCACGGCCGTTTCCAGTGCGCCGTGACGGCGTTTTTCCAGTTTCACGGTGATCAGGACAATGAGCGCGAACAGCGCAAGGCTCATGACCAGGGCAGGCAGGACGCCGAAGGTCTTGACGATCGACGTCGCCGGGAAGGACGGCAACGAGAACCACCAGTCGGCGTGATGGGTGGCCACTACTGAACCGATGATGAAGAACAGAAGAGTCACCAGCATTCGAGCGTTGCCACCCCCCACGGTAAACAGCGTGCCCGACGCACAGCCACCTCCCATTTGCATGCCGATACCGAACACGAACGCACCAAAGACCACCGACACGCCTGCCGGTGCGACGAGTCCGGTCACTGGCGAGCCAAATAAGGTGCCAGCACCGAGTGCCGGGAAAAACAGCACGACGGCGATCGATAGCATGATCATTTGCGCACGCAGGCCTGCACCCCGGCGTTCATTGATGAACACTCTCCAGGCCGAGGTAAAGCCGAAGGCGGCGTGGTAAAGGGTCAGTCCCAAGGCGGCGCCAACGAGCAGCAATGCCACTTGCTTGCCACCGACGGTGGTTTGAAGGAATAAAGCACCGATCACCAGCAGAGCGACGGCGAACAGCGGCGCGCCGAGCTTGCGCTCAGGCGTCGCAGAGAGAGGGAGGCTCATGAATGTGTCTCAGAACAGGTTAGCGATGAGGCGAGTATAACCCTCTAAGGGTGTCAGCTAGAAACGCAACGCGTGCACGCTGCAGGCAATTCAATGGCCCGCTCACCACACTTGGCGCAGCCGCTTCAGGGCGCAGGCAATATCGGTCTCTGGAACAGCGGCGAAACCCAATACCAAACCTGCCCGGCTATCCACGGGTATCTCTGAGTCGGGTAGCCAATAGTCGCTGAGCGGCGAAAACTCGACGTCCACGCTCGCGGCTGCGGCAATCAACTCCCGCTCTCGCTCGAGGCTATCCACTCCCACGCAAACATGCAGGCCGGCCAGTGGCTTGGGCATCGGGCGACAGCCCGCGATCTGATCGGGCCAGGCCGCCAGTAAGGCGTCGCGCCTATTCAGCGCAGCCCGGCGCATGCGCCGGATGTGCCGTTGAAAGTGGCCTCCCGCGATGAAGTCGGCCATCACCCTCTGTGTCCCGACTTCAGAATGGCGCATGTCCACAGCCCGCCGCTGGCTGAACACGTCGACCAGATGGTGAGGCAGCACCAGATAGCCCAATCGCAGTGCCGGGAACGCGACCTTGCCGAAGGTGCCGACGTAAATCACCCGACCGTGTCGGTCCAATGCGGCCAACGGCGCCAACGGTGCGCCGCTGTAACGGTATTCACCGTCATAATCGTCCTCCACGATCCAGCCCTGACTGCGCGCGGCCCATTCCAGCAATTCAAGGCGCCGCGCCAGGCTCATGGTGACACCCAGTGGGTATTGGTGGGACGGAGTGACGTAAGCCAATTTGCAACCGCCCCCTGCAGGACAGTGCATGCCATCGCCGTCAACGGGCAGCCCCTCAAGCTTGGCACCCGCGATGGCGAAGGCATGTCCGGCGGCCCGATAGCCGGGATTCTCGATGGCGACGGCGTCTCCCTCGTTCAATAACAACTGTGCACAAAGTGAGATTGCCTGCTGTGCACCGGAGGTGATCACAATTTGTTCAGCGCTGCAGTGAAGGTCGCGGGATGTCTTGAGATAGACAGCGATCAACTCACGTAGCCGCCATTCCCCTGCCGGATCCCCGTAGCCCAAGTGATGCAAGCCCGGCTTTCGCCAGAAAGCCGCATGGAGCTTGCCCCACACGTCAAAGGGGAACAGATCGAAGGCGGGAATACCCACCCGAAAAGCCTTTGGAGCGCCGGTTTTGGGAGGGCTGAGATGATGCTCAGCAAGCACCCCAGCGGCGGTACTGTGGATAACTTCAGGCGCTACATCACCCTGCTCACGGAAGGGATTTGTGGATAAACCTGTCGATAACCTTGGTGATAAGCCTGTGGATATTTTTGTGGATAGTTGAGGCGGTGAAAGCTGCGCGATGTAAGTGCCGTCCCCAACACGCCCCTCTGTGAAGCCTTCTGCATACAGCTGGTCGTAGGCCCTCAGCACACTGTTTCGTGAGATCGCTAGCGCTGCGGCGAGGTCACGAGTGGCGGGTAAACGGGTCCCCCCGCTCAGACGCCCGTCCAGGATCCGCAGGCGCAGCGCCTGGAATAACTGACGGCTTAAGCCTTGACGGCGGTCCAGCTCGATTCCGGCGAAATCGAATGTCATCGACGGCGTAGGGGGTGGCATGAATTGGCCCTATGAAATAGATCCTAAATGGTGCTTACGAAAGACCAATAGCCTGCCTAGGATGAGGCCAATCGCCAAGGACTATCTCATGTACATACCCAGCCATTTCAAAGACGACGACCTCGCAAGCCTGCACCGGGCTATGGAAAGCTCACGCCTGGCAACGGTAGTGACTGCGGATGCGGCCGGCCTCCAGGCGATTCACGTGCCGCTGCTACTGGACCGTACACAGGGCCCCAACGGCATCCTCTTCGGTCACTTGGCTAAAGCCAATCCGCAGTGGAAGGCACTGGCATCGGGTGAGGCACTGGTGATTTTTCAGGGGGCTGATGCGTATGTCAGCCCTTCTTGGTACGCGGCAAAAACCGAGCACGGCAAGGTCGTACCCACTTGGAATTACACCGCCGTTCATGCCTATGGCCGAGCCGAGGTCTTCACCGATCCTGTGCGGCTGCTGCGGCTCGTCAGCGATCTGACCGATAAACACGAAGCGAACCGCGCTGAGCCCTGGGCCGTCAGTGATGCCCCGGCCGATTACATCACCAACATGCTGAGCGGCATCGTCGGCTTCGCCATTCCCATCGAGCGGCTGGAAGGCAAACGCAAGCTCAATCAGAACCGCAGCGCAGAAGACATCGCTGGCGTAAGTAAAGGATTGGCTAATAGCCAACACCCACGTGATCAGGAAATCGCTCGATTGATGAGCCAAGGAGAAAACTGTGCCTGACGTACAAATTCGCCCTGTCACCGCCGATGACCACTCGGCATGGATGCCGTTGTGGAAGGCCTACCTGACTTTCTACAAGACCGAATTGCCGGATGCGGTCACCGACAGCACGTGGAAGCGTTTCCTTGACAGCGATGAGCCGACCAACGCCGCCCTCGCCTGGCAGGACGGCAAAGCAGTGGGCCTGGTGCATTTCATCTATCACCGCTCGAACTGGAGCATCAATGTGTCCTGCTATCTTCAGGACCTGCTGGTGACGCCCGAGCAACGCGGCACAGGCGTGGGGCGCAAGTTGATCGAACACGTTTACGCCACGGCGAAGAAAGCCGGTGCCGACAAGGTCCACTGGCTGACCCACGAAACGAATACGACCGCCATCCAACTGTACGAACGCATCGCTGAACGCCCCGGCTTCATCCAATTTCGCAAACCGCTCTGAGCGCTGGAACTCTGAACATGTCGAACCTTGAACACTGGCAAGCAGCAAAGCTGCCTGACAACCGTACGTTGAACGGGCACTTCATTCGTCTGGAAAAACTCGATGCCGCGCGCCACGGCGATGGTCTGTGGGCGGCATTGGAAGGCCCGGATTCCGATCCAAAGCTGTGGGACTACCTGGCCGTCGGGCCATTTACAGAGCGCGCAACGTTCGATGACTATCTGGCCAGCCTGCAAGACTCGACCGATCCGTGGTTCTACACGGTGATCGACCAGCAGACCGGCGCCATCGACGGCTTTCTCAGCTTGATGTCTATCGTGCCGAGCGCCGGACGCATCGAAATTGGTCACGTGACCTTCGGCGCTTCCATGCAGCGCACGCCGAAAAGCACCGAGGCGGTTTACCTACTGGCGAAAGAGTCCTTCGCACTGGGCAACCGTCGTCTGGAGTGGAAGTGCAATGCAGACAATGCCCGGTCCATCGCTGCAGCCAAGCGCTTCGGCTTCAGCTATGAGGGCACATTTCGCCAACACATGATCGTCAAAGGCAAGAACCGCAACACGGCCTGGTTTTCGATTATCGACAGCGAATGGCCCGCAGTCGAAAAGGCATTCGCTGCTTGGCTGGCTGTGGATAATTTCAAGGAAGGTAAACAAATCGACACATTGAGCCATTTCAGGTCGTTATAAACCTGTCATATCAAACAGCTATACAGGACGGCCTTTTCATAAAATAGGCCGTCCGTCATGTTCCGCGCCAAGAACCGTCTCGCCCTGCAAGTCGCTCTCATCGTCTCCAGCGGCTTCGCAGGCGAAGCCTTCGCCGTGCCTGAGCCTCAGGACCTTCTGATCACGACACCCGATCAAGCAGGCGTCAAATTGAGCGGCACCGACAAGCTGACCGTGACCAACACCGGAGGCATCACGGCGAGCGGCAAGGCGGTCAGCTTCAATGACATGACCAGCGGGTCCGGTGTGGTTGTGGATAACAGCGGCACCATCAAATCCACTGGCGGGCGGGCGTTCGACAGCAGCGGCGACGAAACTCAATCGCGCGACTACAGCATTATCAACCGCTCGACGGGGGTGATCACCAGTACCGATGACGCCATCCGCATCGACACCGACTTTCCCAGCGGCCGCGTTCTGATCGACAACAGCGGCACCATTCGCTCGACGGCAGGCGGTCAGGGGATCGACATGGATTCGGTGCGGGGTGCGGGCGTGACGACCACCATCATCAACCGCGAGGGCGCGCTGATCCGTGGCGACTTGAGCGACGGCATGAAGACCGGCTCCAACGCCACCATCACCAATTACGGCGAGATTTCCTCAGGCGACTCGACCAAAGCCGATCAGAAATTCGACGGCATCGACGTCGACTCGGCGACCGGCGTGACCCTCAACAACTACGGCCTGATTTCGGGTGGCCGCCACGGTATCACCACCGACCTGGGCGCCACGCTGACAAACTACAGCACGGGCATCATCATCGGCCGCAACGGCTCGGGCTTCGGTTCCGATGGCAATGGCACCGTGATCAACTACGGCACCATCATCGGTAGCAACAACGGCCTGCAGCCCAACGGCGACGGTGACGGCGTGGACATCGACCTGCTCGCCCACATCGAGAACTACGGCACCATCAAGGGTCTGGGCGCCAGCGGCGTGGACAAGAACGGTTTTGCCAACGGCAGCGAAGGCATCGCTGCCGGCGGTGGCTACATCTCCAACGCCAGCAATGCGCTGATCAGCAGCGTAGACAACGCCATTCTGGTCGACAACGGCAGCGACGGTCCCGGTGTGGCCGCCACGACGTTGATCAACCACGGCACCATCGAGGGTCTGGGTGGCTTCGGCGTGAAGTTTGTCGGCGAGTTCGCCGACACTGTCTACAACAATGGCTTGATCAGTGGCAGCAGCGGCCTGGCCATGGACATGGGCGGCGGTGACGACACCCTTGCATTGGGGCACAACAGCCAGTTCATCGGCGTAGTCGACGGCGGCACCGGCACTGACTCGGTCATCATGGACGATGCGATGGGTGGCAGCTTCGGCGCCAGCCGGAACTTCGAAAAACTGCAAGTGCGCCAGGGGACCTGGACCCTGACCGGCAGTGGCGATTTCAGCGACGGCGGTAGCGTGTCCAACGGTGCAGCGCTGATCAACCAGGGCGGCATCGCGGGCGCCATGACAGTCGATCAGGGCGGCCTGTATGCAGGCGGCGGCACGGTGGGTGGGCTGAACGTCAACGGCACATTGGTCGCGAACAAAACCCTCGGTGCTGCGCAGGTCAACGGCAATCTCAACATGGGCAGCGGCTCGACAGTGGCCTTTGGCGCCGATGCAGACGGCGGCAGCGCGACGATCAAAGTCGGCGGCAACGCCAACCTCAACGGCGCCTCGCTGGTGGTCAATGCCAGTTCCGGCACTTACCCGTGGCAAAGCCAGTACACCGTGCTTCAGGCAGGCAGCATTAGTGGCACCTTTGGCAGCGTCACCAGCGATTACGCGTTTCTCACCCCGACACTCACCTATCAACCCACCCGTGTTGGCCTGACCTATACCCGTAACGACGTGGCCTTCATTGACTACGCCACCACTGGCAACGGCGTTCAGGCCGCGAACAGCCTGGCGACACTGGGCAAGAACAACGCACTGTACGAGGCATTGCTCAACACCAGCACGTCATCCGCAGGTACGGCCATTGAGCAACTGGCAGGCAGCAGCAACGCCAACCTGACCAGCGCAACGCTGAGTGGAACCTCTCAAGTCAGCGCCACCATGATGTCGGCGATGCAAGGGATGAGCAGCAGTTCCAGCCTGTTGGTCGGCAGGGACGACAAAGACACCCCGGCCCTCGCCGCCACTGGCATTCCAACCGCAGCGCGCAACCTGAACGACCCGAACGCACAGGGCCGTGTCTGGCTGCAGGGCATCGGCAGCTACGGCAAGCTCGACGGCGAACATGGCAGCGCCGGTCTGGAACAGCGCACCAAAGGGACGGTGCTGGGCGTCGACTGGTCGTTGACCCCCGCCTGGCGCATGGGTGTGCTGGGTGGTTATTCGCGCACTGACCTGGACAGCACAGGTGTGGATGGCAAGGTCAACATTTGGCACGTCGGCGCCTACGCGCAGCGTCAGGATGGCCCGGTCGCGTTGCGCTTGGGCGCGGCTTATAGCCGTCATGATGGCGAGAGTAAACGCTCGGTGGCGTTCGATGGCTTCAGTGATCGTCCGAAAAGCGACTACGACGCCGACAGCCAGCAGGCATTCGCTGAATTGGGCTATCAAATGGGCAGCGGTCGTCTGAACGTCGAACCATTCGCGAACCTCGGCTACCAGCGCTACCACCGGGACAGCTACACCGAAAAAGGTGGCGCAGCGGCGTTGAGCGTCGACTCGCAAAGCCAGGACAATTTCAGCAGCGCCTTCGGTGTACGTCTGGCACAACTGACCCAACTGGAAAACGGCATGAGCCTTACACCACGGGGCAGCCTGGGCTGGCGCCACACCTACGGCGACGTCGACAGTAAAACCCGTCAGGCCTTCGTTCTGGGCGGCAGCGCATTCAGCGTTGAAGGTACTGCGCTAGATCGCGATGCCATGGTCGTTGAAGCCGGCCTGGATCTAGGAATCTCTGCTCGCCACACCCTTAGCGTCGGTTACAACGGTGAGCTGGGTAGCAACAGCCGCAATCATGCGTTGATGGGGCAGTGGCAAATGAGTTTCTAATCCGCAGCACGCTGGGCAAAAAAAAGAGGAGCCACGAGAGCTCCCCCAGAGGTAACCGTTCAGCCTCTCGCGTCTGTGCGCGGGAGGCTGTTCAATCAATGATCATTCGATCTCGATCAGAATCTCACCCGGATTCACGCGGTCGCCCTTGGCCACGTTGATGGCCACGACCTTGCCTGCCACAGCGGCCTGGACCTCGGTTTCCATCTTCATCGCCTCGGTGATCAGCACGGCCTGACCGGCCTTCACCACATCGCCTTCCTTGACCAACACATCGACGATGTTGCCCGGCATGGTCGTACTGACATGGCCCGGTTTGCTGGCTTGAGCGCGCTTGCCGATACCGCCACCGACGAATTCGTTGAGCGGTTCGAACACCACCTCTTCCGGCATGCCGTCGATGGACAGGTAAAAGTGCCGTTTGCCTTCGGCCTTGACGCCCACACCCGTGATGTCGACGCGGTAGCTTTCGCCGTGCACGTCGATGACGAATTCGGTCGGCACGCCTTCACCACTGGCCTTGGCGACTGCACCAGGCTCGGGGATCGGGAGCAGCGGCTCTGGTGACAACGTGCCTGCCGCGCGCTCTTCGAGAAACTTGCGTCCGATGTCTGGGAACATCGCGTAGGTGAGTACGTCTTCCTCCGATTGCGCCAGCGCGCCGATTTCGCCCCGCAGCTTGGTCATTTCCGGCTTCAGCAAATCGGCTGGCCGCACGTCGATCAGCTCTTCATTGCCGATGGCCTGGCGCCGCAATTTTTCGTCGATCTGACCAGGCGCCTTGCCATAACCGCCGGTGAGGTACAGCTTCACTTCGTTGGTGATGGTCTTGTAGCGCTCACCTGCCAATACGTTGAAAAACGCCTGCGTCCCGACGATCTGCGAAGTCGGCGTGACCAAAGGCGGATAGCCCAGGTCTTTGCGCACACGAGGAATCTCGGCCAACACTTCGTTCATTCGGTTCAGCGCGCCCTGCTCTTTGAGCTGGTTGGCGAGGTTGGAAATCATGCCGCCTGGCACTTGGTTGACCTGCACACGGGTATCGACAGCGGTGAACTCGCTTTCGAACTGGTGATATTTCTTGCGCACCGCGTAGAAATACAGGCCGATCTCCTGCAGCAGTTCCAGATCCAGTCCGGTGTCGAACTCGCTGCCCTTGAGTGCCGCAACCATCGATTCGGTGCCCGGATGGCTGGTACCCCAGGCAAAGCTGGAAATGGCCGTGTCGATGTGATCGGCGCCGTTCTCCACCGCTTTCAGCTGGCACATTGCAGCCAGGCCAGCGGTGTCGTGGGAGTGAATGAACACAGGCAGTGACTGCTCGGCTTTCAGCGCCTTGACCAGCTCGCCCGTGGCGAACGGTGTCAGCAGCCCGGCCATGTCCTTGATTGCGACCGAGTCGCAACCCATCGCTTCCATCTGCTTGGCCTGGCTCACGAACGCCTCGATGGTGTGCACCGGGCTGGTGGTGTAAGCAATGGTGCCTTGTGCGTGTTTGCCGGCAGCCTTCACCGCTTCGATGGCTACCCGCAGGTTACGGACATCGTTCATCGCATCGAAGATACGGAACACGTCGATGCCGTTAACCGCAGCCTTGGCGACGAAGGCCTTGACCACGTCGTCGCTGTAATGGCGGTAGCCCAGTAGGTTCTGGCCCCGCAGCAGCATCTGCAGACGGGTGTTCGGTAACGCTGCACGCAATTGACGCAGGCGCTCCCACGGGTCTTCTTTCAGAAAGCGCACACACGCGTCGAATGTCGCGCCGCCCCAGACCTCCAGCGACCAGTAGCCGACCTTGTCGAGCTTCTCGCAGATCGGCAACATGTCCTCGGTGCGCATGCGGGTGGCCAGCAACGATTGGTGGGCGTCGCGCAGGATGGTGTCCGTTACAAAGATCTTCTTCGTCATTCTTATCTCCTCACCAGCGTCGAGCTCCAAGCCACAAGCTACAAGTCAGCACGCGTACGGCTTTTACTTGAGGCTTGCAGCTCGCAGCTTGAGGCTGCTGTTAAAGGCCTGCGTGGGCGGCAATGGCGGCGGCGATGGCCAAAGCCAACTCTTCGGGTTTGCGCTTGATCGAGTAGTTGGTCAGTTCCGGGTGGCTTTCAACGAAGCTGGTGTTGAACTGACCGCTGCGGAACTCCGGATTGCGCAAGATTTCCTGGTAATACGCCGCGGTGGTTTTCACCCCTTGCAGGCGCATGTCATCCAACGCCCGAAGGCCGCGGTCCATCGCCTCTTCCCACGTGAGTGCCCAAACGATCAGTTTCAGACACATGGAGTCGTAGAACGGCGGAATGGTGTAACCGGTGTAGATCGCCGTGTCCGTGCGCACCCCCGGGCCCCCAGGGGCGTAGTAACGGGTCACCTTGCCGAAACTGGGCAGGAAGTTGTTCTTCGGGTCTTCGGCGTTGATGCGGAACTGCAACGCGAAGCCACGATGAATGATGTCCTCCTGCTTGACCGACAGCGGCAGGCCAGAGGCGATGCGGATCTGCTCGCGAACGATGTCGATCCCGGTGATTTCCTCGGTGATGGTGTGTTCCACCTGCACCCGGGTGTTCATCTCCATGAAGTACACCTCGCCTTCGGCGAGCAGGAACTCCACGGTACCGGCATTCTCGTAACCCACTGCTTTGGCCGCGCGCACGGACAGGTCACCGATGTAGGCTCGCTGCTCTGGCGTCAACTGAGGGCTGGGCGCGATTTCGATGAGCTTCTGGTTGCGACGCTGGATGGAGCAATCTCGCTCGAACAGATGCACCACGTTGCCGAAGCGGTCACCGAGGATTTGCGCCTCGATGTGCTTGGGGTTGACGATGCATTTTTCGAGGAACACCTCCGCCTTGCCGAACGCTTTGGTCGCCTCGGAAATCACCCGTGGAAACGCCTGTTCCAGCTCATCTCGACTGTTGCAACGACGGATGCCCCGCCCGCCCCCGCCCGAGGTGGCCTTGAGCATCACCGGGTAACCGATGCGGTCCCCTTCGGCCAAGGCTTCGGTGATGTCCGCCACGTTGCCCTCGGTGCCGGGAGTAACGGGCACGCCGGCCTTGATCATGCTGCGTCGGGCTTCGGTCTTGTCACCCATGCGGCGAATCACTTCAGCGGAAGGTCCGATGAATTTGATCCCGCGCTCGGCGCAGATTTCAGCCAGCTCAGCGTTTTCAGAAAGGAAGCCATAACCGGGATGCAACGCATCACAACCGGTCTCCACGGCCAGATTCACCAATTTGCGCGGGTTCAGGTACCCCTCCAGAGGCTCCGAACCGATGCCATACGCCTCATCAGCACGCTTCACATGAAGGGCATGACGATCTGCGTCAGAGTAGATCGCCACCGAGCGAATGCCCATTTCGGCGCAGGCGCGCACGATACGAACAGCGATTTCCCCACGGTTGGCGATCAGGATTTTTGTTATCACTGGCATTTCCTCGACCGATGAGCAGACGGACCGGTAGACCCGGTCAGCACGTCGCGACATTCCGTAACTTCATGTTGCGTCGCAGCGATGCATGCACCCTAAGTCCAATCAGCAATTAATAAAAATGAGTAAAAATTGGGATAACCATAAGTAAAGACTTATAGTCTTAGTTTCGATCATCGAGAGAGCGTTGACAAAATGCGTAAGTCATTGATGCGTATGACATTGCGTCAGCTACGCGTTTTCAACGAGGTCTGCGATTTACGTTCATACAGCCGCGCGGCAGAAGAAATGTCGCTGACGCAGCCTGCGGTTAGCCTGCAGATCCGGCAGCTGGAAGAACTCGTTGGGCAGCCTCTTTTTGAGTATGTCGGTAAAAAGCTTTACCTGACCGAGGCTGCCGAAGCGTTGCAATTGGCCAGCCGCGATATTTTCGGGCGCCTTGAAAACCTCGACATGCAGCTTTCCGACATGCAGGGCTCGTTGCAGGGGCAACTGAAGCTTGCGATCGAGTCCAGCGCGAAGTATTTCGTTCCGCACCTATTCGCCGCATTTAAGCGCCAATACCCTGAAGTCATGCTCAGTCTGACCGTCGTCAACCGCGCCCAGGTGATTCGTCGACTCTCCGACAACCGAGACGATCTGGTGGTGATGTCGATGGTTCCACAAGACATGGGGCTGGAGTTTCTGCCGTTCCTGAACAACCCCATCGTGGCCGTCTCCAGACCCGATCATCCTCTCGCTCAACTGGCGGAACCGTCCTTAAAAGACCTGGAAAGCCACACGTTGGTAGTCCGGGAACAGGGCTCTGGCACGCGCAAGGCCTGCGAGGAATACTTCAAAGAAAAGCGCATTCACTTCGATAGCGCTCTGGAAGTGTCGTCCGCCGAAGCACAACGCGAATGCGTGGTGGCGGGGCTCGGCGTCGCGTTGCTGACCCGCCACGCGCTGAGTCTGGAGCTGGCCGCAGGCACCCTGAAAGAGCTGCCGGTGGCCGAGCTGCCGCTTTATCGAAGCTGGTGCGTCGTTCAGGCCAGAGAGAAACGTCTGTCACCAGTGGCACACGCTTTCCTGGCCTTCATTCGCACGGAGCGGGCGCAGATCAGCGAGCTGGTCAAACGCTTTGACGGGCACCTTCGGACAGGCTAGCGAGCCGCCAGTGGCCTTCCGTCGCTTCGAGGTAGTCATCGAATTCAAGGCTCAGGCGACGGTCTTCGAAGCGGGTCTCGATAGCACGCCGAAAGGCCATGCGTCGTTGATCTTCTTGCTGACGGCGAGTTTTGGCGCTGGTGTGCTGCTGTGAGTCATCGTAGTGCCGAGGCATATCCTGTCTCCCATTGCGTGTGCGGAAGTACAGCATCGCGCTCAGCCGTGACGATCAGGTGGCGCGGCGATTACAAGTTGGTGAAGGGTGCAGAGCGCAAAGCCCGGCCTCAATCACCGCGCGCTGGCTCAATCTTCTGCCGACTTTATGGATTTCGGCGACAGACGCAGACTGCGCAAACTGCGCTTGACGCTCTTCAGGTGGTTGACCAGCGTCGGCCCGCGCGCCATTGCGACCCCCATCGCCAGCACATCGATCACGACCAGATGGGCGATTCGGGAGGTCAGAGGCGTATAGATTTCGGTGTCTTCGTGCACATCGATCGCCAGGTTGACGGTCGACAGCTCGGCCAACGGTGTCTGACTTGGGCACAGCGTGATCAGGTTGGCGCCGCTTTCGCGAACCAGGTTGGCGGTGATCAGCAGGTCCTTCGAGCGCCCGGACTGAGAGATACACACCGCGACGTCCGACGGTTTGAGGGTGACTGCGGACATCGCTTGCATGTGCGGATCGGAGTAGGACGCCGCCGTCAGCAACAGCCTGAAAAATTTGTGCTGCGCATCCGCCGCGACCGCGCCGGATGCGCCGAATCCGTAGAACTCGACACGCTGCGCGGCAGCCATCACTGTCACTGCGGCTTGCAGTGCATGAGGGTCGAGCTTTTCCCGAACCTCCATCAGCGTATGCAGCGTGGTATCGAAAATTTTCAGGCTGTAGTCCGCGACCGAATCATCCTCATGAATCGCGAACTGCCCGAAACTGGCCCCTGCGGCGAGGCTTTGGGCAAGCTTGAGCTTCAGGTCCTGAAAGCCCGTGCACCCGATGGCGCGACAGAAGCGCACGATGGTCGGCTCGCTGATGCCGACACTGTGGGCCAGATCGGCCATGGAACTGTGCATGACAGCCGCAGGGTCAAGCAGCACATGGTCGGCTACCTTGAGCTCTGACTTACGCAAGAGATGGCGGGACTGGGCAATGTGCTGCAACAGATTCAAAGGGCAGGACTCATTGAGGATGATGGGCCGGGCTGTAGCTTTCTTGTAGTTATACTACATGACCTGCAAACCGCACAGCTAAACGAGCTTGGAGTTCGCAACTGATTGGCAGGAGCAGACAGTTCGCCGGTTAGTGTAGGACTTTTCATACGTGACTCCAGGCAACCGACGAAGAACCACGCAAGACTTCACCCATCGCGGCTGTCTCGAGTGGCCGACTGATCAAGTACCCCTGCACTTCATCGCAACCATGGGCTTTCAGGAAATCCAGTTGCCCTGCGTTCTCGACCCCTTCGGCAACCACCTTCAGGTCAAGACTGTGGGCCATGGCGATGATGGCACGGGTGATCGCAGCATCCTCGGAACCTTCACCGAGGCCGCGAATGAATGCCTGATCGATCTTCACGTAATCCACCGGAAAGCGCTTCAGGTAGCTCAGAGATGAATAGCCCGTACCAAAATCGTCAATGGTCAGCTTCACCCCCAGCTCCCGCAGTTGGCGGAACGTACTGATAATGTGCTCGACACTGTCGAGCAACTGACTTTCTGTCAGTTCGAGCTCCAGGTATTCAGGCATCAGACCGGTTTCGTCGAGCACCTGACGAACCAGGGTGACCAGTTTGCCTTGCCTCAATTGGTGCACGGACACATTGACCGAGACTCGGATCGGCACCCACCCAAAGCGCTGCCATTCTCGGGCCTGTCGACAAGCACGCCGCAAGACGAATTCGCCGATATCACTGATCAGACCAGACTCTTCAGCCAAGCCGATGAAATCCCCGGGAGGGACCATGCCATGCACCGGATGGTGCCAGCGGACCAGCGCTTCGGCAGAATTCAGCCGCCCAGATGCCAGATCGAGCTTGGGTTGGTAATACACCGTGAGCTGCCCTTCCTCGATGGCACGCCGCAACTGGATTTCCAGCTGCAATGTCTCCAATGTCCGAGCCTGCAGACGCTCGGTATAAAACTGGAAATTGTTGCCTCCCAAATGCTTGGCATGTTGCATCGCCATGTTGGCTTGAGTGACCAGCGTCGAAACGTCGCGTGCAGTATCTGGGAACAGCGCGATGCCGATCGATGCACTGACTACTAACTCGTGCCCGGCCACCGACAGGGGTGAGCGCAGTTTGGCCAGCAAACGCGTGGTGATCCGGGCAAGCGTCGTCAGGTTGCCCTGGGCATCCAGCAAAATCGCGAATTCGTCGCCAGACAACCGTGCGATGGTGTCCGCCTCCGCCAATGCTGCACTCAAGCGCCGTCCCACTTGGCGCAGCAACTGATCGGCGATGTCGTGACCCAGGCTGTCATTGAGCAAGGTGAAGCGGTCCAGATTGATGTGCAGCAGCGCCAGCGAACGCCCACCCTGACGCACACGCTGGTTCGCCTCGCGCAGACGCTCGTTGAACAGTGCCCGATTCGCCAGACCGGTGAGCGCGTCGTAATGGGAGAGGTAGCGCGTGCGCTCTTCGAATTGCCGGGCAAGCTCTCGATTGAGCGCTTCGCTGTTGGCTTGCGCTTGCTGCAAGTGTTCGATCAGGGCCAGATTCTGGAAACGCCGCATCAAGCCGCGCTGAATCACTCGGTTGACCTGCGCCGCGACGACGATCAGCGCCAAGAGAAGGATCAACCCCAGCCAGCCCCAGCCTCGCAAGCGAATGTCGCCGCTCCAGAACAGGTAAACCACAGGCGGCAACAGGCAAGGCACGGCGAAGGTCAGAAATGCCGGAATGCTCGCAGCGTAAGCCACGCTTGCCGAGAGGGTCGCGGCACCGATAAGGCCGAACACCCACGCCTGTTGCACGAAGCTTTCCGTCGGCACGAGCACCAGCGCCGCGGTGGACAGCGTCAGACCGCTCACACAGGCTCCCGCCAGAAACGTACGTTTCCAGACCGGATCGGCCTGCCGGTCTGACGAGGCGGCGCGAAAGGCTGCCACCTGAAGAATGCGCAGGCACACCAGTGCAGACAGCCAGCCTACCCAGATGCCGACCAGCACATAGCGCTCCGGGCTCCAGAGCAACCAGGCACACAGCAAACCATTGATGAACATGAACAGGGTTGGCAGCATCGAGCCTTGATAGAGAAGACGGATGCGTGCGGCCGCAAGCTGAGTGGCGTAACGCTTGCGAATGACAGAAGGTGTCGCCACGGCGTCGGCCGGGGCTGCTGGGCGGGTAGTCATGGCGATTCTTATAATTAGCGGCCTTGAACGTCAGCGGAGCATACACAAGCGGCTGACCAGACCAAACAGTCAGCACAATAAAATGCGTGAACGGTCGGCCGACGAGCGCGGGTACAGGCGCAGGTCGCCGCCTTCGCCCGTGGGAACGGAAGGTGGCGGGCGATTTAACGACCGGCCAGCGTTAGGGTTTGCCCGCTCTCCTCCCGCACCCTAGAATGCGCCGATGCATAACGACGACCTCTCCCTTCTGCTCAACTCCCTCAACGATGCCCAACGCCAGGCGGTCGCCGCTTCGGTAGGGCGTCAGTTGGTCCTTGCTGGCGCTGGCTCCGGCAAAACCCGCGTGCTCGTGCACCGCATCGCCTGGCTGATCCAGGTGGAGAACGCTTCGCCGCATTCGATCCTGTCGGTGACGTTCACCAACAAGGCCGCGGCCGAAATGCGCCATCGGATCGAGCAGTTGATGGGCATCAACCCGGCGGGTATGTGGGTGGGCACGTTCCACGGGCTGGCGCACCGCTTGCTGCGCGCGCACTGGCAGGAAGCGGGGCTGAACCAGAACTTTCAGATCCTCGACAGCGATGATCAGCAACGGCTGGTCAAACGCGTGATCCGCGAAATGGGGCTGGACGAGCAGAAGTGGCCCGCGCGTCAGGCGCAGTGGTTCATCAACGGTCAGAAAGACGAAGGCTTGCGGCCCAAGCACATTCAAGCGTCCGGCGACCTGTTCCTGAGCACCATGAAGGCAATCTACGAGAACTATGAGGCGGCCTGCCAGCGGGCCAGCGTCATCGACTTTTCGGAACTGCTGCTCCGGGCATTGGACCTGTGGCGCGACAATCCAGGCCTGTTGGATCACTATCAACGCCGCTTCCGTCACGTGCTTGTGGACGAATTCCAGGACACCAACGCCGTGCAGTACGCCTGGTTGCGTCTGCTGGCCAAGGGCGGCGACAGCCTGATGGTCGTCGGTGACGACGATCAGTCCATCTACGGCTGGCGTGGGGCAAAGATCGAAAACATCCATCAGTATTCCGATGATTTCCCGGACACCGAAGTCATCCGCCTGGAGCAGAACTATCGCTCCACCGCCAGCATCCTGAAGGCCGCCAATGGGCTGATCGTCAATAACAGCGGGCGCCTGGGCAAAGAGCTGTGGACGGACGTGGGCGATGGCGAACTGATCAGCCTGTACGCGGCGTTCAACGAACAGGACGAAGCGCGCTACGTGGTCGAAACCATCGAAAGTGCGATCCGCAACGGGCTGTCGCGCAGCGACATCGCCATTCTCTATCGCTCCAACGCCCAGTCCCGGGTGCTTGAAGAAGCCTTGCTGCGCGAGCGTATTCCCTATCGTATCTACGGTGGCCAGCGCTTCTTCGAGCGCGCCGAGATCAAGAACGCCATGGCCTACCTTCGCCTGCTTGACGGCCGGGGTAACGACTCCGCGCTGGAGCGGGTGATCAACGTCCCGCCACGCGGCATCGGCGAAAAAACCGTCGAGGCCATCCGCGAACATGCGCGTCATGCCGATGTGTCCATGTGGGAGTCCATGCGGCTGTTGATCGCCAATAAAGGTCTGACCGGCCGGGCAGCCAGTGCGCTGGGCGCGTTCATCGAACTGATCGAGAACCTTTCGGCCAAGGTCATGGACATGCCGCTGCACCTGATGACCCAGACGGTGATCGAACAGTCCGGCTTGATCACATACCACCAAGAAGAGAAAGGCGAGAAAGGCCAGGCCCGGGTGGAAAACCTTGAAGAACTGGTCAGCGCGGCCCGTGCTTTTGAAAACAGCGAAAGCGAGGAAGACTTGACCCCGCTGGCCGCTTTCTTGGGGCATGCTTCCCTGGAGGCGGGGGACACTCAGGCCGACGAGCACGAAGACAGCATCCAACTGATGACATTGCACAGCGCCAAGGGGCTTGAGTTCCCTTACGTGTTTCTCGTCGGCATGGAGGAAGGGTTGTTCCCGCACAAGATGAGTCTGGAAGAACCGGGCCGTCTGGAAGAGGAACGCCGTCTGGCTTATGTGGGCATCACCCGCGCGATGCAGCACCTGGTGCTGACCTATGCCGAAACCCGGCGTCTATACGGAAGCGAAACCTATAACAAGGTGTCGCGTTTCGTACGCGAGGTTCCACCGAACCTGATTCAGGAAGTGCGTTTGTCCAACAGTGTGTCGCGCCCTTTCGGTGGCTCGAAGACCATGGCACCGAGCCGACTGTTCGATGGCGAAGGCATACCGCAAAGCCAGTTCTCCTTGGGCCAGCGGGTGCAGCACGCTGTTTTCGGCGAGGGCGTGATTCTGAATTTCGAGGGTTCCGGTGCACAGGCGCGCGTTCAGGTGAATTTTTCCGAAGGCAGCAAGTGGCTGATGCTGGGTTACGCGAAGCTGGAGCCGGTTTGACGCTCGGCGTGGCTTCGTAGAAGCGCGCTTGCGCGGGATTGTGGTGTGTCTGTATGCAACGACGTGTCAGGCAAATAGCAATCGCGGGCAAGCGCGTTACCACACTGGTCGACACACCTACGCTTGCATTCCTACGCATGGCCCCCATCTTTCCTACAGAACTTTCTCCGTAGCCCTACAACCCAAGTCTTATAGGCGCTATTGAGATCCACGCAAAAGCCAGAAACATTTGGCCGCTGGTCAGACACAGTCGTCCTGTTCAATATGGCGCGCGTGCAATCCACAAACGGGAATTCCCACTATGCAACGTTTTCTTAGCATCGCCCTGGCGCTGGTCATCGGACTCACCATGAGTCTGGACGCCAACGCCGCGCGTTTTGGTGGCGGCAAGAGCATGGGCTCGGCGCCGACTCACCAGGCGCGTCAGACTGCCCCTTCTGCCCCTGCCGCTGCTCCTAACGCCGCCGGACGTCCTGCGCCCGCCGCAGGCGGTGCTTCCAAGTGGCTGGGCCCGCTGGCCGGTATCGCCGCCGGTGGCCTGCTGGCCTCCATGTTCATGGGTGGCGGTTTCCAGGGCATGCAGTTCTTCGACATCCTGATCATGGCGATCATCGCCTTCGTCATCTTCCGCTTCATCGCAGCCCGTCGTCGCAAGCAGCAGCCGCACATGGCTCCGGCTGGCGCGCCGTACCAACGTGAAACCGTGGAACAGCCTGCGCAGAACAACCACTCGATGTTCGGTGGTTCGAGCGCCGCCGCGCCACGTCCGGTGATCAACGCACCGGCCTGGTTCAACGAGGAGCGCTTCGTCGAAGCCGCACGTACGCACTTCCAGTCCCTGCAACAACACTGGGACGCGAACGAAATGGACAAGATTGCTGAATTCGTGACCCCGCAAATGCTGCAGTTCCTCAAAAAGGAACGTGCCGACCTGGGTGACGCCTTCCAATCGACGTACATCGACAACCTGACCGTACAACTGGAAGGTGTCGACGACCGCGCTGACAAGACCATCGCAACGCTGACATTCAATGGCGTGGCGAAGACCTCGCGCTTTGATCAGGGCGAAGTGTTCAGCGAAAGCTGGAACATGGAGCGCGCCCCGGGCGAGAACCAGCCTTGGCTCGTAGCGGGTATCCGCCAGAACGGCTGAAACTCTTCCAGGCTTCGCTAATCCAAAACCCCGACTGCGATCGGGGTTTTGTTTTTCAGGGGCCGCAGTTAATTTGGTGTCGGCTTTAAGCTACTGTATAAACCGCGCATATCGTTAGAGGGTCCACGTCGTGGAAGAAGTTATCGAACAACTCCGTGAAGCCAATGAGCCGGTCCCCGTCCCGCTTGAGCTGCCGGACGAAGATCAGCTTGTCGAAATCGAAGAAGAGCTGTTCATCAACATTCCTTTCGTCTTCAAGGAATTCCTGCTGAATGTCAGTGACGTGGTGTACGGCAGCCTGGAGCCTGTGACCGTTACCGATCCCGGTTCGCACACTTATCTTCCGGAAGTGGCGGCCAACGCATGGGACGCCGGTGTTCCACGCGACCTGATCCCGATCTGTCAGGACGGTGAGGATTACTACTGTGTCGAGGAAGACGGCACCGTCGTGCTCTGGTCGGGCGACGAGGAGCTTGTCACTGAAGAAAGCTGGGAGTCGGTCTGGCACTGGGCACGAGACGTCTGGCTGGAAAGCTGAGCCGAATCTACGCATGCCAACCAGCAGCCTTCAGCGGCTCAGTGCTCTGAAGGCTCCTGATGATTACCCAGCGTCTCCAGCAACGCGATCTGCATCCGCGTGTGCACGCGAATGAACCAGCGCCATAGCACCGCCGCCACTACGCCCGCCACGCCCACGATCAACAACAGCCATTCGCTCGTCGGCAACATGCTCGCCGACAGCAAGGCGATCAACAGGAAAATCACCATCAGCGACAGCAGCGGGATCACTTCGGCGATCACCCGCCGGACACGCTCTGTGTGACGTCCGGCCATTTCCGGCTTCACGCTCATCTCGGCCAGTAGCATCGACAAGGCCTTGAGCTTGCGATACGCCGCGATCAGGAAAGGCAGCGACAATAGAAGCGAGGCGCCCCAGATCCAGGCTTTCTGTTGGCCGGGGTCCGTCACCCACTCGCTGAAATAGTCGCCTATGCGCTCAGCGAAATATGCGCCACAAAAGAAGATCGCCACGACCAATGCCAGATTGACGCCTACCTGCAGCAGAATCTTGCGAATCATCGAGGCCAGCAAAGCGCTTTGGCCTTGAGGCTGGATGCTGCGCAGCCATTCCCCGTACAGCCCAAACACCCGCGCCATACGCGTGGGTACGACCCTCCCGAACGTGTGAGAAAGCGGATCGGCCGCACGAATCAAATAGGGCGTGAGCAAGGTGGTGATGGCTGAAACGGCCACTGCCACGGGGTAAAGAAAATCGCTGGTGACCTGGAGCGTCATCCCAAGGGCGGCGATGATGAAAGAAAATTCGCCGATCTGTGAGAGCCCCATTCCGACGCGTAGCGAGGTTTTGCCATCATTGCCTGCAATGAACGCCCCGAGGCCGCAAGACAGCATTTTGCCCAACACCACGGCGACCGTAATGACGACAATCGGCCAGGCGTATTCGACGAGAATGTTCGGGTCGATCAACAGCCCGATGGCGACAAAGAAGATGGCGCTGAACATGTCCCGAATGGGCTCGACCAGGTGTTCTATCTTTGCCAGCTGCCTCGACTCGGCCATGATCGCGCCGATCAGGAAAGCGCCCAGCACCATACTGTACTCAAGCTTGACCACGAGCAGACAGAACCCGAAGCACAGCCCCAGCACCGTGACCAGCAGCATTTCATTGCTCTGGAATTTCGCGACGTAGGCCAATAAGCGCGGCACCAGCAGAATGCCGATGACCAGGGCCACGATCATGAACAGCGACAACTTGCCGACCGTGGAAAAGACCTCACCCGAACTGACCGTGCCACTGACCGCGATGCCCGATAACAAGGCGATGATGCCGATGCCCAGAATGTCTTCGACGATCAGCACACCGAAAATCAACTGAGCGAAGCGTTGGTTCTTCATCTTCAAGTCGTTGAGGGCCTTGACGATGATGGTCGTAGAGGAGATCGCAAGGATTGCCCCCAGGAACAGCGAGTCCATCGTGCTCCAGCCGAAAAACTGGCCGATTTCATAACCGATCCAGATCATCAGCATGATTTCCAGAAACGCTGCGATGAAGGCCGTCGCGCCGACCTTGAACAGCTTGCGCAAGCTGAACTCCAGGCCAAGGCAGAACATCAGGAAGATGACCCCCAGCTCGGCGAGTGTCTTGATGGTTTCTTCGTCGTGGATGAGGCCGAACGGCGGTGTGTGGGGCCCGATGATGAAGCCCGCCACAATGTAGCCAAGAACCACCGGTTGCTTGAGACGATGAAACAGGACGGTCACCACGCCCGCCACCAACATGATGACTGCCAGATCCTGAATGAAACCGATGGCATGCATGGCGTGGCTCCTTGTAACTGCGAGAAGGTGGCGCTATCGAGAAAAATACGGACGACTGCTGTACGACAATTCGTTAGCAGGGCCAGAATCTTCTGGTCGGAACGCAGGAATTACCCCATCCAAGGGTTTCCGCAGGTTAACACCGCGCAAAAGCGGATAAAGCCGGTGCAATATATGGAAACAGATCGACACCGAGCGTGACGGAAAACCCGCTGCCAGCGTCCCGGTAACGTCGGTTTTGATGGCCGCATTGCATTCGAACACCCCTACGAGGTGTCAATTGACTCAACCTGACCGTGAGCACGCTATGGAACCCGGAAACGCCCAGCTGTCGATGACTGTTTTGATGACCCCGGACATGGCCAACTTCTCTGGCAACGTGCACGGCGGCACCCTGCTCAAATACCTCGACGAAGTCGCCTACGCCTGCGCCAGCCGTTACGCGGGGCGTTATGTGGTGACGCTGTCGGTGGATCAGGTGATTTTCCGCGAGCCGATCCATGTCGGTGAGCTGGTTACCTTCCTGGCCTCGGTGAACTACACCGGCAACACGTCAATGGAAGTCGGTATCAAGGTGGTCACGGAGAACATTCGCGAACGCTCCGTTCGCCACACCAATAGCTGTTTTTTCACCATGGTGGCCGTTGACGACCAGCGCAAGCCGGCCAGTGTCCCGCCCCTCACACCCGAAACCAGCGAAGGCAAGCGTCGTTACGTGCAAGCACAACAGCGCCGCCAGATTCGTCAGGAGTTGGAGAAGCGGTATCGCGAGATTCGCGAAGACGGGGTTTGATGGAAATCGTTGGCGTTTGAAAGCCCCCATCGCGGATTCATCCGCGATGACGTTTGATCGTCCCCATGCTCTGCGTGGGTACGCATCCCGTGACGCTCTGCGTCACCCCGGCGATGGACGCAGAGCGTTCAGAACGGCATTCCCACGCAGAGCGTGGGAACGATCATGTGCCTATCAAACATCCAGCCGGGTTGCCTCAAACCTGACCCTCGGGTGCGCAATCCTGTCCTGCGCCCGAACCAGTTCGAGCTCGTAACTGGCGCAAGCCTGGGTTTCCAGCAGCACTTCATGCACCGCTGAGGCCGCGAACTCAAAGGCGCTGCGCAGATCCTCGCCGAGCAGCACCTTGCCGAGGAACAAACCGGACGTGAGATCACCCACGCCCACCGGTTGCCGAGGAAACGCCAGCAGCGGCCGACGCAAGTGCCAGCTTTCGTGCTCGGTCACCAGTAGCATCTCGAAGCTGTCAGCTGGCTTGCCAGGGTAGGCGAGGTGTTTGACCACCACGGCTTTCGGCCCCTTGGTGAGCAGCACGCGAGCCATCGCCAGGCAATCGGACAGTCCGCTGGGTTTGCGTCCAGAAAAACTGTCCAGCTCAAGCTGGTTCGGGCACAGGTAATCCGCGACGGCCGCCGCTTCTTCCAGCAGAAAATCACTGACCTCCTGGGGCACGATGCAACCCTTCTCCGGGTGGCCCATGACCGGGTCACACAGATACACCGCGCGAGGATTGGCACGTTTGATTTGCGCCACCGCTGCCAGAATCGCTCGTCCCTGAGCCGCACTGCCCAGATAGCCCGACAAGACCGCATCGCAATTGCCCAACTCGCCAATGGCCGCGATGCCTTCCACGAGGGCCGGAATCTGCTGCGGCGTCAGCACTTCGCCACTCCAGTGTCCATACTGGGTGTGATTTGAGAACTGAACGGTATTCAGCGGCCAGACGTTGATGCCGATACGCTGCATAGGAAAGACGGCCGCGCTGTTGCCAGCGTGCCCGAAGACCACATGGGACTGGATTGCGAGTAGGTGAGGCGAACGTTTCATGACAGGTTCCTGAGGCCGGGAAAGCACAGTAGTAGCGATGCCGGACGAAGTGAAGCGAAATTAAACCATCGGGCTATGGCTGTCGGCGACCTGACGCAGTTAAGCTGGACATCTTCTGTTGGAGCTCTCTTTTCATGCTGACCCTGGGCAACATTTTCGTCCTGATGCTGCTGGCGACCGCTGGCGCATGGCTGTGGCATTCCCATGGTCTGCGTGAACGGGCTTTGGAGCGTGTCAAACAGCACTGCGCCAAGCTCGATCTGGAACTGCTCGACGGCAATGTCGCGCTGCGGCGGCTCACCTTCAAGCGCGACAATGAAGGCCGCAAGCGGCTGGCCCGCGTGTACACCTTCGAATTCACCGTGACGGGTGAGCAACGTCACCCCGGCACCCTCACGATGTTCGGCGCCCACACCGCCCAAATCGAACTGGCGCCCTACCCGTTCGAGATCAAAGATCCCAAGCCGACGGCCGAGATCATCCAGCTCAGTGAATGGCGGCAGGAACACAACAAGTGGAAACAGTGATCGGCGTGGATAACGGGCGCTAGACCAGGCAGGCCCTGATCTGCGCAGATAACGCCCCCTCGTCTTGAGGCTCGTCGAAGATCAACTCCAGGCGCGAGTCCTTGCGCCACTCACTCGTCGTAAATTGGACTTCACTGCCTGCCAACGCATTGCCGGACACCCAGCCCTTCTGGCTGTGGATAAGCAACTTCGCCCGCCGCCAGTCGAGGCTTCGCAGCCAAGCTTGCACTTTGGACGCATCGAATGAACGGTCCGGGTGCCAGCGCCAGCCGATGCTCCAGCCCTCCACCTGCCGCTGGCTCAGGCAGATCGGCTCCAGGGGGTCGCTCCAGACGGCGGGCAACTGCGCCAGGCTCCTGGGCATGACCAAGCTGTCCACACCCTCGGTTGCCCGATGATCGCGCCCCGGTAATCGATCCAGCGGCACGACCCCCGCCTCGGCCCACCAGATGGGACGATCGGGGAGCATCCCCAAGACCGCTCGCTTGTTCACGTCATCCAGTGCCGCCGACTTGTTGAGGACCAACAGTCCGGCGTCTTGCGCAGCGTCTCGCTGTGCCGGAGGTAAGGGGGTTCCGGCTGCGAGGGCCTGACTGTCCAGTACGATGACGCTGGGTTGCACGGCAAGCACACCGCGCCAGGGTGCCTCGCGCAATTGAGCCATCAGTTGCGCTGGGTGCCCGAGCCCGGAGGGCTCGATGAATAGCCGATCCGGTTGCGCCTTGCGAAGCAGACGACCCAGGCCGATCTGAAACGGTGCGCCATTGACACAGCACAGGCAGCCTCCAGCCACCTCACCCAGTGCGATACCATCCTCAGCCGTGGTCAGCAGTGCGGCATCCAGCCCGATCCGACCGAACTCGTTGATCAGAATCGCCCAGCGTTCATTGCCCGGCTTCTGCGACAACAGGTGCTTGATGAGGGTAGTCTTGCCTGCGCCCAATGGGCCGGCAATGACATGGGTAGGAATGTTCTGCAGCATGTCCGACCATTGTTCAACGTGGCTCCTCAGCGGAGCGCAGATGGAGATTATCGATGCGAGCAAGCGGGCTGCCCGCGCCACTGGCGATGCTGCTGATGGCCATGATGTCGAGCCAAGTGCGGGCCGAATCCTGTGTGGTCCATAGCCAGGCCGAGCGGCTTGACGTCAAGGTCTGCCAGGAAAACCTCACCATCCCGCCCGAGCTGTTTCACGACGGCTTTTGCAAGCCGCAGCTCAAGGATCAAAAGGTTGAAGTGACCTTCCTCGAGCAGTGCCCGAGTGGCTCGTTCGGCCAATGCAGCAACGCACAAGTCGCCAATATGCCTTATCGACAGAACATTCACTATTACGGGGTGGCCAGCGATGCCGCTTTTCTCAAGCCCTTCTGTGAACAGCAGAGCAAAGGCATCTGGAAAGCGCCGTGATCGCAGCGGGCGTTGATCCAGGGTAGCGAGCGGACTCGCGACGCGTCAGGTACGTTGACACCTTGTTCATCGCATTCGGTTCGAGCCGCGCTCGTGAGCCCGCTGCGCCCCTAAGGCTTTCTGTATCAAGCCGCCTCGCCATGCCAGTCACCGAACGGATCGGCGAGTTGAGCCCAACCCTCTACCCCGGCCGCCATTTCGACGTCCGTCAGCAGGCAGGCATCTAGCTCAGCGTCGAGGCGCGCAAAATCGATGTTCTGACCAATGAACACCAATTCCTGGCGGCAATCGCCACTCTGCGCCATCCAGTTGCGCATGATGACTTCTGTGCTTTCCTCGTCCTGTGGCCAGTGCTCTTTGGGGACAAACCGCCACCAGCGGCCAGCAAAGCCGTAACGCATCAAGCCGCCGGCCTGCGACCAACTGCCGGCCTCCTGATGTTTGTTCGCCAGCCAGAAGAACCCCTTGGAGCGCAGCAACCGGCCGTTGGTCCACTCGCCATTGATGAAGTCGAAGAACCGTTGCGGGTGGAACGGGCGCCGGGCGCGATAGGCGCCCGAGGCGATGCCGTATTCCTCGGTTTCGGGAACGTGCTCGCCTCGCAACTCCTTCAGCCAGCCCGGCGCTTGCGCGGCGCGCTCGAAGTCAAAACGGCCCGTGTCGAGAATCTTTCCAAGCGGCACCGCGCCCATCACCATCGGCAGGATCTCTGCCTGATGGTTGAGACGCTTGAGAATGGCCATCAATTCCTGACGATCACTGGTGCCAATCAAGTCGATTTTGCTGATCAGGATGACGTCGGCAAACTCGACCTGTTCGATCAGCAGATCGGTGATCGAGCGTTCATCCTCGTCCCCCAGCGTCTCGCCCCGGGTCGCGAGGCTTTCGGCGGCTTGGTAGTCCTGCAGAAAATTCAGCCCGTCGACCACCGTCACCATGGTGTCGAGCCGCGCGACATCGGCCAGGCTCTGCCCTGTCTCATCGCGAAAGGTGAACGTCTCAGCGACAGGAAGGGGTTCTGAGATCCCCGTGGACTCAATGAGCAGGTAGTCGAAGCGACCCTCATTGGCCAGACGGCTGACCTCTTGGAGCAGGTCCTCGCGCAACGTGCAGCAGATGCAGCCATTACTCATTTCCACGAGTTTTTCTTCTGCGCGGTTGAGGCTGACATTGCGCTGGACTTCGCTGCCATCAATGTTGATTTCGCTCATGTCATTGACGATCACCGCGACCCGCAAGTTTTCACGGTTGCGCAAGACATGGTTAAGGAGCGTACTTTTACCGGCACCGAGAAAGCCGGACAGGACGGTAACGGGAAGACGGTTCATGAAGGTCTCATCAGGTAGCAGGTTCGGACGCTTTTTACGTTATAGTATAACAATACTAATCTGCTAACTTTTTTACAAGGACCGCTCAATGGTCAGGGTTTCCCACATCGTTGTCGGTTTAGTCCTGATACTGGGCACGCCGGTCATGGCTGCGCCACCTTCACCTAAGCTGACTCGAGCACTGTGCACGCGCAGCGCCACGCTCCTGGCGTGCGTTGATGCCTACGACAACCGCTACAACGTGGCGATGTCGGGCACCACCCTCTACTTGCGCGGCTTCGAAAGCGCAGGCAATCGCAGTTGGGCGCAGACCAACAGTCGCTATGGCGCGCTGACGTTTTTTACGGGGCTGGCCTCGGACGGGGAAGCGTGGGTGGGGACCATCCAGAAAGTCGGCTGGACGACGATCAGCCGGGTCTCCAGCTCCAGCGGCACTCGGAGCAGGATCACGTGCGATCGGGTCATGGGCTGCCGCTGAAGAGGCGCGGGTCAGGCCTCACATCACGCGAGGGCCTGCTCCGCCGCTTTCTGCTCCTGCCGCCAGGCGATGTACGACCCCAGCGGCGGATTGCGCTCGAAGTATTGCTTCATACCTTCGAACAAGCCGTCGGCCACGGCTTGCTGGTGACGCGCCGTGACCAGGCGCTGGCTGTCGCGGGTATTGGAGATGAAGCCCGTTTCGACCAGAATCGACGGGACGTCGGGGGATTTCAACACCGCAAACCCCGCCTGCTCCACGCGCTTCTGATGCAATGTGGTGATGCCCTCCAGGCTGCCCAGTACCGAATGCCCCAACTGCAGGCTGGCGGCGATGGTCGCGTTCATTGACATGTCGAGGATCACCCCCGCAAGCATCGGATCCTTGTCCTTGAGATTGAGCAGGCTGTTGGCGCCGATCAGATCGGCGTCGTTTTCACGCTGAGCCATAAAACGGGCGGTGGCCGATGTGGCGCCGGTTTCCGACAACGCGAACACCGAAGCGCCGGAGGCGGTGAGCCGGGGTGCTGCGTCCGCGTGAACAGAGATAAACATGTCGGCGTTGTATTTACGAGCGATGTCGACGCGCTTGCGCAGTGGCACGAAAAAGTCATCGTTGCGCACCATGCGCACGTCAAAACCCTTCTCACGCTTCAGGCGCTTGGCGAGCAACTGTGCGATGGAAAGCACTACGTCTTTCTCACGTTCGCCTTTGGAGCCGACCGCACCAGGGTCCTTGCCACCATGACCGGCGTCGACCACCACCATGATGTCGCGCTTGGGGTGCGCCTTGTCGGCGACGGGGGCTGGTTGCTTGATCACGGCCGCCGGCGCGGCAGCGAGTTGTACAGGCGGATGGGCTGCAACCTCGTGCCCTAAGTCCAGCACCAGTCTGTTGCCCTGGGCGCCATCCGGGCCAAGGAGAAAGCTATTGAGTTGAACCGGCGAGACCAGGTCAAGCACGATGCGCGTATCGCCTTGGCCAAAGTGGCCTGAACGAATGCCCTTGATCGGTGTGTTTTCCAGGGCGAGTTGGCTGAAATTGCCCTCCAGGCGCGCGCCACTGATGTCGATGATGATGCGCTCAGGCGCACTCAGCGTGAACGTCTTGTACTGCACCGGTCCACTGAGATCGAAGACCAATCGCAATTTGCTATCGGAACGCCACAGGCGGGCATTACGAATCTGCGTGGCATTGACGGAGAAAGGAAGCGCAAAGGCGGCGCTTGCCAACAGCATATTGAGCAGCATCTGACGTCGGTGCATGACACGTTCCGAAAGAAGATGAGATTCTTCGCAACAATATAACATGCCGGCAACGCGGTGAAGATGAAGCTTTTGATAGGTTCTGCCCTGGATTTATCACTCAAAACAACGGGTAACGGCAAAAAACTCAGGTGAAACAACAAGATGTTCCACGTGGAACATCAGGCCGTGTTCGAGCTGAAAAAGAAATGCCCCGGCGAACGGGGCATTCGGACGAACGGTCTATCAGGTGCGGGGCTTGACTGCCCCACAATTCTGTCCAAGCCAAACCGCTTTGGTGTCCATGCTGCCGTTTTGCTGTTGCCCGGTCGCATTGAAAGAGCCCACGACATGGGTGGTGAACTGACGATCGCTCTGGAACTGCGCAACGCCGGTGCCCTGAGCTTTTGGGCAACTGAATTCGAATTTCCAAGTCGGCCCATTGCGATCAGTGATCCGCTGAGTGCAGCCCGTCTTGGGATCGGTCAGCGGGATCTGTTCATTTTTAACCTGCTCCGAGGTAAGGCATACGCGAACGCCTTGGCCGCCCAGGGTAATGCCTTGCTTGGCGAGCATTTGCTCCATGGCCGCGCGTTGCTGGGGGGCCATCATTTGCAGTTGAGCAAGCATGACTTGCATGTCGGGCATCTGCTGGCCGTCCACCTGCATATTGCTAGACGTCAGCTCCCACAAGCCGGGCTGCAGCACCTGCGCCTGGGCGAAGGGCGCAGCCAGACAAACCATCAACGCCATGACGCGCTTTTTCATGAACATGTTCCTTTATCTGCTGAAGCAAACGAAATGTGGCCGCGTAACAGGGTGGCCCGCCGATGACGCTTAGACGGCAGATCTTCTGGCCAGTTGCAGGCCAAAGAAAATAGCGACAATCCCAGCGCACTGTGGTCTGTTAGGCACTAGGCCAACAGGATAAGGTCGCGCATGGATTATCACAGCCCGTATTTTTTTGGCTACTTGCTTGGCTTTACGCACCTCATTGGCATCGTAGCAGCGATTCACGCGCTGCTGACCGTACGCACGGCACAAGGCTCGATCGCCTGGGCGATGCCGTTGATCTTCATCCCTTACGTCACGCTGATTCCCTATCTGGTGTTCGGCCGAAGTACCTTCGATGCCTACATCAAAGCGCGGCGGCAGGCCAACGAGGAGATGCGTAACGCAATTGTCGACTTCAACTGGAAACCCTGGATTGAAGAGGCGGTGGCCGCACGACGCTCAGCCGCTTATGAATCCTTGCGAGCGATGCCGAAGCTGGGGCGCATGCCGTGTCTGGCCAACAACGAGGTAAAACTGCTGATCGACGGCGACATGACATTCTCCGCCATCTTCGAAGCCATCCGTTCCGCCAGCCGGGTTGTGTTCGTACAGTTTTTCATCATCCATGACGACGACCTCGGGCGGCGCTTGCAATCCTTGCTGCTGGAAAAAGCGGCTGAAGGCGTGGAAATCTTCGTGCTCTATGACCGCATTGGCAGCCACGCCTTGCCCGCTCGCTACGTCGAGACGCTGCGGGCGGGCGGCGTGAAAGTGAAAGCTTTCGCTACGCGCGGGGGCTGGCTCAATCGCTTCCAGATAAACTTTCGCAATCACCGCAAGATCGTCGTGGTGGACGGCGTGAAGGGGTTCGTCGGCGGGCATAACGTGGGCGATGAATACCTTGGACTGAAGCCGCCATTGGCCCCGTGGCGCGACACACATGTGTCGATCGTCGGGCCGGTGGTGGCATGCCTGCAGGAGTCTTTCGCTGAAGACTGGTTCTGGGCAACCCGAGAGTTGCCCCCTTTGATCCTGCCGGACAGCTACCCCGAAGACGGCGTGTTATGTCAGTTCCTTGCGACCGGCCCGGCCGATCGGCAAGAAACCTGCTCGCTGTTTTTCGTCGAAGCGATCCACGCGGCGACCGAACGGGTCTGGATCACCACCCCTTATTTCATTCCCGATGAAGCGGTATCGGCTGCACTGCGCCTGGCCGTACTGCGCGGTGTCGATGTGCGTCTGCTACTGCCATCGCGTCCGGATCATTACACCGTTTACGCAGCGTCCAGTCTGTTTGCCTTCGAAGCGGTGCGCGCGGGCGTGCGGATATTCCGCTACACGCCGGGCTTCTTGCATCAGAAAGTCGTCCTGGTGGACAACGAAATATCGGCCATTGGCAGCGCGAATCTGGATAACCGATCATTTCGGCTGAATTTCGAGCTCATGCTGCTGACGGTGGATGAAGACTTCGCCAGGGAGGTCGAGGCCATGTTGAGCGACGACTTCGCCCAGGCCCATGAAATCTCGATAGAGGAAAGCAAGGAAACCCATCACTTGCAGCAGTTGGGGATGCGCGTGGCGCGGCTGATCTCACCAATCCTGTAGGTCATTCTGGCGTTAGGCGGTCCGTCCGGCTGCCCGGCGCTGGCGTTTTTACCACGCCAGGCCCGACAAGCCGAACGGTACAACGATGGCGAGTGCGCGGTCAGGGATACAGGTCATCCCGCGTCCAGGGCAGGTCATGACCACCGTCGCTACGAGGCTTGACGGCCAGGATCTGATGGAGGTTGATCCAGCCTTTCGAGAACGCATACGCGCACCCCGCCAGGTACAACCGGAAAATCCGCAGGGCCTGCTCCGGTACCATGGTCGCCGCCACGTCCAGCTTCTGCTCCAGACGCATGCTCCAATGATCGAGGGTTTTGGCGTAGTGCAGACGAAGGCTTTCCACGTCGACCACTTCAAGGCCCGCTTCGCTGATGAAGGCGGTGATCATGGCCAGGTGTGGTAATTCGCCATTGGGAAACACATAGCGGTCAATGAAGTCGCCAGCGCCGCGCCCTACCGGACGACCGTCAGTGTGCTTGGCGGTAATGCCATGGTTCATCACCAGACCGCCCTCCTTCACCGCGCCAAATAGGCATTTGGCATACAGAGCGAGGTTCGCATGACCGACGTGTTCAAACATGCCGACACTCACGACTTTGTCGAAGCGGCCATCCTGAGGCAGATCGCGGTAGTCGAGGAGTTTGAGTTCGACCCGATCCTGCAGCCCCTCTGCCTTCACTCTCTCTTGCGCCAGCGCTAATTGCTCGCGGCTCAAGGTGATGCCGAACACTTTCACGCCATATTCGCGGGCGGCGAAACGTGCCAGGCCGCCCCAGCCGCAACCGACGTCCAGCAGGTATTCACCCGGCTTGAGACGCAGCTTGCGACAGAGGTGATGAAATTTATCCTGCTGGGCCTGATCGAGTGTTTCTTCGCCGGTCTTGAAGTAGGCGCAGGAGTAGACCATCTCCTTGTCCAGCCACAGCCGGTAGAAGTCATTGGACAGGTCGTAGTGATAAGAGATGGATTTCGCGTCGGTGTCCTTGTCGTGCTGGGTGCGCACCGGGGCGACACCCTCGTCCGCGTCCGCCAACGCGGCGGTCAATTCGTCGCAGACGCGCATGACTTCGCTGATCGAACCTTCCAGTTCGAGACGCCCTTCCACAAAAGCACTGCCCAAGAGGTCTAGGCTCGGGTGGGTGAAGTCGGACACCAGCGAAGGATCCTTGACGACAATCGTGACGCTGGGGTCATTCCCCAGTTCCACCTCGTTGCCGTCCCAGAGCTTGAGACGCAGGGGCAGATGAAGGTTCTGTAACGCCGGTGGTAATTGCGCGAGCATCGAAGGTAACTCCCTGGTCCAAGACAAGGAAAAGGGTAGTCCAAAACCGGCTCCAGACAGGAACCGTCAGGCTATCGGCGTTAGCGAGGGACTGCGACGAATCTGCTGCAGGGGCGGCCGCTGCTCCGCCTCAGGATTCGAGCCCATTTGAAGCCTGCTGTGTTGGAGCACCCACTCATGACTGACTCATAATTTGTTACAGAGTTCTTCAAGGCTCAAGCGAATTCGAGACCATGGCCGAGCCTTCTGGAGCGCTGCCGGTCGTGGAGGCAGCGCAACCCAAGGCTTGCAAACGTTTATGAATATTTACCGATGGGCTCGTGGAAACGCAGCAGCCGCCCGGCATTACCCAAGACCAGCAGCGTACTGAGGTTATGCAGCACAGCAGCGATCATCGCGCCCGCCGCACCGAGAACACCGAACGCCGCGAGCGCGACGATCGCCAAGGTCCACCCCAGGCCGATGATGACATTCACCTGCAAGGTCGTGCGGCATTGGCGGCTCAATCGCACACAGGTTCCCAGTCGACGCAAATCGCTGCCGATCAGCACGATATCCGCTGACGCCAACGCGATGTCGGCGCCACCGGCCCCCATCGCAACACCCACTACGCCGGCTTTCAACGCGAGTGAGTCGTTGATGCCGTCGCCTACCACCATGGGCCGGAAGCCACGACTGATCTCGCCCATGACGCGATTGAGCTTGTCTTCCGGCAAGGCTTGCGCCTGGATGTCGCCGATACCGACCTCCGCTCCCAGGCTATCGGCCACGCTCTGCCGATCACCGGTCAACAGCAGTTGCCGCCCAAGCCCCAGGTCACGTAACTCGCCAAGCGCCTGTCGCGCCTCGGGCTTGAGGCTGTCTGCCAGGAGCAGCCAGGCGAGAAACGTACCATCGATCGCCAGCCCCGCGATTGGCCCGTCATGGGCGGGAACCGGCGAAGTCGCGATTCCCAACTGGGCAAACAGCTCGGGGCGACCCAGTGCCGCCTCGCCTCGCGACGTGTGTGCGACGACGCCCAGCCCCTGACGTTCGCGGATATCTTCCAGCGGCACATGCAGGTCTTTCTCGACCAGGCCTGCCAGGGCGCGGCTGACCGGATGGCTGCTGGCCGAGCCCAGGCTGGCGGCCAGCACAAGAATGTCCTCACCCGCCCCTTCCTGCGCCAGGACGGACTGCAGGCGCAGACTGCCGTAGGTCAGGGTGCCTGTTTTGTCGACCACCAACGAAGTCAGGTCCGCGAGTTCTTCGAGGAAAGCCGAGCTGCGGATCAGGATGCCGTGTCGCGCGGCCACGGCGATCCCGGCAATCGCCGTCGCCGGGGCGGACAACACGAGCGCGCAGGGGCATGCGGCGACCAGCACGGCGAGCATGGCTTGCGCGTTGTTGGTGATGAACCAGGTCACGGCAGCGATCAGCAACACCAGCACCATGTAACTGCCCGCGTAGCGTTCCAGCAGGCGCGTGATCGGCGGCTTCGAACGCTCGGCACTCTGCATCAGGGCGATGACCTTACCCAGCGTCGATTCGTGGCCAATGCGCGTGACTTCGATGCGCAGCAGCCCATCCAGGTTGATCGCGCCGCCAAACACCTCCATACCGGAGCGGGCTTCGAGGGGCACCGATTCGCCAGTAATGGGCGCCGTGTCGAGACTCGCCTGTCCCGAGATCACCCGTCCGTCCGCGGGCACACGATCCCCGGCACGCACTTCAACGCGATCACCCGCCACCAGCGAACCGTTGTCCACTTCACGAATCGAGCCGTCCGGCGCGATCAGACGCGCGTGGCTGCGAGTCAGCTTGCCAAGGGCCTGAATGGCTTCTTGCGAACCGATGACGCTGCGCTCCTCCAGCACATGGCCAAAAATCATGATGATGGGCAGCAGGGCAGCCGTCATCAGATCGCCGGTCGCCCAAGCGCCGAGCATCGCCAGCGCGATCAACTGGTCAGTAATGCCATGCAGGCTCGGATAGCGCAGGCTATGCCAGCCAGCGCTGACCACTGGGATCGCCACCAGCAGTGAAGCGGCGCCCAGCAGCAATTGGCTGACGCCCACTTGCTCCGGGGCGAAGAACCGCCACACCAACCCCAGCGCCAGGAGCCCCAATGCCAACATGGCCAGTGTGAGTTGCCGGGCAGCGCTGCGCTGCTCGGTGCTGGTCAGCATGCTGCCAGGCGTCGCCGGTTCGGCGGAATGATGATCGTGAGCGTGGGTGTGTGCGGCTTGGCCACTCATTTGTCGGCTCCCTGAATGATCAGGCGTGAATCGTCATGGGGGTCGACCGTCGTCACCGAGCCGGCCTGCTTGAGAATTCCCGGCACCCGCTCGCGGTACAGGCGCAGCAACAGCCCGGGGTCACTCTTGTTCTGGATCGACTGGGAAAGGCCTGTTACCGCAGCCGTGTCGGTCTGCGCCTTGGCCAGCCGTTCGGAAGCCTGAGCATGGGCGACCTGCAGCAGGCGGTCCGCTTGTTGATTGGCGGCCTGGTTCTGTTTTTCGGCGTCGGTGCGCGCGTTGGCCACGGCCTGATCGGCCTGCTGACTGGCAGTGAGCACGGCGTTGAAGGCGTTCACTGCGGCCGGGGGCAGGCTGGACTGAACGTCCACCCGCACCACCTCGACACCCAGTCCGCCGCCAATGGTGGCGAGCGCTTCGAGGCGCTGATTGATCCCCTGTACCAGATCGCCTCGCAGCCGCTCGCGCCGCTCGGCCGCCTGGCTGTCGGACCCCACCAGTTCAGGGCGCGCCACCAGAATCGTGTCCAGATCACGTGCAGCGGTGAGGCTGACCGCGCTGCGGTTGACCAGACGATCCAGTGCTGGCAGCACATGTTCGCCCTGCAGAACGAAGGCCCGGGGATCGGTAACTTTGTAGTACGCCGTTACGTCCAGTTGCACGACGCCCGCATCCCCGGTGAGGAGAAAGCCCGAGCCCGCCAGCGCATCGCTCATCGGCGTGGCGAAGCTGGTGATCTTGTCGGCAGCCAGCGCTGCGGGCGAACGCAGCAGCGCTTCAACGTGGCGCTCAATGACGCGGTCCGCCGACGGCAGCAGCACGACTTGCTCGAACGGCTGTGGCCATGCCAACAACAACCCTGCGTTCTGCACGCGATCCAGTTCACCGAAGCGAAATACCACTGCGCGATTTTGCGGATCGATCTGGCGGACGTTGGAGACCGCCCAGCCGATGGCCGCAAGCAGTGTCACCACGTACAGGCCCACAAACGCCAAACGGCTGGCTTGCAGCCACGGGCTGTTCACCGCCGGGCGCTCAATGTGCGACGCCTCATGCTCACTCATGGCTGCGTCCCGGCCTTACCATCCTGCTTGCCTTCCGACAGCGTGGGCGGCCCGTCGACCAGCACCCGAAACGGCGCAGCGTCGGTGCGCAGGATCAACTTGGTGCTGGGGCCGACAATCGTGCCCAAGGTGTCGAGCGAGCGCAGCAAATTGTAGAGCTGCGGTGAACTGGCATAAGCCCGGCCGTATATTAGCGCCGCCTCCACGCGGGATTGCGCTTCGATATCGGCGGCTTTCACCGTGGCATCGGCCTCGACGATACGCGCGTCGCGCTCGGCGGCGGAGCGGATCTGCGCCGCTTCGCGTTTGCCGATGGCCGTACGTTCGGTGGCAATGGTTTCCCGCTCGGCGCGCATGCGATCGACCGTGGCATTGAGCGTCACTGACGGAAGCGTCAAACGCTCCACGCCCACCTGCAACACACGCACCCCGTAGGTATCGAGCAGTTGCTTCTCGATCTGTTGCCGTAACTGGTTTTCGAAGTCACCGATGCGCACTTGATTGGCATCGGTGTTGATCAGGTTTGCCAGGTCGAAACTGGCGGCGGTCGTTTCCAGCGCCGAGCCGACGAAGGTACGGATCTGCCGCGCCGCTTCGTCCGGCTGATTCTGGACGGCGCGCATGAAGCGCTTCACGTTGTCAGGGTCGCCCTGCACCTGCCAGGCCACATAGGCTTGAACGATGATGCGCAAACCGTCACGGGTGCCGACGTCCTGCAGGCCGCTGGATGTGGTGCGCAGGCGCAAGTCCACTGGAATCGCCGCTTCGAACGGCGCGGGCCAGCGCCAGCTCAACCCCGGATCGAGGAGTACACGGGCCGGATTGCCGAAGCGAGTGATGACGGTCGCCTCGCCAGAGCGCACCTGGACCAGGCTCGCCGCGGCCACTGCAAAGGCCACCAACAACGCCGCCAGACCGGCTCGACGCCAGGGAAACCCGACCGGGCCGGCGTCTTCGCCATGATGAGAATGGCCATGATGGTGCCCATGCCCGTGACCGGCATGGTCGTGATGATCGTGGGAATGAAACAGACTCAAGGAACGACTCCTTATTCAGCCACTGGCTGTTCGGCTGACTTGGGCGACGTGGTGGGGTCGACCGGAAGAGTGAAAGTACGCAGATCAATGGTCGGGGCACTGCCACCGCCCAGGCGATGGTCCAGAACCAGCAATTTGGCGTGGGTCATGCCCTGGGTCAGTTGGCTCAGGTACTGCTCGAGCAGAAAGGCTTGGCCCGCCTTGGCATAACCCTGTTGTTCGGCACCGAATCGCAGGTCGGCGCTTTGCGCAGTGGCCAGCACTTCGCGCGACGTTGCCGCGGCCTGGTCATGCGCGACGCTGGCGTGCAGTTGCGCAAGGTTGGCCTGATCCGCCGCAGCGCCCCGCTCGCGAGCGATGAGCGCCTGGGCGCTGATCTGCGCCGCCTGGACACCGTGGTAGGCGTTGGCTGCACCGGCAGGGGGGTGGATCGACTCAACGACGGTTGCGAGGATCTCAACGCCACTGTCGAGTTTTCTCAGGTCCCGCGCGACGGCGCTGCCAATATCGGCCGCCAGATCCGTGCGCTGTTCCCCGAGCAACTCATCAAGCGTCCGCGAAGCGAAATCGTGGACCAGCACCCGGCTGGCAGTGCTGCGGATCAGGCTCGGAATGTCGGCGCTGTTATAGGTCGCGGCCATCGCAGCCTGGTCGTCCAGCCCGATGCGGTAGACGAAGCGCACGTCCATGTTGACGATTTGAAAGCTCTGCTTCTCGGCAGAACCGCCGGCGATCACCTGGGACTTATCGTTGATGTGGGTCGCATCCCACAGCCTGTTCGCGGTGGCAGGGGGCGGTCCTTCGGCAGGATCGAGCGCTGGTTCCGCAGGGCTGTTATCCGCACGGCTGCCCTCCGAAACACTGGTCGCCAGTTCATGGACCACACCGTTCTCAACAGGCAACACCGCACCGAACGGCCAGGGCAGTCCAGCATGCAAGCCAGGCCCGAGGACCTCGACCGGTTTACCGAAGCGCTCGTAGATGCCGCGACCCTGCATGGGAATTTCGTGAACCCCGCTCAGTGCCCAACCCAGCGCGATTATGACCGCCAGGACCGGCAGAAATGCACGGCGCATGTAGGTAAACGCCCAGACCTGCCGCAAGTCGATGCCAAAGCGGTTGTGCAATTCATTCTGCAATGCCGTCAGCGGGCGCGGCGGCCAGCGCAGCAGACCGGCGACGAAACTGCTGGCTACCAGACGAGGCTCGAGCCGCTCGTTGCGAGGGCTGAAAACCGACAACAGCGCTCGGACCAGCAATTCCACTGCTACCAACCCGGGTAGCAGCCCGATCAGCACGGCCAGCCGTACGGGCCAGACACGCTCGACGGAAGAAAAGAACAGGCACAAGGCCGCGATCAGCAATGTCCCGATGGCGACCCGCGTGATCTGGGCCAACTGCTCGGCCTCTGGCCAACTGGCTTCGGATTCGTTGCTGAACTGACGCTCCAATACCAGCAAACCGAAGCCGATCAGTAACAGGAGGCCTCCAACCCCATTACCAACGAGGCCAACCGCGGTGCCGACCAGCGTGAAATTCCATATCATCGCGATGCTGATCAGCGCCAAGAGTGTCCAACCCGCCAGCCAGAAGACCGGCACGCCGATCTGGCCCGCCATCGACGCCCCCGCCCCGCTGATACGCGCTAACAGGCGATCGTACCAACCCAACTCGTCGGCCGAGACATCCTCGACCGAAGAGACGTCCTCCTCATCCGGCGTCAGTACGCGAGAGCGCCACTGCGCCACGATCTGTGCAGACTGCAGTGCCGCGGCGAGCACCAGCAGGCTCGCCGCGCTGTTGGTCAGCACGGCGGTCCACAGGGAAATGGGGGAAAACAGATCGACGAACAGCGATACCACCAAGCCAATGACGCCCAGAGTACCCAGCAGGTAGGTCAATCGTGAAAGCCGACGCACGTGAAAGCCCGCGCGCTGGAACCTTGGCATGCTGGCAGGCGCCACTCCTTCAACATCCAGATCAACCCGCATTGCCACCCCAGAACTTGCTGAATGCTGAACTCATTTTCCAACCTGCCGACTCTGCGGGTGCAATAGCCCGCAACATAGATTCAAGTGGCGTTACGATATAACAAGTGGCGTGAAATTTTCGTCTGGTCATTCACAGACTCAGGGCCAATCCACTCCCCTGACAGCCAGTAGACAGGTTAGTCGCGTGCACGCCCCCGATGGCCGTCTCGACGCAACGGCATGAGGCCCGCCGCCTCCCACACGACGAAAAATTTGCACTAAGCTCCCTGAAAGTTATCCACAGGCAGAGGATTGGCTATGGTGCCGAGTGCCTGGTTGCAAAGAGTCCTTCATCCCGTTGCGAGAATTTTGTTTGAAGACGGTGTACGCGCCATCCATGTCACCCTGTGTACGGCGTTGATTTCCGTCGCAGTGGGTGTGTTGGTGGCTGCTTTCGCTGCCAACGAGCGCATCTTCCTGCTGATTCCAGTCTGGATGCTGATCCGCACACTGTTCAACGCCATCGAAGCCTTGCTGGTCAATGAATTCGGTCAGTATTCCCGGCTCGGCCAGTGCGTCCAGGAATTAGGCCGCGTCGTCGCGGAAACAGCGCTGTTCTTGCCGTTTGCAGCGGTGCCGAAGGTCAGCCTGCTGCTGGTTTTACTGGTGACGCTCCTGGCGATCTTCAGCGAATTCGCAGGCCTGCTGGGCCCGCTGATCAAAGCATCCAGACGCCGGGAGGGCCCTTTGAGCAGCGCGGTGCGAACGCTATGTTTCGCTGTGTTCGGGCTCGGAATTAGCTCAGGCCATACGCTTACTGCGGCGATCAACATCACGCTGGCGTTGATGGCGGTCCTGTTAGTGGCGACGATCGATAAGCGCATCCGGGGCGCTGTCGCGCAAACACCCAGATCTGACGCCGGAGCAGCCGCACGCAGTGATGGTCCTGAATAGCGCCGTTGCTTCAACAGCGTTACACACGCCTTGCGAACAGCTTATCCACAGGCCTTTCTTGCATTTTCGACAACGGTGCTTCCACACATCGGGACTTGACCTCAGGTTCAAGCGCATTTGATATTACGACCATAATTTCCCTGGCATGTCGTCGACGGGATTTTTGCGGAGAGCGGTCTACGCTTCCCTCCACTGTCGATTTTTCTCGAGGAGTGCGTTCATGAGTCATTACGACGTTGTCATCATTGGTGGCGGGCCTGGCGGCTACAACGCGGCCATTCATGCTGGCCAGAAAGGTTTGAAGGTGGCCTGTGTGGAGGGTCGGGAAACGTTGGGCGGGACCTGCCTGAACGTCGGCTGCATCCCGTCCAAGTCACTGCTGCACGCCTCGGAACTGTACGAGGCAGCAACGGGGGAAGAATTCAAGAAATTGGGTATCGAAGTGGCGCCGACGCTGAACCTGCCGCAGATGATGGCCCAGAAAGTCGAGAGCGTGACCGGCCTGACCAAGGGCATCGAGTTTCTGTTTCGTAAGTACAAGGCCGAATGGATCAAGGGCTGGGGGCGCCTGGCTGGGCCCGGCAAGATCATCGTCACCGACGCCAATGGTGCGGAATCCGAGCTGACCGCCAAAGACATCATCATCGCCACTGGCTCAGAACCTACCCCCCTGCCGGGCGTGACCATCGACAACAAACGCATCCTCGACTCCACCGGCGCCTTGTCACTCAGCGAAGTACCCAAGCATCTGGTCGTGATCGGTGGAGGTGTCATCGGCCTGGAGTTGGGGTCCGTCTGGCGTCGGTTGGGCGCCAAAGTGACGGTGGTCGAATTTCTCGACCATGTTGCCCATGGCTCGGACCTTGAGACGGGCAAGACGCTGCACCGCTCCCTGTCGCGTCAGGGGATGAATTTCAAACTGAGCGCCAAAGTGACCTCCGCTGTCTCGAGCGATTCGGGCGTAAGCCTGACCGTCGAACCTGCTGCGGGCGGCGAGGCTGAAGTGCTGGAAGCAGACTACGTACTGGTCTCCATCGGGCGTCGTCCTGTGACGAAGGGGCTGGGCCTGGAAACTGTCGGGCTGGAAGTGGACAAACGGGGCGTGCTTGCCAACAAGGGCCACCGTACGGCGGTGGAGGGCATCTGGGTCATCGGCGACGTCACCTCCGGCCCGATGCTGGCGCACAAGGCAGAAGACGAAGCGGCGGTCTGCGTGGAGCGCATTGTGGGTAAAAAAGGCGAACTCAACTACAACCTCATCCCCAACGTCATTTACACCCGGCCGGAGATGGCCAGTGTGGGTAAGACCGAAGAGCAGTTGAAGGAGGAAGGCCGGGCCTACAAGGTTGGGAAATTCCCCTTCAGCGCCAACAGCCGGGCGAAGGTCAACCACGAAGGCGATGGCTTCGCCAAGGTGCTGGCCGATGAGAAGACCGATGAAATCCTGGGAGTCCACCTGGTGGGCCCGAGTGTCAGCGAGATGATCGCCGAGTACTGCGTGGCCATGGAGTTCGCGGCGTCAGCAGAAGATGTGGCGCTGACTTGTCACCCTCACCCGACACGCTCCGAGGCGCTGCGCCAAGCGGCGATGGGCGCTGGAGGGCACACGACTCAGGCGTGACCGACCCGGGCCTTGCGGCCGCAACGCGGCGTGTCGATGGCGGCGTTTCCAAAGGCGCTGACGGTCGCGCGGCCCGTTGCCCGCAGGGTTTGACCTACAGCAACCCGTTGAAGCCCATCAGGAAGTGCTCTGAAACGAATTTTCTTTTTTTTCCGAACAAGATGCCGAGATTGTTATCTGTGTTGTTGGTAATTTGCGTTCGGCAAGGATTGGGAAAGCGCACGTCCATGTGCAGGAAGGCACAGCATTTCTTCAGAGGCTTCACCTTATGAATCGCAGGAATCTACTGAAAGCTTCCATGGCGCTGGCAGCGTATAGCGCGCTGCCCGCCTCGGGCCTTTATGCAGCACATGCCCTGGCGGCCGCAGCAGACGGCGACATCGAACATTTCGACTTCAAGACCTTGCAAGACCTCGCCAAGCAGATGGCCGGCAAAGCCTACGTCAGCACCAAGCAGAACCTGCCGCCTACCCTGGCGAACATGACCCCACAACAGTTCAACGCCATCCGATACGACGCCGGCCATTCCCTGTGGAACGACGTCAAGGGTCAACTGGACGTGCATTTCTTCCACGTCGGCGCGGGTTTCAAGACGCCGGTGCGTATGTACAGCGTCGACCCGGCCACGAACCAGGCGCGGGAGGTGCATTTCCGTCCTGAACTGTTCAATTACGAAGCCAGCCGCATTGACCAGAGTCAGCTAAAAGGCGACTTGGGCTTTGCAGGCTTCAAGCTTTTCAAGGCCCCTGAAATCGCAATCAACGACATCTTGTCGTTCCTGGGGGCCAGCTACTTCCGCGCGATTGACAGCAACAAACAATACGGCCTGTCCGCTCGGGGCCTGGCGATCGACACCTACGCCCACCGCCCGGAAGAATTTCCGGATTTCACCAAGTTCTGGTTTGAAAAACCAACCAAGGACGCCACGCGCTTCGTGGTGTACGCGCTCCTGGATTCGCCGAGCGCAACGGGCGCCTACCGCTTCGATATCGATTGCCAAGCCGAGCGTGTGGTGATGGACATCGACGCGCACATCAACGCTCGGGCCGACATCGAGCAACTGGGCATCGCGACCATGACCAGCATGTTCAGCTGTGGCACCCACGAACGCCGGATGTGCGACACCATTCACCCCGAGATCCATGACTCGGATCGGCTCGCCATGTGGCGCGGCAACGGTGAGTGGATCTGCCGTCCTCTCAATAACCCGGCCAAACTCCAATTCAACGCCTTCGCCGACAAGGACCCGAAAGGATTCGGTCTGGTGCAGACCGATCATGACTTCAAGACCTACCAGGACACCGTCGACTGGTATCACCGTCGGCCGAGCCTGTGGGTCGAGCCCACCACGCCTTGGGGGGAGGGATCGATCGACCTGCTGGAACTGCCGACCACAGGCGAGACGCTGGACAACATCGTTGCCTTCTGGAACCCGAAAGTGCCGGTCAAGGCCGGAATGTCCATGAATTACGGCTACAAGCTCTATTGGAGTCCGTTGCCACCGGTGAGCACGCCGCTGGCGCAGGTCAATGCGACGCGCTCCGGCATGGGCGGCTTCATTGAAGGCTGGGCACCGGGAGAGCATTACCCCGATGTCTGGGCGCGACGGTTTGCCGTGGACTTCAACGGCGGAGGACTGGATCGCCTGCCGGAAGGCTCGGGGATCGAACCTGTTGTCTCCGTATCGAACGGCAAGGTGCAGGATTTCAATGTGCTTGTATTGCCGGATATCAAAGGCTTCCGTGTGACCTTCGATTGGTATCCAACCAACGATTCCGTCGACCCTGTAGAGATGCGCATGTTCATCAAAACGGGCGATAGGACGCTGAGCGAGACGTGGCTGTACCAGTACTTTCCGCCTGCACCGGACAAACGCAAATACACCTGAGCCATTGACCGCAGCGGTGCATTGAGCCTGCGTGAGCGCTTCTGTGATCCTGCAAAAGGATGAGAGAAGCGCTCGATCCCGGAGCCAGATGCCGGCCCCGTTCTATATGCTGAGCCCGCCGACGAGCCCGTCGAGACCCTGCAATGCTCGGCTGTGTTGTAACAGAAATGAGTCATAGACGGCGGCCGAAAAGGCGCTGGAGATCGCCCGATTTACCAGCGTCAAATTTCACACCCTCAATAAATTCAATAAGTTAGAGACTCCGATTTTTTCGGTCGGGCGACCCTGTCCGAAAATTTGACTAATTCGTTGACAGCCTCTCCATCTGGGGCTGATATATCTCCTGTCACGCCGATTCAGCATGGCTTGCCAAGCTCTGCTGCACCTACCCCGGCGCTTGCGACATACCGCATCTATTTTCTGATCGACAGCCCGAAGCTGAGTCGATGGGCGGTAGCTTTGCGTCGAGAACTTCAACCGGCCAGCCCCCGGCTAGCTGTCCGACAATCACTTCCATTCGAGCGCTTCAAAGGGACTGACCATGATGTCGAATGCCGCCGTTGATAAACCTTCGATCCTCTCTTTCAACATCTCCACGGCCATCGTCTGGACGGCCATCAGCTTGATCGTGGTCGAAACATTCTCGGGGGCGCTGCGTTTTTATCTGGACAAGGCGGGCCTGTCCGCGGTGCTGTACGGTCCCAAAATCCTTTGCTGCCTGCTGCTGATGCTGCAACTCCTGCACTTGAAGACCAGCAAAGGGGTGTGGCTCGGCCTGCTCGCGCTGGTGATTTCGAGCCTGATCGCCATGCTGCATGGCGCGTCACTCAGCAACATCGGATTCAGTGTCTTCGGGATCTGCCCGATATTGTTCGGCATGATTTGCAGCGAACAGCTCATCCATCGCAAAAAGCTGCTGCTGTGGGCGGTCGGCCTGTGCCTGCTAGCGTCTTTCGTCGGGCTGGCGCTGGACAAACTGACGTCCGTTCCCTGGAAAGGCTACAGCTACACACTCGGCGAAACGGAGTTGAGCGGCAATACGGCCTGGGCGGTAGACGAAGCCGACCGCCTGGCCGGTTTTGCACGCGTGTCCAATATCCTGTCGATCAACCTGGCGATGGGCGCGTTGTTCGTGATGCCGTTCTTGCGGTCCAGGCTCTTGATGCTCGTGCTCAGCGGCGTGACTGCTGTGGCGATCGTCATGACGACGAGCAAGGCACCCGCAGCCGGCTTCGTGTGCGCGGTGGGACTGCTGATGATCCTGCGGTTTCACTGGACAGCGCGGGTGGTGATGACGATCGCTGTACTGATCGGGATGATCCTGCCGCTGATCAGTTTTCTCTACGACTTCAACGCGGGCCTGGCCAGCACCGGCACCCTGTCTTCGCTTTACGATCGTTTGATCAACAGTTGGCCGAACATGGCGAGGTGGATCATCAGCGAAGGTTGGGAGCTGACCGGGGCTGGGCTCGGCGCCTATGGCAGCACATTGGCCCTGTTCCCGATTCCGGGCCTGCCCACCCTGGGTTCAGACAGCACCGTGCTGTACCTGTGGGGCATGCTGGGCGCGTTCGGGATTCTTCTGTTCACGTTGCAGATCCCTCTGTTCATTGCCTTGGGCGATGACGTGACGCGGGCGGGACGAGCGTTACTGGCGGTGTGCTTTTGCTGTCTGCTGACGGGCTGGACCACCGACATGCCTGAAATCGCGACGGCCAATTTGTTTCTGGGCATGGCCATTGGTCACGTCCTCGGCCGAAATCGAGTACCGCGTCCGGTGACCTCCACGTTCAGCGGGACGCACGCTCTGTTTCCTGTCCTGCCCCACTTGAATTGAGAGCACCGGCAATGAAGTTCAGCCGCCTGTCAGCCGCATTCCTGTCTCTGCTCAGCGTGTTCCTCGTTCATGAAGCGGCCGCCGACGAGCCGTTCATTCTGGGCATCGGCACCCACTTGATGAACTTTCCGGCTTCGCCTCGAGTGCCGTTGCAGCTTGCGGCGCAAGCCGGCGTCACCGCCCTCAAGGACGATGCGTTCTGGTCGACCGCCGAGCCGGCACCCAATCAACTGAGGATCGTGCAGCCATGGCGTGATTACCTGAGCGCTGCAGCCACGCAGAACTTGTCCCGCCTGGTAATTCTCGACTACAGCACCTTTTTTCACGACAACGCCAAGCCGCGCGCAGGCAAGGTCAAGGCGGGCTATCTGAATTACGTCAATTACGTGGTCGGTCAGTTGGGGAACAGGGTCAATTACTACGAAATCTGGAATGAATGGGACCTGGAAGCCCCGGGCGATCCCAAGCTGGCCGCCGACTACGCAGCGCTGGTGCGTGACACGGTGCCGCTGATTCGCAAGCACACCCAAGGGCAAAACGGCTCGCCCGCGAAAATCCTGGCCGGTTCGATCACCCCCCAGGGCATGGACGAAGGATTTGCCGACCACTTGATCGACGCCGGCATGCTCGATCAGGTCGACGGGCTGTCGATCCATCCCTACGCGCATTGCGCGGGGGGCGGTCGAAACAATCCGGAGGGTTGGGTCAATTGGGTGCGTGAATACGAACGCCATATCCGCACCAAGGCCGGTCGCGACGTACCGTTGTACATCACCGAGATGGCTTGGCCGAGCCACACCGGGAACTGCGGGAGCACCCCCGAAACCCAGGCGGCCTTCATGGCACGCATCCTGTTTTTCGCGCGCACGATCCCCAATCTCAAAGGCATGTGGTGGTACGACCTGATCAACGACGGGGCCGATCGAAAGGATCAGGAGCATAACTTCGGGCTTTTAAATGAAGACCTTTCAGCCAAGCCGGCCTACAACGTGCTGAAGGTCATCAGCCCCTTCATCAAAGACTTCACCTACGACCCAGACGCCAGCGTGTGGGCCGATGACGCTTATTTGCTGCACTTCACGAAGGGTGAAGAGCAGATCGTCGTGGCCTGGGCAGGTGCCAGGAAAACCATCGAGAAAACCGTACATTCCGCTGGCCCCCAGAACGGTGCGCTCAGGCTCATCGACACCGCCCAGCCGCAAAAGGGCTGGTTCAACGCGGAGCAATCCTGGGTTTGCCAAGCGCAGCAGTGTTCGGCGCCTATCACATTGAACGGCTTCCCAAAAATCATTCGCGTGGGCGCATCAGGCTAAGGGATGCGTTTCTGCGCTGGCCTCTTAACAACGTCACTTGAAGAATTGCCATGGATTTCAGAAAAGACATCAATGGACTCAGGGCCATCGCGGTCATCGCAGTGGTGATCTTCCATTTCAATCCCGCCTGGCTGCCGGGCGGATTTTCCGGTGTGGATATTTTCTTCGTGATTTCCGGGTTTCTGATCACCGGAATACTGTTCCGCAATCTGGAGAAAGACAGCCTGAGTCTCATTGGTTTCTATAAGTCTCGGGCGCGGCGAATCATTCCGGCCTTGGCCGTCATGTGCGCGGCCCTGCTGATACTCGGCTGGGTCTATCTGCTGCCACTGGAATACAGCGAGCTCGGCAAACACGTCGCTGCCAGCCTCGGGTTCTACTCCAACTTCACATACTGGTCGGAAGCGGGCTATTTCACTGCCAGCGCCCACGAAAAGTGGCTGCTGCATACGTGGTCGCTGTCCGTGGAATGGCAGTTCTACATGCTCTACCCCGTCGTGCTATTGGGGCTGAGTAAGGTCATGACAGTGCGTCATTTGCGCTGGGTGGTCATGGCGGCATGTGTGGGCGGTTTCGTCGTCTGTGTGATCGCGTCGGTCAAGTGGCCGGAGCCTGCGTTCTATCTACTGCCTACACGTGCCTGGGAACTGTTGCTGGGCGGCGTGGCCGCGTTGTTTCCAGTGAAACTGAATCCCGCGCAACAACGGGTTTTGGAAGCCACCGGCCTGGGGTTGATGGCCGCCAGCTTTGTCGTCCTCTCGGAGCGCGTGGTGTGGCCTGGCTATCTGGCTTTGATGCCGGTGCTGGGCACATTCGCAGTCATCATGGCGGCGCGGCAAGACTCGCCCGTGACCAACAACCGGTTTTCCCAATGGACCGGCAAACTGTCGTATTCATTGTATTTGTGGCACTGGCCCGTCGTGGTGTACATGAGTTATGCGGGTTATCTCGGAAGTCCACTCAACGCGCTGCCAGGCATCATCGCTGCCTTTGTTCTGGCCCAGCTTTCGTACTCGCTGATCGAACAAACGCCGCAGAAAAAAGCATCGACAAGCTCGTGGCGATTTGCGGGTGCGGGCGCTCTGATTGCGCTGGTCTTCGTCGGTGGCACGGCGGTCAATGCCACCGATGGCGCCGTTTCTGCGCTGCGCCCGGTGAGCATCTCGGACAAGGCACGCTTTCTTCAGGATTACGCGACCCGGCAGAAAAACCTGTATGAAAACTATTGGCTGAAATGCGATGCCTTTTCGGCGTTCACTGAGCGCAACCAGACGCAGATCGACGCGTCATGCACGCGCAAATCGGGCGATGGCGGCGTATTCCTCTGGGGCGATTCCCACGCACAAGCGCTGTCGCTCGGCTTGAGAACGTTCCTGGCACGGGGCACGCCTTTCTACCAGGTGGCCTCTGCCGGCTGTAAGCCCAGCCTGACAATAGATACAGGCAGGGAAACCCCAGCGCGGATTACCTGCAACTACTCCAACACCACCGCTTTGAAAGCCATCGCTGCGTTGCAACCTGAGGTGGTGGTGATCGCGCAAAAGGATCAGCACGACAAGACGCGCTGGAACGAGCTGGCCGCGCGGCTCAAGGCCGACGGTGTCAAACGAGTGGTGCTGATGGGGCCTCTGCCCCAGTGGAACCCTTCGTTGCCCAGCGTCATTGCCAATCGTCACTGGGGCACGGACGATTCGCACATCACCGATTCCGCTATGGACAAGGAACTGATCGACACGAACCGCGCCACACGGGCCATGATCGATCCCCACATGGTCGATTTCGTGTCGCTGATGGACGGATTGTGCGTGGTCGACTCATGCCTGGTGCGCTTGCAGGAGGATCATTCATTGCTGCAAATCGACTCAGGCCACTTGAGCTCAGCGGGATCGCTCTACATCGTAAAAAACTACGTGATGCCCGAATTGCGCAAAGAGAATGCGGCGCTTGAAGGGGCACGAGACACCAAGGTCGCTATCAACGCTGCAACGTCTTACTGACCTCGCCAAGAGGAAGACTTCGCACCCCGCCCGCCCGGCGTTGCCGGTGCGGGCTTTTTTACGCGTGGCATCAGGGTGGCTTATCGCAGCGGATCCTCAGGCGATGTTCACGCCGGCACCATCATCCCTAACATTTCCCGGGCGATTCGATCAGCATCGACAAACGCCCGAGAGTAGCTCCCCGATGAAGGCACGTAGTGGTTGTAATAGGTAGCGCCCTCTACGATGGGGCCGGTTATCCACAGATTGGGTTGAGCTCTGCCATGGCTGTCGATATGAATCAGTCCATCATTCCCATCGCCACTGTGGATAATTCCGCTCTCCCGCAATTGACGTATGATCGCTGGCTGCGAGGCTACGGTCAGATTTGGACTGACGTGCGCGGAGATAACCACGTCCAATGACGTCGCACTTTCACCCTCGCGCTGAAGTACAACGTCCCCCGATTCGGGGTCGCGCGTGACGTGCGAAGGATGGACCCAGTCGAGAATGCCAGCGTTTGCCAGTGCTAACAGCTCTTGGTGACGTTCCTTTTGAGGACCCGCCACCATCCTGTTGACCAGTGGAGCATACTCATCGAAGAACACCCGATGGGACGCCCTGCTCAGCCCCTGGTTATCCACAATACGCCGCAGTTGCTCTCGACAGCTCCTCCATACCTCAGCCGCAGCTTTGATGGGGCTGTGATCAAGCCCGTAGCTGCTCTGTTGCAAATCCGCCTCGATCATTGATTTCACCCACTGCCCGTAATTCTCCACAGGTGCTGTCGAATAGCCGGGATCGAAAAGCATAGGGTCTAGGCCCGACACACCAAACATCCGCGCCAGAGCGTGTAGCTTGGGCTCAATCTCGCCCAACAGGTGAGCAGTCGCGATTTCCGACTTCACCCGCAAGGAGGACTCGCCACGCAGAGAGGCGACCATGCCAAAGTATTCCGCAGCCATCTCCGCCTTTATCAGCGGCAACACCTGGCATTCGAAATCCAGGCCAATCGGGTGCCGGGCGCGTAGATCAGCGACGGCGGATAGTGTGAATATCAACGGAGCGGCTCCGAGCCGATGCGGGACGATGTCGGGCCGAGTCCAATAGGGGAGCCCACGACGGGAGTACATAAACAGACGAGGCTCCTCACCGGACGGCTGATAGGTCAGCCCAGCAGGCCCCGCGATGAAGCGCCCTCCCCGTCCCACGGTCAACTGCGCGACCGCGTCCATCGCCGACAGCCCCATTCCTTCGATGCCGACCGCCTGTGTGGAAGCGATAGTCTGGCTCGCATGCGCTTGTGGATAAGCGCAAACACGCTGGGTTGTCTTTCCCAGCCCCGCGCCAGCAGCAGGCGGCTCAGCGTGCCCGATGGTGATCAAGAGCCAATCCACGTGATAGCGCTGTCGGTCATCTGTGGACAATACAAAGGCACCGGTATCGGTGTGCTCAATGTTATCCACAGCATGGGGATGATGGATGACGTCGACGCATGTGGGCAGCGTACGAAGGACTTCCCGATACGTCCATGCCAAGTACTCTCCTAGCCAAGCGCGTGGAAGAAACTCATCAGGCCTGACCACCCGCTCTGCCGCCTTATAGCGCAAGCACCATTCATAGAAATTCGGTCCTGTGCGCCCGGCAAGCCCGTTCAGCGCGGCGGAGTCCGGAAACATTGAAATCTGCGACGCCACAGTGTTGAGCATCAGCCAGGCGGGCTGGTCCACCGAGTGCAAACCCGGACCCGGTTGGCGAGGTTCGAACACATGAATCGCCACCCTTCGCTCGCTGTGCGCGGCGACCGCGCATAGCCGTTCAAGTACGGTCAGCCCCCTTGAACCACACCCGACGATGCCGATCTGTATAGCGGCCCCGCGATCATCGATGGGTTGGCGCTCATGCAGGTCACGAACAAAACGCAAGCTGGCACTCAGTTCCATCTCAGGGTTTCTCAAAAAACGCATCAATGGCCACGGCACGCGATTCAGCCAATGCGGTATCCACGACGAACTTGGCCAGTGCCAGGTCCAGCACGCCAAGCCCGAAGGGCGAGAAGATCGACGGCTTGCCTGGGTCGAGTGCGACCTCGCCGCGCATCAGGCCCGCCAATGTGCCGTTCATGAAGTGACGATGACCGGTGAATTGTTCGGCAAGATGCGGCGAGGTGTTGGCCTTCATGCAATGCTCGACGTCGTCACACAGGTTGTTTGCCGCCAGCAGCACTTCAGGGGAGATGTCGCGCAAGGAAATGTTGAGCACCACCTGACCGGCCCGAAATGCCATCGGGTGCGTAACGTAGGGCTCGCCAGCGGTCGTGGCGAAAATCACGAGATCTGCCGCCAACGCCTCTTCAAGTGAGCCAGTGCGGGCTGTGCATAAGTCCCTCTGTTCGATGAAGGCTTTCAATGCGTTGGCCGAGGCTGAGTCCAGGTCATGCACCAAGGCTTCCCCGAGATTCCATCCCTCCACGGCCAACATGCGCGCGATGTTGCGTGCGATGACGCCGGCACCGATGAAGCTCACCGATCCCGCCTGCCGAGACTGCCCGTTAAGCCAGTAAGCGCCCGAGACCGCCGAGGCCGCCGTTCGAACGGCACTGATCTGGGCGCCTTCAAGGCAGGCGACCGGGTAGCCCGTCTCCCGATCGTTGAGGATCACAACCGCAGAGGCTCGTGGCTTCTGCTGCTGAACGTTGGCTGGAAAACTCGAGATCCACTTGATGCCAGCCACCGCCCCCTCGCCTTCCAGCGATGCAGGTAACGCGATGATGCGATTGGCAGGCTGCTGTGGAAAACGCAGAAAATAGCTGTCTGGATTGAGCGTCTGTCCATCGTGGTGCTGCAGATAGACATTCTCGACCCGCGCCACCATCGAGTGTGCTTGCACGTCGAGAATGTCTTTGATCACGGCACCCGGTATCACATGAAAATCAGACATTGGCCTCCTCCCTTTCGAACGAATGCACGTACTGTTTGAGATAACGGCTGATTGGCTGCGAGGAAAGCGCGGACAGCTCGGCAAGCCCGAATTTCTGAATGACCCACTCGTCGTTGTAGATGGTTTCCAAATAGCGCTCACCGGCATCCGGCGAGATCGCGACCACTACGGCATCCTTGGGAATATTCAGTGACGGCGCAGCCAGCCCTGCAATGACGGTGCCTGTCGAGCCGCCGGCCAGCACACCATTGGACCTGGCCAGCCAGCGACACATGGCCACCGTCGCACGCTCGTCGACTACTTGCTGTTTATGCAGGTGATGCGCACGAAAGATCGGCGGCATCTGACTCGATCCCAGCCCAGGGATGTAGCGTTTGCCCGGCGCCTGCCCGAAAGTGACCGAGCCTGCGCTGTCTACGGCGATGATCTTGGTACGCGGTGAATGCTTGCGGAAATACTGCACGCAGCCCATCAAGGTCCCTGTGGTTCCCGCGCCAACGACGAGGTAATCAAGCGCCGGAAAGGCGATGTGAATCGAGCGAGCCGTGGTTTGCTCGTGCGTCCGAGCGTTGGCCGGATTGCTGTATTGGTTCAGCCAAAGATGGCGCGGGTCTCTAGCGACCGTATCGCGGATGTAGCGGATGCGGGTTCCGAGGTAGCCGTCGTTGTCGTCACGCTCGGTGACGATGACGATCTGTGCACCGAACGCCTCCATCATTTTGATGTTGTGAAGGTTGGTATTGGGGTCGACGACGCAGCAGAACTTGTAGCCTCGTTCCGCGCAAATCATCGCCAGCGCCACCCCAAGATTCCCGGAGGACGACTCGATCAGCACGGTATCCTTGTGGATAAGTCGGCGCTCTGCGTAAGAATCGATCAAGCCAATAGCCGTCTTCATCTTGATCGAGCCCGCCGGGTTACAGGATTCCAGCTTCAGATGGAGGTTCTCGAAGCCAAGACCTTTCACACGGACGAAATTCGAGTCACCCACGATATGAGAAATGAAATTCATGACCGAGCCTCGGCGCGCGCGGCCGCAGCCCGCTTAGGGTGAGATACAACCTTTGCGAGCTGACGCGGTTGCGTCGCAAGCAATGCATCGGTCAATTGCTGAGCACGCAGCGCCACCATCGAGAAGGATTGCGCGTCGCTGATGCCGTGGGTCTTCTCCGAGGTGCCGTTGGCCAGGATCTGCAACCCTTCGCTGTTTTGCAGGCTGACTCGGTAGGATCTGTCCACAGACAGGCTGCCATCTTCTTCGCGCACCAGCCAGGGCAGCAGCAGCGTCAGCAGCGGCGGGACAGCCAGTTGTTCGTAACCCGTGCCGAGGACGATTCCGTCGACATAGAGCGTGGTTTCACTGCCGGTATTGTTGTCACGCAGCACAACGGAATAGGCATCGCCGACCTTTTCCACAGACTCGACACTGGACCAGGTGTGTAAATTAAGACGCTGATGGCCGCTGACCTCGCCCTCGTACATGAAGGAGTACAAGGCCTGGCTCTCATCGGCGTCGATTCCGGCATAGTTGGTCGAGCGAATCTCATCGAACACTCGGGTACGCCGCGCCGGCTCCAACTGGTGGAAGTAGTCCACCTGCTCCGGCAGGAAAGCCATATTGGGAAACTGCCCCAATTGCCCCACTCTGAACCCGACGCCCCGGTGGACGGAGTGCACTTGGGTGGTCGGTGCAGCGCCCAGGAGGTGCGCAACCGCTTCGCCCGCGCTTTGCCCAGAACCCAGGACCAGCCAGCGCTGGGCGATCGGGCCGCCGCCCAAGTGGACGTTCTTCAAATACTGCGACGTGTGAAACACCCGGCCGCCTAAATGCGCGCTGAACACCTCGGGAATCCTGGGAAGGCTGCCGTGCGAAAGTACCAAGCGCCGAGTGCGATAGATGCCCTTCGGCGTCACGATATCCACAGCCTTGAGGATGCCGCTCTCAGTGACCGGTAAGATATCCACAACCCCTTCGTCGTAGGACACATAATCGTTCAACTGGTCGGCAACCCAACTGATGTAGTCCGACCACTCCACTCGGCTGGCAGGGCGGCCTAGCAGACCGAACTTGTACAGGCGCCCTTTCGCCTTGAGGTACATGGCGAAAGAGAAACGGCTGCGAGGGTTACGCGGGGTCACCAGGTCACGAAATACATGATGGTTGATGTCAGTTCCGGCCAATAAAAACGCCCCATGCCAAGTCGCATCGCGCCCTTTCTCGAAGAACTTCACCCGCTGGAACGGCTTCTTGCCGTTGTCTTCCGCTTCGTCTTCCAGCGCACAGGCCAGCGCGATACCGGCGGGACCGAAGCCGACTGATGCGACGTCCAACTCCTGGCGCATACCCTCGATTTCAAACTGATTCATGATGGTTCTTCCTGAAAAGAATGAGACGTGGCGAGCCCAATGGCCCGGTTCAACTCAGCAGCCGTCGTTCATGGACGCGCTTGTCGGCGTAGACCCAAAGCGAAACACGGGCGTGATCGTTCTCCCCGTTGCTGAAACTGACGGGGCCTGCGGGTGTGGAAAAGTGGTCGAAGCGCAGCGCATCCAGCAAATTGCGACGCTGACGAGCAGCCGCGTCGACGAGGGAAAACGCAGCGAGGGTTTCGATGGCGTAGACCGGGGTGTGCTCGCCGTAGAAGCGCTGGTACACCTGATCGACGCCCTGCGCTTCCGCCAGATCGCTGGCAATCGGAAAACTCACCACGTAGATCGTGCCAGGACGGGCAACGCCTTGGACGAGCGCAGGGGACGCTGCGTCGTCGGTGAAGATCAGAGGTAATTCACATCCAGCCGCCCGGTTATCCACAAGGAACTGGTGGCTCGCTTTAAGGCGGCCGCAGTAGACCAACGCGTCAGCCTCGTTAGGGTCGCTCACGACGCGGACTGTGGATAAGCTTGCGCCCTGCTCCAATTCAAGCAGTTGCCTTTGGCCGTGGAGACTGGCATCCGCGAACAACGCCAACTTGCTCAATCCGGCCTCTTGCGCAAAGGCCAAAAGCTGCTGCGCCAGTTTGCGATCGGAGGCGCATACCCGGAACGTGGTGCGCCCGTCTTCAGTCAGCCGGGCGCAGGTGGACGCTGGGAGTATCAGCGGAATGCCCGCCTGTGCATAACGCTCGATGACTGCGGCGGCGGACTCGGATGCGAAGTGCCCAATGACCGCATCGACCCCTGCCTCGATGAACCGTTCAGCAGCCGCTTGCCCGCCTTCGGCGCTGGCGCCGTCGTCGAAATACAGGTGTTGAGCGCGACGAACATGGCTGAACAAGTGGCTCGACAGATAGACGCCGCGCAAAAAGCTTCGAGCGTGCAAGGTGGTGCGTACGTCCAGCGCCGCGCAGATTCCCAGGCGCATCATGACAAGGCGACCTCGGTAAAGCGGGAAGGACAGAAAGCCTGCATCGTGGAGCAGTGGCTCTTGTCCAGAGTTACCCCCGCCATCAGGCTGCTCAACTCATACGCCAAACGTTCCGCGACATTGGGCGCCATCTTGAAACCTATGCCACAGAAGCCGGTTGCCAGGTAGAGGTGACTGTCGTCACTGAAGCGACCGATCAGCGGCCGACCATCATCGGTATAGGCATCCCAGCCCACTTGAGTCACCAACGGCCAGCAGTGATGCGCGTCGTAGCCAAGCCGCGCCACACGCTCGACGACATCCTGTTCATTGTCGAGACTCGCAAGGTTCAACTGGTCAGCATGTCCAGCGCGTTGCCGTCGCTGCCCTCCGACCTGCATCACACTGCGCCCCAGTGGCAATAGATAGGTATTCAAATGATGCGCAATGACCGGCATGCTCGGCGATTGATCGCACCCCATCCGGGTGAACGGTATCGTCCGCGCATGGACCGCGCCCTGCGGTCTGGCCAGGGGACCATTGGCACCACTGGCATCGACCGCCCATGTCGCCGTCAGGCACAGCGGACCGGCGAAGACCTGGACCTGGCCGCCCCCATCCCGGCAGTGATCCACCGCCAGATGGTCAATGAAGGTCGCCTTTTCGCGGACGTACCGGCAAAGGTTCGCCACGGCCACCCGCGCATCGACGATCCCGCCGTTGCGCTCGATCAAAAGGCATTCCTGCGGGCACAGCGCCGAAAAACGACCGTTGTCCAGAGGCCCCACCGAAGCATGCAGTTCGACGTTCTGCGTCCCTTCACTGCCCACCGCGTCGAGATACTGGCCGCAGACATCGGAACTGGCGATATACGCCACTCCCGTGCGTTTGAGTGCCTGCGCGAACAGGGAATGGACGATGCCGGTGCTGTCATCCTGCGGACGGTGGCTGGTCAACGGGCGCAACGCCGGATCCAGCTCCAGCCCGCGCACGATCCCCCCAGTGTCTCGCGTCGCGCCCTGAGCCCCGGCAACTCCTTTTTCGATCAGGGCCACGTCCAGGCCATTCTCCACCAATGCCGCAGCAATCGAGGCGCCCATGACGCCCGCGCCGATCACGATCACATCGAATGAGGTCTTCATCAGCGACTGCCCTCGGTCAGATCTCGTACTCGACGGCGCTGACGTACACCAATTGCTGGAACACTTCATTCTCGGTGAAGCGGCAATAGCGCAGGATCTGTCGGGCGAGGTCCGGAAACACCGGGGCGCCCATCGCACCGATCAGCGCCATGTACGGCAAGATGCGCTTGCCGAGGAGTTGGCGATCACGCGCCGCGTTGATCACGTCCGAGAGCAATACCGCCAGGCCCTTCATGGTGAAGTGATCCACGGAGGTGACTTCGAACCAGCGTGCGACCAGCAACTTGATCGCGGCGGCATCGGCCGACGACACCTTGAGGCTGTCGCCGTCGACGCGTTCGCGTTCGGCCTGGGCCGCCAGTTTGGCGAGTACTTCGTTGAAGGTCTGCTCGCGCCAGGTCGCGAACTTGTTCACATCGAAGTCATCGGTGTCCTGTTCGGGCGCGATCAGCGCCAGATAAAAGCGTGCGCTGTCGGTGCAGGCGTCGGCGACCAGATCCCGCGCCCAGATGGCATAGTTACGGCTGGTCGAAAGGTTTTTCCCATTCAGCGTCAGGAACTGGTTGGTATAAAACGTCTGACGCAGGCGATAGCCGTACATCGTCTGCAGCAACGCCGGATACACCATCATGTGGCTGAATGCGCAGTCGTAACCAAGGAAATGCACCAGCCGGCCTTTGCCAGAGCGACAGTACTCGTCGTACTCCCATGGGGCGTGCTTATGCTCGTTGAGGTATTCGCGGAAGGCACCCAGGTAGCCCGACAGCCCCATGGCCCAAGTATGAATCCTGCGGCTGCCGTCTGGCTTGAGGTCGAGGCCGCCGTCGTGCGGGCGGGTGATGGCCCAATCGATCGGGCCGATCTCGAACTCCTCGTTCAGGAACCGACGGATAAAGGGCCGTAGCGGCGCGTTCTCGAACGTACTCTTGAGGTGGCTGCGGAAATTCGAAAGCGCCAGGAACTCGCGTTCCACAGGCCGCCAGATCATCTGCGCCGAGCACAGCTTGCAGTGAAACCCACTCATCTTCGACGCATTGGGTGTGTGCGCACATTCTTCACACTGACTCGCGTCCGAGTCCGATCCACAATGATCGCAATTGCCGCGGCCGAAAGCCTCGTAGCCCCACTTGTCACAGTGTTCGCAATAGGGCTCCTGGCTGACCTTCTTATAGATGGCTCCGGCCTTTACCGCTGCTTCGTACGTTTCCTCGACGGCCCTCTTGAAGTAGTTGTTGCGATAAGGGCGCATCCAGAAATCGACTTCGATGCCCATCTTGGCCAGGGTATCGTTGATCTTGTCGGTGTTCTCCAACGCCAGTTCCTGCGGCGCACGATCCAGCTCGATCCCGCGACGCAACAGGTAAGACTGATAATCGTCCGAGTACGAGACCAATGTGCAGTCATGGCCTCGCTGACGCTGAACGCGGGTGAAGATATCCGCCGCCAGAAACGGGCCTGCCATGTGCCCGATGTGCAGATCGCCATTGGGTGTAGGTGGGGTGATGGTGACCAGAAGCTTGCCCATTACGAAGCCCTCTGATCGGAAACGTTATGAAGGGTCGCCTTCTGCAAGGCGAATTCATTGAGGGCCATGGCCTGTTGTGCATCTTCATCGAGAAACCGATTGGCCGAGTCGCGATCCCACCACACCACATAGAAGTGAAAGTCTTCGTCGGTATCGTTGATGACGTAATGATCCGTGTGTTTGGGGATGGCTGCGATATCGCCCATGGTGAAAGGATAGGTTTCTTCCCCCACGACCAGCTTCGCGTTGCCCTTGATGCCGATGAAGAATTCCTGGTCGATCTGGGTGTGCGAGAGAGACTGGGTGCCGGGGCGTACAACGCACCAACCGCCCCCAATAGGGGTAGGGTAGCCCTTCCAGGGCAACAGCCGGGAACCGTCCAGATCATACTCATGGACCAGTTTGTCCCACGCCATGGGCCGGAATATTTGAAAGTCTGTCATGAAGTTTCTCCTTCAGCGCGGGGCATCCCTGCCCGTTGTTTTTTCGGCTGAATGACGCCGTTGGGTTGAGGGATAAACTGAAGAAATCCGTAGACAGGCGCAAACAAGAAAATCGCAATCAGCAGTTAAGTTTGACTTAACTCAACTTTGCTTAATCATCATGTTTATCAACAAGTTAGGGTGGCTTTACAGCCCCTGTGTTTCAACTTTGAACACTGAAGCAGGACTTAACTGTCACGTGGAATAGCGCACGCTGTACGGGCCAACAATGATCATCGCAGATCACGTAGTTGTGGTTATCCACAGGCGGATTGTTGGGCAACGCGCGAATCGAGGACAATCGCCTAGACGGGCGCAGGGCAACTGACTTCCAGAGAGCCCGCTGTTCGCTCAACTCAACGGGTGGTGAATTCCCGCTGACTGGCGATCGCCTCAGACACCAGCCAGTCGCGGAACTGTCGGCTGGATTTGGGCAGGATGGCGGTTTCGTCGTAAACCAGGTAGTAGGCGATGGGGGTCTCGATCGTGGCGCGGAATGGCACCACCAGCCGCCCCGAGGCCAACTCCTCCCGGATCAGCGAACGGCGGACCAATGCGATGCCCATGCCCGCCAACGCCGCTTCGATCACGCCATTGGAGTCCACGAACACCGAGCCCCGCTGAACCGCCGCGTCGGCGTCCTCGATCCCTACCGCCCTTAGCCAGAAGGCCCAGTCTTCGCGATGCTCGTCGTGGAGCAGGTTGTAGTTCTTCAGGTCGATGGGGGAAGACAGATAACGCGACTCCGGCAGCAGGCTGGGTGCACAGACGGGTTGCAGCCGGTCATTGATCAGCATCTCGACTTCCAGCCCTGGATACCGCCCCAACCCATGGCGCACCGCGAAGTCGACACCATCGCCAAGCAGATCCACCAGCCGGTTGGTGGTGCTGATCAGCACCTCGATGCCGGGGCACAAGGCTTGAAAATCCGGAAGACGCGGCAACAGCCACTGCATGGCGAAGCCGCTGGTGCAGCTGACCGTGATGGTGTTGGGACCGTTATCGCTCATCAACCGCTGTGTGGCATCGGAAATCTGACCCAGCGCCGGGCGAATGGCACGCAAGTAGATCTTGCCTTCCGGAGTCAGCTCCAAACGCTTGGTATTACGAATGAACAAGGTGACGCCAACGGCTTTTTCCAATTTGGCGATCTGCTGGCTGATGGCCGCAGGGGTGACGAAAAGCTCGCCCGCCGCGCTTTTCATGCTGGCGTGACGCCCCGTCGCTTCAAAGCAAAGCAAGGCGTACAGGGGCGGGAATTTCATGCCGATCCTTGAGTTAAGAAAATCTAATGTGCGTTAGAAAAGCTCGCTTGAGCGGGGGTTCAGACACTGTTGAAATCATCACACCCCGGCTCGAAGAGCGTCAATCTACACCTTTCGAGTCGTTTTGTTGAACGCATTGAAGACGGGAAGGAAGTGTCATGCGGCCATCTGACTATGTGCGGTTACTGCTCCTGGCAGCGATCTGGGGAGCCAGCTTTCTGTTCATGCGAGTGGCGGCGCCCGTGCTGGGTGCATTGCCCACCGCGTTCTTCCGCGTGCTGCTGGGTGCCATCGGCTTGTTGGTCATTCTGGCGATTCTCAAGACGCATCATGAATTCAACGGCAAATTCAAAGCCACCTTGATCCTGGGCGTGATCAATTCGGGCATCCCGTTCTTGATGTACAGCATGGCAGCCTTGCTGCTCCCTGCCGGTTACTCCGCCATTCTGAATGCCACCACCCCCTTGATGGGCGTTCTCATCGGCGCGATGTTCTTCAACGATTCCCTCACGCCGAAAAAAGCGGCGGGCGTATTGGTCGGCCTGTTGGGGATTTCCCTTTTGACCACCACCGGGCCGATGACCTTTACCAGTTCCGTCGTCATGGGGGCCGTGGCTTGCCTGGTCGCCACCAGTTGCTACGGTGCAGCCGGTTTTCTCACCCGACAATGGATCGCCGACCAGGGCGGGCTCGACGCGAAACTGGTGGCCTTCGGCAGTCAGGTCGGCGCGACATTGTTCCTGGCCCCTTTCTTCGGTATTTCCGCCGTGGTCAACCCACCGGTCAGTTGGGGTGACGCGACAGTCTGGCTGTCTCTCGCAGCCGTTGGCTTTATCTGCACGGCCTGTGCCTACATTCTTTACTTCCGCCTGATCGCCGACATCGGACCGGTCCGTTCACTGACCGTGACGTTTCTGATTCCCCCGTTCGGCGTGCTCTGGGGCGTCATATTTCTGGGTGAGCACCTGTCCGTCGGCCATCTGTACGGCGGCGGCCTGATTTGCCTGGCCGTGTGGTTCGTGCTCGGCCAGAGCAAGGCCAAACCTGCTCCAAAAGCGCAGGACACGCCGGCAACGACCTGATCTCGAGCTGTTCAAGTTATCCACAACCTAATAGGGCGCTGGCTTCAGCGCCTGACGGGAGGGGGCTGTGCCGGGTATTTATCCACATGCGGCGCAGTGAGACACCAACAGGCTTCTGGACGTATTCAACATGGCCACATGGACAGACCCATCGATGCTTCGAATGATTGGCTCAGACGCCAGCGCGGAGGCTAAAAGATGAGCAGAGCGATCCCGCTGATTGCCCTGCGCACCTTCGTCGAGGTGTGCAAGGTCGGCAGCATGAAACGCGCTGCGGATCACCTGTGCGTTTCCCCAGCAGCGATCAGCCAGCAGATCAAGGGACTGGAAGACCAGATCGGCAAGCGGCTATTCGAGCGCGACGCCAAAGGAATTCAGCTCACGACCAGTGGCCGTGGCTTGTTCGAAGAGCTGGCTGATACCTTCGACGTCATTGAAAAAGCCTGGTCCAGCGCAGCCCTCAAGCAGCCGCGGCAAACGCGCCTGGCGATCAGCACCACCTCAACCATCGCCAGCTCATGGCTGATACCGGCATTGGGGGATTTCAAGGAACGGTGTCCGACCATCGAAATTTCGATTCAGATCTGCAACGGCCTCTCAGACCTCAAGCATGGCCATGTGGATATCGCTATCCAGCGTGAAATGGCTGCCAGCCCGGACAACCATGCAACCCGTCTCTGGTCGTCGTACCTGATCCCTGTGTGCAGCCCGGAACTGCTCGCCAAACAACGCACGATCGAAAGTCCACAGGACTGCCTCACTTACCCACTGCTGCAAGACACGGAGCGCAATTACTGGAAGGTGTGGATGAATGCGTTTGGTGTGAATAACCGAAAGATGATTGCAGGCTCAAGCTACGGAGATGAATCCCTGTTGATAAGTGCAGCGTGCGCAGGGCAAGGCATCGCTTTGGTGAACAACGTCTTCGCTTCCGAAGCGCTGCGCTCTAAACGACTCGTACAGGTGACCAACGCCACTTCAGAACTGAAATTCGATTATTTCGTGTACTGCGCCAAAGAGCGCCGAGAGGAGTGGGCAATCGTCGAGTTCATGAAGTGGGCAGAGCAGCAGGCGGGGAAAACCGCGAAGCGCTCCACGCCTGACGCCGAAGGCCTAATCAAAGTTGCCTGAACACAGGGCATTACCTTACCCAGTGTTCATATCGTCGCTGAATCCTCGCCAAAGCACCTGAGTTGCGCAAGGTGGCCAGCGCATTGGCCCAGGCGTTCACCACCTCATCGTCCGAGTCAGGGCTAAAGGCGATGTACTGCGAAGAGCAATACATTTCCACTGGTATCCTGCGCAGGGCGGCGGGTGGAACATTCAGTTTATGGGCATAGTAAGCCACCCCTGCGGGCGTATCGCCGACGATGATATCGGTACGTCCTGCCAACAGCATGCGGTAAAGCTGTTCGCTCCCAGCGGCACTCTTGTCGAGATTGGAAAAGCCTTTCACCAACAGCGCGTCGGGTACTGACCCCGCGATCCGGGTGGTCACCCGGGGCGCGTGCATCAGTTGCTCCAACGTATTGATCGGCGCAGCACTCGCCAGGTGGGGAAGAAGACATTGCGCAGACGTCTTGACAATGCGCATCTATTTCCAGCAAGCGATAGCGCGTCGGTGAAGTCGACACCATTTGAGAAACGCCCGAGCCGTATCCGGCGCATCGTCGCCATTCGCGATACACAGCTCACGGCCGACTCTGTTGAAAAAGCCAACCCGGTCCCACCAAAAGCCGCACCTGAGTTCATGAATGGCTTTTTGGAGAGATCACCGCCGCAACCCCGGCTGCGTCGACAGGTGGAGGTGAGGAAAAGGCCTCCGCCGGAGTAACCAAGGCAATCAGCAACCCGGTACTAGCGATACCCAAGCCCAGCCACTGGCCCGCCGTCGGCAACTCGCCGATCAATGGAATGCCGAGCAGGATTGCGACCGCGGGTGCCAGCGCCGGGAACAGTGCGGCGCGCCCGGCTCCGAGCCGCTGGACTGCTTGGGCGAAGGCGAATAACGCGATGATGCCGGACAGCACACCCTGCACAAATACCTGTTCAACTAGGATTGAGGGCGACGCCGAGGCTATGCGCGCAGTGCCCTCTAACAACAGGTAGGACGGCGAGTATGTGACAGCCGACAGCACCGACACCACGACTGTCGCGTCGAGTGGCGCGATCTTCCAGCGCCTTATCAGCACGGTGAACGTCGCGAACATTGCGCCTGCTGTGGCGAACATCAGGTCACCGATCCATGCGAGCGAACCCCCGGAAAAAATTGCTGGTCCAGCGATCGTTGCCAACCCTGCGACCAGCACCACCAGCCCCACCAATCGCGACGCTCGCAGACGCTCGCCTAGAAAACAGGCTGACAGCGCGATACTAGCCAGCGTCAGCACGCCGAGCTGGATCACCGCGCCATGGGCGAGAGGGGCGTACAGGTAACCGCTGGCACCGATGAGGACGAATAAAGGCCCCGCTAATAGCGTCAGCACCAGGCTGCGGCACCATCCGATACCGCAGAGCGTCAATGGGGATCGTCGCAGCAACACTGGCAACAGCAACAGGCCGGCAGTCCCATAGCGCAAGAACGCCATGTCGCTGCCACGAAGCCCCTCGCCGATACCGTGACGTGAAACGGTCAGGAAACCGCCCCAGATGACAGCGGCAAGTACGCCGAAGAGTAAACCGACACGGCTATGCCGCGTCAGCTTGGCTGGGTTGGGGGGTGGTCCAACCGGGTCCAAAACGGCGTCGGACATACTAACGGCCTATTACTCGAAGTCGGTGGACAAGGTGACAGGCTTCCACGCCTCAATTTCCGCGCGCAGGACAGCCAGTTTCTCCTCCACTAGGCGCAACGCGTCTGAGCCGAGCAACAGATGCGCCGGGGGGGTGGGTGACTCGACCAACGTCAGGATGGCCGCAGCCGCCTTCGCGGGGTCCCCAAGCTGGTTGCCGCTGTCTCTAATTCGCCTCGCACGCAGTGGATCCATCACCTCGTCGTATTCAGCAATGGAGCGCGGAGCACGAACCATCGAGCGTCCCGCCCAGTCCGTGCGAAACGCTCCCGGCTCTACGGCGGTTACATGGATGCCGAGGTGTTTCACTTCCTTGCCCAGCGACTCGGACAAACCCTCCAAGGCAAACTTGCTGCTGTGGTAGTAGCCCAGCCCTGGGAAGGTGACGATCCCGCCCATAGAAGTGATGTTGATGATGTGACCGCGGCGGCGACCTCGCATGTACGGAAGCACCGCCCTGGCGACGGCGACAGCACCGAATACGTTGACATCGAACTGCCTGATCAGGTCATCCAGAGTGGACTCTTCGATCAGGCCCTCATGACCGTAGCCGGCATTGTTCACGAGAACGTCGATCGCCCCTATTTCCCGCTCAATACGATCCACCGTTGACTGCACCGCTTTGTGATCGGTGACGTCGAGCAATACCCCCCGGGATTTTCCGGGCGACAACGCCTCAAAAGCGGCGCGCTCGTCCTCTTTGCGTAAGGTACCGACGACGCGATGCCCGGCGGCTAGCGCTGCCTCGGCGGTAGTGCGACCGAAGCCGGATGATACGCCAGTAATGAAGAACAGTAGGGAAGGTTCGGAAGTGTTCATAGCAGGCTCCTTTCCAACGATGGCCTCTACCTTATTTCCCTGCCGACGTTGCGATAAGCCGATAATTGGGCGAAACCCTGTGAAGATAAACTTGGTAATCGCCATCGGTAAGCTTCGCTTCAGGCGCAGTGCGCCGCTGCGGTCTTGCTGGACCATGCCCGCGAGTCGAACACATGTCCCTGCGCGGTCCGCTGTTCAAACCACTCTGCCGCTCGGCACACGAACTTGGTTTGCGTGGTCATCGAACGAAGGAAAACACGCTATGGCACTGTGCAGTACCTTGAGCCCATGGGGCGGGTCGCCACTCGGCCAGTGTTTTGATTTGCACCAATTGGAGAATTTCATGGCTCAAGATCCAGGCGAACTTTCAGCTTCCTGTCCCAAGCACAAAAATGCCTGAACCGGCACGCCTTCAATCGCCGGAGCAATGCTCAGGTCGGCTGGCTCGATCTCCTGGCGCCGAGGGCACTGGATGGTCGCTAACGCCTCGCAGGCCAGCGCATGCTAGAGAACCAGGTCGCCGGTCCGAGCGGGCATGTCGCGCTCCGCGCGTAGGAAGTCGATCAATGCACGCAGTTTGGCCGGCACGCGGCGCCGATTGGGGTAATACAGATGCAGCGAGGGAATCTGCGGGCTCCAGTCGGTCAGCAATCGCACCAGGCGGCCGTCTTCGAGGAACGGCTCGATGTAGCCGTTAATCATATTCGCGATCCCCAGTCCATCGAGTGCCGAGCGCACGAGGATTTCGGAGTCGTTGACGGTAAGACGGCCGTTCACCATAAGATCGATCTTCTCGTCGCCACGGACGAACTCCCAGCGTTCGAGCATTCCAGTGGTAGTGTGACGAAAGTTGATACAGTCGTGCTCGCGCAGATCATAGGGATGCTCAGGCACGCCGTGCCGCTCAAGGTAACCCGGCGAACATATGATATGTGTGCTCATTACCGGCCCGACGCGCACAGCCACCATGTCCTTTTCGACCAGTTCGCCGAAGCGAATGCCGGCGTCATATCCTTGAGAGACGATATCGACCAACAGATTCTCGACCCGCACCTCGACACTTATTTCTGGGTGCTTATCCATGAAGCGGCGCAGCATCGGCTGCAACACGATCAGATGTCCGGCGCGCGACACGTTTATGCGCAGTTGTCCGGATGGATACACTGATTCGCGACCAACTTCAGCGGAGGCGGCAATCAGTTGTTCAACCGCAGGCTGTACCAGCTCCAGATAACGCTCACCATCCTCGGTCAGGCTGGTACTACGGGTAGTGCGGTTGAAGAGCGCCCGTCCAAGCCGCTTCTCCAGCGTACGAACCGCCTGGCTGACCGCCGAAGTCGAGATACCCAGCTTCACACCAGCTGATGTAAAGCCCTTCGTCTCGGCGACCGTGATAAAGGCAATCAGCCCGTCCAGTGGGTCTTGGCGCATATTTTTCTCCATAGAGGGAGGCTGCGCACAAATTGTTCAGCCCAGGTTCATAAGTGATCACGATGGGCCGCTTCCGGATTGTCAGGAACGGCGTGACTGTGCTTCCTCTGTTGGTGAAATATGAAGGCACAGTTGCTGATGCCAGCCATTTTGCCGGTGAGCGTTATGGATAATCAATCCGCCTTCCGCGATGACCAGAGTGTAGGCCAGGGACATGCCATCCCCTATGCCAAGGCGCCGCAGGCATGGCATAGCGGCATTGAACAGGAGCCGGAGCCGTAATCGTCTCGCTGCCTGTACTGTTCAAGCAAACGCAGTCGGCGCGCACGTTTATCGCGGACATTAAATTCCGGCACATGTAATGACCCTACGACGTGTGGTACGACGCACTATGCCCCGAGCGACAGCGACCGCACGCAGAGGCTGTTTCTCCCCCTCCGCCCCACTGGCTGATCGGCGCGCTGTACCACACTCCGGCACCATGGCCGCCGAGTGATCCGCAGAATGTCCACTTCTGGAATTCGCAGGTGGCTACGTCGAAATCGTCGCCCGCCGGCAGGTGGCCGAATTTCAGATCCAGCGTCTTGCCGAGAAAGGTTTGGCGATAGAACAGCTTGGTCAGGTGCAAGGTCTGGTCGGCACTTTAGATGTCCATGGTCGATGCGGACACGAAACCGGCTCTGAGGTCGGACACTTGGTCGAGGTATCGCGACCACTGCGCTCGGTGACCAACACCTGGAACTCGGCATCGGGAATGCCTACCAGTTTCTGTAGATCGAAGCGATGGTCTCGGCGATTTCCTGCGCCGAGCCGAGTCGATGCAAGGGTATTTGCGGCAGGTAGCGCTGCATCGCCTCCTCCCAACTTTCACCGGGTTGCAGGAACTTGGCGAACATCGGCGTTTCCAGCGACCCGGGGGCCACCGCACTCACCGTTACACCGCATTCGGCAAGTTCCACTGACGACTCCAGTCGGCATCGGTTAGTTGATCGAACGGATGGTTCTCCTGCGGCAGACCGGCATTCGGAATCAGCTTCTTCGATACCGCCAATAGCTATTCAGACGGTACCTCGGAGGAAATCGTCGGTCGCGCTTTGCGTGACTTCGCCCGACGCAGCGAAGCTGTAATCGCCACCAAGGTCTTCAATCGGATGGGCCAAGGGCCCAACCGAGCCAGGCTGTCACGCCGGGCTATTTTCAACTAGATCGACAACAGCTTGCGTCGACTGGACACCGACTATGTTGACCTCTACCAAATACACCGGTGGGACGAGCGAACGCCCATCGAGGAAACGCTCGAGGCGCCGCACGACGTGGTAAAGGCTGGGAAGGTCGTTACATCGGCGCGTCGTCCATGTCGGCCTGGCAATTCAACAAGGCGCTGTACAACTTCAAGCTGCACGGTTGGACCCAGTTCGTCAGCATGCAGAGTCACCTCAATCTGCTGGACCGCGAGGAAGAGCGGGAAATGCTGCCGCTGTGCGCGGACCAAGGCATCGCGGTGATGCCTTGGAGCCCACTGGCCCGTGGTCGGCTGGCACGCCCCTGGAACGAAAACACTGAGCTGACTCGCTATCCAGCGATCAATGGGCTTGATTGGTCGTCTGTCGCAGCGGTACAGAGTATTGCCTTGAAGCTTCAGACGAATTGAAGCAGCTCATGAGGTAATCGATGAACAACCGAGTACGCACGGGGATATTGTGGCGGCTTCTGTAGCACAGATAATGGGCCCGGCCCTCAGCCACAGTGTCTGTCAGTAGCGGAACCAGTTGACCGCTTTCCAACAGATCATCAATTTGATAATTCGCCAGTTGAGCGATGCCAATCCCAGCGACGGCCGACATGGTAATCAGCCCAACATCGTCAAAGACCACGTGTTCCGGGATGGGAAGTCGAACGAGCTCACCGTCCACGGCTAATTCCCACGAGTATGTCTTGCCAGAATAAGCGCGGCGGAACCCAATGATTTTGTGGTTACGCAAATCTTGAATTGTCTCAGGTGTGCCCGCTCGTTCCAGATAGCTTGGTGCTGCACAAATAATCATTCGCATGGGGGCAAGCGTTCGGGCGATGATTCCCGAGTCCACCAAGCGGCCATTACGAATCGAAAGATCATATTGCCCATCCGCAAAATCAACCAAGCGGTCAGTGAGTTCGAATTCTATTTTGATATCCGGGTATCTTTTACAAAACGTCGGGAGCAGCGGCGCTATGCATTTACGACCGAAGCCAACCGTGGAGCTGATTCGAACAGTGCCCGCCTCGGTGCACGCAAACGCCTTTAGCTCATGCGCTGACTTTACGACGTGATCCACACTGCTGAAACAGTTTTCAAAAAAATGACGTCCCTCACGCGTCAAATTAACCTGGTGAGTCGTTCGCTCCAGCAACCGAACGTCCAACTGCGCTTCCAATCGACTAATGCTTTTGCTGACCGCCGGAACGGATATACGAAGCTCTCGTGCTGCCGCACTGAAGCTCTGCGTCGACGCCACCTTCATAAACGCAATGACGCCTGCGAAGTTCTTGCCTACCAACTTTTTATCCTTTCCTGGAAAGCTGTGGGTTGGACCCGTAAATAACGATCCGTGTGGAGAAACCCTACCGCGAACAACCGAAGCGTCGGGCGATTGATCTTGGGTCTCAAAACGAACTGCGCGTCAGCTCAGCGACACCAGATAAAATGATGGTCCGCTCACACAACGGAGAGCAATGGAAACAGGCATAGAGGATTTATTTATTATGCTGGGCCAAGTTTCGGCGGTGGCTGCCGAGGGCGTATAGTGTCGCGATCACGCCGATCACAGCAGGTAAAGTGACAGCTGGAAACTCGGTGATTAGGTATGAGGGCGAACAGATCCCAGTCATGACCTCAAGATAATGAAAAATAGCATGACAGGTGAGCCACAGCGTCGCAGAGGTCCAGAGGAACAGGCGGTAAGCGGGGTTTAAGGCGCCGTAAACAAAACCGCCACCAATGAAGATATAGAGAATCCCGATATCTCGGATGAAGTGTTGATTGAACAGCCCGGTCCTACCTACGCCAGGCACCACCGAGAACCAAATCTCGGGTGAGGACAGCATGAAAATGCCGTTTGCGGCCATCGCCGCGCCTAAAATTGTCGTCAGAATGATGATGACTCGAGCCACAAGAGTTCCTCCTCGATACAAGCACTTTTTATAGACGGGTCGGTGTATTAGGTAAATGACCAATTCCCGAGATTTCGGGTGCTCCAATTATCTTGGGGTCGGGTGGACGTTTAGTGGAGTACAGCGAGCGCAGCCTTCCCCCCGTTCGTTGATCGTGGCCGGGGCCGTGATAACGGCTAGTATCATTTTGCCGTTAACAGTAAGCGGTCGGATGAATAAAAATTCGCCTCCCGGCGATGGTCACTCAGCCGCTATCGATTCAGGTGACTTTTCAAGCCTCAGATGGTCAGGGCCCGACTGATGAGTACGTGAGTGGACAAGGCTAGAAGGCCTGCCCAGCGCGGTTGCAACGAACGCATCGTCCGCTGCAGTGTACTCCCCGGAAAGTTTATACCCTCCTGGCTGGCGTTCCACCTCAGTGATCACACCTGAAGGAAGTTTGACGAACACTACAGGCCGCTCTGGTTGCGTAGGCCGACACTTTGCGTAGTTGTACTGTTGCGTTAAAGCCTCCATCGCAGCTTTCGTGCAATCATCGAGTGTCAGGCTACCCTGAACCGGCAGTTCTTTGTTGACGTTCACAACCGTGGCAAGTAGCAGTGTGTACAGTGACATGAATATTCCTTAGGCCCTGGCCGATGCCGCTCGAATTAACTCCGTAAGCGAAGTCGTTTGAACGAACAGACGAAGAGCACCCATGACGTTTTAATTAAAAGCTCCCAACGCGCGGATGGACTTTACACGCAGGGACGGGCGCCGTGAGGGTTTCAATGGTTAAAACTGATTTATCTGCAGCAGGGTGGATCGAAGGCAACACTATTAGTTAAATGAAATAGGCTGGTGCCGATACTATCTGACATGAGAAGAGTGTTCACGTTGAAGTATAGATCCCCTTGCCTGCTGAAGCCTGCTGACCTGTGAACCTGCAGCGCACTTGCAATACCGCCGCCACTGCTTAGGAGTCATTGATGGACGAAGTTTTCTCGAACGTCACGCTGCAGCTTATGGAATCTGATTCGGATATCAAGCGTTGCTTTGAAGTCATGAGACAACTTCGGCCTCAGCTGAAGTCTGCCGATGACTTGCTTGTTTGCGCCCGACGCCAACGGCCAGAGGGCTATAGGATACTTGCGGCGCTGCAAGCCGGCTCCCCTGTGGGGCTAGCCGGTTATCGAATGATGACAAATATGATACACGGCCATTTCCTGTACGTAGACGACTTGATCACTACCGAGTCCATCAGGGGAACTGGTATAGGTGCTCTGCTGATAAGGGACTTGAAAGCTATCGCGGGCCGCGCTGGTTGCAACCGTTTAGTACTAGATACGGCCTTGGGCAATGCTTTAGGTCAGCGTTTTTATTTTCGACAAGGACTGTTGGCTGGGGGCATGCAATTTGCCGTGGATCTGTCATGACGCCGACGCTCTCGGCATGGCCGCTTTCGTCTGAGGGCTTGGCTACAACCCAATCAGCCGTCACATTCGGCAGCGAGGAAGCCCTCACTAAGCCGGTGCAGGTGCAAATGTCTACCACTACAAATCTAGCGGTCATAGATGACGACCGTATGGTACGCGACTCGTTAGCGAGTCTGCTCAGGTCCTATGGCTACTCTTGCCACTGCTTCGAAAGCGCAGAAATCTTTTTGAAATCCGTTCAATTTCCTCGTATCCAATGCGTCTTGACCGACATCCAGATGCCGGGCCTTAGCGGTTGGCAACTCGCCGAAATTTTAAACGCTAGCTGCGCGTCCACTCCAATCATTCTCATGACGGCGTCTCTGGCTTTTGGACATGGGGTACAGGCCAGACCATCGAACGTCTTGGGTGTATTAGCTAAACCCTTCGACAGCGTTGAACTCATTGATTTGCTCGAGCAGGCCCTGAGCTTGGTTTGCCAGAGATACAGATCCTGAGGTGACGAAAAAAGCTGCGTACGAGGGGCTGCGCCGACCGATCTGAGCGTTCGGTACAGGCGCGCCCTCCGACCTTGCTCAAGCGCTGAGATCTACCGCCTTCTCCACGCGCACTGCCGCGTGTCGCAGCGCTAGTTTTCTCAACGCCACATAAAACACCGGTGTCAGGAAAAGACCGAAAAGCGTGACGCCTAGCATGCCGCCGAAAACGGTTACCCCTGTGGCCAGCCTCACCTCGCTTCCTGCGCCGTGTCCTATCAATAACGGGACTGAGCCGGCAATGAAAGCTACCGAGGTCATGATGATTGGACGTAATCTCAGATGACATGCCTCCAGCGCTGCCGCCACGACTGACTTGCCCTTCATTTCCAACTCCCGAGCAAATTCCACGATCAAAATGGCGTTTTTACAGGCCAGCCCCATCAGCACCACTAGCCCCACTTGAACGAAGACATTGTTGTCGCCGCCGGTGGCCCAGACCCCCAGTAAAGCGGAACACATACAGACTGGCACAATGAGGATGACTGAAAAGGGCAGGGTCCAGCTCTCATAAAGCGACGCCAAGACCAGAAATACCAGCATGACGGCCAGGGGAAATACGATCAGCGCAGCGTTATTCTGGCTCACTTGTTGGTAACTTAAGTCCGTCCACTCCAGCTCAATGCCGTGAGGCAGGACCTTCCCTGCTATCTCGGTGAGTTTTTCAATCACCTGGGCTGATGAAAGGATAGCGGGGTCGGAGTCTCCGATAACGTCGGCAGCTGGGAAACCGTTGTAGCGCACCACCGGGTCAGGCCCGAATGTAGGCACCACACTGATCATCGACCCTATGGGCACCATGTCCCCGCGGTCGTTTCGGGTGCGCAGATTTCCAATGTCTTGCGCAGTTTGGCGGTGCGCTGTTTCAGCCTGCGCGAGCACCCGATACACCCTGCCAAATTGATTGAAGTCATTGACATACGCCGATCCTAAATATGTCTGGAGTGTTTCAAATAGACTGGTCAGAGAAACGCCTTGCGCTTTTGCCTTGACTCGATCAACACGTACCTCAAGCTGTGGAATGTTCGCCTGATAGGAGCTTACTGGGTACGTCATGCCCGGCGTCTTGGCCACTTCGGCGATAAAAGCGTTCAGCGCACTCTGCAGGGCGCCATAACCAAGCCCGCCACGATCTTTCAAATAAAGCGAATATCCCGACCCATTTCCTAACCCCTGTATCGGCGGAGGCAGGAGCGCATAGGCGAATCCATCCTTGATCGCCGCAAATCTCGTATTCAGTTCGGCATTAATTTCAGCGGCACTGCGAGTGCGCTCGGAGAATGGTTTGAGGATGATGTAGGAAGCGGTCACATTCGGGGTATTCACGGACTGCAGAGCGTTGAACCCTGCGTAGGCTGGGACGATGTCTACGCCCTCGACGTGATGAGCAATCTCTCCCAATTGCCGTGTGACGGCATCCGTCCGGGATAATGACGCTCCTTCTGGCAGCTTAGCGCCCGCAAACAAGTAGAGCTTGTCTTGGGTGGGGATGAATCCGCCGGGGATTGAGTTGAACAGGCAGACCGTAGCGCCGAGCAGGAGTATGTACACAACGAATACTGCCCCACTACGACCGAGCAACCTTGAGACCGTGCCTTCGTAGCGCTTCGAGCTGCGGAGGAAAAATCGATTGAACGGTCGGAAGATCCACCCTAGACCGGAATCCATACGGCGTGATAGCCAGTCCTTCGGCCCATGGTGATCGCGCAGCAATTTGGCCGCTAGCGCAGGCGACAGTGTCAGGGAGTTGATTGCTGAAATGATCGTCGAGACGGCAATGGTGACGGCAAACTGTTTATAGAACTGACCGGTGACCCCGCTCAGGAAGGCCATTGGTACAAACACGGCGCACAACACCAAGGCGATGGCGATGATGGGACCGGAGACCTCCCGCATTGCAGCGTGCGCAGCCGCTCGAGGAGGCATGCCTTGCTCAATGTACCGCTCGACGTTTTCCACCACGACGATGGCGTCATCCACGACGATGCCGATTGCCAGCACCAAACCGAACAGCGTCAGCGTGTTGATTGAGTATCCGAGCAAATATAGGAAGGCGAATGTCCCTATCACCGACACAGGCACCGCTAAAAGCGGAATGATCGAAGCACGCCAGTTCTGCAAAAAAAGAATGACGACCAAGACCACCAATATTACTGCTTCGAAAAGCGTGTGCTTCACGGAGCTGATTGAATCACGCACGAACACCGTCGGGTCCCACACCGCTCGGTACGTCATATCCTGAGGGAAGTCCGCGGCGAGCTGATCTAACTTTTTATAGACTTGCTCGGCAACACCCAAAGCGTTTGCGCCGGGTGACAAAAAGATGCCGGCGGTGGCCGAGTTTTTGTTGTCCTGGAAAGTGCGCATCGTGTAATCGCCTGCGCCTAGCTCGACGCGTGCGACATCACCCAACCGTACGACTTGGCCATTGTTACCGCTTTTCAAGATGATCTCGGAGAATTCCTTTTCGGAGCGAAGCCGGCCTTGAACGTTGATCGATATCAAGAAATCGGTTGCTTTTGGAGAGGGCTCGGCGCCCAGCTGCCCAGCGGAGACCTGTACGTTTTGTTCTCGTACCGCGTTCAACGCATCCGTTGCGGTGAGACCGCGTGAGGCTAGCTTGTCGGGATCCAGCCAGATTCGCATCGCGTAATCGCCCGAGCCGTAAAGGCCCACGTCTCCAATGCCCTTCAACCTCGATAGCTCATCCTTGACATGCAAAGTGAGGTAGTTGCGAAGATAAAGCGCGTCGTAAGTGTTTTTGGGCGAGAGAAGCGACACATACATCAAGGGTGTAGGGGATTGCTTTTGCGTGGTCACACCGAACTGCCGGACCTGCTCCGGTAGCCTGGATAGGGCTTGGCTCACTCGGTTTTGAACGCGCACAGCCGCAGTGTCCGGATCGATGTCCGGGAGAAAAGTGACCACCACCTGCAACGTGCCATCCGAACCGGCCACAGATTTCATGTACATGATGCCTTCGACGCCATTGATCGCCTCCTCAAGGGGAGTGGCAACGGATTCGGCGATTTCCTTGGGGTTCGCACCGGGATAACTGGCACGGACGACAACGCTGGGCGGCACGACTTCAGGATATTCACTTACGGGCATTAGCGGAATCGCTATCAGCCCGACGACCGTGATAATGATTGACAAAACGATGGCGAAGATGGGGCGTTCAATGAAGAATTTTGAAAAGTCCACAGCTTAAGCCCTCAGTTCTGCGAAGTTTTCATGGCAACTTCCGACGGCCTCACCGGTGCGCCGGAGAAATAGATTCGCTGCTGTCCATTCACAATGACTTTGTCCCCTGGCTCGAGTCCCGACTCGACCACACGAAGCCCTCCATTAATTCGGCCAACTGTAATGTCCCGACGCTCCGCTTTGTCCCCTTCGACCAATACATAGACGAATTTGCGATCCTGATCGGTGAGCACGGCCTTGTCGTCAATGAGTATCGTGCCGTTCTCTTCGTTATTAGAGAGCGATACGCGAGCGAACAGCCCTGGCGTGAAGAGGTGAGTTGAATTGGAAAGGCGAGCACGCAACCGGATGGTCCCCGTCGACGCGTCCATCTGGTTATCTGTGAAATCCACTTCGCCGGTGTGTGGAAAACCCCGGTCGTTGGCGAGGCCAACCCGGACGGTCAGCGTGGCGTGGCCGTCTTTCGAAGCGCGCGCTTGCTCACGGTAACGAAGATAGCTGTGCTCATCGGGGTCGAAGTAAACGTACATGGGGTCCTGGGATACCACGGAAGTCAAAACGGTTTGATCGGCCACAGCCAGGTTCCCCAGCGTCAACTGGGCGCGGCTGGCCCGGCCATTGATGGGGGAGCGTACTTGAGTGAATTCCAGATCAAGTTTTGCGAGGGCGACCGCGGCAACCGCGTCTCTCACATCGGCTTGGCTCTGCAGGTAATTTGCACGGCGGGTGTCGGCATTTTCCTTTGACATAGCGTTGTTTTGCACCAGCGTTTGGGCGCGACGGTCTTGCAACTGTGTCATCGAAAGTGATGCCTTCGCCCGCTCTAACCTCGCCTGTGCGCTGTCCAGCGCAGCTTGATATCTGCGGGGGTCAATCGCTATCAGCAAGTCACCTTTGCGAACCTCGTCGCCCTCCTTGAACGCAACGCGCTCCACATATCCCGTTACTCGGGGACGAATCTGGACCGTGTCGATAGCGCTTATCCGGCCATTGAACTCGTCCCATTGCTTGACAGGCTTGCGTTCAACGGTGACGACATCAACGTCAGCGACCGGAGCGTCTGCGCTTGAGGCTTTGGGTTCTTTGCAACCGGCCAGCATCAATACTGAGACGAACGCTGCGGCTGTCAGCCCGTGGCGATAATTGAGATTGGGCCAGCCGGGGGCGTGAGCATTTTGTTTCGATTTGAGGTCGAGCATGTGGCTGCGGTTCTCGCGGGTCGTGGGCCCTTGGTCAGTTGGAACAAGGGCAGGAGGCGGGCACAGCGGTCGATTTACAGGGCAGAAGACTTGGACGGCTTCGGCGTGCATCAGGAAACGGAATAAATCTGACACGCGGCATCGGAGGCCATGTTGCCGTCGCGAGCGGTCTCGAGTAACGACCCAATTCGGGCTAAAAAACTTAGTCCATTGGTTGCCCGGTACGAGTGGCGGCCAGCATTGCTGTGCTCAAACCGCACAATAGGGTAAGTGCGGCCGCGGCTATGAAGACGCTTTCCCAGCCAGAACTTGAGGAAACTGCCAGCCCCCCAAGGTAAGGGCTGGCAATAGCGCCACTGCGGCCTATTCCGAGCGCCCAGCCAATGCCGGATGCGCGTAAGGTTTCCGGGTAGAGTCTGGCGCACAAGGCATTGATGCATAGCTGTGAACCGATGACGCCAGCGCCTGCGAGCACCACGACGGCTGAAAGGTAGACGGAAGCTTGATTCATCCAGGCGATCAGCATTGACATACAACCGCCAATTACAAAGCTCATCGGCAGGGAGCGAATCCAACCACGGTCAACTAGGTAGCCGAGCAACAAGCCCCCGAGCACTCCCCCGAATTGAAACAGAGACATCATGTGAATCGCATCCGGAAGCGTCCTGCCCGCGGCTTTGAAGAGAGTAGGAAGCCAGCTGGACAGCAGATAGGTGGAAGCCATGCTGCAAAAAAAAGTCATCCACAGCAGCGTCGAGGCACGTCGCAATCGAGGTTGGAACAAAGCGCGGACTTGCCGCGTCAGTTGAGGTCGTCCCAGTAACAGTCGAGAGTCGACTCTGTGAGAGTCAGCCACCGTTGAAGACTCCGGGAGCCAGCGCAGGAGCGCTAACAATGTGATGAGCGGGAGCACGCCCCCAATGATGAACACGGCTTGCCAGTCAAACCGTTCGATAAGTTGGCTGCCCGCCACACCACCGAGCATGCCGCCGAGAGGGACAAAGCAGTACATTGCCGTCACGGCTCGCCCCGTGAAACGAGCCGGCAATGCCTCAGCGGTCAGCGCTGTGACGTTGGGCAGGCACCCCCCGATGGCGAAACCTGTGACGAAGCGCAGCACCATCATGATTTCGACACGGGTGGCGAGAGCGGTTGCTATGGAGGCCAGGCCCACTACGGTAAATGCGAACAAGATGACCTTACGACGGCCCAGCCGATCTCCAGCCTGACCGAGCAGAATCGTTCCAAGCATGATGCCGGCGAATGAGGCTGATAATACTGGGGCGAACTCACCCGCCTTCATATGCCAAATATCGAGCAACTGGGGGGTGACTACGGCCATTGCCTGAATGTCGAAGCCGTCCATCAATGCTATGAACGCACATAGCAGCACCGTGCGAATCTGAGCAAATTGCAGGCGTTCGGGGGATGGCGCAGATAAAACTCGCGGGTTCATTCTTCCTTCCGGTTTACAGTAAAGGCAGCGCTCGTCCAGACAACGTTTATCTCTGGATTCGCGGCTTGCCGGTAAATGGCGTTCAACACTAAAGTTCGTTCGCAGTAGGCACCAATGAGTTGCCGACATATAGGTTATGCCTCAACGTTTCGGGTCGGCGCGCGCCGGCCTCCTCACCTGCGGAAGAGCATCTTTGGATCTGGTTTCAGCCATCAAAACCTTTGTGAAAGTCGCGCAATGCGGATCGTTTTCCGCAGCGGCCCAGGCACTCAATCGAACCCAACCTGCAGTGTCCCGCCAAGTCAGTGCATTGGAGTCGCATTTGGACATGCGCTTGTTGAACCGATCGACCAGCCAGGTAGCGCTCACCGAGGAAGGATTGATGTTGCTCCCCTTGGCGACCGAACTGCTGAGTTGTGCCGAATCCTTGCTCGAAGCTACCAGGCATCGCAATCAGGAAGCTGTTGGCCATGTTCGATTGGCCGCTCCTGCGCCTTTCGGCCTTCACTTGAGCACCCACTTGGGTCGTCTTTTGTCCCAACATCCGGGTCTGTCGGTTGAGTTGCTGATTCAGGAACAGTCGCCGGATCTGATTGGTGACGGGATAGATATAGAAGTACGGGCAGGTGTCGTATCGGACAGCGACCTGATCGCGAGGTGCGTCGGTTCGACATCTGGCTTGCTGGTGGCTGCCCCTGCGTATCTGGCCCGGATGGGCGCGCCTACAAGCCTTGAAGAATTGGGAAGGCATGAATGCATAACGCATCGTCGGGGCGGCTATGACAGCACATGGTGGTTCATGACAGAGCAGGGACCCCTTGCAGTCCCCATTCACGCCAGGCTGCAAGCCAATAATGCTGAAGCTGTGCATCGCGCTGTGCTGAATGGGTTCGGCATTGCGATGCTGTCCCATCTAACGGCAGGGCCCGATATCGGCTCGGGCAGGCTTGTGCAATTGCTGCCGGAGTACCCAGCGAGGCGCTTCCCAATCCATGTTGTCTACCATGCTCGCCAACATGTGCCTAAACGCATCAGAACCGTGGTGGACTTTGTCATTGGCCTTCTTGGCGACGATCCCGCCATGGCCGTCGACGATTGGTTGCTCAGTTAAGGTGTAAACCTGACATCCCACACATGATCACTACGCAGATCCCGCCGCTCAGCGCGCCTCCGGTCCACCACAAGCGATTGGCGGTATGAGTGGGCGTGCCGTGTGCGATCAGTACCACCCGAAGCCCGCTTAACAGGTGGGTTAGGGTAAAGAACACACCCATAGCGTAGTGCGGCAGAAGCCTGATGTTCCAGGAATCATGGATCAGCCCAGCCGGCTCTCCTGTGGCGAAAGACCAGTCCGTGGGAATTCCCAGCCAGATGCGGGCGAAGACAAACACTGAGTTCATATGGCCGAGGATGAAAAGGGCCATGAACGCACCAGAGGCGACCTGAAAGGTGCGGTACCGGTCGGCGGCCGCTTCGCTCCAGCACCAGATCAGCCGTATGCCACTCAGGACTTGGAAGAGCATCACCGCCACAAGCAGAGGTTCTCCTAGCGTGCTCCGATACACTGCCCGACCGAATTCCATGATCTCGCTATGAAGCTGCACGCTGAAAATGCCTGCCGCGTGATTCCCGATGTGAAACAACGCATATAGCGAAGCCAATGATCCACATACACCATGGGCAAACCTCAGTTTTGAAGACGCCGTGACGTGGCGACGTTGCCCCTCATTGCCATTCATGGCGCAGATTACCGAGCCAATCAGTAGCCAAGCGGGTGACCAGCTCCAGACATCCGGGATTTGACTGCCCGCCATATAGGTCAGTACACCAAAAAACACATAGCTTGCTGGCGTAGCTATGGCAATGAGGGCGAACCTGCGCGCCACTGCACTCTGCAACTCTGGCGCACCGGCGATCCACAGATTTATCAAAGGAATAAAGAACGCGAGCATCAGCATCAATGTGGCGCAGACGACACGAAGAGCTGTCAGCCCATGCGTAGGACCCGAGGCGTCTGGAAGCGTAACGAACCAGTGGAAGCCCGTGAGAAGCCAAGGGTAGATTGCGGCGGAGACTGCCGATATCCAGATTGCCCTACTCCCCTTTGCGACCGGGTAGCGTAAAGCTGAGTGTATTGAAAACACTGTACGAACCTCTTGTAGATACAGCTTATAGGTAAGTGCGTTGAAAAAAACGCAATAATCCAAATCTTCACAATGGGCGTCATGTCCCAATCATCAGAAAAGCCGGTAGACCAATTCTCATCAGCACTGTTTTGAATCAAGTCATTCAAGAGACTGTTAGCCGTTGGTTAAATTTATTTTGCGAAAATGTACGTGTCGGTATCCGGTTTTGAATGTGCTTGCAAAGATATAGTGTTTTCGCAAACTACTCTCAGTCACCCGATGCAATTGCATCGAGTGAAAAGAATAAGGAAAAAATTGATATGCCCGCTGTATGTTCGTCAAAAACGATTGCACTTCTCAAATCATTGCTGGGCTTCTCGATCCTTGTCAGCGCGACAATTCAGCTTCCCGCATACGCTGCCGCAAACCCGTGGGAGAAGCTCCCAGAGACGCCGCTTGATTCAGCGGTCTATCATCGGGCCGAGATCAATGGCATTCAGTTGGCTTATGCAGACTCTGGAAAAGGCCCTACCGTTATCTTGCTGCACGGCGGCCCCGCTAATTCGAGCTATCTGAGCTCACAGGTCAAAGCCTTGAAGAGCCGCTTCCGTGTCGTCTCCATCGACACGCGGGGCCACGGGCGAAGCGGTGTCGATCAAGCGCCTTTAGGCTACGACCTGTTTGCAGACGATGCTGTGGCATTGATGAATCTATTGCATATCGATAAGGCTCACATCATTGGATGGAGCGATGGTGGAATCACCGGACTGGATATGGCGATGCGGTATCCGGACCGGGTAGGCAAGGTTGTCGCATTCGGTGCGAACGTGGATACGAAGGGTACGTATAGCGATGCCGACAAGAAGCCTGCGTTCGCGCAGTTTCTGCAACGTGCTTCCGGTGAATATGAACAGCTGTCCCCTACCCCGAAGGGCTTTGAGCACCTGAATGCGGAGCTCGGGCGCATGTACGCCACGCAGCCCGATTGGACGCCTGCGCAACTCAAAACTATTCAGGCTCCGGTCTTAGTAGTGGATGGCGAACATGACGAAGTCATAAAGCCTGAGCATACCCGCTATATCGCAGCGTCTATCCCCACCGCCTCGGTCGTGTTCATTCCGAACACCAGCCACTTCGCCTTCATACAGGCGCCGGAAGACTTCAACAAAATTGTGCTCGATTTCCTTGACGCTCCGACCAGGTTGGCGGGCGTTCGTAAGGAAAAATCCCGCAATTGAACTCTGCACGAACACCGCGCATTGTCCAAACGATGGGGTAAACAATGCCTTTATCAGCTGCACGTTGCGATCGAGTCGGCCAGTCGATGCTGAGCATAAGTCATATACCCGTTTTTCACTGGAATGGCTCACAAGCTAGGAATAACGTCTAACCATCGCGACGATTCGACGCGGTAAAGCTGGATGGCCTTACCGCGTCGAGGTGACTTCACTCAAACTTCAACGGACTCCATAAATGCCTAACTACCCAAAAATTCTCGCATTCGCAGGAAGTGCAAGAGAGGGCTCCCTGAACCAAAAACTATTGAGCTTCTCTATTGGGAAAGTACGCCAACACGGCGCCGATGTAACGGTCGTCGATTTGAGAGCGCTCGAACTGCCAATCTTCGATGAGGATTTGGAGGCGCATCGTGTACCCCAAGGTGCGATAGAACTACGCGAGTTGCTTCGCTCCCATCAAGGCGTATTGATTGCAACGCCAGAATATAACGGGTCAGTGCCGCCGCTGCTCAAGAATGCAATCGACTGGAGCTCGCGCCAGGTCGATGGAGCACTGGGGTCGGAACCTTGGACAGGAAAAATCGGAGCAGTCATGAGTGCTTCTCAGGGGCCATTCGGAGGTGTGCGAGGGATCAGCCACCTGCGCGACATCTTGACAAAGCTGGGCGTGATGCTGACGCCTAATGAAGTGACACTTCCCTTTGCGCAGAGAGCTTTCGCTGGCGAGCTCCCTCACGATGAGTTCACGCGCCAGTTGATCAGCACTCAAGCCCATCAGTTGGTTTCTGTTCTGAACAAACTTCTACAGGGCAGCCCTGCCGAGAAGAGATAGCCTTCCATAGAGGAAGGGTCGCTAGCCCGCTCGGTCAGTATTGATCGTCGGGCGTTGCTGCTATCCAGCGATACAGCTTATATCTTAATGCTGAAACCGCCCGTTTGGTGGGCTGCAGCAACTTGTCCACTGATAGATGACGCTGAGCGGCTCAAGGATCTTTGGTTCTTCGCGAAATCGTCCAAGTTCAACAGGGCATGGACCGTTTTTATGTAGTCTGGAACCACATGAAAACCATATTGATTGTTACCGACATTCGCTTTATTAAGGTTATCTATTCGTGCAGCGAAATAATCGAGAGCATTGAATTTTCCGTCGGGTACCGTTTGATTACCCACAGAGTTCAAATTCGTGCCTGCCGAAATCATCAGGTTCGCGGTGGTTTTATCGATCAACCCTAATGCGTATAGGTTTTTACTCACTAGCCCTAGCTCGTTTGGTGTGATGGCAGTCACATCAAACGATGCGAAACTTGGGCCTAACCCTGCTTTTTTCAAAGCTTCGGTATCAAGTACTCCTTCTTTTTTTCCAATTTGCTGAAGAACTTGATTAGTCAGATATGAACTAGAACCCTTTGCCGAAACAGGAGTTGCGCGTATTGAAACGCTCGACAGAGATGTACCAACGATAGAGGCCATATGAAATCCATTTATTCATTTCTAATCTTACATAACAGTATGTCAGAAAGGTTCCATCGCACATACGGCTAATCTAGACGGGTGGCGTTAAAACAGATTTAGCCACTGAGTTCGACGTTGCCTGCGCACGTCGATTTGAATTGTTCCTGGTTTCCTAGACACCCTCCAAGTTGAGAAAATAGCGTTTCTCACACTCGACTGGCGATAGCATGGCAGTTTCCTCATTTTTTAGCCTTCAAGAAACGTTGCCAACCTGATCTATTTGATTGACTGCCTCGGCGCGGACGAATCATCAGGGACGATGTAACAAGAATATTCAAAGGTTCTCCCGCCGAATCAACGGTCTGACACTGAAGTCACACTAAAGAATTATGGAGTTTCTCTGAGCGGTCATTGACGTGGATGGGTAGCCTTGATCGAGCATGAGACTTGCGGCCTCGCGTTTGAATTCAGCGGAAAAGGAAGGACGTTGCTTGGTCATCATGCACCTCTATCTGACGAGCATTCTCGCCTAAATGGGTGTCCGCTCTCATCAGACCACTACGCTGGGTTGCGGAAGAGTTCTTGCATGGCTGTCAGTGAAGCGTTGTGTAGCTCTTCACTCATCGCGGCACGGAACTGGAGAAAGCGATTGGGAAACGTAACGACTGATCAGGATATCGAAGCGTCACCGGCGTTCTGGCGATCTCAAGAGATGCTTTTGCTCCAACAGGTCACCGGCTTGATGGGCAAAGACCTCACTTCGGATACGGTGCTCAACGAGATGCTGCATCTGCTTTCCGAACTGTTGGGCCTGAATCGTGGGCGTGTCGTGCTGTTCGATGAGGCGTCAGAGCACGCCCGTATCCGCTACGCCTACGGGCTGACTCGAGAGGAAATCAAACGCGGCGTGTACGCGCCTGATGAGGGCATTACAGGCCGGGTGCTGGCCCGTGGGCAATTGATCATTGTTCAGGACATCGACAAGGAGCCATCCTTTCTGGGGCGCGTGGTCGAACGGGCCAAGCTGCCACCGGGCCCCGTGTCGTATATCGCCTTGCCGATCATGATCGGGCAGAAAGTCATCGGGGTGCTCGCTACGCACCGAATCCGCATGCGGGTGCGGCCGTTGACTGACGACATCAGCATCCTGCGGATTCTGGCGACCATGGTCGGCCAGATCCTGCACCTGCGCGCCTACATCAGAGAGAAGACCGAGGCGCTGGAAATTCGCAATCAGCAGCTGGTGCGAGCGCTGGAAACCCGCACCAATCGCTATGGCATCGTCGGCAGCTCGCCGCAATTGCTACAGGCCATTTCGGAGTTGGAAAGGGTCTCCAATTCCACCGCCAGTGTGCTGTTACTGGGCGAGTCGGGCACCGGCAAGGAGCTGTTTGCACGGGCACTGCACCTGGCCAGTCCCAGGCAAGACAAACCGTTCATCAAGATCAACTGCGCCGCGATTCCCGACACGCTGTTTGAGTCTGAATTGTTCGGCTATGAACGTGGCGCATTCACGGGCGCTAACACAGCCCGCGAAGGTTGGTTCGAGCAGGCCGATGGCGGAACGATCTTCCTTGATGAAATCGGTGAGCTGCCACTGTCAATGCAGACCAAGCTGCTGCGCACGTTGCAGGAGGGCACCATTACCCGGCTGGGTGGCAAGCGCGAGATCAAGGTGGATGTCAGGCTGGTGGCGGCTACCAACCGTGATCTGGCCGGGGAGGTCAGCCAAGGCGTGTTCCGCCAGGATCTGTATTACCGACTCAACGTGATTCCGATTCACCTGCCGACCCTGGCCAGTCGCCGTGAGGACATTCCCGCACTGGCGTTGCAGTTTCTCAACCGGATCAATCAGGCCAATCAGCGTAACGTCAGCTTTGATGCGAGTGCGATTGAGCGTCTGCAAGGGCACAGTTGGCCTGGCAACATCCGGGAAATGTCCAACTTGATCGAGCGGCTGGTGCTGCTGGCCGAAAAGCCGGTATTGAGTGCGCGGGACATCGAGCATTTTCTTCCGGCACGCGGGGCGAAAAACTCACCCGTTGCTGCTGTGCGGAGTGCCTCCGCGACCGAGTTCAATCACGAGCTTGTGCGTCCCTACGTGGCGGTCAGCTCTCATTCCGCGGATGAGCTGGTACACGCCGTCGAGCGCTGCGGGGGCAACAAGTCGCGTGCTGCGCAGATGCTAGGAATGACGGCTAGGCAATTCAACTACCGCTGGAAAAAGCTGCAAACCTAGCAGGCGGATGAGGCTTACAAATTGTCGACATTGTTTACATTGTCGACAATTTGAAGGTCGTTCAGGCGAGGCGCTTGTAAGGGGTGAAACTTGGTAAAAGTCCAATCCTCGATTTCAACCTACTGATTTGTATAGCGAATAAAAATTTCCTATCCGATCCATAGGTCTTGGCACAGCCGTTGCGATAGCCCATTGGCGAACGGGCGCTGCACATGCAGCCAGCCCATTGCTCAGCCCAATGGAGAACAAACATGTCCGCTACAACTGCTCAAGTCGCCACTACTTACCTGAAGCCAATCGACCAGGCCGGCCTGGAGGCGTTCGCCGAGAAGGGCCGCAACAACCCACATACCCGTGGGACCAACAAGGTCCATACCGTAGGTCAAGGCGTGTTCCGTACCCTGAGCTACGTGGGCGATCACACGCCGGTGGTGGTTGACGAGCCGCTGCACCTGTTCGGTGAAAACACCGCGCCGGCGCCCGGCGAAGTCATTCTGTCAGGCCTGGGCGGCTGCATCGCCGTGGGCGTCACCGCCGTGGCCACCTGGATGAACGTCAAGCTCAGCAAGCTGGAAGTCTTTCTCGAAGGCGATATCGGTAACCCATCTGCCTGGGGCGCGGGTGGTGCCGAGAAACAGCCGCTGGAAATGGGCTTTCAGGACATCCGCGTCAAGGTGCTGGTGGAAGGCGATGCCTCCCGTGAAACCCTGGACGAAATCGTTCGTCTGGCCAACTACGCCTCACCAATGGCCAACACCCTGCGCAACCCGATCCCGTTCAGCATCAGCCTGGCCGATTGAACCGGCAGCGCTGAACCCAGCGCGCCGCTTACGCAAACACTGACGGGAGGGATTGCCATGAATAACATCGCACGTGCACTCGAACCGGCGGAACGCACCGCAGACTGGGGTGATGACTCCCAGGTGCTCGCAGAGGTCCGCCGCATTGCCATGGGGCCTTTGGCCGAATCGGTTCAGCGGATCGATGAAGGGCATTATCCGCTGGACATCATGGCTTCCCTCGCGCAGGCCGGTGCCTTTGCCGCGCACCTGACGCCGCAGGGCCAGCGTTTCGATGTGGCAGTGGGCAGCATGCATGAAGCCAGTCGCAGTTGTGGTTCCACCGGCTTTTTGATGTGGTGCCACGACGTCTGCGGCCTATACATGGACCAGTCCGACAACACCGCATTGCTGTCGCGATTGGCGCTGCACACCCAAGGCCAGACGTTCGGCGGTACGGCCTTGTCCAACCCGATGAAGGCGCTGGCCGGTATCGAAACACTGATCCTGCGCGCGCGCACGGTGCCCGGTGGCTATCGGGTCAATGGCGCGTTGCCATGGGTCAGCCACATCAACCGGGGTCAGTATTGCGGCGCTATCGCCGGCGTGGAACGTAACGACGGCTCCATCTCGCACGAAATCATGTTCATGCTCGATCTCGATGAACGTGTCGAACTTAAGACTTGCCCGGAATTTTCCGGCATGGAAGGCACCAGTACCTGGGGTGTGCGTCTGGTCGATTATTTTGTCCCACAGGATGCCCTGATCGCCGATCCGGCACGGCCATTTGTTCAGCGCATTCGCGGTGCCTTCATTCTGTTGCAGTCGGGGATGGCCAGCGGTGTTGCCCAGGGCAGTATCGATTCGATCCGTGAGGTCGAGCCGACGCTGGGCCATGTCAACCAGTTCCTGCACAACGGCGCCGACGAGTTGCAATTTGAACTCGATGATCTCAATTCGCGGGTGCTCAGGCTGTGCCGTACCCCGTATGAAACCAGCAAGGATTTCCTGCTGGATGTCCTCGACGCCCGGGTTCAGGGTGCCGAGCTTGCCCTCAAGGCGTCGCAGTCGGCCTTGCTGCATCAAGGCGCGCGGGGCTATCGCATGAGTGCTGCGCCACAGCGGCGCATCCGTGAGGCGCACTTCGTCGCCATCGTGACCCCGGCGATCAAGCACCTGCGCTGGGAAATGGCCCGCCTGATGAAAGAGGAGATGCCGGCATGAGCGCCCTGACCAAACCCTGGCTGCAATTCATCTGCCGCGCCTGCGGCGTAATCTACGACGAAGCACTGGGCGACCCGGACAGCGGTCTGCCGCCGGGGACGCGCTTCGAAGACATTCCGGACGACTGGGAATGCCCTTTGTGTGGCGTGACCAAAAGCGACTTTGAGCTGTTCGTCAAACGTGAAGTGGCAGCGGTCAGCCAGATACCAATGTTTCAGCAGGGCACCGGTATTGTCGTGGTCGGTGCCGGTCTGGCCGGCTGGGCGGCTGTCGAGGCCATTCGCGAACTGGACCGTAGCGTGCCGATCACTCTGGTCAGCGCCTGTAACGGCAACCGCTATCACAAGCCCGAATTGTCGTTGGCGGTGAGCCGCGGTCAGACCGCGCAATCGCTGATTCGCGAAACCGCGCAGGATGCTGCGCAGCGTTTGGGGGTACGGCTGTACTGCGAAACCTCCGTGGTAGGGCTGACGCCAGCACTGCATCAACTGCGCACCACCCGCGGCACCCTGAACTATACCAAGCTGGTGCTGGCACAAGGCGCACGCCCGGCGCTGCCCGCGGCCTTGCCGCCGACCTTGTGCTGGCGCGTCAACAACCTGAACGAATGGTCCGGCTTGCAGGAGCGTCTGAGCGAAAGCGCGCAGCGCATTGCAATCATTGGCGCGGGCATGGTGGGTTGCGAGCTGGCCGAAGACTTCGCCCGGGCAGGGCACAGCGTCACGCTGATCGATCGTAATCCGTTGCCGTTGGCAGGGCTGCTGCCCGATCTGGCGGCCGAATTGCTGCTGAGCAATCAATCCCGACAGGGTATCGAGTTCATCGGCTCGGTACAGGTCGCGCAGATCAGCGGTTTGGCAGATGGCAGCAAAACCGTTAGCACCGAATGCGATCGCCATTTCGAGTTCGACCAAGTGGTGGCCGCCACCGGCCTGATGACTGAGAGCCGTTTGGCGCGCAACGCTGGCCTGGCGTTCGATCGGGGCATTCAAGTTGATCCTCAGACGTTGGTCACCAGTGACGCCGATATCTACGCACTAGGTGACTGCATCAGCCTGGCCGGCATGCCATGCCGTTTCGTAGAACCAATTGCCTTGCAGGCTCAGGTCGTCGCCCACGGCTTGCTGGGCCGTGAACACGCGGGTTACGCCCACGTGCAACCGGTGATCCGCCTGAAAACCCGATCGTTGCCCATCGTGCTCCGCGGCCTGCCATCAATGGCCGGCACCTGGCGGATCGTCGAACAGGGCGAAGGGCACCTGCGCATGGAACAGGATCTGGACGGCCACATGGCGTCCAGCTTGCAAGTTGGCCAGGCAGCCGCCTGAACATCATTTACCAGAAGGACTGCGGGCATGAGCGACGAGAACTTTTACCGACCGTACAGCGATGACGCGCCTTTGTCAGGTTGCAGCTGCGGCCAGCATGCCAGCCAGTCAGTCCACGACAGCGAGGCGGAGCGCGCACGAATGGCTCGAGGGCAAAATCCCGAAAGCCTGTCCCGTGATTTTGTCGAGGCAGCGGCGATCCGTGCTCTGTTTCCCCATGACGCCACTCGCCGGCGCTTCCTCAAGGCGGTGGGGGTAGGCGCAGCCATGGCGGCGATCAACAGCCTGTTACCGATTCAAGCCATGCAAGCGATGGCCGAAGACAAGAACGGTGCGTTGGAGAAGAAAAACCTCAAGATTGGCTTCATTCCCATCAACTGCGCTACGCCGCTGATCATGGCCGACCCGCTGGGCCTGTATAAAGCTCAGGGGCTGAACGTGACCTTGCAGAAGACCGCCGGCTGGGCGCTGGTGCGCGACAACATGCTCAACCGTGAGCTGGACGCCTCGCACTTTCTTGCGCCCATGCCGCTGACCATCTCGCTAGGCCTGGGCTCCAACGCTCAACCCATGCGTGTCGCCAGCATTCAGAACACCAACGGCCAAGCCATCACTCTGGCGCTCAAGCACAAGGACAATCGCGACCCTCGCAACTGGAAGGGCTTCAAGTTCGCCATTCCATTCGAGTTCTCGATGCACAACTTCCTGCTGCGCTACTACTTGGCCGAGCACGGTCTGGACCCCGACCGCGATGTGCAACTGCGGGTCACGCCGCCCGCCGAGATGATCGCCAACCTGCGCGCCGGTAACATCGACGGTTTTCTTGGCCCAGACCCGTTCAACCAGCGTGCGGTGTATGACGAAATCGGTTTTATCCATGTCCTCTCCAAGGACATCTGGGACGGCCATCCCTGCTGTTCGTTCGGCACTTCTCAGAAATTCATCGAAGAGAATCCCAACACATTCGCGGCGCTGTACCGGGCGATTGTCAACGCCGCTGCGTTGGCCCGTGATCCGGCCAACCGGAAGATGATTGCGCAGACCATCTCCACACCGAACTACCTCAACCAACCAGAAATCGTCATTCGCCAAGGGCTGACCGGCCGTTTCGCCGATGGCCTGGGCGTGGTGCAGGACCACCCAGAACGCTCGGACTTCGATCCGATGCCTTGGTATTCCATGGCGACCTGGATGCTCACTCAGCTCAAGCGCTGGGGCTACATCAAGGGTGATGTGGATTTCAACGGCATCGCCGAACAGGTGTTTTTGATGACCGATGCCCGCAAACAAATGCGTGAATTGGCGATGAGTGAAGCCAGCGTCGAACCGCTGTCTGGCTACAAGGCGTTTTCGGTCATGGGCCGGCCATTCGATCCGACCCAACCCAAGGCCTATCTGGATGGCTTTGCCATCAAGCGCACGTAAGAGGAGCAGGGGATGAACACACTGAGATTCAGGGCGGCGCTACTGTCGCTGGCCATGCTCGCAGCGTTGCTGCTGGTATGGCAGCTGGCGACTTTGCCGACAGCAAAAACCGCGAAGGCGGCGATGGATGAAGAGTACGCCATGCTGATGGGCAAAAGCCTCAGCAGCGAGCAACGCAAGGCCAATGGTTTTCCGACGCCCGCCGAGTTCTCGGCCCTGGCGCTCAAACAACTGAGCGACCCGTTCTATGACCGAGGCCCCAATGAGAAAGGCATCGGCATTCAACTGGCGCATTCGCTGGGGCGGGTCGCCATCGGTTACCTGATCGCCTTGCTGGTGGCGATTCCGCTGGGCTTTGCCATCGGCATGTCGCCGCTGCTGTACCGAGCCCTCGATCCGTTCATTCAGGTGCTCAAGCCGATCTCGCCGCTGGCCTGGATGCCAATCGCGCTCTACACGATCAAGGATTCGTCGGTGTCGGCCATTTTCGTGATCTTCATCTGTTCGGTATGGCCGATGCTGATCAACACCGCTTTCGGCGTTGCCGCGGTGCGCAAGGACTGGCTCAACGTCGCCCGCACTCTGGAGGTCAGCCCGTTGCGCAAGGCGTTCATGGTGGTGTTGCCGGCCGCGGCGCCGACGATCATCACCGGCATGCGCATTTCCATGGGCATCGCCTGGCTGGTCATCGTCGCCGCCGAGATGCTGATTGGCGGCACCGGCATCGGCTACTTCGTCTGGAACGAATGGAACAACCTGTCGCTGTCCAACGTGATCTTCGCCGTGCTCATGATCGGCGTGATGGGCATGTTGCTGGATCTGCTCTTCGCCACCCTGCAAAAAAAGGTGACTTATGCTGAATGAAAACGCCAGCCGCACGCCCGCGTTCATCAAGGTCGAAGGGCTGACCAAGCGCTACGGTGCCGCTTCTGCGCCGGTTTTCGAAGAGATCAGTTTTTCCATCCAGCGCGGCGAGTTCGTGTGCGTGATCGGCCACTCCGGTTGCGGCAAAAGCACCATCCTCAACATTCTCGCCGGGCTGGACGAGGCCAGCAGCGGGACGGTGGTGATGGGCGGCCGTGAGGTGTCCGGCCCGAGCCTGGATCGCGGTGTGGTGTTTCAGAACCACGCGCTGCTGCCGTGGATGACGGTGGATCAAAACATTGCCTTCGCCGTGCGCTCGCGCCACCCGGAGTGGTCGAAGGCGCAGGTGGCGGAACACGGTACGCGCTTTCTAGAGATGGTCGGCCTGAAAGGGGCCGGGCAGAAGAAGCCCAGCCAATTGTCTGGCGGCATGAAGCAGCGTGTTGGCATTGCCCGCGCGTTTTCGGTGGAGCCGCAGATGCTGTTGCTCGACGAGCCGTTCGGCGCACTGGATGCCCTGACCCGTGGGGTGATTCAGGACGAGCTGCTGAGCATTTGCGCCGCCACCCAGCAGACTGTGTACATGATCACCCACGATGTCGACGAGGCGATTTTGCTGGCCGACAAGATCATGTTGATGAGCAACGGCCCCCATGCGCGCATCGCCGAAATCGTCATCAACACGCTGCCTCGCGACCGCTCGCGGGAAACCATCCACCATGACCCGCAGTTCTACCGTATCCGCAACCACTTGGTGGACTTTCTGGTGCGCCGCTCCAAAACCATTCAGGAGCAGAACGCGCAAGCCGCCACGCCCGCCGAGCCGCTGATCGTCTATCCCGGCCTCACCGATGACGGTCCACCTTCGGGGCCGGATGGCCCGTCCAGTTCCAAGCTGCGCATCGTCGCCTGAACCCTGTTTGACAATCCCGCTGCATGACTGATGAGAGAGGTTTCCATGATTTCCAATCGCGACCAAGTGACCCAGATGATTCTCGCCGCCAAGGTCAGCAAAGGCTTGAAATGGCGTGACGTGGCTGAGCGTATCGGCCTGTCCAAGGAGTGGACTACTGCCGGTTGCCTGGGCCAGATGACCTTCGACAAATCTCAGGCCGAGACCCTGGGCAAGCTGTTCGAGCTATCGGATGAGGCCGTGGCCTGGCTGCAAGTGACACCGTACAAGGGCTCGCTGCCGACGTCGGTGCCAACTGACCCCCTGATCTATCGCTGGTACGAACTGGTGAACGTCTACGGCACCACCATCAAGGAGCTGATTCATGAGGAGTTCGGCGACGGCATCATGAGCGCGATCGATTTCTCCATGGACATTCAGCGCCAGCCGGACCCCAAGGGCGACCGGGTCAATGTCGTGCTGTCCGGCAAGTTCCTGCCCTACAAAAGCTACTGATCCCGACGCGCACCGGCCGCACGTGTGTGCGGCCGTTCCACCATGGCAACAGGAGGGCGGCATGCTCATCGACGACAATATTCTAGTCGAGGCTTTTCTGGATGATGCCAGCTCTACTTTCAGTTACCTGGTGGTAGACCGCTTGACCCTGAGCGGCGCGATCATTGATAGCGTGCTGAACTTCGATTCCAAATCAGGCCGTACCCATACGCAGTCGGCTAACGCTCTGGTTTCGCGCGTGCAGCAACTGGGTGTGCGGGTGATGTGGATTCTGGAAACCCATGTGCATGCCGACCACCTGTCCGCCGCCCCTTATCTGAAGGACAGGCTAGGGGGCCAAATCGCGATAGGCAGCCATATCACCGATGTTCAGCGGGCATTTGGCGCGCTGTTCAATGAGGGCGATCAGTTCAAGCGTGACGGCAGCCAGTTCGATGCCTTGTTCGAGGATGGCGACCATTTTCTCATCGGCAGCCTCAACGCGCAGGCGTTGCACACGCCCGGCCACACGCCGGCCTGCATGACCTATGTGATCAGCGCGGGCGACCATACGCTGGCGTTCGTCGGCGATACCCTGTTCATGCCGGATTACGGCACCGCCCGCTGCGATTTCCCCGGCGGTGACGCCAGAACGCTGTATCGCTCCATCAAAAAAATCCTGGCGTTACCCACCGACACGCTGATTTACATGTGCCACGACTACCGCCCGAACGGCCGACCGATCGAATACCTGACGACAGTCGACGCCCAACGCAAGCACAACATCCATGTGCATGACGGCCTTGGTGAAGATGACTTCGTGGCCATGCGTGAAGCCCGCGATGTCACCCTCGCCATGCCCGCGCTGATCCTGCCGTCGGTGCAGGTGAACATGCGCAGCGGACACTTGCCGGAAGCCGAGGCCAATGGCGTGCGGTATCTGAAAATTCCGATTAATGCCCTGTGAGTTCAATCATGTTCGACCATGCGATGCTGAGCGTGCTGTTGGGCGGTGGTATCGGTGCGATCCTCGCCCTGACCGGCGCCGGAGGAGGGATTCTCGCCGTGCCGGTTCTGGTATTCGGTCTGGGCTTGTCACTGCCCCAGGCGGCACCGGTTGGATTGCTGGCCGTAGGACTCTCGGCAGGCGTGGGCGCGGTACTCGGTCTGCGGCAAGGGATCGTTCGCTATCGTGCCGCAGGCCTGGTCTCGATGATTGGAATCGTCGTGGCTCCGCTAGGGCTCTACATCGCTCATCGCGTGCCTAATCTACCGCTGGCGCTGATGTTTTCGATGGTCCTGATTTATGCGTGCCTGCGGATGCTGCACAACGCCAATCGGGACCTGCGGCATGGAGCACCACCACCTCGCCTGGACTCCATGCCCTGCGTGCTCAATCCAGTCTGCGGGCGCTTGCGCTGGACACTGCCCTGCGCACGCGCGCTGGCACTGACCGGAATGCTTTCAGGAGTGTTGTCCGGACTCCTTGGGGTGGGCGGTGGCTTTGTCGTCGTTCCGGCGCTGGCCCGTTGCACCAACCTGGAGATGAAGAGCATCACTGCGACCTCGTTGGCTGCCATTGCCATTGTGTCGATGGGAAGCGTGACCACTGCAGCTGTGACGGGATCGCTGTATTGGCCAGCGGCGCTGCCCTTCGCAGTGGGGGCTGTGCTCGGGTTGCTGGCTGGCCGTTTGTTCGCGGGGCAGTTGGCCGGACCTCGCTTGCAGCAGGCATTTTCGGTGACGGGGATCGCTGCGGCCATCATGCTCGCTGGGCATGCTCTGCTGCCTTAGTACTGACGACAGCTTTTTGGAGGCTTTAGCTTTCCTTCACGCGCCAGCGCGGATAGCGTCGACATCTCGCTGGCTATTTCCAATACACCTTTTTGGTCGACGTCTCGTACCACCGGTACCACCAACCCGTTAGGCGTGTCCGCTGCGAAGCCGATAAAAATGATTCTTAAGCAGAATTTGCTGACCTTCGGTCAGTGATGCATTGAAGTACGGGAAGCGTTTAATGCCACCGTACAGGCCTTGGCAATAAACGCCAGCAGCGTGATCTTGATGCCTCTGCTTGCGGGATCGTGGTTGAGCATCTGGCGCAGCTCTTCCAGCTTCGTCACGCCCACGTCATCGTGATTGGCGACATAGGGAACGCATACTCAGTTGCGATGTAATAGGCACCTGAGATTTTATGAGGACCGGATGTAAAAGCGAAGATCCTGACCGTTGCATCCGAGGTATCGCTTTGTCGAGCGACGGCGAGACGCTGTATCTCTGCCCGATCTCCAGTCGTCAACTTCACTCGATACCAACTGGCTGACGGGCTACAGAACCTATAAGATAGAAAACCGAACGGTTCTTTAAGCTTTGCAGTGGAGATATTTGCCATGGGGAGACCCCGAAAATTCAATCGAGAATCTGTGCTCGAAAAAGCGCTCCCAGTGTTTTGGAAGCACGGATTTGCTGGAACGTCTCTCCAGCATCTGGAGCAGGCCACGGGGGTCAACAAATCAGGCCTGTACTCAGAGTTTCAAGACAAGGAAGACCTGTTTTTCAATGCTCTGGCTTACTACTACCAGCACAGAGGGGCACTTGAAATACTGAGCGCGCAGCCGTTGGGGTGGACTAATATCGAGCGTTTTCTGCGGCTTGGAGAACGGCAGGAGAATGGCTGCACAGGGTGCTTCTCAGTGAACGCATTACGTGAAATCTCGACCCTGTCCGACGGCATACGCCAACTCTTGAACGACAGCCATCGTCGTTTGATGCCTGAGGTCGTGGCAAACGTACATGCCGAGAACACCAAATTGCCAGCCGAGGTGGTCTCGGACCTGGTCATGGTGTTCTTTTCAGGCGTATGTGTAGAAAGCAGCTTGCGAGTCAAGGATTCTGACGATCCTGTCGGCCACTTCATGCAGGCGTTAAAGCTGCTTTAATTTTTTCAAACCGATCGGTTTTTTATCTTGCCGACGACCTCCTGCTGATCTATATTGAACCAGTCGGTTCTAAATCAATTCGGAACCTTAAGTAGACCGGGTCTGCTCACGGGCTCCCGGTTTTTCAATACTCCGGTCCATTTCTGCCCCCGCTGAGTGCTCGATGCTCGGCGTTAGGGAAGCCTTGCCTCGATAAAGGCAATCTGTAGGAGAATTACCATGGCGTTGAAAATTCATCCCATCAATCTCGGCAACATGCAGCTCGACTCCAGTGGCTTGGTTCTGTTTCGCAATCCAGGCGAAACAGTGACGATTCCTGTACTTGGGTTTCTCATAACCGGCGGTGAAGAACCCATTCTGGTCGACACCGGGTCGCGAAGCATCGAGCAGTACGCCGCTTTCGACTTGCCGTACGAAGTGACTCCAGAGATGACACTCGAGTATCACCTTGCGCAACACGGCATGCGCATGAAGGACATTCGTCACATCCTGCATACCCATGCCCATATTGATCACGTCGGAATGACGGATCTGTTCCCTATGGCAACTACGGTCGGTATCTCCCGCCGAGAGCTGGAGTTTGCGGCTTCCGGGATCATGGGCCCGTTGATGTACACCGCAGCGGACACTAAACATCTGATCGATCGTCTGCATACGCGAGGCGCTATTCGACTGTTCGACGTCGACGGGACTTTCGAAGAGGAGGTTATTCCGGGCGTCGCTGTTCGTCTTTCGGGTGGCCACACACCAGGCTCGCTGTCGATTCTCGTCGAGACAGATGAAGGGATGGCCAATATCTGCGGTGACATCGCTTACAACCTTCAAGATCAGTTGATCGATCCCATCCTTGATCAGGCGGCGCACGAGCCAACCATTACCGCCAACCGTGCAATGTCGACGCTTGAGGAAAAGAAAGCGCTCAAGCGCGCCCTTGCGGACAGCAAGTTCTTGCTGCCTAGCCATGACGTCCCTGCGCTTATCCGTAATGGAAAAGTAGTGGGGGTGATGAACGATGCCATCTCCAATCCCAAGGCCGATGTAACTCACATTGCCAATTACACCCCCATTGAGGGTAAGTAAGGCATGACGGCAGTCGTTCCTGCATCCGCTCGCCATTGGCGAGCGGTACGTTTCGCGTTGGGCATGGCGATTTTTGTTTTCGGCGCATGCCTGTTGATCAGCGGACTTTGATGAGTTGAATTCGGCATGACTGAGATTTCGCTTTCCAGCGCATCTGGCGGTGCAGAGCCGCATCAGAGGCTGTCCCCCCAAGTACGGTTTTGGCTACTGGCGTCGATCACGCTTTCATTTCTCGCAGGTTCCAGCGTGCCGACACCGATCTATCCGATTTATCAAAGCACTTGGCATTTTTCAGCGGTCATCATCACGATCATTTTCAGTGTCTATGCGCTCTCGGTTCTAGCGGCGTTGCTAGTATTCGGCAGAGTGTCGGATTACATCGGTCGCCGACCTGTCTTGCTTGTGACGACGATCATGCAAGTTGTGGCCATGTATTGGTTAGGAACCGCCTCGGGGCTGTGGGACTTGATCGCCGGACGGGTGCTTCAGGGACTTTCCACAGGCGCCGCCGTGTCAGCTGTCGGCGCCGGGCTGATTCAGCTTCACGCACAGCGTGGCGCCATCGCAAATGCAATCGCGCCTGTGAGCGGCAGCGCTATTGGCGCGCTTTTGGGAAGTCTGATGGTGCAATTCATTCCTTTCCCCACCCATACGGTATTTGCCTTCCTTGCCGTGGTACTGACGATTCAGTTCATTGGGCTGGTGTTACTGAGAGACACTCAACCCGTCCGACCCGGAGCGTTGCGTTCGCTGATTCCTCAATTCGGCGTGCCTCCTCAAGTACGCTCTGCAATGCTGATTGCGGCATCAGTCTTTATTGCCGGGTGGGCAGTCGCCGGCTTCTACGCCTCACTGGGGCCTGCGCTGATCAAGCATGTTTTTGAAGTCTCTTCGTCCTCGATAGGCGGCTTGGCACTGGCGACGTTTTCAGGCAGCGGGGTGGCAGCGATTCTTGTATTGCGCTCGCGTTCTGCGCGCACGTTTGCCTGGGTTGGAAGCCTGGCACTCATGCTCGGGATGATGACTGTACTCGTCTCATTGCAATTGAAATCGTTCGTGTTTTTCTTCTACGGCATTGGTATGGCTGGGATTGGGTTCGGAGCGGGGTTTCAAGGCGGTATCCGTATGGTCGTTGCTGCCGCACGCCCTGCTGAACTGGCGGGTGTGCTGTCTGTTTCGTTCCTGTGCTGCTACCTGGGCATGGGCGTTCCCGCGATTGCAGCGGGATATGAGGTGGCTAAAGGTGCCGACATCATGTTTACCGCGCAGATGTTCGGTGCGGTAATCGTAGTGCTGGCCGCTTTAGCAACGTTTGGACTTATCTGGACACGAACCGTTAAAGATTGAGTGATGCAGTGGTCAACTCATTCCGGACACAGTTTTGAGTTTCTTCAGCTTTCGCCGGAGCCAGCCCATCGTTGAATTGATGCAGGCGGATCCAGTTGTAATAGGTCATCAAATTCTGGCTGATGTCCCGCTGTGCTTGCTGCCCGATCAGGTAGCCTGTGGCCGGTTTCCACTCCGATTTCAAGCTGCGGAAGACTCGTTCCATTCGCGCATTGACGCTCCTATGTCAACCAGCGCCTCGACTCGCTCAAGTCGGCCAGAATCAGTGGATACACGCCTCGGATGATGTAGCGCTTCAGACCTCTTTGTATTTTCTTTGCACGATAGCCCCTCGGCCGCTCCGCTGCGGCCTTTTTGTATGCCTGCGACCCTGGCTGTTCGGTGACTAACGCCAGCTCACGCATCAGGCTGCGCACCTTGAACCGCGTTCGCTCACCTTCTTTCATCATTGCCTTGATGCTTCTGCGTCCCCTCCCGGCCAGCCCCTGTATTTACTGAATCCCATGCGTCAATTTTTTACTTCGTAGGATCATATCCCCCGCCTGTGACAGGCTTATTCCACTGTCACCGACTTCGCAAGGTTCCGCGGCTGGTCGACATCCGTCCCTTTGAGCACAGCAACGTAATACGACAGCAGTTGCAGCGGGATGGTGTACAGGACTGGCGCCAGGGCGTCGACGATGTGTGGCATGGCGACGACATGGGTCCCCTCACCGTTAACAAGGCCTGCTTGCTCATCGGCGAAGACAATCAGCTCACCGCCGCGTGCGCGGACTTCCTGCAGGTTGGACTTCAGCTTTTCCAGCAATTCGTTGTTCGGTGCGACTGTCACGACGGGCATGTCGCTGTCGACCAACGCCAACGGACCGTGTTTGAGTTCGCCTGCGGGATAGGCTTCGGCGTGGATGTAGGAGATCTCTTTGAGTTTCAGCGCGCCCTCCATGGCCACGGGGAATTGCGCACCCCGGCCAAGGAACAGGGTGTGGTTTTTCTCGGCGAACAGTTCCGCGATCTTTTCCACGGTGCTGTCCATGGCCAACGCTTCGCCAAGGCGGGTGGGCAGGCGACGCAGCTCTTCGACCAACTCGGCTTCAACACCGGGTTCAAGCGTGCCTTTGACTTGGCCCAACGACAAGGTCAGCAACATCAGAGCGACCAGTTGAGTCGTGAAGGCTTTGGTCGACGCAACCCCAATTTCCGGCCCCGCCTGGGTCAGCAGGGTCAGGTCCGATTCACGCACCAGCGAGCTGATGCCGACGTTGCAGATCGCTAGGCTGGCGAGGAATCCCAGCTCCTTGGCGTTGCGCAATGCCGCCAGCGTGTCCGCCGTTTCGCCGGATTGTGAGATCGAAACGAACAGGGTGTCGGGCTGAACCACGACCTTGCGGTAGCGGAACTCGCTGGCCACTTCGACCTGGCATGGAATACCCGCCAGGCCCTCCAGCCAGTAACGGGCAACCATACCGGCATGGTAGCTGGTGCCGCAGGCGACGATCTGAACGTTGCGCACTTGGGCGAACAGCTCCGCCGCTTGGGGGCCGAACGCTTGTGTCATGACCTGCTCGTGGCCCAGGCGGCCTTCGAGGGTGCGCTGAACGACCTTGGGCTGCTCATGGATTTCTTTGAGCATGAAGTGGCGGAACTCGCCTTTGTCAGCGGCTTCCGCACCTTCGCGGTATTGCACGACCTCGCGCTCGATCGGCAATCCGGCGGCGGTCCAGATCTGCACGCTGTCGCGGCGGATTTCAGCGATGTCGCCTTCTTCCAGGTACATGAAACGGTCAGTGACTTGGCGCAATGCCAACTGATCGGATGCCAGGAAGTTTTCGCCCAGCCCCAGGCCGACAACGAGCGGGCTACCGCTGCGGGCGGCGACCAGCCGATCCGGCTGCTTGGCGCTGATCACGGCCAGACCGTATGCACCGTGCAATTCCTTGACGGTGGCTTTCAATGCGGCGGTCAGATCAGCCGTGTCTTGGAGCTTGTGGTGAAGAAGGTGGACGATGACTTCAGTGTCAGTGTCCGAAGTGAAGAGATAGCCAAGGTCCTTGAGGCGATTACGCAGTGGCTCGTGGTTTTCGATGATGCCGTTGTGGACGACGGCCAGTTCCCCACCCGAAAAGTGTGGGTGCGCGTTGTGTTCCAGCGGCGCACCGTGGGTGGCCCAGCGGGTATGGGCAATACCTAGACGGCCCACCAGAGGCTCGCCTGCGAGCGATTGCTCCAGTTCATTGACCTTGCCGACGCGACGACGGCGCTCCAGCACCCCGGCGTTGCTGAACAGCGCGACACCGGCGCTGTCGTACCCGCGGTACTCCAGGCGCTTGAGGCCTTCCAGCAAAATGGCAGTGACATTACGTTCAGCGACAGCGCCGACAATTCCACACATAGTCTTCTCCTAGGAAACAGCGGCGCAGATCACTGTCACGCCGCGGGCCTGAATCTGGTCGCGTGCCGATTGCGGCAGGCGATCATCGGTAATGAGGGTATGGACGCTGCTCCATGGCAGCTCCAGGTTGGGAATTTTTCGGCCGACTTTGTCTGCCTCGACCATCACAATGACTTCGCGGGCAACTTCCGCCATGACGCGGCTCAGGCCCAGCAGCTCATTGAAGGTCGTAGTGCCTCGCTGCAAATCGATGCCATCGGCTCCGATGAAAAGCTGGTCGAAGTCGTAGGAGCGCAAGACCTGCTCGGCCACCTGGCCTTGAAAAGACTCTGAATGAGGGTCCCAGGTCCCGCCGGTCATCAGCAGCACAGGCTCATGTTCCAACTCACCGAGGGCATTCGCGACGTGGAGGGAATTGGTCATGACCACCAAGCCCGGTTGTAGACCGAGTTCAGGAATCATCGCGGCAGTGGTGCTGCCACTGTCGATGATGATGCGTGCATGTTCGCGAATCCGCTTCACGGCTGCGCGGGCGATCGCCCGTTTATAGGGCGAAATGGGCTGGCCGGGTTCACCGATCAGTTCCTGAGGCATTGGCACCGCGCCACCGTAGCGACGCAGCAGAAGACCGTTGCTTTCCAGCGCCGCTAGGTCCTTACGAATCGTAACTTCGGAGGTTTCGAAACGTTTGGCCAAGGCCTCAACGCTGACCTCGCCCTGGTCATTGAGCAGGGCGAGGATGTTGTGACGACGCTGGGGGGTATTGCGTTTCGACATGATCGCTTTAAGTTTCGTTTCGAAAGATAACGAAGCGAATGTAAGCGCATCGAAACGCTTCCGTCAAGGAGTGAGGCACTGAACATGCGGAAGCCGACGACAAATGGCTTGGTCCACGCTGCTCTTCCATGCCGAACAACCTGTGGATAATTTACTTCTTGATCTTCACTGGGCGTTTCCAGCCATCGATATTGCGTTGACGCGCGCGAGCCACAGCAAGCTGCTCAGCCGCGACGTTCTGAGTGATCGTCGAACCGGCTGCAGTGCTGGCGCCGTCCAAGATATCCACAGGTGCTACCAGTGAGTTGTTGGAGCCGATGAACACGTCCTTGCCCAACACCGTTTTGTGCTTATTGGCGCCATCGTAGTTGCAGGTAATCGTGCCCGCCCCGATGTTGGTCCGTGCGCCGATCACAGCATCCCCCAAGTACGTCAAGTGACCCGCTTTGGCGCCCTCGCCCATTTCGGCGTTTTTCAATTCAACAAAGTTACCCACATGTGCATGTGCTCCGAGCACACTGCCAGGCCGCAAGCGCGCGAAGGGCCCCGCGTCAGCGGATTCGCCAACGATCGCGCCTTCCAGGTGGCTGCTGGCCTTGATGATCGCGCCCTTGCGCAAAGTACTGTCTTTGATCACACAGTGAGGGCCGATGGAGACGCCGTCTTCAATGACCACGCGCCCTTCAAGAATCACGTTGACGTCTATTGTGACGTCGCGGCCCACAATCACTTCCCCCCGGACGTCAAACCGGGCCGGGTCACGTAACGTTACGCCCTGAGCCATCAGCCGATGTGCTGTGCGCAACTGATAGTGCCGCTCCAACTCCGAAAGTTGCTTGCGGTCGTTTGCACCCTGCACTTCCATCGCGTCCAGCGGCTGGGCGGTTGCAACCGTCAACCCATCGTTGACGGCCATGGCAATGACGTCAGTAAGGTAATACTCGCCTTGAGCATTGTTGTTCGACAGACGCCCAAGCCACTCCGCCAGGCGCTTGCCCGGGACGGCCAAAATGCCGGTATTGCCTTCCTTGATGGCTTTCTGCGCGTCGGTCGCGTCTTTATGTTCGACGATCGCGCTGACACGGTGTTCGGCATCTCGCACGATTCGGCCGTAGCCCGTTGGATCGTCCAGATTGACGGTCAGGAGGCCCAATTGCTGATCGTTGACCAACGTCAGTAAACGCTCGAGCGTTTCTACTTCGATCAAGGGGACGTCGCCGTAAAGAATCAGCACGGTGTCTGCGCTCAGCATGGGAACTGCTTGAGCGACGGCATGGCCAGTGCCCAGCTGTTTGTCCTGAAGAACGAAATTCAGGTCATCCGCTGCCAGTTGTTGGCGGACCCGTTCGGCACCATGGCCAATCACCACTTGAATGCTTTGCGGAGAAAGTTGCCGAGCGCTGTGGATAACATGTCCGAGCATGGAATTGCCGGCGACCGGGTGCAAAACCTTTGGCAGGGCCGAACGCATACGAGTGCCCTGACCTGCAGCAAGAATGACGATATCGAGAGACATGAAGGGATTCCAAGCGGGCACAGCGTGTGCTGAGCGGTGATTCGGGAGACGCGAAAAAAGAAAAAGGGTAGCCGAGGCTACCCTTTTACTCAATTGCACATGAACGCCGTGGCCTTAGCCGCCGAACTTCTTGCGAATTTGCTGAACGGTGCGCAGCTGAGCTGCGGCTTCCGCCAGACGTGCTGCGGCAGATCCATAATCGAAATCTGCGCCTTTTTCATTCAGGGCGCGCTCAGCCGCCTTAACGGCTTCCTGAGCGGAGGCTTCGTCCAGGTCGCTAGCACGTTGCACGGTATCGGCAAGCACTTTGACCATGTTCGGTTGAACCTCAAGGAAACCACCGGAGATGTAGAACACCTCGGTTTCTCCACCCTGCTTGGTCAGCGTGATCGGACCCGGATTCAAGCCGGTGATCAGCGGTGCGTGGCCCGGAGCGATACCCAGATCGCCCAGGCTACCGTGCGCAATCACCATCTCGACCAGACCGGAGAAAATTTCCCCTTCCGCGCTGACGATATCGCAATGGACTGTCATAGCCATTTGCCTGCCTCAACCTGATGAGCGCCCGTTTCCGGGCGCCATGATTACAGTTTCTTGGCTTTCTCGATCGCTTCTTCGATGCCGCCAACCATGTAGAACGCTTGTTCTGGCAGGTGGTCGTAGTCACCGTTGAGGATGCCTTTGAAGCCAGCAATGGTGTCTTTCAGGGAAACGTATTTACCCGAAGCACCGGTGAAGACTTCAGCCACGAAGAACGGCTGCGACAGGAAGCGCTGAATCTTACGAGCACGGGCAACCAGTTGCTTGTCGGTCTCGGACAATTCGTCCATACCCAGGATCGCGATGATGTCTTTCAGCTCTTTGTAACGCTGCAGCACGTACTGAACGCCACGAGCAGTTTCGTAGTGTTCGGTGCCGATCACGTTCGGGTCCAACTGACGCGACGTGGAGTCCAGAGGATCGACCGCCGGGTAGATACCCAGGGAAGCGATGTCACGGGACAGAACGACGGTGGCGTCCAAGTGGGCGAAGGTGGTCGCTGGCGACGGGTCGGTCAAGTCGTCCGCAGGCACGTAAACGGCCTGGATGGAAGTGATCGAACCTTGCTTGGTCGAAGTGATGCGCTCTTGCAGCACGCCCATCTCTTCCGCCAGAGTCGGTTGGTAACCTACTGCCGAAGGCATACGGCCCAGCAGCGCGGATACTTCAGTACCGGCCAGGGTGTAACGATAAATGTTGTCAACGAACAACAGAACGTCGTTACCTTCGTCACGGAACTTCTCGGCCATGGTCAGGCCGGTCAGAGCTACGCGCAGACGGTTTCCCGGCGGCTCGTTCATCTGGCCGTATACCAGGGCAACCTTGTCCAGAACGTTGGAATCCTTCATCTCGTGGTAGAAGTCGTTACCCTCACGAGTACGCTCACCTACACCGGCGAACACGGAATAACCGCTGTGCTCGATGGCGATGTTACGGATCAGTTCCATCATGTTTACGGTCTTGCCGACACCGGCGCCACCGAACAGACCGACTTTACCGCCTTTGGCGAACGGGCAGACCAGGTCGATAACCTTGATGCCGGTTTCCAGCAGGTCATTCCCACCCGCCTGTTCGGCGAACGAAGGCGCAGCGCGGTGAATGCCCCAACGCTCTTCGGCCTCGATCGGACCGGCTTCGTCGATCGGATTGCCCAGGACATCCATGATGCGACCCAGGGTGCCCTTGCCGACTGGCACGGAGATGGCTGCCTGGGTGTCGACGACGTCCAGACCACGTTTCAGGCCTTCGGTCGAACCCATCGCAATGGTACGAACCACGCCGTCACCCAACTGCTGCTGGACTTCCAGAGTGGTTTCCGCGCCTTGCACTTTCAGCGCGTTGTAGATGCTCGGTACGCTGTCGCGTGGAAATTCCACGTCGATCACGGCGCCGATGATTTGAACGATACGTCCGCTACTCATTAGCTGGATCCTCTGAATATTTGAACCGTTAAACCGCGGCAGCGCCGCCGACGATTTCCGAGATCTCTTGGGTGATCGCTGCCTGACGCGCCTTGTTGTAGATCAGCTGCAAATCGCTGATCAGGTCACCGGCGTTGTCGGTGGCGTTCTTCATTGCGATCATCCGCGCCGCTTGTTCAGCAGCGTTGTTCTCGACCACCGCCTGGTAGACCTGCGACTCCACGTAACGCACCATCAAGCCGTCCAGCAGCTCTTTGGCGTCGGGTTCGTACAGGTAATCCCAGTGGTGCTTGAGTTCTTGATCCGGGGTCGCGACCAACGGAACCAGTTGCTCGACCGTGGGCTGCTGAGTCATGGTGTTGATGAACTTGTTGGATACCACGGAAAGGCGGTCAATACGGCCCTCCAGGTAGGCATCCAGCATCACCTTGACGCTGCCGATCAGATCATTGATCGACGGCTCTTCGCCCAAGTGGCTGATCGCAGCGACGACGTTACCGCCGAAGTTGCGGAAAAACGCCGCACCTTTGCTGCCGATCACACACAGGTCGATCTCGACACCGTTGTCACGGTTCTTAGCCATGTCCTTGACCAAGGCCTTGAACAGGTTGGTATTCAAGCCACCGCACAGACCACGGTCACTGCTCACCACGATATAACCGGCGCGCTTCACGGCGCGATCGATCATGAACGGGTGACGGTATTCCGGGTTAGCGTTGGCAAGATGACCAATCACCTGGCGGATGCGCTCCGCGTAAGGGCGGCTAGCAGCCATGCGCATTTGAGCTTTGCGCATTTTGCTGACCGCCACTTTTTCCATGGCGCTGGTGATCTTTTGCGTGCTTTTGATGCTCGCAATCTTGCTGCGAATCTCTTTTGCGCCTGCCATGTAACACCTATCAGGTTAGCAAGCGGGAGCCTCGCGGCTCCCACTGCGGCTTACCAGGTTTGGGTGGCCTTGAACTTCTCGATACCGGCTTTCAGGCCAGAATCGATTTCGTCGTTGAAGTCACCCTTCACGTTGATCTTGGCCATCAAATCGGCGTGATCGCGGTTGAAGTAAGCAATCAGCGCTTGTTCGAAGCTACCGACCTTGGCGATTTCAACGTCAGTCAGGAACCCACGCTCAGCGGCATACAGCGACAGCGACATGTCGGCGATCGACATTGGCGCATATTGCTTCTGCTTCATCAGCTCGGTAACGCGCTGACCATGTTCAAGCTGCTTACGGGTCGCTTCGTCCAGATCAGAAGCGAACTGGGCGAATGCTGCCAGTTCACGGTACTGAGCCAGCGCGGTACGGATACCACCGGACAGCTTCTTGATGATCTTGGTCTGAGCGGCACCACCCACACGGGATACCGAAACACCGGCGTTAACTGCCGGACGGATGCCGGAGTTGAACATGGCCGATTCCAGGAAGATCTGACCGTCGGTGATGGAGATCACGTTGGTCGGAACGAACGCGGAAACGTCACCCGCCTGGGTTTCGATGATCGGCAGTGCGGTCAAGGAACCGGTCTTGCCGGTCACTGCGCCGTTGGTGAACTTCTCGACGTACTCTTCCGAAACGCGGGATGCGCGCTCCAGCAGACGGGAGTGGAGATAGAACACGTCACCTGGGTACGCTTCACGTCCTGGTGGACGACGCAGCAGCAGGGAGATCTGACGATAAGCCACAGCTTGTTTGGACAGATCGTCATAGACGATCAGCGCATCTTCACCGCGGTCACGGAAGAACTCGCCCATGGTGCAACCGGCATAAGGAGCCAGGAATTGCAGCGCAGGGGATTCGGAAGCACTGGCAGCCACGATGATGGTGTTCGCCAGAGCGCCGTTTTCTTCCAGCTTGCGCACCACGTTGGCAATGGTCGATTGCTTCTGACCCACTGCGACGTAGACGCAGAAAATGCCGCTGTCTTTCTGATTGATGATCGCGTCGATTGCCAGAGCGGTTTTACCGATCTGACGGTCGCCAATGATCAGCTCGCGCTGGCCACGGCCGACAGGGATCATGGCATCGACAGCCTTGTAGCCGGTTTGCACAGGCTGGTCTACCGACTTACGCCAAATAACGCCCGGAGCAACTTTCTCGACCGCATCGGTCTCGGTGTTGTTCAGAGGGCCCTTGCCGTCAACCGGGTTACCGAGCGCGTCGACGACGCGACCCAGCAGTTCCTTACCAACCGGAACTTCAAGGATACGGCCGGTGCACTTGGCACTCATGCCTTCAGCCAAGGAGGTGTAAGCGCCCAGTACCACCGCACCCACGGAGTCTTGCTCCAGGTTCAGTGCCATACCGTAGACGCCGCCCGGGAACTCGATCATTTCGCCGTACATCGCATCGGCCAGACCGTGAATCCGCACGATACCGTCAGACACGCTGACAACGGTGCCTTCGTTACGGGCTTGGGAGGCCACATCGAGTTTCTCGATGCGGCCCTTGATGATTTCACTAATTTCGGAAGGATTGAGTTGCTGCATTGCTCTGCTGCCCCTTCAAACTCAAGATTTCAATGCTTCGGCTAGTTGCGCGAGTTTGCCGCGAACTGAGCCATCGATAACCAGGTCGCCGGCGCGGATGGTGACACCGCCTATAAGGGCAGCATCCTCCGCAGCGTGCAGGCGCACTTCCCGGCCGAGCCGTGCACTGAGAACCTTGGCGAGTTTGTCTTGCTGTTCTTGGTTCAATGCAAAAGCACTGGTGACATCCACATCGACCGATTTTTCCTGCTCAGCCTTGTACAGCTCGAACAGGTCAGCGATCTCCGGCAGAAGCTGGAGACGGTCGTTTTCGGCAACGACGTGGATGAAATTCTGTGCCTGGGCATCGAACTTGTCGCCGCACACTTCAATAAAAGTGGCGGCCTTGTTTGCGCTCGTCAGTCGCGGGGCCTTGAGCAGGCGCTGCATCGTCTCGTCTTGAGACACTGCAGCAGCCAGGCCGAGCATGGCTGACCAATTGGCCAGTTGCTGGTGGGCCTGGGCATGCTCGAAGGCTGCCTTAGCGTAAGGTCGGGCCAACGTGGTCAGTTCTGCCATGATCGCCCTCGCTTAAATTTCTGCAGCCAGTTTATCAACCAGCTCCGCGTGCGCGTTTTGATCGATTGTGGCACCCAGGATCTTCTCGGCACCGTTGACAGCCAAGCTACCCAACTGGGCGCGCAGCGCGTCTTTAACGCCGTTCAGTTCCTGCTCGATCTCGGCCTGAGCCTGAGCCTTGATGCGGTCAGCATCGACACGAGCCTGTTCACGGGCTTCGTCGACAATCTGAGTACCGCGCTTCTTGGCCTGCTCAATGATCTCGGCTGCCTGAGCTTTCGCATCGCGAAGTTGCTGGGCCGCTTTATCTTGGGCCAGCTCCAGGTCGCGAGCTGCTCGGGTGGCAGCGTCCAGTCCATCCGCGATCTTCTTCTGACGTTCGTGCAAAGCCGCGATGACCGGAGGCCACACGAACTTCATGCAGAACAGCACAAAAATGAAGAACGCAACGGACTGGCCAATCAGGGTTGCATTAATGTTCACGCCAACACCTCGCTCGTTCGTTGTCCATCACACCAATCAACTCGAAAATTCGAGCGATTAGCCAGCGAGTTGACCAACGAAGGGATTCGCAAAAGTGAAGAACAGAGCGATACCAACACCGATCATGGTCACGGCGTCGAGCAGACCAGCGACGATGAACATTTTAACTTGCAGCATTGGAACCATTTCTGGTTGACGCGCAGCGCCTTCCAGGAATTTACCGCCCAGCAGGCCGAAACCGATTGCAGTACCCAGAGCGCCCAGGCCGATCAGCAGTGCAACAGCGATAGCAGTTAGACCAACTACAGTTTCCATCTTTCCTCCCGACTTTTACGTCGTATTGGTTAGGTTTTCTTAGATTAAAGCGGTAAAACAAAATCGTTTTTACATCAGCCCTTGCGGGCGGCCCCCCACCGCAATGAGGGGCTCATCAGACTCGCTGAGCGCGTCTTAATGGTTATCTTCGTGAGCCATCGACAGATAGACGATGGTCAGCATCATGAAGATGAACGCTTGCAGGGTGATGATCAGGATGTGGAAGACCGCCCACGCCCATTGCAGAACCACGCCCAGTCCGCTCAGCCAGAGCAACCCGCTGCCGAACATGACTGCAATCAGGATGAACACCAATTCACCGGCGTACATGTTGCCGAACAGTCGCAGCGCCAGGGAAATTGGCTTGGCGACCAGCGTCACGAATTCAAGCAGGAAGTTCACAGGAACCAACAGCGCCTGGACCAGCACGTTCTTGCTGCTGAACGGATGCAGGGTCAATTCACCGATGAAACCGCCAATGCCCTTGATCTTGATGCTGTAGAAGATGATCAGCGCAAAAACAGACAGGGCCATGCCCAGCGTAGCGTTCGGATCGGTAGTCGATACGGCACGGAACGGGATGTGATGGTCACCGGAAATCATGATGGCCAGTTGCGGGATCCAGTCGACCGGAATCAGGTCGACGGCGTTCATCAGGAACACCCAGGCGAAGATCGTCAGCGCCAGCGGAGCAATCACGGCGCTGCGGCCATGGAAGCTGTCTTTAACACTGCCGTCGACAAATTCGACCAACACTTCGACGAAGTTCTGCAAGGCGCCCGGCTGACCCGAGGTCGCCTTTTTCGCGGCCATGCGGAAAAACAGAACGAAGATCAGGCCCAAGGCAACCGACCAGCCGAGCGTGTCGAGGTGGAAAGCCCAAAAGCCCATTTCTTTTGCTTCTGCTGCGGAATGAGCGAAGCCCCAAGTGCCGTCAGGCAAATGACCGAAGGTCAAGTTCTGCAAGTGGTGCTGGATATAGCCCGAAGCTGTTTGCTCTGCCATGGTTGCCTCAAACGCCCTAAGGTCTCAAAAGTCTTGTTCTCATTAGCAGGGGTGCGAACCAGCTGACCAACTGGGTCAGCATGAATACGCCGAAAACCGCCAGTGGTACCAGCGGCTTTACGCCTGCAAAGGTCAGTGCGAACAGCACTGCCGTAAAAATCAGTTTGCCCGCCTCGCCGGCATAGAACGACCGAACGATGGCTTGCGCTGCCCTGGCCCCGGAAAACCGGAACGCCTTATGGGCGAAGTACAAATTGGGCAGCCACGCTATCAGGCCTCCGCAAAGCCCTGAGTATCCAGCTACGACTCCATGCCACTGCCAAAGCGTCACCGCCGCCAGTAGCAGGACAATCAGCTGAGCCAGCAAGACCGGGAAAACAGCCAGGCGATGAAACGGCAGGCGGTTTGGCGTGCGTGTCTCCATCACATGGGCTCCTCGTATGCCAGCCGCCAAAATCAATAACTTGGCATAATTTGTGCCGACAAAATGCGCGCAGAGTATAGGGGCGGTTCAGCCCCTATTCAACTGCCGGGTCGTGATTTCCGACTACACGCTACGCACGATGTGTTTCAGCGGATGTGAGCGAGGACGCCTTGCAGCTCGTCCAGTGAGTTGTAACGAATCACCAGTTGGCCTTTTCCCTTCTGGCCGTGGCGAATCTGCACCGCAGAGCCCAGCCGCTCGGCCAGACGCTGTTCGAGGCGGGCGATATCCGGATCGGCTTTCACAGGCGCCGCGGCCTCCTGTTTACCACTCAACCATTGACGCACCAGCGCCTCAGTTTGGCGCACAGTGAGGCCGCGTGCGACAACGTGTCGCGCCCCATCGACCTGGCGCTCTTCCGGCAAACCCAACAGCGCGCGGGCATGGCCCATTTCAAGATCACCGTGAGAGAGCATCGTCTTGATCGCTTCAGGTAACGCAATCAGACGGAGCAGATTCGCCACACTCACACGTGACTTACCCACAGCCTCTGCCACTTGCAGTTGGGTCAGTTGAAATTCACTCTGTAGCCGCTGCAGCGCAATGGCTTCTTCGATGGGGTTGAGGTCTTCACGCTGAATGTTTTCGATCAGCGCCATGGCAATGGCTGCTTCGTCCGGCACATCGCGGACCATGGCAGGGATGGTGTCGACGCCGGCCTGCTGGCTGGCGCGCCAGCGGCGCTCCCCGGCGATGATCTCGTATCGATTTTCGCCAATCGGACGCACCACGATGGGCTGCATCACACCTTGAGCTCTGATCGAGTTGGCGAGTTCTTCAAGTGCCTGTGGGTCCATGTCCCGACGCGGCTGGTATTTGCCACGCTGTATAAGATCCAGCGGCAAATTCTGCAGATCGCGTTTGTCAGCCTTGACTGCCTGTTCCTCCAGCGTGCTGACGGTGGGACTGCTCAGAAGTGCGTCCAGCCCACGTCCGAGTCCTCGTTTCTTGACGGCCATGACGTTTCCTTAGGTGGGCTGGGCAACAGCGCGGGAAGTCCGGCGCTGACGACGAACCATTTCGCCAGCCAGTGCCAGGTAAGCCAGCGCGCCGCGCGAAGTCTTGTCGTAGGCCAATGCAGGCATGCCGAAACTCGGCGCCTCCGCGAGACGAATGTTCCGCGGGATGACCGTGTCATAAAGCTGATCGCCGAAATGTTCCTTCAGCTGTGCCGATACGTCGTTGATCAGGCTCAGACGCGGGTCATACATCGTGCGCAGAAGTCCTTCGATCTTCAGGGCCGGATTCAGCAGTTCGCCTATACGCTTGATGTTATCCACAAGGTCGCTCAATCCCTCGAGCGCAAAGTACTCACACTGCATGGGAATGATGACACCGTCGGCAGCGACCAACGCATTGAGGGTCAGCATCGACAGCGAGGGCGGGCAATCGATCAGGATGTAGTCATAGTTCTCGCGGATCGGCGCCAGTGCAGTTCGCAGCCGCGACTCTTTCATCTGCATTTCCAGCAGCACGACCTCGGCGGCAGTCAGATCCCGGTTGGCCGGCAACAACTGATAACCACCGTGTTCGGAAAAGTGCATGGCCTGGTTCAGGTCGCACTCGCCGATTAGCAGATCGTAGACGGAATGCTCCAAGGCGTGCTTATCCACACCGCTGCCCATGGTGGCGTTGCCTTGTGGATCGAGATCGATCAACAGCACCCGTCGCTTGGTGGCCACCAGCGACGCCGCCAAGTTGATGCAGGTGGTGGTTTTGCCCACCCCTCCTTTTTGGTTCGCTATCGCGAATACCTTAGCCATTCTTGCGTGTGTTCCCTGTCATGCCGTGCGGCGCAGTATCAGCAGATGCCGTTGGCCTTGGCAACCCGGTACGGCCAAGGCTTGCGCGCTTTCCAGATGAAAATCAGTCGGCAATGCTACCAGTTCGTCCGCTGGATGCAGACCTTTCATTGCCAGCCAGCGCGTTTTGACGTCGCCCATGTGACGCGTCCATTGCGTGAAATCTTCCAAGCTGCTGAACGCGCGGGAAACGATGCCGGTGAAAGGCAACTCCGGCTGGAAGGCCTCCGCTCGGCTGTGGATAACCGTGAGATTGACCAGCTGCAACTCAAGTTTCACCTGAGTCAGAAAGCGGGTTTTCTTACCGTTGCTGTCCAGCAAGGTCACGTCCATGTCTGGAAACATGATGGCCAGCGGGATGCCAGGCATCCCGCCGCCACTGCCGACGTCCAACTGCCGTTCACCTTGGATGAACGGGACCAAGCTCAGGCTGTCGAGCAGGTGGCGAGACACCATTTCATCCGGATCACGCACTGCGGTCAGGTTGTAGGCCTTGTTCCATTTGATGAGCAGTGCCAGATAGCCCAATAGACGTGAGTGTTGAACCTCGGTCAATTCGACGCCTAGCTCACGTGCACCAAGGGTCAGTTCTTCTGCATGCTGCGGGGTGACCAACGAATTCAAGCGCTTTGCTCCAATTGACGGCCCGCGCCGCGTTTTTTCAGGTGAATCATGAGCAGTGAGATTGCCGCCGGGGTAACGCCAGGAATGCGTGAAGCTTGGCCAAGCGTCTCAGGCCGGGTTGTCCCCAATTTGCTCTGGATCTCTTTCGACAGGCCCGAAATGCCCGAGTAGTCGATATCCACAGGCAGCTTGATGTCTTCGCTAGCCCGCAGCCGAGCGATTTCGTCCTGTTGGCGGTCGATGTAACCGGCGTATTTGGTTTTGATCTCCACCTGCTCGGCAACTTGAGGATCCACCACCTGTTCGCCGGTCAGCGCGACGAGGCTGGCGTAGTCGATTTCAGGCCGGCTCAGCAGGTTGAGCAAATTGTATTCGTGGGTCAGCGGCGTACCGAAATGAGCGGATACAGCATCGCCTTGCTCTGTACCGGGACGAATCCACGTCGTCTTGAGGCGCTGCTCCTCCTGTTCGATGCCTTCGCGTTTTGTGCAGAAAGCGGCCCAGCGGGCATCGTCGACCAGCCCAAGCTCCCGGCCTTTTTCCGTCAGCCGCAAGTCCGCGTTGTCCTCGCGCAGGATAAGCCGGTATTCCGCCCGAGAAGTGAACATGCGGTACGGCTCCTGAGTACCGAGCGTGATCAGATCATCCACCAACACACCTATGTACGCTTCGTCACGGCGCGGGCACCAGCTCTCCTTGCCTTGAGCGCGCAGCGCCGCGTTGGTGCCCGCGAGCAACCCTTGGGCCCCAGCCTCTTCGTAACCAGTGGTACCGTTGATTTGGCCGGCAAAAAACAGCCCACCAATGACCTTGGTTTCCAAACTGTATTTCAGGTCACGCGGATCGAAGTAATCGTACTCGATCGCATAGCCTGGGCGGACGATGTGTGCGTTTTCCATGCCGCGAATCGATCGGACGATCTGCAATTGCACGTCGAAGGGCAACGAAGTGGAAATGCCGTTCGGGTAGAGCTCGTGCGTCGTCAGCCCTTCTGGCTCGATGAATACCTGATGGCTTTCCTTGTCCGCGAAGCGGTGGATCTTATCTTCGATCGACGGGCAATAACGCGGGCCGACGCCCTCGATTTCACCAGCAGCCGAGTACATCGGCGAACGATCGAGGTTCTTTGCAATGATTTCGTGGGTACGCGCGTTCGTGTGCGTGATCCAGCAACTGACCTGCCGAGGGTGTTGCTGCTTGTTGCCAAGGAATGACATCACAGGGATCGGTAAATCGCCTGGCTGCTCGGTCATCACCGAAAAATCGACAGAACGTCCGTCGATGCGGGGCGGAGTTCCAGTTTTCAACCGCCCAACACGCAGCGGCAACTCGCGCAGACGCCGCGCCAGCGCGATGGAAGGCGGATCCCCCGCGCGCCCCCCCGAATAGTTCTGCAACCCGATGTGGATAAGTCCACCGAGGAACGTGCCCGTGGTCAACACCACCGAATCCGCCATGAAACGCAGACCCATCTGGGTCACTACGCCTCGTACCTGATCCTGCTCAACGATCAGATCGTCGCAGGACTGCTGAAATATCCACAGGTTTGGCTGGTTCTCAATGATCTCGCGGATCGCGGCCTTATACAGAATCCGGTCTGCTTGCGCACGGGTAGCCCTTACGGCTGGGCCTTTGCGACTGTTGAGTACACGAAACTGGATGCCGCCAAGATCGGTTGCCACCGCCATCGCTCCACCGAGCGCATCAATCTCTTTGACAAGATGACTTTTACCGATGCCGCCAATGGCGGGGTTGCAGCTCATTTGCCCGAGGGTTTCCACGTTGTGCGTCAGGAGCAGGGTTTTCACACCCATGCGAGCTGACGCAAGTGCTGCCTCGGTACCGGCATGACCGCCGCCGATGACGATCACTTCAAAACGGGAAGGGAAATCCACCACGCACCTCGTGCCTGTTAAATGGGGGGAATTGGAAATTGGCGGCAAGTATAGGGACTTCAACCTGTTGAAAGAAACCTTTTGCGCAAAATTTAACCAGCTGTGGACCGATGGGAATAAAAAAATAAGAAAGAAGAGAAATTTATAAAAGCTCTGTTTTTATGTTTATGTTTATACCAGCTGCTTTCTGTGGATAGATTCATGTATCCCTTGTAAAACGGGGTGTACAGAGAAACTGAACCCTGTGCCTAGGTGGATCGGAGCGCTCTGGATAACGACGTTAAGCCTGTGAATAAAATCACCCGTTATCCACAGAGGCACTTGTGCTCATCTTTCAGACGCACTTATCTACGGAGCTGACAGGAGGTTATGCACAGACCTTATCCCGGTCAGGGGCAGTCCTTTCTTGAGATGCAAGCGTGCGGAAGCGACCGGCGGTGCTGTCGCACGGCCGGAGATCCAAGAGGTGTGAGGTATTAGGGAAGATGGCCCCGGTAGGGGCCAAGAAGGGGAATTGAACTACTTACCGATGCAGAAGCTGGAGAAAATTCGGCCCAGTAAGTCGTCGGAACTGAACGCTCCTGTAATTTCTCCCAGGTTCTGCTGGGCTAGACGCAGGTCCTCTGCCAGAAGCTCACCGGCTCCCGCCATCGTCAATTGAGCGTGGCCATGTTCAAGAAAGGCATCGGCCCTATGCAATGATTCCAAATGGCGTCGCCGTGCGCTGAAGCTGCTTTCAGCGGTCTGTTGATAACCCATGCAGGCCTTAAGGTGTTCACGCAACAGTTCAAGGCCTTTTCCGCCGGATTTCGCACTCAAGCTGACGATTGCATGACCATCCTCACCCTGCTTAAGGGTAATAGGATCGCCGCTTAGGTCAGCTTTGTTGCGAATGAGTGTGACATGGGCAGGATTGGGACGCTGTTGAAGAAATTCTGGCCACAGTGCGAAAGGGTCGCTCGCCTCGGGGGCCGTGGCATCTACAACCAGCAGAATTCGGTCAGCGTCGTTAATGGCTTTCAGTGCTCGCTCCACGCCAATTCGTTCCACCTGGTCCTGCGTATCGCGCAGCCCTGCCGTGTCCACGATATGCAGCGGCATGCCGTCTATGTGGATATGTTCGCGCAGAATGTCGCGGGTGGTGCCGGCGATTTCGGTAACGATCGCTGCCTCGCGCCCCGCGAGAGCGTTCAGCAGGCTGGATTTGCCTGCATTGGGCCTTCCCGCAATGACGACGGTCATACCGTCGCGCAGCAGTGCGCCTTGATTGGCTTCGCGCAGAACTGTGGATAATTCTTCGCGCACTTCATTCAGCTTGTTCAGCACATGCCCGTCAGCAAGGAAATCAATTTCTTCTTCGGGGAAATCGATGGCTGCTTCAACGTAGATCCGCAGCCCGATCAACTTCTCGGTAAGGCTATGGACGCGTTGGGAGAAGGCACCTTGCAACGAGCGCAGGGCATTTCGAGCTGCCTGTGCAGAACTGGCCTCGATCAGATCAGCGATCGCTTCAGCCTGTGCCAGATCGAGTTTGTCATTCAAGAATGCACGTTCGCTGAATTCGCCAGGCCTGGCCAGGCGACTGCCGAGTTGTACACAGCGTTGTAGCAGCATGTCCAATACGACCGGGCCGCCATGGCCCTGAAGCTCCAGCACATCTTCACCAGTGAATGAGTTCGGCCCCGGGAAGTACAATGCAATTCCCTCGTCGATGACAGAGGTGTCGGCATCGTGGAAAGCTCCGTAATGGGCGTGACGAGGCTGCAGACTCCTGCCCGTGACGGCGGTTGCGATATGGCTCGCCAACGGACCGGAAATACGCACGATACCGACGCCTCCGCGGCCCTGAGCAGTGGCGATGGCAACGATGGTTTCACGAGGGACGCTCATGTCCGCCTCCTGGATAAAACTGACGGATAGCAAAACGCCCCACAGAGGGGGCGCTTCGCACTACTTATTCACAGGGTAGATCAAGCCGCCGCTTTGTTGGCTTTGGCCTCGATGCTCCGTGTGATGTACCACTGCTGAGCGATCGACAGGGTGTTGTTCACCACCCAGTACAGCACCAGACCCGCAGGGAACCACAGGAAGAAGAAGGTGAAGATGATCGGCATCAGCTTCATGACCTTCGCCTGCATAGGATCGGGCGGAGCGGGGTTGAGACGCTGCTGAATGAACATCGTAGCGCCCATGATGATTGGCAGAATGAAGAAAGGATCCTTGATCGACAGGTCAGTTATCCACAGCAGCCAAGGTGCTTGACGCATTTCAACGCTTTCCAGCAGCACCCAGTACAACGAGAGGAAGACCGGCATTTGGACTAGGATCGGCAGGCAACCACCCAGGGGGTTGATCTTCTCCTTCTTGTACAACTCCATCATCGCTTGCGAGAGCTTCTGACGATCATCGCCATGCTGCTCTTTTAGCGCCGCAAGGCGTGGTGCAACAGCGCGCATGCGTGCCATGGACTTGTAACTGGCGGCCGACAGCGGGAAGAACAGCGCTTTGATGAGCATGGTCAGGAAAATGATCGACCAGCCCCAGTTACCCACAATGCTGTGGATATGTTGCAACAACCAGAAGATTGGCTGCGCGATGAACCAGAGGATGCCGTAGTCCACAGTCAATTCCAGACCTGGAGACAGCTCTTTCAGAACGGCCTGACTCTTCGGACCGGCGTACAGCGTCGCGGTGGTCTCGGCTTTGGCACCTGGAGCGACGGTCAGCCCTGGGCCGGTGAAGCCGATGATGTAGTTGCCCACACTGTCTTTACGGGTAGTGACAGTATTGCTATCTGTCTTGCTCGGGATCCAGGCGGTCACGAAATAGTGCTGCAGCCAGGCTACCCAACCACCTTGAACGGTTTCTTTGAGCGAGCCTTTGTCGATGTCCTTCATCGATACCTTTTTGTAAGGTTCCGAAGGTGTCCACATGGCCGCGCCCAGATAAGTGGCGGTACCGGTTGCGGTGGTCGACGAAGGGTCAGCGCTCGCATCGCGTTTCAATTGGGCAAACAGATTGCCATTCCAGGTTTGCCCACTCTGGTTGTCGATCAGATACGTGACAGTCAGGTCGTACAGGCCGCGCTTGAATGTGAAGCGCTTGATGTAGTTGACGCCTGCATCGGAGTATTTCAGGTCGACGACCAAATCATTCTGGCCTTCAGCCAGTTGGTAATTTTTCTGAGCGCTGATGTAAACAGGACGTCCACCGGCGCGGGCGTCTGGCCCGTTCATACCTGTCAGGCCGCTTTGCGCAAGAAAGGTACGCTCACCGCCGTTATCGAACAGTTGGAACGGGATCTCTGGATGGTCCTGCCGACGTGGATAGAGAGGCAGCCTCAGCTGGACCACATCGCCACCCACTGGGTCAATCGCCAAGTTCAATACGTCAGTTTTGACCTGAATGAGGTCTTTGCTGACGGCCACCGGTGTTTCGGCAGGGGCTGTCACTTCTCCGGTCGCACTGGGCACGTCCGCATTTGCGGCTGTACCTTGTGGTGTGTCGGGCAGCGCGGCGGTATTGGTGCTGGCGGCAACATTCTGAGTCGGCAGGGCAGCCTGACCATAGTCCTGGTTCCATTTCAGGACACCGACGTAGGTCACGATTGCCAGGGCGACGATCAGGATTGTGCGTTTGATATCCATGATTACTCGGCCATCGAAGAGGAACGGGGTTTGGGAGCGGGTGGAACCGGGTCGAAACCACCGGGATTCCACGGATGACAGCGACCTAGGCGACGCAGAGTCAGCCAGCCGCCGCGTACCAGGCCATAGGTTTCAATGGCTTCGTACGCATAGCAGGAGCAACTGGGGTAGAAACGACAGTGACTGGCCATCAGGGGACTGATGGCATAACGGTAAAACTGGATCGGAACGAGTGCCAGTTTACGCATCAGGACTGTTTACCCCCGCAGTTTCGGTTTTCGCTTCTGGACTGGATCGGCTGCGCGCCAGACGTTTCCAGAGCTTGCCGAAATGCTGAATCAATTCGGGGTTATCAATGTCACCCAAGCCTTTGCGTGCGACGACCACGATATCTACGCCTGCCAGGTTGTCCTGGTGGAGACGGAAGGACTCGCGCATCAGACGCTTCAGGCGGTTACGCTCAACGGAGAGCTTTACGCTCTTTTTCCCAATCACCAAACCCAGCCGGGCGTGATCGAGTTCGTTGTCGCGTACAAGGAGCAGGAGATTTTTTCCCGGAACCTTGCCGGTTGGGGAGTCAAAGACTGCCTTGAAATGCCGGGGCGTCAACAGACGTTTTTCCCGACTGAAGTCTCGACTCACCACCTGTGCCGACTGATCAAACTGTCAGACGCTTACGGCCTTTGGCGCGACGACGCGACAGAACCTGACGTCCGTTTTTGGTTGCCATGCGAGCACGGAAACCGTGGGTGCGGGCGCGCTTGATGGTGCTCGGTTGGAAAGTACGTTTCATGGTGTGTTACCTGGTTCGTCCACAACGGGCCGGAATGACCCCGTTTTAAGAGAGCGGGGATTCTAGAGAAAGCAAGCCCTCAGGTCAATTTCCAGCCAACGATTCCTGCACGGTCTTCTTAATTAGAGGAAGGGCTGACAACCCGGCGCTCGGGCAAACGGATCACTGAGCCAAAGATAGAAATAAAGAAAGGACATATTTAAAGCTTTTTTGAAGAGCTTATAAGAGCTAGAGGCCCCATTCTCTGTGGATAACCTACCAACCGCCTTTTTCTACAAGGTGTACAGAGGATCACAACTCTGTCTGAAAACGGTGCTGCGACTGTGTCGACCCTGAGGAAAGGCTGTGCATGGAATGCTGTTTTATCCACAGAAGTCTTATCCACAGATTTGCGGCGTGAGTTATGCAGAGTAGCCAGCGAGGTTTATCCACAGAGCTTATTCACATTCCACCCATGGTCATTTCGATCCATTAACGCCTGATTTTCAGTTCCTCACGGCTGTCCGTATGTGGATAAGTCCGCCCGGGGTGGGTACAATGGCCGCCTGTTTTTTTGCCTCATGGCTTTCGATACTTAGGGGATTTCCGTGTCAGTGGAACTTTGGCAGCAGTGCGTGGAGCTTTTGCGCGATGAGCTGCCGGCCCAGCAATTCAACACCTGGATCCGTCCGCTACAGGTCGAAGCCGAGGGCGACGAGTTGCGCGTGTATGCGCCTAATCGGTTCGTGCTCGACTGGGTGAATGAAAAGTACCTGGGGCGGCTGCTGGAGCTGCTAGGCGAGCAGGGTCAGGGGATCGCCCCGGCACTCTCCTTATTAATAGGCAGCAAGCGCAGTTCTGCTCCTCGAGCAGCGCCGACGGCTCCACTGGCGGCAGCTGCTGCGGCCTCGCAAGCTGCCCAACATGCAGGCAGCGTCCAACCTAATGGCGTGACGCCGCCTGCGGATGCACCTGCACAAGCGCCCGCACCTGCCCTGCAAACCTCGCTGCAGACCGACGACGAACCGTCGCGAGCCAGTTTCGATCCCATGACGGCCGCCAACGCGCAACCGGTAGCGGCTGCCAAAACGGAACAACGCAGCGTACAGGTCGAGGGTGCGCTCAAGCACACCAGCTACTTGAACCGTACCTTCACTTTCGAGAATTTCGTCGAAGGTAAATCCAACCAGCTTGCGCGGGCTGCCGCTTGGCAGGTAGCGGACAATCCCAAGCACGGTTACAACCCCCTCTTTCTTTATGGCGGCGTCGGCTTGGGTAAGACTCACTTGATGCATGCTGTGGGTAACCACCTGCTCAAGAAAAACCCGAACGCCAAAGTCGTGTACTTGCATTCCGAGCGCTTCGTCGCGGATATGGTCAAGGCGCTTCAGTTGAACGCCATCAATGAGTTCAAGCGTTTCTACCGGTCGGTGGACGCCTTGCTAATCGACGATATCCAGTTTTTTGCTCGCAAAGAGCGCTCTCAGGAAGAGTTTTTTCACACCTTCAACGCCTTGCTCGAAGGTGGTCAGCAGGTCATCCTCACCAGTGACCGCTATCCTAAAGAGATCGAAGGGCTTGAGGAGCGGCTCAAGTCTCGTTTTGGCTGGGGTCTGACCGTTGCAGTGGAGCCGCCCGAGCTTGAGACTCGAGTGGCGATCCTGATGAAAAAAGCGGACCAGGCGAAGGTCGAGCTTCCCCACGATGCCGCTTTCTTCATTGCCCAGCGCATTCGTTCGAACGTCCGTGAGCTCGAGGGCGCCCTCAAACGCGTCATTGCTCATTCTCACTTCATGGGACGAGACATCACCATCGAGCTGATTCGAGAATCCCTCAAGGATCTGCTAGCGCTTCAGGATAAGCTGGTCAGTGTGGATAACATTCAGCGCACCGTCGCTGAGTACTACAAAATCAAGATTTCCGACCTGCTGTCGAAACGTCGTTCGCGGTCAGTTGCCCGCCCACGACAGGTCGCGATGGCGCTCTCCAAGGAATTGACCAACCACAGCCTGCCGGAAATTGGCGACGTGTTTGGAGGCCGTGACCACACTACCGTGCTGCACGCGTGCCGGAAGATCAATGAACTGAAAGAATCCGATGCGGATATCCGCGAGGACTACAAGAACTTGCTGCGGACTCTGACAACTTGATGCCGACGCAGCTTATCAAGGCAAGGGACTAGACCATGCATTTCACCATTCAACGCGAAGCCCTGTTGAAACCCCTGCAACTGGTCGCCGGTGTCGTAGAACGCCGCCAGACCTTGCCGGTTCTGTCCAACGTACTGTTGGTCGTTGAAGGCCAGCAGTTGTCGTTGACCGGCACGGACCTTGAGGTCGAGCTCGTTGGTCGCGTTCAGTTGGAAGAGCCCGCTCAATCGGGCGAAATAACCGTCCCGGCGCGCAAGCTCATGGACATTTGTAAAAGCCTGCCGAACGATGCCTTGATCGACATCAGGCTCGACGAACAGAAACTGGTGGTCAAGGCCGGACGTAGCCGTTTCACGCTGTCTACGCTGCCTGCAAACGACTTCCCGACGGTGGAAGAAGGGCCAGGTTCGCTGACGTTCAATCTGGTCCAGAGCAAGCTGCGCCGACTGATCGAGCGGACCAGTTTTGCAATGGCGCAACAAGATGTGCGGTATTACCTCAACGGCATGCTGCTCGAAGTGCAGTCGGGTGTGCTGCGTGCGGTGTCGACAGACGGTCATCGTCTGGCCATGTGCTCCATGGCAGCGGAGATTGAGCACGCTGATCGCCACCAAGTGATTGTGCCTCGCAAGGGCATTCTTGAATTGGCACGTCTGCTCACCGAGCAAGACGGCTTGGTCAGCATTGTCCTCGGGCAGCACCACATCCGTGCGACAACCGGTGAATTCACGTTCACGTCAAAGCTGGTGGATGGCAAATTCCCTGACTACGAGCGCGTGTTGCCTAAAGGCGGTGACAAACTGGTGGTGGGCGACCGTCAGGCATTACGTGAAGCCTTCAGTCGCACGGCGATTTTGTCCAACGAAAAATACCGGGGCATTCGTCTTCAACTCGCTAGCGGTCAGTTGAAGATTCAAGCGAATAACCCCGAGCAAGAGGAAGCGGAAGAAGAGATTGGCGTCGACTACAACGGTGGATCGTTGGAAATCGGCTTCAACGTCAGCTACCTGCTGGACGTTCTCGGCGTTATGACCACGGAACAAGTTCGTCTGATATTGTCCGATTCCAACAGCAGTGCGCTGGTTCAGGAGTCGGGCAACGACGATTCGGCTTACGTCGTCATGCCAATGCGCCTGTAACCAGCGGGCGCTCGATGTCTCTTAGCCGCATCTCGGTCACCGGGGTGCGCAATTTGCACCCGGTGACCTTTTCCCCTTCCCCCCGTATCAATATTCTTTACGGCGCTAACGGCAGCGGCAAGACCAGTCTGCTTGAGGCTATCCATCTTCTCGGCCTTGCTCGCTCTTTTCGCAGCACCCGGTTGCAGCCCGTTATCCAGTATGACCAGCCTGCCTGCACTGTGTTTGGGCAAGTTCTCTTGAATGAGGGCGGACAAAGCAATCTCGGTATTTCACGAGATCGACAAGGCGAATTCCAGATTCGCATAGACGGCCAGAACGCCAAAAGTGCAGCGCAGTTGGCAGAAACGCTGCCTCTTCAGCTCATTAACCCAGACAGCTTCCGCTTGTTGGAAGGGGCGCCCAAGATACGGCGACAGTTCCTGGATTGGGGAGTGTTCCACGTGGAACCTCGCTTCATGGCCACTTGGCAGCGCTTGCAGAAGGCCCTACGGCAGCGGAACTCATGGCTGCGGCATGGTACACTTGACGTCGCCTCGCAGGCCGCCTGGGATCGGGAATTGTGCCTGGCCAGTGACGAAATTGATGTGTTCCGCAGAGCCTACATCAAAGCCCTGAAGCCCGTTTTTGAAAAGACACTCAGTGAGCTCGTTCAGTTGGATGGGCTGACCCTTAGTTACTTCCGCGGCTGGGACAAGGAAAAAGAGTTGAGCACGGTTCTCGCCTCTTCCTTGCACCGAGATCAGCAGATGGGGCATACCCAATCCGGCCCGCAGCGCGCAGATCTTCGCCTTCGATTGGGCGGCCACAACGCCGCGGACATTCTGTCCCGCGGCCAGCAGAAATTGGTGGTTTGCGCGTTACGCATTGCCCAGGGCCATCTGGTCAATCAGGCTCGCCGAGGCCAATGTATTTATCTCGTCGACGACTTACCGTCCGAGCTCGACGAACACCATCGCAGCGCATTGTGTCGGCTGCTTGAGGAATTACGCTGCCAGGTGTTTATCACCTGTGTAGATCATGAATTGTTGAGGGAAGGCTGGCAGGCGGGTACGCCAGTCGCTTTGTTCCACGTGGAACAAGGCGATATCACCCAGACCCACGACCATCGGGAGTGAATGCATGAGCGAAAATCAAACGTACGACTCGTCCAGCATCAAGGTGCTTAAAGGACTTGATGCCGTACGCAAGCGTCCCGGTATGTACATCGGCGATACGGATGATGGCAGTGGTCTTCATCACATGGTATTCGAAGTGGTGGACAATTCCATCGACGAAGCGCTGGCCGGTTATTGCGATGACATCACCGTTACCATTCACCCGGACGAGTCCATCACCGTGCGCGACAACGGCCGGGGCATCCCGGTCGACGTGCATAAAGAAGAAGGTGTGTCAGCCGCGGAAGTCATCATGACCGTTCTGCACGCAGGCGGTAAGTTTGATGACAACTCGTACAAGGTCTCAGGCGGACTGCATGGGGTAGGTGTATCGGTCGTAAACGCATTGTCGGAAGAACTGAACCTCACGGTTCGTCGCAGTGGCAAGATTTGGGAACAGACGTACGTTCACGGCGTGCCAAAGGAACCGATGAAGATCGTCGGCGACAGCGATACCACGGGCACTGAGATCCATTTCAAGCCCTCAGCGGAGACCTTCAAGAATATCCACTTCAGCTGGGATATTCTCGCCAAGCGCATTCGTGAATTGTCGTTCCTCAACTCCGGTGTTGGCATCGTTCTCAAGGACGAACGTAGCGGGAAAGAGGAGCTGTTCAAATACGAGGGTGGGTTACGCGCCTTCGTCGAATACTTGAACACCAACAAGACCGCGGTCAACCAAGTGTTCCACTTCAGCGTCCAGCGTGAAGATGGCGTGGGTGTCGAAATCGCACTGCAGTGGAACGACAGCTTCAATGAAAACCTGCTCTGTTTCACCAACAACATTCCTCAGCGCGACGGCGGCACTCACTTGGTGGGTTTCCGTTCGGCATTGACGCGTAACCTCAATAACTACATCGAGCAGGAAGGTCTGGCGAAGAAGCATAAAGTCGCCACCACTGGCGACGATGCGCGTGAAGGCCTGACCGCGATTATTTCAGTGAAGGTTCCCGATCCTAAGTTCAGCTCGCAGACCAAAGACAAGCTGGTATCGTCCGAAGTCAAAACCGCGGTGGAACAGGAGATGGGTAAATACTTTTCTGACTTCCTCCTGGAAAACCCAAATGAGGCCAAGGCTGTTGTCGGCAAGATGATAGACGCCGCGCGTGCTCGGGAAGCCGCCCGTAAAGCGCGGGAGATGACCCGCCGCAAAGGTGCCCTCGACATTGCAGGCCTGCCCGGCAAACTCGCAGATTGTCAGGAAAAGGATCCTGCGCTGTCGGAACTGTATCTGGTCGAGGGTGATTCTGCGGGCGGTTCCGCCAAGCAGGGTCGCAACCGCAAGACTCAGGCAATTCTCCCGCTCAAGGGCAAGATTCTGAACGTCGAAAAAGCTCGCTTCGACAAAATGATTTCGTCCCAAGAAGTGGGCACTCTGATCACTGCACTCGGCTGCGGCATCGGCCGGGAAGAATACAATATCGAGAAGCTGCGCTATCACAACATCATCATCATGACCGATGCTGATGTTGACGGTTCGCACATTCGGACGTTGCTCCTAACGTTCTTCTTCCGCCAGCTCCCTGAGCTGGTCGAGCGAGGCTACATCTACATCGCTCAGCCGCCGCTGTATAAGGTGAAGAAAGGCAAGCAAGAGCAATACATCAAAGACGACGACGCCATGGAAGAGTACATGACGCAGTCGGCGCTGGAAGACGCGAGCCTGCATCTTAGTGAATCGGCACCTGGTATCTCCGGTCCGGCGCTCGAAAAACTCGTCAATGATTTCCGTATGGTCATGAAGACCCTGAAGCGTCTGTCGCGTCTTTACCCCGAAGACCTGACTGAGCATATGGTGTATCTACCTGCGGTCCCAATGGAGCAGCTGTCGGATCATGCGCAGATGCAATCCTGGATGGCTTTGTTCGAAGCGCGTCTGAGGGCGACCGAGAAGTCGGGCATGGTTTACAAGACCAGTCTGCGGGAAGATAAAGAGCGCAATGTCTGGCTGCCAGAGGTCGAAATCGTCTCTCATGGTTTGTCCAACTACATCACATTCAACCGTGATTTCTTCGCGAGCAACGACTACAGAACTGTCACTGCGCTCGGTGCGCAAATCGGTTCGTTGCTCGAGGAAGGCGCCTATGTGCAACGTGGCGAACGCAAGAAATCAGTCACTGAGTTCAAGGAAGCGCTGAACTGGCTGATGACTGAAAGTACCAAGCGCCATACCATTCAGCGATACAAAGGATTGGGTGAAATGAACCCGGATCAGTTGTGGGAAACCACAATGGACCCGACCGTGCGCCGCATGCTGAAGGTGACGATCGAGGACGCGATCGCTGCGGATCAGATCTTTAATACCTTGATGGGCGATGCCGTCGAACCGCGTCGTGACTTCATTGAAGCCAACGCTTTGGCCGTCTCGAACCTGGATTTTTGACGCCGCTGTTTACCACCCCGAGCAGCCGTTTTCCTGTAATGGATTCTTAAGCCTGCCCTTCACCTCAAAGCCCGCATTAGCGGGCTTTTTGGTTTTTCCCGTCGGATGACCAAGCGTCGTCGGGTCATTGGCTAACACCGTATTCCGCTTCTGTTCCACGTGGAACATATCTCACCTTCAGGCTGGCTCGACACACGCCGCTCTGACTCGCTGCGTTAATGATAGATTGCTCCTGACATCGTTCTATTACGACTACAACGCCAATGACTGGAAATTGACTATGCCTGCCAACGCTGCTCGGAAGACCTTGCAACAGACGACTGAAGGGCTACGGCTGAAAGGCGAGGAAGCGGCAGGTTGGCGGGAATGGGGGCCCTATCTGAGCGATCGTCAGTGGGGAACCGTCCGAGAGGACTACAGCGCTGATGGCAACGCTTGGGACTATTTTCCGCACGACCACGCCCGCAGTCGTACCTACCGCTGGGGCGAGGATGGCTTGGGCGGTTTCTCGGACAAAGCGCAGTACTGGTGCCTTGGGCTCGCGTTGTGGAACGGGCGCGACCCGATAATCAAGGAGCGCTTGTTCGGATTGAACAACAGCGAGGGCAATCACGGCGAGGATGTAAAGGAGCTTTACTTCCATGTGGATGGTGTGCCGAGTCACGCTTACATGCGCATGCTCTACAAATACCCACACTCAGCATTCCCCTATAGTGATCTGGTTGAAGAAAACGCGCGTCGCGGTTTGGATGACCCGGAATACGAAGTGCTGGATACCGGTGTTTTCAACGACGACCATTATTTCGATGTCAGCATCGAATACGCCAAAAACACTCCCGACGATATATTGATGCGGGTGACAGTCGTCAACCGGTCAGATTGCTCTGCGCGATTGCATGTCCTCCCCCACGTCTGGGCGCGAGATACATGGAGTTGGGCACTGGACGCTGAGCGCCCTTCCCTCTCGCTCATTGGCGACCGTGTTGTGGCTCGCCATCCTCAGCAGGCAGAACGAGAAGCATCGGCCTGGGGGATGGACGCATGTGAGTGGATATTTTGTGAAAATCGCACGAACTCCCCCAAGCTGTTTGGCCTTGAGGAAGCCGGGCCCTTCAAGGATGGTATCAATGACTGGCTCGTCGACGGCAGAGAGGACGCGATACGTCGTGACACAGGCACCAAAGTGGCTGCGGATTTTGTCCTGGAATTGACCGGCGGAAGTTCTTCATCCGTCTATATGCGCTTCGCACCGGCTGGCTCTGCTCGAGTGAATACGAAGAAGCTGTTTGAAAGACGTCGGCAGGAAGCGGATGAATATTATGGTGTGTTGCAAGCGGACTTGATGGACCCCGACGCGCGCAATGTTCAACGCCAAGCCATGGCAGGCCTGCTGTGGTCCAAACAGCTTTACGCTTTCGATGTGAAAGCCTGGCTTGATGGCGACCCGGGTCTCCCGCCGCTTCCGAAGGAACGCGCTCATCTGCGCAACAGTCAATGGAGGCACCTGTGCAACTTCGACATCGTCTCAATGCCCGATAAATGGGAATACCCGTGGTATGCCTCGTGGGATCTGGCTTTTCAAGCGGTGGCCTTCGCGCTCATCGATGTGGATTTCGCCAAAGACCAATTGCTGCTGCTGGTCAAGGACCGTTTCATGCACCCTAACGGCCAGCTTCCTGCGTATGAGTGGCGGTTTGACGACGCGAATCCCCCTGTGCACGCCTGGGCATCGTGGCGCGTTTATCAAATGGAAAAGGCTCAAAAAGGCTTCGGCGATGTGGCCTTTCTCGAGCGGGTTTTCCACAAGCTGCTGTTGAATTTTTCTTGGTGGGTCAATCGAAAGGACGCCGAAGGCCACAATATCTTCCAAGGGGGCTTTCTTGGGCTGGACAACATCGGGCTGTTCGACCGTTCCGCTGCCCTCGCCCCTGGCTACCAGCTCGATCAGGCGGACGGTACGGCATGGGTCGGCGCCTACGCCCTGGACTTGATGCGCATTTCCCTAGAGCTCGCGCAACACAATGAGGTTTACGTCGATATTGCTGTGAAGTTCTTTGAGCATTTCCTGTATATCGCTGGTGCCATCAATGAAGTTGATCAAGCGGAGGTAGAAGGCCTCTGGAACGATGACGATGGTTTTTTCTATGACGTATTGCATCGCCCGGATGGTCAGCGGGAATCGGTCAAACTTCGATCCTTCGTAGGGTTGATTCCGCTGTTCGCCGTGAGGGTATTGGAGCAGCGCGAGCATGAGGGCTTGAAAGGCCTGAGAGAGCGTTTGTTGGGTTTTTTACACCATCGACCAGACTTGGCGGCGTTGGTCTCGCGATGGACCGAACCGGGAAAAGGCAACCGTCTGCTATTAGCGCTGCTGCGCGGGCAGAGAACCAAGGACCTGATCACACGCATGCTCGATGAGCACGAATTTCTCTCGCCTTACGGCGTGCGTTCTTTATCCAAGTTTTACGCCAAGCAGCCGTTCAGCATGCACATCAATGGCAACACACTGTCGGCAGATTATGAGCCTGCGGAGTCCGGCTCTCGATTGTTTGGCGGCAATTCCAATTGGCGGGGCCCGGTCTGGATACCGTTGAATTACATGCTTATCGAGTCACTGCGGGAGTTCCACCGCTACTACGGCGAGAACTTTTCCGTCGAATATCCGAGCGGCTCGGGCTATCTCGCCTCGCTCAAGGAAGTAGCAGACGGGCTGAGTCAGCGGATCAGCCAACTTTTCCTTCGTAACGACGAGGGGAACCGCCCGGTCATGGCAGGTTATGCGCAGCTTCAACGAGACCCTCTTAGCCGAGATCTGGTGCTGTTTCATGAGTACTTCCACGGTGAGAACGGACGTGGTCTCGGGGCCTCGCACCAGACGGGTTGGAGCGCATTAGTGGCCCTGCTGCTTCAGCCTTCCATTTAGAATCGTCGATCATTCGGCGAGGAGGAACCTCGCTGTGCCAAAGCGGATGCGGATCAAGGAGACGTAAACGGATGTCGTTCCGGAAGTACCAAAAGGTGTTGGCCATCCCGCGTGTCATGTCGGCCACATTGTTCATGTTCGTAGCAGGCCTGCCCCTCACGATCATGACGTTGACTTTGAGCCTGCATGTGCTCAATGAGATGGGACGCAGTTACTTCGATGCCGGTGTGGTCGCAACAGCCACCGCACTGGGGTTTGCCGTAGGCTCGCCGTTGGTGGGACGGATGATGGATCGGCATGGATTACGGCCTGTCGTGGCCCTCTGCGGGGCGCTGTCCACCCTCGCCTGGGTTTCGTTGCCCGTGGTTAACTACGCCCCCTTCGTGGCCCTCGCCTTCGCCGCGGGCGTGTTCACGATCCCGACAGGTTCGTTATCCCGACAGTTCGTCGCCAGCCTTGTGCCTGAAGACCAACGGCGGCCGGCGTACTCATTGACCACCATGTTGATGGAGTTGTCATTCGTCATCACGCCTGCTTTAGGCATTCTGCTGATTACCACCTATTCGGCAACGGCTGTGCTGTTCGGTATCGGCGCATGGCGTGCTGCGTCTTATATCGCCCTGTATGTGCTGAATTGGCCGATACGCGACGTCGGTGAAAGCGCCCCCTCCCCCGACAAGGTCGGGCTGAAATGGCGGCAGTGGTTCAGTGCTCGCTTGTTGAGTGTTTTGCTCGTCAGCGCCGGCGCACTGTTCGTGCTGTTCGGTACCGAACTGGCGCTGATCGCAGTCCTTCGCGAAAACGGGGAGATTGCCTACACGGGCTACGTCATTGCGGTCATGTCGATCGCTTCGATAACCGGGGGCTTCGTTCACGGCCTGGTTCACCGATCCTGGTCTCTTATGCGGCTAGCAGTGACGATGAGCCTGCTTTTGCTTCCCGTAGTCTTCTTCGATCAAGTCTGGTGGCTGTTGATGCTGGCGCTGTTGCCCACCAACCTGCTGTGCACACCCACGCTGGCTGCCAGTTCGGAAGCGGTCGCAAAGTTGGCGCCCGCCAGCGTACGGGGCCAGGTCATGGGCCTGCAGGACTCCGCGAACCGTCTAGGGCAGACGCTTTCGATGCCACTGGTTGGCTTCGCTATCGACACCTCATCTCCTGCGATGGGCTTCGTTGCGGCGGCAAGTGGAGGGCTGGTGTTGATCGGGGTGGCGGCGCTGTTTGATCGGTGGGTGACACCGACTAACCCATCGGCGTGAACACAAAACGTCAGTCTTGGCTGGAAGGCTCAAAACCGGCGTTATTCGGGATAGATAGGCACCCTCATAAAAACTTATGCACGTTTTTGGGTCTTTAATCTCAAAGAGAAATAAATCGTTAAATCAATGAGTTATCGATATTAAATTGAAAATTCTCACAATTGGTGCACAGGTTATCCACAATTCAGGCCGGTGATTTTTCCGAGACGGTGACTGGCTCTACGGGCGACCCCATAGCCTTTTGCGTCTCCTCATTCCATGCGGCCACTCGGTCATTCAACGCTGCGATGGCGCGTGGGCCACTGCCTTCGGCATACATGGGAGCACCAATCACCACTTCGATCGTACCCGGCTTTTTGCCCCACCCTTCTTTTGGCCAGTACCTTCCTGCGTTATGCGCCACGGGCAAAACAGGCAATTCAGCGTTTACGGCCAGCGCAGCGCCGCTGCGAGAAAACTTCCCGATCTGGCCATAGGGGACGCGAGTCCCTTCAGGAAAGATCAAGACCCAAACACCGTCCTTGAGCAGTTCGTCGCCCTTCTTGGCCACGACCTTCAAAGCCGCTTTGGGGTTGTCGCGATCAATGGCAATGGGTCGCAGCATCGCCATGGCCCAGCCAAAAAACGGCACGTATAGCAGTTCGCGCTTGAGCACTTGGCTCAAAGGCTGGAAATGAGCGGAGAGGAAGAACGTTTCCCACGTACTTTGATGATTGGACACGATCACGCAAGGCGTCGTGGGAACGTTCTCCTGGCCGGTGACGTTAACCTTGATGTTTAGAAACACCTTTGTCAGCCAGACTGCGCAGCGACACCAGTAGACGTTGATGAAACGATAACGGACAGGAAACGGCAGGAAAGGCGCGACGAAGAAACTCAGTGAACACCACAGCAAGGCGCTGGTGCCCAGCAGCAGGTAAAAGATGAAGATCCTGATGGCCTGCACTATCGACATGGCTGCATTTACCATTACGGGCATTTGCCCGAAGTGAGCATGGCGCCACACGACCGGTCAGTCGTGCGACGACGCGCTGTTGTGAATAAGTTCCGCGGCAACGGCCGCCAGATCGTCGAATACCAACGTTCCAGCAGGCAAAGAGTTGCTCCGCGTCTTGTGACCTTTGCCTGTCATGACCAGAACAGGTTGACAGTCGACGGCCATCGCCGCCTCCAGGTCACCCCTGCTGTCGCCAACGAACCATATTCCGCGCAAATCGACGGAATAATGATTGGCGATGGTGCGAAGCATTCCCGGTTTGGGTTTGCGGCAGTCGCACCCCGTGTCAGGGCCATGAGGACAATATACGATCAGACCGACCTTGCCACCCCGCTCGGCTACCAACGCTCGCAACTGTGCGTGCATGGCATCCAAGGTAGCCAGATCATAGTAACCACGAGCAATGCCAGACTGGTTGGTGGCCACCGCCACCGTCCAGCCGGCCTTGCTCAATTGCGCGATGGCCTCGATCGAGCCGGGAATCGGAATCCATTCCTGCACCGATTTGATGTAGGCGTCGGAATCCTCGTTGATCACTCCATCTCGATCGAGAATCAGCAGCTTCAAATCAGTCGCTCCCGCGTTAGCCCAACAGGGAGATGTCGGCCACGCCGAGGAACAGATTGCGCAGACGTGCCAACAATGCATACCGGTTGGCACGTACGCTGGCGTCTTCGGCATTGACCATCACTGCCTCGAAGAAGGCATCCACCGGTTCGCGCAGCGCTGCCAGGCGCGCCAGTGCTTCGGTGTACTGGCGATTTGCGGCCATCGGCCCCACCGCCTGATCGGCCTGCTGAATGGCCGAATACAGCGAAAACTCGTTGGCGTTGTCGAAATACTTCGGCTCCACCGTCTGGGCGATATTCCCCTCGGCCTTGCTCAACAGGTTTGACACGCGCTTGTTGACCGCGGCCAGCGACGCTGCTTCCGGCAATTTGCGGAAGGCTTGCACGGCTTGCACGCGCTGGTCGAAATCCAATGCCGAGCCTGGCTGCAGCGCGCGCACCGACAGATAAACGGAAGCGTCCACGCCCTCGTCTTCGTAACGGGCGCGCAGGCGGTCGAAGATGAACTCGAGCACTTGGTCAGCCAGGCCGGCAGCCTTGACCTTGTTGCCGAACTGAGTGACCGAAAACTGAACAGCCTTGATCAGGTCAAGGTCCAGTTTCTTCTCGATCAGAATCCGCAGGATCCCCAAGGCGGCGCGCCGCAACGCGTACGGGTCTTTGCTCCCGGTCGGAAGCATGCCGATGCCGAAGATACCGACGAGGGTGTCGAGTTTGTCGGCAATCGCCACGGCCGCGCCGGTCAAGGTGCTCGGCAATTCAGCGCCAGCGCCGCGCGGCATGTATTGCTCGTTCAACGCCAGCGCCACGTCCTCAGGCTCACCATCGGCCAACGCGTAGTAGTAGCCAGCCACACCTTGCATTTCGGGGAACTCGCCGACCATCTCGGTCGCCAAGTCGCATTTGGACAGCAGACCGGCACGCCCTGCGCGCTGAGCGTCGCCACCGACATGAGGCGCAATGAACGCAGCCAGCCGGGAAACACGTTCTGCTTTTTCGAACACAGTACCCAACTGCGCTTGAAACACGACGTTCTGCAAGCGCTGGTTGAAGGTTTCCAGGCTCTGCTTCTTGTCTTGTTTGAAGAAAAACTCAGCGTCGGTCAGCCGTGGGCGAACGACTTTTTCGTTACCCAGGATGATCTGCGAAGGGTCTTTGCTTTCAACGTTGGCCACTGTGATAAAGCGTGGCAGCAGCTTGCCGTCAGCATCCAGCAGGCAGAAATACTTCTGGTTGTCCTGCATGGTGGTGATCAAGGCTTCCTGCGGCACTTCGAGGAAGCGCTCTTCGAACGAGCACACCAGTGGAACAGGCCATTCGACCAGCGCGGTCACTTCGTCGAGCAACGCAGGCGGTACGATGGCGGTGCCCTCGTGGCGGGTTGCCAGTTCGTCGACACGTTTGCTGATCAGCGCACGGCGCTCGTTGAAGTCGGCCAGAACGTTCGCGGCGCGCAGATCGCTGGCGTAGTTGGCTGGCGAGGTGATGCGTACGCTTTCCGGGTGATGGAAGCGGTGGCCTCGGGACTCACGGCCAGCGGTTTGGGCAAGGATGGTGCAATCGATGACCTGATCGCCGAACAGCATCACCAGCCACTGGGTCGGACGTACGAACTCTTCCTTGCGTGCACCCCAGCGCATGCGCTTGGGAATAGGCAGGTCGTTGAGCGAATCCTCGATGATGGTCGGCAGCAGGCTGGCCGTCGGCTTACCGGCGATGTTCTGGCTGTAACGCAACTTCGGGCCGCTCTGATCGATTTCACTCAGATCGACGCCACATTTCTTGGCGAAGCCCAATGCGGCTTGCGTCGGGTTGCCGTCGGCGTCGAACGCGGCCTGGCGAGGTGGACCGTCCAGATTGACGCTGCGATCCGGTTGTTGCGTGGCCAACTGAGTGATCAGCACTGCCAGCCGACGCGGGGCCGCGTACACCTGCTTGGCGCTGTAGGTCAGGCCCGCAGCCTGCAGGCCTTTTTCAATGCCGGCCAGGAATGCTTCGGCCAACGTGTTCAGGGCCTTTGGTGGCAGTTCTTCGGTGCCCAGTTCAACCAGAAAATCTTGAGCACTCATTGTGCAGCCTCCAGCTTAGCCAACACTTCATCGCGAATATCAGGGGCAGCCATCGGGAAGCCAAGCTTGGCCCGGGCCATCAGGTACGCCTGGGCCACGGAACGGGCCAGGGTGCGTACGCGCAGGATGTATTGCTGGCGAGCAGTCACGGAAATCGCGCGGCGGGCATCCAGCAGGTTGAAGGTGTGCGAAGCCTTGAGCACCATTTCGTAGCTCGGCAACGGCAGTTCGGCGTCGATCAAGCGCATGGCTTCGGCTTCGTAGAAATCGAACAGCTCGAACAGTTTGTCGACGTTGGCGTGTTCGAAGTTGTAGGTCGACTGTTCCACTTCATTCTGGTGGAACACGTCGCCATAAGTGACTTTGCCAAACGGCCCGTCCGTCCAGACCAGGTCGTAAACGGAATCGACGCCCTGCAGATACATGGCCAGACGCTCCAGGCCGTAGGTGATCTCACCGGTCACCGGATAGCACTCGATGCCGCCGACTTGCTGGAAGTAGGTGAACTGCGAGACTTCCATACCGTTGAGCCAGATCTCCCAACCCAGGCCCCATGCGCCCAGCGTAGGCGACTCCCAGTTGTCTTCGACGAAACGCACATCGTGGACCAGCGGATCCAGACCTACGCGTTTCAGCGAGCCTAGGTACAGCTCCTGGAAGTTGTCCGGGTTGGGTTTCAGAACCACTTGAAACTGGTAGTAGTGCTGCAGGCGGTTAGGGTTTTCGCCATAACGGCCATCGGTAGGACGACGGCTTGGCTGGACGTAGGCGGCGTTCCAGGTTTCCGGGCCGACGGCGCGCAGAAACGTGGCGGTGTGGAAAGTACCGGCGCCCACTTCCATATCGTAGGGCTGAAGTACCACACAACCTTGCTCGGCCCAGTATTGCTGAAGGGCGAGGATCAAGTCTTGGAAGGTACGCACGGCTGGCGTAGGCTGGCTCACGAAATTCACCTGTACTGGGGGGCTGCGATTTAAAGAGCGGGAGTATACCCGATTCGGCAGCGCCTCCACCCTTGGGGGCCCTATGCCACGCTGCTTTTGGTGCAACGATGACCCGCTTTACATGGCCTACCACGATCAAGAGTGGGGTGTGCCGCTGCGCGACGCGCAGAAGCTGTTCGAGTTTCTGTTGCTCGAAGGGTTCCAGGCCGGTCTGTCGTGGATCACCATTCTGAAGAAACGCGCCCGTTACCGAGAGGTCATGTTCGACTTTGATGTGAGACGCGTGGCTGCCATGACCGACGCAGAAATCGAAGAGCTCATGCTCGAACCCGGCATCGTGCGCAATCGCCTGAAACTCAACGCCGCACGCAAGAACGCCCAGGCCTGGCTGCGGCTGGACGACCCGGTGGCGTTTGTGTGGTCATTTGTGGGCGGCAAGCCCAAGGTCAATCATTTCAAGGACCGCAGCGAAGTCCCGGCGGTCACACCGGAGGCCGAGGCGATGAGCAAGGCCCTGAAGAAAGCCGGGTTCACGTTCGTGGGGCCAACCATTTGCTACGCCTACATGCAGGCGACAGGGATGGTGATGGACCACACCACCGATTGCGATCGGTATGCGCAGTTGGTTACGTCGTAGGAGCGCGCTTGGTCTGCGTTGCTCGCAGGAGTGGTTACAATGCTCGCCTCATCGATGCAGGAGTGATCTGTGGATAAGTTCAAAGGCGCCATGATGGTCGGAGCGTTGCGGTTGTTTGCCCTGCTCCCCTGGCGCGCGGTGCAATGGGTAGGCACGGGTATCGGCTGGCTCATGTGGAAGCTGCCGAACCGTTCGCGCGAGGTCGCCCGGATTAACCTTTCCAAGTGTTTTCCAGAACTGAGCCCTGCCGAACTCGAGGCATTGGTGGGTCGCAGTTTGATGGACATCGGCAAGACGCTGACCGAAAGTGCCTGTGCTTGGATCTGGCCTGCGCAGAAATCGATCAACCTGGTCCGTGAAGTCGAGGGGCTGCACATTCTTAAAGATGCTCTGGCGTCTGGCAAAGGCGTGGTCGGCATCACCAGCCATCTGGGCAACTGGGAAGTGCTCAACCACTTTTACTGCAGCCAGTGCAAACCGATCATTTTCTACCGCCCGCCCAAGCTCAAGGCTGTGGATGAATTGCTGCGCAAGCAGCGCGTGCAGTTGGGCAACCGCGTGGCGGCCTCCACCAAGGAGGGCATTCTCAGCGTCATCAAGGAAGTGCGTAAAGGCGGCTCGGTGGGTATTCCGGCGGACCCGGAACCGGCAGAATCGGCCGGCGTCTTCGTGCCCTTCTGCGGGACGATGGCGCTGACCAGCAAGTTCGTGCCGAACATGCTGGCGGGTGGTAAAGCGGTAGGCGTGTTTCTCCATGCGATGCGTCTGGAGGACGGTTCAGGCTACAAAGTGGTACTGGAAGCCGCACCGGATGACATGTACAGCCCAGATACCGATACCTCGGCGGCGGCGATGAGCAAGGTCGTGGAGAAATACGTGCGTGCTTATCCGAGCCAGTATATGTGGACCATGAAGCGCTTCAAAAAACGTCCTGAGGGGGAGAAGCGTTGGTATTGAGGCCTTGCGCCGCCCACTGTTGGAGTGCGCTTGCCCGCGATTGCGTCATATCAGCCACATTTTTGTTACCTGAGACACCGCAATCGCGGGCAAGCGCGCTCCTACAGGAAATGCATTTAAAGGCTGGATTTTGGATCAGGCCTTTCGATCCAGCTTCTTGATGAATACCGTCATTTCCTTCTCGGCCTGCTTGTCGCCATGGCCGACGGCTGCGTCGATACCTTGCTCCCATGCCTTTCGAGCCTGCTCGCCGTTTCCCGTCGCGAGCCACGCTTTGCCGAGCAGCTTCCACGCTGCTGAATAGTTGGGATCGAATTCAACACAGCGCTGTAAATGCTCGACCGCCTTGTCGTGATCGCCGGCATCCAGATAACCCTTGCCCAGACCGAAGCGCAGCAAGGCGCTGTCCATGCCCTTGGCGAGCATTTTTTCCAGTGATTCGAGCACGCTGCCCCCCCTTTTTAGAAAAAGCTCAACCCCACCTGAAACAGTCGCTCGACGTCGCGTATGTGCTTTTTATCCACGAGGAACATGATCACATGGTCGCCGGATTCGATAACCGTGCTGTCGTGGGCGATCAATACCTGCTCTCCCCGTGTAATTGCGCCAATGGTGGTGCCTGACGGCAGGTTGATGTGCATGATCGCTTTGCCGATCACCTTGCTGGACTTCGCGTCTCCGTGGGCCACGATTTCGATCGCCTCTGCCGCGCCCCGTCGCAGTGAGTGCACACTGACAATATCGCCGCGCCGAACATGGGCCAGCAACGTGCCAATGGTCGCCAGTTGGGGGCTGACCGCGATATCGATTTCTCCCCCTTGCACCAGATCCACGTACGCCGGATTGTTGATGATGGTCATGACCTTCTTGGCGCCCAGTCGTTTGGCCAGTAGCGAGGACATGATGTTGGCTTCGTCATCGTTGGTCAGGGCCAAGAACAGGTCGGCATTGTCGATGTTCTCCTCCATCAGCAAATCTCGATCTGAGGCGCTGCCTTGCAGGATGACCGTGTTGTCGAGTGTGTCGGACAGGTAACGGCAGCGGGCCGGGCTCATTTCCACGATCTTCACCTGATAGCGACTCTCGATGGCCTCAGCCAACCGCTCGCCGATCTGGCCGCCTCCTGCGATGACGATACGTTTGTAGCTTTCGTCGAGACGACGCATCTCGCCCATGACGGCACGAATGTCTGCCTTGGCCGCAATGAAGAAGACCTCGTCATCCGCTTCGATCACTGTGTCCCCTTGAGGACTAATCGGACGGTCACGGCGGAAAATGGCAGCGACCCGTGTCTCGACATTCGGCATGTGTGCGCGCAACTGACGCAACTGCTGGCCCACCAGCGGTCCGCCGTAGTACGCCTTGACTGCCACCATTTGCACCTTACCCTCGGCGAAGTCGATGACCTGCAATGCGCTCGGGTATTCGATCAGACGCTTGATGTAGTGAGTGACCACCTGTTCGGGGCTGATCAGCACGTCGACCGGGATCGCCTCGTTGTCGAAGAGTCCCGCGCGTGTCAGGTAAGCGGACTCACGCACTCGGGCGATTTTGGTCGGTGTGTGGAACAGCGTGTACGCGACCTGGCAGGCGACCATATTGGTTTCGTCGCTGCTGGTGACGGCCACCAGCATGTCAGCGTCGTCGGCGCCCGCCTGGCGCAGTACGGTGGGAAAGGAACCGCGGCCTTGGATGGTTCGGATGTCGAGGCGATCCCCAAGCGCACGCAGGCGGTCGGCATCCGTATCGACTACCGTGATGTCATTTGCCTCGCTGGCCAGGTGCTCCGCAAGTGTTCCGCCAACCTGCCCTGCACCGAGAATGATGATTTTCAATCAGTCTCTCCCTGAAATGATGTTCTGCAACGCCTCAATCTGTAGGAGCGCGCTTGCCCGCGATTGCGATTTGTCTGATACGTCAATGTCGACTGCCACCCCGCAATCTCGGGCAAGCGCGCTCCTACAGGGATCAGCCTGCAGCGATCTTGATGAGCTTGGCGTAATAGAACCCATCATGCCCGCCTACCTGAGCCAGCAGTTGTCGGCCATGGGGTTGTTTCAGCCCGGGCGGCGGATTGCCTGCTTGCCCGGCAATGTCCAGCTCCCTGGCACCCGGTGTCCGGGACAGAAACGCCTCGATCACCTCCGTATTTTCGGTCGGCAGTGTGGAACACGTCGCGTAGAGCAGAATCCCGCCCACTTGGAGGGTTGGCCATAATGCGTCGAGTAACTCGCCCTGCAGCGTCGCGAGGGCCGGAATGTCATCGGCCTGGCGTGTCTGCTTGATGTCGGGATGACGACGGATTACGCCGGTGGCCGAACAGGGCGCGTCCAGCAGGATGCGTTGGAACGGCTTGCCATCCCACCATTGCTCGGTATCGCGGGCGTCGGCGGCAATGAGGTCTGCACTCAGCCCCAGACGATCGAGGTTCTCTTTGACGCGGACCATGCGCTTGGCTTCCAGGTCCACCGCTACCACGCCGGATAACCCCGTTTGTGCTTCCAGCAGATGGCAGGTCTTGCCTCCCGGCGCGCAGCAGGCATCCAGCACGCGTTGTCCCGGCGCCAGCTCCAGCAGCTCGGCGGCCAGTTGGGCTGCTTCGTCCTGAACGCTGATCCAGCCCTCGGCAAAGCCCGGCAGCGAGCGCACGTCGCCCGGCTCGGTCAGGACGATACCGTCCTGGCTGAAAGTGCTGGCCGTCGCTGCAACGCCTGCGTCCTCCAGCAACTGCAGGTACTGATCGCGGGTTTTGTGGCGGCGACTGACCCGCAGAATCATCGGCGGATGCGCGTTGTTGGCGGTGCAGATGGCTTCCCAGTGCTCAGGCCATGCGGCCTTGAGCGCTTTTTGCAACCAGCGCGGATGCGCGGTTCGGACTACCGGGTCGTGCTCCAGCTCAGTCAACAACGCCTCGCCCTCACGCTGGGCGCGCCGCAGTACGGCATTGAGTAAGGCCTTGGCCCAGGGCTTTTTCAGTTTGTCAGCGCAACCGACCGTTTCGCCGATGGCAGCGTGGGCTGGGATGCGTGTGTAGAACAGTTGATACAGCCCCACCAACAGCAGCGCCTGGACGTCGGTGTCCGCCGCTTTGAACGGCTTCTGCAGCAGTTTTGCCGCCAGGGCCGACAGCCGTGGCTCCCAGCGGGCGGTGCCGAAGGCGAGGTCTTGAGTCAAACCCCGATCTCGGTCATCGACCTTGTCCAGTTGAGCGGGCAGCGAGCTGTTCAGCGATGCCTTGCCGCTGAGCACCGCAGCGAACGCCTTGGCGGCGGCTAAACGCGGGTTCATTGAGCTTCAACCGAAAGGCCGAGCACAGTCCCCGTCGCGAATTTTTCGCGGCGGCTGTTGAACAGGTCGGCGAAGCCCAGCGGCTTGCCACCCGGCAGTTGTAGACGTGTCAGGCGCAAGGCGTGTTGTCCGCAGGCGACGAGCAGGCCCTCCTTGCTGGCATCAAGAATGGTGCCCGGTTCACCCCGCCCTTCGGCGACCTGCGCGGCGAGCACTTTCAAGGTTTCGCCGTTGAGGGTGCTGTGGCAAATGGGCCAAGGATTGAAGGCGCGCACCCGCCGCTCCAGCTCATCGGCCGGACGCGACCAGTCGATACGCGCCTCATCCTTGTTCAGCTTATGGGCGTAGGTAGCCAAACTGTCGTCCTGTACTTCGCCGACCAGCGTACCGTCGGCCAGGCCGGCAATGGCCTGCACCACTGCGTGGGGGCCCAGTTCAGCGAGACGATCATGCAAGCGGCCGCCCGTGTCGTCGGCGCTGATCGGGGTGGTGACCTTGAGCAGCATAGGACCGGTGTCCAGACCCGCTTCCATGCGCATCACGGTCACACCGCTCTCGGCATCACCTGCCTCGACAGCGCGCTGAATCGGCGCGGCACCACGCCAGCGTGGCAGAAGCGAGGCGTGACTGTTGATACAGCCCAGACGCGGGATGTCGAGGACCCCTTGCGGGAGGATCAGACCGTAGGCGACCACCACCATCAAGTCGGGCTGGAGCGCGGCCAGTTCTGCCTGAGCCTCCGGCGCCCGCAAGGTCGGTGGTTGGCGCACAGGAATGGCGTGTTGCAGCGCGAGTTGCTTGACCGGGCTGGGCATCAGCTTCTGGCCTCGGCCTGCAGGGCGATCCGGCTGGGTGTAGACCGCGACCACTTCATGAGGGCTGTCCAGCAGGGCTTTGAGGTGTTCGGCGGCGAATTCCGGGGTCCCGGCGAAGACGATGCGCAGTGGCTCGGTCATGGGGTTCTCTTGGGAGGTAGCTTTGAGGAGCGCGCTTGCCCGCGAATAGAGGGTGCTGATGATACGAAGGTGACTGACACAATCGCGGGCAAGCGCGCTCCTACGGTCTGGAAGGCATGGGACGAAACCCGATCAAGCGTTCTGCCTGTGTTGCTTTTCGAGCTTTTTCTTGATCCGGTCACGCTTCAGGGTAGACAGATAGTCGACGAACAGCTTGCCATTCAGGTGATCGCATTCGTGTTGAATGCATACGGCGAGCAGGCCTTCGGCGATCAACTCGTAGGGTTGCCCGTCGCGGTCAAGGGCTTTGACTTTCACCCGCTGTGGACGGTCTACGTTCTCATAGAAGCCGGGCACCGACAGGCAGCCTTCCTGATACTGATCCATCTCGTCGGTCAGCGGTTCGAGCTCGGGGTTGATGAAAACCCGGGGCTCGCTGCGGTCTTCCGAGAGATCCATTACAACCACGCGCTGGTGTACGTTAACCTGCGTCGCCGCCAGCCCGATGCCTGGCGCTTCGTACATGGTTTCAAACATGTCGTCGACCAACTGGCGAATGCCGTCGTCCACGGCCGCCACCGGTTTGGCGATGGTGCGCAGGCGCGAATCGGGAAATTCGAGAATGTTTAAAATGGCCATATACGTAAGAGTTGCACTTGTAGGGTAAAGTCAAAATCGGCTGCTAGGCTTGGGACGTCGCCAGCGCGGGCAGCCACAGAAGTCTCGCGAGACTCCATGTTTCACGCGAAGCCAACATGATAAAGGGATTCACCGCATGAGGAAATCACTACTCGCCCTGCTGCTGTTGGCCACCACGGGCCTTGTTCAGGCGCAAGTACAACTCAGGGAAGGCCATCCAGAGCAGTACACCGTTGTCGCCGGTGACACCCTTTGGGACATTTCCGGCAAATTTCTCAGCCAGCCATGGCAATGGCCGCAGATCTGGAGGGCCAATCCCCAGGTCCATGATCCCGATCTCATTTACCCCGGCGACACCCTGAACCTCATTTATGTCGACGGCCAGCCCCGAATCGTCGTCAACCGTGGCGAATCACGTGGCACCATCAAGTTATCCCCCCGGGTGCGCAGCACCCCGATCGCCGAAGCCATCCCCACGATTCCCCTGGGCGCGATCAATGCGTTTCTGCTGAACAACCGCATCATGGACCGTGCTCAGCAGTTCGACGATGCGCCGTATGTCGTCGCGGTCAATGGCGAGCGGGTCCTCAGTGGCGCAGGTGACCGCATCTATGCTCGGGGCCACTTCAGCCCTGAACATGTGTCCTATGGCGTTTTCCGCAAGGGCAAAACCTACTTCGATCCCGACACGAACGCTGTGTTGGGCATCAACGCGGACGATATCGGCAGCGGCGAGATCGTTGCCAGCGAGGGTGACATCGGTACGCTGCAGATGCAGCGCTCGACCGAAGAGGTGCGGTTGGGTGATCGCTTGTTCGTCAGTGAGGAGCGCGCGATCAATTCCACATTCGTCCCCAGCGAGCCAAAGCAGCCGATTCAGGGGGTGATTCTGGACGTGCCCCGCGGTGTCACGCAGATCGGCGAATTCGATGTGGTAACGCTGGACCGCGGCAAGCTGGACGGCCTGGTCGAAGGCAATGTGCTGGCGATCTATAAGACCGGCGAAAGGGTGCGTGATCGGGTCACCGGAGAACAGGTCAAGATCCCTGACGAGCGCGCAGGCCTGCTCATGGTATTCCGCACCTATGATCGGCTGAGTTACGGGATGGTCCTGCACGCTACCCGTTCTCTGGCGGTGTCTGACAAGGTCCGCAATCCGTAATCCTATGTATCAGCTTTGAAACGCATTTTCCCACCGGCATGCTTCACTTATCTAAACGTTGTTAACAGAGTTATCCACAGGCTGTCTTGCCGATTGAGGCAGGCGCCCCATCAAGGAAGAACTCATGCCGTTGTTCGAAAATGCCGGGCAGTCGCCTGCCGAGCTGGAAGCCCGCTTGCGCCTTCATCGATTGCCCGAGATCGGTTCCAGACGTTTCAAAATCCTCATCGATGCCTTCGGCAGCGCGTCCGCCGCGCTCAGTGCGCCTGCCTCGGCCTGGCATTCATTGGGCCTGCCCACCGCCAGCGCGCAGGCCAGGCGCGACCCGGCTGTAAGGGATGGCGCCAGCGCCGCATTGGCCTGGCTAGAGCGGCCGGGCCAGCATTTACGGATGTGGGACGACGCTGATTACCCCGCGCTACTCGCAGAAATCCCCGACCCTCCACCCCTGCTCTTCGTCGCCGGCGATCCCGCGCTTCTGGACCGTCCACAGCTCGCCATGGTCGGAAGTCGACGCGCTTCCAAGCCAGGTTTGGATACCGCCGCTGCCTTTGCCCGCAGCCTGGCAAGTGCTGGATTCGTCATCACCAGTGGCCTTGCACTGGGCATCGACGGCGCCGCCCATCGAGGGGCGCTTGAGGGAAATGGCGCCACAATCGGCGTACTGGGAACGGGCCTCGAAAAACTTTATCCACAGCGGCATCGCGCGTTGGCGGCTGACATGATGGCCCGAGGGGGCGCGGTCATTTCCGAGTTGCCGCTGGATACTGAACCTCAAGCGAGCAATTTCCCGAAACGCAACCGTATCATCAGCGGGCTCTCGCTCGGCGTGTTGGTGGTCGAAGCCAGCGTGGCCAGTGGCTCGCTGATCACGGCGCGGCTTGCTGCGGAACAAGGTCGAGAGGTGTATGCGATTCCTGGGTCGATTCATCACCCTGGCGCCCGAGGCTGCCACCAATTGATTCGAGACGGCGCCATACTCGTTGAAACCATCGAGCACATTCTCGAGGGGGTACAGGGTTGGAAAAACCTTCCGCCCTCGCCGGCACCGGGGCAAGGACGGGCAGTGCCCGATCATCCGCTTCTCGCCTTGTTGCACGCGGCGCCGCAGACCAGCGAGACCTTGGCGAGCAACCTTGGCTGGTCATTGCCCCGGGTTCTGGCTGCGCTGACGGACTTGGAACTCGAGGGTTGCGTGGTGTGTGAGGCTGGACGATGGTTTGCCCGGGCGCGCTGAGGTTACACTGCCCGCCAGCGTTAAATCGGAGAGCGAACGATGGTCAGCAGTTGGCGTGTGCAACAAGCCGCACAAGAGGTTCGGGCCGGGGCGGTGATTGCCTATCCAACCGAAGCGGTTTGGGGGTTGGGATGCGATCCCTGGAATGCCGAAGCGGTGTACCGCTTATTGGCAATCAAAGAGCGGCCGGTGGAGAAGGGGCTGATTCTGATCGCGGACAACATTCGCCAGTTCGACTTTCTCTTCGAGGACTTTCCCGAGCTGTGGATTGACCGCATGGCCAGCACCTGGCCTGGGCCGAATACCTGGCTGGTGCCGCATCAGGGGCTATTGCCCGACTGGATCACTGGAGGGCGCGATACCGTTGCTCTGCGTGTCAGCGATCATCCCCAGGTCCGCGAATTGTGTGCACTGACTGGCCCGCTCATTTCAACGTCCGCCAACCCGACCGGCCGGCCAGCCGCCCGCTCTCGCTTGCGCATCGAGCAGTACTTTCATGGGCAACTGGACATGGTGCTCAACGGTGCACTGGGCGGACGGCGCAACCCCAGTGTGATTCGGGACTTGGTGACCGCCGAAGTGCTTAGAGCTGGCTGAGTTCGCTTCTTATTCTGGCCGAAGGCCGTAGGAGCGCGGCCCAGAGACGAGCGTGCTCCTACGCCCTTCGGGCAGAAGCGTAACGGGTGATGGCCACGCTCCGCGCCAATGCCTCATGGCACCAGAATGATTGACCCGGTGGTGCGCCGTCCGGAAAGGTCGGTATGCGCTTGAGCTGCGTCCTTCAACGCATATTTCTTGAGGTCATCGACCTTCACCTTGCCACTGGTGACCATTGCAAAAACCTCGTCGGCCATCGCTTGCAGGGCTTCAGGGCCGTTGGCGTAGGAGCCGAGCGTCGGACGGGTGACGTACAGCGAGCCCTTGGAAGCCAGGACGCCAAGGTTCACCCCCGTCACTGCCCCTGACGCATTGCCGAAGCTCACCAGCAATCCTCGTAGCTCCAGGCAATCCAGCGATGTTTCCCAGGTGTCTTTACCCACGCCGTCGTAGACGACCGGGACCTTCTTGCCATCTGTCAGTTCGAGCACCCGCTTGACCACATCTTCCTTGCTGTAATCGATCACTTCCCAGGCACCCAGCGCTTTGGCATGAGCGGCCTTCTCCGCGGAACTGACGGTGCCGATCAAACGCACGCCAGCCGCCTTCGCCCATTGGCAGGCAATGGACCCGACCCCACCGGCCGCCGCGTGAAACAGGATGGTTTCTTCAGGACGGATTTCGTAGGTCTGACGGAACAGGTATTGGACCGTCAGGCCCTTGAGCATGATCGCAGCTGCCTGTTCGAAACTGATGTCGTCTGGCAGCTTGACGACGTTGGCAGCGGGCGTCAGGTGCAATTCTGCGTAGCTGCCCAGCGGGCCAGTGCCGTAGCCCACGCGGTCGCCCACCTTGACGTGAGTGACTTCACTGCCGACGGCCTCGACCACGCCAGCCCCTTCATTTCCCAAGCCCGACGGCATGGAGGCAACGGGGTACAGGCCGGTGCGGAAGTAGGTCTCGATGAAGTTGACGCCAATCGCCTTGTTGCGCACGAGGACCTCTTTCGGCCCCGGTCCGGCAGGTTCGAAGTCAACGTATTCGAGGACTTCAGGGCCGCCATGGGCGCGGAACTGGATACGCTTTGCCATATGCTTTCTCCGTCATGGATCGAAACGGCTGGAACAAAACTGAATGCCGTGAAGGGATGTATCGGACTCCTTCGTTCGGACTTCGTCAACTGCGAGGCTGGTCGAGCAGGTGTATGCTACGCGCCAATTTCGAAGCACCGTTACTTCAAGGTACCGCCATGTCTTTCCGTACTGATGCCGTCAAAGCCTACCTGCTCGATCTACAAGACCGGATCTGCGCGGTCCTGGAACACGAAGACGGCAGCGCTCGTTTCGTCGAAGACGCATGGGAGCGCCCAGCCGGTGGAGGTGGCCGGACCCGGGTGATCGAAAACGGCGAGGTGTTCGAGAAAGGCGGCGTGAATTTTTCCCATGTTTTCGGCGCGGGCCTGCCGCCTTCCGCCAGCGCCCACCGCCCCGAGCTGGCGGGCCGGGGCTTCGAAGCGCTGGGCGTGTCGCTGGTGATGCACCCACATAACCCTCATGTTCCGACCTCCCATGCCAACGTGCGCTTTTTCATCGCCGAGAAAGAGGGCGAAGAACCGGTCTGGTGGTTCGGCGGTGGTTTTGATCTGACCCCCTATTACGGGGTGGAGGAAGACTGCATCCACTGGCACCGTGTGGCCGAGCAGGCTTGTGCTCCGTTCGGGGCCGATGTCTATCCGCGTTACAAGGCCTGGTGCGATCGGTACTTCCACATCAAGCACCGCAATGAACCGCGTGGTGTGGGCGGTCTCTTCTTCGATGATTTGAACGAGTGGGATTTCGACACCAGTTTTGCCTTCTTGCGCGCCATCGGTGACGCGTACATCGAGGCGTACCTGCCCATCGTGCAACGTCGAAGATCCGCGCCGTACACGCCGCAGCAACGCGAATTCCAGGAGTTCCGGCGGGGACGTTACGTGGAATTCAACCTGGTCTACGACCGTGGCACGCTGTTCGGTCTGCAGTCGGGCGGGCGTACAGAGTCGATCCTCATGTCATTGCCGCCTCAGGTTCGCTGGGGTTACGACTGGAAAGCCTCGCCAGGCAGCGAAGAAGCGCGTTTGACGGAGTATTTCCTGCAAGACCGGGACTGGTTGGCCGAGGAGGCCCGATGATGACAGATCAATACGTGGTTTTTGGCAATCCCATCGCTCACAGCAAGTCGCCATTGATCCATCGCCTGTTCGCCGAGCAGACCGGTGAAACCCTGGAGTACCGAACGTCGTTGGCACCCCTGGATGACTTCACGTCTTTTGTCAGGCGGTTTTTCGAAGCGGGTCGTGGTGCCAACGTCACCGTGCCATTCAAGGAAGAGGCCTATCGTCTGGCCGATCACCTGACTGAGCGAGGCCGTCGCGCGGGTGCGGTGAATACCTTGGCACGTCAGGCGGACGGCAGTTTGTTGGGAGACAACACCGACGGCGCCGGGCTAGTGCGGGACTTGAAAGTGAATCATGGCGTGGCGTTGAGCGATAAGCGCATTTTGTTGCTCGGTGCGGGCGGCGCGGTGCGAGGTGCGCTGGAGCCGTTGCTCGCGGAAACGCCCCACGTACTCGTCATCGCTAACCGCACGGTGGAAAAGGCCGAGCAATTGGCAAAGGAATTCAGTGATCTTGGCCCCGTGCTGCCTGCCGGTTATGACTGGCTCGAAGAGCCTTTCGATATCATTGTCAACGCGACCTCGGCCAGCCTGGCGGGGGCGCTTCCGCCGATTGCTCCCAGCCTGATTCAGCCGGGCAAGACCTTCTGTTACGACATGATGTATGCCAAGGAGCCAACCGCGTTCTGTCGTTGGGCCTCGGAGCATGGTGCCGCACAAGCGGTCGACGGTCTTGGGATGCTGGTTGAGCAGGCCGCCGAGGCCTTTTACCTATGGCGTGGCGTCCGTCCGGAATCGGGGCCGGTGCTGACAGCATTGCGGCGGCTGATGGCTGAGGCGTGATCTGACCTCTGCCGTACGTTCACCCAATCCCTTTGACCAAATGATCGTTCCCGCGCAGAGCGTAGGAACGATCACAGACCCACCGCGCTTTCAAAGGGCTGTCAGGATCACAGCTTCGCTTTGACGGCTGGCAACGCCTCCTTGCCGTCGATGGTTTTCACCCCTTCGAGCCATTTTTCCAGCACCGCCGGGTTGGCCTTGACCCAGCCTTTGACGGCGTCGGCGTTGCTGATTTTCTTGCTGTCCACTTCCTGCATGATGCTGTTTTCCATGTCCTGGGTGAACATCAGGTTGGCGAACAGCTTGGCCACATTGGGGCAGGCGTCGGCGTACCCTTTACGGGTCACGGTGTAAACACTGCCGGTATCACCGAAGTACTTTTCCCCACCCTTGAGGTAGTGCATACCTTGGATCTGGACGTTCATCGGGTGCGGCGTCCAGCCGAGGAAAACCACGAATTCCTTCTTCTTCACGTTGCGCTTCACTTCGGCGAGCATCGCCTGCTCGCTCGATTCGACCAGCTTCCAGTCGCCCAAGTCGAATTCGTTTTTCTTGATGATTTCCTGAATCGAGGCGTTGGCTGGAGCCCCCGACCCGATGCCATAAATCTTCTTGTGGAATTTGTCGGCGAATTTGTTCAGGTCGGCGAAGTCATGCACGCCTGCGTCATAGACATAGTCCGGGACGGCCAGGGTGAACTCGGTGCCCTCAAGGTTTTTTGCGTATTGCGTCACATCCCCGGTGGCGATGAACTTGTCGTAGAACCCCTGCTGCGCAGGCATCCAGTTACCCAGGAAGACGTCCATCTGACCGTCCTTGAGGCCACCGTAGGCAATGGGTACTGCCAGCGTGTCCACCTTGGTCTTGTAACCCATGCCGTCCAGTAGAAAACCCGCCGTCGCATTGGTCGCAGCGATGTCGCTCCAACCCGGATCGGCCATTCTCACCGTACTGCAGCTGGGTGCATCAGCGGCGTATGCGACGACGCTCCCCAGGCTCATCACCGCGACCGCCAGTGTTGTGAACAACTTCTTCATGGTGTGCCCCTTTTTGATTTTCTAGGTGTTGGCAGGGTTCAAGGTTGTGGATAACGGGCCTTGCGCTCCAGATCGTCCAGATCGATATGGTTGCGCATGTATTGCTGACTGGCGTCTACCAGCGGCTGGTGATCCCAACTCTTCAGCTTGCCGAGTGTCAGCGATTGGGCGACGAAGCGCCGACGCCGCTGACTGGCGAGCACCTGATGGTGTATCGCCGGAATGTCCCATTTGGCCTTCGCTTCGGCCAGGAACGCGTTGAACAGGTCGCGGTGGGTCTCGGAATGGCTCAGCTCCTCGCGTTCATTCGGATCGTTGTCCACGTCATACAGCAGACAGGGGTCTTGCTCCGAATAAATGAATTTGTACGCGCCGCGCCGAATCATCATCAGCGGGCTGGTGGTGCCCTCGGCCATGTACTCACCGAACACTTCGTCATGGCCGCCCTCGCCCTGCAGATGCGGCATGAGTGAACGTCCGTCCAGCGGCAGACCGGCTTCAAGCTCGCCATCGGCCAACGCGACAAAGGTCGGCAGCAGGTCAGCAGTGGAAACGGCAGCCTTCACCCGGCCGGGCTTGAACTGACCCGGCGCGTAAACCAGCAATGGCACGCGGGCGGACATTTCGAACCAGTGCATTTTGTACCAAAGGCCTCGTTCGCCCAGCATGTCGCCATGGTCGCCGGAGAACACCACGATGGTGTCGTCGGCCAGGCCGGTGTCTTCCAGGGTTTTCAGCAGCTTGCCGATGTTGTCGTCGATGTAGCTGCAAGCGCCGAAGTAGGCACGGCGGGCGTCGCGGATCTTGTCGTGCGACAGGGGCTTGTCCCACAGGTCGTAGACTTTCAACAGGCGCTGGGAATGCGGGTCCTGATCGGCCTGAGCAATGGGCGCGGCGGGCATCGGGATTTCGTCGTCGCTGTACAGATTCCAATAGTCCTTGGGAATGGTGTACGGGTCGTGCGGGTGGGTCATCGACACGGTCAGGCAGAACGGCTGGTTACGGTCTTCGCGTACCCGGTCGAATAGATATTGTTGAGCCTTGAATACCACTTCCTCATCGAAATCGAGTTGGTTGGTGCGCACACAGGGCCCGGCCTGCAGTACGGATGACATGTTGTGATACCAGGTTGGGCGCACGTCCGGTTCGTCCCAGTTCACGGCCCATCCGTAGTCGGCCGGGTAGATATCGCTGGTCAACCGTTCTTCGTAACCGTGCAATTGATCCGGGCCGCAAAAGTGCATCTTCCCCGATAGCGCGGTGTGATAACCCAGGCGACGCAGATAATGGGCATAAGTCGGTACATCGGCGGCGAAATCGGCCGCGTTGTCGTAGGCGCCGATCTTGCTGGGCAGTTGGCCGCTCACCAGGGTAAAGCGCGACGGTGCACAGAGCGGGCTATTGCAATAGGCAGCGTCAAACACCACGCCGTCGGCAGCGAGGCGACTCAAATTCGGCATCTTGATCGGGGATCGGGCGTAAATCGGCAACATCGGCGCGGCCATCTGATCGGCCATGATGAAAAGAATGTTCTTGCGCTTCATGTCTTCGCGGCATTCCATAGTGAATATTTATGCGAAATTGCTGGCTTAGAGAATGGAATCCAAGAAGTCAGCGGTAAAGCCCATAAAACGCAATGCCTAGGATAAGCCACGCTTATGTTTGATGCCCTTGGTGAGATCTCTTTGGATTTACTGCGAGGTTTCGAGGCCGCCGCCCGCCTGCGCAGCTTTACAGCGGCTGCCATCGAGCTCGGCACCACCCAGCCCGCCATTAGCCAACAAATCAAAAGGTTAGAAGAACAATTGGCAACGCGCCTGTTCGACCGCATTTATCGCGGCATTGAGCTGACCGACGCCGGCGAGATCCTCTTCAACCATGTACAAGCCGGTTTGCAGTCGATGGACGCAGGGCTGAGTCTCATCACTGAGCAGCATCAGCACGAGGTTTTGCAGGTCGCGACCGACTTCGCCTTTGCTGCCTATTGGCTGATGCCGCGTCTGCATCGTTTCCATAAGGAGAACCCCGACGTGGACGTCAGCCTCGTCACCAGCGAGCGCAGCCACAGCATGCTGCGTGCGGATATCGATGTGGCAGTGCTGTTTGGTGATGGACGCTTCAAACAGGGCGAGAGCCATTGGCTGTTCAGTGAGGAAGTGTTTCCGGTGTGCAGTCCTAAACTGATCGCCGGGCGTGAACTGCCGTTACGGCCCGAAGCGTTGAAGGAGTTTCCCCTGCTGCACTTGCGTGGCGAGGGCGGCAATAACTGGTTCGATTGGGGCGGCGTGTTTCGCGCCTTGAACATCGCTCAAGCGCCTGCGCCGGGGCAGTTGCGGTTCGACAATTACACGTTGCTGATTCAGGCGGCGATTGGCGGGCAAGGCGTTGCGATTGGCTGGCGGCATCTGGTGGATGATTTGCTGGATCAGGGCTTGCTGTGCCGTCCCGTCGAGGCTGCGGCTATTTCTGCTTACGGCTATTACATCGTTTTGCCCCAGCGCAAACGACGTGTACAGATTATGCAGCGGTTTGTCGATTGGTTAAGAAGTGAACAGACGATGAGCGGGGATTTGTTGGCGGGTAAGTCGTTGCCATCTATTGCGATCTGAAGCATTGACCTCAATTTATCCGTCCTGATTTTTGCCACTTAATCCAAATACCTAGGCCACTTCTAAAAATATATAAAGAAAACTCTTACAGCTTTGTCAGACGTGGCCGTATTGTCTAATTTTATAAAATGAGGCTACTTCGCCTCTTGAAGTTGTACTGATGTCAGGGAGGTCGCTCGATTGTTTAGCTAATGAAATCAGTGCGGGTATTGAGGAGGTACTACATGCAATTCAGGCTGCGGTTGATTTTGCTTGAAAGTAGAGTTGTTTTTATCGCGAGCTGGCGATGGCTCAACGAACGTTTGAGTCGCAGGGTTTTCAATGTCTTTCTCAATTTTATTCGATGGCTGCTCGTCGGGTATATCAGCCTGTTTTTTATCGGATTTTACAGCTTTGGATGGTTTCTTTAATTGAATCTTCTAACGGCGACTATAGGGAATTTAATAAATGCCTCAGAATTTAACAAAACAAGATTTGCAAACCTTGGATATACTGTTGACCTATGACTCTGTATCTACCATGTACGCAGTCCTGCAACAAAAAGGCTACCGTTATGCTGTTCTTGCGGAAAACGTGGTTAGCCAAAGCTCTGCCTCTGGCGCTGCTGCTGTTGGCTTTTTGAAAGCCACCGCGGAGCATGAAGGTGTTGCTGTATCAAGTGATACCCTCAATTTTATTTACACTAAAATGGCCCGAGGCTATCTGGATGCTCTCAATGCCCAATTTAATAGCCAAGGGGTCGTCAATAGGGATATCAACCATCGTGAGGCTTGGGATTTTCACAGCAAAGCCTTTGGCGCTTACGGTCTTTCAGCAGACGCCTGGACACTAAACTCGGTCTTCACTGTCGTGGCAAACGACGTTATGCGAGAGCGTTATTGGTCCGAGATACTGGCATCAGCGGGCGATCCAATAGCTGAAGCCGTGATCTTGGTAAAGACTGAAAACCTTATGGCGACTGCATCGGTAATTGGTAACTCTCAAATCAAAGCAATTGCGCAGGGCTGGCGTGCGCGAGTGGACACGCCCACGATGACTGCCGCCGTATTAAACGGCACCGCAGGAATGGTCGCTGATCGACTAAGTGGCCTCTTCAGAGATATATCCAACACTGTTTTGGGGCCGATTCCTCCTGAAACCGTCATCCCTGTTTGGGTACCTGCTCCGACGCCGACGCCATCGTCTACGCCAAACTCTACGGCTGCACCTTCGCCGATCCCACCTCCCCCTCGGCCGCCCGCTCCGCCAGTACGCAAGCCCCCGAAAAGGAGACCAAATCTGCCGCCTCCGACCACCCATCAAGGCCATCCTGGTAGTGGGTACGGACCCACTGTTTGGGGAAATACCGGACCGCGGTTCAGGCTAGACCCTTAAGCGACAGACATCCTGAAGTCTCCTCGCGCTACACGCGGGAAGCTTGAGGGTGTCAGGCGGTGTGATTCAGATGATCATTCTTCCCAACCCGCTCAGGGGATCGAGATGTAGCTATGGATACCTGATACCTTAACGCCACCCCTACTGACTGACTTCGACGGAGGAGTGAACATGTCATCCATTGAGGGCTATCACGCCCATGTTTACTTCGACGCCCAGACAATCGAGCAGGCGCGGGCTTTGTGTGAAACCGTTGCGGCGAAGTTTGGGATTCGCATGGGCCGTGTGCATGAACGCCCTGTCGGGCCGCATCCGGACTGGAGCTGCCAACTGGCATTTGCCCATGAGCAGTTCGCCGATGTGATGCTTTACCTAGCGCTGAATCGCAATGGATTGGTGATCTTTACGCATCCTCTGACCGGGGATGATCTGGCCGACCATACCGATCATGCGATATGGATGGGCGGCGTGCGCCAGTTGAATGTGGGGATGTTCAGGTAGTCATTGACTGGCGACAGCTGTCGTAGGAGCGCGCTTGTTCTGGGCCGCATTCGGACGATTGCGCAAGGTCAGTCAGTAGTGAGGGTGCAGACAGATCGCATCGCGGGCAAGCGCGCTCCTACAGTGCGTCATGCCCTAGTTCACAATGCCCCCCAGGATTTCATACACAATCCCGCTGCCCATCGCGACGAGCACGATGTCCGGACCCAGGAGGCGCCGCCTGCACCAGTGCGCTTGCGCTGACCAGCAACGCGCCCAGCCCGGCGACCAAACGCTTCGAGACTTTCATGCAGCGTGCTCCTGAGCAAATCCAATTCAGGCAAAAAAAGGGGCTCAGGCACAGGTCCTGAACCCCTTTGCTGTACTGCTTAGCGTGCTAACGAAGGTAGAGATTCCTCTGTATCAGGAACTTTACCTTCAGGATACGCGAGCCTTTCGAACGCCTTCAGCGAGGTCCGAACACAGTTTCAATACCCCGCTCACCGCCTGCTCAGGCGACTGTGCGTTGGCGATGTGATCGATCAGCGCCGAACCGACCACAACGCCATCGGCGACCCGTGCAATGGCGGCCGCCTGGTCCGGAGTGCGAATCCCGAAACCCACACTGATGGGCAGATCCGAGTGGCGACGCAGACGTGCTACCGCATCTTTGACGTGGTCGATGGTCGCCGACCCGGCGCCGGTCACGCCCGCCACCGACACGTAATACACAAAACCCGAGCTGCCATTGAGCACTGTCGGCAGCCGACTGTCGTCGGTGGTTGGCGTGGTCAGGCGGATGAAGTCCAGACCGGCGTCCTGGGCGGGATCACACAACTCGGCGTTATGTTCTGGCGGCAGATCCACCACGATCAGGCCATCGACCCCCGCCTCGTGCGCTTCTGAAATGAAGCGCTCAACGCCGTAGTTATGAATCGGATTGTAGTAACCCATCAACACCAGCGGGGTGGTGCTGTCGTCAGCGCGGAACTCACGCACCATTTGCAGCGTTTTTGCCAGGTTCTGCTTGGCGCCCAGCGCGCGGATGTTGGCCAACTGAATGGCCGGGCCGTCCGCCATGGGATCGGTAAACGGCATGCCGAGCTCGATGACGTCGGCACCGGCTTTCGGCAGCCCTTTGAGGATTGCCAGCGAGGTGTCGTATGCCGGGTCACCTGCGGTGATGAAGGTCACCAGGGCGGCGCGGTTGTGTTGTTTCAGCTCGGCAAAGCGAGTCTGCAGGCGGCTCATCAATGTTTCTCCTGCTGGGACAGATCCAAGTGGTGCATCACGGTTTGCATGTCCTTGTCGCCGCGACCGGACAGGTTGACCACCATCAGGTGATCCTTAGGCAGCGTCGGGGCGCGTTTGAACACTTCGGCGAGGGCATGGGCGCTTTCCAGGGCCGGGATGATGCCCTCCAGACGGCAGCACTGGTGGAAGGCGGCCAAGGCTTCGTCATCGGTGATCGAGGTGTATTCGACGCGTCCGATGTCATGCAACCACGCGTGTTCCGGCCCGATGCCAGGGTAATCAAGACCGGCGGAGATCGAGTGGGCGTCGATGATCTGGCCATCTGCATCCTGCAGCAGGAAGGTGCGGTTACCGTGCAGCACGCCCGGCACGCCGCCGTTCAAGCTGGCCGCGTGTTGCCCTGTTTCGATACCGTGGCCGGCCGCTTCCACCCCAACGATGCGCACGGTGGTGTCATCCAGGAAGGGGTGAAACAAGCCCATGGCGTTGGAGCCGCCACCGATGCAGGCAATCAGGCTGTCGGGCAGACGGCCTTCCTGTGCCTGGAGTTGCTCACGCGTTTCCTTGCCGATCACCGCCTGAAAATCGCGGACCATGGCCGGATACGGGTGTGGACCGGCCACAGTGCCGATCAGGTAGAAGGTGCTGTCGACATTGGTCACCCAGTCACGCAACGCTTCGTTCATCGCGTCTTTCAGCGTGCCGGTGCCCGCTACCACCGGAATGACCGTGGCGCCGAGCAGCTTCATGCGGAATACGTTTGCCTGCTGGCGTTCGATGTCGGTGGTGCCCATGTAGATCACGCATTCCAGACCGAACCGTGCGGCCACCGTGGCCGTGGCCACGCCGTGCATGCCCGCGCCGGTTTCGGCGATGATGCGCTTCTTGCCCATGCGTCGCGCCAGCAGAATCTGGCCGATGCAGTTGTTGATCTTGTGCGCGCCGGTGTGGTTGAGCTCTTCGCGCTTCAGGTAAATCTTCGCCCCGCCGCAGTGCTCGGTGAGACGTTCTGCGAAATACAGCGGGCTTGGACGACCGACATAGTCACGCTGGAAATAGGCCAATTCTTTCTGGAAGGCCGGATCGTTCTTCGCCGCTTCGTATTCGCGGTTCAGGTCGAGAATCAACGGCATCAGGGTTTCAGCGACGTAGCGGCCGCCGAAGGCACCGAACATACCCCGGTCGTCCGGGCCAGTGCGGTATTGGGTCTGAGTCTGGGACATGAGAACCTCCAGGTGACGAATGCATTGAGCCGTTAGGCAGTGCGCACACTTTAACCAGCGTCATGGCCGGTGAAAACCGATAAGATTGCCGCAACCTGTCAGAAAAACTCACAGATCATATGAGCCGGGAACTGCCACCTCTCAACGCCCTGCGCGCCTTCGAAGCCGCCGCTCGCTTGAACAGCGTTAGCCTGGCGGCTGAGCACCTGCACGTTACGCATGGGGCTGTCAGCCGTCAGATCAAGGTCCTTGAAGAGCATCTTGGGGTCAGCCTGTTCAGCAAGGAGGGGCGTGGCTTGAAACTCACAGATGCGGGTCTCAAGTTGCGCGAAGTCAGTGGCGAGGCGTTTGACCGGCTGCGCAGCGTCTGCAACGAACTGAGCCACGGCGGCGCCGATGCGCCATTCGTACTGGGGTGTTCTGGGAGCCTGCTGGCGCGCTGGTTCATTCCGAGACTGGGCCGTTTGAACGCGGACTTGCCTGATCTGCGCTTGCACCTGTCCGCGGGTGAAGGTGATCTGGATCCTCGTCGCCCCGGTCTGGATGCCCTGCTTATTTTTGCCGAACCTCCCTGGCCGGCGGACATGCAGGTTTACGAGTTGGCCCGTGAGCGGATAGGCCCGGTACTGAGCCCGCGCTTCGCGAGCTTCGAAGCGCTTCGACACGCACCGGCCGATGCTCTGCTGAGCGAGCCGTTGTTGCGGACACTTTCCCGGCCACAGGCTTGGCCCAGCTGGGCGAGGCATTGGCATATCGACCCTGACGCGCTCACCTACGGTCAGAGTTTCGAGCATTTGTATTATCTGTTGGAGGCGGCCGTTTCGGGCCTTGGGATTGCCATCGCACCGGAGCCGCTGGTGGCGGACGATGTGAAAGCAGGACGCCTCGCTGCGCCATGGGGTTTCAGCGAAACCCCGGCGCAACTGGCGTTATGGGTGCCCAAGCGGGTGGCTGACGGGCGGGCTCGACAGCTGGCCGACTGGCTCAGACGGGAGTTGGCCCGGCCAGGCCAGGCCTGATCAATTGCTGCGCTTGCACAGCAGGTAGGCGGCCAGCAAACCGATCGCGCCCACGGCCACACCGGCGGTGGTCCAAGGGTGCTCCTGAGCGTAGTCCCGGGTGGCAACGCTGGCTTCGCGGGTCTTGACCTTGGCGTCCTCGTAGACATCGCTCAACAGGCTACGCGAATGGCTCAGCGCGCTTTCAGCGTTGGCTTTGAGGGTCTTCAAGGTTTTGCGCGACTCGTCCGAAGCGTCCGATTTCAGGCTTTCCAACGACTTGAGCAAGCTTTCGATTTCAGCTTCCATACTTTGCAACGACGCTTTACGGGATGACGTGAATGCCATGATTGACTCTCCTGCGGTGATGGGTGGCGTGTGATGATTCCGACTACAGGGTTTTCAGAAAGTGCAGTGCGGTTTCGGTGGCGCGTTTTTTCTGAACTTTCCGGCCGCTTCGCCCGCCAGACAGAGACAGCGATTTTTCACTGCTACGCTGCAATCGAGACCACTTGAGGAGTTCTGCCATGTCTGATCACCACACGTACAAGATTCTTGAACTGGTCGGCTCATCGACCACTAGCACCGACGATGCAATTCAGAATGCCATCGCCCAGGCTGCCAAAAGCGTGAAGTTTCTGGAATGGTTCGAAGTGCTGGAGACCCGCGGTCACATCCAGGACGGCAAGGTGGCGCACTTTCAAGTGACCCTCAAAGTGGGTTTCCGCATCGACAACAGCTAATGAACTTTCAAACTGGCTGAATGCCATAATTTGCGCTACACAGACCGTGTCGCTTTTGAGAGCGGCGGGTCTCCTGTATCGGGCCGCCTCCTCAGGCGGCCCTTTTTGCGTCCGAGACGCCTGACCAGGGAGTGTGACCGATGAAGAAGATTCTTTTGGCGGTAGGATTATTGAGCATGGCAGGCACCACCTTTGCGGCGGGCAAGTCGTGCGATGACGTGAAAGCGGATATCGACGCGAAGATCAAGGCGAAGGGCGTTGCGTCCTACACCCTTGAGGCCGTCGACAAAGGCAATGCAGCAGATGGCAAGGTCGTCGGCACTTGCGAAGGCGGTAGTAAGGAAATCGTCTACAAGCGCGGCTGATTGGCCCATCGGAGCCTCTGAAAAACCGACGCCATCCGTGTCGGTTTCTCACGTGCCCTCCCCCCGTCACCCGACCTCATTCGGCTAGCTGTTTACCCGGGTCTTCAGCGTTTCGTCGACGTCGATGATCGTCCCAATACTTCCTCACCAGAGAGGCCCGGCAGAACGCTGAGCGTCCATCGTCGGCAATCCGGGGCCTGGGTACGATCATTCGACTGCCCTATTCACCGAAAAAGCATCCTGACCGTGGGGAGAGGGTTTTGAACCTCAGCCTCGTGCGACCTGCGCCAGAATCTCGTATGAGCGCAAGCGGTCCGCGTGCTCGTACATGTCACAGGTGAAGATCAGTTCATCGGCGTTGGTCTGTTCCAACAGGACGTCGAGTTTGGCGCGGATCTTTTCAGGGCCCCCTACCATGGCCAACCCCAGGAAATCCATCACCGCTTCGCGTTCGTGAGGCAACCACAAGCCATTCATGGTTTCGACGGGAGGCCGCTGCATCAGGCTCTGTCCGCGCATCAGGTTGAGAATGCGCTGATACACAGACGTCACCAGGTACTCGGCCTGCTCATCGGTATCGGCCGCTGCAAGCGGTACACCCAGCATCACGTAAGGCTTGTCGAGCACGGCCGAAGGCTGGAAGTGATTGCGGTAGACGCGGATGGCCTCATGCATGTAACGAGGGGCAAAGTGCGAGGCGAAGGCATACGGCAAGCCCCGTTGCCCCGCGAGCTGTGCGCTGAACAGGCTGGAGCCCAATAACCAGATCGGCACGTTGGTGCCGGTGCCGGGGACGGCGATGACCCGCTGATGAGGCTGGCGCGGCCCGAGGTAGCTCATCAGTTCCGCCACGTCGTCCGGGAAGTCGTCTGCGCTGCCGGAACGCTCACGGCGCAGGGCGCGGGCGGTCATTTGATCCGAACCAGGGGCTCGGCCCAAGCCCAGATCGATACGATCGGGGTACAAGCTTGCCAGGGTGCCGAATTGTTCAGCGATCACCAGTGGCGCGTGGTTAGGAAGCATCACACCGCCGGAACCCACGCGGATGGTCGATGTGCCACCGGCGAGATAGGCCAGCAGCGTGGATGTCGCCGAGCTGGCGATGCCATCCATGTTGTGATGCTCGGCCACCCAGAAGCGGGTGTAACCCCATTTCTCGACGTGTTGCGCCAGGTCCAGCGAGTTGCGCAGCGAGGCCGCCGGGCCTTTGTCTTCGCGCACGGGCACGAGATCGAGGGTAGAAATTTTCACATCAGTCAGGCGTTTCATAGGCTGTGGTGAATCCTCTTGGGAGGCTGAGTCGGGCGCCGAACTAAAAGCGGCGCGAGAACGAAGCCAGCGTTAAGCCTAAATATTTGCGTTAAGGCACTAGGATACGTCCGGATTCTGAGGTTGCAATGGGGTGATGGAAATTTCCTACTAATTTGGTCGGATTTATTCTTGGCCAGGCGAGATAAAGCACAGTTGTCACAACCTTTGAACTAAGAGCCGCCTACACTCCTCAGACTTTTGGTCAATGTGCGAGCCGTTCGCACTTATCACATGAGGAGACACCATGAGCATCGTCAAGAAAGCATCCGCCCATTGGGAAGGTGATCTGAAGTCCGGCATCGGTAGCATCTCCACGGAAACCGGCGTGTTGCGCGAAGCCCCTTACGGTTTCAAGGCGCGTTTCGAAGGCGGCAAAGGCACCAACCCTGAGGAGTTGATCGGCGCGGCCCACGCCGGCTGTTTTTCGATGGCCCTGTCGATGATCCTCGGTAACGCCAACCTCAAGGCCGACAGCATCGACACCCAGGCTGAAGTCACGTTGGATCAGGTCGATGGCGGCTTCGCGATCACCGCTGTGCATCTGATTCTCAAGGCGAAGGTTCCGGGAGCCACTCAGGAACAATTCGATGAATTGACCAAAGCGGCCAAAGAAGGCTGCCCTGTGTCCAAGGTGCTGAATGCCAAGATCACTTTGGACGCTACGCTCCTGAGCTGATCGGGCCGAACGCTTGCCCCCTAATGACCCGCTCGTGCGGGTCATTTGCGTTGCAGAACCCGGCGTGGGTCGCGCGGTCAGATCAAGGTCCCATGCACATCGCGCGGCGTCGAAGGAGTCAAGCATGAAACGCATCGCCATCACCCTGTTTCTCAGCGCACTGACCACCAGCGTGTTCGCCGCTCCCAAGCCTTGCGAAGAGCTCAAGGCCGAGATCGAAGCCAAAGTTCAGGCACAGAACGTCAGCTCGTACACGCTTGAGATCGTCAGCAATGAAGAGGTCCACGATCAGAACATGGTTGTGGGCTCGTGCGACAACGGCACGAGAAAAATCATTTACCAGAAAAACGATCGGTAGACGTTCTGCCAGACGAACATGCGCGGTTGGCCCGGCGATAGCGCTAGGGAATGCAGTAGATTTCCCCTTCATTCGCGAGCACCTTGCGCTGCTCGTCCCGCAGTTGCGCATCGATACTGTTAGCGATGTGGCGGACATCCAGACGGTACCGATGGCCGGCTTCGAAGTGGTCGTAGTCGATCGTGACGTAGCAGGTCAGCTCGTTGTAGATATCCATCGATAACCCCAACCCTCCTGGTGCGTACTCATAGTCGTAGCGCACCTCCAGCGTGTGTTTGCCGGGTGTCACCTGAAAATATCGACCGTCTTCCGTGCGTCTGCCATCAAGCTTATCGGCCATCAACGTCTTGCCTGTGTAGGTATGCAAGTCCACCCAGGCTTGTTGCGGGTCGACGGCAGGCAGCGGCCCCGCGCATCCGGCCAGCAGGCTCAAGGCTATGATCGACAGGGGCAAACGCATGACGGACTCCGCATTCAGGCAGTTGGACGAGGGTGGTTGCGTCAGAGGTCGGGTGTGCGGCATAACGCAGGCTTTATACCCTTCCTGTATTTCGACGTTAAGGCGCGCATGAATCGTTCGATGACCTTGTGGTTCCGGCGCGGCTTGCCGCTGCTGGCGATGTTACTCCTCGGCGGCTGCTCCAGTCTTTCCTATTACAGCCAATTGGCCCAAGGACAGCTTGCGTTGTTGCGCGCGCGCGAGCCGGTCACTCGAGTGGTCAACGACCCCCAGCGTGACCCGACGCTGCGTGCCCGCTTGCATACCGCACAGCAGGCCCGCGATTTTGCCAGCCAGCACCTGCACCTGCCGGATAACCAGAGCTATCGCCTGTATGCGGATATCCATCGGCCTTACGTGGTGTGGAACGTCTTCGCCACCGGCGAGTTTTCGCTCGAGCCCGTAACGCACTGTTTCCCCATCGCCGGTTGTGTCGCTTATCGCGGTTACTACGACCAGAACGCTGCGCGGGGAGAAGCGGCGTTGCAGAAGCTCGAAGGCAAGGACGTCTATGTCAGTGGCGTGGAGGCGTATTCGACACTGGGATGGTTCGACGATCCGATCATGAGCTCAATGATGACGTGGGGCGACGAACGCTTGGCAACGCTGATATTCCATGAACTGGCGCACCAACGGGTCTACGTCAAGGATGACAGCGAGTTCAATGAGTCCTACGCCACTTTCGTCGAAGAGGAGGGCACCCGGCAGTGGCGTGCTGCGCGGGGATTGCCGCCCGAGACGGCGTCTTCCGAGACCCGGCGGCGGGATCAGTTGACGCAGTTGGTGCTCGACACACGCGAGCGCCTGAAACGCCTCTACGCCGAACCCTTGAGTCCCGTCGTCATGCGCCAGCGCAAGGTGGCTGAGTTCGAACGTCTGCGGGCTCGGTATCGCGATTTACGCGATGGCCAATGGGGCGGCGACAAACGATTCGATGCCTGGGTGTACGCACCGATGAATAACGCCAGGTTGTTGCCTATCGGTTTGTACGACCAATGGACCCCCGCCTTCGCCGCGCTCTTCAGGCAGGTGCACGGCGATTGGTCTGCATTTTTTACCGCAGTGGAGCAACTGGGTGAGCTGCCTGCCGATAGGCGAAAGGCGGCGTTGGAGCGGTTGATGAAACCTGCTGGCTAACCCAATCTGTAGGAGCGCGCTTGGTCTAGGCCGCATTCGGACGATGGCGTAGTGTCTGTCACTGCAGATGCCTGAGACAGATCGCCATCGTCCGAATGCGGCGCCAGACCAAGCGCGCTCCTGCTCGTAGCATCTTCAGCGCTTCAAGAACGCCTGATGCAGTGCACTCAACGAGGCGAAATGGTAGGTCGGCGCTTCGGCTAGCAGTTCTTCTCGGCTGCCAAATCCGTACCCTACCGCCACGACGTCCAGCCCGTTGCGCTTGCCGCCGATCAGGTCATGCTTGCGATCACCGATCATCAGCGTTTGCTTCGGATCCAGCGCTTCCTCATCCAGCAGATGTCGGATCAGCTCGACTTTATCGGTGCGCGTGCCGTCCAGTTCGCTGCCGTAGATCACCTTGAAATGACGCGCGGAGTCGAAATGGCGGGCGATTTCGTGAGCGAAGACCCATGGCTTGGACGTCGCGATGAACAGCGTGCGTTCTTGATCTGACAACAGGTCGAGCAGCTCGAAGACGCCATCGAACACCCGATTTTCATACAGCCCGGTCACCTTGAAGCGTTCGCGGTAGAAACCCACGGCTTCCCACGCCTTGGCCTCGTCGAAACCGTAGGCGTGCATGAATTGCTCGAGCAGTGGCGGACCGATGAAGTGCTCCAGCCGGGCAATGTCCGGTTCCGCGATGCCCAGCTTGCTCAAGGCGTATTGGATCGACCGGGTAATGCCTTCGCGAGGGTCAGTCAGGGTGCCGTCCAGGTCGAACAGAATATTCTGGTAATGCATGGTATCTCTCAACAGCGTGAGGAGCGTTCAGCCGCAGCACGCTCCACGGAATGTTTTACCGAAACAGCGCGTGGCGCTTCAGCACGGCTGGTCGAAACCTTCGGCCAGGTGCTGGTCCTTGAGCTTGACGTAGTTGGTTGCGCTGTAGGGGAAGAACGCCAGTTCTTTCTCGGTGAGCGGGCGAACCTGCTTCACCGGCCGCCCCACATACAGAAAACCGCGCTCCAGCCGCTTGCCGGGCGGCACCAGGCTGCCCGCGCCGATGATCACCTCGTCCTCCACCACCGCGCCATCCATGAGGGTGCTCCCCATGCCGATCAGGATACGGTTGCCGATGGTGCAGCCATGCAACATGACCTTATGACCGATGGTCACTTCATTGCCGATGATTAGCGGGAATCCATCTGGGTTGAACGGTCCGGCATGGGTGATGTGCAGCACACTGCCGTCCTGAACGCTGGTGCGCGCACCGATGCGGATGCGGTGCATGTCGCCGCGAATGACCGTGAGCGGCCAGACTGAGCTGTCGGCACCGATTTCAACGTCACCGATGACAACCGCCGAATGATCGACGAAGGCCCGCTCCCCAAGGGTTGGCGTGTGATTCTGGAACGTGCGAATGGCCACAATAGGCTCCCTCTTTGGCACTGATAGCTCGGCTATCCCTGTTAGATAGCTGCGGTGAGCGTCGATTGTAATTAAGATGCTCGGGTGTTTCTCCCAGCCAAGGTGCCAAACCGTGAGCGCGAACAACCCTCTTTTGCAATCGTACGACCTGCCACCTTTCTCGGCGATCCGCGCCGAGCACGTAAAACCCGCCATTGACCAGATTCTCGCCGACAACCGCGCTGCGATTGCCGACATTCTTGCCCAACAAGGTTCGCAGCCCACCTGGGCCGGCCTGGTGCTGGCGATGGACGAATTGAACGACCGCCTGGGTGCCGCGTGGAGCCCCGTCAGCCACCTGAACGCCGTTTGCAACAGCGCCGAGCTGCGCGACGCCTATGAGTCCTGCTTGCCTGCATTGAGCGCTTACTCGACGGAAATGGGTCAGAACCGCGAACTCTTCCAGGCTTTCGAGGCTCTGGCCAACAGCCCCGAAGCGGCCCATTTCGACGTCGCGCAGAAAACCATTCTGGAGCACTCCCTGCGAGATTTTCGCCTGTCGGGCATCGACCTGCCGCCGGAGCAGCAAAAGCGTTATGCCGAAGTGCAGAGCAAGCTGTCGGAGCTGGGAAGCCAATTCTCTAACCAGTTGCTCGACGCCACCCAAGCCTGGACCAAACACGTCACCGACGAAGCGGCGCTGGCGGGTCTGACGGATTCGGCCAAGGCGCAGATGGCCGCTGCAGCCAAGGCCAAAGACCTCGATGGCTACCTGATCACCCTGGAGTTTCCGAGTTACTACGCGGTAATGACCTACGCCCAAGACCGCGCCCTGCGCGAAGAAGTCTATGCCGCGTACTGCACCCGCGCGTCGGATCAAGGCCCGAATGCGGGTAAGAACGATAACGGTCCGGTCATGGAACAGATCCTGGATCTGCGTCAGGAACTGGCAAAATTGTTGGGGTTTGCCAGCTTCTCCGAGCTGAGCCTGGCGACCAAAATGGCCGAATCCAGCGATCAGGTGCTGAGCTTCCTGCGCGATCTGGCCAAGCGCAGCAAGCCGTTTGCCGCTCAAGACCTGCAACAGCTCAAGGCGTATGCTGCTGAGCAAGGCTGCCCGGATCTTCAAAGTTGGGACAGCGGGTTCTATGGCGAAAAATTGCGCGAGCAGCGCTACAGCGTTTCTCAGGAAGCCCTGCGCGCCTACTTCCCGATCGACAAGGTGTTGAGCGGCCTGTTCGCCATCGTGCAAAAACTGTATGGCATCGAAATCGCCGAGCTGAAAGGCTTCGACACATGGCACCCGGACGTTCGCCTGTTCGAAATCAAGGACAACGGCCAGCACGTTGGCCGCTTCTTCTTCGACCTGTATGCACGCGCCAACAAACGTGGCGGTGCGTGGATGGACGGCGCCCGTGATCGTCGTCGCACCTTGGACGGCGCCTTGCAGAGCCCGGTGGCCAACCTGGTGTGCAACTTCACTCCTGCGGTGGCCGGCAAGCCTGCGCTGCTGACTCACGATGAAGTGACCACGCTGTTCCACGAATTCGGTCATGGCCTGCATCATTTGCTGACGAGCGTCGAGCACGCGGGTGCATCGGGCATCAATGGCGTGGCGTGGGATGCGGTCGAGCTGCCTAGCCAATTCATGGAAAACTGGTGCTGGGAACCGGAAGGCGTGGCGTTGATCTCGGGCCATTACGAAACGGGCGAGCCACTTCCTCAGGACCTGCTGGAAAAAATGCTCGCGGCGAAAAACTTCCAGTCGGGGCTGATGATGGTCCGCCAATTGGAATTCTCGCTGTTCGATTTCGAGCTGCACGCCACCCACGGCGATGGCCGCAGTACCCTTCAGGTGCTGGAAGACGTGCGTGATGAGGTATCGGTCATGCGGCCTCCGGCGTACAACCGTTTCCCCAACAGCTTCGCGCACATTTTCGCTGGCGGTTATGCGGCGGGGTACTACAGCTATAAGTGGGCGGAAGTGCTCTCGGCTGATGCGTTTTCGAGATTCGAGGAGGACGGCGTGCTCAATCCCGAGACTGGCCGCGCGTTCCGCGAGGCGATCCTGGCCCGTGGCGGATCGCAGGCACCCATGGTGCTGTTCGTCGACTTCCGCGGACGGGAGCCTTCGATTGACGCACTCTTGCGCCATTCCGGCCTGAGTGAGGACGCGGCAGCATGACCGATACACCGCAGGTGATTACCAAGAAACGCTTCATCGCTGGGGCGGTATGCCCGGCGTGCAGCGAGCCTGACAAGCTGATGATGTGGAGCGAAGACGACGTTCCGCACCGCGAGTGCGTGCATTGCGGGTATTCGGACACGCTCAACGCACAAGGCCAGTCGATCCCCAAGGAGCTGGGGACTCGGGTCAATCAGGAGAAAACCAAACCGGCGAATCTCAAGGTACAAGGGGTGCAGTTCTTCCCCAATCCGAAACTGAAGAAGCCGGTTGATCCGAACTGACCGGCTCTTTCAACTCGCCTCACTCACCTTGAGTGAAACCGGGCAAGGGTTCGTATGTTTCGATCCCTTGCCCGGGCACGGTGGCTTATTTAGCACCACTGATATAACCAAAGGAAATCTTTCCATCGACGCCTTTCTTGTGGTTTGTCACTTGCACATCGGCGTCCTGATAAGAATGGTTGAAGCTGCTTATGATGACAGGCGATGTAATGTCGCGCCGGACAGTGACCACTGTCCTTCCTTCTTTAAAACTCCCCTCGGGATGGCCGGTCAATGAGAATTCGGCGCCCTTTTTAGCTTTGAGAATCTTCGCTGAGCGTATTTCGTCATTGGAGCAGCCGTAGCTGTTGCTTTTCATTTTTATGGTGTAAGCACGATCAAAGGGGATAGTACAGTCCAGGTTTTGGCTGGCATTGTTGCCTTCATACAGCGCAATGCTGGCGTCTGAAAAGTCTAACGGCGTTTGCGTGACTTCAATGCGTGAGACTTTTCCGTTCAACCCATTATTACGAACATACGTTGCCTTGTAGGCATCCGTCGTCCAGTTTTGCTCAAACGAGCCCACTACCACGTGTTCATGAAGACCAATATCACGCGTGACATCAATGATCATGTGATCATCTTCGCGGCTGCCACTGCGACTGTCGAAGAGAGAGAGGCGTGTACCTTTGGCGATCCCCGACAGGGACAGTGATCTGGCTTCATCATTTTCGCAACCGGCAGTCGGCAGTTCGAGGGTTCGCTGGGCGCGCGGAATGACACAGACGGCGTCCTGCCTGGGGTCCGCGTTGTTACCTTCCCACAGATAAATGCCGCCTTGGCTTAGCGCCTTGGTGTAGGCCGAGGTGTCTCCGTTTCGGTAGTTATCGATGGCGATGAAGTTTGGAGTTTTTCCGCAGTTATTAACGCGACGGGTGAGATAAGTCAGGTTGTTGTCATACGCAGCGGAATCGGAAATAGTTTTTGTCGCAGTATGAAACTGATTCATCAGAAACAGACGGCTCCAGGATTTTCCCGTGTTTGCATTGACGCGAGATTCCGTGACCGGAGTGTCATCGTAGCGACTTGGGCACGACCAGTTATGTGCCGCTTCAATGTTTGAGGCGGCTGCACCCAGCGTGGACCAGTGATTTTGCGCGACCCAGTCCTTGTCAAACAATACGGTCACGGTCTTGCCGTTGACCGCGTAGTCGCCAGCCAGCGTTCGCTTGTTGGTAAAAAGCATGAGCCGGTTGTTTTGCGCCACGATCTGGCTCATGAGTGGCCAGTTGTCGGTCTTGAAATTTTTAGGGTTGAAGGTCAGTTCCGCGACTTCAGGCACCGAGTTGAACAGCGTCTGCAGATGAGAGCGTTCAACGTAAGATTCCAGGAAAATCGAAATCACTTCGTTGCGGTTCTGCTTCAAAAAGGGAATGAACTCATTCGCCAACTGATTCCTGAAGGAGCCGTAACAGAATGACGCCGTATGGCAAATCCGGATCTGCTCTTCTTCCCGGTAATTGGAATTGTGATAAAGATCGAGCATGAAGCTGCGCACGCCACCCCGCATCTGCTGTGGGAGTCCTTGCATGTTCTGATTGATCTTTTCGTAAGAATTGTGGGTGTTGACCCAGGAGTATTCGTGGAAAGGCTTGTCTGGGTGGGCAAACGGATTGTTTGCCATTGCACTGCTGCCAGCCGTAATAGCGGCAACGGCAATGAGCATTTTTGCGTAATGCATTGCGAATTCCCTTTCGATTTACAGCGCGTCCTGCGCTTTGGATGAGTGTCTGATTCAGACGCCCATACTCTTAACCCAGCACTACGCGCTTTGAAATCGATAAGGCTTTGCAAATTATGAGACACAGACAGATCCGAGCACGTTCGGATCTGTCTGGCGGCTATGGCAATCAGTCCTTCGCCACTTCCATCTCAAGCCCCACGCCCAACTGACGCGACAGGCTTGGCCAGCGCTTCCAGGCGGCTTCGGTGTCCGGGCTGGCCAGCTTTTCCCGGTAGGCCTCAACCGATTCCAGTGAAAAGCTGTCTTCGTTGAGCATCTGATCGATGGCGTGGTGCACCACCTCGTCGAGCTGATTCGCAAACGCTTCGCCGATCAGCTGATGAGCGATGACGCTGGCGACGGTGGTGTTCACCGGAATCAGCGGTTGGGCGAAATGCACGATGTACAGGTCATTCACTTCCTCGACCAGGCGATGCGCCAGGTAGGCTTCGTCCAGCAGGCTGTCGAGCCCTTCATGGCCGTCCATGATGGCCGGGGGGGCGCTGAAGAATTGTTCGGCGATTTTCAGAACCGGCTTGATCTGGCCCTCGATGCCAGCCTGCAGCGCCACGTCATGGGCTGCGTCCAACAGGTCCGGAACCTGTTCGATATAGGCGAGGACGAAGCGCGCCAATACGCCTGGCGCGTCGACATCAGGTACATGGATGGCTGGGTGCAGATGGGGAAGTTGTAACTCGAGTTGGCGCAGAAGCTGGCCAGTCTGGGTCTCGTGTTGCCGTGCTTGGATGATCTGCTCGCGCAATGCGGCGGTCTTCATGAAGGCTCCATGGGTAAATAACAGCGAAGATTATACGGAAGTCATACGTTAGCTGGCTTATTAACGGCACTGAGACGTAATTGTCATAACAGATTCAGGGTTATGTGCGTCTGCTATTAAAAAGCCACTTTATGCCCAGTCAGGCCGTTTTTTTTCGCTAAGCGCCCAAGGTATCGCTGGCTTACAACGGTCTTCCACCCCGGCGCGCCCTCTTGGGGTGTCTATACTCGGTTCTGTGATGAGCTCGCTTGATAGCGTTGGAACGTGAAGCAGGCCTGGCCCCGGTCCTTTGGATTCTTGTGTTGACCGCTCCCTCGCCCGCACAGGCAAACGTCAAACCTTGTGCTCGGCAACGTTTGCGCCTGACAGGATTTCTGGTCAACAAGAAGAACTGAGGGAACCGCAATGATGCGACATCCACACGTCTGGATGGCGCCCCTGCTGTGGTCGGTATTCAGTCCGGTGCACGCTGCCTGGACCACGAATATGGCGCCTGGAGCGACCGAGGTCAGTCATAAAGTCTTCAACCTGCACATGACCATCTTCTGGATCTGTGTCGTGATCGGCGTCATCGTTTTCGGCGCGATGTTCTGGTCGATGATCATCCACCGCCGCTCCACCGGTCAGGTCGCCGCCAGGTTCCACGAAAGCACGCCGGTCGAAATTCTCTGGACGCTGGTACCGTTGCTTATCCTCGTTGTCATGGCAATTCCTGCGACCAAAACACTCATTGAGATGTATGACAGCAGCGAGTCGGGGCTGGACATCCAGATCACCGGCTACCAGTGGAAATGGAATTACAAGTACCTGGGCCAGGACGTCGAATTCTTCAGCAACCTGGCCACGCCACAAGACCAGATCCACAACAAGGACCCCAAAAGCGAGCATTACCTATTGGAGGTCGACCAGCCGCTGGTGGTCCCGGTGGGCGTCAAGATTCGCTTTCTGGTGACCTCGGCCGATGTCATCCACTCCTGGTGGGTGCCCGCCTTTGCGGTGAAGCGGGATGCCATTCCCGGGTTCGTCAACGAGGCCTGGACCCGTATCGAGAAGCCCGGCATTTATCGCGGGCAATGCGCGGAGCTGTGCGGAAAAGATCACGGTTTCATGCCCATTGTGGTCGATGCCAGGCCCCAAGCCGATTACGACACCTGGTTGGCCGAGCGCAAACAGGAGGTCGCCAAACTCAAGGAATTGACCAGCAAAGACTGGACCCTCGAAGCGTTGGTCGCGCAGGGCGACAAGGTCTACCACACCACCTGCGTGGCCTGTCATCAGGCTGAAGGTCAGGGTTTGCCACCCATGTTCCCAGCGCTCAAAGGCTCGAAGACAGTTATGGGTTCGCGAGAAGAGCACCTCAACACGGTGTTCAACGGGCGGCCGGGCACGGCCATGGCGGCGTTCGGCAAACAACTGTCAGAAGTCGACATCGCCGCCGTCGTCACCTATGAGCGCAACGCGTGGGGCAACGACAAGGGCGACATGGTCACACCCAAGGATGTGCTGGCGCTCAAACAGGCGGTGGCCAAATGAACGGCCCCTTCGCTGCGAGTAGACCTATGGTTGCTTCCGTCAATGTTTCGCAGGAGACAGGACATGAGTGCAGTGATTGACGACCCAGGTCAGGCGGACCATGCCCACGGTCCTGCCAAGGGCCTCATGCGATGGCTGCTGACCACCAACCACAAGGACATCGGCACACTGTACCTCTGGTTCAGCTTCTGCATGTTCCTGCTGGGCGGCTCGTTTGCGATGGTGATCAGGGCCGAACTGTTTCAGCCGGGCCTGCAGATTGTCGAACCTGCCTTTTTTAACCAAATGACCACCATGCACGGTTTGGTCATGGTGTTCGGCGCTGTGATGCCGGCATTCGTGGGGCTGGCGAACTGGATGATCCCGTTGATGATCGGCGCGCCGGACATGGCCTTGCCGCGCATGAACAATTTCAGTTTCTGGCTGCTGCCCGCGGCCTTCCTGTTACTGGTTTCGACGCTTTTCACACCCGGTGGCGGCCCTAACTTCGGCTGGACGTTCTACGCGCCGTTGTCTACGACATACGCCCCGGAAAGCGTCACCTACTTCATTTTCGCCATACACCTGATGGGCATCAGTTCGATCATGGGTGCGATCAACGTTATCGCGACCATCCTCAACTTGCGCGCCCCTGGCATGACCCTGATGAAAATGCCGCTGTTCGTCTGGACCTGGTTGATCACCGCCTTTCTGCTGATCGCCGTCATGCCGGTGCTGGCCGGCTGCGTGACCATGATGCTGATGGACATCCACTTCCATACCAGCTTCTTCAGCGCGGCAGGCGGCGGGGATCCCGTGCTGTTCCAGCATGTTTTCTGGTTTTTCGGTCATCCCGAGGTGTACATCATGATCCTGCCGGCCTTCGGCGCGGTCAGTTCGATCATCCCCGCGTTCTCGCGCAAGCCGCTGTTCGGCTACACATCCATGGTTTACGCCACCGCAGCCATTGCGGTGCTGTCGTTCGTCGTCTGGGCGCATCACATGTTCGTGGTGGGCATCCCACTGGTGGGCGAGCTGTTCTTCATGTACGCGACAATGCTGATTGCCGTGCCCACTGGGGTGAAGGTGTTCAATTGGGTCAGTACCCTGTGGCAGGGCGAACTGACCTTCGAGACGCCGATGCTGTTCGCGGTGGCGTTCGTGATCCTGTTCACCATCGGCGGTTTTTCCGGGCTGATGCTGGCGATAGCACCTGCCGACTTTCAGTATCAGGACACCTATTTCGTCGTCGCTCATTTTCACTACGTACTGGTGCCCGGTGCGATCTTCGGCATTTTTGCGTCCGCCTATTACTGGCTGCCGAAGTGGACCGGCCACATGTACGACGAAACCTTGGGCAAGTTGCATTTCTGGCTGTCGTTCGTCGGGATGAACATGGCGTTCTTCCCCATGCATTTCGTGGGGCTGGCCGGCATGCCGCGGCGAGTACCGGACTACAACCTGCAATTCGCCGATTTCAACATGGTTTCGTCGATCGGCGCGTTCACGTTCGGAGCCACGCAGATCTTCTTTCTCTTCATCGTCATCAAAACCATACGGGGCGGGCCCCCTGCCCCAGCCAAGCCTTGGGATGGTGCCGATGGTCTGGAATGGACGGTGCCCTCGCCTGCGCCCTACCACACGTTCGTGACGCCGCCGGAGGTGAAGTAGATGGACGACGCACAGCGCGCCAATCGGCGACTGGTGACCCGCCTCCTGATGCTGGTGGTGGCTATGTTCGCTTTCGGTTTTGCCCTGGTGCCGCTGTATGACGTGATGTGCAAGGCGTTGGGTATCAACGGTAAGACCGGCGATCCCTACCGTGAGACGCAACAGGTCGACGAAAGCCGTCAGGTGCGAGTGCAATTTGTCGCGACCAATCATGCGGACATGGTGTGGGGTTTTTATCCCGTGGCGGCTGAAATCGTGGTGCATCCCGGCGCGGTCAGCGAAATGCGTTTCGTGGCCGAAAACCCCACTGATAGGGTCATGACTGCCCAGGCCGTACCGAGCATCGCGCCGAGCACGGCGGCAGCCTATTTCCACAAGACCGAATGTTTTTGTTTTACCCAGCAAAGGCTGCAACCGGGGGAGCGTATCGAAATGCCGGTGCGCTTCATCGTCGATCGAGAGCTGCCCGGCGACGTCAAGCACCTGACACTGGCCTACACGCTGTTTGATGTCACCGCGCGCTTGCCGCCGTCAGTGGGCCCCGTAGCGGCTCACGGCGGTTAGAACCGAGGAGGTTAGAGATGGCCACTCATGAACACTACTACGTGCCGGCGCAGAGCAAATGGCCGATCATTGCCACCGTCGGCATGCTGGTCACCCTTTACGGCCTGGGCAATTGGCTGGTGGGCTTGAGAGCCGGTCGCGACACCCATGGCGCCCTGATTTTCTGCGTGGGCGTACTGATGATGGCCTACATGATGTTTGGCTGGTTCGGGGCGGTCGTGCGGGAAGGCCGGGCTGGGCTGTACAGCGCTCAGCTGAATCGCTCGTTTCGCTGGGGCATGGGATGGTTCATCTTTTCGGAAGTGATGTTCTTCGTCGCATTCTTCGGGGCACTGTTCTACGTCCGTCACATCAGCTTGCCCGCCTTGGGCGGAGAAGGCACCAAGGCCGTTGCCCATATGCTCTGGCCCACGTTCCAGAACACCTGGCCGTTGCTGCAGACCCCGGACCCCACCCTGTTTCCCCCGCCAAAGGCGGTTATCGATCCCTGGCACCTACCGCTCATCAACACCGTTCTGCTGGTCAGTTCCAGCGTCACCCTGACCCTTGCCCATCATGCGTTGAAGCGTGGGCACCGGAGCGCGCTCAAAGGCTGGCTGGCGCTGACGATCCTTTTGGGCCTCGCGTTTCTCACGCTGCAGGCCTTCGAATACCACGAGGCTTATACAGAGCTGGGTCTGACCCTGGGCTCGGGCATCTATGGTGCCACGTTCTTCATACTGACCGGGTTCCACGGTGCTCACGTGACCATAGGCACGGTCATTCTGTTCGTGATGCTGATGAGGATCGTGCGGGGACATTTTGACGCCCAGCACCAATTCGGCTTTGAAGCGGCGAGTTGGTACTGGCATTTCGTGGATGTGGTGTGGGTGGGTCTGTTCGTCTTCGTCTATGTGCTGTGAGTCACCAGGGAGGGTGCCAGACCAGTTCGCCGCTGAAGTAGCCATAGGCGATCAGCGCCAGAGTGACGCTGGCGCAGATGACCCGAACGGTGAGGGCCTTGAGCAGGCGGGTGGAGGGCGAATCGTCTTTCACCAGGAAGAACAGGCCGCTGAACAGGCTGGCGACCGTCGCGAGCAGCATGAGAACGATGGCCGCTTTGAGCATCGGATGACTCCCAGGAGGGACGCTATGCACAGCAGTATAGGCCGAGCAGTCGTGCCGGACCGGGAGGCGTGATGAAGCGCTTTCGGCCCGGCATCGCACCCACGCTGGCGGTCATCGCGCTGCTGCCGGTGCTGGTGTCCTTGGGCTGCTGGCAGTTGAAACGTGGCGAGGAGAAACGCGTCATGCTGGCCGTCTACGCTGCGCGCCGCACAGCCCCCGTGCTGTCGGCGGCGCAATTGCCAGACACAGTCGACTCTGTTTATCGCCGGGTTCAAGTGCAGGGTCGTTTCGACGGCGAACATAGCCTGTTGCTCGATAACAGCACGCGCGACGGGCAGGCGGGTGTCGAGCTGATTCAGGCGTTCCACGATGAGTCGAGCGGGTTGTGGTTGGCAATCAACCGCGGCTGGCTACCGTGGGCGGACCGCCGCACGCTGCCTGCTTTCGACACGCCAACACAGACGCTGAGGCTGAATGCGTGGGTGTATGTAACCACTGGCTCGCTGTACCAGTTGCATTCCGATCCGCAGAGCGGGTCATGGCCGAAACTGGTGACCGCTCTTGAACCTGCCAGCCTCTGGCAAGACTTGAGGCGCGACGGATTTGCCCATGAGTTGCGCCTTGAACCGGGCCCTGCCGCGTATCGGACCGACTGGCCAGTGGTCGCCATGGGGCCGGAAAAGCATGTGGGGTATGCCGTGCAATGGTTCGCCATGGCCTTCGCGCTGGCGGGGCTTTATCTGTACTTGGGCTTCGGCGCGCCTGACGGGTTGAAGAAGGGGCGGAAGAACAATAAGAAGGAACGACACGATGGCAACAATGACGAGTCCGGCCGGTACGTCTGACTCACGCAACCGGAAAAACCGACGTCGCGGGCGCCTCCAACTGATGCTGGTCCTGTTGGTGGCACTGGGGCCGATGCTGCTTGCCACGGCCATGTACAGGTTGCAGTTCTGGGTTCCGGAGGGGCGCAGCTACCACGGCGAGTTGATCGGCAATGGCGAAAGCCGCAGCGAGCTAGGGGTGCAGTCCGACGAGAAGCGCTGGCAAATGCTCGTTACCGCACCTGATGAGTGCGATGCCGATTGCCAACAGTTGGTCTATCTGGCGCGGCAGGTCCAGATCGGTCTGGGTCGAGACGCATCCCGCGCCACTCATGCGTTGGCTGTCGCACAGCCGCTCGTGGCTGAGTACGACGTTTCACTGGCCCGCGAGTACCCGCAGTTGCATCGCTACGCCCTTGACTTAAAACGGTATCGACGCATGGCGCCCGGTATTGAATTGCCGCAGCTGTGGATCGTCGATCCCCATGGCAACCTCGTGCTGCGCTACGGCGCGGAGGTCGATGGCAGGGATTTACTCAACGATCTGCGGCGACTGCTGAAGCTGTCGAACATTGGCTGAAGGGAGGGCATATGAACCGGCCCGGATTTCGTCTGGCTTTGTGCGCAACGCTGTTGGCACTGCTGGTCGTGCTGCTCGGTGCCTACACGCGACTGACCCACGCCGGGCTCGGCTGCCCGGACTGGCCGGGGTGCTACGGATTTATCAGCGTCCCTTACACAGAAGCGCAGCTTGCCCACGCGGAGTTGCATTACCCGAACGCGCCGGTCGAGGCGCACAAGGGTCGCAACGAGATGTTGCATCGCTATTTCGCGGGCGGCCTGGCGCTGATGATCTTGGTCCTTGGCGCGCAAGGCTGGCATCGGCGGCTGGACGTCGGCCAGCCAGTCGGTCTGCCGCTGTTGCTGGTAGGGGTGGTCTTTGCGCAGGCGGCGTTTGGCATGTGGACGGTGACCCTCAAGTTATGGCCGCAAGTGGTCACAGCCCATCTGTTGGGTGGAATCACGACGCTCAGCCTGCTGTGCCTGCTTACCGCCCGCCTTAGTGGGCGGTTTGCCGCACCGTTACGCCGAGTTGATCCCGGGTTGCGACACTTGGCAGCGGTCGGCCTGGTCCTGGTCGCATCGCAGATCGCGCTGGGCGGTTGGGTCAGCGCCAACTACGCCGCCATGGCCTGCACTGACCTGCCCACTTGTCAGGGCCAGTGGTGGCCCGAAGCAGACTTCGCCAATGGCTTCCACCTGATGCAACACATCGGCCCCAACTATCTCGGCGGCCAGTTGGACAGCACAGCGCGCACGGCCATTCATTTGACCCACCGCATTGGGGCGCTGCTGGTCGCCGTGTCCCTTTCCTGGCTGGCGTGGCGGCTGTATCGCGCCCGACTACGGGGCCTGGCGGGCCTGCTGATGCTAACACTCGGGGTTCAACTGACATTGGGCATCAGCACTGTGGCCTTTCATTTGCCGCCGGGCCTCGCGGTGGCTCACACCGCGGGCGGCGCTGCGTTGATGGCGACCTTGACGTTCATCAATTACCGCTTGCGGCCGGCTTGGGCCACAGCCCGCAAGCAGGCGCCGAATGTCTGGCACCATGCCCATGTTTTGCTGCACCTCGGGCCGCATCGGTGAAGGTGCCGCTCAGGGCCTCGTCCCTGTCCCGGAGATTCGCTTTCGGGTGGCAGACGTGTGTTGTACCGTGGCAACCGTGCATGTCGCCACGGACACCTTCACGTACTCGATCGAGTACTTGCAGAGGTCATCGCGCTGCTTTTCGACCACCACCTGTTGCTGAACTATGACCCGTACCCAAAAAACCGTTTTTATCCTGGTCGCCGTTGTGGCGTTGATTCTCGGCCTGACCGTCAATCGTGTGCTTTCTGGCAAAGGGCCGGGCGATCAGGCGGCGCTGATCGACGCTGGGATTATCCTGCTTCCTCAAAGCCGCTCCCTGCCAGATATGAAACTGGTTGATCAGGACGGCCAGTCCGTCGCGCTGGACTCGCTGAAAGGCAAATGGACATTGCTGTTTTTCGGCTACACCTTCTGCCCGGACATCTGTCCCACCACCCTTGCCCAGTTGCGACAAATCAAGAGCGAGTTGCCCAAGGAGGCCGTGGACCAGCTGCGGGTGGTGCTGGTCAGCGTCGACCCGAATCGCGATACGCCACAGCAGCTGAAGACCTACCTGGGTTATTTCGACAAACAGTTTCAGGGGATGACGGCGCCTGTGGACGCCATCCAGAAACTGGCCAATGCGGTCAGCATCCCATTCATTCCGGCGGATACCACTCAGCCCAATTACACGGTCGACCACAGCGGCAATCTCGCTGTGCTAGGCCCGGACGGGACGCAGCGGGGGTTCATTCGCGCGCCGTTGAACAACCAGAAGCTGGTGGCGCAATTGCCGCGGCTGATGGAGAGGAAGTGACCGCGGCCGGTATGAAGCGCGCCCACACGCGTGGACGCGATCATCTGACAGGAATCAGAACGCCGGGACCACGGCGCCTTTGTACTGGGTCTCGATGAACTGTTTGGTTTCCGGGCTGTGCAGCGCGGCTACCAGTTTCTGGATTGCCGGGGCGTCCTTGTTGTCCTCGCGGGTAACCAGAATATTGGCGTAAGGCGATTCTGCGCCTTCGATGACCAATGCATCCTTGGTCGGGTCGAGTTTGGCCGCCAACGCATAGTTGGTGTTGATCAGGGCCAGGTCCACTTGGGTCAGCACCCGCGGCAGGGTCGCCGCTTCCAGTTCACGGAATTTCAGTGCTTTCGGGTTCTGCTGCACGTCGCTCGGCTTGGCCGTGATGCTGGTCGGATCCTTGAGGGTGATCAGGCCGGCTTTGACCAGCAGCAGAAATGCACGACCTTCGTTGGTTGCATCGTTGGGCAATGCCACGGTCGCACCGTCCGGGAGATCGGCCAGGTTCTTGATCTTGTCGGAGTACGCGCCAAAGGGCTCGACGTGCACCTTGGCCACGCTCACCAGATGTGTGCCCTTGCCTTTGTTGAATTCATCCAGGTAAGGCTGGTGCTGGAAGAAGTTGGCGTCCATGCGCTTCTGGTCGACCTGCACGTTCGGCTGAATGTAGTCATTGAAAACCTTCACGTTCAGCGTCACACCTTCTTTGGCCAGCGCCGGTTTCACGAACTCGAGAATCTCGGCGTGAGGCACGGCGGTGGCGGCGACGGTCAGCGTTTCATCGGCGTGGGCAGACAGCGCGGTGACGGCTGCGAAAACGGCCAACAGTTTCTTCATATCTTGCTCCTTGAAATGCGCGCCCCTTGGCGCGCATGTGCCAGCTCAAGGCTGGCCCAATTCGTTTAGCGATGTGAAAAGTGCGCGACCAGCTTGTCGCCCACGGTTTGCAGAATCTGCACCAATACCAGCAGCAGTACGACCGTCACGAACATCACATCGTTCTGGAAGCGCTGATAACCGTAGCGAATTGCCAGGTCACCAAGCCCGCCTGCCCCGACCGCACCGGCCATGGCAGTGAACGATACCAGCGCGATGGCCGTGACGGTGACGGCGGCCAGGATGCCCGGACGCGCTTCTGGCAGCAGCGCCTTGACGATGATCTGGCGCGTAGTGGCCCCCATTGCCTGAATCGCTTCGATGATCCCGCGATCCACTTCACGCAGAGCGGTTTCCACCAGGCGGGCAAAGAACGGCGTGGCACCCGCGATCAACGGGGGCAAAGTGCCGAGAATCCCCAATGAAGTGCCGGTGATGATTTCCGTCAGCGGCATCATGACGATCAGCAGAATGATGAACGGCAGGGCCCGAAGCATATTCACGATCAGGCCGATGGTCGCGTAAACCGGTTTGTTTTCCAGCAACTGGCGCGGCGACGTGAGGAACATCAACACGCCCAACGGAAGCCCCAGCAGCACAGTAAACGCCAGGGAAATGCCGAGCATGATCAATGTGTCGCCGGTAGCGACCCAGATTTCATACCAGTCGACGTTGGAAAACAGAGTAGCGAGGGTATCCATCAGCGTAGGATCTCCATGTGAACGTCCGCTGCAGTGAAACGCGCGAATGCGGCGTCCATGTCACCGCCGGTGATGGCCAGCGTCAGTTGCCCGTAGGGAGTGTCCTTGATGCGGTCGATTCGTCCGGCCAGGATGCTGTAGTCCACCCCGGTTTCCCGGGCGACGGTGCCCAGCAGTGGCGCGTAAGTCGCATCGCCTTGGAATGTCAGACGCACGATGCGCCCCTGAACATGAGCGAAGTCCGAGTTCTGTTCATTTTCGTCGACCTGCTCGTCTTCCTGCACGAAGCGGCGGGTGGTCGGGTGTTCGGGATGCAAAAACACATCGGCCACGGCCCCCTGCTCGACGATCACCCCCGCGTCCATCACGGCCACTTGGTCACAGACGCGACGAATCACGTCCATCTCATGGGTGATCAACACGATGGTCAACTTCAGCTCGCGATTGATCTCGGCCAGCAATTGCAGCACCGATGCCGTGGTCTGTGGGTCGAGAGCGCTGGTGGCCTCGTCGCACAGCAGGATTTTCGGTTTGGTCGCCAGTGCGCGAGCGATGCCGACGCGCTGCTTCTGGCCGCCGGACAGTTGCGCCGGGTACTTTTTCGCGTGGTCAGACAGGCCCACCCGCGCCAGCAACTCGGCAACGCGCTGGTCTATCTGGCCGCGGTTCATGTCCCCGGCCAGTGTCAGCGGCATGGCGACGTTGTCGGCCACGGTTTTGGACGACAGCAGATTGAAGTGCTGGAAGATCATCCCGACTTGTTGACGGAAGCCGCGCAGGCCGTTGGCGTCCAGCGCGGTGACATCCACGCCATCGACGATGATCTTGCCGCCGCTCGGGGCTTCTAGGCGGTTAATCAGACGCAGCATGGTGCTTTTGCCTGCACCCGAGTGGCCGATCAGACCGAACACCTGGCCGTTTTCGATCTGCAGACTCGTGGGGTGCAGCGCTGGAATTTCCCTGTCGGCGACCCGATAGGTTTTATGGACGTCTTGAAACTCGATCACGTAGCGAACCTTGTGGGGGCGCGTTGGTAGTTCAGCTCGCGAAAAGAGGTGCGATGCACCTGCGAGCTGCGTGGCGATGCCATTTTTGGCCGTCTGTCGCCTTGGCTGGATAAACCGGGCGCGCATTTTAGCCTGCCGGGCCGGGTTTAGGCCCAGCGTTCTTAGCATTTATTTGGCAGATCACCTGCCGAACGGTCATAACGGGAAGCGTCATACCTGTGACTCAACGTTAGACCAAAGGTTGAAAATAAAAGGAACGGCCCTTTTTCTCCTCAGTCATTAGCTAAGCACCGGGATTTGCCCTGTTTTTATCAGGGCAGTCCTGCTTATCAAGCTCGCACCGACCTTTCCCTGCGGAAGACCGAGAAAAGAGCTGCCTGAACCGAGGAGTCTTTGACTGATGGCCACGAAGAAACCCGCACCTGTAAGCAGCACCCCGAAGAGCGAACTGGCAGGGACTGACACCCTTGATCGGGGCAATACCAACACCAAGCTCGACAGCCTCGAGCCGTTTCGCTCCGACGCGACCGGCCAAGCCCTGCGCACCAACCAGGGGGTAAAAGTCTCCGACAACCAAAACACCCTGAAGGCGGGCAATCGCGGACCGTCTCTGCTCGAAGATTTCATCATGCGTGAAAAAATCACGCACTTTGACCATGAGCGCATCCCGGAGCGCATCGTGCACGCCCGCGGCACCGCGGCCCACGGCTATTTTCAGAGTTATGAAAACCACAGCGCATTGAGCAAGGCGCAATTTTTGCGCGACCCGGGCAAGAAAACCCCTGTGTTCGTTCGCTTCTCCACAGTGCAAGGGCCGCGTGGATCAGGCGACACCGTGCGTGATGTGCGGGGTTTCGCCGTGAAGTTCTACACCGATGAAGGCAACTTCGACTTGGTGGGCAACAACATGCCGGTGTTCTTCATTCAGGACGCGATCAAGTTCCCCGACTTCGTACACGCGGTAAAACCCGAGCCTCACAACGAGATCCCCACTGGGGGCTCGGCTCACGATACTTTTTGGGACTTCGTTTCGCTGGTGCCCGAATCAGCGCACATGGTGATCTGGGCGATGTCCGACCGGGCGATCCCGAAAAGCCTGCGTACCATGCAAGGCTTCGGTATCCACACTTTCCGGCTGATCAACACGGAAGGTAAATCCTCATTCGTCAAATTCCACTGGAAGCCCAAATACGGAACCTGCTCGTTGCTGTGGGACGAGGCGCAGAAGCTCGCTGGCAAGGACACCGATTACCATCGCCGCGATTTGTGGGAGTCCATCGAGTCGGGTGACTACCCTGAATGGGAATTGGGTGTGCAGATCGTCGCCGAAGAAGATGAACACAAGTTCGACTTCGACTTGCTCGACCCGACCAAGATCATTCCTGAGGAAATGGTCCCGGTGACGCCTTTGGGCAAAATGGTACTCAACCGCAACCCCGACAATTATTTCGCCGAAACCGAGCAAGTTGCGTTTTGCCCCGGCCACATTGTGCCCGGTATCGATTTCTCCAACGATCCGCTGTTGCAGGGGCGCTTGTTCTCTTACACCGACACGCAAATCAGCCGCTTGGGCGGGCCGAACTTCCATGAGATTCCGATCAACCGTCCGGTTGCGGCCAATCACAACGGCCAGCGCGACGCTCAGCATCGGATGACCATCGACAAGGGCCGTGCGTCCTATGAGCCCAATTCCATTGACGGTGGTTGGCCGAAGGAGACACCGGCCGCGCCCGAAGACGGCGGTTTCGAGAGCTATCAGGAGCGCATCGAGGCGCATAAGGTCCGCGAACGCAGCCCGTCCTTCGCCGATCACTTCTCCCAGGCCACGCTGTTCTTCAACAGCATGAGTGAGCACGAGAAGGAACACATCATCGCCGCATACAGTTTCGAACTGGGCAAGGTCGAGCGCGAGTACATCCGTGCCCGACAAGTGAACGAAATCCTGGCGAACATCGACATGACCCTGGCTTCTCGGGTTGCGGAAAACCTTGGGTTGCCTGCGCCAACCGGCCCAACCGTCAAAGCGCAAAAAACCGGCAAGCCCACCGTGGACAAGTCGCCCCTGTTGAGTCAGGCGAATCTGCTGGCTCCCGACATCGCGTCGCGCAAAGTGGCAATCGTGGTGGCGGACGGGGTAGACGACAAAGCAGTGGCTGCGATGAAGGCCGCGCTAGAAGCGGAAGCGGCCCACGCCAAGGTGTTGGGCCCGACGTCGGCGCCTGTCAAAACGGCAGGCGGGAAAACGCTGGCAGTGGACGCCTCCCTCGAGGGCCTGCCGTCGATCGCCTTCGATGCGGTGTTCATTCCAGGGGGGGCGGCGTCCATCAAGGCGCTGAGCGGTAATGGCGTCGCGCTGCATTATGTTCTCGAGGCCTACAAGCACTTGAAGGCCATTTCCTACGCAGGCGAGGCGAAAGAGCTGATCGACCTGCTGCGTCTTGAAGAAGATGCTGGCCTGCTGGCGGTGTCGGACACTCAGTCGTTCAAGGCGTTCTTCGAGGCCATCCGGCAGCACCGTGTGTGGGCGCGTGAGCCCAAGGCCAAAGCCATTCCGGCTTGATGCCTTGACTGGGGGGCAGTTCACTGCCCCTCGCCGGTTGGTCAATGGCGTCGTCAAAGGGCCATCGACCAATCGGGTGCTTGCGACGACAAGCTCACCCGTAAACGAAAAAAGGCGCTGCCTGTGAGGGCAGCGCCTTTTGCGTTCGAAGCAGGCGGTGTTCAGAGCTTTGCGGGTTTGAGGATGATCTGTGCAGGTTGCGCTTTTTCGATCCCCCGCTGAATCTGCAGCTCGAAATCGGGATTGATCTTGGCAACACGCTTGCTGAGCAAGGTGGCCAACCATGGATAGTCATCGGTGCGCGGCACTTGCACCATCACCTCGCAATTGAACGCCACAACATCTGCAGCGATGTCATTCAACTGCCGACGCAATTGCCTGGAATCCGTGATTTTCAGCGTAACGGCAGTGCTTTCAGTGGTGGGGTCGATGATCTTCGCCGTGCGTTTGGCTTCCGCTGCCCGCAATTCAGCCTCAGCCTTTTCCAGTTCGGCCTTGCGCGCATTGGCGATGGCCCCGTTGACACCGCTCGTCAGCGCGGGTGCCTTGGGCATCAGTGCACGGGCACGGCTCAGCGCCGTGGCAGCGGCATTGACGTCGCCTTTCTGCAGGACGATCTGGCTGCGAGTCAGATAGGCCTCGGCCAGTTTGCGCTGGTACTGCTCCACACGCGGGTCGTCAGGGTCTTTGGCTTGCAACGCAGCGAGCTGGTCTTCAGCGGTGGCCAGCTCGCTACTGGCAATGTTCTGGTCCAACTGCTGGTACGCATCAGGCGCCGACACTTGAGCGGGGGTTTCGACAGGTTTGCTCTGGCAGGCGCCCAACAGGACGGATAATGCAGCAAGCAGCAGATAACGGGATGGGAACGGCTTCATTCCAGCGATTCTCTATTTGCGCAAAAAACGAGCAAGTCTACACATAAAGTGGCTTGCACCGAAAACAACCGATCACGCACCGCGGCGCGGTATCGCATCATTGCACATTGCCGCCATTCAATGATTGCCGAGTATGACTCTCGTTCCAAGGCAAGGTTCTACCGCTTGGGCAAAACGAAACTGAGCAGAAACAATGCCGCAGCGCAGACCACGATGGACGGGCCCGCAGGGGTGTCCTTGAACCATGACAGCGCCAGCCCGCCGCACACGGCGACGATGCCAAGCACGCTGGCCCCCAGAGCCATCTGCTCGGGTGAGCGAGCGTGACGTTGTGCCGCAGCCGCTGGAATGATCAGCAGCGATGTAATCAGCAGAACGCCAACGATCTTCATCGCCACGGCGATCACCACGGCAATCAACAGCATCAGGGTCATGCGCAAGGCCGCCACTGGCAGGCCTTCGACCATTGCCAATTCCTCGTGCACGGTGATCGCCAGCAGCGGACGCCAAAGCGCACAGATCAGCACCAGAACTGCCGCGCTGCCGCCGAGAATCCACCCCAGATCGAGAGGGCTGATCGCCAGCAGATCGCCAAACAGATACCCCATCAAGTCGATGCGAACTTCCCGCATGAAACTCAGCACCACCAGCCCCAGGGACAACGTGCTGGGCGCCAGGATGCCCAACAGCGTGTCGGAGGCCAAGGGTTGGCGTTGTTGAAGCGTCACCAGAAGAATCGCGAGAAGCAAACAGCCGACCGTGACAGCGATGGCCGGGCTGATGTCCAGCAGGAACCCCAGCGCTACCCCCAACAGGGCGGCATGGGACAGGGTGTCGCCGAAATAGGCCATGCGCCGCCAGACCACGAACGAACCCAATGGGCCGGCAACGACGGCCAGAGAGAGGCCTGCGAGCAAGGCAAAGAGTAGAAAATCAGCCATGCTTGCAGTTGTCCCCATGGTCATGATCGTGAGTGTGGCCATGCAACGGGCCGTGTTCATGGGCTGGAGTGGCCTGGCACACCTCTCCATGCAGGTCATGGGCGTGATCGTGATGGTGGTAATAGATCGCCAGGCTGGGCGCGTTCTGGCCGAACAGCTCGACGAATGCCGGATCGTTGCTGACCTGCTCGGGATGTCCCGAACAGCAGACATGGCGATTCAGGCACACCACTTGGTCAGTGGTGCTCATCACCAAGTGCAAATCATGGGACACCATCAGCACGCCGCATTGGTGGCGGTCGCGCAGTTGAGTGATCAAGGCGTAGAGCTCCGCCTGCCCGGCTACGTCTACGCCTTGGACAGGCTCGTCGAGCACCAGCAGTTCCGGTTTGCGCAACAGCGCCCGGGCCAGCAGCACGCGTTGCATCTCGCCCCCCGAAATACCCTGGAGCGGGCTGTCGATGACCCTTTCGGCTCCGACCTCGGCCAGTGCGGCCAGGGCCATGGCCCTGTCGACTCCCGGTACGAGACGCAGGAACCGCAGGACAGAAAGGGGCAGCGTGGCGTCCACGTGCAGTTTTTGCGGCATGTAGCCCACGCGCAACCGGGGCTTGCGCCAGACGTCGCCCGCGTCCGGTTTCAGCAGGCCCAGCACCGCTTTGACGAGTGTGGTCTTGCCGGCACCGTTGGGGCCGATGAGGGTCACGATCTCGCCAGGCCTGACACTCAACTGAATGTTGTCCAGCACGTTTTGGCCGGTGCGGGTGACACTCACGCCTTTCAAGCGAATCAATGCGTCGCTCATCAGGCGGCCTTGCAGCCCGCGCACACGCCCACGACTTCGACGGTCTGAGTTTCCACGGCGAAGCCGACTTCGTTGGCGGCATTGATGATGGCCGCACTGATGGCGCCATGCTGCAACTCGATGGCTGCATGGCATTCGCGGCAGATCAAAAACTGGCCCTGATGCGCGTGAGTGGGATGGTTACAGCCGGCGAACGCGTTGAGCGAGGCAATGCGATGCACCAGGCCGTGCTCCAGCAGGAAATCCAGCGCACGATAGACGGTGGGCGGTGCAGCCCGACGGCCATCCTCTTCACTCAGCACAGCGAGTATGTCGTACGCACCCAGTGGCTTGTGGCTCTGCCAGACCAGTTCGAGGACGCGCCGCCGCAAGGCCGTCAGACGCAGGCCTTTTCCGGCGCACAGTGCATCGGCTTCAGCGAGGGCGCTGTGCACGCAATGAGAGTGATCGTGAGGGCGACTGGCCAAGGGTGTTTTAGACATGGGCGGCGACGGCTTCTGATAGAGACGTTATTATGTTACCCGTTCCTGCCCCTGTGAGTGGTCATCGTGTCCCGACTTTTTTTACTTTTTGTCGTATTCATCACCGGTTTTTCCATCCTTTCCCCCGCCCAGGCCGATGTCCGCGTATTGACCAGTATCAAGCCGCTGCAGCTGATCGCAGCTGCCGTGCAGGACGGTGTCGCCGTGCCCGAGGTGCTTCTTCCACCGGGCGCGTCGCCGCACAATTATGCATTGCGTCCTTCCGACGTACGGCGTGTCCAGGATGTCGATCTGCTGTACTGGATCGGCCCGGACATGGAGACGTTTCTGCCGCGGGTACTGACCAATCGCAGCAAGACGTCGGTTGCCGTGCAGTCGTTGCCGGGGATGCACTTGCGCACGTTCACCGCCAGCAGCTCGCACCACGACGATGACGATGAACACGATCATGACCACCGCCCCGGCAGCATTGATGCGCACCTGTGGCTATCGACGGTCAACGCCCGAGTGATCGCGGCCAGAATGGCGGCGGACCTTGGCAACATCGACCCTGCCAACGCTGCCCGTTACCAAAGCAATCTCAACGCTTTCGATGCGCGATTGGACGCGCTGGATGCCAAGATCAAGCAGCGCGTGGCGGGTATCGCAGGCAAACAGTATTTTGTGTTCCACGAGGCGTTCGATTACTTCGAGGAGGCCTACGGCATCCAGCATGCCGGTGTGTTCGCCGTGAGCCATGATGTGCAACCTGGTGCGCAGCATGTGGCCGCGATGCGCGAGCGGTTGGCTGAATACGGCAAGACCTGCGTGTTCAGCGAGCCCCCGCTGCGACCGAAGCTGGCGGATACCCTCAGTGCGGGTTTGCCGGTGAAGCTGGCTGAATTGGACGCGCTGGGTGGTTACACCCCCGCCACTGCGCAAGGGTACGAGCAATTGCTGACCCGGCTGGCAGACGACTTGGCGGGATGCCTGGAAAACCTATGACCGCGGTCGCTCTAAGCCGTGTGCCGCTCATCGGTTGCACGGGGAGTGAGCTGCCTCACTCACCGTCCTCCTGACGCGGACGTCGCCATCAAGATGGCCGTTTACAGGGCGAATGGCAGGGGAATGTGCGTTTCCTGGCGTTGCTCCAGACGTATGCGAAACTCCCCAGGGTCGTGAATCAGCACGTCCTGGCCCGCGAAGCTCTCCGCGGCGATCAGTCGCGACAACCAGAACCTGACGCAACCGACTCGCAGCATGGTTGGCCACAAGTCGGCTTCTGCTGCCGTGAAGGAACGCAAGGCGGCGTAAGCCCCCAGCAGTGCCCGTGCGCGGGGCGCATCGATGCTGCCATCCTCGAATGAGCACCAGTCGTTTACGGCGATCGCCACGTCGTAGAGCATCGGTGCGGAGCAGGCATTGTAGAAATCGATCACCCCGGTCAGATGCGTGCCTTCGAACAGCGTGTTGTCGCGGAACAGGTCCGCGTGGACGTTGGCACGGGGCAGCGCCATGATCTTTGCCTGCTGGTGGGCGATTTCCTCCACCGAGGCCTTCAGCAGCGCTGCTTCCGTTTCCCCGAGGTGAGAGACAAAGTTGCCACCTTCCTGCAGCATCCACTCCAGACCCCGATCCGTACGGCGCTCGATGGGGTTGTCGCGCGTGGCCAAATGCATGTGGGCAAGCAGTTCGCCAATCTGCGCGCAGTGCTGAGTGTTCGGCTCGGACGGATGCTTACCGGACAGGCGCGGCTGCAGCAAGGCCGGTTTGCCCTTGAGCTGGCGCAGCGCCTGGCCGTCGGTGGTCCGCAGCGCATAAGGGACAGGTAGGTCCGCCTCGTGCAGGACGTCGAGCAACTCGATGAAAAAGGGCATCTCCTGTACGGGGCCGCGCTCGACCAGGGTCAGGACGAATTCGCCTTGTTCCATGCTGATGAAGTAGTTGGTGTTTTCACTTCCGGCTGCAATGCCCTGGAAATCGCGCAGGTGGCCGAGCCCGTACGGGGCGAGAAAGGTTTCCAGCTCAGGCCGAGCCAGGGGAGTAAAAACGGACATATGAACACTGCCAGCAAAAAGTGAATGTAGGGCCTACCAGCTGAATAATACCCATTGGGGAATCAGCATGTCCGGTGGGTCCGAACGGATGAATTGACCGCTTGTGCCATCGGCGCGCACGAGATAGTACGGCTTGCCGTGTTTTGGCGTGATTTTTACCGCATAAACGAAGCCGTTGGCTTTGTACTCCTGAACGAAGGTATCGCCGTCCTTGCGAATGGTCACGTCAGGCTCAGCCGTAGGAGCTTGATCCTCCGCCGCGTGTGCAAAGAGAGGGAAAGCCAGCAACAGAGCGACCAGTAACAAGCGATTTTGCGTACGCATGATAACCTTGCTCCTTTGTCGTCAACGGTCTTCGCATTCTAGCGCCGACCCCGCCGAAAAGGTTGATCCTGCATGAGTCTCGCGCCCCTCGTCCTGGTGGACGGTTCTTCGTACCTGTACCGCGCGTTCCACGCGCTGCCGCCACTCACCACGTCAAAAGGTCTGCCGACCGGCGCGGTCAAGGGCGTGCTGAACATGCTCAAAAGTTTGCGAAAACAGTACCCGGACAGCCCGTTCGCTGTGGTGTTCGACGCCAAGGGCGGCACGTTCCGCGACGAGATGTTCGCTGAATACAAGGCTAATCGCCCGAGCATGCCCGACGACATGCGGGTACAGATCGACTACCTGCACAACTGCGTGAGAGGGCTGGGGTACCCGTTGTTGTGCGTAGACGGCGTCGAGGCCGACGACGTGATCGGCACCCTGGCGCGTAGCAGTGCGGCGGCGGACCGCCCGGTGATCATCTCGACGGGCGACAAGGACATGGCGCAACTGGTCGATGGTCACATCACGCTGGTGAACACCATGACCGGCAGCGTTCTGGACGTCGCAGGTGTCGTCGAAAAGTTTGGTGTCGGCCCCGAGTACATCATCGACTACCTCGCGCTGATGGGGGACAAGGTCGACAACATTCCCGGTGTGCCAGGGGTGGGTGAGAAGACTGCCGCCGGCCTGTTGGTCGGGATCGGCGGCGGTCTCAAAGCGCTCTACGAAAACCTCGACAAGGTCCCTTCCCTGCCGATTCGCGGCGCCAAATCGCTGCCCGCGAAACTCGAAGAGCACAAGGAAATGGCATTCCTGTCGTATCAGCTAGCAACCATCAAGGTCGACGTGCCCCTGGACATCGAGCTGGACGCCCTGCACTGCGGCGAGCCCGACCGTGAAGCCCTTCTGGCGCTCTACACCGAACTCGAGTTCAAGAGCTGGATCAATGACCTGCAACGCGAAGCGAAGCAGGAAGGTGCGCCAATCGCACCCGCACAGGAGCCTGCTCCCGTCATTGAGGCCCAATATGAACTGGTGCTTGAGCAGACGCAGTTCGACGCATGGCTGAAAAAGCTCGACGCGGCCAAGTTGTTCGCCTTCGTCGTGCAAAGCAACGGTACCGATGCTCAACGCGCACAGATCGTAGGGCTTTCCTTCGCAATCAAAACCCACGAAGCGTGTTACATCCCCCTGACCCACGCCTACATGGGGGTGCCTCAGCAACTGGACCGTGACGCAGTGCTCAAGGCCGTCAAACCCATGCTGGAAGACCCCAGCAAGGTAAAGGTCGGCCAGCACGCGAAGTTTGCCATCAATCTATTGGCCAACTGCGCGATCGATGGCGACCCGAATCAGGGCATCAGTGTCCAAGGGGTCAAGTTCGACACCATGCTTGAGTCCTATGTGCTCGATTCCACCGCCACCCGGCACGACCGCGACAGTCTGGTAGCGAAATACCTGGACCACACGCCCGTCAATTTTCAGGACATTGCGGGCAAGGGTGCCAAGCAGTTGAGCTTCGACCAGATAGCCCTGGAGCAAGCGGGCATCTATGCGGCTGAGGAAGTGGACCTGACCCTGCGTCTGCATGAAACCTTGCAGGAAAAACTGGCTCGCACCCCATCGTTGGCGCCTGTCCTCGATGAAATCGAGATGCCGCTGATGCCGGTGCTGGCGCGCATCGAGCGTCAGGGCGCTTTAGTGGATGCCAAACTGCTGGGGACCCAAAGCGTCGAACTGGGCAACAAGATGATCGAACTGGAGCGCGAGGCCTTCGCCATCGCGGGCGAAGAGTTCAACCTCGGTTCGCCAAAGCAGTTGGGCGTGATCCTTTACGAAAAGCTCGGGATGCCAATCATCAGCAAAACGGCCACTGGGCAGCCCTCCACTGCCGAAGCGGTGCTGGCCGAACTGGCCGAGCAAGAATACCCGCTGCCGAAAGTGCTCATGCAGTATCGCTCGATGAGCAAGCTGAAAAGCACTTACACCGACCGCCTGCCCGAGCAGATCAATCCTCGCACCGGCCGCATCCACACCTCATACCATCAAGCGGTGGCGGTCACAGGGCGTTTGTCCTCCAGTGACCCTAACTTGCAGAACATTCCGATTCGTACCGCCGAAGGACGCCGGATTCGCCAGGCGTTCGTCGCACCTCAGGGCTACAAGCTGCTAGCGGCGGACTATTCGCAAATCGAACTGCGGATCATGGCGCATCTGGCCAAGGACGAAGGGCTGCTTCACGCTTTCCGCCACGACCTGGACGTCCACCGCGCGACGGCGGCGGAAGTCTTTGGCGTCGAGCTGGAGAACGTCACCGGTGACATGCGGCGCAGCGCCAAGGCCATCAATTTCGGTCTGATCTACGGCATGAGCGCGTTCGGGCTGGCCAAACAGATCGGGGTGGATCGCAAGCAGTCCCAGGCCTACGTCGACCGTTACTTCGCCCGCTACCCAGGCGTGCTCGACTACATGGAACGCACCCGCACCCAGGCGGCCGAGCAAGGCTTCGTGGAAACCATTTTCGGTCGCCGCCTGTACTTGCCCGACATCAACGCCAAGAATCAGGCCCTGCGCAAAGGCGCCGAACGCATGGCGATCAACGCGCCGATGCAAGGCACGGCGGCCGACATCATCAAGCGCGCGATGGTTGCCGTGAACGGTTGGCTCGACCGTTCAGGCCTGGATGCACGCGTCATTCTGCAGGTGCACGACGAGTTGGTGTTGGAGGTGCGAGAAGATCTGGTCGAGGCGATCAGTCAGGAGATCCGTGTGCACATGAGCGGTGCGGCCAAGCTGGATGTGCCGCTGCTGGTGGAAGTGGGGGTCGGCAGCAACTGGGATGAAGCCCATTAACTGTCAATCCTGATTGATGGCGGCCAGCCCGTGAACCGCGGGCCCCGCGAAGCTGCCAACATTAAATTTCCGCCGTTTTTGAACTTCGGCGGACAAACCCCGGTCAGAGTTCGGGAATGGCTGACGCAGCCATTCATGCTCCTATGTTGTGTTAAGTGTTGGCAGATATCCGGGCCCTTCCCTGAAGGCCTGGACTTGGACCCCGAACTTCCCCTCCCCATATGAAGTCCGGGGTTTTTTTTGCCTGCAATTCAGGCCGCAGGCGCCTTATCTTCCAGTTCCATCCAGTGGGCCAGCACGGTGTACGCCTCTTCCAAGCCCTGGCGCTTGGGCGCGGAGAACAACTGGATGGTCACCTCGTCACCCCACCCTTTTCGAATTTGCGACTGCACCTTGAGCAGCGTGTTCTTCGCCGCGCCGAAGGTCAGCTTGTCAGCTTTGGTCAGCAGAATATGCATCGGCATCCCGCTGGCAATGGCCCAGTCGAGCATGAGCGTGTCGAAGTCGGTCATCGGATGGCGGATGTCCATCATCAGAATCAACCCTTTCAAACTCTCCCGGCTGCCCAGGTAGGCTTCCAGGTGCCGTTGCCAATGCTGCTTGAGCGGGATCGGCACCTTCGCGTAACCGTAACCCGGCAGGTCGACCAGACGACGCTCGTCGTCCAGGCGGAAAAAGTTCAGCAGTTGGGTGCGACCGGGTGTTTTCGAGGTGCGCGCCAGGCTGGCGTGGGTCAGGGTGTTCAGTGCGCTGGATTTGCCAGCGTTCGAGCGTCCGGCGAAAGCGACTTCGTACCCTTCGTCATCCGGGCATTGTTCGACTTTGGCGGCGCTGAGCTGGAACTTGGCCTGTTGGCACAAGCCGAGGATCGGGTTCTTGAGTTGCATGGGATATCCGGTGAGGGCGTAGCGGCAGAGGCGCTGCCACGAGTGTCGATGCCGATTGATGGCCGCAAGTATATAGCGCCAGGCATTTTGTGTGTGCTTTGTCCCCCCGGCAGGGTGACGTTCGCGCAAGTGGGGCTACCATTAGACCTATAACAAACGCTGGGGGAATGAGTAGCCCTGCTATTCATCGCTCACCCCGGCCGCACGGATGAGCCGATGAACAAATTACTGGTGAGTCTGCTGTTGACGTGGGGCGTTTCCCTGACCGCACAGGCTGCTGACATTGCTGTGGGCGACGTGGTGGCCGGTCAGGCGAAAACCGCCGTGTGCGGTGCCTGCCATGGCGCGGATGGCAACAGCATGGCCCCCAACTTCCCGAAACTGGCCGGGCAAGGCCAGCGCTATCTGCTCAAGCAACTGCACGAGATCAAGGACGGCAAGCGTGTGGTGCTGGAGATGACCGGCTTGCTCAACAACCTTAGCGATCAGGATCTTGCAGACATCGCAGCGTATTTCGCCAGCCAGCGAGGCAGCGTCGGAGCGGCGGACCCCAACCTGGTCGCCAGAGGCGAAGCATTGTTTCGCGGCGGAAAGATCGATCAAGGTATGCCCGCTTGCACGGGTTGTCATTCACCGAATGGTGCTGGGAACGCTGCCGCCGGCTTTCCTCACCTGAGCGGCCAGCATGCCGACTACGTGAAAAAGCAACTGACGGCCTTCCGGGAAGGTGAGCGCACCAACGATGGCGACACCATGGTCATGCGCACCATTGCGTCGAAGCTGAGCAACAAGGACATCGACGCGTTGGCCGCCTACATACAGGGCCTTCATTAAGTCTGGATTAAGGTGCGAGGCCCTTTTTGTCGGAAGCCGACAGTCGGAAACAACGAAATACATTTCCTTCTCAACCGGGCGAAAAGGGTCGTAAATGGCTGCTCTTTTTTGACCTCTCAGGCGTTACACTTGCGAACTCGTATCACCTCCCCCGGTCAAAACGCGGCCGTCGAGGTGACTTTTCATGCCCAGGAGTTAAGCATGCGTAATCTGATTCTCAGCGCCGCTCTGGTGATCACCAGTCTGTTCGGTCTGACCGCTCAAGCGGCGGAGCCGATCGAAGCTGGCAAGCAATATGTCCAGTTGAGCAGCGCCGTTCCTGTTTCCGAACCCGGCAAGATCGAAGTCGTCGAGATGTTCTGGTATGGCTGCCCGCACTGCTATGCCTTCGAGCCCACCATCAACCCATGGATTGAAAAGCTCCCGGCCGACGTCCATTTCATCCGCATCCCTGCCATGTTCGGCGGCCCATGGGATGCCCATGGCCAACTGTTCATCACGCTCGACACCATGGGCGTGGAAAAGAAAGTGCACAGCGCCGTCTTCGACGCCATCCAGAAAGGTGGCAAACGCCTGACCGATCCTAACGACATGGCCGATTTCGTTGCGACCCAAGGCGTGGACAAGACCAAGTTCCTCGAGACCTATAATTCGTTCGCTGTGAAGGGCAAGGTTGCCCAATACAAGGAACTGGCCAAGAAGTACGAGATCACTGGCGTTCCAACCATGATCGTCAACGGCAAATACCGTTTCGACCTGGCCAGTGCCGGTGGTCCTGAGCAGACGCTGGAAGTGGCGGATCAACTGATCGCCAAAGAACGCACCACGCTGACCAGCAAGTAAGCACTGCCGCATCATGCGCTGGGGTTCCGAACGCACCGTTGCCCGGCACACGCCGAAGGTCAACGAGCGCCATCTGAAGCAAACCGGCCTGCCCGCCGATGGCAGGCTGCGTTTGCTCAGCTTCAACATTCAGGTGGGCATCAGTACCGAGCGCTACCGGCACTACCTGACGCGCGGCTGGCAACACGTGTTCCCGCACAACGGCCGCGCGGGGAATTTGCAGAAAATCGGTGATCTTCTCGGCGACTATGACTTGGTCGCCTTGCAGGAAGTCGACGGTGGCAGCCTTCGCTCCGGCTACGTCAATCAGGTCGAACATCTGGCCCAGCTCGGGTCGTTTCCTTACTGGCACCAACAGCTCAATCGCAACCTCGGACGCTTTGCCCAGCACAGCAACGGCGTGCTGAGCCGCCTGCGGCCGTGGGATATCGAGGATCACCCCTTGCCCGGCCCTTCGGGGCGCGGTGCGATTCTCGTCCGTTTCGGCGAAGGCGAAGACGCGTTGATTGTCGTCGTCATGCACCTGGCATTGGGCGCGCGGACGCGAACGCGCCAACTCGCCTACATCCGTGAGCTCATCGCAGGCTACAAGCATCAGGTCTTGATGGGCGACATGAACACCCATGCCGCCGATTTGCTTGAAACCTCACCGCTGCGCGACTTGGGCCTGTTAGCACCCCAGATCGAAGCCACTTTTCCGAGTTGGCGCCCTCAGCGCTGCCTGGACCATATCCTCCTCAGCCCCTCCCTGACACTGGAAAAAGTGCAGGTGCTGGCTCAGCCCATTTCCGATCATCTGCCGGTTGCGGTGGAGATTCGCTTGCCTGCCTCATTGATTGGCGATTCCCTGCCGATAACAAGCACATCTCCCCGCGGACCCTCGGAATGAGCGACGAAGCCCAACGCTGGAAAGAGAAATACCTCAAAAGCATCGAGCAGCAAGACAAGCTCGAAAAGCGCTGGAATGCCCGGTTGGACCTGTTGCGACGTGGTTTGGTGCGCAGCAGCCTGGCCGCTGAGGGTGCCGACAAGGCCGTCGATCAGTGCATGAAGGAAATGCGCGAGATCGTGCGCAAGGACGATATGGACGCTGGCCTGGCGGCGTTGATTCCTCGTCTGGAGAAAGCCGTGCTCGATTCAGAGCAGCGCCGGGAGCAACGGATCGAGCAGATGGGCACCGCGCTGACGTCGCTGGTGACGCAACTCCAAGCGTTGCCGTTACCTCGCGAAGTGGCCAAACCGCTCAAGCGTTTCGCCAAGAACGTTGAAGACCGCGTCAGTCAGGCGCGTGAAATCCCCCTGTTGCTGAGCGAACTGAGCGGATTACAAGGCAAGGCGCTGGCCGAAATCGAGCACCCCGAGGCGGTCGGGCGGCCTGGCTTCTTCGAGCGCTTGTTCCGCGGGCGAGAAGAGCCCGAGCCTGGCTTGTCGTCTGAGCCGCCTGCGGCCCCCCTCGTCGCTTCGCCTGCCTCTGCTGGAGCCGCTCACCTAATCGATGTTCAAGACTCGGCACCGCAACTCGATGATCAGACAGGCTCCGCCACCAGGCGGGAACGCGCCGAAGAGGCCCCCGTCGAAGTGTCTGTCGCGGCCGCCCAGTCCGATGGGGCGGAGGGCGGAGCCTTACCAGAAGCTCACGTCGTATCGCCCGTCGACGCCGAGCCTGTCATTACAGAGGTCAAAGAACCCTCTCCCACCCTCGCCCTCAGCTCCGTTGAACAGGGGGAGCCCCCCGTTGCGCAGGCCGACCAGGTGCCCGCCTCTTTCGTGGGCGCCGAGTCCGATGACGCCCTGGCGGCGCCCAGCGTCGAGCCTGCTCCCGAAGACGATGAGCCGGCAAGGGCGAACGGCGAGCAGACGCCCTCCTCAGCGGCGGGTCAGGACGGGCAAAGCGACGAAGATGTCGTCCGGCGCGAAGATGAGCCTGACGAGGGCACGACGACTGAAACTGACGAAGAAGGCCCCTATGCGCTGCCCTCTTCTCCCGAGCCCAGTTACAGTTCGGTCGCCGCGCACATCGAACAGACGCTCCTTGGCCTGCTCGACGACCTGACGCTGCCAGAACATCACCGTCCACAAGCCGAGGCCATGCGTATCCGATTGCAGCATGGCTTGAATTGGTATGAATTGCTGCCGATTCTCGATGATCTCGCCGTGCTGATGCTGGCCATCACCGACAGCGGTCAGCATGAGTTCGAGCGTTATCTGAAGCAACTCAACGAGCGGCTGGAATCCTTTCAGGCCAATCTGCAGGCTGCCAGTGCAGACCATGCCGGCCAGCAGACCGCGTCACGGGAGCTGAATGAGCAACTGCGCGAGCATGTCGGGGATCTGCAAACCAGCGTTCAAGAAGCCGCCGATCTCGACAGCCTGAAGACCATCCTCGAGCGTCGGCTGGAAGGCCTGCTCGGCACCATGGACGAGCATCAACGGCAGCGCGATCAGCGCGAACAAGAGGTCGCCTCGCGTCTCCAGTCGCTGGCCAGTCGGGTCGCCACCATGGAGCAAGAGGCACTGGGTTTTCGGGCCCACCTCGAGGAGCAGCGACAAAAGGCGCTGATCGACACGCTGACGGCATTGCCTAATCGCGCAGCCTGGAACGAGCGGCTGGAGCAGGCGGTCGCGCAGCAGCCCAGAGACTCAAGCCTGCTGCTGGGAATTCTTGACCTCGATCACTTCAAGCGGATCAACGATGGCTATGGTCATCTGGCAGGCGACAGGGTGCTGAAAATTGTCGCCACCGAGTTGAAAAAGAAACTGCGGGGGGCGGACTTCATCGCGCGGTTCGGTGGCGAGGAGTTTGTCCTGCTGTTGCCTCACACCTCGATGGCCGATGGGCTTGCCCTGCTGGAGCGCCTGCGTCAGACCGTCGAACGGTGTCCGTTTCATTTCAAGGGCGAACCGGTCACCATCACGGTCTCGATGGGGGTCACTCCTTTCCGTCCCGGTGAGCGCAGCGACGCCGTGCTCAAGCGGGCGGACCAGGCGCTGTACCGTGCCAAGGATCTGGGTCGGAATCGCATCGAGCAGGGTTGACGACGCGCGCTGCGCAGCTGGACCCGTTTGCCTGTGCGCCCCTTGAGGGGGTGCGCACTTTTTGGGTGTTGCGCCGGCATTACGTTACACTGTTGCATTATTCGCCTCAGCGATCTGCCTTTTTATGAAGTCTTTCTGCACCCTTTGCATGGCTCTGCTGCTTGCTGCCTGTTCCAGCGGGCCGAAGCTCGACACCAGCCACCCTTCCGTCAATTTCGACAGTCGCGCGCAATTCGTCGTGGTGCATTACACCTCTGCGTCGCTTGAACGCTCGTTGGCGCTGCTGACCCATGGGGAGGTCAGTGCCCATTATCTGATCGGCGACGGTTCTGCCACGGTGTACAAGCTGGTCGATGAAAATCAGCGAGCCTGGCATGCGGGTGAAAGCGAGTGGGAAGGTCGAACCTGGCTGAACTCCAGCAGTATCGGCATCGAGATCGTCAATCCGGGCTACAAAGACACGCCCACCGGTCGACTGTGGTATCCCTACAGCGAAGCGCAGATCAAGGCGCTGATCGCGCTGCTCAAAGACATCGTCAAACGGAACAAAATCGAACCGCGCCATGTGATCGGTCACAGCGACATCGCCCCGCTGCGCAAGCTCGACCCCGGTCCGCTGTTTCCGTGGAAGCGCCTCGCCCAGGAAGGCCTGGGCGTCTGGCCGGACGAGCAACTCGTTGCCCGGCAGCAAGCTCAGATGATGGGTGTACTTCCGAGTGCGACCTGGTTCCAGCAGCAGTTGGCGTTAGCGGGCTATTCAACTCCTCAGACGGGTGAGTGGGACATCGCGACGCGCCATGTTCTGGCGGCGTTCCAGATGCATTATCGCCCGCAGAAGTTCGATGGCGAGCCCGATACCCAAAGTGCGGCTATTCTTCAGGTATTGAACCTCAGGCATTAAATTTCCCGTGGCATCGGTATTCGGCGGGCTATTTGCGCGCTTGTTGCTATACCTCATTGGTATTCACTTGGATATCGGCCGATGTTCACGGCGTCAACGCAGTTGCGCTCTATCTTTTCCCGCCCTTCGTTCCTGGCATTGCTGGCCGCGTTGTTGAGCGCTGTTGTGCTGCTGGCGGGGAGTTTCGGGCTGGCAATGCACCAGGCGCGCCAGGAGGAAAGTGCGCAAATGAACGCTCAGGGCGAGCGCTTTCTGGCCCGCCTGGAGCAATTGTTCGGGCAATTGCGAACCGGCCTCGATCAGCTTGAGGCACAACCGTTGCGCGGGTGCAGCCCGGAAATGATCGAGCTGCTGCGTCAGGTCAACTCTCGCTATCGCTTCATTTATGAAGTGGCTTACGTCGATGGTGCGCAATTCTGCTCCAGTTGGACCCGTCAAAGCATGATCGGCAAAACCCGCGCCCCGGACATTCGGGGGCCAACCTACGATTATTGGCTCAACACTTCGACCCAACCCGACGATAATCTGGCTTCGTTGATGCTCGGGCGGGGAGAGTTTCGCGTCTCGACGTCCCGTGGCCATTTGACCGACGTGGTCGACCTCCCCGCAGGAGGCAGTCTGGTAGTGGTTCTGGATCAAGGCGCCAAGGCCGTTCCCGTGCTTGGCCCTGCGCAGCTCTGGCCCCCCACCCCGGACTGGACGCCCACCTCTGCCGAGACTCTCCTCACCACGCAGGACAAGCTGATCTACCGGATGCCCACGCAGAGTCCGGAGTATCAACTGGTCCTGATCACGCCGCGCAACGGCCTTCAGCAGAAGGTAACAGGTGCCTGGTGGCTGCTCGTGCCGGCCAGTCTTCTGGTATCGCTCTGCGTCGGGATTCTGGTCTTCCAGTTGGTCCGCCAGCGACAATCCTTGGGTGGCGAGCTGCAAGGGGCTTTGCGTCGCGGCGAGTTGAAAGTGCTGTACCAGCCCATTTTCGACCTCAACACCCGGCTGTGCGTAGGTGCCGAGGCTTTGGTGCGCTGGCGACGACCTGACGGCACGCTGACCAGCCCCGACCTATTCATTCCTCTCGCCGAAAATACCGGACAGATCCGCCAGATCACTGACTTCGTGTTGCAGCAGTCGCTTGAGCAGCTCGGGCAGTTGTTGCGTGCCAACCCCCATATCTACGTCTCGGTCAATCTGGCTGCCTGCGATGTCATGGCGCCCCGCATTGGCAGGGTCACGGCAAAGCTGCTGGCGCTGCATCGAGTATCGCCGCGGCAGATCGCCTTCGAGGTGACCGAGCGAGGGTTGGTGGACGTGGTGGTCGCACGCAACCATCTCCAAGCGCTGCGCGAGCGTGGCCATCAGGTCCTGATCGACGATTTTGGTACGGGTTATTGCAGCCTCGCCTATCTGCAAACCCTGCCCGTCGACTGCCTGAAAATCGACAAAGCGTTCATTGATGCCCTGGGGCATGACGCGGCCAGCAGCGGCGTCGCACCGCACATCATTCGCATGGCCCATGCGCTGGATTTGCGGGTCATTGCCGAGGGCATCGAGTTCGAATCACAGGCGTTGCTGCTCAAGAGCGAAGGGGTGGTTTACGGTCAGGGCTGGCTATTTGCTCGGCCCCTGAGCGCTGCCAAGTTCACTGAGCTGGTGACAGGGGGACGTCGCAATGCGTCGCGCCGCGCGGATGATGTGGCGTGAGGGGATCGGCCATCCGGTACAGTCGTTTTAAGGGCCGGGTCGCTACAACGGCAGCGCCATATAGAACTGCGTTCCCTGGCCCGGACGTGAGTAGACGCCCATGCGCCCCCCGTGCAGTTGCACGATTTCCTTGCACAGAGCCAGCCCCAGGCCGGCGCCGCCTTTTTTGCGCCCTACCTGAACAAACGGCTCGAATATCCGCGCCTGCTGACCGTATGCGATGCCTTCGCCGTTGTCTTCGACGCTGATGATCAGCCGCTCGCCATGGCGCCTCGCCTGCAGTCGGATCAACCCGGACTGGGGCGTGTGACGCAGCGCATTGTCCAGCAAGTTATCCAGCACGCGCTCCAATTGCGCTTTGTCGGCCTGCAGGCGAGGGAGGGGCTCCTGCGTTTCCAGTTCCACCTGCACGTCCTGCTTTTGTGCCGAGTCCGCAAAGCGCTGGCGCGCCTCATGCAGCAGCTCACCGACATCACAGGGGGCTAGCGTGAGCTTCTGCAGACCATTCTGATAGCGGGAGAAATTCAGCAGATCGTTGATCAGTTGCATCAAGCGCTGCATTTCCTCGTTGACCGTTTTCAGCAGGTCGGTTTCGCGAGAGTCGGGGTCAAAATGCACGCGCTCCTGCAATAGACCGAACGCCATGTGCATGCCCGTGACCGGAGTGCGCAGCTCGTGTGAGGCGCGCAGAACGAACTCGCTGCGCACGCGCTCGAACGCGCGTTGCTCGGTGACATCGTGCAGCACCATCACGGCGCCGAGGATGTGGCCTTTGGTGTGGCTGACGGGTGTGAGGCTGTAGGTCAGCAGGCGGGTTTCGCCGTCGATCTCGATCGACAGGTCCTCCGGCGCCCTTTCAAGGGTTCCGCCGCGCAGCACCAGATATAACTGTTCATCCAATTCAGGACGTTGCAACGCTTCGCCCAATCCCTGCCCGAGACGTCCCTCCTCCCAACCCAGCTGTCGCTGGGCAACAGGGTTCAGGTGCTCCAGCCGCCCTTGCCGGTCAATCATCAAGAGCCCGTCGTCGATGCTGTCGAGCACCGCTTGCAGCCGTTGTTGGCCCGCCAGCAGCTCATCGACATTCGTCACCTGATGTTGGCGCAGGGCTTCTGCCATGATGCCGAAACGCCGGGTCAGCAGATTCATCTCCGCAGCCGATGAGATGGGCAGTGTCACCTCGAAATTGCCTTGACCGATCTTGTCCGCTGCCTTGGCCAGCGCCTCGATGGGCGCGCCGAACCGTCGGGCGATACCGTGAGCGGTGATGAACCCGATCACCAGCACTGCCAGCCCGACCAACCCCAGCAGTGCGGCCACCCAGAGCGCTCGCGAGCGCGACGCGCTTTCAGCCTGGCTGATGTTGGCCAACGCTTGGCGATGGGCGTCGAGCAGCCCGTTGCGCAATGTGTTGAAGGTGTTCGTGACCGCCTTGTCATCACTCATGGCATTGGCAGGGTCGCTGGACGATTTCAAGGCCTGCAGAAAGTCGGCGTAATCCTCTCGCGCCTTGTCGAAGCCGCTGTGGGTTCCAGCCTGCTGGTCATGCTCGATGCCTTGCCCAAGCAGGTCTTCGAACTGAGCCTGATAGTGGTTGAGCACCGTCAGGTCGGGTTTGTCCTTGAGCAACATGACCAGTTGGTCGCCCAGGTTCTGCCTTAATTTGAGGCCGATATCCAGCGTGATGAAGTTGTGGCGGATCAGCTCTTCCTGAGATCGGGCCATTTGCATGACGCTGACCAGACCGAGCAAAAGCCCCAGCAACGCGACAGTGATCAGCGCGGAAATGCTAAGGAACAGTCGCGTTCGCAACTTCATCGTCAACTTCATGAGTAAAGGATCACAGGTTGTACTGTTTGCGTTTGCGATACAGCGTCGAGGCATCGATCCCGAGGGTACGAGCGGCCTGATCGAGCGTATCGCTCGTGGCCAGTACCGCGCCAATGTGTGCCTTTTCCAGCTCATCCAGGCTCAGCGGGGCGCCGACGCGTGGCGCATTATTGGTCGGTTGATCGCCCATGCCCAGATGACTGATTTCCACTTTTTCCTGTGGGCAGATGATGCTCGCCCGTTCGATGACGTTACGCAGCTCGCGGATGTTGCCTGGCCATCGGTAATTGACCAGCGCTGTACGAGCTTCTTCACTGAATCCCCGCGCGGGGCGGCCGTAGTCCTTGACGAAGCGCGCCAGAAACCGGTCTGCCAGGGTGAGAATATCCTCGCCCCGTTCGCGCAGGGGCGGCAGGTGCAGCGTGATGACGTTAAGGCGATACAGCAGGTCCTCGCGGAACCGCCCTTCGCGGACCATATCTTCCAGGTTCAGGTTGGTGGCGGCCAGAATGCGGACGTCGGCCCGGCGGGTCACGGGGTCGCCGACGCGTTCGTATTCCTTGTCTTGAATGAAGCGCAGCAGCTTGGGTTGCAACGTCAGGGGGAAGTCGCCGATTTCATCGAGGAACAACGTTCCGCCATCTGCCTGGTTCACCCGGCCCAACGTACTCTCGCTGGCCCCGGTGAACGCGCCGCGACTGTGCCCGAACAACTCGCTTTCCATCAGCTCTGCAGTGAGCGATGGGCAGTTGATGGTGACGCAAGCCTTTTTCGCTCGCTTACTCCAACCATGAATGGCACGCGCCAGCTCCCCTTTACCGGTTCCGGATTCGCCAAGAATGAGGATGTTGGCGTCGGTGCTGGCCACTTGGCGTGCGGTCTCCAGAATCGCCATCATCGACGGGCTGTGGGAATCCAGGCCGTCTTTGGGTTTGCGCACCTCGCCTTCCAGCGCTTCGAGGCGAGCCGAAAGCTGGCGAACCTCCAACTGCTTGGCGGTCGCCAGGCGCAGTTGATCCGGGCTGCACGGCTTGACCAGATAATCCGCGGCCCCGGCTTGAATCGCGTCGACTGCGGTGTCCACCGCTGAATGGGCGGTGACGATCACCACACGCATCCAAGGCGCTTGAATGCGCATTTGTGCCAGCACATCCAGACCATTGTCTTCCCCCAGACGCAGATCCAGAAAACACACGTCGAACACCTGCCGCTGCAACAGCGCTTCGGCCTGGGCCGCGCTGTTGGCGGTGGCGACGCTATAGCCTTCATCTTCCAGGCAATACCGAAACGTGCGAAGGATGGCGGATTCATCATCCACGAGCAGAATACGGCCCTGATTCTCAGTGGCTGCTTCCATTTTTCCTACGCTCCTAAGTGAATTGTCTTGGTTAGTCCCGGAAAGATCGGGCAAGTTGCATGGTTCATTCTGATTGATTCGGCGTGTTGCATGGTAGCGATATGCCAAAAAAACACCTCTTGCGGCGTTGCAGGACCTTCGAGGTCGAGATGCCCGGCAGAACGTCTGGCGCAATGAAAAGTCTTCAGTAGCACTTTTGCCACTGACTGGAGATTTGTCATGTATCCGTTCAAGCGCGTCGCACTGGCCGTAACCGCCGCCGGTTTGCTGGGGCTCACCCCTCTCTTGGCGCATGCCGCGCAAAGCGATTTGCAAGCGCAGCTGACCCAGGCCCGGCAGGAGGGATCAATCTGGACGGCGTTTGCGCTGAACCGCCACCTCAGCCCGTTCAATATCGGGGTGAAAGTCGAACAAGGTACGGCCACCTTGACCGGTAAGGTCGAGAATCAAGTGGATAAGGACCTGGCTGCGCAAATTGCCGGCGACACTCAAGGTATCGACAACGTCGACAATCAACTGCAGATCGACCCGCAGGTCGCTGCCGAGCCTGGCACCAAGGCCAACATGGCTCAGCGCTTCGACGATGCCACGCTGGTCGCAACGATCAAATCGAAGCTGCTGTGGAACAGCGTGACGGAAGGGCTGAACATCGAGGTGGCCGCGGCGCAAGGCGTTGTGACGCTTAAAGGCCAGGCGAGAGATGCCGACGCCAAGCTGCTCGCGGGGAGCCTGGCCAGCAATACCGAGGGCGTGACGGACGTGAACAACCTGATCAGCGTCAGCGCGCGCGACACCCAAGCCATCAAAGAACAAAACGAGGCGCAAGCCGACAGCGTTCGCGAAGAGTTCAGCGATGCCTGGATCACCAGTAAGGTCAAAGCCAGCCTCGTTTATAGCCGCACGCTCGACGGCCTGAACATCAAAGTCGAGACAAAGGCGGGCGTAGTGCGTCTTGACGGTGTGGTCCCCAATTACGCCGAAAAAGAGTTGGCGGTGGACATCGCCCGTAATATCCGCGGCGTGAAGGGTGTGGATGCGGACACACTGCGAGTGACGGCACGCAGTGCAGGTTGAATGCGACGTCCCTGATCACGCAGACGCTCCGTTCCTCTGGGTCGTGCATTACGCACGATCCCAAACCTTCGATCGTGCACCTTGCGTGCCCGATGGTTGATGAGAAGTTTAATAACCTATTGATTTATAACGTATTTACCTGGCATTGAAATCTGGCACACAGGCTGCAATACCTCCGCTAACAAGGTCTTTATCAACGACCGACAAGATTTTCCGGAGCTGAATCAATGAACACTCAACGCCTTGCCGCCCTGCGTATCTCCCCTCTGCATATTCAGCAGAGCTTGTTCGCCAGCTTGGCGTTGCTCATCACCCTGATCATTGTTCAACAGTTCGCTCACTGGACTCAAAAGCAGGACGTCGCTCCACATTCAACGCTCTCCGTTCACAGCGCGCCATTCGCCAAGGCGAGCGCGCTCAAAGCGACAGATGTGGGATTGAGCTTCCAGTCGGTTGAAGGCACTGCGGCGTCCGTTGATCAAGCGCCGCGCCAACAGAGTTGGGTTTTCTGACCGCTGCGGCGGTGAGGGCACGACCTGCCACGAGGACCACGCCGGTCACCTCGCGGTAGTCAGAAATCAAAAACAGTAAGGAGAGTCACCATGTTGAGCTGGGCTATCACATTTCTGATCATCGCCATCATTGCAGCTGTATTGGGCTTCGGTGGTATCGCAGGCACCGCAACGGGTATCGCGAAGATTCTCTTTATCGTGTTCCTGGTGATGTTCGTCGTGTCGTTCTTCTTCGGTCGCCGCGGTCGGGGCTGACCGCATGGGTGGCAGACACTTCCATGCACTGACGCTGGCGCTGCTGACAAGCGCCAGCGCTACGGTGATGGCCGCAAATGACGGCCAGGCCAGGGTCAATGAGCTTCTCAGCTCCGACCCTGAGTATCGGCAAACGTGGTCGAGCGTTGTGAAAAAGGAAGAGCGCTTGCCCGATTGGGTGATCAATCTGTCCGGCTCATCCGACCAGATGAATGCCGTAACGGAGGATGGGGACAAGTATCTCGTCGGTCCCCTTTGCGAAACCCAGGATACCTGTATCCAGAAGCGGCTTATCGTCGCCTTCAGCCTGGATAAGTCGCACGCATACGCAATGTTGGTAGAGGTCCCGGCGGGGCTGCCTGCCGACAAGTCCCCTACACGGCATGCCGATTACCGGTTTCTCGGCAAGCCCGACGAGGGGATGCAGGGTCTTTTACGGGAACAGCTGAAGAAAGACCCGAACTGGTACTGATTCAGATGACGGGAGATCGGACCATGAAGGGTCTCCCTGAACACCGCGCAGCCCGAGGAGGGTTTGCGCGTGACCAAGGGGCCGGGACGTTCTGACCAAAGGAGTGGTTGCAGCGACCCAAGTACACAGGGAGTGTTCTCACGCGTGGGCCGGGTCAGGAAGCCGCAACGCAAGTCCATTGTCGGATCAAATCTGATCATGGGCTTGCGACGCGCAAATTGTTTTTAATTCGCTCAATTCGATTCGGGCGCTAAATGACCTTGAGTCGAGAGGCGGCCGTGCGCCGTTCAGGCGTTGACCGCTCCGGTGACCTGACCGTACATCGAGAAAAATTTCCCCATCCGCGGGAAGAATCAGGCCTCCACCCCTACCTCCTCACTCTTCGCTGAGCGAATGTTCAGTAACGCTACAGGCGACATTTTAGCCACTTCTCAGCACAAAAAGCCCCGCTGGCGGTTGCCCCGCGAGACGTCGCTTTCGCTAACTCATTGATTTTTCTAATGCCGATGCTGCATGGGTCAGTCACTTACGGCATTAGACGTCGGTCCAGTGGATGGGAATAGTTGCGCCCTTTTTCCGCCTGCTGAGCGCATGGACGCTCTTTGCAGAGACCTTCTGGACAGGGCGGGGTGTCCGCAGTGCGCAGAGCTTCGTGCAAGCCACTGTGGCGTCATGAACTGTCCATGCCAACCGCAACAAAGGTAATGACATGAAGAAGGCAAAACTGAGCCTGGCCTGGCAGATTCTGATCGGTCTGGTGCTGGGCATTCTCCTAGGCGCCCTGCTCAACCATTTCAGCGCCGACAAGGCCTGGTGGATCAGCAATATCCTTCAACCTGCCGGGGATATCTTCATCCGTCTGATCAAAATGATCGTCATCCCGATCGTCATCTCCTCGCTCGTGGTGGGTATTGCGGGGGTGGGCGATGCAAAAAAGCTGGGCCGCATCGGCCTCAAGACGATCATTTACTTCGAAGTGGTCACCACCCTGGCCATCGTGGTCGGATTGGTGCTGGCCAATCTCTTTCATCCCGGCACTGGCATCGACATGAGCACGCTGGGCACTGTGGATATCTCCCAGTACGAGAAAACCACGGCGGAAGTGCAGCATGATCATGCGTTCATTGCGACGATTCTGAATCTGATCCCGTCCAATATTTTCGCCGCCATCAGCCGCGGCGACATGCTGCCGATCATTTTCTTCTCGGTGTTTTTCGGCCTCGGGCTGTCCAGCCTGAACGCTGAGGTTCGCGAGCCATTGGTCAAAGTGTTCCAAGGCGTTTCCGAGACGATGTTCAAGGTCACACACATGATCATGAACTACGCCCCCATCGGCGTATTCGCGCTGATCGCCGTGACGGTTGCCAACTTCGGCTTCGCTTCGCTGCTGCCTTTGGCGAAACTGGTCATTCTGGTTTACGTGGCCATCGCCTTTTTTGCATTCGTGGTGCTGGGGCTGGTCGCCCGCCTGTTCGGTTTCTCGGTGGTCAAGCTCATGCGTATCTTCAAGGATGAGCTGGTGCTGGCGTATTCCACGGCGAGTTCCGAAACGGTACTGCCGCGTGTGATCGAGAAGATGGAAGCCTATGGCGCTCCCAAAGCCATCAGCAGCTTCGTGGTGCCGACAGGCTATTCATTCAATCTCGACGGATCGACCCTCTACCAGAGCATTGCTGCGCTGTTCATCGCTCAGCTATACGGTATCGATCTGTCGATCGGCCAGCAGTTGATGCTGGTCTTGACCCTGATGGTCACCTCCAAGGGCATTGCTGGCGTACCGGGTGTCTCATTCGTCGTGCTGCTGGCGACCCTGGGCAGTGTAGGCATTCCATTGGAAGGCCTGGCGTTCATTGCCGGTGTCGACCGCATCATGGACATGGCGCGCACCGCACTCAACGTGATCGGCAACGCCCTGGCAGTGCTGGTGATCGCCCGTTGGGAAGGCATGTATGACGACGCCAAGGGCCAGCGCTACTGGAACTCCCTGCCCCATTGGCGCAGCAAGGAGGCCTCGCCGACGCGTCAGTCGGTCGTCGAGTGACCCGTCTCGCTTGAAGTCAGACCCCGGCGTGTCCGGGGTTTGTTGTTTCGTCCTGCGCCGCTATCATCCCCGCATCGTGTGAGGGGGTGTACTGATGCTCAATGGCCTGTGGCTTGGCTTTTTCGTGGTCGCGGCAGTTTCCGCGCTGGCGCAGTGGCTGGTGGGCGGCAATGCCGGGGTGTTTGCTGCGATGGTCGAAAGCATTTTCGCCATGGCCAAGCTGTCAGTGGAAGTCATGGTGCTGCTGTTCGGTACGCTGACGTTGTGGTTGGGCTTTCTCAACATCGCTGAAAAGGCCGGAATCGTCGACTGGCTCGGCAAAGCACTTGCGCCGCTGTTCCACCGCCTGATGCCTGAAGTCCCTCGCGGGCACCCCGCGTTGGGGCTGATCACGCTCAATTTTGCGGCCAACGCCTTGGGTTTGGACAACGCCGCCACGCCCATAGGCCTGAAAGCCATGCGCTCGCTGCAGGAGCTCAACCCCAGCCAAACGATTGCCAGCAATGCGCAGATCCTGTTTTTGGTGCTCAACGCTTCATCGCTGACCTTGTTGCCTGTGACGATTTTCATGTACCGCGCGCAACAAGGTGCGGTCGATCCGACCATGGTTTTCCTGCCGATCCTCCTGGCCACGAGTGCTTCCACGCTGGTGGGCCTGTTGTCGGTAGCGTTCATGCAGCGTCTGCGGTTATGGGACCCTGTGGTGCTCGCCTATCTGGTCCCCGGCGCGCTGCTGCTTGGCGGATTCATGGCCATCCTCGCCGGGCTGTCCGCGGCGGCGCTGTCGAGCCTGTCGTCCATTCTGGGTAACGTCACACTGTTCGGCATCATCATGGTTTTTCTGCTGGTGGGTGCGCTGCGCAGGGTCAAGGTGTACGAGACTTTTGTCGAGGGCGCCAAAGAAGGCTTCGATGTGGCGAAGAACCTGCTGCCGTACCTGGTGGCGATGCTCTGCGCTGTCGGTGTTTTGCGGGCTTCGGGCGCTCTGGACCTGATCCTTGAGGGGATTCGCCACGCCATCCAATGGGCGGGCCTGGACACCCGATTCGTCGACGCATTGCCCACGGCGCTGGTCAAGCCGTTTTCCGGCAGTGCCGCTCGAGCGATGCTGATCGAGACCATGAAAACTCAGGGCGTCGACAGCTTCCCTGCTTTGGTGGCTGCGACCATTCAGGGAAGCACCGAAACCACATTCTATGTGTTAGCCGTTTATTTTGGGGCCGTAGGCATTCAGCGCGCGCGTCATGCGGTCGGGTGCGCGCTGCTGGCCGAGTTATCAGGCGTGATCGCCGCCATTGCGGTGTGTTATTGGTTCTTCGGCTCGGCGGTGTAATGCTTCTGGCCCTGCTCGACGGTCCACTGCATCACTTGGGCGGTCAGCGCATCGCTGGCTTGACCGAAGCTGGCCACAACGGCTGAGACCTGCTTGTCGGCCACGGGTTGGTGGACCTCGAAACGGCGGCTGGCGATGATCCGCTGGCGGTCGTCCGCCAGCCGCGCGTCGAGACGAATCACCACTTCAATGGCCTGCCCCCGGTACTCGCTCTGAAACGCCTGTAGCTCGCCCCCCAGCTCGAAATCCGCCTGCAGATTGCTGTCGTCGGTGCTGATCGACTGCACACGACCATCACGGTAAAAAGCGTCAGCCAACCGGTTACGCAGCAGCGCTGGCGCAGGATCACTCCAGCGCGCACCTTTGTAGCTACTCAGCACGTCCCCCTGTGGAATGACTGCAATGCGCGCGCTGTCCAGGGTTTCGCTGGCCTTGGGCCGCGCCACGCGTAACGACCAGGCCACCGGCGTCGTCGCTTTGCTGGCGGCCAAGGTGGTGGGTAGGCGATAGACATCGGAAGGCTCTTGCTTGGGCAGAATCGAACAGGCGGCTATGGCCATCAGTGCGCTTGTCAGCAATGAGCGGGTGAGGAACTGACGTGCAAGCCTCATGGCTCGAACTCCTTATTCTTGTCGCTACCGAGCAGGTAGCCGCTGGGGTTGGCGTTCAAGCCGCGGGAAATGGTCTTGAGCGACGCCAGTGTTTCACGCAGTTCGCGGATCGCCGGGCCCAACTCGCTCAGGCCTTGCAGCCCACCGTCGACCGAGTCTTTGTTGGCTCTGATCAGCCGGTTGATCGTGTCGGTACTTTCCTGCAACGACACCATGGCCGCCTGGCCGGTGGCGATCGCCTGCTTGCCGTCCACCGTGAACAGCACGTTGGCGTTGCGCATCGCTGTTGAGGTCTGGTCGAGGGTGCTGCTGGCCTGTTTGCTCAACGCCAACAGCTGCTTGAGCGTCTGACGAATGTCGTCGCGCTGTTCGGCGATCACCGCAGTGGTCTGCTCCAGGTGACCCAAGGTATTGCTCAAGGCCACTACGTTTTTGGACGACAGCAGTTCATTGGCGTTGTGAAGCAGCGAGTTGATCCCGGTCAGCAGATCGTTGCTGTCGTTGAGCAGCCGCGAGATAGGTGAAGGCGATGCGATGATTTCCGGCAGGCTGCCATCATCGCTTTTGAGCGGCTGGCTCTGAGGCGTGCCGCCACTGAGTTGGATGATCGATGTGCCCGTAATCCCGGCCAGGGCCAGTTTGGCGAAAGTGTCGCGTTTGATCGGGGTCTCGCCGGCGACGCGAATCTGGGCCAGCACCCGGCGTGGGTCCTGTGGGTCGAGGCGAAGGTTGACGACATCCCCGACCTTGATGCCGTTGTATTGAACAGGGCTGCCACGGGACAGCCCCGTCACCGCCTCGTTGAACACCACTTGGTAGTCCTTGAATGCGGTGTCGATGCTGGACTTCGCCAGCCACAGGCCGAACAGTAACGCGGCGGCGACCGCGATCACCGTGAACAGGCCGATCAAGACGTGATGGGCGCGGGTTTCCATCATGAGACCTCGTGAGGGTGAGTAGCTGCAGCGTAGGCCGAGCGGCCACGCGGGCCATGAAAGTATTCGTGAATCCAGTCGTCCTTGTAGGCCGAGACCTTGTCGATGCTGTCGGCCACCAAAACACGCTTTCGCGCGAGCACGGCGACGCGATCGGTGATCGTGTAAAGCGTGTCCAGATCGTGGGTCACCATGAACACACTCAGGCCGAGCGCGTCGCGCAGGGTCAGGATCAGTTGATCGAACGCCCCGGCGCCAATCGGGTCGAGGCCCGCCGTGGGTTCATCGAGAAACAGAATGTCCGGGTCCAGCGCCAGCGCTCGAGCCAGTGCTGCGCGCTTGATCATCCCGCCGGAAAGCGAGGCGGGGTATTTGTGGGCCGCCGACAACGGAAGCCCGGAAAGCGCCATTTTGATTCCGGCCAGGTGCTCCGCCTCTTCTCGGCTCAAACCGGCATGTTCGATCAAGGGCAGCGCCACGTTTTCCGTGATCGTCAGCGAGGAGAACAAAGCCCCCTTCTGAAACAGCACACCAAAACGCCGTTCGACCAATGAGCGCTCTTTATCTGGCAGATTCAGCAGGTCCTTCCCGAGCACCTGAACATTGCCCTCTGCAGGCCTTTGCAAGCCGACGATGCTACGCAACAGAACAGACTTGCCGCTCCCCGAACCGCCGACCACCGCGAGAATTTCGCCACGATACAGGTCCAGGTCGAGGTTGTGATGCACGACCTGGGGACCGAAGCGGTTGCACAGGCCTCGAACCTGAATCACTGTTTCATTGGGTTGAACGCAACGTCGGGTCACCAGCCCATCTCCATGAAGAACATCGCAGCCAACGCGTCCAGCACAATGACCACGAAAATCGATTGCACCACGGCCGATGTGGTGTGCGCGCCCACCGATTCGGCGCTGCCTTCCACTTTGAAGCCTTCCAGGCAGCCGATGGCGGCAATGAAGAACGCGAAGATCGGCGCTTTGACGATGCCTACCAGAAAATGCTGCACACCGATGTCCGCTTGCATCAACGACAGAAACATCGCGGGTGAAATGCCAAGGGACAGCGCGCATACCACCCCGCCTCCGATGATGCCGCACATCATGGCCAGAAACGTCAGGACCGGCAGTGAGATCAGCAGCGCCAGTACGCGGGGAAGTACCAGCATTTCTGTAGGGCTCATTCCCAGCGTGCGCAAGGCATCCAGTTCCTCGTTGGCTTTCATTGAGCCGATCTGTGCCGTGAAGGCGCTGGCAGTACGGCCTGCGAGCAGGATGGCGGTCAACAACACGGCAAACTCACGCAAAAAAGAAAAGCCAATCAGGTCGACGGTAAAGATCGTTGCGCCGAAGGCCTTGAGCACCGTAGCGCCGAGAAACGCGACAACCGCGCCCACCATGAATGTGAGCAGCGCGACGATGGGCGCCGCGTCCAGACCGATCTGTTCGATGTGAGCGATGACGGATGTGGTACGCCAGCGCCTTGGGCGCAGCATCGTGGCGACGAAGCTTTGCAGGATGAGCCCTATGAAGCCCAGCAATTGCAGGGTGTCGTTCCATACCACTTCAACCGCGCGTCCGATCCGCGCCAGCAATTGCGTACCGACCGGCACCTCTGGGTCTTTCACGGGCTGGCAGTAGTCGCACAGCGCACTCTGAATGGTTTGCATCAACGCACGGCTGGATTCCGGCAGATTCGGCGCCTGCACGGCCAGCAGTCTCAGTCGCTGGGCACCGAGTAATTCCACCAGCAGCGATGCCCCGGCCGTATCCAAGGCGCCCAGCCCATCCATGTCGACCTGCGTGGCAGGGCTGAACGCAGCGCTCAGCGCATCGGTCTGGCGCTTGAGGTCGTGATAATGGGCGAGCGTCCAGTCTCCGGCAATCCACATTTGTGCAGGATGTGTCGAAGTGTCCAGTCGGACACTGCCGCACGCATTCGGCGAGCGGTTGGCGAGGCTCATCGTTGGGGTCATGGGCACGAGCTTAGTTGGTTTTTGCCGGGTCAGATGAACCCTCTGCTGGCGCATCTTCATCATTGTGCCCTGCGCCGGATGAGTCCGTTTCCTCTGCGCCGGGCTTGAGACCCGCAGGCTTGATCTTCTTGCGCGTAACAGCAGGCTGATCCGTATCGGTCACTTCAAAGCGCAACACGCCGATCATTTGGCCATCCTCCGTCATCACACGCACCTGCCACTTACCGAGCACATCCGGTGGGAAATTCTGTTTGTGGGTCCACGCGCGGTAGCCTTCCTTACGTCCACCGTGAATGTCTAGTGCAATTCGATCCACCTCTTCGCCGTTGTGGCGCCACACGTGATAGATCCGCTCGTCCAGACCGCGCGGCGCATTGATCGACGTATAGGCGTAGAGCCCGCTGCTGCGCAACTGGTTGACGCCGATTTCCTGAACGCTTTCGCCTGGGCTGCGATTCTGGTTGTCGAACTGTGTGCTGACGGCCACCTCCGTCATCCACAGGGTGGCCGGTGGTACCCAGGAGCGCAG
>NZ_QARE02000019.1 GCF_003052515.2 Pseudomonas sp. RIT409 | reverse complement strand
GCTCCGCGCCTTTTTCCAGGAGTACGGGGGCGAGCGTGCGTATGACGATGCCCGCTGCACACAGCGCGATGATCGGCGTGTCCTGTTGATACAACTGGCGCAGCGTCGCGCCGAATTCGACGTACCGGCGGTCCGCCCCCTCGACTCGGTCGGCAAGCCCGTGAATCACAGCGTCCGGATACCGCTGTTGAATCCGGCGCGCGGTGTCCAGCGCGCCTTTGCCCAAGATTACGATGGCCGGGGCCTGGCCGTTCGAAGCGCCCATCAGCCTCGCCACCTTTCACCCGGAACGATGATCAGCGAGAAATACGGCGACGACATCGGATCGACGTCTGCCAGGGGCACGATCTTCTGGTTGGCCATGGTTGCCCGCTCAACGTACAGCGCCCGTGCCGCCAGGCCGGTTTCTACCAGCACCTGACGAACTTTCGGCAGATTGCGACCCAGCTTCATGATCACTGCCGCATCGGCATCCTGCAGTTTGCGTTTGAGCTCTTCGGACGACAGCACGCCCGAAAGCACCGACAGGCTCTGGTTGCGATAGACCAACGGCGCCCCCAATACCGACGCGCCACCCAGCATCGAGCAGACCCCCGGCACCACCTCAGCTTCATAGCGTGCGGCGAGGCGATCGTGCAGGTACATGTAAGAGCCATAGAAAAACGGATCGCCTTCGCAGATCACGGCCACATCGCGACCGGCATCCAGATGCGCCGCGACGTCCAGGCTGGCAGTGTCGTAGAAGTCACTGATGATCCGCTCATAAGACAAGGGTTCGGGCAACACTTCGGTGGTCACCGGGTAGACCAATGGCATCAAGGTCTGGGCAGCCTGCAAATGCGCTTCAATGATCCCGAAGGCATTGCCCTTCTTACCCTTGGCGACGAAATAGGCCACCACAGGTGACTCACGCAGCAACCGCAATGCCTTGACCGTGATCAATTCCGGATCACCCGGGCCCACGCCGAGCCCGATCAGACGACCGCGAGCCTGCATCATTCGACCTCCGTGGCAAGGGCGTTGACCGCCGCAGCGGCCATGGCACTGCCGCCACGACGCCCTTGCATGATCACGTAGGGCACGCCACGGCTGTCCGCGGCGAGCATGTCCTTGGATTCAGCCGCGCCGACGAAGCCAACCGGGAAGCCGAGGATCAAAGCGGGTTTAGGCGCGCCCGCGTCAAGCATTTCAAGCAGGTAGAAAAGCGCTGTGGGTGCATTGCCGATCACCACCACAGCCCCTTCCAAATGAGGGCGCCAGAGTTCCAGCGCGGCGGCGGAGCGGGTATTGCCCAGCTCGCGTGCCAGCTCCGGTACGCCTGGGTTTTTCAGGGTGCAGATGACCGGATTGTTGGCGGGCAAACGGGCGCGGGTCACCCCTTCGGCGACCATATGGGCGTCACACAGGATCGGCGCTCCCGCGGCGAGAGCCTGACGTCCCGCTGTACCGGCACCCGGCGAAAAACGCAGGTCATCGACCGCATCGACCATGCCGCAGGCATGAATCACCCGCACCGCGAGTTTCTCCAGATCGGCCGGTACGCTGTCGAGGCGGGCTTCGGCGCGGATGATCGCGAACGAATTGCGATAGATCTCCTGACCGTCGCGGATGTATTCAATCATGGGTGTTGCTCCGTGAGTCGGCGGTCAACAACGCACCAACTGCTTCAATAGTGAGGTCACGCCCGCGCAACTCGCCGAAACCCGGCTGATCGGCGTGGCGAAAATACACGTCGTAATGGCCGGCGCTCACCGCCAGCAAGGTGACAGGCGCTACGTGGGCGGCAGCGCAGGAACGATTGCACCCCGTCAGGTGCACGGCGTAAGTCACGCCTTGTTTCTGCAAGTCAGCCGCCAGTTGCAACGCGTCCGTCTTGGTGTCGGCCAGGCCCTTGCCACAGGCGGCCGAGCCCGTGCACGCAATCATCTGCGACAGGGCCTGACCGGCGTCACACATCAACCCGGCGTTCTGCAGACTGTCGAGGACGCGCGACGTATGTTCATCTTGCACGTTACGCAACATCAGGCTCTGCCATGGCGTCATCACCAGGCTCCCGTCGCCGACGTCAACAGCCAGTTTCGCGGCGCTGCGCAACATGGACGGCGTGAGGCGCCCCAAAGGCACGCCACCGCCGACCGAGAACAGACCGGGCTGGCGTTGTGGATAAATCCCGATGTGCGCGTTTGGCCTTGTCGGGATGGGCCGCGCATCGGAAAGGGTACGATCCCTTCGAAGGGCGTGTGGCAAGCGCTGGGCCAAATCGTCGAGGAACTGCTCGGGCGACAGCCCCTCCAGCAGATGGCGCATGCGCGTCTGATCGGGCCGGGCATGGTGGAGAAACCCTTCCAGTACCGCGACAACCAGATCATGCGCTGCATCCAACGACACCGCTGCCAAGGGCGAATCGGTCGCAGGGCAGCCCGCAAGGCCGAAGCCCAGCACAACCTCGCCCTCCAAGTGGAGCGCAGATAGCCACAGGTCATGGGGATGGTCGCGCATCGTCAGGCCCTCACCCGCATCCAGCGAGAGTGCGAATTTGGGCGAGAGATCATGAAAGCGACGATGGCTTTGCAGCGTATCGAGGATCTGGCTCGCCAACGGGCGCGCATCGAACAACTGCTGCGGATCGATACCGGCAGTGGGACTGATCATCAGGTTGCGCACATCATCGCTGCCAGGATGCTTCGGGCCCAATCCGGCATTGAGTAACGTCATGATCAGGCCCTGATGATCCTGACCGATCCCGCGAACCTGCAGATTGCCGCGATTGGTCGCCTCGATGACACCGCAGGCGAATCGCTCGGCGGCATCCGCCACGGCCATCGCCTGATCCGCGGTGATCACCCCGCCCGGCAGCTTGATCCTGCAAATCCCGCCATCCAGCGCCGGGACGATACGCAGCAACCCCGGGCAAGCCGAGGGGCGCAGGGGCGCAGCGGGGATTCGAGCGGACAACGGCTCGGCCAAAGGATCACCTGGTGTGAACGGACTGAACGGGCAGAAGGCGGGTTCTGCGAGGGCAGTATTATGCCTGCTTTGGCAGGGGGCGGGAAAAGGCGGTTGGTCGGAAGCGTCCGGCTCGATGGGGCGAACCCGCGCGGACGTGAGCATCTGGGCAAGACGACGAGCCCCCTCTCTCGCGCTATCATGCCCACCTTATCCACAGGCCCCCGCAACCGGGCCTGTTGCAAGCATTCTGTCTGAGGGCAATACATGTCGCCGTGGCTGACAGTCGTGGGAATCGGTGAAGACGGCTACAAGGGCCTGGGGCGCAATGCGCGGCATGCGCTGTTACAGGCGCGTCAGGTGTTCGGCAGCTCGCGCCAACTGGAGCTGCTACCGGCGTGCATCCAGGCCGAGCGGCGGCGGTGGCCGAGCCCTTTCTCCCTGCAACCAGTCCTGGAGCAGCGCGGTGAGCCGGTGTGTGTGATTGCCAGCGGCGACCCCATGCTGTTTGGCGTAGGGGCCAGTCTTTCACGTCACGTGCCGGCGGAGCACATGCGCGTGATCCCCGCGCCCTCTTCCTACTCGCTGGCCGCCGCGCGCCTGGGCTGGGCATTGCAGGACGTGGTGACACTGTCGGTGGTCGCGCGCCCCATGGCCGCACTCAATGCCCATCTGCACCAAGGCCTGCGCTTACTGGTCCTGAGCAACGACGGCAGCAGCCCAGCCGCGATCGCGGCGTTGTTGCGTGAGCGTGGATTTGGTCTCAGCCACATGACCGTGCTGGAACATCTGGGCGGATCATCCGAGCGACGCATCGATGGAGCTGCGAACGACTGGACGGACGTGCAAACCGCAGCCCTGAATCTGGTGGCGATCGATTGCCGTGCCGAGCCAGGGGCACTTCGCCTGTCGCCGCTCGGCGGCCTGCCCGACGACGCATTCCGCCACGACGGCCAGCTGACCAAGCGCGACGTGCGCGCCGTCACACTCGCCCGCCTTGCACCCGTGCCCGGCGAGCTGCTATGGGACGTGGGGGCAGGCTGCGGCTCGATTGGCATCGAATGGATGCGCGCTCACCCGACCTGCCGTGCGGTGGCCATCGAGGCGAACGAAGAACGCCAACAGATGATCGAGTTCAACCGCGATGCGCTGGGCGCGCCTGGACTTCAGTTGGTACGTGGCCGTGCCCCCGATGCCCTCGAAGGCCTGGAACAGCCCGACGCGGTTTTCATTGGCGGTGGCGTCACCCGCCACGGCGTGCTGGATCGTTGCTGGGAGCAGTTGCGCAGCGGTGGTCGGCTGGTGGCCAATGCGGTCACGCTGCAGAGCGAAGCGATGCTGGTGAACTGGCGTGAACGGCACGGCGGCGAACTGACGCGCATACACCTGGCCCATTCGAAGCCGCTGGGCACATTCGACACCTGGCGCCAGGCGCTACCCATCACCTTGCTGGAAGCGGTCAAACCCTGATGCGCGAAGAGACCGGCGAACAACCTGCACCGCTGCGCAGTGGCCTGACGACGGGCAGTTGCGCCACCGCCACGTCACTCGCCGCCGCGCGGTTATTGCTGTGCGCCGAGGTCAATGACGCTATTCACATCACCCTGCCCAAGGGCAAGCAGGTAGAGATGCGCCTGGAGTTCTGCCGCGCCGTTGAAGGTGGCGCGGAAGCCGGAACGATCAAGGATGCCGGCGATGACCCGGACGTGACCCATGGCGCGCTCCTGTCCTCTCAAGTGCGCCTGATTGCCGAGCCGGGCGTTCGCTTCGTCGCAGGGGCGGGCGTCGGCACGGTCACCCGCCCTGGCCTGGTGCTGGGCGTTGGCGAACCGGCGATCAACCCCGTGCCCCGGCGAATGATGACCGAACATCTGATGCAACTGGCCGCCGAATGCGGTTACACGGGCGGCTTCGAGGTCACCGTGTGCGTCGAAAACGGCAGCGAACTGGCACTGAAGACCATGAACCCCCGCCTCGGCATTCTTGGCGGCCTGTCGATCCTGGGCACCAGCGGGATCGTTCGTCCCTTCTCTTGCGCCGCTTATATCGCGTCTATCCACCAAGGCATCGACGTCGCTAAAACCAACGGTTATATGCACATCGCCGCTTGCACGGGCAATGCGAGCGAAGACACCATGCGCCGGGTCTATCGCCTGCCCGATATCGCGCTCATCGAAATGGGCGACTTTGTGGGCGCCGTCCTCAAGCACCTGCGCAAAGTCCCGGTGGATAAACTCAGCCTGTGCGGCGGGTTCGGAAAAATCAGCAAACTGGCCGCAGGGCACATGGATCTGCACAGCCGTCATTCCAGTATCGACCTGGAACAACTGTCGCATTGGGCAGCGGACGTCGGCGCCAGTGTCGATCTGCAGCAACAAATTCGCGAAGCCAACACCAGCCAGCAGGCGCTGGCGATGGCGTCCGCCCTCGGTGTGCCGTTGGGCGATGCCGTCTGTGAGCATGCGCTGGCTTTCGCTCGCACGGTGGTGCCATCACAGGTCGAGGTCGAAGTCTTCGCGATCGACCGTCAGGGCGAGATCGTGGGCCACGCCGGGGCTTTGGCATGAAACGAATCCTGCTGTTGGGCGGTGTCACCGAAGCTCTGGCAATCGCCCGCACGCTGGGGCCAGCGCACATTTACAGCCTTGCGGGTGTGGGGCGGGTGCCCAACGATCTGACCTGCCAAGTCCGGGTCGGGGGCTATGGCGGAGCGCAGGGGCTGGCTCGATTCGTAAGCGATGAAGGCGTAGACCTTATCCTCGATGCAACGCATCCCTACGCAGCGCAGATCAGCCAGAACGCCGCCACGGCGGCGAGACTCGCCGGCATCCCCATCTGGGCCCTGCGACGCCCAGCCTGGCAACCCAGGCCGGGAGACGACTGGCGAGAGGTAGCGAACTGGGCAGAGTTGGCCGCTGCCCTCACCCCCTTCGAACGGCCGTTGTTCACCCTTGGCCGCGAGCCGCTCGAGCATCTGGACGAGATTCCACATCATCAGTTCTGGACCCTTCGCGCGCTCGACACCTACCCCGGCAACGAGCGCTGTGAGGTGATCGGGGCCCGAGGTCCGTTCAACATCGAGGACGAAAGGGCGCTGTTCACGCAGCGCGCGATCGATGTACTGGTCAGCAAGAACAGCGGCAGCAGCGCAACCGAGCCCAAACTTGAGGTGGCGAGGGAACGGGGGATACCGGTGCTGGTAGTGAGGCGCCCAGTGTTGGCGGGGGTGGATCGGGAGTTCTGGGGTGTAGAAGAGGTCGTTGCGCAGTTGGCGGCGTTTTCTTGAAGCTCCCACTCCAGCGAAACACCCACGGCATCCAGAAAACGCTGACTGGCAGGGATTGCCCACCCATCCGCGACATAACGCCGCACCCTTAGTTTTTACATCCATCGGCCATTCAGGCTAAATGGCCGACATGAAACCACAACAATATTCCCTTCCCAGCCAAAAGCGGCGCCGGACGTTCGCCTGGATCGCCTGCTTTGCGCTGCTGTTTGGCATGCTGGCGATGCCCATTACGCCAACGATGCCCCGCATCCAGGGTGAACAGTGGGTATGGAGCAGCTTTTGCACCGGTCAGGGCACAAAATGGGTAGCGACGCCCGTTGCGCTGGTCGATCAAGGCACCCCCACGCACAACGACCACACCTCTGTGCAACATTGCCCGTGCTGTTCCGGCGCTCTGTCGATGGTCGCGGTCCCCGCGGGCAATCAGCTCGGTTTCCTGGTTTTAGTGCAGCCGGTCCACCTGCAGGACGTCGAACTCTGGTTCCATGCGCCGCCTCGTGTGCTCTGGCCCCATCTCAATCCACGCGCCTCCCCACGAGTCTGATCGTTCGCACACGCCCTATGCCGCGTATCTGAATGGATTGGAGACTCTCCGCGATGTTGAAAACACTTCTGTTGCTCGCAGTGCTGCTGCCTGCCTGCTTTGCTGATGCCCACGACTATGCGAAAGGCAATCTCGCCATCGCTCACCCTTGGTCAATGGAGCTACCGCCGAATGCGCCAACGGTGGCGGCCTATTTCGTGATCCAGAATTCCGGCTCGGACGACGACCGGCTGATGGGGGCTGACAGCCCTATCGCTGGTGCCGCACAACTCCATGAACATGTGAGCAAGGACGGGCTGATAAAAATGCAGCAGGTGCAGACCGTCAGCGTGCCGGCGGGCGGCACCGTGACGTTCGCGCCCATGGCCTATCACGTCATGCTGCTGGATGTGAAAGACCGCTCCAGGCTGACCGAGGGCCTGACGTTTCCGCTGAACCTCCACTTCGAGAAAGCCGGCGACGTGACGGTGCAGGTCATGGTGCAGAAGCAGCCGCCCGACGCATCCACGTCCCACACGCATTGAATGATCCCCGACCGTAGAAGCTGACCGAGTGAAGCGCATGCTTGCGAAACACGCTCATTCCACCCATGCCCCTCGCAGATTGCCAGGTGCGTGGCTGAGCCTGTTCGCCATGCTGATGATCTTCATCGGGCCACTGATTTCCCAGTCGATGCCAATGGAGCATCACACTGGGATGTCGATGTCCTCGTCCATGTCGGGCGCGATGGACATGTCCTCGCCGATGACCATGACGGCAGACGATCACGCCGGCCATCACACCGTGAATGGCGATAAGGGCGGCATCGATCATGTGATCTGGGCAAAGTGTGGCTATTGCACCCTGCTCTTCAGCTGTCCGGCGCTGACGCAGACATTGGCGGTGACAGCGCCCGTCCCGCCCAAACCGGCCGACTTCTACCGGGCGCTCCCGCAAAATGGCCACGCCCAACGCAGCGTGTTCCCCAACGCCCGCAGCCGAGCGCCGCCCTCCCGCTCCGTCGTGTAATGCCTTTGACAAGATCCGTATCCGTTGGCGGCCCTGGTGCCGCTGACGTGCTGCGCCGTGTTTTTCCCTGACGGGAGCGTTTCACCATGTCCAAACCGAATGTGTCGTTCTACAACCTGGCGTGGCGTTGGCATTTCTATGCCGGGCTGTTCGTTGCGCCGTTCATGATCCTGCTGTCACTGACCGGGATCGTCTACCTCTTCAAACCCCAGCTCGACTCGCTGATGTACAGCGACTGGCTGACGGTCAAACCCGCCCATCATTCGCTGAGCGCCGATGCTCAACGCCAGCGAGTGCTGGAGGCGTACCCCAATGTATCGATCAGCAAGTATCTGCCGCCCGTCAACGCGGAAAGCAGCGCGCAATTCGTGGTGAAACAGGACGGCCGTGAGTCGAACCTGTTCGTCGATCCGTACAGCGGGAATATCCTTGGCACGCAAGACGCCAAGAACAATCTGCAGGCGATGGCCCGCGCCCTGCACGGCGAGCTGATGATCGGCACCGTGGGGGATCGTCTAGTGGAGCTGGCCGCAGGTTGGGGCGTCGTACTGGTGGTGTCGGGCCTTTACCTGTGGTGGCCTCGTGGACGCGCCTCGGCGGGCGTGCTCTGGCCAAGGATCACGGCGAAAGGGCGCGTCCTGTGGCGTGACATTCACGCCGTCACCGGTTTTTGGGGGGCCGTGGCATTGCTGTTCATGCTGCTCAGTGGCATGACCTGGACCGGTATGTGGGGCAAGCTGTACGCCGATGTGTGGAACACGTTTCCGGCTGCCATGTGGAATGACGTCCCCAAATCCACCAGACAGGCGAGCGAGCTCAACACGGCCGCCGCACAGACGGTGCCCTGGGCCATGGAAAACACGCCGATGCCGGTGTCGAGTGGCGATCACGCCGAGCACATGAACCATGGCGCACACTCCAGCGCCCCTGCCGCCCCGGGCATCACCCTGCAAAGGGTCGTGGACATCGCCCGCGAACGCCAGATCGAACCCGGCTACAGCATCACCCCGCCCAAGACCGCCGACGGCGTGTTCACCGTTTCGGTCTTCGCCGATGATCCGCGCAACGACGCCACGCTGCACATCGATCAGTACAGCGGCAAGGTGCTGGCGGACGTTCGCTACAGCGATTACAGCCTGGTTTCAAGAGCGACCGAACTGGGTGTGATGCTGCACGAGGGCAAGATGTTTGGCTGGTTGAACCAACTGGTCATCCTGCTTGTTTGCCTGATGGTATTGCTGAGCTCAGCGAGCGGGATCGTGATTTGGTGGAAGCGCCGCCCCCAGAACGGCTGGGGCGTTCCGCCGTTGCGCCATGACTTGCCCCGTTGGAAAACCGCGACAGGCGTGATGCTGGTGCTGGGCATCGCTTTCCCGCTCGTCGGGATTTCCATGCTCGCCGTGTGGTTGCTCGATCGGATAGCCCTTTCGCGCTTTGCCAAATCCTCGGCGACAGCTTAGATTGCGTGCTGCGGGGCCTGGGATCATTTTTGAGTGGTTTAGTGATGAATTCCTCCTCATTTTCGATCCCAGGCCCCGCCCTTCTTTCATAAGTCCCCGCCCCGGCTCCGCTATCAAAAAACCTGTCGGGCGCGTCAGCTTTACGCACCAGACCGGCGCGCGTAGCGCACCATCTCCACCACCCCGCCTCACATTGGTGCGCCAGCCTGATCACAGGCGACGCTTTCATTCGATTTTGCGACCTGCCGCGCCTTGGCCCAGCCTTTGCTAAAGCCTCAATAGCCTCAACCTCTGCATCGCCAACCGCAGTCGTCTCAAAAAAATCAAAGAATGGAGCTAGCCAATGAAGCGTCGTAGTCTGCTAAAAGCGTTCACCTTGTCCGCGTCGATCGCCGCGATGGGTTTGACCTGGACCGCCCAGGCCGCCGAGACCATCAAGGTCGGCATTCTGCACTCTTTGTCCGGCACCATGGCCATCTCCGAGACGTCGCTCAAAGACATGGCGCTGATGACCATCGACGAAATCAACGCCAAAGGCGGCGTCAACGGTAAGAAGCTCGAAGCGGTGGTGGTCGACCCGGCTTCCAACTGGCCGCTGTTCGCCGAAAAAGCCCGTCAGTTGCTGACTCAGGACAAGGTGTCCGTGGTGTTTGGCTGCTGGACGTCGGTCTCCCGCAAATCGGTACTGCCGGTTTTCGAAGAACTGAACGGGCTGCTGTTCTACCCAGTGCAGTACGAAGGCGAAGAGATGTCACCGAACGTGTTCTACACCGGCGCTGCGCCCAACCAACAGGCGATTCCTGCGGTCGAGTACCTGATGAGCGAAGACGGCGGCGCGGCCAAGCGTTTCTTCCTGCTGGGCACCGACTACGTTTATCCGCGTACCACCAACAAGATTCTGCGCTCCTTCCTGCACTCCAAAGGCGTGAAAGACAGCGACATCGAAGAGGTCTACACCCCGTTCGGCCACAGCGATTATCAGACCATCGTGGCCAACATCAAGAAATTCGCGGCCGGTGGCAAGACCGCCGTGATTTCCACCGTTAACGGCGACTCCAACGTGCCGTTCTACAAAGAACTGGGCAACCAGGGTCTGAAAGCCACCGATGTTCCGGTCGTCGCGTTCTCGGTGGGTGAAGAGGAACTGCGCGGGGTCGACACCAAGCCGCTGGTGGGCAACCTGGCCGCCTGGAACTACTTCGAATCGGTGAAGAATCCGGTCAACACAAAATTCGTGAACGACTGGAAGGCCTATGCCAAAGCGCACAACCTGCCGAACGCCGACAAGGCGGTAACGAACGACCCAATGGAAGCCACCTATGTGGGCATCCATATGTGGGCGCAGGCCGTCGAGAAAGCGAAATCCACCGACGTGGATAAAGTCCGCGAAGCCATGGCGGGCCAAACCTTCGCTGCGCCTTCAGGGTTCACGCTGGAAATGGACAAGACCAACCACCACCTGCACAAACCGGTGATGATCGGAGAGATCAAGGCCGACGGTCAGTTCAATGTGGTCTGGAAAACCAAGGAGCCTATCCGCGCTCAGCCGTGGAGCCCCTACATCCCAGGCAACGACAAGAAGCCTGATTATCCGGTGAAGAGTAACTGACACCCCGTCGGGTTCACGCCCGACATCCCTGTAGGAGTGCGCTTGCCCGCGATGCGTTGTGCCGGGCGACGTCAATGGCACAGGCATTGCGCAATCGCGGGCAAGCGCGCTCCTACAGGTTGATCGCGTTCCATCTGTGGGAGCGAATTCATTCGCGATTGCCTCAACGCGGTTGCCCTGCTGTACGCCGGCACCAAGGCCAAACGATATGCCCAGATTTCTTTACCGCCTCATTTTCGCCCTGACCCTGGCGTTGCCTATTGCAGCCCACGCCAGTGACGCTGGCGACTTTGTCGCAGCCGAATCCTCCGAACGCGCCGAACTGCTGGAAACCTGGGCCGCCAAGCCCGATCCGGCACGGGTGCCCCTGCTCATAGCGTTGCAAGAAGGCCGAGTGGCGGCCGACAGCAGCAACCGCGCATTCATCCAGAGCAGCGACGACAGCTTCACTCCCGTCGACCCCGATGCGCCGGCAGCGGCTGACGCACCGAACCCCGATGAACCGCAATCCATCAGCCTGAACAACCGTTTGCGCGGGCTGCTGGAAAATGCGATGGCCAGCCATCGTCTGCTGGATCCGGATGCAAAGCTGCGCCTGGCAGCGGCCCTCACCTTGCAGAAAACTGCTCGTCCTGCGCAGTTGCCGCTGCTGATGCAATACGTCGCCAGCGAGAAGGATGACGCCGTTCATTCCGCGTTGAACCTGGCACTGGCCAACCTTCAACTGGTCGATACCAGCCCCACCGTGCGCCTTGCCGCGGTGCGGCTGCTGGGGGAAACCGGCGACCCACTGGCCCGCACCCGCCTGGAAAACCTGCTCGAACCCAACGTGGAAACCGATCCGACCGTTCGCCTCGCGGCCGAGACCAGTCTGGCGCAAGTCAAACGCAAACTGATGGTCGGCGAAGTCATCGGTCAGGTGTTCAGTGGCATCTCGCTGGGCTCGATTCTGTTGCTCGCAGCGCTCGGCCTGGCCATTACCTTCGGCTTGCTCGGGGTCATCAACATGGCCCATGGCGAGATGTTGATGCTGGGCGCCTACGCCACGTACGTGGTGCAGCTGATGTTTCAGCGCTACGCGCCCGGCGCCCTCGAGCTTTATCCGCTGGTTGCGCTGCCCGTCGCGTTCTTCGTCACGGCCTGCATCGGCATGGCACTGGAACGCACGGTGATTCGTCATCTGTATGGTCGACCGCTGGAAACCCTGCTCGCCACATGGGGGATCAGCCTGATGCTGATCCAATTGATCCGCGTGCTGTTCGGCGCTCAAAACGTCGAAGTGGCGAACCCGCAATGGTTGTCCGGTGGCATTCAGGTGTTGCCGAACCTCGTACTGCCCTACAACCGAATCATCATCATTGCCTTCGCTCTGTTCGTGGTCGCTCTGACCTGGCTGCTGTTGAACAAGACCCGCCTGGGCCTGAACGTGCGTGCCGTGACGCAGAACCGCAACATGGCTGCGTGCTGCGGCGTACCCACGGGACGCATCGACATGATGGCTTTCGGGCTCGGTTCCGGTATCGCGGGGCTGGGCGGGGTGGCGCTGAGCCAGATCGGCAACGTTGGCCCCGACCTCGGCCAGAGCTACATCATCGATTCGTTCCTGGTGGTCGTCCTTGGCGGCGTCGGACAGTTGGCCGGGAGCATCATGGCGGCGTTCGGGCTGGGCATCGCCAACAAACTGCTCGAACCGCAAATCGGCGCAGTGCTGGGCAAGATCCTGATCCTGGCGCTGATCATTCTGTTTATCCAGAAACGTCCGCAAGGTCTGTTTGCACTGAAAGGACGGGTGATTGACTGATGAACCAGCCATTGATGGTTACCGCTGCGCAACGCGCTGGCACCCGCATCACGCTCGCTGTGGGGGCCGTGATCCTCGCGATCCTTATCGCCCTGCCCTTGCTGTCGCTGCTGCCTGACGACAACGGGTTTCAAGTGTCGGCCTACACGCTGACACTGGTGGGCAAGATTCTCTGTTACGCCATCGTCGCGCTGGCCCTGGATCTCGTCTGGGGCTACGCCGGCCTGCTGTCGCTGGGGCATGGCCTGTTTTTCGCCCTCGGGGGCTACGCCATGGGGATGTACCTGATGCGCGAAGCCTCGGGGGACAGCCTGCCTGCGTTCATGACTTTCCTGTCCTGGACGGAACTGCCGTGGTATTGGATCGGCACCCAACACTTCCTTTGGGCCTTGTGCCTGGTGGTGCTGGCGCCGGGGCTGCTGGCGCTGGTATTCGGGTTCTTCGCCTTTCGCTCGCGGATCAAAGGCGTGTATTTCTCGATCATGACCCAGGCCTTGACCTTCGCCGGCATGCTGCTGTTCTTTCGCAACGAAACCGGCTTCGGCGGCAACAACGGCTTCACCAACTTCCGCAGCATCCTGGGCTTCGGCATCACGTCCCAGGGGACGCGGGCTGTGCTGTTTCTGCTGACCGTGGTGTTGCTGGCGGGCAGCCTGTTCGTCGGCTGGCGCCTGGCACGCAGCAAGTTCGGCCGCGTCCTGACCGCCGTGCGCGACGCAGAAAACCGTTTGATGTTCTGTGGCTACGATCCACGCGGGTTCAAACTCTTCGTGTGGGTCTTGAGCGCCGTGCTGTGCGGCCTCGCCGGTGCGCTGTATGTGCCGCAAGTCGGGATCATCAACCCGAGCGAAATGTCGCCGACCAACTCCATCGAAGCCGCGGTCTGGGTTGCACTCGGTGGGCGCGGCACGCTGGTGGGTCCGCTGCTCGGCGCCGGTCTGGTCAACGGCATGAAGAGCTGGTTCACCGTGGCATTTCCTGAGTACTGGCTGTTCTTCCTGGGCGCGCTGTTCATCGTGGTCACGCTGTACCTGCCCAAAGGCGTGATCGGACTGATCAAGAAAAGGGGCGAACAATGAAAACCACTCCAACGCCCGCATTCGATCCGGTGCTGGATCCGACTCTCCATCCAAACAGCGATGCCGGCACCAGCCGCGATGCCATCGGACTGGGGCAAGTGGCGGGCGAAGGGCTCAACACCCTGCACGGCACCATCCTGACCCTGGAAGACATCAGCGTGAGCTTCGATGGCTTCAAAGCCCTGAATGATCTGAACCTCTACATTGGCGTCGGCGAGCTGCGCTGCATCATCGGGCCCAACGGCGCGGGCAAGACCACGCTGATGGACGTGATCACCGGCAAGACCCGCCCCACCCACGGCAAAGCCTGGTTCGGCGAGACGCTCGACCTCACGCGCATGAGCGAAGTGCAGATCGCCCAGGCCGGGATCGGTCGCAAGTTCCAGAAACCCACCGTGTTCGAGGCGTTGAGTGTGTTCGAGAACCTGGAACTGGCGCAGAAAACCGACAAGTCGGTATGGGCCAGCCTGCGGGCCAAACTCAAGGGTGAACAGCGCGACCGTATCGACGAGGTGCTCGAAACCATTCGCCTGACCGCGTCCCTGTCACGTCCGGCAGGCCTGCTGTCTCATGGTCAGAAGCAGTTTCTGGAGATCGGCATGTTGCTGGTTCAAGACCCGCAATTGCTGTTGCTCGACGAACCTGTGGCCGGCATGACTGACGCCGAGACCGAATTTACCGCTGAACTGTTCAAAGGCCTGGCGGGCAAGCATTCGCTGATGGTGGTCGAGCACGACATGGGCTTCGTCGGCACCATCGCCGACCACGTGACGGTGTTGCATCAGGGCAGCGTACTGGCCGAAGGATCGTTGGAAGACGTGCAGGCGGATGAACGAGTGATCGAAGTGTATTTGGGACGCTGATTCAGATTTCGATCGTTCCCACGCTCCGCGTGGGAATGCATCCGCCGACGCTCCGCGTCAGGCAGGGGACACAGAGCGTCCATAGCGGCATTCCCACGCAGAGCGTGGGAACGATCACTGGGAGAATTCGTAGATGTTACAAGTTGAAAAGCTTCATCAATACTACGGCGGCAGCCACATCCTGCGTGGTCTGTCTTTTGACGTGAAGGTCGGTGAAGTGACCTGTCTACTGGGCCGCAACGGGGTCGGCAAGACCACCTTGCTCAAGGTGCTGATGGGCCTGCTGCCCGCCAAAGAGGGCGTCGTGCAGTGGGAGGGCAAGCCGATTACTGGCTTCAAGCCGCATCAGCGCGTGCAGTCAGGTATCGCCTACGTGCCTCAGGGGCGAGAGATTTTCGGGCGCCTGACGGTGGAAGAAAACCTGCTGATGGGCCTGTCACGCTTTCCGGGCTCGCAAGCCAAGGAAGTCCCGGCGTTCATTTACGATCTGTTCCCTGTGCTCCTGCAGATGAAACATCGCCGGGGCGGTGACTTGTCCGGCGGTCAGCAACAGCAGTTGGCGATCGGGCGGGCGCTGGCCAGCCGCCCTCGCCTGCTGATCCTGGATGAACCCACCGAAGGCATCCAGCCGTCAGTGATCAAGGAGATCGGCGCGGTGATCAAAAAGCTCGCCGCACGGGGCGACATGGCGATTCTGCTGGTGGAGCAGTTCTACGACTTCGCTGCCGAGCTGGCCGATCAGTACCTGGTCATGTCCCGTGGCGAGATCGTCCAACAGGGCCGCGGCGAGCACATGGAAGCCGAAGGTGTGCGTGGTCTGGTGACCATCTGATGCGCCGATCGGCTAAGGTACACCCCTTCGTAGAACGATCACGAGCCTTATGAACCTTCCTGCCCACACCGCCCTGTTCACGCCCAGCTGGCACGCCGAGCTGGAACTGGGCTATGGACGTTTCGACGCCACCACACGCCCGACGCTGCGTCGCCACAAAGGCCCGTTGCGCGTGCAGAAACACCTCTATGCCGAAGGCCCGGAAGTCTGCCAGCACATCATCGTTCACCCGCCGGGCGGGATTGCCGGTGGCGATCGGCTGGACATCAGCGCGACCGTCGGCCCGAACGCCTGGGTGCAACTGACCAGCCCGGGCGCCGCCAAGTGGTATCGCGCCACCGGGGCCGCCTACCAACAGCTTGCGTTAAAGGTGGCCAGAGGCGCGACGCTGGAATGGCTACCCCAGGAAACGATCGTGTTCAGCGAGGCCAAAGCCGAACTGACCACGCGCATTGACCTTGAGGGAGACGCCCGGCTGTTCTATTGGGATGTGGTCGCGCTCGGCCGCCCCGCCAGCGGGGAGCGCTTCGATCAAGGATACTTTCAGGCCCATCTGGACATTCGCCGCGACGGCAAGCTGCTGTGGCACGAGCGCCAGCGAGTCATAGGCGATGACGGCCTGCTGGACTCCCCGATTGGGCTGTGCGGAAAACCGGTGTTCGCGACGCTGATCGTGACAGGGCAAATCGATGCCGCGCTGATGGAGCGCTGTCGGGATCTGGCGAGGCACGCCTCGGTGCGCGGGGATCTGAGCCAGTTGCCAGGGCTGATTATCGCCCGCTGCCTGGCCGATGAAGCCCTGCACGCCCGAGCCTGGCTGATCGGCCTATGGAAGCTGCTGCGGCCCGCGTTACTAGGCAGAGAAGCGCTGGCGCCGAGGATTTGGAATACATAAACACAGTCCTCCCGTAGGAGCGCGCTTGCCCGCGATGACGTCATGCCTGTGCCATTGATGTCGCCTGACACAACGCATCGCGGGCAAGCGCGCTCCTACGGGGTGGCGTTCACTACTTATTTGGCTTTCTGAAACGGACAAACACATGGACCTGACCCCACGCGAAAAAGACAAGATGCTGATCTTCACCGCTGGCCTGGTCGCCGAGCGGCGGCTGGCGAGAGGGTTAAAGCTGAACTACCCGGAAGCCATGGCGTTCATTTCCGCTGCGTTGCTGGAAGGCGCGCGGGACGGCCAGACCGTGGCCGAACTGATGCACTACGGCACCACCCTGTTGACGCGGGAACAAGTGATGGACGGCATCCCAGAGATGATCCCGGAAATCCAGGTAGAGGCTACCTTTGCGGATGGCACCAAACTGGTCACCGTGCACCAGCCGATTGCCTGACCCCTTCGACCCGTGGAAAGAAGATGATGTTTACGATTCGTGACGCCCTCCTGACCGACATGCCTGCGGTGCTTGAGATCTACAACGACGCAGTGCTCAACACGACGGCGATCTGGAATGAACAACCCGTCGACCTGGCCAATCGTGAAGCCTGGTTTGCAGCGCGTCAGAGTCAGGCTTACCCGATTCTGGTCGCTGTCGATGACGCCGAGCACGTGCTGGGCTACTCCTCGTTCGGCGACTGGCGCCCATTCGAAGGTTTTCGTCACACCGTCGAGCATTCGGTCTATGTGCGTGCCGATCAACGCGGCAAGGGCCTTGGACCCCTGCTGATGCGGGCGCTGATCGAGCGGGCGAAAGCCTGTGACAAGCACATGATGGTGGCGGCCATCGAAAGCGGCAACGCGGCGTCGATTCACCTGCATGAGCGTCACGGCTTCGTCACCACCGGGCAGATGCCGCAGGTGGGCACCAAGTTCGGCCGTTGGCTGGACCTGACGTTCATGCAGCTGGACCTGTCTCCGGGAGCCGATGCTCCGCCGTCCCAAGCCCCCATCCGATGATGGACAAACCCATGTGTCCCGATTTCTCTCAATGAAAGGAAGCCGAGTCATGAATGCTGCTCAGTTGCGACGTGTTACCGGTGAAAGCTTTGCCCATTACCGTCACGGCTTGGTGGCGCTGCTGATGGACGCCGTGCATCGCGGCGCTTCGGTAGGTTTCATGGCGGATTTGAATGCCGATCAGGCGTACACCTGGTGGGAGAGCGTCAAGGCAGACGTCGAACACGGCAAGGTGCTGCTGTGGGTCGTGGTCCAGGAAGAACAGGTGCTGGCGACTGTGCAGTTGGCGCTGTGCCAGAAACCCAATGGCCTGAACCGCGCCGAAGTGCAGAAACTGCTGGTGATGCACCACGCCCGCCGTCATGGCTTGGCGACGCAATTGATGCAGGCCGTTGAACAGGCTGCCTATCAGCATCAGCGCGGCCTGCTGTACCTGGATACGGAAACGGGCTCACCGGCCGAGGATTTCTATCGATCGCAGGGTTACCAACTGTCCGGCAAGATTCCGGACTACGCGTGCAACCCGGACGGGGAATACCACCCTACATCCCTTTATTACAAGTTACTGTCGAGGAAGAGCGCATGATTCCTGGTGAATACCAGATCCAGCCTGGCGAAATCGAGCTCAACGTCGGGCGCCGGACGATCACCCTCAGCGTCGCCAACAGCGGCGACCGACCAATCCAGGTCGGCTCGCATTTCCATTTTTTCGAAACCAACGACGCCCTCACCTTCGACCGCGCCGCCAGCCGGGGCATGCGCCTGAACATCCCCGCTGGAACGGCCGTGCGCTTCGAGCCGGGCCAGGCACGGGAAGTAGAACTGGTCGACCTGGCGGGCCATCGTCGGGTGTTCGGGTTTGCCGGGCGCGTGATGGGCGATCTGTAACCCGCTTTTGATCGTTCCCACGCCCCGCGTGGGAACGCCGGACTGGACGCTCTGCGTCCGTTTTGTGACGCAGAGCGTCACGGGATGCATTCCCACGCGAAGCGTGGGAACGATCATTGAATCTCAAGGCATGCGCATGAAAATTTCCAAACAAGCCTACGCTGACATGTTCGGTCCCACCGTCGGCGACCGCGTCCGACTGGCCGACACCGAGCTGTGGGTGGAGGTCGAGAAGGACTACACCGTTTACGGCGAAGAGGTGAAATTCGGGGGCGGGAAGGTCATCCGTGACGGCATGGGCCAGAGCCAGTTGTCGGCGGATGAAGTGATGGACACCCTGATCACCAACGCCTTGATCATCGACCACTGGGGGATCGTCAAAGCCGACGTCGGGCTCAAGGGTGGACGCATCGCGGCGATTGGCAAAGCGGGCAACCCAGACATCCAGCCCGGCGTGACCATCGCGATCGGTGCCGCGACGGAAATCATCGCCGGCGAAGGCATGATCCTGACAGCAGGCGGCGTCGACACCCACATCCACTTCATCTGCCCGCAGCAGATCGAAGAAGCCCTCATGAGCGGCGTAACCACCATGATCGGCGGCGGCACCGGCCCCGCGACCGGCACCAACGCGACGACCGTCACCCCCGGCAAGTGGCACATGATGCGCATGCTGCAAGCCGCCGAAGCGTTCCCAATGAACATCGGCTTCACCGGCAAGGGCAACGTCAGCGTGCCCGAACCGTTGGTCGAACAAGTGAAAGCAGGAGCCATCGGCCTGAAGCTGCACGAAGACTGGGGCACTACACCCGCCGCGATCGACAATTGCCTGAGCGTGGCCGATCAATACGATGTGCAAGTGGCCATCCACACCGACACCTTGAACGAATCCGGCTTCGTCGAAACCACCCTCGGCGCGTTCAAGAACCGCACCATTCACACCTACCACACCGAAGGCGCCGGCGGCGGTCACGCGCCCGACATCATCAAAGCCTGCGGCTTCCCGAACGTGCTGCCGAGTTCGACCAATCCGACCCGGCCGTTCACCCGCAACACGATCGACGAGCACCTGGACATGCTGATGGTTTGCCATCACCTGGACCCGAGCATCGCCGAAGACGTGGCGTTCGCCGAAAGCCGCATCCGTCGTGAAACCATCGCCGCCGAGGACATCCTTCACGACCTCGGTGCGTTCTCGATGCTGAGCTCCGACAGTCAGGCCATGGGCCGTGTGGGCGAGGTGATCCTGCGTACCTGGCAGACTGCCGACAAAATGAAACGCCAGCGCGGTCCGCTGCCAGGCGATGGCGCAGGCAACGACAACTTCCGCGCCAAGCGCTACATCGCCAAATACACCATCAACCCGGCGATCACCCACGGTATCAGCCATGAAGTAGGGTCGGTCGAGGTTGGCAAATGGGCGGATCTCGTGCTGTGGCGCCCGGCGTTTTTCGGCGTAAAACCGACGCTCATTCTCAAGGGCGGCTCGATCGCGGCCAGCCTGATGGGCGATGCCAACGCCTCGATCCCGACCCCGCAGCCGGTGCATTACCGCCCCATGTTCGCAAGCTTCGGAAGCGCCCTGCATGCCAGCAGCCTGACCTTCATCAGCCAGGCCGCGTTCGAGGCCGGCGTCCCCGAACAATTGGGCCTGAAAAAGCAGATCGGCGTGGTCAGAGGCTGCCGCAGCGTGACCAAGGCCGATCTGATTCACAACGACTATTTGCCGAAGATCGACGTCGATCCGCAAACCTACCAGGTCAAGGCCGACGGCGTGTTGTTGTGGTGCGAGCCTGCAGAAGAACTGCCGATGGCGCAGCGATACTTTCTTTTCTGACAGGCACCAGAGGGAGGCGTCATGCGCCTCCCTATCGCAGTTTCTCGCCGGACAGGTTTGACCGCCTCTTGGGGCGAATTGTCGAGTGGCAGCCGCATGGCCAATGCCAGGCTCTTCGCGCCTGCCCGTCTACTGTCAGAAATGACAGTCCTGCTGCACGAATCCCTGTTCTTCCTGACACAACATGGCGCTAAGATGGCCCCCTCTTCCTCCAGCGCCCCACCAGCAAGGTCGTACCTGAATGCGTCTCTCCGATTTCATCGTGCATCACGTTGATCGCATCGTCGATGAGTTTGAAAAGTTCGCAGCCACGTTGACGCCAGCGGCCGATTCGATGAATCGGGTGGAACTGCGCGATCACGCCAAGTCCATTTTGCTGGCCGCCGCGCGGGACATGAACACGGCACAGACCAAGGCTGAGCAGATCGCCAAATCCCAGGGTGAGGAAATTGGCAAGACGCCGACGCTGGACCAGGCCGCTGCCAGTCATGGCGAACTGCGCCATAACGTCGGCTTCGATCTGGTGCAGATGACATCCGAGTTCCGGCACCTACGGGCGACCGTCATCCGCTTCTGGGTCGAGAGCCTGACGTCGCCCGATGTCGCCTATTTCACGGACATGATTCGCTTCAACGAGGCGATCGACGAAGCGCTGGCCGAATCCACAGCGGCCTACGCCGAGCGAGTGACGCGCTCGCGGGATATCTTTCTGGCGATTCTCGGCCATGACCTGCGAGCGCCATTGCAAGCGATTGGCATGTCGGCCGAAATTCTTCTGCGCAAGGCGGGTCTGGCCGAGGCTGATCTGGCTTACATCAAGCGCATCAAAAGCAGCAGCCGTCATATGTCGACGATGGTCAGCGATCTACTGGAATTCGTGCGCAGCCGCCTCGGCGTGACGCTCCCGGTGGAGCGCAAACCCATGGAAATGACCCTGGCCTGTCGCGAGGCGATCGAAGCCGCCACTGCCGGAAATCCGGACTGTGATCCGCTGTTCACCACCACTGGCGACACTCAGGGGGAATGGGACCGCGCGCGCATCGACCAATTGCTGCAGAACCTCATCGGCAATGCCCTTCAACACGGGGCTGCAACGCACAAGATCAGCGTGTCACTGGCAGGAGGCGAGCATCATGTCAGCCTGTCGGTGCACAACGACGGCGAACCGATCGCCGAAGAAGCGATCGGCAGCATCTTCGATCCCCTGGTGCGTTCGGTCAATGCAGAGGCGGGCAACCGCAACCCGTCCACCAGCCTTGGCCTGGGATTGTTCATCGTCAAGGAAGTGGTCAATGCTCACGGCGGGAGCGTCACTGTGACCTCTAACGTCGGCGACGGGACAACGTTCACCGTCGTGCTGCCGAAAAAAGGGTGAGACCTGTCGGCGTTTTACAACGCTCCGTTGAGGCGGTCGGAACCCGCTCAGTCCTGAATGAAACGCCCCAGCCGTTGCCTGAGCATGCGATTTTCGGCGCGCACCTGCTCCAACTCATCCAGCAGGTCCAGCGCCAGCGCCACGCCGTCCCATTCCATGGCCAAATCGCGATGCAACTTGGCCGCACGTTTGGCGACCGACAGTGAGGACGTGTCGAACAGCCATTCATCCGGCCGCTGCCCCTGAGGTTCGACGATGCCGTGCTCGACGATTTCGATGACATACGCGGTGGGCATACCGACCACCTGACAGAATTCCTGCATGTCTACGACCAGGGTGTTGCTCATGATCAGTGACTCCCTCTAGCTGTTCCACTGCGCCCGTGGGTCGAACGCGGCCTTTTTGGCCAGCTGTTCCCAGAGGGCTTTAGTGGCCTCATCGGTGGACTTGGGCATGACGATTTTCAATTGCGCGAAAAGATCGCCCCGCTCACCCTTCTTGTTCAACAGACCGTTACCTTTAACCCGCAATCGCTGCCCGCTCTGACTGTCCGGACGAATGGTCAGGTTGATCTTGCCGGTCAGCGTCGGCACCGCGACCTTGGCACCCAGTGCGGCTTCCCACGGGGCCAGCGGGACAGTGATGATCAGGTCATGCCCCTCGACATCGAACTTGGGATGCGGCGCCAGACGAATGGTCAGAAACAGATCGCCGTTTTCTCCGCCGGCGATGCCCGGCGCGCCTTGCCCCTTCAGACGAATGCGCTCGCCATCGGTGACCCCGGCCGGAATCTTCACGTTCAGGTTCTTGGTGATGTCCGCCATGCGCTGGCCATTGGCGCTGTGCTGGGGCACCTTGAAGCTGATCTTCTTCGACTCGGTCGACAGTGTTTCTTCCAGGAAAATCGCCAGATCCAGTTCCACGTCTTGCCCTCTGCGGCCTGTGCTGCGCGAGCGGCCGCCCGGCTGCTGACCGCCACGGTTGCCGAAAATCGAGCTGAAAAAGTCAGAGAAGTCTCCGCCTTCGAAGCCGCCCCCGAAACCGCCGGTCGCACCGCCCCGGCTCTGCCAGCCAGGCGGTGGCTGAAAGCGGCCCTGCTGGCCGTATTTGCGAATGTCGTCGTACTCGGCGCGCTTTTCGGGATCGCTCAGCGCTTCGTAGGCCTCGGACGCCTCTTTGAATTTGTCTTCCGCGCCAGGCTCTTTACTGACGTCGGGGTGATATTTGCGCGCGAGCTTGCGGTACGCGGTCTTGATTGTCTTCTCGTCCGCGGTCGGCTCAACGCCCAATATCTTGTAATAGTCTTTGAAGTCCATCTAACGGTCACCCATTCCGGATTGTCCAGCACAGTTCCGTACCGCGTTTTCTGATGAGAACGTCGACCGCGCTGAATGTTGCAAGGTTATCGGCACGCGGCCTCGCGCGCTTGAAACAGGGTTCATGCCGGGCCGAATGCATCGAGAGTTGCCTGAAAGATTGGGGGTGGCGCGCCGCTATTCAAGTTGCAGGCGCGAAATTGCCCGGTCAGTGAAGAAAACCGACACGACGCGCTACGCATCCTGCTTTCTCTCGCATACACTGCGCGGCCGTTTTTTTGACCGGAACGTACCGAACATGAGCACCTCATCCCCGGCCCGAGCCCTCGGCATCGACTTCGGCACCTCCAACTCGACGGTCGGCTGGCTTCGCCCCGGTGAGCAAACGCTGATTGCGCTGGAGGACGACAAGATCACCCTGCCGTCGGTGGTGTTCTTCAACCTTGAAGAGCGCCGCCCAGTCTACGGTCGCCTGGCACTGCACGAATATCTGGAGGGTTATGAGGGGCGACTGATGCGCTCGCTCAAGAGCCTGCTGGGGTCCAAGCTGATCAAGCACGATACCAGCGTGCTCGGCACCGCCATGCCATTCAAGGACCTGTTGGGGCTGTTCATCGGGGAACTGAAGAAGCGCGCCGAAGCGACTGCCGGCCAGCCATTCGAACAGGTGGTGCTGGGCCGTCCGGTGCATTTCGTCGATGACGACGCAGCGGCGGATCAGGAGGCTGAAGACACCCTGGCGCAGGTTGCGCGCAAGATCGGTTTCAAGGATGTCTCGTTTCAGTTCGAACCCATTGCCGCCGCCTTCGACTATGAGTCGACGCTGGACCGCGAAGAACTGGTGTTGATCGTCGACATCGGCGGCGGTACTTCGGACTTCTCGCTGGTGCGTCTGGCTCCGGAGCGTCGTCAGGTCGACGAGCGTCAAAGCGACATCCTGGCCACCGGCGGCGTACACATCGGCGGCACCGACTTCGACAAGCAGCTTAGCCTGCAAGGCGTCATGCCGCTGTTCGGCTATGGCAGCCGTATGAAAAGCGGCGCCTATATGCCCACCAGCACCCACATGAACCTGGCGACCTGGCACACCATCAACTCGGTGTATTCACAGAAATCGCAGTTGGCGCTGGGCAGCATGCGCTATGACATTGAGGACACCTTGGGCATCGACCGTCTGTTCAAGCTGATCGAACAGCGCGCCGGTCACTGGCTGGCGATGGAGGTAGAAGAGACCAAGATCCAGCTCACCCACGCTCACACCCGCCGGGTGCCGATGGACCGTATCGAAGTCGGTTTGAACGCCGACCTCACCCGAGCGCTGTTCGAATCGTCTATCGAATCGTTGCTGGAGCGCGTGCGGGAAAGCGTGACCGTTCTGCTCGGCGATGCCGGGGTGACTGTGGGCGACGTCGACACGGTGTTCTTCACCGGCGGCTCGAGCGGCATCCCCGCCCTGCGCAACAGCGTGTCCGCGATGCTGCCCAATGCGCGGCATGTGGAAGGGAATATTTTCGGCAGCATCGGCGCAGGCCTGGCCATCGAGGCGAAGAAGCGGTACGGCTGAACCCAGGCGCAAACGGGAGTGCACATGCTGATCGTTTCCACGCTCCGCGTGGGAATGCCGCCCAGGACGGTCCGCGTCCCGTCGACGCAGAGCGTCTTCACCGCGTGCCCACGCGGAGCGTGGGTACGATCAGTCAGGGCTTGGGGTCAACAGATCAAACGAGCTCAGCCCTTCGCAGCTCGCTCTTCAGGTAGGCGTAGTAAATCGGCCCGGCCACGACGCCCGGCAGCCCGAATGCGGCTTCGAATATCAGCATCGCCAACAGCAGTTCCCACGACTTGGCACTGATCTGCCCGCCGACGATCCGCGCATTGAGGAAATATTCCACTTTGTGGATCACGATCAGATAGCCCAGCGCGGCCAGCGCTACCCAGATCGACAGCGACATCCCGACGATGAAAATCAGGGTGTTGGACATCAGATTACCCACCACGGGCAACAGCCCCAGCAGGAAGGTCATGACGATCAGCGTCTTGGTCAACGGCAGGTGCACACCACACAACGGCAGGATCACGGCGAGGAAGACTGACGTAAAGGCGGTGTTGAGCGCCGAAATCTTGATCTGCGCGAAAACGATATTGCGGAAGGCCTGGCTCAACAGGTGAAGACGCTCGAACAGCGCCGCGGCCAGTGGCTTGCGCTTGGTGACGTCGGGAATGCGTTGCAGGGCAATGATTGCCCCCAGCACCATGCCGATCAGCAAGGTGACGAACATGTGGGCGGCGCCCTTGCCAAGCAACTGCAGCTCGCCGATGTGCTTGGTCAGCCAGGCACTGAGCGAAGCTTGGAATTCCGACGCGCTGGCGGGCAGGTACCCGTCGATAAAGGGCGGCAACTGGCCTCGGGCACGGTCCACCAGGATCATGAACTTGTCGAGGGAGGCCCCTGGGTTCTCGGCTTCGTGCAGGATAAAACTGATTGCTCCGGCGAACAGCAGCGCCAGCACGCTGACCACCAACGTGCCCAGCAACGCCACGGCCAGCCAACGCGCGCGCTCTCCGGCGATCAGGCGCTGCAGTTGGGGGGTGAGCATGTCGACCAGTTCATACACCAGCAATCCTGCCAGAAGGCTGGGCAGCAATTTGAGCGGTAATACCAGCAGCAAACCACCAAACACCAGAATGCAGCTGGCCAGGTACACATGACGCGGCGAAAACGTTGGCATACAGCCTCAAAACAAACGGCCTGAAAAGATGGGCAGTCTGCCAGCGTTCCCCGCTTACGACCAGCGTCAGGAAGCGTCGTCAGTCGCGTTGCAATGATTTGTAGCAGTACGGCAGGGCGGCAGTCATTCACTCGCGCTCACCACCCCGCCCAGCAATGCGATCCGACGTCGTCGTCCGCTTACTTTTTCTTCAGGCAATCGCTCATGAAGGCCTTGCGGGCGTCGCCTTTGAGTGCCTGACTGCTGGCCGTGGCATTGCAGGTCTTCATCTTCTCCTGCTGAGTGGCCGCCGGGGCTGGCGCGGCCTTGAGGCAGGTGCTCATGAAGGCCTTGCGCTCATCACCCTTGAGCGATTTGGCCGTCGCATCAGCATTGCAACTGGTCATCTTGTTCTGTTGCGCAGTGGCCGCGAAACCTTGAGCGCACACCATCAAGCCCACGACCAAAAGAGGAATACGCAGCATTTTCATCGACCTTCTCCAGAGACGCCGCGCAAACACGCAGCTTTCGAAGCAGTGTAGCCAAGAAATGTTGCGCCATATTTCAGATAGCAAGCGCACAGGGCTGGACGCTCATGCTCACAGGCCGATAATGGCGTCTCTTTCGACTGCCGGTTTTCCCATGCAATACCTCTTCCCCCTGCTGACCGTCATGATCTGGGCGGGCAACAACGTTATTACCAAAGCTGCGGCCGGTCGCATTTTTCCTGCCGAGATCGGTTTCTATCGGTGGCTGCTGGCAGGGCTGCTCTTTACACCCTTCCTTCTTGGGCCGGTGCTGCGTAACCGCACCACGATTCGTCCGGTTCTGGGCAAGATCGCGATCCTCGGCGTGCTTGGCATGGCCATCTACCAGAGCCTGGCGTATTACGCAGCAAACATCACGACCGCGACCAACATGGGCATCATCCTGTCGTTGGTACCGGTAATGACGCTGGGCATGTCGATCGTCAGCCTGGGTACACGGTTAACCGCAGGTGCCTTGGTGGGCGCGCTGGTCTCGTTTGTAGGGGTGTTGTCAGTGGTGTCACAGGGAAGTTGGGCGACGTTGGTCGCTCACGGTGTCAACCTGGGAGATCTAATGATGCTGATCGCCACGTTGGCTTACGCGACTTACAGCACGCTGCTGAAAAAATGGCAGCTGCGCATGCCGCCGCTGCAACTGCTCTACTTGCAGATCCTGGTGGCGATCCTTGCCCTTTTTCCGTTGTTTCTGATATCTCCACGGAGCGGGCTCAATGCGAACAACGTCGGGCTGGTGCTCTATGCGTGCATCCCCACCTCGATGATTGCGCCCTTGCTGTGGATGAAAGCCATCAGCAGACTGGGGCCCAGCCGCACCACGCTGTTTTTCAACCTGGTGCCGATCCTGACCGCCTTGGTCGCCGCAGTTGCACTGGGCGAGCGGCTGGCGCCCTACCACTTCGTTGGCGGCGCGCTCACGCTGGGCGGCGTGATCCTCGCCGAACGCTGGACCACACCGTTGCGCAAAGCCATCGACCGCTGAAACTCAAGCTTCATCCCGCTCCTCGGCGCTGTGAATCGACACATCAGTGATGCCGGCGACCAAGGGCATGTCGGCGTGGGCTTCGCCTATATCCAGCGGGTCGTCCTCCAGCGCCACATGATGCTTGTGCGCCAGTTCATGGACGATCTCGATGATCGGCACGTCCAGGTCGTCGATCACGTCGACATGATGCTCACCGGCCAGTTTGTACTCGATTTCGTAGTGCTCTTTATCACTCATCGCATCACTTCCTTAGCGGCCCTTTTGGCTCGTTGATCACTCATCACAACTCATGAAGTCATAGACCCGCGGCCTTCAACCGCGCGGCATGCTCGACGAACAGCCTCACTGGATCAGCCCCTTTGCCCACCAGACCGAGGTGCTGGTTGACGATGTCGAAATGGTCGAGTGGAAAATCATCGCCAATGACGGTGCCGAGGTGAGAGCTGTATCGCCCGACCATGCCATCAGATTGACCTCGCTCTTTTGTGAACGTGCGAGCGAATAATTTGCAGGTGAGATGAGTGGTATCGAGCAGGTTCTTGCCCCGATCCGTTCGTCCCGGCTGCAACGTGCCCGACCATGAGTAATACCGCACGCCATTCACTTGCTCGGCACCCTGCCCGCCCCAATGGGTGGGCAAGCCCTGAGGAAAGAGAAGGTTGAAGCGCGCAACGCCCTGAGTAGTCAGCGAGTGATGCGCTGCTTCCACATCGGTTGGCAACCGAGTGCCGCGATAGCCCGTGTCGAGGGTGGCCAGCACCCAGGTGGTCACGCGTATGGCGGCATTGACCAACCAACCGCGCAAGCTGCTTGGCGGGCAATGCGCCTCAAGGTAATCCGCCAGTTCCGAGCCGTGGTTTGGCCCTGCAACGGAGGTCACTGACGCGACCAGGTCGGGTCGTATCCCCGCCACGTAACGGATGGTCAGCGCCCCCTGACTGTGGCCGATCAGGTTGACCTTGGCCGCGCCGGTCTCCTTGAGGATTTCCTCGACCCGGGCCAGCAATTGCTCGCCACGGATCTCAGTGGAGTTGACGGCCGACACCATCACCGGAATCACCGTCGCCCCGCCACGGCGCAGCGCCGGAACGATGCCGTACCAGTACGGATAGACCACCAGCTTCACGAAGCCCAACAGTCCGGGCACAAGCACGATGGGGTATCGGGTCGCCTGATCTTGCGTCATGAATGATCCTCGTCGAACACGTCCGAAAGCCTGGCGTCACGGGCTTGGAGCGCCTGCATGAACAGTAGCCGCAAAGCCGTTCCGCATTGATGACAGCCGGTAATGCCCCTTCGCCATCTGTTGGATCGAACTCTTTGAAGCGGGCAGCGCTCATACCAGCAACGGGCCAATAAAGGCTCTTCTGTGGAGTGAACGGTTATGTACAAGCAATCTTTGGCAGTCGTGTTTGCAATGGCCGCGCTGGCTGGCTGTACGTCGACGACCTTGCAGAACCCGGTGGATTACGCGACTTACCGCAATGAACCGCTGGTCAAGCAGGTGGACGACGGCATGACTGAACAGCAGGTGCTGACCATTGGTGGCGAACCTTCGTCTCGAGTGCAGCGCAAGGTGCACCCCGGCACGTGCAATAACTACGTGCTGAACAAGGACGGCCATCAACAGACCTATTACGTGACGTTCAACGCCAATGGCCGGGTGGACAGCAAAGGTTTCATGACCTGTGAACAGCGCGAGGCCAACGAGCGCGCGATGTGATGTGATGCAGCAAAACAAATCAAACTTTTCGAAGCGCTTGCCACTCACATCTTGAACCCGATCTTGCCGGGCGTCGGTCAATCAGTGCGCGACCGACGCATCAAGAGCGAGACGGCCCCAAACCGGATCAGCCCTGGAGATGAATCATGAGCGATGTGCATCAATTAACGGACGTCAGCACCCTGCGTGAACGCGCGCGCCAGCATGTCGAGAACGGCGCCGTCACTGAAGGCTACGACGCCGACCGCGAGACCATTCTGCGCCTGCTCAACGAGTCGCTGGCCACCGAATGGGTCTGCGTACTGCGTTACAAGCGCCACTACTACATGGCCAAGGGTGTGAAGGCCCAGGTCGCGGCGGATGAATTTCTCGAACACGCCAATCAGGAAGCCTCCCACGCCGACAAGCTGGCCGAGCGTATCGTGCAACTGGGTGGCGAACCGGAACTGAACCCGGACCTGCTGTCGAAGAACTCCCACGCGCAGTACGTGGCGGGCAACACCCTCAAGGAAATGGTCACCGAAGACCTGATCGCCGAGCGTATCGCGATCGATAGCTACCGCGAGATCATTCAGTACATCGGCGACAAAGACCCGACCACCCGCCGGATCTTCGAAGAAATCCTCGCGCAGGAAGAAGAGCACGCCGACGACATGGCGGACATTCTCGACGGTCTGTAAGGTTTGACGGAATGCAAAAAGCCAAGGCTCGAGCCTTGGCTTTTTTGTGGGTGCGGCGCCAGTGATGCGTCTCCCCCCAACGGTCGCGCAACGGTACGCGCTCCCGCTGAGACGCCGGTCCTGCAACAGAACCGGCTGGTTTTATTGCACCGTTTTAGGCGCCTTGCCTGAACGCATCTGCTCCAGCAGAGGCGCACACTGGTTAGGTTCGCCACCACTTGGGGCCACCAGTGCCAGTAAGCCCGCCGCCGGTCCCGCCGCCGCGCCCAACAGCACCATCCCCGCGCCGCGCAACAGCAAGGGCCCAGACTGCACGCCTGCGCTGGGCTTGACGAACGGCCCACGCACGTAGAGTGGCGACCGCAGCGAGAACACGCGGAAACCTTTGGACTCAGGGGTGATCTTGAGATCCAACTGCTCGGTCTTCATGTTCGCGGTGCCGTCGATGTAGATGAACGCGTTCTCGGTATCGAAGACCGACAATTTGCTTGTCGCCAGCCCATCCTTGAAGCCGAAATTGGACGCTGCGCAGTTGATCTTGACGTTCTTGTCGCCAAACAGCCTCCCAACGACGTAGTTGCCCACATTCAGCCCTGCGATCTCCATCAGGTCACGGCTGATCGCCCCATCATTGATCAGCAACTTCATCTCACCGTTGGCCGTGCCCAGCAGCGCTGCGACGGAGTTGCCTTTGCCGCTGATATCGGCATCGCCGTTGAGCTCGCCAAAGCTGGTTTTCATCGGCTCGAAGGTCGGGAACAATTGCTTGAGCTTGAAGCCTCGGGCAGTGAGCCGGGCCCGCCCATCGAGCGGCCGGGAATGGCCATTGAGTTTGATGTCCGCGTCCAACTTGCCACCCGCCACGCCAAAACGCAGGGGTTGCAGACTCAATTGCCCGTCATTGAGCACAACGTGGGTGTACAGGTCTGTGAAGGGTAGGTCCGCACTCTGAACAATGCGCTTGCCGGTAAATTCGACATCCGCGTCCATCGCGCTCCAGCGGTCGGTCTTGAACTCTTCGACCGGAAGCACCTTGTCGGCAGGCTGCTTGCTTTCGCCGCCACGGTTTTTCTGCTCTGCGTTGGAGTCGGCACCGATCAATGGTTTGAGGTCAGCCATCAACAGTTGGTTGGACACCAGCGCCCCGGTCAGCTTGGGGCGGGGCTGGCTGGCGACGAAACCGAGGTCGCCATGGATATCGCTGTTGCCGATTTTGCCGTTGAAGCCTTTGTACTGGAATGAGGCGCCGGCGGGGTCGTGCAGCTTGGCGATCAGGCGGCCGTCTGTGGAATAAGGCGGCGAGTCAGGCAGCGTCACGCCGGTCAGCGGGTAGAGGTTGCCAAGGCTGTCCCCAGACAACTTGAGGCGCAAGTCCAACTCGCCCAGGTTTTGCGGGTCGGTCACTGTCCCGGCGACAGCCACACGCGTGTTTCCGGCACTGACGTCAGCCTGTACAGGGAACGGCAGCGCGGCGTCTTTGAGCGCCAGCAGACCACCCACCTTGCCGCTGCCGTTAAGTTTTTGCCCGTGGTACTGCCCCTTGGCAGTGAAGCCGAATGCGTAGTCCTGGGCAGATGCACCTTTATCCTGCACCTTCTTGGCCTCGCCGCTGCCAACGATATCGCTGAACGGTATTGGCTTGCCCAGCGGATCGATCACGACGTCCACTGCAGTGTTGATCATTTGATCGTTGTAGCTCACGAAACCTTTGTCGAACCCGATGGTGCCTATGTCCACGACCCAGTTGGACGGGGCTGCATTCGGGTCGCTCTTGGGCAAGTCGAACACCCAGTTGGCGCGACCATCGGCCAGACGCTCTATTTTTGCGTTTGGCTCCTTGAGGTCGATGCGGGGAATCACCACGCGCTGAGCCAGCAACGGAAGGGGCGACAGGCGCATCTCAACCCGTTTGAGGGTGACCATTTGAGGTGTCTTCGACCATTCGGGATTACCCAACGCGATGTCTTCGGCCGACATGTGCGGCCATGGCACCCAGGCACGCCACCCCCCTTCGTCCGGCTCACGCTGCCAATGCACCGCCAGGTTGCCGTTAATGGCGAACGGTCGGTGCAATTCGGCGGAAACTTTTTCGTTGATGGTCGGCTTGAGCCGGTTCCAGTCGAAGGTAGCGATCACAACGATCAATATGGCCAGCAACAGCAGTACGATGCCCACCGTCCAGGCAAGAATCTTCCGTCCTCGCGTCATTGCGTTATCTCCCCAAATCCGAACGCCCATCCTGGACGCGTTGCATACGTCGTAGCCGTTCGACTGACAAAAGCGCAGCGGGTTTGATCGAATCCTCAAAAACCAGCGGTTTCATACCGCTGCCAACGCTGAGCGAGCGCGCAGGCGGCAGCGAGCCTGTGCCTGGAAAAACGCTACAGCCCTCGATTTACAAGGCTTGAGGGCTGAATCAATTCCATCGATGGTCACCATCAGCCCTTTGAACTTCTTTATACAGGCAGCCCCAGTAAAATTGCCTCCATGTTCACTGCCCGCCCTTTCGAGGAGCACCCATTCATGAAACGCCAACTGATCGCACTGACCCTTTCCCTCCTCGCCACGACTGCCTTCGCGATGCCTGCCAGCGAACAGCCCGTGCTTGGCGAAGCGAAAGCGACCCAGCACGTTGGCCTGCCAACTGTGGCGCAGGACGGTCCCGGTCGATTGATCAATCAATATCAGCGTGTGGCCGATAACGGTCCTGACCGCCTGGTTCAGCAGTATCAACGCGTCTCCTGAATCAAGCGAACCCCATGAGCCCGGCACCCTGCCGGGCTTTTTCATGCCCGGTCGCCAAGACGCACTCTTCCCGATGAAACCTTGCCACTGGCCGGAGAAACCGCCGCCGGCGCGATGTGACGACTTCTTGAGGCCTGCGGGCGGGTTCGGGAAACTGGGTTCGACGCCGCGCGAGGGCATTTGTTAGAGTGCGGCCCAAATTCGCTTCAAACAGTTCGAGTCCCATGCTGCCGCGCGCCGAACAGAAACAGCAGACCCGCCACGCCTTGCTCGATGCCGCCAAGGGGTTGATGGAGAGCGGGCGTGGCTTTGGCAGCTTGAGCCTGCGCGAGGTGGCGAAGACAGCGGGTATCGTGCCGACAGGTTTTTATCGCCACTTTGACGATATGGATCACCTCGGGCTGGCCTTGGTCAGCGAAGTGGGCCAGACCTTCCGTGAAACCATCCGCCGGGTGCGACATAACCACAACATCAACGGCGGCATCATCGACGCGTCCGTGCGCATCTTTCTGGAAGTGGTCGCGGCCAACCGCTCACAGTTTCTGTTCCTGGCCCGCGAGCAATACGGGGGCTCGCTGAAGGTCCGCCAGGCACTGGGGGCGCTGCGCGAAGCTATCATCGCGGACTTGGCGACTGACCTGGCCTCGATGCCCAAATTCCAGCACCTGAACACCGATGACCTTTCGGTGATGGCCGACCTGGTGGTGAAAAGCGTTTTTGCCATGCTGCCGGAACTGATCGATCCTCCGCCGTCGACCTTGGCGGAGCATTTGACGCCCCGCGCCAAGATCACTCAACAATTGCGTTTCATCTTCGTTGGCGCCAAACGCTGGCAGGGGCTGGGCAGCACTGAGTGAGGGGACACTGCGCGCGCTTGATGGAACAAGGGCGTAATTGCACCAAATTAATGCACGCCCTGCCCATGCGCACCAACAAGCATCATGACAATGCCCCACCTTCAACCATCGCCCTCCCACCACCCGCCAATTTCTGACCACTCTGTCAGTTGGCAAGCCCCTTGCTCTGGCCCTGTCATCGCACATTGCTGGAAGTAATCCGATGCTGGTGATTCACCAACGAATCGACCCCCAGTCCGAATGGGCCGCTGAGCTGCATTTGAATTTCGAGGCCCGAAGCAAAAGTCGCCTGCGCTGTTTCAGTGCCGAGGGCGAGGATGTCGGGCTGTTTCTGGAACGCGGGCAACCCCCATTGCGTGACGGGGACTTTCTCAAGGCGCAGGACGGACGCGTCGTACGCGTTTGTGCACGCCCGGAAGCGCTGATGCACGTGACGTGCGAGAGCGCATTCGAGCTCACGCGGGCCGCCTATCACTTGGGCAACCGTCACGTCGCGCTGCAAGTGGGCGACGGTTGGCTGCGCCTGCTCGATGACTACGTGCTCAAGGCGATGCTGGATCAACTCGGCGCCACGACCACGTCCATCGAAGCGCCTTTCCAACCGGAGCACGGCGCCTATGGCGGCGGCCATCACCATTCGCGAGCTGGAGAAGAAGACTTCAACTACGCGCCCCGCATCCACCAGTTCGGCGTTCGCAAATGAGCGCGCGCCGATGAATAAGGCATGGGCGCTGTTACGTCTGGCGAGCCCGCAACTGCCGATCGGCGGCTACAGCTACTCGCAAGGCCTGGAAATGGCAGTCGAAAACGGCATCGTCACCGACCCAGCCACTGCCGGGCGCTGGATCGGCGACCAGTTGCTGCTCAACCTCTGTCGCTTTGAAGCGCCCTTGCTGCTGGCCCATTGCGTCGCCGCGACCGACGGGGATTGGGCAACGCTGCGCCGACTGAGCGAAGAGCATCGCGCCAGCCGGGAAACCCGCGAGCTGCAACTGGAAAGCCGACAAATGGGCTATTCGTTGCAGCAATTGCTCAGCGGCTTGCCGGAACTGGACCCAGCGGCCAGCGACTTTCTGCAACAAATCGACGAGCCGCACGTGGCGCTGGGCTGGGCGCTGGCCGCCCGTGCATGGGCCATCGAACCGCAGGACGCCCTCGCCGCCTGGCTGTGGAGCTGGCTGGAAAATCAACTGGCGGTGCTGATGAAAACCTTGCCGCTGGGCCAGCAGGCCGCTCAGCGACTGACCACGGAGCTGACGCCTTTGCTGCAGAAGGCTCAGCAGCGGGCGTGTGAAATTGACCAGGGACACCTCGGCAGTGCGCCGTTTGGCCTGGTGCTGGCGAGCATGGCCCACGAGCGTCAATACAGCCGCTTGTTCCGATCCTGACCGCTTAAGGCCTCACCTTGAATCGCACAAGAAGATCAACGGAGAACACCATATGAACAGCCAACCTCTGCGCGTCGGCATCGGCGGCCCGGTCGGGTCAGGCAAAACCGCGCTGACCCTTGCCCTCTGTCTCGCGCTACGCGAGCGCTACAACCTCGCGGTGGTCACCAACGACATTTACACCCGTGAAGATGCGGACTTTCTGGTGCGCAACGAAGCCCTCGCGCCGGAGCGCATCATCGGTGTCGAGACCGGTGGCTGTCCGCACACGGCGATTCGTGAAGACGCGTCGATCAACCTTGAAGCGGTTGATCAATTGAACCGACGCTTCGAAGGGCTGGACCTGATCATCGTAGAGTCGGGCGGCGACAACCTCTCCGCCACGTTCAGCCCCGAATTGTCGGACCTGACCATCTATGTGATCGACGTGTCGGCGGGCGACAAACTGCCTCGCAAAGGCGGCCCCGGCATCTGCAAGTCCGACCTGCTGGTGATCAACAAGATCGACTTGGCGCCACTGGTGGGCGCGTCGCTGGAAATGATGGACCGCGACACCAAGAAAATGCGCGGCGAGAAGCCGTTCGTGTTCAGCAATCAGAAAACCGGCCATGGCCTGGAAGACATCATCGCCTTCATCGAGCGCCAGGGCCTGCTGACTGCCGCCTGATTTCAATCACTCCAAGGACTTCTGTTCATGAATTGCAAAAAACTCTTCGGCGCACTCGCGCTGCTACTGGCACCGGCGCTGGCGTTCGCTCACCCCGGCCACGATGAAAGCGGTCTGGTCGCGGGGATCAGCCACCCCTTGGGCGGCCTCGACCACTTGCTGGCAATGGTCGCCGTGGGCCTGTGGGCTGCACAGCAGAAGGGCGCCGCGCGCTGGGCTTTGCCTTGCACCTTCGTCGGCACCATGCTGATGGGCGGCCTGCTGGGCTTCGAAGGGCTCGACGTCCCCGGCCTCGAAAGCGGCATCGCGGCCTCGGTGTTCGCCCTGGGCCTGGCGGTGGCGCTGGCTGTTCGTCCACCGCTGTTCATGGCGGTCGCGGCGACCGCGGTGTTCGCTTTGTTCCACGGCGTGGCGCATGGCTTGGAATTGCCCGAAATGTCCAGCCCTTGGGGTTATGCAGTGGGCTTCGTCGGCGCCACCGCCGCGCTGCACGCAGCGGGTTACGCTGTCGTCCGCTTCCTGCCTGCCGCTGCGGCACCTCTGGTGCGTATCGCCGGTGCGCTGTCGGCCGCTACCGGCATCTGGTTGTTCGCAGGTTGATTTGAAGGCGCATCGCCCCTCCCTGTAGGAGCGTGACTCGCCCGTGATCGGCCCGGGGTCGCACCCGACCGAGGCAGTCGTGAATTCGGCCACTGTGTCCTGACCCGACACTCCGCGTTGGCTGATTTTACTGCCGCTGCGCGCCAGATCGCGGGCCAAGCCACACTCCTACAGCGTATTGCGGCGACCATTTGATCGCCCCTCATCCCCGCCTCCTGCTACCATGTCGCGCCATTTGTCCTCTGCTGCGACGCCATCCAATGCCTGACGCCTCTTCTCTTCCTGCCAAGTCCGAATTGTCTGCGATGTTCGCTCGCGTGCAGCAGCATTTTACGGGAGTGATCGTGCCGCTCTGGCAAGGCCCTGGCTGGAATCCGGACCTGGCGTTGCCGTATGAGGCGCTGGACGCACAGCATCGACCGCTACCGCCTCAACGCTATCGCGCCATGGCCTGTGCGCGGCAGCTTTTCCTGTTTTCCAGCCTGATCGACGACCCACGCTTTCCCGACGCGCGAACGCGTGCAGCCGCGCTGTTCCGCTCGCTTCAGCACCACTTTCATGATTCGGAACACGGTGGCTGGTTCTACAGCATCGGTCCCGACGGTGTGCCGCTGGACCGCCGCAAGGATCTGTATACCCACGCCTTCATCGTGTTTGCGTGCGCACATTACTGGGCCAAGGTCCGTGAGCCGTTGGTTGAATCCGTGTTGAACGCCGCCCTGCACGTCGTCGGCGAGCGCTTTGCCGATGGCGACGGCTTGTATGAGTCAGTGCTGGACGAAGACTGGGCGTTGCTGGGCGCCGGCCCTCTGCAAAACCCGCTGATGCACCTGGCCGAGGCCTTCCTGGCCACGCTGGAGGTGCGCGAGGACACCGCCACCCTCGCCGCTCTCGATGCGCTTGCCGACAGCATGCAGCGTCGCTTCATCGATGCCGACAAAGGTGTGATGCTGGAACGGCCGCTGGGCTCGGAGGACAACTGGTCAGAGCCGGGGCATCAGTTCGAATGGTTTTACTTGCTGGAGTCGTCAGACCGACTGCGTGGCACCGCCTTGCACCGCTCGCTGACCACCGCCTTCGACCATGCCGAGGCGCAAGGCGTCGATCCGGTTACAGGCGCAGTGGTTGCGTCGCTGGAGGTGGATGGACAAGTGAAGGACGGCACCCAGCGCATTTGGGCCCAGGCCGAATACCTGCGAGCGCTGACACTGCGCCCGCACAGCGAGCCACTGCTTGCGCGGCAACTGGCGGCCTTGCAGCAGCGTTTTCTGCACGCCGGGGGCTGGAACGAGTGCCTGGACAGTCAGGGCCGGGTCAGCCGCAGCGACATGCCCTCGACCACGCCCTATCACTTGGCGACCTGTTATATCGGCCTGAATGAGTACTTCAGCGCCTGACACCCTCCGGTTGAAAGGCAGCACGTTCGATCACCCCCACGCGCCGCGCGGGAGCGATCAACTTTATTTGCGCTTACTTCGCATCACCGCGGGTACGGTCGATGGCAAAACCTGCCCAGGTCTGGCTCACGGGCATCAATTCCAGGCTGTTGACGTTGACGTGGGCCGGTGTGTTCATGATCCAGAAGATCGTCTCGGCGATGTCCTGCGGCTGGATAGGCTCGGCGCCGGCATAGGTGGCGTCATACTTGGCCTGGTCACCGCCGAAACGTACCAACGAGAACTCACTCTCGCACAGCCCAGGCTCCAGGTTGGTGACGCGCACGCCCGTGCCAATCAAATCGTTGCGCAGGTTGAGCGAAAACTGACCGACGAAAGCCTTGGTGCCGCCATACACGTTACCGCCCGGATACGGATAGTTGCCGGCCACCGAACCCAGGTTGACGATGCTTGCGCCGCGGCCATAAGCAATCAATCGGGAAAGCAGCAGGCGAGTGGTGTAGACGAGCCCTTTGACGTTGGTATCGATCATCGTTTCCCAATCGTCGAGATCGCACTTCGGTGCGGGGTCGATGCCCAGCGCCAGGCCCGCATTGTTGATCAGGCCACGGATCTTGCCGAACTCGGCAGGCAGTCCTTCAATAGCCTTCTCCACGGCCGCCCGATCCCGCACATCGAGCGTCAGGGTGTGGACCTTGGTCTTCTTCGACAACTCGGCGCTCAGCGCCTGCAGACGCTCTTCACGGCGACCGGTCAACACCAGCGACCAACCCGCTTCAGCGAACCGACGGGCACAAGCTTCGCCAAACCCGGAAGTGGCACCGGTAATGAACACGGTAGAAGTCATTTGATTCTCCTGACTGAGGGTTTCGGCTGAAGGACAGCTCGGATTGACGCAAGCAAGCGCGTTGCGTGTAGGAAAGTTCTGGAGAATGCCCGCGCAGACGGTTCGGGATCAAGCCTGTCATGAAGCAGCGCCTTTGGCTTGCTGCACCGTACAAAAAACGACCAATCCTCTGCAAGCCTTGTACTGCATGGGCTGCGGACGCTTTTGCCCACCTTATCCACAGCCGGATGCACAAAATCCGGGGGCAACTTCAGCCGATGCAAGCAAACGCGCCAGGCCCCGGTAGGCCACATCAACGACGATTGCGCTTGACCGATCTCGCTTGTCGGAACGGCCTTGACTCCGACGATTCGCCTAGGCGGTCAAGATCGACCGCCTCCACCCTCGGATAACGCTATCCGCAGCGCTCTTTCCAAGGGTTGCACACAGAGTTATCCACAGATCCTTCACTGTCAAAAGCTGTATAAAATACCAGCCCGCCAACCGTTGACAAACCTGCAGAAAACAGGACCCAAAACAACTGTTCAAATTATAACCAACGCGCCAGAGCCCACGTGGATAAAGGCTTGTAGCTATCTGCCACCAAGTTATTCACAGCAGACTCCACAGTAAAACTGAACAAGTCAAAACCGTGACAAAACAACTGTTTGCAGCGGCTAACTGTCGCGGTTTGGCAACTGCTCAAAAAGGTTTTCCACAACGGCGCGCCGGAGCTCGAATCAGCCAGCACGGCGCTCGGCAGAGCCGGTCAGCCTTGCTCCCCCCCCCCCAAAAAAAACGCCCCGGTGTGTATCCACCCGGGGCGTTCATGAGGTCAGCGCAACGGACCGACTCAGTGGCCGCCGAGGTACGCGTTTCTCACTTCTTCGTTCGTCAACAACTCCTGCCCCGTGCCCGTGAGGCGAATTTCGCCATTGACCATGACGTACGCGCGGTCCGACAGCTTCAGCGCGTGGTTGGCATTCTGCTCGACGAGAAAAATCGTCATGCCCGTTTGAGCCAGTTCACGCAAGGTGGAGAAGATCTGTTTCACGATGATCGGCGCCAGCCCCAGGCTCGGCTCGTCCAGGAGCAAGAGCTTGGGACGGCTCATCAGGGCACGTGCAATCGCAAGCATCTGTTGCTCCCCGCCTGACATGGTCATCGCCCGCTGGTTGCGACGCTCCTTGAGGCGCGGGAACAGGTTGAACATCCGTTGCATGTCTTCCTTGGCGTACTGATCCCCAATGGGGATAGTGCCCATCATCAGGTTCTCTTCCACTGACATATCCGGGAACACGCGACGCCCCTCCGGAGACTGCGCGATGCCGTTGGACGCGATGTAGTGAGACGACTTCTGAGTGATGTCGGTACCTTGATAGATAATCTGCCCGCGTGCGGCCCGTGGCTGACCGAAAATGGACATCAACAGCGTGGACTTACCCGCGCCGTTGGAGCCGATCAGGCTGACCGTTTCACCTTCGTTGATGTGCAGCGAGACCTTTTTCAGGGCCTGAATCGGCCCGTAGTACACGTCGATCTCTTTCATTTCGAGGATCGGCTTACTCATACCAACTCCTCTTCATCAGCACCCAGATACGCGGCGATCACTTTTGGATCGTTGCGAATCTGCTCCGGTTTGCCCTTGGCGATGACATTGCCATGGTCGAGCACGACAATGTCATCGGAAATGCCCATGACCATGCCCATGTCGTGCTCGATCAGCACGATCGTCATGTCATGTTCGTCGCGCAGGTGGCGGATCATGCCGCTCAGTGCTTCGGTTTCCTGCGGGTTGAGGCCTGCGGCTGGCTCGTCCAGGCAAATCACCTGCGGACGGGTGCACATGGCGCGGGCGATTTCCAGGCGCCGTTGCTGGCCATACGAAAGCTCGCCAGCCAGGCGGTTGGCGCAGTCCACCAGGTCGACCACCTCCAGCCAGTAGAACGCCGTGTTCATGGCGTCCTCTTCGGCCTTGCGATACCCCTTGGTGTTAAGGATGCCCGCGATCATGTTGCGGTTGACCCACATGTGCTGGGCAACGAGGAGGTTCTCGACGACGGACATTTCCTTGAACAGCCGTATGTTCTGGAACGTCCTCGCCAGCCCGGCGCGGTTCACCAGGTGGGTGCCGCCGAACATCTTGTAATAAAGGCGGCTGCCGAAACGCTTGGGCGAAGCGAAGTCGCTGGCGCGGAACTGTTCACCCAGCAGCTGAATGACGTCGGTTTTCTTGCCCCGCGCATTGAGTTCGATGCGCCCGCCCGTGGCCTTGTAAAAGCCGGTCAGGCAATTGAAGACCGTGGTCTTGCCTGCCCCGTTAGGGCCGATCAGGGCGAAGATCGAGTTGCGCCGCACTTCGAGGCTGACATCGCTGAGGGCCTTGATGCCGCCGAAATGCATCATCAGGTGTTCGACGGACAGAACGATTTCGTCGCTCATCACACGCCCTCCGCTTTTGCCAGCACGCCTTTGCGTGGTTGTACGCCGGTTCGGCTGATTCGGATCAGGCCCCGCGGGCGCCAGATCATCATCAACACCATCAGGACGCCGAACAGCAGAACGCGGTATTCGGCGAAGCTGCGCAACATTTCCGGCGCAACGGTCAAGACGAACGCGGCAATGACCACCCCGACGGTGGAGCCCATGCCGCCCAGTACGACGATGGCGAGGATCAATGCCGACTCGAAGAACGTAAACGACGTCGGGTTGACGAAGCCCTGATAGCTGGCGAAGAACACGCCGGCCAGCCCTGCGGTCGAAGCGCCGATGGTGAAGGCCGAGAGCTTGACCAGCACATGGTTCAGGCCCATGGAGCGGCACGCGATCTCGTCTTCACGCAGGGCTTCCCAAGCGCGACCGACCGGCATGCGGGTCAGGCGATGCTTGATGTACAACACGGCCAGCACCACGAGGAACAGCACGGTATAGATGAAAATGAATTTCAAGTCCGGGTTGTATTCGAAACCGAAGTATTCATGGATCGGAATGCCGCCGTCTTTGGCGCGGCGCCCGAACTCCAGACCGAAAAAGGTCGGCGAAGGCACTGGGACGCCATTCGGCCCACCGGTGAACGACAGCCAGTTGTTGAGCACCAGGCGAATGATTTCACCGAAGCCTAGGGTCACGATCGCCAGGTAATCGCCGTGCATGCGCAAGACGGGGAAGCCCAGGATGCAACCGGCGAACGCTGCGGCAATGGCCGCCAAGGGCAGCGCTGACCAGAAGCCCAACCCGAGGTATTGATAGCCGAGCGCGAGCCCGTACGCGCCAATGGCGTAGAACGCCACGTAACCCAGGTCGAGCAGGCCAGCCAGACCGACCACGATGTTCAGGCCCAGGCCCAACAGGACGTAGATCAAACCAAGGATGACCACCGTCAGCACGTATTTGTCGGCGAACACCGGAAAGATCACAGCAATCAGGATCATCAGCGGAATGATGAAGCGCAACCGCGTCTTGTAACCCGGCGGCAGCACATGCACGCCCGATCCCGGACGCTCGAAGCTGTCGGCGATCGCACGGCCCTTGGGCGTCTGCAGAAAGAGGCTCATGAAGAAACGGCCGACCACCACCACGCCGACCAGTGCCGCGACGCGGCCCGGCTGCAGGTTGAAGTCGTAGCCATCCAGCACGATGCCGACGATGGGACCGAACACGATCAGTGACAGCAGACCCGCCAGCACAGCGTCGATCACGCTTTGTTTGATATCGATGGGTTTGACAGGAGCAGACATGGTTATACCTTCGCCACGAGTGGGCGACCCAGCAGGCCTTGAGGACGGAAGATCAGAATCACCACCAGCAGGCCGAAACTGAACACGTCTTTGTAGTCGGAGTTGATCAGACCGGAGAATTGCGACTCGGCAACCCCCAGGATCAACCCACCGAGCATGGCGCCCGGCAATGAACCGATACCGCCCAATACCGCAGCGGTGAAGGCCTTGATGCCGATGACGAACCCGGCGAAGAAGTCGAATGTGCCGTAGTTCATGGTGATCAGCACACCGGCTAGGGCCGCCATGGCGGCGCCGATGACGAACACATAGGAAATGATGCGGTCGGTGTTGATCCCCAGGATCGAGGCCATTTTCCGATCCTGCTGCGTGGCACGGCACATCCGGCCCAGCTTGGTGTATTTGATGATGTAGGTCAGCACGCCCATGCCGATGAAGGCGGCGACGAGAATGAAGATTTTGGTGTAGGTGATCTGCACGAAGCCCGTACCGACCTCGAAGCGCATGGCGCCTTCGAGCAAGGTTGGGACGCCTTGCTGGCGCGGCCCCTGGGCGATCTGGGCGTAGTTCTGCAGGATCAGGGAAATGCCGATGGCGCTGATCAGGGGCGCCAGACGCGTCGAGTTGCGTAGCGGCTTGTAGGCCACGCGCTCAATGACGAAGCCGTAGACGCCGGTCACCACGATGGTGAAGATCAGGGTGCCGAGAATCAGGAAGGGGAACGACTGGATACCGAAGAACGACAGCACGGCCAGGCCGATGGCTGCCAGATAGGCAGAGATCATGTACACGTCGCCGTGGGCGAAGTTGATCATGCCGATGATGCCGTAAACCATCGTGTAACCGATGGCAATCAGGCCATAGACCGAACCTAGGGTCAGGCCGTTGACCATTTGTTGCAGGAAAATACCATCCATCACGCACGCTCACGAACTTGAAGGCCAACCTGGTGCGGACCGGCAACACCCTCGTGAGGCGCAGCGGGACACACTCGATGGCAACAGAAGAAATCCGGCGCCACACAAGGCGGCGCCGATTACCGAATCAAGCGGCGCAGAGGTTCCAAGCCCGCTGAGCCGCTCGCTCGACTAGGCGCTCAACTCACTTCTGTTTTTCAAGCTGGTGGTATTTGCCGTCCTTGTCCCACTGGTAAACCACGTAGTCGGAGACCTTCAGGTCGCCTTTCGCGTCCCAGGCTTTTTCGCCCATGACGGTTTTCACTGGATGGGACTTGAGGAATGCGGCAGCGGCTTCGCCCTTGTTGGACTTCGCACCGTTGAAGCCGGCGGCCAGCGCCTGCACCGATGCATAGGCATACAGAGTGTAGCCTTCAGGCTCATAGCCAGACTTGCGGAACTGCTCGACCACAGCCTTGCTGTCGGGCAGCAGACGTGGGTCGGCGCCGAAGGTCATGTACACGCCGTCAACGTATTGAGCGCCACCGGCGGTGGTGACCAGTTCGTCGGTGACGACGCCGTCGTCGGACATGAACTTGACGTCTTTCAGGCCTTGCTCACGCAGTTGGCGAACCAACGGGCCGGCTTCCGGATGCAGGCCACCGAAGTAAACCACGTCGGCACCGACAGAACGGATCTTGGTCACCAGGGCGCTGAAGTCCTTCTCGCCACGGGTCAGGCCTTCTTCCAGAACCGGCTTCACGCCACGTGCAGTCAGTTGCTTGGCGGTAGCGTCCGCCAGGCCTTTGCCGTAGGTGTCCTTGTCGTTGATGACAGCGATTTTTTTGCCTTTGAGCACGTCGACGATGTAATCACCCGCCACAACGCCTTGCTGGTCGTCACGGCCGCACATGCGGAACATGGCGCTCAGGCCGCGTTCGGTCACAGTCGGGTTGGTGGAACCTGGGGTAATCGCGATGATGCCGGCTTCGTCATAGACTTCCGACGCAGGAATGGTCGAAGAAGAGCAGAAGTGGCCGACAACGCCGGCGACTTTTTCCTGAGACATCTTGTTGGCAACGGCCACGGCCTGTTTCGGCTCGCACGCGTCGTCGCCCTGAACCAGAACGATCTTCTCGCCGTTCACGCCGCCTGCGGCGTTGATGGCATCGGCTGCTGCCTGAGCGCCCTTCATGTACTGCTGGCCGAACGAGGCGTTGGCACCGGTCATGGGGCCTGCGACGCCGATCTTGACGTCAGCCTGCGCAAAACCAGCTGCACCTATTGCAGTAGCGACTGCGAGTGCCAGAAAGCCTTTCCTGTAAAACGTCTGCGACATGAGTTGGTGCTCCTAGGTTTTTTAATTAGCACTGCGACCACAGAGATGCTCTGAGCAAGCGCCGTGCCATCGGTTTTTTATTCTTAAAAAAGTCATCGATTTGTTGTTATTTGACTGATTCGGGCCCTTTTTCACTGGGCGTGCAACCGTCTAAACCGCGCAAGGTGCAACCCTGCGACTTCAAAAGAGCAACCCGTGACGTCGGGACGAGCAACCTCGACGCGCCAACCTGTACAACCCTGTTGTAACAGCCTGCGTCACCGAACTGCACACCCCCGGTGCGAAGCCGCTACGGGACGCACCATTTCAGGCGACCGGATGTACGAAAGGTGCTGGCGAAGGTTTCAAGTCCCGCACTAGATCACAATTCTCAAACACTGACCGGCATGGTATAGCGAAAAGCCAGCCTCATACAGCGCACTGCGCAAACCGATGCCAGAGAGCGGCTGCATGGGGGAGAACGGAATTGGCAGCACCTGAGGGTCGCCACTGCACAGGTAGTCGGCGAACGCCTTGCCCACCACGGTGCCGGTCGTATTGCCTCGACCGTTGTATCCCGTGACGGCGACCAGTCCTGGTGCAGGCTCGAACATGCGCAGCAGATGATCGGGGGTGAATGCGATGCATCCGGTCCAGGCGCATTCCCATTCGACCTTCTTCAAATACGGGAAGTAGTGCTGCTGAACCCGGTCGGCCCAGGCTTTGAGAAACCACGCCGGCTTTTGATTGCCGTTGCCCAGGCTGCCCAGCAGCAGACGCCCGTCGGCATCACGACGAATGCTGCTCAACACCTGGCGTGTGTCCCATGAACCCTGGCCACCGGGCAGGATTTGCTGCGCAGCTTCTTCGGTCAGGGGCGCGGAAGCGACCTGATAGTAGTAGCCGGGAAAAAAGCTGCGACGCAGTTGAGTCCACTCTCCTTCGGTGTAAGCGTTGGAAGCAATGACCACCTGATCGGCGATGACCGAACCGCCATCGGTGATCACACACCAGCGCTGGCCCTGACGCTCGAGCCGCGAGACCGGCGAGTGGTCGAAGCGCTGCCCGCCTAGCGAGGTGACCGCCGCCGCCAGGCCACTGGTATAGGCCATTGGGTTGATGGTGCCCGCCCGGTGATCGAGCAGCGCGGAGGTGATTTCCTGGGTGCCGGTGGCCTCTTGGCAGGCTTTGCCGGTAAGTAACTCGATGGGTGCGCCACGGCGCTTCCATTGTGCTTCACGGCTGCGCAAATCCTGTTCGCCTTTGGCGTTGTGCGCCATGTGCAGCGTGCCTTTGCGCGTGGCCTGGCAGTCGATGCCATACCGTTCAATCAGGCTGAACACCAGCGACGGCGCATTGCCGAGCATCGTGTTGAGCTGACTGCCCACCCGCTCACCAAAACCGGCCTCGATTTCGTCGGGCGGAATCCACAATCCGGCATTGACCAGCCCCACATTGCGCCCCGAGCCGCCCTGGCCGGTGCGATGGGCTTCCACGATGGCGACTTTCTTGCCCTGTTCCAGCAGGTGAATCGCTGCCGACAACCCTGTGATACCGGCGCCGATCACACAGACGTCGACGCTCACCTCCCCCTTCAACGCTGGCGCCTCGGGCCTCTGCGGCGTCAGCGTTTCCCACAGACATTCTTCGCGTAGCGGCATCGCAAAACCTCAGAAAGAGACGTAGCCAAACCGTTTCCTGCACCACATACCTGTACCGATCGTTACTGATCGTTCCCATGCTCCGCGTGGGAACGCCGTGGGCGGCGCTCTGCGTCACACAAAAACGGACGCAGAGCGTCCATCAAGGCGTACCCACGCAGAGCGTGGGCACGATCGTCACAAAGGAGTGGCGCTTAACTTACGGCATCAATCAAATGTAATCCCTTGCGCCAGCGGCAGCTCACGCGAGTAGTTCACGGTCGCGGTCTGACGGCGCATGTAGCCTTTCCAGGCATCCGAACCGGATTCACGGCCACCGCCCGTTTCCTTTTCGCCACCGAACGCGCCGCCGATCTCTGCACCACTCGGGCCAATGTTGACGTTGGCGATGCCGCAGTCGCTGCCCAACGCTGAAACGAACTGTTCGGCCTCGCGCACGTCGGTGGTGAAGATGCACGAAGACAGGCCTTGCGGCACCTCGTTGTTCAGGCGCACGGCGTCCGTGAAGTCGTCGTAGCCGATCACATACAGAATCGGCGCAAAGGTCTCGCTGCGCACCACATCGCTCTGCTCTGGCATTTCCACGATGGCGGGCGAAACATAGAACGCGTTCGGGAACTGATCGGCGAGCTGGCGCTTGCCGCCGAACACCTTGCCGCCTTCGCTCTGCGCTTGCTCAAGCGCCTCCTGCATGTTCTCGAAGCTCTGCCGGTCGATCAGTGGCCCCACGAGATTGCCTTCCAGCGGGTGACCGATGCGGACCTTGGCGTAGGCAGCCTTCAGTCGCTCGACGAACTCGGCCTTGACCGAGTTATGGGCGATCAGGCGGCGCAGCGTGGTGCAGCGTTGGCCTGCCGTGCCGACGGCGCTGAACAAGACAGCGCGCACCGCCAGATCCAGATCGGCGCTTGGGGCCAGAATCATCGCGTTGTTGCCACCCAGCTCAAGAATGCTGCGAGCGAAACGCGCGGCAATCTTCGGCGCCACTTCGCGCCCCATGCGAGTGCTGCCCGTGGCGCTGATCAATGCAACGCGGCTGTCGTCGACCAAGGCTTCACCCGCCTCGCGGCCACCCACCACGCACTGCGTCAGGTATTGAGGCGCCTCCGGGAACTCAGCGGCAACGCGGTCGAACAGCGCCTGGCAGGCCAGCGCGGTCAGCGGCGTCTTTTCCGACGGTTTCCAGATGACCGAGTTGCCGCACACCAGCGCCAACGCGGTGTTCCAGGACCAGACCGCGACCGGGAAGTTGAACGCACTGATCACGCCCACGATGCCCAGCGGGTGCCAGGTTTCACGCATGTGGTGGCCCGGACGCTCGGAGGCAATGGTCAGGCCGTAGATCTGGCGGGACAGGCCGACGGCAAAATCGCAGATGTCGATCATTTCCTGCACTTCACCCAAGCCTTCTTGAGTGATCTTTCCCGCTTCCCACGACACCAATTCACCCAGCTCGGCTTTGTGCTTGCGCAACGCCTCGCCGTACAGGCGGATCAGCTCGCCACGACGCGGGGCAGGCACTTTGCGCCAGGCTTCGAAGGCATGTTCGGCTCGGGTGATGCGCTGCTCGACTTCAGCCGCGCTTTCCCAGCTCACCGAAGCGACCTGGCTGCCATCGATGGGGGTGTACACAGGCTTGTCACCCTGCTGGTAGAGCGCTGGGGCGACGCCGAGGCCATTGAGTAGGTCGCTTAACTGAGCGTTTAACATGATTTCTCCTGGATTCTGATGAATCGAAAACGCGAAGGCGCAGAACGTCTATTCGGTTATTTCGTCAGCCTCTAGTAATAGCTGGGCTGACGCGGTGCAACAAACGACGATTAAGCGAGATATCATTCCGTTTTTTCATGCAGACCCTGAGCACGCCTGAATATGCTGAACAGACGCCACCTGCCGTCCATCACGGCGCTGCAATGCTTTGAAGCGGTGACGCGCCATCTCAGTTTCACCCGCGCAGCCGAAGAGCTGAACCTGACGCAAAGCGCTGTCAGCAAACAGGTCGCGCAGCTCGAAGAACTGGTTCAGCACCTGCTGTTCAGACGCGTTCGTCGCAGGTTGCAGCTCACACCTGCTGGCGCGCTGTACTTGGGGGAGGTGAGAAAAGTCCTGACCCAGATGGAGATGTCCACCCACTTCCTGCGCTCCTACGGCGGAGAAACCGAAGTCTTGCGCGTGTCGACGCCTTCGACCTTCGGCGCCCGCTGGCTGGTGCCGCGCCTCAAAGGCTGGCGCCTGCGCCACCCGCACATTCACTTGGATTTGGTGAATGAGCAGGAAAGTGACGACTTGGCGCAAAGCCGTTGCGACGTGTCGTTCTATTTTGGCCAAGGTGCGCGCCCCGGCGCGGAGAGCGTGAAATTGTTCGGTGAAGAATTGGTCCCGGTGTGCGCACCTGACTGCCTGCCCGAAAAGCCGTTCAGTGACCCGACGCAACTGGCCGACCTGGTGCTGCTGCAGTGCGCCCATCGCCCGCAAGGCTGGCATGAATGGTTCGACAGCCAGGGGCACCAGACCGAACACAGCTACCACGGGCCGCGTTTCGAGACCTTCTACATGTGCATCCGCGCCGCGCAGGTTGGCTGTGGCGTCGCACTGCTGCCGCGTTTTCTGGTGGAAGAAGAAATCGCGGACGGCAAGCTGATCATTCCCTGGCCGCATGCACTGCCCAGTCACGATGCCTACTACCTCGCCTACCCCGAGCACGCGGCGGAGGTGCCCAAGATCCGGGTGTTCGTGGAATGGATGCTGGAACAACTGCACTCGCCAACGCCGCAGTAGGCCTAGACCGGGCACGATCAGCCGATCCGTTCACGGCTGGCTGAAACATTTCTGCCCCAACCCGGCCTCGACTGGCATTATGTCCGTCATCGCCAATAACACGCCGGAAGTAGTGGCATGGAGCCAATACCAGACGCTACCGCACGGTTGTATGCGACCCCATTTGACTTTTCATGGCCGCACTCTGGCGGCCCCTGCTGGCTGGAGCGACACAATGAGTGAGAGCGCTTTTGCGGACCGGATCGTTCAGAACCTGCTCGATACCGACCTCTACAAGCTGAGCATGATGCAGGCAGTGCTGCACAACTACCCCAACGTCGACGTCGAATGGGAGTTCCGGTGCCGCAACAGCGAAGACCTGCGACCCTATCTGCCTGAGATCCGGCATCAGATCGAGCAATTGTGCGATTTATCCCTGAGCCTTGAAGAGACGGGATTCCTCGAGCGCATCAATTTCATGAAGCCTGATTTCCTGCGGTTCCTGGGCTTGTTTCGCTTCAATCTGCGCTACGTGTACACCGGCATCGAAAACGATGAATTGTGCATTCGCCTGTCCGGCCCCTGGCTGCATGTGATCCTGTTCGAAGTGCCGATCCTGGCCATCGTCAGTGAAGTGCGCAACCGGCACCGCAACCCGGAAACCTTGCTCACCCAAGCGCGCGATCAGCTCTACCGCAAGTTCGACTGGCTCAACGACGCCGCGACCCCTGATGAGCTGGCCGAGCTGAAAGTGGCGGATTTCGGCACTCGGCGACGCTTCTCGTATGCTGTTCAGGAAGACGTGGTAGCGGTGTTGAAAAAGGATTTCCCCGGCCAGTTCGTCGGCACCAGCAATGTCCATTTGGCGCGCAAGTTCGATCTCAAGCCCCTTGGCACCATGGCCCACGAGTGGATCATGGCCCATCAGCAACTGGGGCCTCGGCTGATCGACAGCCAGATCGCCGCGCTCGACTGCTGGGTGCGGGAATACCGGGGCCTGCTCGGCATCGCCCTGACCGACTGCATCACGACGGACGCCTTCCTCAACGACTTCGATCTATTCTTCGCCAAACTCTTCGACGGCCTGCGCCACGATTCGGGTGATCCTGTGCAGTGGGCAGAAAAATGCATCGCTCACTATCAGAAGCTGGGCATCGATCCGATGAGCAAGACATTGGTGTTTTCCGATGGTCTGAACCTGCCCAAGGCCTTGGAAATATTCAGGGCGCTGCGCGGTCGGATCAACGTCAGCTTCGGCATCGGCACCAACCTCACCGCAGACGTGCCAGGTATTCAGCCCATGAGCATCGTGCTGAAAATGACCGCCTGCGCCGGCCAGCCAGTGGCGAAGATTTCCGATGAGCCTGGCAAGACTCAGTGCAAGGACCCGGAATTCGTTTCCTACCTGCGCCATGTTTTCAAGGTGCCTGTCTGACTCGAGCACCGGACTGCCTCACTTTTTACATGCCTCTTTTTCTTCTCATAAGGAGTCAATCATGCAAGCCGTACAGCACGAGATCGCCAGTGCACTCAAGGTCCAGCCGCCCTTCGCCAGCCAGGCCGAGCTTGAAACCGAAGTTGCGCGCCGGATCCAGTTCATCAAGGACTGCCTGCACAACGCCCGCTTGAAGGTTCTGGTACTGGGCATCAGCGGTGGTGTGGACTCGCTGACCGCCGGCCTGTTGGCCCAACGCGCGGTCAGGGAATTGCGTGAGAGCACCGGCGATGCCGCCTATCAGTTCATCGCCGTACGCCTGCCCTACCACATTCAGCACGACGAGCATGAAGCCACGGCTTCCGTGGATTTCATCAACCCTGACGAGCGTCACACGGTGGACATCGCGCCTTCGGTCAAGGCACTGGTCGAGCAGATCAAGGCGTTCGAAGGCCAGTCGGACGCAGCGGTGGACTTCGTCAAGGGCAACGTCAAAGCCCGTACCCGCATGGTGGCGCAATACACCATCGCCGGTGCTCGCGGCGGTCTGGTCATCGGTACCGACCACGCGGCGGAGGCTGTGATGGGCTTCTTCACCAAGTTCGGGGACGGCGCCTGCGATCTGGCACCGTTGAGCGGTCTGGTGAAGAATCAGGTTCGCGCCATCGCCCGTCATTTTGGCGCCCCCGACAATCTGGTCGAGAAAATCCCTACCGCGGATCTGGAAGATCTGGTTCCGGGCAAACCCGACGAAGCTTCTCACGGCGTGACCTACGCCGAGATCGATGCCTTCCTGCACGGCGAACCCGTGCGTCAGGAAGCGTTCGACATCATCGTCAACACCTACCGCAAGACGCAGCACAAACGCGACCTGCCGTACGTCCCTTGATACGCGCTCTTCGTAGGAGCGCGCTTGCCCGCGACGAGGGGGCGTCAGACACAACGTGGGTGCCTGACACACTGCGTTCGTCCAGATGCAGCCCTGACCAAGCGCGCCCTACGCCAGCATATTCCGCGTCGTTCAATAGAAAACGGAATGAACCCGCAGTTTTTTTTCGCTTGTCCCTCCCCGTGAACGGGGCTTAGATAGCCCTCTGACTTTCTCGCTCAGAGCCGCTATCCATGACCCCATTCCAAGGCCTCTTTTCCCTCGTCGCTTCCACCGTTGGCCAGCCCGCTGCACAGTGGCTGGAAAGCCGTGTCGAAGTCCCGCAGGCATTGCAGCGCTTTTCCTGGTCGGCAGACTCGGTCCATCGCGTCTGGCTGGCAGAAGCACTCAACCTGTGCCTGTTTCATAAGCTCGTCGACGCGGTGCCAGACGGCCTGCGTTATGTCGATGAGCAATTCCAGAGTGGCCGTAAGGTGATTTTCGACCACGGCGCGATTCGCACCGTGGATTGGGCGCGAAACGGCGAACTGCCCAGGGGGCGCCTGGCGTTTTCCCGGCTGCTCGAGCCGCTGGGCTTCACTGACGTGCGCACCTATCCGCTGACCAAGCTGAACATGACGGGATGGGGTTATCGCCAGATGGATCTGCCGGAAGACATCGCGCAGTTCTTCGTCTCCGAGCTGCACCCAGGCCGGCTGAGCGAGGCATTTCAAAACGCCGTCAGCCGCGTGGTGGGGTCGAGTCGAGACCCACTGGGCAACGAAGACCTGAGTACGCTCGAGCGGCTGCGCCTGACCCGTCATTGCAGCCTGGCGGAAGCGATGCGCCTGCTGCCGAACCTGTACCGCGCCTTCGGCCGCCAGCATGGGGCAGTGCAAGAAGCCGACTATCGCCAGTTGCTCAGTGAAAGTGCGGAAATGGCGTGGATTTCCACCGAGGGCAACAGCTTCAATCACTTGACCGACAGGGTCGAGAATCTGGAAGCCACGGTGCAGGAGCAGGTGCGACGCGAGCGCCCGATGAAAGACAGTATCGAAGTGTCGGCATCAGGCCGAGTCATGCAGACCGCCTACAAAGCCTGCACCGTGGCGCGCGATCTGCTGGACGCCGAGGGCGTGGCCAGAAGTCATCAAGTGCCGGGCTCGTTCGTCGAGTTCATTCAGCGCAAGCTCGATCCGGATAGCGGAACGCTCGACCTGAATTTCGACAGCAGCAACGCTCAGGGAATTTTCAAGATGACGGCGTCGTAACTGCCCGGACATCGCTCAATCCGTAGGTGCGCCCTTGCCATGGGTGGCACGTGCGCGCCTACAGATGAAATCCCGATCACTTCAGGGTCACGGTGCCCTTCATCATGCTGATGTGGCCCGGGAACGAGCAGAAAAAGCCGTACTTCTGCGCAGGGTCCAATTTCGACACATCCAGGGTCAACGAGTCCTTTTCACCCGCGCCGATGATCTTGGTGTGGGCAATCACCCGCGCATCACCTTCTTTCAGGTATTGCTTGTCGATCCCCGCACTCAGGCCGTCGGTGGCGATGGGCTGCATGTCGGCTTCCTTGCTGATCACCAGGTTATGCCCCATCACATTCTTTGGCAGGCTGCCGGAATGCTCCAGGTTGATGGTGAATTCTTTGCAGCTTTTGTCGATTTCGATGGCTTTGGTGTTGAAAGACATTTGATCGGTGGAGTCCACAGTCACCGAACACTCGGCGGCCATCAGGTGTCCACTGACCAGGGTCAGCAGAGATGCAGCAACAAGCTTGCGAATCATGAATGAGTCTCCTGAATGGGGTTGCTCTTGGTTTTTGTATACAAAGAGTGCCCCAACTTTACACAATTTTTCAATTACAGATTATGAAACCTGCTTCCGGGCCTCTATCAGGCCTATCGAGACAATCAAGCAGCGGCCGCCACAGTGCCGCTCTAACATCGGCTTGTCACTCATTTATCAGGATGATCATCATGCAGCTCAATGCACTCTTCCGCAGCTTGCTCGCCGCTTACGCATGCGGCGCCAGTGGCAATTACGACAGCGCTATTCAGGAATACAGCGACTACCGCCGGGGCGTCAGTCCGACAGTGGCATGACCGTCACCCGCACTTCCGGATCGTGATGGCCGCCGCCGAGAATGACGCCGCGCAACGGTGAGACATCCGAAAAGTCTCGCCCCCAGGCCAGGCTGATGTGCTCCAGCGCAGGCTGGATATTGTTGGTGGGGTCAAAATCCACCCAGCCCAAGGTCGGACAGAACACCGACACCCAGGCATGGGAGGCGTCGGCGCCAATCAGACGGGGCTGGCCGGGTGGCGGCTGGGTCAACAGGTAACCGCTGATGTAGCGTGCCGCCAACCCACGAGAGCGCAGGCAGGCGAGCATCAAATGGGCGAAGTCCTGGCAGACGCCGCGGCGGCGTTCGAGCACCTCCACCAGCGGTGTGGCCACTTGGGTCGCTTCGCCATCGAACGTGAACTCGTCGAATATCTTCTCCATCAATGCCCGTGCGCACTGCAGCAAGGGCCGACCAAGCGGAAAGCACTCTGTGGAGAACTCCACGAACGATTGCTTGAGGTGCACATAAGGCGACTCGAAGCGGTAGCGGCAGGCATCGAGAATGTCCGGCGACATTTGCAGGGCATTGTAGGTCAGCGTGCTGCGGGCAAGCTCCCATGGCATCGAGTCCTGAAAATCCAGCGCGGGCCGCGCCAGCACCTCGATTCGCAGCCGTGCATTGACCTGCAACTCATCATGGGGGCGCTCGAATGCCAGCCGGGTCAGCGGATTGCCGAACACGTCCAGCTCGTCGCGTCGAGTGGTCGGCTGCGGGTTGATCTCCAGACGCTGGTCGAGGCACCGCTGCCATGGACTGACCCGCGGCCAGAGATGCGCCAATTGCTGCGCCAGCGACACGGGGCTGTCGTACTTGTAATGGGTATCGTGAAGGATTTCGTAATGGGCGCTGTTCATCAGACGGACACCGTGCGCTGGCTGACGTCATCGACATGGGCGAAATGGCGCAGGGACAAGCGGTCCGATACCTGCCCGCTGACGTCGCCAATACGTTGCAGCAGGTCTGCCAGCCCGTGAAGCGCTGCCGTCACGCTGCTCTCGCCGAACAGCCCGTTTTCGAGGCACCCCAGATCGAACGTGGCCAGGCGCTGGGTCAGCAGCGAAAGGTTGTTGTCATGAGGCACACCGAAGTCATCGTTCAGACGCTTGACCGAGCGCCGCACCAGTTTGAGCTGGAACAGCACGGCGTGCGGGTTTTGCTCGTCGAGTAACAGCAGGTCAAGCACGGGAATCAACTGCGGCAATGCCAGATAACGCGAGCGATAAGTAATGCTGCTGTTGCCCAGTTCCAGCAACCAGTCCAGGGCATCCTGATCGAACACCGTGTCGCTGCGCAGGAACGCGGCCAAGCTGGTGCTGAGGAACTGCAGGCGCTCGATGCGCCGACCGATCATCAGGAAACGCCAACCGTCATCGCGGGTCATGTCGTCGAGCGCGAAACCCGACAGCGCCGCAAGGGACATGACCAACCGATTGAGGAAATCCAGAAGCTCGCCAAAGTCCGGCTGGTCGGTGTCGAGGTTCGCGGCTTCGCGCTGCAACTCCACCAGCGCCTGCCAGTTTTCCCGCGAAAGCTTGCCGCGCACCTGCGAGGCGGCCCACTGCAGGCGCTGCAAATTGGAGCGCAGGCTGAACGGCCAGTCTTCGCCCAGCAGCGCATCGAGCAAACGCTCGTGCAACTGCCGAGGCTCTTCTTCGTCCTCCGCCGGCACCAGATTCAACCGTTCGCCCAGTTCGACGGCCGCTTGCAGGGCCAAGGGATCATCGCCATCCACGTAACGGGCGAGCATGATGCGCAGCAACCGTGCGCTGTCGTCGCAACGCTCGCAATAACGGCCGAACCAGAACAGGTTTTCCACCACCCGCGATGGCAGATAAGGGTCGCGACGTATCAAGTCGTGAACGCCCAGCGAATGACGGTTGCGCCAAGGCTCACTGCCCGATGTGCGCTCGCCGAGAATCCAGGTGTCCTTGCTCGCCCCACCCCGCTGCATCGACACCACGTCGGCGTCGGCCTCGGCCGCGACGCGGGTCAGCCCGCCTGGCAATACACGGTAGCCGTCGGCGGTCGCCACGGCGTACACGCGCATACCAATGGCGCGCGGCTGCAATTGTGCGTCTTCGCCTTGCCAAACGGGTGCGTGGGACAGTTGCGCCAGCTCTTGGGCAACATAGGCATAAGGCCGGGCCTGCATGCGGGCGGCCAATGCCTGGCGTTGCTCGTCGTTGAGGTCGCGGCCGAAGACCGGGGCGAAGCTCTGCGACGGAAAGGCCGGTTTGATCAGCAATTCCGGGATTTTTTCCAGCGCTTGGGCCAGGACAGGAGGCTCGCCGCACCACCAGGTTGCAATCGATGGCAGGATCAGTTCTTCGCCGTACAGGTGCTGATTGATCTTGGGCAGGAAACCCAGCAAACCCGGGGATTCCAAAACGCCGCTGCCCAGCGCGTTGGCCACGACGACACGCCCCTGACGTACCGCTTCCAGCAAGCCGGGCACACCGAGTGCGGAATCGGTACGCAGCTCCAGCGGATCGCAGAAATCATCGTCCAGACGCCGCATGATGGCGTGCACCCGCCGCAGCCCACTGAGGGTTTTCAGGTAGACCGTCGCATCGCGCACGGTGAGGTCACTGCCTTCCACCAGCGGATAGCCCAACTGGCCCGCGAGGTACAGGTGTTCGAAATAGCTCTCGTTGAAGCGTCCCGGGGTCAGCAGCACGATCAAGGGGACTTCCATGCCACTCGGCGCCTGACGGGCCAGGGTCTCCTGCAGCGAACGAAAAAAGCCGGACAGATGTTGCACTTCCAGGTCGCGGTACAGCTCGGGAAAGGCCCGGGAAATGATCAGGCGGTTTTCCAGCGCGTAACCTGCGCCAGACGGGGCCTGCGTGCGGTCTGCCGTTACCCACCAGCGACCATCCGGCGTGCGGGCAAGGTCCACGGCATACACGTGCAGAAAGGTGTTTTCAGGCGGGGTGACGCCTTGGCACGGCCAGAGAAAGTTGTTGTGCCCGAACACCAGCTCGGCAGGCAGCATGCCGTCGGCGATCAGCTTCTGTGGGCCATAGAGATCCGCCAGGACTGCATTGAGCAGGCGCGCACGCTGCGCGATGCCGGCCGCGACGTTTTGCCATTCGTCCACCGGAATCAGATGCGGCAGCAGGTCCAGCTCCCACGGCCGGTCTGCACCTTTGGGATCGGCGTACACGTTGTAGGTCACGCCGTTTTCCTGAATCTGCCGGGCCAGCAATGCCTGGCGCTGTATCAACTGCGCAGGGGTGCTGCGTTGCAGATGCTCGTAGAAGCGCAGCCAATGCGGCCGGACAGCACCGCTGGCGTCAAGCATCTCGTGATAATTACCCGCAGAGAGCGGATATCGGTCAAGCAGGTCGGGCATGGAAGGCTCGGCAGACAACTAAAGGGATCAGATTAGCGCAGACAGAATGACACTCAGTGGCTCGCTTCCCTGCGGCCACCGTTCAAGCCTGACCGCCTGACAGAGGCTGTCAGGCTGGGCCGTACCTCTATCGGTGCAGACGCAAATCCAGCGTCATGGGCATTTCATCGTTGATGGACGGGGCAGGTACCGCCAGCTTGCCGGGCGTGTGCCCGATGCGGAAGAACCGCGCCAAGCGTCGACTTTCGGCCTCATTGGCGTTCACCGGCAGGGTTTCATAATTGCGGCCACCTGGATGCGCGACATGATACTCGCAGCCGCCCAATGAGCGCTGCATCCACGTGTCGACGATGTCGAATACCAGTGGCGCATGCACCGCAATGGTGGGCTGCAGCGCGTTGTACGGCTGCCAGGCGCGGTAGCGCACGCCCGCGACGAATTCGCCGACGCGCCCTGTCGTTTGCAGCGGCACCGGCACACCGTTGCAGGTCAGCACGTAGCGCTGGGGTGGCAGGCCGCTGACCTTCAGTTGCAGACGTTCCAGCGATGAGTCGACGTAGCGTACCGCGCCCCCCGCGGCCCCTTCCTCACCCAGCACATGCCACGGCTCCAGCGCCTGTCGCAATTCCAGCTCGATCCCACTGACGGCGTAGTCGCCCACCTTGGGAAAGCGGAACTCCAGATGCGCCGCGAACCACTCGGCACGCAGCGGATACCCCGCAGCGTTGAGCTCAACGATGACGTCAGCAAAATCCTGCTCGATGAAATGCGGCAGCATGAAGCGGTCATGCAACTCGGTGCCCCAGCGCGCCAGCCTTGCGGGCGCATAGGGCGTTTGCCAGAACCGTGCAATCAGCGCACGCAACAGCAACTGTTGCGCCAGGCTCATGCGTGCGTGGGGTGGCATCTCGAAGGCACGCAATTCCAAAAGGCCCAGGCGCCCGGTTGCGCCATCCGGCGAATACAGTTTGTCGATGCAGAACTCGGCGCGGTGGGTGTTACCCGTCACGTCGATCAGCAGGTTGCGCAACAGTCGGTCAACCAGCCAGGGCGGGCACTCTTCACCCGGCTGTGGCATTTGCGAGAAGGCGATCTCAAGCTCGTACAGCGAGTCATTTCGGGCTTCATCGACGCGTGGCGCTTGAGAGGTCGGGCCGATGAAAAGGCCGGAGAACAAGTAGGACAACGAGGGGTGGTTGTGCCAGTAACTCAGCAGGCTGCGCAGCAAATCAGGCCGGCGCAGGAATGGCGAATCTCCGGGCGTGGCACCGCCGAGCACGAAGTGGTTGCCCCCGCCGGTACCGGTGTGGCGTCCGTCGATCATGAATTTTTCAGTGGTCAATCGGGTCAGCCGGGCCTGCTCGTACAAAAACTCGGTGCGCTCGACCAACTCATCCCAACTGGACGAGGGCTGCACGTTGACCTCAATGACGCCCGGGTCAGGGGTGATGCGAAAGTTAACCAGACGCGGATCGCTCGGGGGCTCATAACCTTCCAGCAACACAGGGCAGTGCAGCTCTTCAGCGGTGGCCTCAATCGCCGCGACCAGTTCCAGATACGCTTCGAGCGACTGCAGCGGCGGCATGAAGACGTACAAGCGACCGCCTCGCGCTTCGGCACTCAAGGCCGTACGGGTCAGCCAGTCTGCCGACTGGTCGATCACCGGCACGCGTTCGGCCTGTGGATCATCGTGCTCGTGTAGGCCATCGAGCTGAGCGTCGATCTCGTCGCGATCGGCCAACTCGGCGAAGTCCTGATTCGGGTCGTTCGGATGGATGTAGGGATACTCCGCCGCCTTGACCCAAGGCTGCGAGGCCAGAGGCAGGCGGTACCCCAAAGGCGAGTCCCCAGGCACCAGGCGACAATGCTCGCCGCGCAAATACCAGCGTCCGCTCTGCCAGCGATCGTCAGCGGCCGTACGCGCCAACGGCAGGACATGACCGATGACCTTGTCCAACCCTTGGGAAAACACATTGCTCAACCGCGCCCGTTCCAGTTCGTCGCTCAAGCGCGAATCTTCCGGGCTGACGTTTTGCGGCAAAGCCTGCTCCCGCCACAGGTAGTAGAAATTGTCTTCGTAGGCGGCGAAAACATAACGCTCAGGCACCTTCAGTCGTTCGGCGACACTGCGCAGAAAGCGCCCCGCCACGTCACTGTTGGCCCCGTAGTCTTCGTTCTCATCGGCGATCAGCGCGGTATTGCGCCACACCGGCTCACCGTCGCGGCGCCAAAAGCAATTGAGCGACCAACGCGGCAACTGCTCGCCCGGATACCACTTGCCCTGACCGAAATGCACCAGACCGTGCGGCGCATAATGGCTGCGCATGCGTTGAAACAGCTCAGCCGAAAGGACCCGTTTCTTCGGCCCCAGCGCAGCCGTGTTCCACTCGCTGCCATCACGGTCGTCGATCGACACGAACGTGGGTTCGCCGCCCATGGTCAAGCGCACGTCGTTGGCAATCAGATCGGCATCGATCTGCCGCCCCAGGGCTTGAATTTCGAGCCACTGTGCTTCGGTATACGGCTTGGTGACCCGAGGAGCCTCCCAGATGCGCTCCACCGACATGTCGTGACTGAATTCGGTTTTGCACGGCTCCACCAAGCCGCTGATCGGCGCTGCCGAGGAAGGGTCAGGGCTGCAGGCGAGCGGAATGTGCCCTTCGCCGGCAAACAACCCGGACGTAGCGTCCAGGCCAATCCAGCCCGCACCCGGCAAATACACTTCGCACCAAGCGTGTAAATCGGTGAAGTCGACATCCGTTCCCGAAGGCCCGTCCAGCGCTTCGACATCGGCCTTCAACTGAATCAGGTACCCCGACACGAACCGTGCTGCGAGCCCCAGGTGACGCAGCAACTGCACCAGCAACCAGGCCGAATCCCTGCACGACCCAGACGCGCTGTCCAGCGTGTACTCAGGCGTCTGAATGCCGGGCTCCATACGGATCAGATAATTGATGTCGTTCGCCAGCCGCTGATTGAGGCTGACCAGAAAGTCGATCGCAGGCACGGGCGTGCGGTCGATGCTGTCCAGATAGGCCTGGAATTTTGGTGTCAGCGGCAGCTTTTCCAGGTAAGGCAGCAGTTCGTGGTGCTCTTCCTTGGCATAAGCGAAAGGAATGTTCTCGGCGTAGGGCTCGAGGAAAAAATCGAAGGGGTTGAACACCGCCATCTCGGCGACGAGGTCGACCTCGATACGCAGCTCGTCGGTTTTATCGGGAAAAACAAGACGCGCCAGGTAATTGCCCTGCGGGTCCTGCTGCCAGTTGATGAAGTGATTTTCAGGCAACACCTTCAGCGAATACGACAACACCCGCGTGCGGCTGTGGGCCGCTGGGCGCAAACGAACGATTTGCGGCCCCAACTCGACCGCACGTTCGTAGCGGTAATGCGTGACATGGTGCAAGGCAATGTGAATCGACACGGCGTGCCTCCTGCGAGCCTGAACGGTAGCGGAACCGCGCAAGACTTATGCCATTCAGGCAAGTCATGCGCCTCCGGGGTGGAGCGTGCTCGTGCAGCTAAGCACAGCACCAAAATTGCGCCAACTTAGATAAGGGGTGCAAGGGGTGCGCGTGAATGGGGCAGTCATGGGTGAGCGAGAAAAACCCGTGTCTCCGCGCCGACACCATCACACACTTTTTCTTTCTTGTAGGACTTATTCCCTGCAGTCCGTCAGAACGCTCTTGAAAAAAATGGGACCCCCTTTCGACACCCTGGGTCGTGTTAGCGTCTGCCGGACCTAACACCTGGAGCATGGAAGCTCGGCCTATCCAACTGATCAAGGAAGTCTTGCATGCGCCCCATCATTGTTCTGAACGACCCCACCAGCGCCGGAGGACGCGTCATCGCCGGTGCGCCTTCTACCTTTCTGCATAACCTGAATGTCGCCCGGCTCGGCGATGCCGTCCTTTGCCCCCATGGCCTGTGCAAGATCGTCAGCGGCGACAGTTCACTGCTCATCGATGATCGGCCGGTCGCCCGCCAGGGCGACTTGCTCGCCTGTGGTGCGACACTGCTCGCCACCTACACCGACGTGATGATCGGGTAGAGGCGTCTATGTTGAAATCACTCTGGGGACGCTTGGTCGGCGGTCCCCCGCCGTCGCACGCCGTACCTGTCCACCCACCCTACATCCCGCAGCGCTGCATGTACGATCGCATCAGCGAACGGCGTCTGCTCGAGAAAGAAAGGCTGCGCCTGAGTCAACAGCACTTGCCCCCTCCAGGCAATTACTGCGTTCATTCCACCGCCCTTCAGGACGCATGGGCCTGGTTGCCGGGGTGTACGTTGGATGGCCAGGCTTGCGCCAGCGAACTCGTCTTCGCCGGATGGCAGAAGACACATGATGCCCGCCTGGTGACCCGACATGGGACCCGTCGCCCCCTGCGACGGCTTGATGTCGGTTCGGCTCGAAGGGTCTCGGTCAACGCGACGGAGCGCGCGGTTGAATTGCTCCAGGCCACCCTCGCGAATTGTCCGTTGCTGCCCCGAATGCAGGAGTGGGATCAGACCGAGGTCCATCTGCTGGCGCCCAGTGGCGTCGACGAGTTGGCCTGGCTCGAAAGGGCAATCGCTTTGTGGCCCGAGCATCACCGCCAGAATGTGCAAGGAAAAAGAACTCGACCCTGCCACAGGATGGCCGTTAAGCGGGTTGCGTTAATCGACCTAGCGCAGCGCAGCGGGCCAATGACGTGGGGTAGGCATTTTTCGTGGCGGAACAAGCCCACGTTGTCGGGGAAATTTGATGTGCAGGTGTCTCACTTACGGAGTAACAAGAGCACTCTCAAAAAAAGCGTGCATGCTCCGACAGTCAGTAAGTGTATTGCCATTGATAACCAATACAGCCAGGGCTGATCCGCCAGCGAATAGGCCCTCGGAGGCCCATTTCGATTTGCACCAACGACGATGCCGTCGCTCAGACCAAGGTAAATAAAATAGAGCTTGAGCGCCGACACCACCACAAAAAAAAGGCCAGCGAGCCAGCCTGCGATCGTCAACAGGGTGAAGCCAAAATCCGAGACTCCATAAGAGGTTTTCGACTTTCTCCTCAATAGATTCACCCCGGCGTGACGCTTGCAGAGAGCGGGCTGCGACTCAACGAAGTTTCCCAGCCGCATCGCTTTTGCTGCCTGCGCCATTGACCGGTAACGTAAGCTGTTCAGGCAATACAGCCCCGAGAGCGCGCTGATCAAAGTAACAACGTATAACCCCATGGGGGGACTATAAGTGATGGCGGGTATCGATATTATTAAGTTGAACAGAAATAAGAGCACCGATCCCGTTGCCCAGCGCGGGTAGCCTCGAAACACGTTTATGCTGCAAACCGATTGGATAATATTGACGACAATCATCAGTGCAAACGCCATCGTGAAATCCAGATCGACGCGCTTGAGATATGTACCGTTGACCATTACGAGGACGGAAGCAGTTGAAAGTATGCCTAAAAATATGGAACTGATGAACGGAGGAAAATGCTTTCTCCTGAATTCAGCTAGTTTCCGGGCGGTATACACGATCAAAACTCTCCGTAAACAGCCACAGCAATCGGCTTCAAATGCCCCGAGTGCAGACTGCCGCCGATCGATGCACCTGCTGCCAGCACATCCCTGAGCTGCGTGTAGGTCTGCTGTTTGATTTCTGTGTTCGAATAACGTCTGGGAAGTCCAAATGTATCCTTTCTGTACCTGTGCACTTCGTTCGTGAGAGCCAGTCGCTCCCGACGTGACAATCCCCGAAGGATTTCGCGGTAGCTCTTCCCTGTCGCCGCTTTTTTGGCCAGCGTATACCGCAGGGTTGAGTAGATTGAGAGAGCAGCGCCCGCAAGAGTTATGCTGTCTAGGACAGCCGTCATGGACTGATACCAGGGCTCGGCGTCGACTTCGTCAAGTGTCTCGGGGTTGAACATTGAAGTCCCGACTCTCCCTAAACTCACTAGGCACTGTAGGGACCCTGCCACCGCCGCCGTGGCTCCTATTGCAGTCACCAGTAAACCTACTCCTGCGGTGAACGGAGCGGCCATTATCCCGCCATATACAACCTTCCAGCTAAGATAGGCTCCGCCGCATGCAAGGCCGGCACCAATCGCTTCCTTGATAACCGTGGATTCGCGAACGTTGAATTCAAGCTGTTTGTGAAATTCGAGCGCACTCATATGGCGGGGTGCTTCGCGCAAGATCACTCGCTTCACTGCCACGCTGCAAATTGGCTGAAACTCCCTGAGCACCACGACATTGAAATCGCTGTCGATAAATACGATGCCTGCCCCGACGAGCGCAGGATCCGTATCAATGACCCGAAAAAGCTTCCTGAGGTCGATTGCGCTTTCGACCCGTTCCCTGGCCTCGCGTCGGGAGACTGAGAAACCATCCCGAACTGATAAACCGCTCATTCCTTGATTCCTGTGTGGTACCCGAAATCGAACGAGGATAAACATCCCTGCTCTGGGACGATGTAGGCAGGTTTGATCTGGCGTGTGGGAATGGTCCTAATGTACGCCCTAAACTTTCGTTGATTGGAAAGCGAAGGAATAAGAAAACGCCAGCTCAAAAGCTGGCGTTTTCTTCACATCGATTTCGATCAGCGCGGAAACACTGGCTGACGTGAGGGCTTTTTCTTGCCGCCCTTTCCGCCTTTGGCCGCTTCGGTTCGATCCTTCGCGGCCTGCTTGTTTCGCGCAGCGGCAGCCGCCTTCGCTTCTTCACGCTTGTCCCACGGCTTGCTGCCGTCACTGCCCCGTTGCGGCAGGCCGGTGTGCTGGGTGAGGAGTTTGGTGGTTTTCGCGACCTTGTGGCTGCCAGCAGGCGTCGAGTTCTTGCGACGGGCGCTCTGGTAGCTGTCGGTTTCCGGCTGATGCAGCGGAATCAACTGATGCTTGCCCGGGCCGATCAGGTCGGCCCGGCCCATGCGCTCGAGCGCTTCACGCAGCATCGGCCAACCTTTCGGATCGTGGTAGCGCAAGAACGCCTTGTGCAGACGGCGTTGTTCTTCACTCTTAACGATGGTCACCGGATCGCTCTTGTACGTCACCTTGCGCAGCGGGTTCTTGCCAGAATGGTACATCGCGGTGGCGCTGGCCATCGGCGACGGGTAGAACGCCTGCACCTGATCCGCGCGGAAGCCATTGGCCTTGAGCCACAGCGCCAGGTTCATCATGTCTTCGTCGGTGGTGCCGGGATGGGCAGCGATGAAGTAAGGGATCAGGTATTGCTCCTTGCCCGCCTCTTTCGAGAACTTCTCGAACATGCGCTTGAAGCGGTCATACGTGCCGATGCCCGGCTTCATCATCTGGTTGAGCGGACCTTGCTCGGTGTGTTCCGGGGCGATCTTCAGGTAACCGCCGACGTGATGGGTCACCAACTCCTTCACGTATTCCGGCGATTCCACAGCCAGGTCATACCGCAGACCCGAAGCGATCAGAATCTTCTTCACGCCCGGCAACTCCCGCGCGCTGCGGTAAAGCTGGATGAGCGAGGAGTGATCGGTGTTGAGGTTCGGGCAGATGCCGGGGAACACGCAGGACGGCTTGCGGCACGCGGATTCGATTTCCGGGCTCTTGCAGGCGATGCGGTACATGTTCGCGGTCGGGCCGCCGAGGTCGGAAATGACGCCGGTGAAACCTGGCACCTTGTCGCGAATCTCCTCGATCTCGCGAATAATCGAATCGTGCGAGCGGTTCTGGATGATGCGACCTTCGTGCTCGGTGATCGAGCAGAAGGTGCACCCACCGAAGCAGCCCCGCATGATGTTCACCGAGAAGCGGATCATGTCGTAGGCCGGGATTTTTTCCTCGCCGTACGCGGGGTGAGGAATACGTGCGTAGGGCATGCCAAACACGTAGTCCATTTCTTCGGTGGTCATCGGAATGGGCGGCGGATTGAACCAGACGTCAACATCACCATGCTTCTGCACCAATGCACGGGCGTTACCGGGGTTGGTTTCCAGGTGAAGCACGCGATTCGCGTGGGCGTAAAGTACGGCGTCGTTGCGCACCTTTTCCATCGACGGCAGGCGGATGACCGTCTTGTCACGGGTCATGCGCGGGCTGGCGAGGATCTGCACCACCTTGGCTTCGTTCGGGTCTTCAACGTCACCCTTCTCCTGCTCGATGGCACAGGCCGCGGTGTCTTGAGTATTGACGTACGGGTTGATGATCTTGTCGATCTTGCCCGGCCGGTCGATACGCGTGGAGTCGACTTCGTACCAGCCTTCAGGCGTGTCGCGGCGAATGAATGCAGTGCCGCGTACGTCAGTGATGTTTTCGATCTTTTCGCCACAGGACAGGCGGTTGGCGACCTCGACGATCGCCCGTTCGGCGTTGCCGTACAACAGGATGTCGGCGCAGGCGTCGATCAGGATCGAGTTGCGAACCTTGTCTTGCCAGTAGTCGTAATGCGCAATGCGACGCAGCGAAGCCTCGATGCCACCGAGGATGATTGGCACGTTTTTGTAAGCTTCCTTGCATCGCTGGCTGTACACCAGGCTCGCACGATCAGGGCGCTTACCCGCCAGGCCGCCTGGGGTATAAGCGTCATCGGAGCGGATTTTCTTGTCGGCGGTGTAGCGGTTGATCATCGAGTCCATGTTGCCGGCCGCAACGCCGAAAAACAGGTTCGGCTCGCCCAGCTTCATGAAGTCGTCTTTGGACTTCCAGTTCGGCTGGGCAATGATTCCCACGCGAAAGCCTTGCGATTCCAGCAATCGGCCAATGATCGCCATGCCGAACGAGGGGTGATCGACGTACGCATCACCGGTGACGATGATGATGTCGCAGGAATCCCAGCCGAGCTGATCCATCTCTTCCCGGCTCATCGGCAGGAAAGGCGCTGGTCCGAAACATTCGGCCCAGTACTTCGGATAGTCAAATAACGGCTTGGCTGCTTGCATGTCGATGACCAGGGTTCGTAATCAGGAGAGGCGATTCTTCTACGGGAATTCGCGGGCGCGGAGAATAGCACAAATTTTGATCAAATCCGACTGGAACAGTCAGTCTTGCGAGCGGTATTTTGAAGGGCGCACTGTCATTTCTGACAGTATCCCGCCGCCTGGCATCGCGGCTAGATTACCGGCACAGCCCTGATAACTGCAGGATGCAGGCATCATGACCGACTCCATGCATCGCCACACACCTTCGCTCACGGTTTTCGACAGCCGGGGCCTGACGGTGCGGCAGACGGCCTACTATCGCGCGCAGATCGACCTGGACGCTCAGGCCTGCGTCAACGCTCAGGTGTATGACAATCAAGGGCGGGTTATAGAGGTGTGGGATCCGCGCCTATTCGAGTTGCGCTCGATCCGACCTGATGTGCAACCCAATCTCGCCATGGTGTACAGCCTGTCGGGGGCCACGCTGTCCAGCCAAAGCGTGGATGCAGGTGCCGCCCTCTCCCTTTCTGCAGAATCTGGCGTTGTGCTTGAACAGTGGGACGCGCGGGCGACGCACTGGCAGACGGAATATGACGATTACCCAAGGCCGATTGCGATCCATGAGCAGATGGCGGGGCAACCGAGCCGGACCTGCGAGCGGTTTACCTATGCAGGCAGCGGTAGTGAATCGGCTTTGCGTAATCAGTGCGGGCAACTCATCCGTGTCGACGATAGTGCGGGCACGCTGGCGATCACCGAGTACGGGCTGCTGGGCGGGACACTCCTAGAGGAGCGTCGCCTGCTCACGATGATCGAGCCGCCTGACTGGCCGCCGTCAGCGGAGGAGCGTGACGCGCTGCTGGAGCCCGGTCAAGGCGCCGTTACCCGCAGGCAGTTCGACGCCACAGGCACCGCCATCAGCGCCACAGACGCACGCGGCCACCTGCAAAGCATGGGGTTGAACATCGCAGGTCATCTGGCACAAGTGACGCTCACGCTAAAGAACAGCCCTTCTCAGTTACTGTTGCGTGACGTGCAGTACAACGCCAACGAGCAGATCACATCGCAAACCGCAGGCAACGGAGTGATCAGCCAATACCTCTACAACGATAGAGACGCACGCCTGGCCACGCTGAAAACCACCCGCGCAGCCAACGACCCGCTGCAACTGCTGACCTACGGCTATGACCCGGTTGGCAACGTCACCAGCATCACCGACGATGCTCAGGCCGTGCGGCACTTTGCCAACCAGCGCATCGAGCCGATCAACCGCTACACCTATGACAGCTTCTATCAGTTGGTCGAAGCCCAGGGGCGGGAGACGGCCAAGGTCTCCAGCGGCCCGCAGTTGCCAGACATGCAGCCCCTACCCATCGACAGCAGCCAGTGGCTCAACTTCACAGAGCGCTACCGTTACGATTCGGCTGGCAACCTGACGCAGTTGCGTCATGAGGGTAGCCAGCCCTACACCCGCGACTTTGAGGTTGATGGGACCAGTAACCGTGCGCTGGTGAAGTTTGAGGGCAGCGCACCGCCGGACTTTGCCAGCGGTTTCGATGCTAGCGGCAATCTGCAACGCCTGTCTCCCGGCCAGACGATGTCGTGGGACGCGCGCAATCGCCTGTTGAAGGTCACCCCCGTCAGCCGCAAGGACGCAGATGACGACGCAGAACACTACGTGTACGACAGCAGCGGACAGCGGGTTCGCAAGATCGGCACATCGGCAGCCCGAGCCGCCTCCCACACACGGGAAGTCCGCTACCTCCCTGGGCTGGAACTGCGCAGCGACAGCGCCAACGACGAACAGCTGGAAGTCATCGTGATCCAGGCCGGCCGATGCACGGTGCGCTGTCTGCATTGGTCGAGCGGACGTCCTGCCGGCATCGAAAACGATCAATTGCGGTATTCGGTGGACGACCACCTGGGCTCCAGCGTGCTGGAATTGGACGCCCACGCACACCTTATTAGCTACGAGGGCTACTACCCTTTCGGCGGAACGGCTTGGTGGGCGGCGCGCTCGGCGGTCGAAGCGAAGTACAAAGTGGCGCGGTATTCGGGGAAAGAGCGGGATGCCAGCGGCTTGTATTACTACGGACTGAGGTACTACGCGCCATGGTTGATGCGCTGGGTGAGTTCGGATCCGGAAGGATTTGTGGATGGGCTTAATCTGTATTGCATGGTCAGGAATAACCCGATTAATCGGGTGGACGTGCAGGGAGGTCAGAGTTCAGATTTAGATGACGTGCCCGAAGAAGTGCAGCTTGCGATTTTTGTACTTGTGACACTGGCATCCGCAGGGCTTATTTTCTGGCAATTGCGAGACTTTTACGTGAGCGCCGCCACCGCTTACCAAGCTGAAACTAAGGCCAATCTGGCAGCTCGCGCCCAAAGAGATGAAGAACGGACTCAAAATATCAACCGGGCGGTGAAGGGGGCCACCTCCAACTACTCACTTACTTCTGGTGAAGCTGATTTGCTTAATGGACGCTACTTGAGGACGCAAAATCCGGTGAGTTGGCTGCATATTGCACAGGACAGTAAGGGCGCCATCAACCTGTACCAAGCGATTAGTGCTGACCAGCACAATGAGCTGGCTAAAGCGAGGCATATACCGTCGAAAGCCCAGAAGCTGGGAATAAACCCCTATCAGTTAAGAACGGCCCGTGAACCGAGGCCACCGCTCACTCTCAGCAACGACTCCTCTGCCAGCGCTAGTGCCAATTCGACGCCGCGCACGTCAATTGACGCCGCGGTGCCGGGTACGAGTGCAGAGCTCAGAGCTGTTCAAGAGGGACTCCCGCAAAAACGAGGCTCTACCGTATCGAACGCAAGCCTTGGTTCAGACAACGAAATCACCGCTCCAGCGCCTGCCAGCCGCGTAGCCGGACAAATTTTCACCATGGACCCCAGCGGCTTTTTCGAGGATGCAGATATTGTCGCCTGGCTTCGCGGCCGTCCTGGTATGAAAGACAATCTGAGAGCGGCATTAGATAGGTTCAACCCTAATCGCAAAGGACATACCGGATTACTCCGGATGAAAACGACGGATATCCCCAGTGGCACCGCGGGCGGCAGGGGAGATTTGCGTCTGGGCTTTACCGTCCGGGGTAACGTTTTTTACCCGCAAGCCATCCTGTCACATAAAGGCAAGAAGGGTACGATCCTCGCGCAGCGCCGGGCATAGTCGAACAATCCACACAGGCTCTGCGCAGGGCTCACTACTCATCATCATCAAAGTTGTAACTACCCGGCGCCAGGTTCTCGAAGCGCGTGTACTTACCGATAAACGCCAGACGCACGAAACCAATCGGGCCGTTCCGCTGTTTACCGATGATGATTTCAGCGATGCCTTTGTGCTCGGTTTCCGGGTGGTACACCTCGTCCCGGTACACGAACATGATGACGTCGGCGTCCTGCTCGATCGCTCCGGATTCCCGCAAGTCGGAGTTCACCGGCCGCTTGTTCGGCCGCTGCTCCAGCGAGCGGTTGAGCTGGGACAAGGCGACCACTGGGCAGTTGAATTCCTTGGCCAGCGCCTTCAAGGAGCGAGAGATTTCAGAAATCTCGTTGGTCCGATTGTCGCCACTGGAGCCTGGGATCTGCATCAACTGCAAGTAGTCGATCATGATCAAACCGATGTCGCCGTGCTCGCGAACCAGGCGGCGGGTGCGCGCACGCATCTCCGACGGGCTGATACCGGCGGTATCGTCGATGAACAGCTTGCGATCGTTGAGCAGGTTGACCGCCGACGTCAGGCGAGGCCAGTCATCGTCATCCAGTTGGCCCGAACGCACCTTGGTCTGGTCGATGCGACCGAGCGAGGACAACATACGCATCATCAGCGATTCGCCAGGCATCTCGAGCGAGTACACCAAGACCGCCTTGTCGCTGCGCAGCACGGCGTTTTCCACCAGGTTCATGGCGAAGGTGGTCTTGCCCATCGAGGGGCGACCCGCGACGATGATCAGGTCCGCAGGCTGCAAACCACTGGTCTTCTCGTCCAGGTCGGTGTACCCGGTCGACAGGCCGGTAATGCCTTCGCCCATGTTGAACAACGTGTCGATCCGATCGATGGCTTTGGTCAACAGGTCGTTGACCCCCACCGGGCCACCGGTTTTGGGCCGGGCTTCGGCGATCTGAAAGATCTGCCGCTCAGCCTCATCGAGAATCTCTTCGGCAGTGCGCCCTTCTGGGTTGAAGGCACTGTCGGCGATTTCGTTGCTGATACCGATCAACTGGCGCAACGTGGCACGTTGGCGGACGATTTGCGCGTACGCCTTGATGTTTGCGACCGACGGGATATTTTTCGCCAATTCGGACAGGTAGCCGAGCCCGCCCACTTGAGAAGTCTGCCCCTCCTTGTCCAGTTGCTCGGCAAGGGTCACGACGTCAATGGGCAGGTTCTGATCGGCCAGTTTCGCAATGGCCCTAAAGATCAGGCGGTGGTCATGACGATAGAAATCGCCGTCCGACACCTGATCAAGTACCCGCTCCCACGCGTTGTTGTCCAGCATCAAACCACCGAGCACGGCCTGTTCGGCCTCGATGGAATGCGGCGGTACCTTCAGCGCAGCGGTTTGCAGGTCGTATTGCTCGGGAGCGGAAATATCGTTCATGGCCACACGGTGTCTGGGGTTTGAATCAAAAGTTGATCAACAATACCTAGAAAAGACAAAGGGCACGACCTGTATAACAGGAGCGCACCCTTTGCTGACCGGCTGACGCACAGGTCGTCAGCCAATCGGATCTCGGCACCGAAGCGCCAAAATCGAACAGCTTACGCAGCCACCACGACAACGCGGACGGTCGCTTCAACGTCGCTGTGCAGGTGCACGGCAACGTCGTACTCGCCAACGTTACGGATGGTGCCGTTCGGCAGACGAACTTCGGACTTGGCCACTTCAACGCCAGAGGCGGTCAGTGCGTCAGCGATGTCGTGAGTACCGATCGAACCAAACAGCTTGCCTTCGTCACCGGCGGTGGCAGTGATGGTCACTTCCAGTTCGCCCAGTTGAGCGGCGCGAGCTTCAGCCGAAGCTTTCTTCTCGGCAGCTGCTTTTTCCAGCTCGGCACGACGCTCTTCGAATGCAGCCAGGTTGGCAGCGGTCGCAGCGGTGGCTTTGCCGAAAGGCAGCAGGTAGTTACGGCCGTAACCAGCCTTAACGTTTACTTTGTCGCCCAGGTTGCCCAGGTTGGCGATTTTTTCCAGCAGGATCAGTTCCATTTGGTAATAACCTCTTAACTTTAACCTTCACCGTTCGCAGCGCCGTCATCAGGGCCTTTCGGCACCAGGCGGCTGCGAAAATCAATCAGGCTGTCGACAATGGCAAACACCACCAGCAACGGATAAATCAACTGCATGAACAACACCAGCGTGACGTACAACCCCACCAGCCAGAACCGTGTCAGGTGCTTTGCAGCCACCATACCGTGAACCAGTGCCAGGCCCGCGAACGCCAATGGGACGCTGCACAGCGGCGTAAGCATTGCCAGTTGCGGCCCGAAATTCGGCGCCACCAACATGCACACCAGCAGCACCAGCATCGGTGCCCGCGGGAGCCTCAAGCTGCGAAACTCGCGACCGAAGCCTCCCGGGTTGTACAACAGCGCCTGCCAGTACCGCCCAAGAATCAGGCAGACCACGCTGACGATCTGCAACACCGCCGCTATCAGGCCGTTGAGGACCGGAGTAATCAGTGCGCCCAGACGCGCTCGCTCTTCTACCGACATTTGCTGGTAGACCTCACCGAAAACATGGGGCAAAAGCTTCTGCAGCTCTGCGGCCATGGCCTCGATGGGCTCGCGAAACACGGCGCCCAGGATCACGCCATACAACAATCCAAGCCCCACGCTGACCAGCAGCACGCGAACCCAGGACTCGCTGGCGCGCAACAGCGCCGCCAACCCCCACGAACCCACCAGCACCATCAAGGTGCGAGGGTCCCCGAAGTACCACCAGGCAACCGCCGGCAGCAACCCCCAGGCGAGGACGCTCGTCGCATCACCCAACCCGCGTCGCAGGAGCACCAGGCACCCTGCGGCAGCACTCAACCAGAACAGCAGCGGCAATGCCGCACACCCGACCACTACCAGAGTGGCCTGCACGCGACCGCGCATGATGAAGTCAGCCATGGCGCGCATGCGATTTATCCCTTACTGCGTTTTGTCGACTGAACCTGGTCTCAGCGGCCGTGGCTGTCGGTGTAGGCCAGCAGGGCCAGGAAGCGGGCGCGCTTGATAGCGGTAGCCAGCTGACGCTGATAACGAGCTTTGGTACCGGTAATGCGGCTAGGAACGATCTTGCCGGTTTCGGATACGTAGGCTTTCAGGGTGTTGAGATCTTTGTAGTCGATCTCTTTAACGTTTTCTGCGGTGAAACGGCAGAACTTACGACGACGGAAGAAACGTGCCATGTGATTGGCTCCTCAAAAGGTCCGTGGATTACTCGTCAGCGTTATCGCTGTTGTCGCTGTCATCACTGTCAACGCCTTCAGCGTCGGAGTGCTCAGGACGGTCGCGACGCTCACGGCGCTCACTGCGGTTCTCTTCAGCCTTGAGCATCTCGGACTGGCCAGTGATGGCTTCGTCGCGACGGATGACCAGGTTACGGATCACGGCATCGTTGTAACGGAAGTTGTCTTCCAGCTCGGCCAGTGCCTTGCCGGTGCACTCAACGTTCAGCATCACGTAGTGAGCCTTGTGAACATTGTTGATTGCGTAGGCCAGTTGACGACGGCCCCAGTCTTCCAGGCGGTGGATCTTGCCGCCGTCTTCTTCGATCAGCTTGGTGTAACGCTCAACCATGCCGCCGACTTGTTCGCTCTGGTCCGGGTGAACCAGAAAGATGATTTCGTAATGACGCATGAATGCTCCTTACGGGTTGTAGCCTGCCGCCAGAGCGGTCAGACAAGGAGTGAAAAACACGGGTTTGGCTTGCACAGGAACAGGCACATCAGTGCCTGCCATGACAGCAAGGGGCGCAATTGTAGAGAAGGGCCCGAAACGGCGCAAGGTAATTGGCGATTATTTGAACAAACGCGGATTCAACGGTATTGAGCCACAAGCCACAAGCTGATCACGGACGGCTTCAGCTTGTTGCTTGCAGTTGAAGCTCACGACGACCGAGCGGCGGCCTTGGCGGCGCGCTGGCGCATGGCTTCGAACAGGCAAACGCCCGTGGCTACCGAAACGTTGAGGCTGCTGACGCTACCGGCCATCGGCAAGCGAACGAGGTAGTCACAATGCTCGCGAGTCAGGCGACGCATGCCTTTGCCTTCGGCACCCATGATCATGATCAGCGGCCCCGTCAGATCCTGCTGATACAGCTCCTGCTCCGCCTCGCCTGCCGTGCCGACGATCCACAACCCACGCTGCTGAAGTTTTTCCAGTGTGCGCGCCAGGTTGGTGACGGCCACGAGAGGAATGACTTCCGCCGCACCGCAGGCAACTTTTCGCACTGTCGGCGTCAACGTCGCTGACTTGTCCTTGGGCACGATCACCGCCAACGCACCTGCAGCATCAGCCGTGCGCAGACAGGCGCCGAGGTTGTGCGGGTCCGTCACACCGTCGAGCACCAGAATCAATGGCGCCCCCTCTGTGCGGTCCAGCAGCTCGTCGAGCATCGCTTCGCCCCAGACCTGGCTGGGGCTCACCTCAGCGACAACGCCCTGGTGCACGCCTTCGACCCACGCATCCATTTCTCGCCGCTCGGCCTGGCCGACTTGCACTCGATTTTGCGCAGCCAGATCGACCAGCACCTGAACGCGCGGATCGCTACGCCCCTCGGCCAGCCAGATTTGCTTGACTCGCTTGGGGTGATGACGAAGCAATGCCTCCACGGCATGCACACCGTAGATTTTTTCCAACTGACTCATGATTTGGCCTTAGGTTTACGTGCGCCACCGCTTTTGGAAGCCGTGGACGAGCCCGATCCGCCCTTGCGATGCTTGGTTGGCTTCGAGCTTTTGCCCGAACCACTGTCGTCACCCTTGGCAGACTTGCCGCCGCTCTTGGCTTCGGCCAGCAAGGCCTTTTTCATCTCGCGACTCTTGCGGACTTCAGCATTTTTGGCTGCAGCATCGCTGGCGCGGTAGGCTTCGACAGGCTCCTTGGCAGGACGACGACTCGGCTTGGAGAGCGTCACCGTTTCCTTTGCCTTCTCGGCTTTCTGCACCGGTGCAGGCTTCGCTTCGGCAGCCTTGCGCTTGCGACCTGTGGGTGCCATGGCAGGCTTGTCCGACATTTCGAAGTCGATTTTCCGCTCATCGAGATCGACGCGCATGACTCGCACTTCGACCGAATCCCCCAGTCGGAAGCTTCGACCTGTGCGCTCGCCCGCCAGGCGGTGATGAACCGGGTCGAAATGGTAGTAGTCACCTGGCAGTGCGGTGACGTGCACCAAGCCCTCGACGTAGATGTCGGTCAGCTCGACAAACAGACCAAAGCCGGTGACTGCGGTGATCACACCGGGGAACGACTCGCCCACGCGATCCTTCATGAATTCGCACTTGAGCCAGTTCACAACGTCGCGGGTAGCCTCGTCAGCGCGGCGTTCGCTCATCGAGCACTGCTCGCCCAGTTGCTCCAGCGCCGCTTCGTCGTACGGATAGATCCGCGCCTTCGGAATGGTGGGAGCCCCGGCGCGTCGCACGTGGGGCGTATCCTGCTTGGAGCGAATGACACTGCGAATGGCGCGGTGGGTCAGCAGATCCGGGTAACGGCGGATAGGCGACGTAAAGTGGGTATACGCTTCGTAATTGAGACCGAAATGCCCGTTGTTGTCGGAGGTGTACACCGCCTGGCTCAACGACCGCAACATGACGGTCTGGATCAGGTGATAGTCCGGACGATCCTTGATCGACTCCAGCAGCGCCTGATAGTCCTTGGGCGACGGGCCGTCCTTGCCTTTGTGTAGCGACAGTCCCAGTTCACCCAGGAAAGCGCGCAGCTTTTCCAGACGCTCTGGCGGCGGACCATCGTGAACCCGATACAACGCAGGGATTTCATGCTTCTTGAGGAACTCCGCCGTGGCCACGTTGGCGGCCAGCATGCACTCCTCGATCAGTTTGTGAGCGTCGTTGCGCTGCGTCGGCCGAATTTCCGCAATCTTGCGCTCCGAGCCGAAGATGATGCGCGTTTCCTGGGTTTCGAAATCGATCGCACCCCGGGCATGACGCGCGCCCAGCAGAACTTTATACAGCGCATAAAGCTGCTTGAGGTGTGGCAGGACTTCGCCGTATTCACCCCGCAGCTTTTTCGCGTCGGCCGTTTTCGAGTGCTCCAGCAGGGTACTGACCTTGTTGTAGGTCAGCCGCGCGTGGGAGTGAATAACAGCTTCATAGAACACGTAATCGGTCATCTCGCCGGTCTTGGAGATGGTCATTTCGCAGACCATCGCCAGGCGATCGACCAACGGGTTCAGCGAGCACAACCCATTGGAGAGCTGCTCAGGCAACATCGGCACCACGCGCTCGGGGAAATACACCGAGTTGCCACGCACCTGCGCTTCGGCGTCCAGTGCGGAGCCGATCTTCACGTAGCTGGAAACGTCCGCGATCGCGACGTACAGCTTCCAGCCCCCGGAGAAAAGCCGCAGCTTGCCGGGTTTGGCTTCGCAATAAACAGCGTCGTCGAAATCACGCGCGTCTTCGCCGTCGATCGTGACAAACGGAAGATGGCGCAGATCGACACGATGCTCCTTGTCTCGCTCCAGCACTTCGGGCTTGAGCCGTCCGGCTTCCTTGAGCACGCCCTCGGGCCACACATGGGGAATGTCGTAAGTGCGCAACGCCACATCGATTTCCATGCCCGGCGCCATGTAGTTGCCGACCACTTCGATCACATCGCCCTGTGGCTGGAAGCGCGGGGTCGGCCAATGGGTGATTTTCACCTCGACGAACTGACCGACCTTGGCGTTGGCGTTCCGCCCTGGCGTCACCAGGACTTCTTGCTGAATCTTGGGGTTATCGGCAACGACGAAACCGATGCCCTGCTCTTCGAAATAGCGACCGACGATGGTTTCGTGCGCGCGGGAGACGACTTCCACGATCACACCTTCGCGGCGGCCGCGACGATCCAGACCCGACACACGCGCCAGGGCGCGATCGCCATCGAACACCAGACGCATCTGCGCTGGACTCATGAACAGATCGTCGGATCCATCGTCGGGCACCAGGAAACCGAAGCCGTCGCGATGCCCGCTGATACGACCCAGGATGAGGTCGAGCTTGTCTACGGGTGCGTAGGTGCCGCGCCGGGTATAAATCAGCTGAGCATCACGCTCCATTGCGCGCAGACGTCGGCGCAGGGCCTCGATCTGGTCTTCAGTCGTCAGGCCAAACTCGGCAACCAGTTCTTCGCGGGCAGCGGGCGAACCACGCTCGGAGAGGTGCTGCAGAATCAGCTCGCGGCTGGGGATGGGGTTTTCGTATTTTTCCGCTTCTCGAGCGGCCTCGGGATCGAGGGACTGCCAATCGGCCATTAGAATGAATTCACCTTATCTGTATGCAATTAGTTTGGCATATACCCGATTGAAACGCGAAGCCAGCGTTAATAGGGCAATTGCGCGCTTTCAAAAAAAATTTCACTGCGGGTCTTTACAGGCCCGAATCTCATCCGTAAGATGCGCCCCACAACGACGGCACTGCCCACGTTGTAGTTGAAATCAGACGAAATATTCGATTGAAATCAACGACTTGCCCAGATGGTGAAATTGGTAGACACGCCAGCTTCAGGTGCTGGTGACCTTACGGTCGTGGAAGTTCGAGTCTTCTTCTGGGCACCAATTCAACGAAACCGAGCCATGCGCTCGGTTTTGTGCTTTTCGGCATATGAAAAACCTCTCCGCACGAAACAGCCTCCAGCCTAGAACATTTTTATTGCCGCTACCCACTGGGGGCTATGGCGGTCCACGTTGTGCTCATTCCAAGAAAACGCGAAAGAAAAGCGCCTCTGCCGACGGCCTGAATGCCCCAGCGGTAAAAAATCTCAAATTTATGTTGCACTTGGACGAAATATCTAATTAAATCAGCGCCATGCCCAGGTGGTGAAATTGGTAGACACGCCAGCTTCAGGTGCTGGTGACCTTACGGTCGTGGAAGTTCGAGTCTTCTCCTGGGCACCATACAAAACGAAACCGAGCCAAGCGCTCGGTTTTGTGCTTTATGGGGTATGTAAAATCGCCTCGATCACCTGCAGCGATCACCAAGATGCTGCAGGCGCCCTTCCCCACGATCACTCACCCCTCAAGCGCGAAACTGGCCGAGACTGGCCTTGAGCTGCGCCGCCAGTTTGTCCAACGTCTTGCCACTGGCGGTGGTTTCGACGACGGCCTGCGCGGCTTTCTCCGCCTGAGCATGGATCACTTCGACGCGTCCCCTGACCGCTTGAGCGTCTTTGGCCTGATGCTCGGCGGCCCGTGTCGCCAGCCCGATTGCGGCATGAACCTGCTCGACAGAAGCCTGGACACTTTGCTGCAGACGCGCACTGTCTCGAAGCACTTCAAGCCCTTCCTTGGCTTGCCTTCCCGCCAGACCGATGGTGGCGACCGCCTCTTTTGCACCCGATTGCAGTTTGGTGATGTGCTCCTGGATGTCTCCCGTCGAACTCTGTGTCTTACTGGCCAAGGCGCGTACTTCATCGGCAACCACCGCAAACCCGCGACCGGTTTCACCCGCACGGGCTGCTTCGATCGCTGCGTTGAGCGCCAGCAAGTTGGTCTGCTCAGCGATGCCATGAATGACCTCCAGCACCACCTCAATCTGTTCGCTCTGCTTGGCAAGACGCTCGATCACCTGAGCCCCGGCATCGACCTGCCCGGCCAAGGCCTCGATGAGGCTGCCCACCTGATTCGAGGTTCGCGTGTTTTCATCGGTGGCCTGTCGAATATCCACAACCTGCTGCAAAGCCGCCTGCATCGCCTGACTCTCGGCCTGCGCCTCATCGGCCATCTGGGACAACGCCTGAAGACTGGCCGCGACCTCGTCACGCTGCAATTCAGCCGCTGCATCGGCGCCTGCGTTGCGTTTGCTCATCGCACCGATCTCGACACCCGTCTGCTGGGCAACATCCCCTGCCTCACGGACGATGGGCTGCAACTTGTCAACGAAGCGGTTGACGGCGGAAGCCATATCACCGATCTCATCATTGCTGTTGAGTTTGACGCGCTTGGTTAGGTCACCCTCCCCGGCCGCCAAGTCATCCAGCGCGCGGTTGAGCAGTTGCAGGCGCAACACGACACGACGCCCCAGGACTACCGCCAAGGCAAGAAGAACACCCAAGCCGACCAACGCCAGACCGACACCGATCCTCCAACGCAAGGTCGTCGCAGCATCCTGCACGGCGGCGCTGGTATTGGTCGCCATCGCATCAGCGGAGGACTGGGCAGTTTGCAGCCGTGCACGCAGGGCCGACGAACTCTCGGCAGCCGCTCCGCCCAGGCTGTCAGACACCAGTTGCTCGCCATTGGCGATCAGCGCAGCGAATCGCTTGTCCAGGGCAGCCAAGTCGGCCTCGACCGATGCAGTCGACACGCCCATGCGGACTTTGCCGATCTCAACCCCGTTCGGACTGATCGACGCTTCGACGTAATACACGGAAGGGTCTTTTTGAGCCGCATTCAGCACTTTATCCATCGCCCGCTCCCCTTCACCTTTAGCGAGCAGGTTCTTGATCGATTCGTTATCGCGATTCAAGTAACGAGTGAGGTGTTCACCCTGAGCATCGTCGTAAACCATGAACAGAACGTTGGGATTACGCTGTGCGCGTCGTGCGAATTCGGAAAGTGTTGGGGTGTCGTTGTCCCACATGGCCCGCGGCGCTACAGCCGCCAGAAGCTCGGCCATATCAGTGGCGGAGTCCTTCAGCGCTTTCTCCAGCGTTGCTCGAAGTTGTTTCTGCTCATCCTTCAGACGAGTCGAAAGCCCTGCGCTCAGGCGCTGCCGGGTATTCTGCGAGAGGCTGTCGAGGCTCGCGGTAACGTCGCGGCTCGCTTGCTCAAGTTCGCCCGACAAGTGTTGCGAATCTACACCCAGGCGCGCTGCCAGATCAGCTTCGAGCGCAGTGACGGTGCTCCGGGTAAGGGCGACAGCCACCAGCACTTGCACCAAAAGGGCAATGCCAAGAGCGATGAAAACGGGACGCAGCAAACGACTGCGCAGAAGCGATAGGACGGCTGACACTGGAGACTCCCCCGACAACGAACGCCATTAAAATGGTGGCATCTTGTTTGACGTTATCTACAGCAAGGGGCGTGCCGTTCTGATGATCAGGATCATAAACACATAAAAAAAGGGTCGCAGTTGCGACCCCTCTTTGCATTTCAACGACTTATCAGCCAAACGGGTGACGCAGGATGATGGTCTCGTTGCGATCCGGGCCCGTCGAAATAATGTCGATGGGCGCCCCAACCAGCGCTTCCAAGCGCTTGATGTAAGCGACAGCGTTGGCTGGCAATTCTTCCAGGGTCTTGGCCCCCAGGGTCGACTCCGACCAGCCGGGCATCTGCTCATACACGGGTTTGAGGCCCACGTAGCTGTCGGCATCGGTCGGTGCATCGATCACAGCGCCGTTTTCGTTTTCGTAGCCTACGCAGATGTTGATGGTTTCCAGTCCATCCAGGACGTCCAGCTTGGTCAGGCAGAGGCCCGAGATACTGTTCACGTCGATGGCGCGGCGCAGGATGACGGCATCGAACCATCCGCAACGACGGGCACGGCCGGTGGTAGCACCGAACTCGTGGCCACGCTTGGCCAGGAAGGCACCGACGTCGTCGAACAGTTCGGTCGGGAACGGACCGGAACCGACGCGAGTGGTGTACGCCTTGGTGATGCCCAGGATGTAGTCGATGAACATCGGGCCCACACCGGAACCAGTGGCGATACCACCAGCAGTGGTGTTGGAGCTGGTGACGTAGGGGTAGGTGCCGTGGTCGATGTCCAGCAGCGAACCTTGAGCGCCTTCAAACATGATGTCTTTGCCAGCGCGACGCATCTCGTGCAGCGCAGCAGTGACGTCCAGCATCATCGGCTTGAGCAGTTCGGCGTATTCCATGCACTCGTCGAGTGTTTTCTGAAAGTCGATCGCAGGCTCTTTGTAGTAATTGACCAGCACGAAGTTGTGGTAGTCCAGCAGCTCGCCCAGCTTGGCGGCGAAACGCTCGCGGTGGAACAGGTCACCGATGCGCAGGCCACGACGTGCAACCTTGTCTTCGTAGGCCGGGCCGATGCCACGACCGGTGGTGCCGATCTTGTGCTCGCCACGAGCCTTTTCACGGGCCTGATCGAGCGCAACGTGGTACGACAGGATCAGCGGGCAGGACGGGCTGATGCGCAGACGCTCGCGCACCGGAATGCCTTTCTCTTCCAGCTTGGTAATTTCACGCATGAGCGCATCAGGCGCTACGACCACACCGTTGCCGATCAGGCACTGCACGCCTTCGCGCAGTACACCGGACGGAATCAGGTGCAGAACGGTTTTCTCGCCATCGATCACCAGGGTGTGACCGGCGTTGTGGCCGCCTTGATAGCGAACTACCGCGGTAGCATGTTCGGTCAGCAGATCAACGATCTTGCCTTTGCCCTCATCACCCCACTGGGTGCCCAGGACTACGACATTCTTACCCATAACACTTGTCCTCATTCACGCAAACTGGGTGCCGGCCTGCAGCCGACTGGAATAACTCAAACGGCCAGCGGCATTACCTGCCAGCGCTCGCCATGCTGAACCAATTGCCGATCGCAATCGGCTTCTTTCGCTGCCGAGACCGGCTGGCCAGGCAACGCTTGAACCACGCGCTGCCCCTCACTGCGCAGTTGGCAGACTGCCTGCCAAAGGGCCGCATCCGTACTGTCCGGCATCCAGATGCCGCCAGACGGCAATTCGATCTGCGCCCGCCCCAACGTGACCAGGGTTTTCAAATCGGTAGAAAAGCCCGTTGCCGGACGTGCGCGGCCAAAGTCAGCGCCGATGTCATCGTAACGACCGCCTTGTGCGATGGACTGCCCCACGCCAGGCACGAACACCGCAAATACCACGCCGGTGTGATAGTGGTACCCACGCAGCTCGCCGAGGTCGAAATACAGCGGTAGATCCGGGAAACGCGCCGACAAGCGCTCGGCGATCTCCGTCAGATCATCCAGTGCATCGATCACTGGCCCAGGCGCCTTGGCCAGCCGCTCACGTGCAGCGTCCAACACTTCGCGACCGCCGCACAGATCGACCAACGCGCGCAGCATGGCGGCCAGGTCGGCTGACAACCCTTCGGTCAAGGCGACGACCTCGTCGATGGCTTTGCGCTGCAGCGCATCGAACAACTGTTGCTCGACTTCGCCGGATAACCCTGCCGCACGGGCCAGGCCACGGTAGATGCCAACATGTCCCAAGTCCATGTGAACATCGGGCACCTGCGCCAGTTGCAGCATGGCCAGCATCAGGCTGATGACTTCGACGTCACTGCTCGGACTGGCGTCGCCGTACAACTCAGCACCGAGTTGAATCGGGCTACGCGAGGACGACAACGCTCGAGGCTGAGCGTGCAGGACACTACCAGCGTAGCAAAGACGGCTCGGACCCTCGCGGCGCAATGTGTGGGCATCGATCCGCGCCACCTGTGGCGTGATGTCTGCACGAAATCCCATCTGGCGACCTGATTGCGGATCGACCACTTTGAAGGTGCGCAGATCCAGATCCTGACCCGCGCCCGTGAGCAGAGATTCGAGGTATTCGATGTGAGGGGTCACGACGAACTCGTAACCCCAGCTTTGAAACAGATCCAGCACCTGACGACGCGCCACTTCAATGCGCGCCGCTTCCGGCGGCAGTACTTCTTCGATGCCATCCGGCAGCAGCCAGCGGTCAACCGTTGCCATTACGCCTTTCCCCTATGATCCGGGCGGCCAACCCCTTGGGCGAGCCTTGAGTGAAGCAGACAGCGTTCAACAGGACGGCCGCGCCGGGTCGATGATGCCCAGACAAAACCGCCCTGCGCGTTGCGAACGCCGCCCTCGAAAAAACTGCCGGGCACGAGTTACGCCACGGCCAATCAATCGTGTAGACGCAAAAAAGCCGGGAATTTCCCGGCTGCCGCATCATACACACGTTTTGCCTTGCGATCACCCCGCCGGACAGTTTTGCCGCCCGGCGGAGCTCTCGGATACGCGTGCAACTACGGTTTGGCTTTTTCCATATAGCGGAAGAACTCGCTGTTCGGATCCAGCACCATCACGTCGCTCTTGTTTGCGAAGCTCTCGCGATAGGCGCGCAGACTGCGGTAGAACGCGTAGAACTCCTGATCCTGAGCGTAAGCCTTGGAGTAAATCGCTGCGGCTTGCGCATCACCGTCACCGCGGGTTTCTTCGGACTCACGGTAGGCTTCGGCCAACAGAACGCGGCGCTGGCGATCGGCATCGGCACGGATACCTTCCGCCAGCTCGTTACCCTTGGCGCGATGCTCGCGGGCTTCTCGCTCGCGTTCGGTGCTCATGCGCTCGAACACGCTGCGGTTGACTTCCTTCGGCAAGTCGATGGCCTTGACCCGAACATCGATGATTTCAATGCCCAGCTCCTTTTCCGCCATCTTGTTGAGGGACGCCGTGATGTCAGCCATCAGCGCGTCACGCTCGCCCGACACTGCTTCGTGCAGGGTGCGCTTACCGAACTGATCACGCAGACCCGACTCCAGGCGACGGGAAAGGCGCTCATCGGCATTCTGCTTCAGGCCCGACGTTGCGGTGTAGAAACGCTCGGCGTCCTTCACGCGCCATTTGGCATAGGCATCCACCATGACGGCTTTCTTTTCCAGCGTCAGAAACCGTTGTGTGGGCGCATCCAACGTCAGCAAACGCCCGTCGAACTTGCGCACCTGGTTCACATAAGGAACCTTGACGTGCAAGCCGGGCGGTACGTCCGATTCGACGACACGACCGAAGCGCAGCATCACCGCGCGCTCGGTCTGAGCGACGATATAGAAGCTGTTCCACGCCACCACGGCCAGCACGACACATACAATCAAGGCGACCAGAGATTTATTGCTCATCAACGACTCTCCCTAGTGCGCGTGTCACGTGGCGTTTGCATGTCCGATGCGCGTACGCCCGGATCGGTGGCAGTCGTCGAGGCGCCGCTCGTGGAAGCCCCTGAACCGCTACGGCTGCTGTCGATCATTTTGTCCAATGGCAGATAAAGCAGGTTGTTCTGGCCTTTGTCGCCGGTCACCAACACCTTGCTGGTGTTGCTGAAGACTTCCTGCATGGTTTCCAGATACAGGCGCTCGCGAGTGACCTCGGGGGCCTTGCGATATTCGGCTACCAGCTTGGTGAAGCGATCCGCCTCACCCTTCGCCCTGGAGATCACTTCATCACGGTAACCATTGGCGTCTTCAACGATGCGCTGTGCCTGACCCCGGGCTTCCGGAATCACGCCATTGGCATAGGTTTCCGCCTGGTTGCGAGAACGTTGCTCGTCTTCACGGGCACGGATCACGTCATCGAAGGCTTCCTGCACTTCGCGCGGGGCTGCGGCACTTTGCACGTTCACCTGAGTGACCGTAATACCGGTGCGATAGGTATCGAGGAAACGCTGTAGCCGCTCCTTGATTTCGCTGGCCATCAGCTCACGCCCCTCGGTCAGCACCTGATCCATCGCGGTCGACCCGACAACGTGACGCAAGGCACTTTCAGTGGCGTGCTGCAGGCTGACTTCAGGCTGATCGACGTTCAGCACGAAGTCCTGCAGGTTAGTGATCTTGTACTGCACGGTCAGCGGCACTTCGACGATGTTCTCGTCTTCGGTGAGCATCTGGCCCTGCTTGCTGTACGCCCGCTCACGCGTGACGTTTTCGAGGTACTTGCGATCGAACGGCGGGAAGTAGATGTTCAGGCCCGGACCGACGGTTTCGTAGTATTTGCCGAACCGCAGGACCACGGCCTGCTCCTGCTCGTCCACCACGTAGATGGCGTTGTACAGCCAGATGGCAAGCAACACGACCAGGCCGATACCGAGCAGACCGAAGCCGCCGCCCTTGCCCGAACTGCCGCTGCCGCTGCCGCCACCGTCACTGTTGCGTTTTTTTCCACTACCGAACAACCCATTCAGGCTTTCCTGCAGCTTTCGGAAGGCCTCGTCGAGATCCGGGGGCCCCTTGCGGTCGCCGCCTTTGCGCTTGCCACCCCAGGGATCCTGATTATTCGAGTTGCCACCCGGCTCATTCCAAGCCATAGCGCTCTCCATCTGATAAAGCAAAGACGCGCCCGCGGCGCGCCGACCAATGCTACAGAATGCCCGTCGCGGCAGGACTACCGCCGCGAAGGGCTTTTTATTGCAAAGTGTGTTGCTCGATGAATTCCAGCGGCTGCAGTCCTTCGCGACTCACCAGGCGATTGAATTCAACACGGGGCAAACGAACTGCCAACAGGCTGCTACCCTCGTCATCGTGCGCCTCGCTCTGCACGGCACCCAGTTGGAAAAACTGAGCGCGCAACCGCGCGAAACGCTGCGACAAACGCAAGGTGCCAACGAACAGGTCGTCCCCCAACAGCTCGGCAATGGCTTGCTTGAGCAAGTCCAGCCCTCGACCATCACGCGCAGACACCCAGACCCTTTGCGGTTTGCCATTGGCATCGCGCTGAATCTGAGGCTCGACCCCCTCGAGCAGATCGAGTTTGTTATAGACCTCCAGCATCGGCAAGTCCTGCGCACCAATCTCGCGCAGCACCTCCAATACCTGTTCGATCTGCTCCATCCGGTCAGGCTCGTGGGCATCGATCACGTGCAGCAACAGGTCCGAATTGCTCGACTCTTCGAGCGTAGCCCTGAACGCCTCGACCAGCTTGTGCGGCAAGTGACGAATGAAACCTACGGTGTCTGCGAGCACGATCGGCCCCAGGTCGTTCAGCTCAAGGCGGCGCAGCGTCGGGTCCAGCGTTGCGAACAACTGATCAGCAGCGTAGACCTGCGAATCGGTCACTGCATTGAAAAGCGTGGATTTCCCGGCGTTGGTGTAACCCACGATGGAAACCGTAGGAATATCCGCCCGAGAACGCCCGCGACGGGCCTGGTCGCGCTGGCTGCGAACCTTCTCCAGACGGCTTTTGATCTGACGCAGGCGAACCCGCAGCAAACGGCGGTCCGTTTCAAGCTGGGTTTCGCCCGGCCCACGCAGGCCGATACCCCCACCCTGTCGTTCAAGGTGAGTCCACCCTCTGACCAATCGGGTACTCATGTGCTCAAGCTGAGCGAGTTCGACTTGCAGCTTGCCCTCGTGGGTGCGTGCACGCTGGGCGAAGATGTCGAGAATCAGACCCGTGCGATCGAGCACGCGACACTCGAACACACGCTCGAGGTTGCGCTCCTGACTGGGCGTAAGGACGTGGTTGAAAATAACCAGATCGGTTTGTTCGGCGTGGACCAGGTCGCGCAATTCATCGACCTTGCCGCTGCCGACCAGAAACTTGGCGGTTGGCCGATGCCGGGGCACGTTGACGAACGCAACGATGTCGGCACCTGCCGAAAGAGCCAGCTCCCTGAACTCCTGCGGATCTTCGCGCGCCTCAGGGTCCTGACCATCCAAATGAACGAGGATCGCCCGCTCACCACCACCGTGGCGCTCAAAGAACAAGGCAGACTCCTATCAGGCGTTACCTGGCTCAGCGTCACTCTGGTCGGATTCGGAAGCGCTAGGCAGACGAATTGGACGGACCGGAACAACGGTCGAGATTGCGTGCTTGTAAACCATTTGGCTGACAGTGTTTTTCAGCAGAATAACGAACTGGTCGAAGGACTCGATCGTGCCTTGCAGCTTGATGCCGTTTACCAGATAGATCGAAACCCCAACCTTCTCTTTACGCAAAGTGTTCAGGTAAGGGTCTTGTAGCGAATGCCCTTTTGACATGTGCCGCACTCCTTTAAGGATCAATAGAATAAATTCGAAAACATTGGCTCAGGCCGTTACCCCCCAAGGATAGACGGCAATTGCAAGGACTCAGCCCAATATGGAGACCGATCCCAGGTATTTCAAGGTGCGTGGCAGATTGTCGCAAGCCAGGCTGTCCAACCAGTGTAAATTTTCCCAGCTTCGCAGCCAGGTGAACTGTCTCTTGGCCAACTGCCGCGTGGCGATGATGCCGCGTTCCTGCATCTCGTCCCGGGTCAGGCTGCCATCAAGATAGTCCCAGACCTGGCGATACCCTACAGCTCTTATAGACGGCAAATTCGAGTGCAGGTCACCCCTCGAACGTAACGCCATCACTTCCTCAACGAACCCCTCATCAAGCATTTGCCTGAAACGTAGCGCGATTCGGTCGTGCAATACCTTTCGATCCTGAGGCGCGATCGCAAGATTGGCGACAGTATAGGGCAATTGATGTCGCCCCGAAGCGCCAGCTTGAGCACTTTGCGCACTTTGTTGCGCTCTGTGTTCGGTCATGCTGATCCCGCTCACCCGGTACACTTCCAGCGCGCGGACCAGCCGCTGCGGATCATTGGGATGAATACGGGCCGCCGATACCGGGTCAATGGCCGCCAATTCATCATGCAACGCCTGCCAGCCGCGGCGGGCGGCCTCGTCTTCCAATTGGGCACGCACCTGCGCATCCGCCGCAGGCATGTCCGCCAGGCCTTCCAATAGAGCTTTGAAATACAACATGGTGCCGCCCACCAACAACGGAATTTTTCCCCGGGCGGTTATTTCGGCCATGGCCTGGAGCGCATCGGAACGAAAATCCGCTGCCGAATAGCTCTGCGCCGGATCGAGGATATCGATCAAGCGGTGGGGATACTTGTCCAGAAGCGCTTTTGCAGGCTTGGCGGTGCCGATGTCCATGCCGCGATAGACCAGAGCCGAATCGACGCTGATCAGCTCACAGGGCAGCACCTTGGTCAGTTCGATGGCCAGATCGGTTTTGCCAGCGGCAGTGGGGCCCATCAGGAAGATGGCCGGAGGGAGGGCACTCATCAGCGGCCGCGCAGAAACAGTTTGTCGAGATCATCCATACCCAGTTGAGTCCAGGTCGGCCGCCCGTGGTTGCACTGGCCGCTGCGTTCGGTGTTTTCCATGTCTCGCAGCAAGGCGTTCATCTCCGGAATCGCCAGCCGCCGGTTGGCGCGCACCGCGCCATGACAGGCCATGGTCCCGAGCAATTCATTCATGTGTGCCTGAACGCGGTCACTGGTGCCGTACTCCATCAGATCCGCCAGGACATCGTGCACCAGCCGGTTGGCCTCCGCTTGTTTGAGCAATGCCGGGATCTGCCGGATAGCCAGGCTTTCAGGCCCCAGGCGTTGCAGCTCAAAGCCCAACTGCTGGAAGGTGCCCATGTGTTCTTCGGCACAATCGGCTTCGCGCTGACTGACGGCGATCGACTCGGGCACCAGCAGCGGCTGACCGCTCAAGCCTTCGCTGGCCATGGCGATCTTGAGGCGCTCGTACATGATCCGCTCGTGCGCGGCATGCATGTCCACCAACACCATGCCGTGGGCATTTTCGGCCAGGATGTAGATGCCTTTGAGTTGCGCCAGCGCATAGCCCAACGGCGGAATGTCGCCGTGGGATTCGGGTAACGCGACGCTCGCAGGCGCACTCGCGCCGGGCTGGGCTGCGGGCAATGGGGCGAAGAATGCGCTGTAGGCGGCCCGCGCCTCTTCGGCAGGCAACACAGAGGATGGTCGCGGTGTGTACTGATACCCATAACCTGCACCGCCGGAACCCGCGGAGGGCGATGCAGCAGACCCTGCCGAGGTGTTCCAGGCAGAGCCTTGAGGCGTTTCCAGCAGGTTGTTGGCCAGGCGCATTTCACCCTGCGGGCCAAACTCTCCCGCTTCGGGTCCCGTAGGGCGTACCAATGCAGCCACGGACGTGGTACCCGCGAGTTGATCGTCGGGACGCACGTCACCCAGGGCCCGGTGCAAAGTGCCATACAAGAAGTCGTGAACCATGCGGCCGTCGCGGAAGCGCACTTCATGCTTGGTCGGGTGCACGTTGACGTCGACAACGGCCGGATCGACTTCGAAGAACAACACGAAGGTCGGGTGACGCCCGTTGAACAACACGTCACGGTACGCCTGACGCACGGCATGGGCGACGAGCTTGTCGCGCACTGCACGGCCGTTGACGAAGAAATACTGCAGGTCTGCCTGACTGCGCGAGAAGGTCGGCAACCCGACCCACCCCCACAATTTCAGGCCATTGCGCTCGACCTCGATCGGCAGCGCCTGCTCCAGAAAGCCCGGGCCGCAGACTGCGGAAACCCGTCGCGCGCGGGAAACGTCATCGCGGGCTTCGTGCAGGCTCAGAATCGTCTTGCCGTTGTGACGCAGGTGGAAGGCCACATCGAAACGCGCGAGCGCCATGCGCTTGATCACTTCCTGAAGGTGGTCGAATTCGGTTTTCTCCGCCTTCAGGAATTTGCGCCGCGCTGGCGTATTGAAGAACAGATCGCGCACTTCCACCGACGTGCCCACCGGGTGGGCGGCGGGCTGAACCCGGGAGGCCATGTCGCGCCCCTCGGTTTCGACTTGCCAGGCCTGATCGGCACCGCGCGTTCGGGAAGTCAGCGTCAATCTCGAAACGGAACTGATCGATGCCAGGGCCTCCCCCCTGAAACCGAGACTCATGACCCGCTCAAGGTCTTCCAACTCACGAATCTTGCTGGTGGCATGGCGTGCCAGGGCCAGGGGAAGGTCGTCGGGCGAGATACCGCCGCCGTCGTCGCGCACACGCAGCAGTTTCACACCGGCCTGCTCGACTTCGACATCGATGCGACGAGCACCGGAATCGAGGCTGTTCTCCAGCAACTCCTTGATGACCGAAGCGGGTCGCTCGACCACCTCACCGGCAGCGATCTGGTTCGCCAGCCGGGGGCTGAGCAATTCGATGCGTGCGGCATCCACAGCCGGGCTGTGGTCACTCACGGCAAGGTCCAGGCCCTCTCCGTCCACTAACAAGTCGCTCACGGCTCACCCGCCAGTTCCGCGCTTGGAATTTTCAGTTGCTGACCCACCTTCAGCTCATTGGAGCTGAGTTTGTTGGCGTTGCGCAGTGCTTCCATGCTCATGTCGTAGCGAATGGCGATCATGCTCAGGGACTCTCCCGCTCGCACGGTGTGTTCACGGGGGCCCATGGCCAGCTTGCCGTTGTCACGCAGCCACGCGATGTAGGTGCCTTGTGGCGGATTCTGCTGGAAGAACTGCTTCACGCCTGCCGTGATCGAGCGAGCCAAGGCCTGCTGATGGCTGGCGCCTTCAAGCTTGTTGGCTTCGGCGGCGTTGGAGATAAAGCCTGTTTCGACCAGGATCGATGGAATGTCCGGGGACTTGAGCACCATGAAACCCGCCTGTTCCACGCGGGATTTATGCAGCGGCGTCACTCGACCGATGTTAGTCAGGACCTTTTGCCCGACGTTCAGACTCGACGTCAGCGAGGCGGTCATCGACAGGTCCAGCAGGACACCGGCCAGCATCCGGTCCTTGTCATCCAGACTCACCGCGCCGGCACCGCCGATCAGGTCCGAGCGGTTTTCGCTGTCCGCCAGCCAACGCGCCGTTTCAGACGTAGCGCCACGGTCGGACAGGGCGAACACCGAGGCGCCGAAGGCCGCCGATGAGGGTGCGGCGTCGGCGTGAATGGAGACGAACAGGTCCGCACCCTTGGCCCTGGCAATTTCGGTCCGCTTACGCAGCGGAATGAAGTAGTCGCCGGTACGGGTCAACTCGGCACGGTAGCCCTTTTCGGCGTTGATCTGACGCTGCAACTCCTTGGCGATCGACAGCACCACGTTCTTTTCCTTCTGCCCTCGCCCTCCCGACGCACCAGGGTCCTCACCGCCGTGTCCCGCATCGACGACGACCACAATGTCGCGCTTGCCATTGGGCACAGGCGGCAGTTTGATTTCCGGCTTGGATGGGCTGACCGGCACGGCAGGCGTGGCTGGAGCAACGGTGGCAGGCGTGTCGGCAACGGTCGGTGCCGGGTTGGCATCGGCGGGGTTGTCGTACAGATCCACGACCAGGCGATTGCCGTATTGCTGGTTGGGGGCCAAGGTGAAGCTTTTCGGGGTCACGGTCTTTTTCAAGTCGACGACCACGCGCAGGTCGTCGGGCGTACGCTGAGCCGACCGGATGGAGGTAATGGGGGTGTTGGCGGTGGCGATATTGAGCGAGCCGCCTAACGTCGCACCATTGATGTCGATAACCAGGCGATCCGGGGATTGCAGAGTGAAAACGCTGTGCTGAACCGGGCCCGAGAGGTCAAAGACCAGCCGGGTGTTATCCGGTGCACGCCATAAGCGGACACTTCGTACCTGTGAGGCGGCAAACGCGTCGACAGCCAAGGCCATCAGCAGCAATCCAGTCACAGTCACCAGCGCGCGCATGCGCATACCAAACCCCATATCTATTTGAATTCCAAAGCCAAAGCGGCACACCACGTCTCGCCTCGCGAGCTCTCGGGGCTCAGCGTCAGGGCTCGACCATCCGCGTGCGGCCTAATGGTAATGATCAGGTCAGGCTTTGGCAAAAAGCCCGCCCCCAGATCAGGCCACTCGATCAGGCAAAGCGCTTGCCCTTCGAAGTAGTCGCGTATGCCGAGGAATTCTAGCTCTTCTGGATCAACAAGTCGGTAGAGATCAAAGTGATACGCGCGATTTCTCCCAATTTCGTAAGGTTCTACCAAGGTGAACGTCGGGCTTTTTACCGCACCGGTATGGCCCAGCCCCTGGATGATGCCTCGCGACAGCGTGGTCTTGCCCGCGCCGAGATCGCCCACCAGAAAAATAATCCCATTGCCTTCAGTCACTTGGGCAATCCGTGCGCCAAAGTCCGTCATTGCCTCTTCACCTACCAGGTGCAGGGTTACCTCAGACACGGTTGTTGCTCCTCCAGCAGCTTGCGAATTTCGGGAATCAGATCAGCGGCAGCCATGCCGCGCCCGTTTGCCCCACATTTTTCCCCCGCGTACGCATGCAACCATACGCCCAGACACGCCGCCTCGAATGGGGGCATCTTCTGCGCCATCAGCGCGCCGATCACGCCAGAAAGCACGTCGCCCAGCCCGCCCGTCGCCATTGCCGGATGACCGTGATCAGCCAGCGCCAGGTCGCCTGCAGGGTTGGCGATCAGGCTGCCACTGCCCTTGAGCACGCAGACAGCATTGAACCGCTTCGCCAACGCACGCGCGGCAGCAGGACGATCGGCCTGTACCTGTGCAGTGTCCATTCCCAGCAGCCGGGCCGCTTCACCGGGATGCGGCGTGATGACGCATCCTTCGGGCAACTGCACGTTGCCTGCAGCCAATTGATTGAGTGCGTCAGCGTCCCAGACCTGCGGCCGCCTTGCATTGGCAGCCGCCGATAACAGGCTGCGCCCCCATGGGTGTTGGCCCATGCCAGGGCCGACTACCAGCACCGTGGCTGGCCCGATCAGCTCCATCAATTGATTGGCCGACTGAATCCCGGCGGCCATCACTTCGGGAAAGCGCGTCAGCGCCGCGGTTACATGTTCGGGGCGGGTCGCCAGCGTGACCATCCCAGCGCCGCAACGCAAGGTGCTTTCGGTGGCCAACAGCGCAGCGCCGCCGAAGCCGAGATCCCCCCCGATCACCAGCACCCGGCCAAACATGCCCTTGTGAGCGGTCGGCGAACGCGGGTTGAGTGTCGGCAGGTTAAAGGTATCGAGCCGCTTAACGCTGGCGGGGGTTTGGGCGACGATGACGGAGTCGGCCTGCAAGTCGTCGAACACCAGCTCGCCGACCCGGTCAGGCCCATCGGCGGTGAACAGCCCGACCTTCAGCCCGATGAAGGTGACCGTCAGGTCAGCACGAACGGCGACCCCCAGCGTCCTGCCAGTGTCTGCACACAGCCCCGAGGGTATGTCCACCGACATGACCGGCAAGCCACTGTCATTGATGCACTCGATGGCCGAGGCATAGGGCGCACGGACATCTCCCTTGATACCCGTGCCCAGCAGCGCATCGACCACAATGCCGGCCAGCCGCTGTTGATGCCAGGGCAATACCTCGACCTGCTCATCCAGTGCATCTTTATAAGCTGCCGCGGCATCACCGGTCAGAACAGCCGTGCTGCCGACCGCGAGGACGGTCACTCGCCATCCCGCGCGCCGGGCCAGCATGGCAATGAGGTAACCATCGCCCGCGTTGTTGCCGTGACCGGCTAGTACTGTAAGTTCGCGGCCTTCCGGCCAGCGACGCCGGATCGCACGCCAGGCGGCATGCGCCGCTCGGTGCATCAATTCGAAGCCCGGCGTGCCCGCTGCAATCAGCCGTGCGTCGAGGTCGCGGACCTGCGCGGCGCTGTACAGTGCGTCGGGAAATGTGGGTTTGCTGTGCAACATGCGTCTTTGGGCTCCGATGTCTGGCAGAATTATACGCACCTGTACCCCGGTGTCCTCTTCAGCATGTCCGCGATTACTGTCGATCCCTCCACAAACCCCGCATTGCTGTCGGCTGCCGGGTTGGCTGAGCTTGCCCAATCGATCAAGGACTGGGGGCGCGAACTCGGCTTTCAGCAGGTCGGCATCTCGGGGCTGGATCTGGCGGAGCATGAGCAGCATCTGCAACGCTGGCTCGAAGCCGGGTACCACGGTGAGATGGACTATATGGCAGCGCATGGCAGCAAACGTTCGCACCCTGACGAATTGGTGCCGGGCACGCTGCGAGTGGTGTCGCTGCGGATGGACTACCTGCCTGGCGACACTTCGATGGCGAAACGGCTGGCCGAGCCGGAAAAAGCCTACGTTTCCCGGTACGCGCTGGGACGTGACTACCACAAACTGATCCGCAAACGCGTGCAACAACTGGCGGAACGGATTCAACAGGCCATCGGCCCGTTTGGTTTCAGAGCCTTCGTCGACAGCGCGCCGGTGCTGGAAAAAGCCATTGCCGAACAGGCCGGGCTGGGCTGGATCGGCAAGAACACGCTGGTGCTCAACCGCAAGGCGGGCAGTTACTTTTTCCTGAGCGAGTTGTTCGTCGATCTCGCATTGCCCGTCGACTCGCCTCACGCGACGGAGCATTGCGGTCGTTGCAGCGCGTGCCTGGACATCTGCCCAACCAACGCCTTCGTCGGCCCTTATGTTCTCGATGCGAGGCGCTGCATTTCCTACCTGACCATCGAGCTCAAGACGTCGATCCCCGAAGCGCTGCGTACGCTGATCGGCAACCGTGTGTTCGGGTGCGATGATTGCCAGATCGTCTGCCCCTGGAACCGTTTTGCCCGCCCAACGGATCAGAACGACTTCAAGCCTCGCCACGGGCTGGATAACACTGAGCTGGCCACACTGTTCCTGTGGGACGAACCCACCTTCCTCAGCAATACCGAAGGTTCACCGCTGCGACGGGCAGGCTATGAGCGCTGGTTACGCAACCTGGCGGTGGGGCTGGGCAATGCGCCGTCCACCATCCCAGTGATTGAAGCATTGAAGGCGCGCCGAGATCATCCCTCGGAAATGGTCCGTGAGCACGTCGAATGGGCACTGCGGCGGCATGACGCCTGATCGAAGGATCGCTGCTGAATGCGGGCCACCGATCACCCGCCGCAACCGGCGACACACGCCACGCGTTTAATGCCCGTCCTTATAGACGAACTTGGGCATCTCCCAGCGAAATCGGATCGCCAACAACCGCAGCAACAGCCCGCCTGACAGCGTGATCAGCGTTCCTTGCTCAATGGGCAGGCCAGCCCACTGACACAGAAGAAAGCACCACGCGGCCGCGAAGGAAACGCTGGCATACAGCTCGCGACGAAAGATCAGGGGGATGTCGTTGCAGAAGATGTCGCGCAGAATCCCGCCGAATGTGCCGGTGATCACCCCACTGACAGCCGCGACCATCATCCCCAACCCCATGTCCACCGCCGTCGTGCAGCCGATGATGGTGAACGCCACCAACCCCAGGGCGTCTAGCACCAGAAACAGCGAACGCAGGTGCCGCATGAGGGGCGCGATGCAGATGGTGATCAACGCTGCAACGCTGGTCAGTATGAGGTATTCAGGATGCTTGACCCACGTCAGCGGGTAATGCCCCAGTAACACATCGCGCACCGAACCACCGCCCAACGCCGTGATGCAGGCGATCAGCACCACCCCAAACCAGTCCATGCCGCGGCGCCCGGCAGACAGCGCGCCCGTCATGGCTTCCGCGGTAATGGCGATCAGATAGAGCATCAACAGCATGGCGGCGATCCGTGCGAGTCAGGACGAAGTCCTCTTCGTAGGAGCGCGCTTGCCGCGATTGCGGCGTTTCAGCTACCCGCGATGTCGAGGCCGACAACGTATTCGCGGGCAAGCGTGCGCTCCTACACTGAAGGGTTAAACCTTGATGAAGTGTTCGCGATAGAAACGCAACTCCGCGATGGATTCACGGATATCGTCCAGTGCCAGATGCGTGCTGCCCTTTTTGAACTTCAGCTCGGGGGACCAGCGTGCCGCGAGCTCCTTGAGGGTGGAGACATCAAGGTTCCGGTAGTGGAAATAGTTTTCCAGCGTGGGCATGCGCTTATAAAGGAAGCGGCGATCCTGGCAGATGCTGTTGCCGCATATGGGCGAGCTGCGCTCAGGCACCCATTGCTTGATGAACTCTAGCGTCGTGGCTTCAGCTTGTGCGGTGGTGATCGTGCTCTCACGCACGCGCTGAGTCAGCCCCGATCCACCATGCTGGCGGGTGTTCCACTCATCCATGCCGTTGAGGATGTCGTCGCTTTGATGGATGGCGATGACCGGGCCTTCGGCCAGCGTGTTCAATTCGCTGTCGGTAATGATGGTGGCCATCTCGATGATGACGTCGTTATCCGGGTCCAGACCGGTCATCTCCAGGTCGATCCAGATCAGGTTCTGCTTGTTCTGCATATGTCGGCTCCTCAGCGTAGGCGCGCAGTTTAGCTCAGACAAGCGTGCTAGACTCCCGGCGTTTTACTCAATCCTCTGCTTTACACCCCGAAACGGATCACTGAACACCCATGGCCAAACGCCAACTCAACCGCCGCCAAAACTGGCGTATCGAAAAGATTCAGGGCGAGCGCGCCGCCCGAGCGGCCAAGCGTGAGTCCTTGGCCCTCGAAACCCTCGAAGGCGGTGATCTGGGGCCGGAGCAAACGGGCCTGGTGATCGCCCACTTCGGCGTTCAGGTGGAAGTCGAAGCGCAGGAAGGCGAGCTGAGCGGCCAGGTATTCCGCTGTCATTTGCGGGCTAACCTGCCCGCGTTGGTGACGGGCGATAAAGTCGTCTGGCGCCCGGGCAATCAGGGTATCGGCGTGATTGTTGCGCAACTGCCGCGTAGCACCGAACTGTGCCGACCCGACTCTCGTGGCCAGCTCAAACCGGTGGCTGCCAACGTCGATTTGATCGTCATCGTCTTCGCGCCTGCACCGGAACCCCATGCCAACCTCATCGACCGCTATCTGGTAGCGGCTGAGCATGCGGGGATTCGTCCACTGCTGCTGCTGAACAAGTACGACCTGATCAACGAACAGAACGCCCCTGCGCTCGATGCGCTGCTCGCGGTATATCGCACGCTGGGGTATCCGGTGCTGGAAGTGTCCGCCCATCACGGCAACGGCATGCAGCAGCTGCAGGATCTGTTGGACCATAACACCAGTGTGTTCGTGGGCCAGTCCGGCGTCGGCAAGTCATCGCTGGTCAACAGCCTGCTGCCGGAGGTCGGCACGCGAGTGGGGCCGCTGTCCGAATATTCAGGCCAGGGGACACACACCACCACCACCGCCCGGCTGTTCCACTTCCCCCACGGCGGCGACCTGATCGACTCCCCCGGCATTCGCGAATTCGGCCTGGGCCACGTCAGCCGCGCTGACGTTGAGGCCGGCTTCATCGAGTTCAACGACCTGCTCGGCCGCTGCCGTTTCCGCGACTGCAAACATGACCGAGAGCCCGGCTGCGCCCTGCTCAAAGCCCTGGAAGACGGCCGCGTGCAGCAACAGCGGATGAACAGCTATCGCTCGATCATCGCGAGCTTGCCTGAAGACAGTTACTGATCGAGTGCACCCCGCTGTATCAGGGGACGTCTGCAAGATTGCTCCCGCCAGCAAGCCAAGCGGCTATAACTCACCTGTAATGCCTCGAAAAACAAAAACGCCGCGATGATCGCGGCGTTTTCGTCAGACCATAGTTCAGTTCTTGGTCTCGTCGATCTTCAATTGCCCTTGGTCGAAGATGTTCAGCTTTTGCCGGATTTCGTGAGGCTGAGCGTAGGCCTGGGGGTCTACCGGGGGCGCTGCCGTCGATGCCTCCGGCCGAGCGCCGGGTGCCGTTGGCGCAGCAGGCGCGGCAGGGGCAGGTGGCACGTCCGTTTTTGGCGCATCCCCCGTGCCTTGTGCGCCCTCGATGCGCTCCTGGGCCTTCTTGGTCAGCACCACAATGTCGATCCGGCGGTTGATCGGGTTGGTGGGGTGTTCCTTGTCGTACAGCGCGGACGAGGCGTAACCCACCACACGAGCGACTTGCGGGTCCGGATAGCCTCCTGCGGTCAGCGCACGCCGGGCCGCGTTGGCACGGTTGGCTGAAAGCTCCCAGTTACCGAAACCGTTGTTACCCACATAAGGCGTCGCATCGGTGTGCCCACTGATACTGACCTTGTTTGGCACCGCTTTGATGGTATCGGCCATGGCCAGCAGAATGTCCTCGAAATACGGCTTGAGGCGTGCGCTGCCGATGTCGAACATGGGCCGGTTTTCTGCGTCCATGATCTGGATACGCAAGCCATCCTGGGTAATTTCGAACAGGATCTGGTCTTTGAATTTGGCCAGTTGCGGATTTTCGTTGACCTTGGTCTGCAGTTCCTGCAGCAGCATCTCAAGACGCTCCTGCTCGACCTGCTCGGCCGCGGAATCCTGTTGATCCGCATCCACCGGGACCTTGTCGGGCGCTGGGGTGGATTTGACTTCAGGGTTGAGGGTCTGGTCCGGCGACATCTCCGGTGAACCACCCAGATCAATGACATACGGGGATCCGCTGTCCGAGAACCCCACAGGGTCCTTGAAGTAACCCGCAATGGCGATCAACTGCTCGGGCGTGGCCGAAGACATCAGCCACAGCACGAGGAAAAACGCCATCATTGCCGTCGCGAAGTCGGCGAAGGCGATTTTCCAGGCGCCACCGTGATGACCGCCGCCGAAGCGCTTTACGCGCTTGACGATAATGGGTTGATTGTTTTCCATGGATCAGCGACCGCGAACAGCTTGTTCCAGCTCGCTGAAGCTGGGGCGATGGGCCGGGTACAGCACCTTGCGGCCGAACTCGACAGCCAGCGAGGGTGGCACGCCCGACGCAGAGGCGACTAACGAAGCCTTGATCGATTCGAAGACGTTCATCTCTTCTTTCGCGTCGTGGGCGAGACACTGCGACAGCGGACCGAAGAAGCCGTAAGCCGCGAGAATACCGAAGAAGGTACCGACCAGTGCGGCGCCTACGTGCATGCCGATCGCGGCCTTGTCTCCAGAGCCCAGCGACGCCATGGTCACAACGATACCCAGTACGGCCGCGACGATACCGAAACCGGGCATGCCGTCGGCGATACCCGTCACGGCGTGGGAAGGGTGCTCCAGCTCTTCCTTCATGCTCAGCAGCTCCATGTCGAACAGGCCTTCCAGCTCGTGGGGGGCCATGTTGCCGGAGGACATGATGCGCAGGTAATCACAGATGAAGGCGATCATCCGGGTGTCTTTCAAAACGCTGGGGTACTTGGCGAAGATCGGGCTGTTTTCCGGCTCTTCGATGTCGCCTTCGATGGCCATCATGCCTTCGCGGCGGCTCTTGTTGAGGATCTCGTAGATCAAGCCCAGCACTTCGAGGTAGAAGGCGTGCGTGAAGCGCGAACCGAACATCTTCACGGACTTCTTGATGACGTGCATGGTCATATAACCCGGGTTCGCCTGCAAAAATGCACCGAACGCGGCACCGCCGATGATCAGGACCTCGAACGGCTGGATCAGCGCCGCGATTTGACCATGGGACAGTACGTAGCCGCCGAGAACGCTCGCGATAACGACGATGATGCCGATAATTTTTGCCATAGATAAAAATACTTACTGAGTCGGGTTCATGGTCATTGTGCGAGAAGCGGTCGAAACGCTTGTTCTACTTATCGGCATGAGTGCGCCAGACTATAGTCAATTCAGGCGAAAATCCTGTCTGGCGTCTGGCTCGCGTACCGCAGCGCGACGGCCAGCATGATGCCACCATTCGACGCCGATCAAAACCTCCCAGCCGTATGGGCCTTGTGAATGCAATCAGAAAAAGCCTCCACGTTCCCCGTTCCGCAGACGCTCGATGCTTGGGTCAAACAGCTCGACAGCATCGCGCTGCCCGTACCGGCTGCCGCCTACACCAAAGTGCATTCAGCGCTGAACGACAGTCGTCGCTCCCTGCGAGAGATTGCCGAGCTCATGCAGGACAGCCCGGCCTTGGTTCTCAGCGTGTTGCGAGAGGCCAACCTCAAGGCGGGTGGCCTTACCGAGCCTGCGGAAAGCCTCGAAGTGGCTTTGAACCGTCTGGGCCTGGCGCGCACCGGCACCTTACTGGCCCGCCTGCCCAGTGTCGAATTGCAGAGCATTCCGGTCGCGTTTCGCCAGTTGCAACTGATCAGCCAGCACGCCACACAGCAGGCGTACGGACTTTTCGCCAATCAGCTGGCACGCCTATGGCAAGACATCCACTTGGGCAGCCTGTTGTTTCTTGCGCCTCTGTGGCCGATGGCACTGGCACATCCGAAGCTGCTGGAGGAGTGGGAGCTGCGGGTCATCCACAAGGGCGAGAGCGCGAAAGTCGTAGAAAAGGCGCTGTTCGGCGTGCGGCTGGTGCAGCTCTGCCAAGCGGTGGCTCAACACTGGCAGTTGCCCATCTGGGTGACGCAGGGCTATGACCTGCTGATTCGTGAGCAGCGCAATCTAGTGAAAGTGCTGCGTATCGCGCACGAACATGACAATCCGCTTCAACGGCAGCAGGCATTGGACGCTGATCTGCCATTGCGGCGCTGGCTCAATCAGCCCGCCAATACGATATTGCTGGCTAATGGCTTGGCGCTGTCAGCTCAACAAGCGTGGGACACGCCGCACAATCTGCGCTGGCAGTTGCTGACCAGTCTGTACCTGCAACAGCCGTTCGACGAACTGCAGCAACAGGTGCACCAAAACGCCGTTGCCAGCGCACGCCATCACGCCGCGCCCGGCGTCTGGCACCCGGCCGAGGCGCTGCTGTGGCCTTGGGAAGCGCGACGGGTTCACAAAGGCCTGCTGCCTGCGCCTGCGCCGTCGGCCGAAGCGCTGCAGATGTGGCGCAAGCACTGCGGCGATTTACTCAAAGAGCCCAGCGCTTTCACCAATGCCATGCACCTGACCACCTGCGCTCGGGATGCGCTTCTGGCGGCAGGCATGCGACGCACAGTGCTGCTCATGATCGATCGCAAGACCGACACCTTGCGTGTGCATCAACTCGCCGGGGTGCCTTCGGCTGCCGCCGCGCTGCTGATTCCCTATCGCGACAGTACCGTGTTGCAGCGTCTGATGGCACAAGCCACTCAGTTGCGCCTGACGCCCAGCAATAACGCCCAGTTTTCCGCGCTTCTGCCCGTTCAGTTGCGCAGCCTCTTTCCGGGCGAAAACCTGCTGATCCGCTCGCTGGCGAGTCAGGGCCGGGTGGTGATGGTGGTCCTGGCGGATCAGGGCGGGGGCCCTTTTTCGGAAATGACCGTCCAGGCGTTCGGTAAGACCGGACAATGCATCGAGAAGGCGCTGACCACCTTTAGCCAACGCAATGGCTGACGCCTGAGCTACAATTCCTCCCTTTTCACGATCCGGAGTTGTCACATGTCTGCCTTCTCAAGCTTGCCGCTGGTGATCGAGCCCGCAGACCTCCAGGCACGCCTTGGCGCTTCAGAACTGATCCTGGTCGACCTGACGAGCGCCGCCCGTTACGCTGCCGGCCACATTCCAGGTGCTCGCTTCGTCGATCCGAAACGCACACAGCGGGGCCGACCGCCTGCTCCGGGCCTGTTGCCGACCCAGCCGGAACTGGAAAGCCTGTTCGGCGAGCTGGGGCATCACCCGAATGCCATCTACGTGGTGTACGACGACGAGGGCGGAGGTTGGGCCGGCCGCTTCATCTGGTTGCTGGACGTGATCGGCCACTCGAATTATCACTACCTCGATGGCGGTGTCCTGTCGTGGCAAGCCGAGGGCCTGCCGCTGTCCACAGAGGTTCCCGCACCCGCGGGCGGCCCCGTCGCACTCAAGATCCACGATGAACCCACGGCCACCCGTGAATACCTGCGCAGCCGCCTGGGCGCACCGGACCTGGCCATCTGGGACGCACGGGCCCCGAGCGAGTATTCAGGCGAGAAAGTGGTGGCAGCGCGAGGCGGCCACATCCCTGGGGCGATCAATTTCGAATGGACGGCAGGCATGGATCCGGCCCGCCAATTGCGCATTCGCGAAGACATGCCGCAGATTCTGGAAAGCCTGGGCATTACGCCTGACAAGGAAGTCGTGACTCATTGCCAGACCCACCATCGCTCCGGCTTCACGTACCTGGTGGCCAAGGCGCTCGGCTATCCGCGGGTCAAGGGCTATGCCGGGTCATGGGGCGAATGGGGTAATGACCCAGAGATGCCAATCGAGAAATGACGGGGCGCCCCGCGATCTGAACTCCTTTTCAAACGCTTTAGGAATCTTGATGAAACAGCGTCTGTTTATCCTTTTTCAATACCTGCTTCCCCACCATCTGCTGTCGCGCCTGGCGGGCTGCGTTGCTGAATGCCGCGTGCGCTGGTTCAAGAATGCGTTCACGCAGTGGTTCGTGCGCCGGTACCAAGTGGACATGTCCCAGGCGCTGGTGGAAGACTTCACTGCCTACCCGCACTTCAACGATTTCTTCACCCGTGCACTCAAGCCAGGCGCTCGCCCCCTCGACGAGACACCGGGGGCAATCCTCTGCCCTGCCGATGGTGCGGTGAGCCAACTGGGCCCCATCGAACATGGCCGGATCTTCCAGGCCAAAGGCCATAGCTTCAGCGCGCTGGAACTGCTGGGAGGCGATGCACGCCTGTCGGCGCCATTCATGGGCGGTGAATTCGCCACCATTTACCTTTCGCCGAAGGACTACCACCGCGTACACATGCCGCTGGCAGGGACATTGCGGGAAATGGTCTACGTGCCCGGTCGCCTGTTCTCGGTCAACCAGACCACAGCCGAAAACGTGCCTGAACTGTTCGCGCGCAACGAACGTGTCGTGTGTCTGTTCGATACCGAGCGCGGCCCGATGGCGGTCGTGCTGGTGGGCGCGATGATCGTGGCTTCTGTCGAGACGGTCTGGGCAGGTCTGGTGACGCCACCGAAACGCGAGCTGAAGACCTTCCGTTACGATGAAGCGGCCCGCGCGCCCATCCATCTGGAAAAAGGCGCCGAGCTGGGACGCTTCAAACTGGGATCGACCGCTATTGTCCTGTTCGGTCCAAACCAAGTGAAGTGGGCTGAACAACTGACCGCGGGGGCGCCCACCAGAATGGGGCAACTGCTGGCGACGCCCATCCAGGTGTGACTTGCTGCCTCGATAACATCGAGGCGCAGACGGGCGGGGCAGCCGTGATCCACAAGCCCCGCTCTGTTCGTAATAACCGAAGCAACGCAATTCACTTGCAATATCAGTTTGACATTAATGGCTGCGACTTGGCGCCGATGCTGGTAAAGTCATCCATCGGTGCTGTAGGAAACTTCTCTTTCAATTGACGTAAACTCGCTCGTTTAGCTGGATCGCGGCGCCGTTGCATGCCGTTTGACCGCGCCATTCGGGCTGATAGTTGTCGGAGTTTGCCTGTCACATGAGTAATTTAAGTCTCCCGCTGTTGTTGCGCGCCCCCGTGCCGACGCAGTCGAGCCTGTCGTTCTGTGACGCGACGCCAAAAGACCTCAAGCGCTGGATCGCCACGCTGCCCAAGGCGAACCTCGGCGAAATGGCTCGTCAGTTGTACCAAGGCCTCGGCGAGTTGAATCAACTGCTGACGCCGAGTGAAAACCGGCTGCAATTGCTCGAACTGCTGCGTCCGGAAGTCGCCTTCGTCTGCAAGCACTTGGAGCGGCACTTTCTCAACCAGTCAGTGGTGCTGGAGGAGCGGCCGCGCAAAGTGGCCAACTTGTGCCAGGCCCTGCAAAACCACCTGGCAGTCGGTTACAAGCAAATCATCGTCCGCGTGGCTCCCAAACTGAGTCGGGACCGCACCGCGCTGCTGACCACCGCCCTGCAACGTGCGTTGCATTGCCTCAATGGTCCGTTGATTCGCGCCAATCAGTTGTATTGCCCGGTTCAGGATGGGCTGTGGATGGAGCTGCACCAGATCTACCAGATCGCGAGACAGCACCAGCTTCACGCAATACCGGTGCCCGATAACCAGGCGCATCACACCCGAACCCTGACCGTCGAGCAAACCTACATCGTGGCCCTGCTCATGGGTTGCTCGCGCTGCAACCAGATGCGTCAGCACAATATCGGCAAGCTGGCCGATGCGCTGGATGCGTGGAGCGCCATGGTCACGCTGCAACAGCCCTTCGACGAGTCGAGCCTCTACGCCGTCGCCTTCGCCTCCGATACGGCGCCGCGCTATACCTCGCTATTCAGCGACGATCAACGCAGTCAACTGCTCGGGTTCAACCCTCGGCCTCTATCGGCCGCGCTTGAGCGTTATATCGAAACGCCCCCGGAACAGCGCTCGCAGTCCTATCTGCATGTTCCACCCGGCCTGTCGATCGACGTGCTGCAACACCTCGCGGCAGCATGGGGCGATGTGTCGGAGCGGGCATTTCAACGGACGCCGGGCCAGGGCACGCTCACGGTTTGTGTCGGGATGAGTGCCTTGCATTATTTTGTGGGCGGCCAGCGCTGCTTCAGCGATTTGCTGCAGGTCGACCACGCCGCCGTCGGCAGGATGACCGAATACACGTTGCAACCGCTGGAGTCGGCCCGGCACGACCCTTGGGGTCAAGCCATGGACGTCCAGCGCGCAAGCTCCTCCAGCACGATGCTGCCGTTCGAGGAAATCGAGTATCAGGGCAGCGATGCCGAGGCGGCCGCCGCCGCTGACGGGCAGAAAAGCTTTCCGACTTACAGCCTGAATATCGTCAACCACAGCCCCGGAGGTTATTGCCTGGCGTGGCCGAAGGATGTTCCGGACCAATTGCAGGCCGGTGAGATGATCGGCATTCAGGATCATGGCCACGGCTGGAGCATTGCCGTGGTGCGCTGGGTGCGCCAGGTGCGCAGCGGCGGAACGCAAATGGGTGTGGAGCTGATTGCGCCGTTCGCTCAGGCGTGCGGCATGCAGTTGCTGCGTACCGAGCAGAGCAGCCAATACCTGCGAGCGCTGCTGTTGCCGGAAGTACGTGCGATCGACGTGCCTGCAACGGTGTTGGCGCCTCGCCTGCCTTTCGACAATGGCAACAAGGTCATGATCAATAACTGCGGCGAAGAACGCCCCGCCACCCTCAACGGGCGCAAGGCAACGACGGGTAACTACAACCAGTTCGAATACGAGATGCTCGAAGGGCCCAAGATCACTACGGAGCAGTCGGGCCCGGAACAGGAATTCGATTCGCTGTGGACGGTGCTGTAAGGCATTACGCGCCCACTCCAGACCTCTGAAGGTGTGGGCGCAAGCCTCTGCGCCCATGGGGCGATTGCGATTTACAGGCTACGCCCTTCCCGATCGCGGAAACCCAACAGGTACAGCACGCCATCGAGCCCCAGCGTTGAAATCGCCTGCTTGGCGGACTGTTTGACCAATGGCTTGGCGCGAAACGCCACGCCCAACCCCGCAATGGCCAGCATCGGCAGGTCGTTCGCGCCATCGCCGACCGCGATGGTCTGCTCCAGACTCAACCCTTCTTTCGCAGCCAGCTCTCGCAGCAGATCCGCCTTGCGCTGGGCATCGACGATCGGCTCTACGGCGACGCCTGTGCATTGCCCGTCGACCACTTCCAGTTCGTTGGCGAAGATATAGTCGATACCCAGCTTCGCCTGCAGTTGACGGGCGAAATAGGTGAAGCCGCCCGACAGGATCGCCGTCTTGTAACCGAGGCGCTTCAGCTCGGCGAACAAGGTCTCTGCGCCTTCGGTCAGGCGCAATGAGGCACCAATTTCATCCAGCACCTTGATGTCCAGACCTTTGAGAAGGGCCAGACGCTCTTTGAAGCTGGCGCGGAAGTCCAATTCACCACGCATGGCCCGTTCGGTGATCTCCGACACCCGCTCGCCGACGCCGTGCGCCTTGGCCAGTTCGTCGATGACTTCCGCCTCGATGAGCGTCGAGTCCATGTCGAATACCGCCAGACGACGATTGCGGCGGAATACCGAATCCTGCTGAAACGCGATGTCGACGTTCAACTCCTGCGCGACATGGAGGAATTCGGCGCGCATCTGTTGGGCATCTGCCGGCTCCCCACGCACTGAAAACTCGATGCACCCTTTGCCTTTGTCAGACGGCATGTCGAGCGGCATGCGCCCCGACAGTCGGTCGATCCGCTCGATGTTCAAACCGTAGCGAGCCGTGATCCCACTGACTGTCTGCAGTTGCTCGGCGGTCACTTTGCGGGTCAAGAGCGTCACGATGTGCCGGTCCTTGCCCTGATCTTCGACCCAGTGCTGGTAATCGTCATCACTCACATGAGTGAACAGCACGTTCAGGCCCAACTCGTCGGCCTTCAATTGCACCCGATCCAGTAGCGTCGAGCCGCTTTCGGTGTCCGGAATCTGCACCAGGATACCGAACGACAGCGTGTCATGGATCACGGCCTGACCAATATCCAGCACCTCGGCGTCACCCTGAGCCAGGACGCCGGTGATGGCGGCCGTCAGGCCCGGGCTGTCTTCGCCGGTGATGTTTATCAGGACAATTTCGCGCAAGGCGCACCCCCGGTGTGAAAAAAAAGCGCATTCTACTCACTTTCAGTGACCGCCGGGCACAGTGAGCGCTTTGCCGCATCTGGGTCGCTCGCTATACTGCGCCCCAACTTCTCCAAGAGAGCCGTGCTCAGTGAACCGGCCCACGCCAGTAAAAACCGATAATTTCTTCTTGCTGATCTTCCGGGCATTGCGTCATCGACGCGTTCCGATTGCTTTGCGCATCGCCAGCCACAACGTGATCCTCGTCGCGCTGGCGCTGGTGATCTACGCCTGCGTGATGGGTTTGCAGTTCAAGCAAGCCATGCACGAACAGGCCGACGCACTGGGTCAGGCCCTGACGACGCAAACGGCGACCTCTGCCACCGAGCTGCTGGTGTCCAACGACATCCTCAGCCTGAACGTGCTGCTGGGCAATCTGGTCAAGAACCCGCTGGTGGCGCACGCAGCGATCTACAGCGTGGACAACCGCATTCTCGCCGAAGCCGGTCAACGCCCGAAAAACGGCCTGCTCGGTCAGACGGAAGGCCTCTACGAGACCAAGGTCACGTTTCAGGACGTGGTCGCCGGCACATTGCGCATCAGCCTGGACATGAGCCAGTTCCAGCAACCACTGACCATCAGCCTGCAAAGCATGGGGATTCTGGCCGGGATTCTGCTGGCGCTGTCATTGGCACTGAGCCTGCGTCTGGGACGGCACATTTCCACCCCCATGCTGCAATTGCGCATGTGGTTGCGCTATATCGACCCCTACACTCCGGCCACTGATCGCCAGGATGAAATCGGCGATCTGGCCCGTCAGCTCAAGGCGTCCTACGCGCCGCCCGAACCCGAGCCGGCCCCTGTTCCCGAACCCGAACGCCTCGATGACGATGACGAAGACGGAGCGCCCGAGTTCGACACCAGCGACCTGGGCGAGCCTGAATTCGACGATGAACCCAAGCCTCGGGCCACGGCCATCCCGGCTCGCCGCATCGTGGCCGAGGAAGATGAAGAGGACGATCCCTTCGCCGACCTTCGTGACGACACGCCAGTGGCGCAGAAACCTGCACAGCGCCCCGTGTTGCCGGTGGCGCCTTCGCAGCCCCAGTTCAGCGCAGTGCTTGCCGTCCAACTGGGCTCGCAGGAGCAACTGCGCCGCCTGCCCCGCGCCCGCCTGACCGAGCTGCTGGAGCGCTACCGTGACTGCATCGATCAGGCGGCATCGCTGTACGACAGCGAGCTGCACACCTTGAACGATGGCAGCTCGCTGATGGTGTTCAGCATGCAGGACAGCGGTGACGACTATCTGACCAATGCCATCTGCTGCGGTGAGCTGTTGCGGGCCCTGAGCCATGCCCTGCAGATCGAAGTCGCGGACAGCGGCATCACCCTGCAATTGCAACTGGGCCTGACCCTGGGCGAAGGCCTGCACGGCATGAACCAGATCGACCTGCTGCTGACCGAAACGGCACAGGATGCACTGGCGCTGTCGCAACACAGCCGTAACCTGCTGCTGGTCGAGCGCAAGATCAGCGAAGACTCCACCATCCGCCAACGCGCCCGCATTCGTTCGATTGCCAGCCCAGAAGGTGCCAGCTGCGTGGAGCGCTTGATGGAGCCTTATCCGTCCATGCTGGAGCGCCAATTGGCTCGCATGCATGAGGCGCGCAAGGCCTGACTAAGAGGGGGCTGCTCTGGAATCCGTTCCAGGGATGCCCTCTTCTGATTTCGCGGGAGCCGTCAGGCAGTATTCCCTCCATTGCCATCTCGATCACAAGCCACAAAAAAGCCCGCATCGCTGCGGGCTTTTTCGTAAGCGCTGGACTCAGAAGCGGAATACTTCGAGGTCAGTGCGGATGGGTGATGCCATTGGAATCTTCGGTTTGTCCTGATCGGTCCGGGTCTTGGCTGGCTGGGCAGCTTTCTTCGGCTGATCAGCGACCAAAGGCTGATTGGCTACCGGTTTGACCGCCACGCTCAACTGATCGGCCAGCCGCTGCAGGAGAATACCCTGAGCCTTGACCTGCGCCGCGGAGGTGCCTGAATGCGGCTCCTCAAGGTGAATCAGCTTGCTGTCGCGCACCGTCCCACGACGGTCCAGCAAACGCCACTGAGCGTCGAGCACGGCCGGCTGGTTCTCACCGGAATCCAGCCGTGTGATCGACAGCACCACTTGAACGTCAGGGCTGAAGTTCGCCGCCGCTGGCGCCATGACCACCCGCTGACTGTCCAACTTCCACGCCAACTGGCGCAGCAGCAATTGGTCGATGTCCGACGACAGGCTGCCCGCCCATCGCCCGTCCGCCGATGCCGTCAGACTGCCGTCCGGCTGACGCTGAAGTAATGTCTCCCGTTGCAGATAGTCAGCAATGGAGACCGGCCCCAGCAAAACGGCCATGCCTGCACTTTGTTTAGGTTGCCCAGGATCGCCGCTGTCCAGCTGATAGAGCGATTGGGGCTTATGTACGCTACACCCGGCCAAACCAAGAACGCCGGTCAATAACAGAACAACAGGAACGCGTAAGAAATTCATCATTCCGTCCAAGTGAACGCATACAGCGCATCCACGATGTCAATAACCTGTGAAACATGAAGGCACTGAGCCACGCCAGTGCCGAACGACGTCATATCATCCGTGAATATGCGTCGTGACTCCAGCGATTCTGCGTCGATCTTCATGACGAAACGAATATCGAACACTCCAAACGCCGCTTCACGTAGCGCTTTCCACCAACAGCGCGTCCACCCGCTGGAAGCCGCGCGGTAACTTGTTGCCCCGACGGCCTCGTTCGCCTTTGTAATGTTCCAGGTCATCGGGCTTCAGCGACAGCGTTCGCTTGCCCGCCTGGAGCACAAGCGTGGCGCCATCGGGAACCACGGCCAGATCCGTCACGAACTCTTCGCGACTGGCCACACGTTCCCCTGGAATGCCGATGATCTTGTTGCCCTTGCCTTTGCCCAACTGAGGCAAGTCGCTGATTTTGAAGACCAGCAGTCGTCCTTCGGTGGTCACCGCCGCCAGCCAGTTCTGATCACGATCCGGCACCGGGCGTGGCAGGATGACTTTCGCACCGGCAGGCAAACTCAGCAGCGCCTTGCCCGCTTTGTTCTTGGCTTGCAGGTCTTCCCCTTTCACCACGAACCCGTAACCGGCGTCGGAGGCAATGACGTAGAGCGCATCGTCGTCTGGCAACAACACGCATTCGAAGGTGGCGGCAGGGGGTGGTGTCAGACGGCCGGTAAGCGGATCACCCTGGCCGCGAGCCGACGGAAGGCTGTGCGCGGCGAGCGAATAGCTGCGCCCTGTGGAATCGATGAACACCGCGTACTGGTTTGAGCGCCCCGCCGCTGCAGCCTTGAAACCGTCCCCTGCCTTGTAGGAGAGGCCGGTTGCGTCGATGTCATGACCCTTGGCGCAGCGCACCCAGCCTTTTTCGGACAGGACGACGGTCACAGGCTCGGTCGGCATCAACTCGTTTTCGGACAGGGCCTTGGCTTCGGCACGCTCGACAATCGGCGAACGACGATCGTCGCCATAAGTTTCAGCGTCCTTGATCAGCTCGCTGCGCACCAGCTTGCGCAATTTCGCGTCGCTGCTCAGCAACGCCTGCAATTTGGCCTGTTCTTTCAGCAACTCGTCCTGCTCGCCGCGCAGCTTCATCTCTTCCAAGCGCGCCAACTGACGCAGGCGGGTGTCGAGGATGTAGTCGGCCTGGATTTCGGACAGTTCGAACCGTGCGATCAGATCGGCTTTGGGATGATCCGATGTGCGGATGATGTGAATCACTTCATCGAGGTTGAGATAAGCGGTGAGCAAGCCTTCCAACAGGTGCAGGCGCTTTTCGACCTTGTCCAGCCGGAACTGCAAGCGACGGCGCACCGTGGTGATCCGGAATTGCAGCCACTCGGCCAGCAGCGCCTTGAGGTTCTTCAGCTGAGGTTTGCCGTCCAGACCGATGATGTTGATGTTGACCCGGTAGCTGGATTCCAGATCCGTGGTCGCGAACAGGTGCTGCATCAATTCGTCGGCGTCCACACGGTTGGAGCGCGGAATGATGACGATACGGCAAGGGTTTTCGTGGTCCGACTCGTCACGCAGGTCTGCGACCATCGGCAGTTTTTTCGCCTGCATCTGCGCGGCGATCTGCTCCAGGACCTTGGCACCCGAAACTTGGTGGGGCAAGGCCGTGACCACGATGTCCCCGTCTTCGACGCGGTAGACCGCCCGCATGCGCACCGAGCCGCGACCGCTTTCATAGATCTTCAGCAAATCGGCGCGAGGGGTAATGATCTCGGCTTCGGTTGGGTAATCAGGGCCCTGCACGTGCTCGCAGAGCTGTTCGGTCGTGGCTTTCGGCTCATCGAGCAAACGAACGCAAGCCGCTGCGACTTCGCGCAGGTTGTGTGGCGGAACGTCGGTGGCCATGCCCACCGCGATCCCAGTGGTGCCGTTGAGCAGGATGTTCGGCAAGCGCGCCGGCAGCACCGCCGGCTCGTCCAGCGTGCCATCGAAGTTGGGGACCCAGTCCGCCGTGCCCTGCCCCAGCTCGCTGAGCAGCACTTCGGAATAGCGCGACAGCCGCGCTTCGGTATACCGCATGGCCGCGAAGGATTTTGGATCATCCGGCGCGCCCCAGTTGCCCTGGCCGTCCACCAGCGTGTAGCGGTAGCTGAACGGCTGGGCCATCAGCACCATGGCTTCGTAACAGGCCGAGTCGCCGTGGGGGTGGAATTTGCCGAGTACGTCACCGACGGTACGCGCCGATTTTTTGTGCTTGGCGTCGGCGTCCAGGCCCAGTTCGCTCATGGCGTAGACAATGCGTCGCTGCACTGGCTTGAGGCCGTCACCGATGTGCGGCAAGGCCCGATCCATGATCACGTACATGGAATAGTTGAGATAGGCCTGTTCGGTGAAGTCAGCCAGTGAGCGGCGTTCTACGCCATCCAGGCTGAGGTCAAGGGAGTCGCTCATGCGGGCCTCATCATTTCGTCGTCTGACGCAGCAGCAAGGTGCCGCCGCGCTGGGTGAATTCAAGTTGTTTGATGGCGCTCATACCCAGCAGCACCTGATCACCGTCCAGACCGGGCACCACTAGAGCGCGCACGTTGTCCAGGACGATGTCGCCAATTTGCAGGGTTCGCAGCGTCGTGCGGAAAGCGTCCGTCCGGCCGTTGGCCGTGTTGACCTCCACGCGAGCGCCACGCTCCAGCCGCAGTGTTTGCGCAACGCTGTCGGGGATCGCGACCTGAGTCGCACCGGTGTCCAGCATGAACGCCACGGGGCGCGCATTGATCTGCCCCGTCATCACGAAATGCCCCTGGCGATTGCTCACCAGACGCACTTCCACATAACCGTCACCGTGTTCCGAGGTCACGGTGGTATTCGGGTTTTCCTGACGCTGCTCCCAGTCGCCAAAAAAACGCGTCGCCAGAAACAGCGCCGCAGCCCAGGCCATGATCAACATCAGGCGCCCGGCGCGCTTGCCGGGAGGCGCCTGGCTCAAGGCTTGCCGCCCCAGCCGCCTTGCGGGGCGGCAAAGCGCCAGACGATCGGGCGTTTTTCGCCATCGGCGCGCACGCCGAAGTTGTTGTCCGTCCCGACCCACGCGCCGGTTTCGTCAACGATCAGCGCTTCCGTCAGTCCGTATTTCTGGTCGTACAAGCGGTTAGGTTGCAACGCCTCTTTGGCGAACGACCAGCAGGTTTCCAGTTGCCCCGTTTCCAAAGCCCGACGGCAGATGCGATAGGCCGCGCGCTCCAGGGTGTAAAGCTTGCCCTTGTACAGCGAGATGTCGGAAAAATCCTTGGCCACGGATTTGCCGCTCAACTGCGGCGGCAGCACATCGTTCCCGGACTCCACCCGCAAAATGCAACTTGCACCGCAGGCCCAGCCGTCCTTGCCACGCTTGACCGTCAGCAGCCCGCGCTTCTCGCGCTCGGCGGCCAGCCAGAGCTGATCGCCTTCGGGACTGACGGCAATGCCTTCGAAAATCGCATTGAAGTGCTGCAGCATCCCCGCCGACTGAGCCTCCTCGACCACCTTTTTCGGCAACTCCAACCAGCTCGCAGGCCCCTCGACGGGCACCTTCAGGACCGTCGCATAGGCTTCACTGACCAGATACCGATTGCCAGCGGTATCACAGGTGACACCCTCGAAATCCAGATCGCCCCCGCGAATCAGTGCAGAAGCCTTGGCCATCCCTCGCAAGGTGGCCGACAACCCGCTGTCTGGAATTGGCGGAATGTCCAGCACCTGTGCACGCGCTTTCCAGACACTTGCAGTGGTGTCCAGGCGATACAGCAACGTGTCGTCACGGTCGGAGACTGTCCACAGCGTACCGTTGCACGACGCCAAGCCGGATAGATTGCCGCCGACCATGTCATCGACGGCGTGCTCGGACAGCAGCTTCAGTTCCGGCAAGGGCTTGTGGGCAACCGGCTCGGCGGCGAAAACGGGCACGGCGGTCAGCAACAGGGCTGCCAGCCAGACTCGCCTCAAACCAACACCTCGGCGAGGTTGCCTTTGGATTCCAGCCAGGTCTTGCGATCGCTGGCGCGCTTTTTAGCCAGCAGCATGTCCATGATCTCCGAGGTCTCTTCAAAGTTATCCAGGGTCAACTGCACCAGGCGGCGCGTGTTCGGGTCCATGGTGGTTTCGCGCAGTTGAGGCGGGTTCATCTCGCCCAGGCCTTTGAAGCGCGTGACTTGCGGCTTGCCGCGTTTCTTCTCGGCGACCAAACGGTCGAGGATCCCGTCACGTTCGGCTTCGTCCAGCGCGTAATAGATGTCCTTGCCCAGGTCGATGCGGTACAGCGGCGGCATGGCAACGTAGACATGACCGGCGTCGACCAGTGGACGGAAGTGCTGAACGAAGAGCGCGCACAGCAGCGTGGCGATGTGCAGGCCGTCGGAGTCGGCGTCGGCCAGGATGCAGATCTTGCCGTAGCGCAACTGACTCATGTCCGCCGCGCCAGGATCGACGCCTATGGCCACGGCGATGTTGTGCACTTCCTGGCTGGCGAGGACTTCGCCGCCGTCCACTTCCCAGGTGTTGAGGATCTTGCCGCGCAGCGGCAGGATGGCCTGGAACTCCTTGTCGCGCGCCTGTTTGGCCGACCCGCCCGCGGAATCGCCCTCGACCAGAAAAAGCTCGGCGCGCATCGGGTCCTGACCGGCGCAGTCCGCCAGTTTGCCAGGCAATGCCGGGCCCTGGGTGATGCGCTTGCGCTCCACCTTCTTGCTCGCCTTGAGACGGCGGCCCGCGTTGCTGATGGCCAGTTCGGCCAACTGCATGCCCACCTCGGGGTGCGCGTTGAGCCACAGGCTGAAGGCATCCTTGACCACACCGGAAACGAACGCCGCCGCTTCGCGGGAGGACAGACGCTCTTTGGTCTGGCCAGAAAATTGCGGTTCCTGCATCTTCATCGACAGCACGAAGGCAATGCGCTCCCAGACGTCTTCCGGGGCGAGTTTCACGCCACGGGGCAACAGGTTGCGGAATTCACAGAACTCGCGCATCGCATCGAGCAACCCCTGGCGCAGGCCGTTGACGTGAGTGCCGCCCTGTGCGGTCGGGATCAGGTTGACGTAACTTTCCTGCACGCTGTCGCCACCTTCCGGCAACCACAACAACGCCCAGTCAACGGCCTCTTTGTGACCGGCGAACGCACCGCAGAACGGTTCTTCCGGAAGACGCAGGAAATCGCTGACCGAATCCTGCAGGTAGGAGCGCAGACCGTCTTCGTAATGCCACTCCACTTTCTCGCCGGTGCCCTTGTCTTCGAAGCTGACCAGCAGCCCCGGACACAGCACTGCCTTGGCCTTGAGCACATGCTTAAGGCGGCTGACGGAGAATTTAGGGCTGTCGAAATACTTCGGGTCCGGCGAAAAATGCACGCTGGTGCCCGTGTTGCGCTTGCCGACGGTACCGATGACGGCCAGTTCGGTAGCTTTGAAGCCGTCGGCGAACGTCATCTCATATTCGTTGCCGTCACGCTTGACCCGCACCCGGACCTGGGTGGAGAGCGCGTTGACCACAGAAATCCCCACGCCGTGCAGGCCGCCGGAAAACTGGTAGTTCTTGTTCGAGAACTTGCCGCCCGCATGGAGCTTGGTGAGGATCAGTTCGACGCCAGAAACGCCCTCTTCCGGGTGGATGTCCACGGGCATGCCGCGACCGTCGTCGGCCACTTCCAGCGAATTGTCAGCGTGAAGAATGACCTGCACCGATTTGGCGTGCCCGGCCAGGGCTTCGTCGACACTGTTGTCGATGACTTCCTGGGCCAGATGGTTCGGCCGGGTGGTGTCGGTGTACATGCCCGGTCGCTTCCGGACCGGGTCGAGGCCCGAGAGGACTTCGATGGCGTCTGCGTTATAAGAGCTAGCGCTGGGATTGGCCATGGGGTCTCGTCATCAAGTCGTTCATGAAATTTCGGAGTGATGCTGTCGTTGCACGCGCGTTCTACGCTTCATTATTGCCAACGCACCGGCCTGCACGCTGTCACAGCGCTGACCGATCGATGGCCTGCAGCAGATCGGGGGCGAAACCTGCGATGCTCAACAGCGTCGGCATCTTCTGCGCGAAGCCCTGAAAGCTGTGGTCGCCGCCTGCCTCGATCCGCAGCGCGCAGGCCCGATAAAAGCCCTGTGCGCGTCGATAATCCAGTGTCTCGTCGCCGGTTTGCAACCATACCTGAATGCGTTGCGGGTCTTGCGGGGCGGGTACTTCCAGCTCAGCCAAGGCGTCCACGTGGTCGTGGGTCAACTCCCACGTCTGGCCGGTGTAGAGGTTGGTCTGAGTGCCCAGAAAGCCATCGAACAACTCATGCGGATTGACCGCAGGGTTGATCAGCACCGCCTTGAGACCGTGGCGCTCGGCCAGGTGAGTCGCATAGTAGCCGCCGAGCGAGCTGCCGACCAGTAATGGCCGCCCACCCAGCGCTTCGATCGCCGCTTCGAGCTGCGCAATCGCCTGCCGCGGATGATGGTGCAACTCCGGCACCCGCAATTGCTCGGCAAGCCCTAGCCGCGTCATCAACGTCGTCAACTGTGTGGCCTTTTTCGACATCGCCGAGCTGTTCAGGCCATGTATATAAAGAAGCGTCGGCCGATCATGGTTCACGCGTTTGCCTCCAAACCCTGATTCCTAGCCCACAAGGGCAAAGCCACGCAGTTTACAGGGACAACGGCGTGAAGACTCGTGTGATGAGCTGTTGCGGCGAATTCAGGACATTTCCTTCAATAGCCAGCGCCATTGAGGTCGATTTCGAACAGGTCAGGATCAATGCGGGAAACGCCGGTCTCGATCCGGCCGTCATCGTGCAAACGCAGCCAGCGATAGCCCGGGGCCTGCGAGTCCAGGGCAAAATCGTCACTGCCGGGGGCGAATTGGATGCACGTCGAAGGCGAGGCCATCAAGCGCAAGCCTGCGCGAGGCTGATCGAAGACCTGATGCACGTGGCCCCACAGCACCGCCCGCGTCTGCGGAAATCGGTCGAGTACCGAAAACAGGGCCTCTGGATTGCGCAATCCAATCGGCTCCATCCACGCTGCGCCAATCGGCACCGGATGATGATGCAGGCACACCAGATGATGACGATCCGGCGCTTCGCTCAATGCCTGGACGAGGATCTGTAACTGTTTGTCCTCCAGATAGCCAGGCACCGAACCCGAAACGGAAGAATCCAGCATCGTGACGCGCCAGCCGCCGATGTCGGTGATTGCCTCGAGTACATCGCTTTGCCGGGCTGCGATCGCCATTTCCCGCACTTCGTCGTGGTTGCCCGGCAGCCAGCGCTTGGGAGCGTCGAGCCGATCGCTCGCCTCGAGAAACGCTTGATAGGACGCCACGGTTCCGTCCTGGGACAGATCCCCTGTCGCCAGCACCAGATCGATGTGAGGCTGCTCCTCGAGAACCAGCCCGATCACGGCGTGGAGGCTGTCGCGGGTCGGCATGCCCAACAAGGTGCTGTCCGCCTCAGCGAACAGATGACTGTCGGACAGTTGCACCACCAACACAGAGGACGGATTTGAGGATGCGCTCGACAATGGCCATCTCCTTGAGCAGACAAGGCCGGATTATGGTGCGTGATTGTTACGACGGCAAACTTGGAAATGAGTGGCAGGTATCAGTTATCGAATCAAGCGCGTTCGGCCATCGGTGCTTATCCAATCGGCTGAACACCGTGTTCAGTCCTCACTTTTTCAGAGCCGGGATCACCGAACCGATTCGAACTCATGCCCACACGCCAGGCAATGGCTCAACCACTCGCCAAGAAACAGATTCAGCTGTGCCTTTTCATCCGGCTGGTGCATATCGGCGTTGGGGTACGGATAGATACCGCGGAAACGCCGGGCGTGCTCCGCGCCGATGACTTCGGCCATGCGAGCATCGTGGTAGACCTGCACTTCCAGCACCGGGACCGGCAGCCAGGGCAGGCTGTGCTCCTGGCGCACTTGCAACGTGGTGGTGTAAGGACAGTCGAGCAGCACTTCGACGGCCAGCACACCGAGCATCTGATCGCCTTGGGTGACGGCCACCCGGCGAGAACGTTGACCATTGCCTTCGCGCATGTCCGGCAACAGACGCATCAAGCGCGCGTAGTTCGCCTCACAGGCTGCTTGCAGCCCGGCAAGATCGACACGGTAGCGCTCGCGCAGAAGATTCACGACCATAGCCCCCTGATTTCGGCACGATTGAGTGCCAGCCATTGTATTGCGATGATAGTTGCCGCGTTGACAATGCGTCCGTCTTTCACAGCCTGAAAGGCCTCGTCGAATGACCAGACCGACACACGGATGTCTTCGGCCTCTTCCTCCAGCCCGTGCAAGCCACCCGCCCCTTCACTGACGCACTTGCCCAGGTACAGATGGACGAATTCGTTGCTGCCCCCCGGCGACGGAAAGTACTTGGTAATCGGCCACAGCGCCTCGAACGCAAGCCCAGCTTCCTCTTCTCCTTCGCGGTGAGCAACTTCTTCAGGCAGTTCTTTCTTGTCGATGAGGCCGGCGACCATTTCCACCAGCCATGGGTTGGGGTGCTTGCCCACTACACCGACGCGGAACTGCTCGATCAGCACCACCTCGTCGCGCTTGGCATCGTAAGGCAGAACGCAGACGGCATCGTGCCGCACGAACAGTTCGCGCTTGATTTCCGGGCTCATTCCGCCATCGAACAATTCGTGGCGCAGGCGCAGACGGTCCAGTTGGTAGAAACCCTTGAAGCAGGTTTCCCGATGGGTGATCTCATGCTTCGTGGGGGTCGAACTCGCGCTGTCGGTCATAGGTTTCTCACTGCAAAGCATGGCTGACTTCGCGCCATCCTAACGTGGTGTCGCACAGGATGCAGCCCTCTGGGTTGGCAATTTCGGCACTGAGGGTAGACGACTGGAGGGGAAAGGCACTCTAATCCGCCCAGTGGCGAACTGATTGCGTCCCCTACAGTCAAAGCCCGTTGCCATTGCCTACCTGGATGGCCCTTTACGGCCCTTAAAATGCCAACGCCAAGGAACACCATGTCGTTTCTGAAGATCACTTCAATCGCCTGTCTGGCCCTGATTCTCGGCGCCTGCCAAAGTTTTTTCGAACCCAACCTGCGTAAACCGCTGACCGTTCAGCGCGACGCTTCAGAGCTGATCAAACCGGGCTGCACCGCCGCCGACTGTCCCTTGGTGAACATCGACACCGTGCATTTCCCGGACGAGCCAAAACTCGACGAAATCACGCAGCGCACCTTGCTGCAATTGACCCGCAACGACAGTGACGGCCCCGTGCCGCCGACCCTCAAGGCTTATCAAGAGCAATTCCTGGCCACCGCACCGGCGCGCAACGCGAGCTATCTGCAGGCCAAGGTACGCGAGCAGCATGACGGCATCGTGGTGGTTGAGCTGTCCAGCTACCTGGATACCGGCGGGGCCCACGGCAATCCCGGCCGGGCGTTCATTAATTACTCCCGCCAGCAGCAACGTGTTCTGACCCTCAGTGACATGCTGGTGCCCGGCCAGGAAGCGGCTTTCTGGGCGAAGGCAGAGCTGGCCCACCAGGCCTGGCAGGTCAGCACAAAGCTGGACAAGGATGCCGAGTTCCAGAAGATGTGGCCTTTCAAGCGGACTTCCAATGTTGCGCTGACGTACGGCGCAGTCATCCTCAAATACCCGGTTTCCACCATCGCCCCTTATGCCATGGGCCATATCGAGTTGAAGATTCCTTACCCTCAACTCAACGGCATCGTAAAACCGGAACTGTTTCCCGGCCGCAGCTGACGACCGGACTGATCCACCAGGCCCCTTGCAGCGCAATCGCTGCAAGGGGCCTTTTTTTGGGGCCAATTAAAGTTATTTCCCAAACGCGATAATTAAAAAGAAAAGTCCCACATCAATTTAATACTCTTCCCACTTAAAAAGTTCAGAAAACTAAAACTTCCTCACAACGCACTTTTTATTAAACGCTTTGTATATTGAAACGCTGATCAACCGCCTTTAATTTCCGCCCCTGAAAGTTTCATACCGCTGTCAGGGAGACGGGGATGTTTGAAGGGACGGTCCTGCCCTCTTGGTTCGAAATCGAAGAGCGCCTCCTCTTCGAAATAAGGAGTGCGGGCCAAGGGAAGTTTCGCGGCTATTTCAATGAGCACTTGCCATCGGTCAGTACGGTACTGCGCCGTCTGGATCATATTCGTACGGCGTTTTATCGCGCCGAGTTCGAAGCAGCTGATTTATTGAGACAGCGTTTCGCCGATCTTGATATCGGCGAGGTGGTGCAAGAACTGTTAGGCACCGTTGGCCAAATGGCATTGATCGTTGTCGGCAGCGTATTGGCCGGCGGCGTCATTGGCGCCGGTGCCGGCGCGCTGGCGGGCGGTGCGGGTGCTCTGCCAGGTGGCTTGGCTGGCATGGGCGTCGGCCTGCAAGCCAGCGGCTGGATACTGACCGCCCTGGGCTTGGCGTCGATCGCCGAATACTTCGTGAATGGGCTGCCGGTGCTGCTCGACCATTACCTGGTCGGCATCCAAGTGGTGTGGGACGGCATATCGGGTGACGAAGGCCTCAACCCTTTCGGCGAGAACGAGCTCTTGGTGGTGCAGCGTGCCACCCACCACTTCGCCCGGGGTCACGTCGAAGTCGTGGTGCTGCTGCTCAGCGCCATCGTCGACTACCTGACCCGAGGGCGCGGAGGCATCGGCCAACTCGCCAATGAGATGCACTCCACCCGCCAAGGCAAGCGCTTGGCGCAATGGATGATCAAGCATGAGGAGACGCTGAAAAAGCGCCCGGATCTGCACTCCGCCCAGTCAACCCGAGGCAGTTTCGGTTCACAGGAGTCCACACCGCCTCATCGCCAAAATGAGCAAACAGCCGGCAGAAAACCGCTGGGTATGCCCGAACACAAGGTACCCTGCTTCAGCGCAGACAATCTGCACTACAGTAAGATTCCCGAATTCGACCGTCAGTTGGGCGGGCAGGAGAAGGGG
>NZ_QARE02000018.1 GCF_003052515.2 Pseudomonas sp. RIT409 | reverse complement strand
TGGGAGTGTCGGGGGTAGGCTGGCCAGGGATGCCTCCGGCGACCATGTTGACCAAATGCGGATGCGCTAACAGCGACCATGCCAGCAGCCCGACCTGATTACCTCCGGGGTCGCCAATACCGCTGCTGGTCTTCACTTGTCTCTTCATAGGGCACTCCTGAGCGTTGGTCCCATCCGCATGGTGCGGATGAGAACAGTTCAATACATAGAGTGCGCATTTCGCGACTAATTCAGTTTGGAAATGACCAACGGTGCACTTAAGCGCGAGGCAGCGTAACGCCACGCTGGCCCTGGTACTTGCCACCGCGGTCTTTGTAGGACACTTCACATTCTTCGTCGGACTCGAGGAAAAGCATCTGCGCAACGCCTTCATTGGCGTAAATCTTCGCAGGCAGCGTGGTGGTGTTGGAGAACTCCAGCGTCACGTGGCCTTCCCACTCCGGTTCCAGAGGCGTCACGTTGACGATGATGCCGCAGCGGGCGTAAGTGCTCTTGCCCAAGCAGATGGTCAGCACATTGCGCGGGATGCGGAAATATTCGACGGTGCGGGCCAGCGCGAACGAGTTGGGCGGGATGATGCATACGTCGCTCTTGATGTCGACGAAGCTGCCGGCGTCGAAATTCTTCGGATCGACGGTGGCCGAATTGATGTTGGTGAACACCTTGAATTCATCGGCGCAGCGCACATCGTAGCCGTAGCTGGACACCCCGAAGGAAATCAGACGATCGGCACCTTCACCGCGCATCTGGCGCTCCACGAACGGCTCGATCATGCCGTGCTCTTGCGCCATGCGGCGAATCCACTTGTCCGATTTGATGCTCATGGCGGTGTCCTGAATAGCGAGGTGAAAAAGATGTCCGGCATCTTACCGGGCATGAGCGCCCGGTTCAAAGACTGCGCACGACGGGGCGCGCAAACCGTTTGTCATCCACCGAAATAAACGTGGCCGAACCATTGGCACACTCTGGAAAAAGGGTTAAGGTGACGCCACTGTGTTGCTTGTGTCACTGAGAATCTCTACACGATGTTGAATTTCGATCCAACCATCTCCATGAATTTTCCTGCTCTTTGCACTCAGTCTCGGTCAGGGCTTTTCCCTAGCCGCAGTTAACTTTGTCCAAGGAGATACACCATGTCCAATCGCCAAACCGGTACCGTCAAGTGGTTCAACGATGAGAAAGGCTTCGGCTTCATCACTCCACAATCCGGTGACGACCTGTTCGTACACTTCAAAGCCATCCAGGCTGACGGCTTCAAAACCCTGAAAGAAGGCCAACAGGTTTCTTTCGTCGCTACCCGCGGCCAGAAAGGCATGCAAGCTGAAGAAGTTCAAGTTATCTAACTTGCGCTGAATCGCTTGAAAGACCCCGCCCTGAAAAGCGGGGTTTTTTTATGCCTGTCGATTTTCCTGGGCAGACGCCTGACGCGCCGTGAACCTATTGCCGCGAGCCCGCTTCCTGGGGGGGCGAGCGGTCAAGCTTCGCCCCCGGCGCGCAATACCCGCCAGCCTCGCAGAATGATCAGTCGTCGCTGATCGAAATGTTCGGCATTGCAGGGGTTGCGGCCGCCTGCAGCACGATCCTGGCCCCCACATGGCGCGCGAGTTCCTGGTAAATCATGGCAATCTGGCTTTCAGGTTCTGCAATGGCGGTCGGCTTGCCCCCATCGGCCTGCTCACGGATCAACATCGACAAAGGCAAAGACGCCAGCAGTTCGACACCGTATTGAGACGCCAGCTTCTCACCACCGCCCTCGCCAAAAAGATGCTCGGCATGGCCGCAGTTCGAGCAAATATGCACCGCCATGTTTTCCACGACGCCCAACACCGGGATGTTGACCTTGCGGAACATTTCGACGCCTTTCTTGGCGTCCAGCAAGGCCAGATCCTGAGGCGTGGTGACGATGACCGACCCGGCCACCGGCACCTTCTGCGCCAAGGTCAACTGAATATCACCCGTCCCCGGCGGCATATCGATAACCAAATAATCCAGATCATTCCAGGCGGTCTGAGTAATCAGTTGCAACAACGCCCCGGACACCATCGGCCCGCGCCAGACCATGGGCGTGTTGTCGTCGGTCAGAAAGGCCATCGACATCACTTCGACACCATGAGCCTCGATCGGCACGAACCATTTCTGTTCCTTGACTTTAGGCCGAGTCCCCTCGGGAATGCCGAACATGACGCCCTGACTCGGGCCATAGATATCAGCATCGAGAATGCCGACCCGCGCCCCCTCTCGAGACAAGGCCAGCGCCAGGTTCGCAGCCGTGGTGGATTTGCCCACCCCCCCCTTGCCAGAGGCCACGGCAATGATGTTCTTAACATTGGCCAGGCCCGGAATCTGCCCCTGAGCCTTGTGCGCGGTGATGTGCGTACTGACGCGAACGCTCGCCGCCGTAACGCCGTCCAGGCCCTCAATCGCCATTTGCAGCATCTGCGCCCAGCCGTTCTTGAACAGGTCGGCGGCATACCCCAGTTCCAGCTGCACGGTGACGCGCCCGCCATCAATGTCGATGGCCTGCACGCAGCCGGCGCTGACCGGGTCTTGGTTCAAATAAGGATCGGTGTACTGGCGAAGAACAGCCTCCACCGTCGCGCGGTTGACAGCGCTCATGGGTCACTCCCGAAAAAGACTGAGCAAAACAGGCGGCTATCCTACCGCGTCTGCCGGATAGCGGGGCGGGGTTTTGCAGATCACGCGTGTGGGAGCGCGCTCGGCCGCGGAGGACATTGATCCGGCTCATCGATGCGATCTGGCACACCGCCATCGCGGGCAACCGTGCTCCTACGCAAACCGTAACCCAATCCGACACCGTGAAACGCCGCACATACCCTATCTGCGGGATGAAAAAAAAAGCCCGGCGCTTTATAGTGGCCGACCTCCGTTTCACTTCAAACTTCAAGTAGCCGAGCCCCATGTCCGAGCCACGCAAGATTCTCGTCACCAGCGCCCTGCCCTATGCCAATGGTTCCATTCACCTTGGCCACATGCTCGAGTACATCCAGACCGACATGTGGGTGCGTTTCCAGAAGCACCGCGGCAACCAGTGCATCTATGTGTGCGCCGACGACGCCCATGGCTCGGCCATCATGCTGCGTGCCGAGAAAGAAGGCATCACACCGGAACAACTGATCGCCAATGTGCAGGCCGAACACAGCGCGGACTTTGCCGACTTTCTGGTGAATTTCGACAATTTCCACTCCACTCACGCCGAAGAGAACCGTGAGCTGTCGAGCCTGATCTACACCCGTCTGCGTGACGCCGGGCACATCTCTACGCGTTCGGTCACCCAGTATTTCGACCCGGAAAAGAAAATGTTCCTGGCCGACCGCTTCATCAAAGGCACCTGCCCGAAATGCGGCACCGAGGACCAGTACGGCGACAACTGTGAAAAGTGCGGGGCCACCTACGCGCCCACCGACCTGAAAGACCCGAAATCGGCAATTTCCGGCGCCACGCCCGTGCTCAAGGATTCGAAGCATTTCTTCTTCGACCTGCCCGCCTTCGACGCCATGCTCAAAGAATGGACACGCAGCGGCACACTTCAGGATGCAGTGGCCAACAAACTTGCCGAATGGCTGGATGCTGGCCTGCAGCAATGGGACATTTCTCGCGATGCACCCTATTTCGGGTTCGAGATTCCCGATGAGCCGGGCAAGTACTTCTACGTCTGGCTGGATGCGCCCATCGGTTACATGGCCAGCTTCAAGAACCTGTGCGACCGAACGCCGGCTCTGGACTTCGACACCTTCTGGAAGAAAGACTCGACCGCCGAGCTCTACCACTTCATCGGCAAGGACATCGTCAACTTCCACGCCCTGTTCTGGCCTGCCATGCTCGAGGGCGCGGGTTTCCGCAAGCCCAGCGGCATCAACGTTCACGGCTACCTCACCGTCAACGGCCAGAAAATGTCGAAATCCCGCGGCACTTTCATCAAGGCGCGGACGTACCTGGAACATCTGTCCCCGGAGTACCTGCGTTACTACTACGCGGCCAAGTTGGGCCGTGGCGTCGATGACCTGGACCTCAACCTCGAAGACTTCGTGCAGAAGGTCAACTCCGACCTGATTGGCAAGGTGGTCAACATTGCCAGCCGCTGCGCGGGCTTCATTCATAAAGGCAACGCTGGCGTGTTGGCGGCCGGCAACGCCGCACCTGAATTGACCGATGCATTCCGAGCCGCTGCGCCGAGCATCGCAGAAGCCTACGAGGCCCGCGACTTTGCCCGTGCCATGCGTGAAATCATGGCCCTGGCCGATCGCGCCAACGCCTGGATCGCCGACAAGGCGCCTTGGTCGCTGGCCAAGCAGGAAGGCAAGCAGGACGAAGTCCAGGCGATCTGCGCACTGGGTGTGAACCTGTTCCGTCAACTGGTTATCTTCCTCAAGCCGGTCTTGCCTAACCTGGCCGCCGATGCCGAGCAGTTCCTCAACGTCGCTCCCTTGACCTGGGACGACCACATGACGCTGCTCAGCGAGCACCCACTCAAGCCATTCCAGGCGCTGATGACCCGCATCGACCCGGCCAAAGTGGAAGCCATGACCCGTGCCTCCAAAGAAGACCTCACAGTGAGCGCGACCGACACCGGCCCCGCAGAAGGCAATGGCGAACTGACCAAGGACCCGCTGTCTCCGGAAATCGAATTCGATACGTTCGCCGCAGTGGACCTGCGGGTCGCTCTTATAGAAAAGGCCGAGCATGTCGAAGGTGCGGACAAGCTGCTTCGCCTGACCCTCGACATCGGCGACGAGAAACGCAATGTGTTCTCCGGGATCAAGAGTGCTTACCCGAACCCCGCCGAACTGGAAGGGCGTCTGACCATGATGGTCGCGAACCTCAAACCGCGAAAAATGCGTTTCGGGGTCTCCGAAGGCATGGTGATGGCAGCGGGCCCTGGCGGTGAAGACATTTACCTGCTGAGCCCCGACAGCGGCGCCAAACCCGGTCAACGCATTAAATAAGCATGAGGGGCCGACGTCTCGAAAGCGTCGGCCTGACCAAGCATGAACCTGATTCAGCGTATCGACGCCCTGTTGCCACAGACCCAGTGTGGCAAATGTGGCCACCCCGGCTGCAAGCCTTACGCGGAAGGAATCGCCAGCGGCGAAGCCATCAACAAGTGCCCCCCGGGCGGCGACGAAACTATCGCCGCGTTGGCGGACCTGCTCAATGTGCCTGCCCTCCCCCTTGACACAGAACGCGGTCACGCTCCGTCACAGGTCGCGTTCATTCGCGAGGAGGAGTGCATCGGCTGCACCAAATGCATCCAGGCCTGCCCCGTTGACGCTATCGTGGGTGCCGCTAAGTGGATGCATACCGTCATCGCCTCGGAGTGCACCGGGTGCGACTTGTGCGTCGCGCCCTGCCCGGTCGACTGCATCGACATGCTGCCCCTGTCATCACCCACACTCATACCGATTGTCGGCGGGCTGGCATTCGACGACGCCCAACGCGTTGCAAGAGCGGCCAGACGGGGACAGGCGCGCCAGCGCTTCGAAGCGCGTAACGTGCGGCTACACCGCGAAGAGCTACAGCGGCAGTCCGAGCGGCTGGCGCGCCAACAGGCTTCAAAGACCAGCGCGAACACCAGCGATCCGGTGCAAGCCGCGTTGGGACGGGTGCGCGTGCACAACGCTGCGGACGACGCAGCATTGAAGCAGGCCCGCGTCGACGTCAACATGAGCCGCGCCCAATTGAACAGATCACTGAAGGCATTTGGGCACCCGCCCACCGCCGAACAAGCTGCTCAACTGGTGACGTTGCAACGGCAGTTCGAAGAGGCAGAGCGAGCACTCGCATTACTGCTGAGTGAGATCACTCCAGATAATCCCCCTTCTCCGCCACCAGTTAGCGCATCGAGCGCAGGGCAGCCAGACAAAGCGGCAATCAATCGGGCGAAGATCCAGTTGGCGACGCGACGCGCTGCGCTCAAGAAGGCCCAAACCAACGCTGCGCCGGCAGAACAGCTGGCAGCACTGAACAGTGAGGTGTCGGACGCAGAGCAAGCGCTCCACGCATTGGAAGCCATGTCGACGTAGAACCTGCGCTCAATGAGACCTTAACGATGCCACTGATTTGCCTGGGACCCTTCACGCCATGAACGCAGCAAAACGCCTGGAAATCTTTCGCCGCCTCCATGAAGACAATCCGGACCCAAAAACCGAGTTGTCGTACAGCTCTCCGTTCGAATTGCTGATTGCGGTGATTCTTTCCGCACAAGCCACTGATGTGAGCGTCAACAAGGCCACCGCGCGTTTGTATCCAGTAGCGAACACCCCAGCAGCCATCTACGCACTCGGTGTCGAAGGTCTTTCGGAGTACATCAAGACCATCGGTCTCTATAACAGTAAAGCGAAAAACGTCATCGAGACCTGCCGCCTTCTGATCGAGCTCCACGGCGGCGAAGTCCCGCAAACGCGTGAAGCGCTCGAAGCGCTGCCGGGCGTAGGCCGCAAGACGGCCAATGTCGTGCTCAACACCGCTTTCCGCCAACTGGCGATGGCCGTCGACACCCATATCTTCCGCGTCAGCAATCGGACTGGCATCGCGCCGGGTAAAAACGTTGTGGAAGTCGAAAACAAATTGATGAAGTTCGTACCGAAAGACTATCTTCTCGACGCTCATCATTGGCTGATCCTGCATGGCCGCTATGTCTGCATAGCGCGAAAGCCGCGCTGCGGCAGCTGCCGGATCGAGGATTTGTGTGAATTCAAGCAGAAGACTTCAGACGATTGAGCAATAGGCGCTTCGTAGGATAATCGATTGAAAAAATCTTTTTTACCCGCTTCGTATTTGTCGCTATAAGGTGCGCCAATGACAGTCTAAGCTGGAGTCAACTTTCATGAGCACTGACAAAGAGCAGATGGATGTAGATGACGACTTCGTGGCAGAAGACGCCGACGAAGTCGTTCAGGTACCTGTGGAAGCCGCCAAAACCAATCTCAGTAAACGTCGCACCATCGATAATCTTCTGGAAGAACGGCGTTTGCAGAAACAGCTCGCGGACTACGATTTCGATTTCTGACGAGCCTGATGCTCAAAGCCTCTCAGGCCGAGAGGCTTTTTCCTTCTGGCAGAGCGCCGTCGATGCGCTTGAATCGCCCTCACTCCGTTCCCGCTCACGAGCGCGCCCTGCGCCGGGTTAGACCAGCCCGTTTCGTTGGGCAAGCTCGATAAGATCAACCAGCGAATGCGCATTCAGCTTGAGCAGCAGGCGAGTCTTGTAGGTGCTGACGGTCTTATTGCTCAGAAACATGCCATCAGCAATCTCCTTGTTGGTTTTACCTCTGGCCAATTGCTGGAGCACCATCATCTCCCTGCCTGAAAGTCGGTCGACCATCTCGGCCTCGCTGGCGTTGCCCAGGCTCGAACGTACCGTGTGCAGCGCCTGATTGGGAAAATAGCTGTACCCCGACAAGACTGCCTTGATGGCACTTAGCAGCTCGGTCAGATCCTGCTGCTTGCAGACATACCCCGCTGCTCCGGCCTGCATGCACCGCATCGAAAAATGCCCGGGGGACTGCGACGTCAGGATCAGGACCTTGAAAGGCAGCGTCATGGCTGTCAGCCGCGCGATAACCTCGAGGCCGTCCAGTTTCGGTATGCCGATGTCCAAGATGACGATATCAGGCAAATGCTCCCTGGCCAGTTGCAGCGCATCCACGCCATTGTCCGTTTCCGCGATGACTTCGTAGCCATGCCGCTCCATCAGCATGCGCACGGCGAGCCGAATGACGGGGTGATCGTCCACGATCAACACTTTATTCATGTGCAGTCCATTTTTTTGCAGTTCGATATTCTGGAGCCCGCACAATAGCTTAGTCGTTTACTGCTTTGCATGGGACTCCTCCCTTTGGACTAGCAGGCAAAGACGTTTCCTACTCAAGCAACAGAAAGGTCCTACAAAACTAGACTCACTCATCTTCATTTCGATCGAATCGCCTGCTGTCGTCTGTCACTTAATTCCCTCCTATCATTTGAAAGAAACATTTACGAACGCCCGTACGCAAGTGGTGCGATTCTGAAGTCCGCCCGCTGCGCCATGCTCCACGAAAATCCTGACCGTGTTCAATTTTTGGATGACCATTTATTCCAGAGTGTGAAAACCGACACAGAGAAAGCGTTCATTACCGACAGATGAAGCGGTTCTCATCTCAGCACAGTCTTGGGCCATGGATTGATTGTTACTCCTGCTCCACACATTGACGCTCAGGATAAGCCGATATCCCGAACATGCCACACATGTTCAATCATAAAATATTGCCAATTACAACCCGCAACGTCTTGATAGCATCGCGCTGAAAAATACACACTCAAAAAATATATTTTCAATACATATTTATTCAAAGAACCTTCCTACAAAATTTTCGGACCTTGTTGAAAGCCCCGTCCTACGTCGAGACAGACCTGCACGGCGCTCCAAGCCGGCTCGAATCTGCCCCCCACCAGCGGACCCCTTCTGACCATAAAGAATTAAATGAACTTAATAGTGTCCCGATAAGCAATCGCCAGGCGCCCCGGCGTCTACGTAATACCATATCTTCCTACATCGCCACTGACACTTCCATAAATAAGAAAAATACTACATAACTAACAGACCAAACTCTTCAACGCGCACGCGTTCGCCATTACAACTTACCAATGCCAGGGAAAACGTATTTTTTTACTTGCCAAACCCAAGACCAGTCGTTACTTTTTTATTCAAAACGCATTGCACAACCGGGAAAACTTGGCGAAAAGTAACTACTACCACCGCGTTAACGCGCATGCACTTATCTTCAATGCCATTATCGAGTTAGCGAGCGACATTCCACTGCGCCAACCTGCTCCAATGCCGTTTGACGACTTATTCGATCACAGACTTTTACGGCATCGAATTGACCGTAGCATCCTGCTCGAAGGAACCCTTCAATGACTCAGAAAATCTATTTAACTTCAGTAGAGGCCAACCGCCCCCTTGAATTGGCAGAGGCAATAGAAGCCTAGGTCGCGCAAGGAGGCGTCATCAACATTGTGCCAGAGGGAGAAACCCGGCATGCCAGTAAAGACCCCAAGGAGACTACCTCACAAATCAGCACGACCGCGCAGCCAGATGCACGACTCGAACAATTGAAAGGCCTCGTCGCCAAAGGCGCTGGCGTCACGGCACTCCAATATTCGCTGCGGATGAATCGAAAGGATATCAAACGGTTGGCCAGCGAGAACGGCGTCAAGATTCATCACAGTCGGCCGGTGCGGGGCGCCAGACTTCCACGCAGCCGAGACCCTGTCACCATCGACGATGTGACCGCCGGGCACGCGATGCATTACTCGACGCTGGGTTACACCGTGCAGGAAATCGCGCAACTTCTGGACATTGGCGTGCGCGACGTGTGGAACATTGGCAAGGCCTACCGCTTCGAGCTCAGCAGTGCCACGGCGTCAGACACAGGTGACATTGAAGCAGCGTCACCCACCCAGGAAGATGATCGCGAGGGGCGGAACACATAGACTCCAAGCACGAATCGCAGCCGTTAAGCCTGGCGTCAGCGTAAGCGAAGGTGATGTCGGGGAGTGGGTGCAACCCGGTGAAGGGCTGCACCCCGGCAGACGTGTGACGATCAGAACAGCTTGCGATTTTTGTTCGCGGCGATGCGCATGCGCAGCGCATTGAGCTTGATGAAACCTGCAGCGTCGGCCTGGTTGTACGCGCCACCGTCCTCTTCGAAAGTAGCGATGTTGGCGTCGAACAGGGACTCATCCGACTTGCGACCTGTCACGATCACATTGCCCTTGTACAACTTCAGACGCACGACGCCGTTCACATGAACCTGAGACGCGTCGATCATTTGCTGCAGCATTAGACGCTCAGGGCTCCACCAGTAGCCGGTGTAGATCAGGCTGGCGTATTTGGGCATCAGCTCGTCTTTCAAGTGAGCGACTTCGCGGTCCAGAGTAATCGACTCAATGGCCCGATGTGCCTTCAGCATGATGGTGCCGCCAGGGGTCTCGTAGCATCCGCGGGACTTCATGCCGACATAGCGGTTCTCAACGATGTCCAGCCGGCCGATGCCGTTCTCGCCGCCGATGCGGTTGAGCGTGGCCAAGACAGTGGCCGGAGTCATCTCCACGCCGTCGATGGCGACGATATCGCCGTTGCGGTAGGTCAGCTCGATGTATGTAGGGGTGTTCGGGGCGGTTTCCGGAGACTTGGTCCAGCGCCACATGTCCTCTTCATGCTCAGTCCAGGTGTCTTCCAGCACGCCACCTTCATAGGAAATGTGCAGCAGGTTGGCGTCCATGGAATACGGGGACTTCTTCTTGCCGTGACGCTCGATTGGGATGCCGTGCTTTTCGGCATAGTCCATGAGTTTCTCACGGGATAACAAGTCCCATTCACGCCATGGCGCAATGACTTTCACGCCGGGTTTGAGCGCGTAGGCGCCCAGCTCGAAACGGACCTGGTCGTTGCCTTTGCCCGTCGCGCCGTGGGAAATCGCGTCGGCGCCGGTTTCGTTGGCGATTTCGATCAGACGCTTGGCAATCAGCGGACGAGCGATGGAAGTACCCAACAGGTACTCACCTTCATAGACGGTGTTGGCGCGGAACATCGGGTACACGAAATCACGCACGAACTCTTCGCGCAGATCGTCAATGTAGATTTCTTTCACGCCCATGGCTTGCGCCTTGGCGCGTGCGGGTTCGACCTCTTCCCCCTGACCCAGGTCAGCGGTAAAAGTCACCACTTCGCAGTTGTACGTATCCTGCAGCCATTTGAGGATTACCGAAGTATCCAGGCCACCGGAATACGCGAGAACTACCTTGTTAACGTCCGCCATGCCATCACTCCAACGCGTTGTACGGAAAACCGGTGATTCTACCGCTCATACGCTTGGATTTACAGTGTCGCGACAGCTTGTGACGACGAAGCGACAGACGCTGTCGCTCCACGGCGTGATCGGGTCAGGAAACCTTGGCGCTCGCTGCGCCAGCTGCCGTAGCAGGTGCCGCTGGCGCTGCGGGGGCTGGCGTCGTCGCCGGGGCAGGTGCGGTGACGGGCGGAACGAATGGTTTCTGCTCGGCGACGCGGTCCAGATGAATGTTGACTCGCCGGTTGCGCGCGCGGTTGGTGTTATTGGTATTAGGCACCAACGGATATTGCTCGCCATGGAACCGGACGATGATCTGCTCTTCAGGAACGCCCTGGGCCTTGAGGTAGTCCATGACCGCCAGGGCACGACGACGGGAAAGGTCACGGTTGGTCAGCCGGTTGCCACTGTTATCGGAATGCCCATCCAGTTCCACCCGGTTGACCGTAGGATCGGCCTTCATGTAGGCCAAGACGGTGTCGAGACGGCGCTTGGCCGAAGCATCCAGGTCGATACCACCACCTGGGAAGCCGACTTCGGTCTGGCGCACCTGGTCGAAGTTCATGGGTAGCAACTTGGCGGTGCACACTTGGAAATCCGAGTAAGCCTTGCTGAACCTGACCGGCAACAGACGGACTTCCATTGCCCCACCCTCGCGCAGCGCATGGCGGATTACGGGCGTACGCCCATCCATCAAGCCTGCAATCAAGCGCCCCGCCTGGGCCTGGCTGGTGTTGAACGGAATGTCGCCGCCGCTGATTTTTACTGCCCCCAGATTGAGATCCCCGCGCCCCGGTTGCCAAGGGGCGGCTGCAGCAATGAGGGTCGCGGAACCCGACGCCAGGCTGTAGCCGGTCGCCTTGAGCCGGAACGTCGCTTGCTCGCCTGCGCGACGCACGAACTCACCCGCACCGAAATCGGCGATCGGCTGGCTCAGACGGCACTCGAACTGATCGCCTTCTACCTTCCACTCGATATTCTCCAGACGGGTCTGGAAAGTGAGAGCCATGGCCGGAAGGCTGGCAAACACGCTGAGCAGGGCTAGATATCGCTGGCGCACGGGAGGCTCCACTGGAAAATTTCACGCGAAACAAATTTATCGCTTACACGTGTCTATCGGTAAGTTCCTACAAAACTTGATAGCGGGTGCCTGGACGAGTCTTTTCCGGTAGCATTCCCCGCGAGTTTGCCCGCCTGGAATTCCCCCATGTCCGACCGCCTGACCCTCCTGCGCCCCGACGACTGGCATATCCATCTTCGTGATGGCGCCGTTTTGCCCCATACCGTCGCTGACGTGGCGCGCACCTTTGGCCGCGCCATCATCATGCCAAACCTCGTTCCTCCCGTTCGTACGGCGGACCAGGCGCAGGCCTATCGCCAGCGCATTCTGGCTGCCCGCCCGCACGGCAGCCGTTTCGAGCCGCTGATGGTGCTCTACCTCACCGACCTGACCCAGCCTGACGACATCCGCGCCGCCAAGGCCAGTGGCTTTGTCTACGCTGCCAAGCTGTACCCGGCCGGAGCCACCACCAACTCCGATTCAGGCGTGACCAGTGTCGACAAGATCTTCCCGGTGCTGGAGGCAATGGCCGAAGTCGGCATGCCCCTGCTGATCCACGGCGAGGTGACCCGCGGTGACATCGACGTGTTCGACCGCGAGAAGATCTTCATCGATGAGCACATGCGCCGTGTCGTCGAACGTTTCCCGACGTTAAAGGTGGTCTTCGAACACATCACCACTGGCGACGCGGTGCAGTTCGTCAATGAGGCGTCGGCCAACGTCGGCGCCACCATCACCGCGCATCACCTTTTGTATAACCGCAACCATATGTTGGTGGGGGGCATTCGTCCGCACTTCTATTGCCTGCCAATCCTCAAGCGCAACACGCATCAAGTGGCCTTGTTGGACGCAGCGACCAGCGGCAGCCCCAAGTTCTTCCTGGGCACCGATTCTGCACCCCATGCTCAGCACGCCAAGGAAGCTGCATGCGGCTGCGCCGGTTGCTACACCGCTTATGCTGCCATCGAGCTGTACGCCGAAGCCTTTGAACAGCGCAATGCGCTGGACAAGCTGGAAGGTTTCGCCAGCCTTAACGGGCCAGCGTTTTACGGCTTGCCTGCCAATACCGACACCATCACGCTGGTGCGTGACGAATGGACTGCCCCGACCAGCCTTCCCTTCGGTGAGCTGTCGGTGATTCCGCTGCGCGCCGGCGAGACATTGCGCTGGCGCCTGCTGGAGGACAACGCGTGAGTGAAGACCTTTACGACGACGATCAGGACAGCGCTGGCGGCGGCATCGGCGCACGACATCCAATGGCAGCGCGCTTTCGTGGCTACCTGCCGGTCGTCGTCGATGTGGAGACCGGCGGTTTCAATGCGGCGACCGACGCCTTGCTTGAAATCGCCGCGACCACCATCGGCATGGACGAAAAAGGGTTCGTATTCCCTGAGCACACCTACTTCTTCCGGGTCGAGCCATTCGAGGGTGCCAACATCGAAGCGGCGGCCCTGGAATTCACCGGCATCAAGCTCGATCACCCGCTGCGAATGGCCGTGAGCGAAGAAGCTGCGTTGACCGATATCTTTCGGGGCGTACGCAAGGCGTTGAAGGCGAACGGCTGCAAACGCGCGATTCTGGTGGGCCATAATGCCAGTTTTGACTTGGGCTTCCTGAACGCAGCAGTGGCACGGCTGGACATGAAGCGCAACCCGTTCCACCCCTTCTCCAGCTTCGACACGGCCACCCTCGCCGGCTTGGCTTATGGCCAGACAGTGTTGGCGAAAGCCTGCCAGTCGGCAGATATCGACTTCGATGGCCGGGAAGCTCACTCAGCGCGCTACGACACCGAAAAGACCGCCGAGCTGTTCTGCGGTATCGTCAACCGGTGGAAAGAAATGGGCGGCTGGCACGACTTCGATCACTGAAGCGGATCGACACCCCACTCGAACCGGTCCTCGTGGCCGGTTTTTTATTGCGCCAAAGCGCGCAAACCTCGCGGTGCCAAATCCCGCGCTCATCACATTGACCACTGATCGGGCGCCCCTACCTGTTCAAGCGAGTAGTTTTGACAAGCATTCTCATTAACATTAGTATCCGTTGCACATAAGCCCATCACTCTGCGACGGTCCTATTTTTATGTATGTCTGCCTCTGCCAAGGTGTCACCGACGGACAAATCCGCGAAGCGATCATGGAAGGATGCTGCAGCTATCGTGAAGTACGCGAAACCCTCGGAGTCGCAACCAAATGTGGGAAATGTGCCTGCCTTGCGAAGGAAGTGGTTCGCGAAACCCTGACCGAACTGCAAACCACACAGGCGGCGCTGGCCTATCCCGCAGAATTTTCTGCTGCTTGAAAAACATATTTCAAAGAACCGGACCCAGTGTCCGGTTTTTTTATGTCGGGAATTCAATCGCTTAGCGATAAGATGCGGAACACAAACATTCTTATTCCTATTTATTTTCACTTATTATTCAATAACTTAGGTTTGACAGCGGAAAGTTCGAAGCTCAAACTTGCGGCCTGTATAAAACATCTTCGACAGGACCTCGATCATGAAAGGCGACATTACCGTCATCCAGCATCTCAACAAGATCCTCGGAAACGAGCTGGTCGCGATCAACCAGTACTTCCTGCACGCCCGCATGTACGAAGATTGGGGTCTGAACAAGCTCGGCAAGCACGAGTACAAAGAATCCATCGATGAGATGAAGCACGCTGACAAACTGATCAAGCGCATCCTGTTTCTGGAAGGCCTGCCGAACCTGCAAGACCTGGGCAAGATTCTGATCGGCGAACACACCAGGGAAATGCTGGAGTGTGACCTCAAGATCGAGCGTAAAGGCCATGCGGACTTGAAAGCTGCGATCGCACACTGTGAAACCGTAGGCGATTTCGGCAGCCGCGAACTGCTCGAAGACATTCTCGAATCCGAAGAAGAGCACATCGACTGGCTTGAAACCCAGTTGGGCCTAATCGACAAAGTCGGCATCGAAAACTACCTGCAGTCGCAGATGGGCGAAGAAGACTGAGTCAAGCTTTCAATACGAAAAAGCCCCGAATCTCGCGAGAGACCGGGGCTTTTTAGTGGGCACTTGAATCACGCCGTCGCGTTTTTCTCGACCGCCGCCTTGATCAACGGCTGCAATTCACCATTGGCATGCATTTCAACGATGATATCACTGCCGCCCACCAACTCACCATCGACCCACAGCTGAGGAAAGGTCGGCCAATTGGCGTATTTAGGCAGATTGGCGCGGATCTCCGGGTTCTGCAGGATATCGACGTAGGCAAATTTTTCGCCACACGCCATCAGCGCCTGGGAAGCCTTGGCCGAGAAGCCGCACTGCGGAGCGTTCGGCGCGCCTTTCATGTAGAGCAGAACGGTGTTTTTGGCAATCTGGTCTTTGATCGTTTCGATGATATCCATGGAGCACCTCGGCTGAACTTTACGACTGTATGAGTCGACACGGTGCCGCATTCTAACCGATTACCCAGCGGCACGCTCGGTCTTGGCCTCAATCGAGCCGATAAATATGATGAGCGTCATGCCGCGGTCACCGTCACTGGAACCCCGTTGAGCGCTGCGTTTCCCGAGACCGCGTCCAGATGCCGCTCGTCCGTCAGATCGTTCGCACTCGCGCCGGGCTGCTCCCTGGCGATGTCCATCTGCACCCCGGGGCGTCGGTGCCCCCAGCCATGCGGCAGGCTGACCACTCCGCGCATCATGTCGACGCTGCCCATGACTTCGACCTCAATGCCACCCACCCGCGAGGCCACCCGTACCCGCTGACCGTCCGTCAAACCGTGACGAGCCATGTCTTCAGGGTTCATCAACAAGTGATGACGGGGTTTGCCTTTTACCAAGCGATGGTAGTTATGCATCCAGGAATTGTTGCTGCGTACATGACGTCGACCGATGAGAAGCAGCGTATCGGCGGGTGGCTGCTGAGCGGTGGCGAAACGCACCAGATCGGCGAGGATCACCTCGGGCGCCGCCTGCACCCGTTGATTGCCCGTCTTCAAGCGTGGCGCCAGGTTGGGTTTCAGAGCCCCCAGGTCCAGCCCGTGCGGATAGTCGTTAAGGGTGTCCAGCGACAGCTTGAACCCTGACGCCTCGCCATATAAGCCTGCCCGCAGACCGCGATCCACCATCTGCGCAGGCGGCAGGGTCGGTTTCAGCTCGCGACCGGTCCTGTGAGCGAATGCCTTGGCCAGCCCAACGAATATTTCCCAGTCATGCAACGCGCCTTCAGGCTTGGCCAGTATCGCGCGGTTGAAACGGGTAACGTTGCGCACGGCGAACAGGTTGAAGGTGGTGTCGTAGTGGTCATTCTCCAGCGCAGACGTGGACGGCAGGATCAGATCGGCATGGCGTGTGGTTTCGTTGATATAGAGGTCAACGCTGACCATGAACGCCAGCCCTTCCAACGCCTCGTCCAATCGGCGCCCGTTGGGGGTCGACAACACGGGATTGCCGGCCACCGTCACCAATGCCCTCACCTGCCCCTCACCGGGAGTGAGCATTTCTTCGGCCAGCGCCGAGACCGGCAACTCGCCACCGTATTCCGGGAGCCTCGAGACGCGGCTTTGCCAGCGATTGAAGCTGCCGCCCGAGGTCGACGCCACCAGGTCGAGCGCAGGTTCGGTGCACAGCGCCCCACCGACACGGTCCAGGTTTCCCGTCACCAGATTGATCAGTTGCACCAGCCAATGGCACAGCGTGCCGTAAGCTTGCGTGGAGATGCCCATGCGCCCGTAACATACCGCCCGCTCCGCCCCCGCAAAATCCCGGGCAAGTTGACGAATCTGCTCGGCAGGGATGCCGCAGCGCACACTCATCGCATCGGCATCGAGCGAGGCGATGGCCGCTCTCACCTCCTCCAGCCCATCGACCGGAAGGTGCGTTGCGCGTGTCAGCCCTTCGACGAACAGCGTGTTCAATACGCCAAGGAGCAGTGCGGCGTCGCCACCCGGCCGGATGAATAAATGCTGATCAGCCATCGCGGCCGTTTCACTTCGCCGCGGATCGACGACCACCACCTTGCCGCCGCGTGTTTGAATCGCTCGCAGGCGTTTCTCCACATCCGGCACCGTCATGATGCTCCCGTTCGACGCCAGTGGGTTGCCGCCGAGAATGAGCATAAAATCGGTGTGATCGATGTCAGCGATCGGCAACAGCAGCCCGTGACCGTACATCAGGTAGCTGGTCAGGTGATGGGGCAGTTGATCCACCGATGTCGCTGAAAAGCGGTTCCGGGTCTTCAGCAGGCCGAGGAAATAATTGCTATGCGTCATCAACCCATAGTTGTGCACGCTAGGATTGCCCTGATAAACCGCCACCGCGTTCTGGCCATGACGTTGCTGTATATCGGCGAGACGCTCAGCCACCAGGTCGAACGCCTCCTGCCAGCCGATAGGATGCCAGTCCTGCCCAACGCGGCGCATGGGCTGGCGCAGCCGGTTCGGGTCATCCTGGATATCCTGCAAGGCCACGGCTTTGGGACAGATATGACCGCGGCTGAACGTGTCCAGCGCGTCGCCCTTGATCGAGGTGATGCGCATCGGAGCATCGTTTTCGACGGTCGTTTCAATGGTCAGGCCGCAAATCGCTTCACACAGATGGCAGGCTCGGTGGTGGAGAGTCTTGGTCATCGCCAGTCTCACGTTCTTGTAGCGCGATCGAAACGTCGCGGGAACCAAGACTATGGCGCCAGTCGCCGACGTTCGCCAGAAACGTCAGCGCCGTGAATCGCACAGCATCAGGTGAGCCGATGGCTCACCTGGCCGAAGAAGGGGCAATCAGGAAGCGGAACCGCCAATGGGCGTGACAACCTTGCGCTGCATTTGAATCTCGTGAACGGTCTCGACCTGTTCCTGCGAGACTTGGACGCCCGTCAGTTCACCGATCAGGCGCCAGTGATCGTCGAGCCCGGCACTGATCGTGGCCATGCGGTCGATCATACGGCGACCCGCGGAGCGAGTGACCTCATCCTCGCTGCGCATCAGCTCGAAAGACATCGAAGTCATGGATGCCGTGAGGTGCGTAAGGGTGCGGGCGGTGAGCCCGAGCAGTTCCGTCAGTTGTTTCTCTTTTGAATCCATTCCCCACCTCTTCTGGAGGACATAAGCAGCCTTTATAACCCACGCCAGCGGTTTATGAAACGTCCGGGTTTGCGCGGCGTGAAGCATGTCGCAAAGGTTTTGCAGCATTTTGAAACTGTTGCGCAAACAGTATCAATTGCACGTCCGGCGAGCCTCGGGGTACAACCTCAACCCGGCCGTCGTAAAGCAATGGCATTTTGCCTTCGCGCTCCGTGCAACTCTAGCACTTTGATGCACGAAAAGCGTCCTGAAGAAGCGGTTTTAAAGCGACCGGACGTCTGACGGCAGTTTTCGAACACGTCGGCCCTTGGCACGAGGCGACATTTTCTTATACCCTCGCGCCTTCCCTATTCGTCGCCCCGTGCGGCTTTTGCCGCAGGTCTAGCCCGTTTTCCCGATAAAACCCGGCATTGAGGATCTGCGGTCTGTTGCAGACAAGGTAGTTAATGATGAACACCAGGCACTTTCTCTCGATGATGGATTACACGCCGGACGAGCTGGGCGCGTTGATCCGTCGCGGCATTGAGCTGAAGGACCTGCGAAATCGAGGCGTGCTCTTCGAGCCGCTGAGGGGTCGTGTGCTGGCCATGATCTTCGAGAAATCTTCGACTCGGACGCGGGTTTCGTTCGAGGCCGGCATGATTCAGCTCGGCGGCCAAGCCATTTTTCTGTCCCCGCGCGACACCCAACTGGGCCGTGGCGAGCCGATCTGCGACAGCGCACGGGTGATGTCGCGCATGGTCGATGCGGTCATGATCCGCACCTTCGCCCACAGCAACCTCACTGAATTTGCCGCACATTCTCGCGTACCGGTGATCAACGGCCTGTCCGACGACTTGCATCCGTGCCAGTTGCTGGCCGATATGCAAACCTTCGTCGAGCACCGCGGCCCGATCAGGGGCAAGACGGTGGCCTGGATCGGCGACGGTAACAACATGTGCAACAGCTATATAGAAGCGGCGATCCAGTTCGACTTCGAACTGCGGGTTGCCTGCCCAGAGGGCTATGAGCCGAACCCCGAATTCCTGGCACTGGCCGGCGACCGTGTGACCGTGACCCGCGACCCGCGTGAAGCCGTGGCGGGCGCCCATCTGATCAGCACCGATGTTTGGACCTCCATGGGGCAGGAAGACGAAACAGCCAAGCGCAATGCGCTCTTCAAGCCCTTTCAGGTGACGCGAGAATTGCTCGACCTGGCCGCCGACGACGTACTGTTCATGCACTGCCTGCCGGCACACCGTGGCGAGGAAATCAGCGAAGACCTGCTCGATGACAAGCGCTCGGTGGCATGGGATCAGGCTGAAAACCGTCTGCATGCGCAGAAGGCGCTGCTGGAATTTCTCGTGGCGCCCGCCTACACCCCCGCCTGAGTGACGTGATGCTGCTGAAACTGCGCGACCTTGCCTGCGGCTACGCGAACCAGCGTGTGGTGCAGAACCTCGATCTGCATCTCGATGCGGGCGACATCGGTTGCCTGCTGGGCTCCTCGGGCTGTGGCAAGACCACCACGCTCCGCGCCATCGCCGGGTTCGAGCCGGTGCATACAGGGGAAATCGTGTTGGCGGGCGAGGTCATTTCCCGGCCCGGTTTCACCCTCGCCCCGGAAAAGCGTCGCATCGGCATGGTGTTCCAGGATTACGCACTGTTTCCACACCTCACCGTCGCCGAGAACATCGCATTCGGTATACGCAATCACCCGCGCCAGGCGCAGGTGGTCCAAGAGATGCTGGGACTGGTCAACCTGAGCGCCTTGGGCGATCGCCATCCTCACGAGCTGTCCGGAGGCCAGCAGCAGCGCGTCGCGCTGGCTCGCGCATTGGCCCCCGAACCGCAATTGCTCTTGCTCGACGAACCGTTCTCCAACCTCGATGGCGCGTTGCGTCGCCGCTTGAGCCATGAGGTGCGTGACATCCTCAAAACCCGTGGCACCAGTGCCATTCTGGTCACTCACGACCAGGAAGAAGCCTTCGCCGTCAGCGATCATGTGGGCGTCTTCAAGGACGGCCGCCTTGAACAGTGGGATACGCCCTACAACCTTTATCACGAGCCGGCGACGCCTTATGTCGCCAGTTTTGTGGGTCAGGGTTATTTCGTACGCGGCCAGTTGATCGACGCCGAATCGGTACAGACCGAGCTGGGCGTCCTGCGGGGCAACCGAGCCTACCGAGGGGCCCGTGGCTCATCGATGGACGTACTCCTGCGCCCGGACGACATCGTCTACGCGCCTGACAGCGCGCTGAAAGCCATGGTCACGAGCAAGACGTTTCAGGGCGCGGCCACGCTGTATCGCCTGGAACTGCCAAGCGGCTCCCCTTTGGAAGCCCTGTTTCCCAGCCACATCGATTTACGTACAGGCGATTGCGTCGGCATTCGCGTGGCGGCGGAACATCTGGTCCTGTTCCCTGCCGCGTGAATCCGCCCTCCAGGAAATGAAGGGCGCGTTCGTCAAACCCAGAACGGGTTACCCCAGCGTCAATACGCCGCTGGCCACCAGCGTCGCATGCCCGCCGATCTTCACCCGATCCCCCTCTAATCGACAGAATAGCTCGCCGCCTCTTGCCGACACCTGATGGGCGTTCAGCGTGAATTTGTTCAACCGGGCAGACCAATAGGGGATCAAGCTGCAATGGGTCGCCCCGGTGACAGGATCTTCAGGAATGCCAATCGCTGGCGCGAAATACCGAGACACGAAGTCATAGCGTTCCCCATCCCCTTTGGCTGTCACGATCACTCCCGGCCAAGGCAGCCGGGCGATGGCAGCCAGATCGGGCTTGCAATCGCGTACCGCCTGTTCCGATTCCAGAACCACCAGCAATTGCCCGGCCCCCAGTACGTCCACCACGGCCGCGTTCAGCGCCCGTTCGATGTCGACGGTGACGCCCAGTTCGCTGGGCGGCATCGAGGGAAAGTCCAGCAGCAGGCGGCCATTCTCCCGCGTGACACTCAGCACCCCGGATCGGCTGGTGAAGGCGATGGCTTCAGACGCCTCGCCGTACTTTTCCAGCAGCACGTGCGCCGCGGCCAGCGTGGCGTGCCCACACAACGGGACTTCGTGACTCGGCGTGAACCACCGAACGTGCCAGCCTTGCGCCTCCCGGACCACGAAGGCGGTCTCGGAAAGGTTGTGCTCCGCCGCGATTCGCTGCATGAGCTCATCGGCCAGCCAAGTATCGAGGCGATAGACCATCGCTGGATTGCCCGCGAAAGCATGGTCGCTGAATGCGTCGACCTGATGAAATTCCAGCTGCATGGCAAAGATCCCCCATCGTTATTGTTTGAAGGCGAGCCTCCTGCCCGCCAGTACCGCTTTAAACGGATGACTCAGTCGCGGCCGATGTGCGCAAAACGAGCACCGGTATGCTGGGCCAGTACGGCCGCCGACAACTCCACCTCCAGCCCGCGCCGTCCTGCACTGACAAAGATCGTTTCAAACGGTTGGGCGGATTCGTCGATGAAGGTGCGCAGCCTCTTTTTCTGCCCTAAGGGGCTGATGCCACCGAGGAGGTAACCCGTAGCACGCTGCGCTGCGGCGGGATCGGCCATTTCCGCTTTCTTCGCCCCTGCTGCGTGAGCCAGTGCCTTGAGGTCGAGTGAGCCCACCACGGGAACCACCGCCACCAGCAGTTCACCTTTCTCGGTACTGGCCAGTAACGTCTTGAACACTTGGGCAGGTTGCAGTTTCAATTTTTCCGCGGCTTCCAGACCATATGAGGCGGCCTTGGGATCATGTTCATAACTGTGCACGCGATGTTCGGCTCGAACTTTTTTCAGCAATTCCAATGCGGGGGTCATGCAGGGCTCCAGAAGGCCGGGGCTGTGACAAGGTTGGCTGCCCTAACTTTAGGCCATCTGCCTTCAAAACGCCTCCATCTAAAGCGGCGTGGCGCAACAAAAACGGGGGCGGTTTCCAACGCAGCGGGCATTCGTTTAAGGTCTTTGACAAGGTTCGTTTACGTCTATATTTTTTCGAATACGAATATTGAGTTCGCCATCAATCATCTGTCCGAGCGAAGCACGCGCTTCCCCACGTACACTGATGGCAGACCTGCAGCCTTCCGCTTCATCACCAGGCAATCGACATGACCGACAACGACAACAAGAACTACATCATCGCCCTCGATCAAGGCACGACCAGCTCGCGAGCCATCATTTTCGACCGCGACGCCAACGTGGTGAGCACCGCCCAGAGCGAGTTCGTGCAGCATTACCCGCAGCCTGGCTGGGTCGAACACGACCCGATGGAAATCTTTGCAACGCAGACCGCCTGCATGACCAAAGTGCTGGCTCAGGCCAACCTGCATCACAATCAGATCGCTGCCATTGGCATCACCAACCAGCGTGAAACCACGGTGGTCTGGGAAAAGGAAAGCGGCCGCCCGATCTACAACGCGGTGGTGTGGCAATGCCGTCGCAGTACCGAGATCTGTCAGCAGCTCAAGCGCGACGGGCTGGAGGACTACATCAAAGAAACCACCGGGCTGGTGATCGACCCTTATTTTTCCGGCAGCAAGCTGAAATGGATACTCGACCATGTCGAAGGCAGCCGTGAGCGAGCCCGTCGTGGCGAGCTGCTGTTCGGCACCGTCGACAGTTGGCTGATCTGGAAATTTACGGGGGGCAAGGTCCACGTGACCGATTACACCAATGCCTCGCGCACCATGATGTTCAACATTCACACACTCGAGTGGGATGAACGGATGCTCGAAGTGCTCGACGTGCCCCGGGAGATGCTGCCGCAGGTGAAGTCCTCGTCCGAGGTCTACGGCCACAGCAAAAGCGGTATTGCCATCGCCGGCATCGCGGGGGACCAGCAGTCGGCGTTGTTCGGGCAGATGTGCGTCGAACCTGGCCAGGCCAAGAACACCTACGGCACCGGCTGTTTCCTGCTGATGAACACCGGCAAAAAAGCTGTGAAATCCCACCACGGGCTGTTGACCACCATTGGCTGCGGGCCGCGTGGAGAAGTGGCATACGCGCTGGAGGGCGCGGTGTTCAACGGTGGCTCGACGGTGCAATGGCTGCGCGATGAGCTGAAGATCGTCAACGACTCCATGGACACCGAGTACTTCGCAACCAAAGTAAAGAACAGCAACGGCGTGTACCTGGTCCCGGCGTTCACCGGGCTCGGTGCGCCTTACTGGGACCCTTACGCCCGTGGCGCATTGTTCGGCCTGACCCGGGGCGTGAAAGTCGATCACATCATTCGCGCGGCCCTGGAATCGATCGCCTATCAGACACGTGACGTGCTCGATGCCATGCAGCAGGACGCCGGCGAGCCACTCAAGGCGTTGCGCGTCGACGGGGGCGCCGTGGCCAACAACTTTCTCATGCAATTCCAGGCTGACATTCTGGGCACCGAGGTGGAGCGTCCGAAGATGCGCGAGACTACCGCGCTCGGCGCTGCCTACCTGGCTGGGCTGGCCATTGGCTTCTGGAGCGGGCTGGACGAGTTGAAAGACAAGGCGGTGATCGAGCGCAAGTTCGAGCCGCAATGTGATGCGACTGAAAAAGAAAAGCTGTATGCGGGCTGGCGCAAAGCGGTGGACCGCACGCGGGACTGGGAGCCACACGAAGACGCCGAGTAATCTGACAACCCGTTGTAGGATCGAGCTTGCTCGCGCGGATGACTCGCTTCTGTGAAAGATCGCTCATCTGACGCAGCGTCACTGCGGGCACGCTCACTTCGATCGGCTCCGGCACTTTTTCCGGCTGACAGATAATGGCTCCCTGCGGCATCATGGACGCCCTTGCCCGAAGGAAGAAAAATGAATCTGCCACCCCGTCAACAGCAGATCCTCGAGCTGGTCCGTGAACGCGGCTACGTCAGCATCGAGGAAATGGCCCAATTGTTCGTCGTGACCCCGCAAACCATCCGACGCGACATCAACCAGTTGGCGGAAATGAATCTTCTGCGCCGCTATCACGGCGGCGCAGCCTACGACTCCAGTATCGAAAACACCGCCTACGCCATGCGCGCCGATCAGATGCGCGATGAGAAACAGCGCATCGCCGAAGCCATTGCGGCGCAGATCCCCGATCACGCTTCGCTGTTTATCAATATCGGCACGACCACCGAATCCATCGCCCGCGCCCTGCTCAACCATAACCATTTGAAGGTCATCACCAATAACCTGCATGTGGCGTCGATTCTCAGTGGCAAGGATGACTTCGAAGTGCTGCTCGCCGGAGGCAACGTACGCCGGGACGGCGGAGTCGTGGGTCAGGCCAGTGTCGATTTCATTACCCAGTTCAAGGTCGATTTCGCGCTCGTGGGCATCAGCGGCATCGATGAGGATGGCAGCCTCCTGGACTTCGATTACCAGGAAGTGCGTGTTTCCCAGGCGATCATCGCCAATGCACGCCAAGTGATCCTGGCAGCGGACTCCAGCAAGTTCGGCCGCAACGCCATGGTGCGGCTGGGCCCGATCACCCTGATCGATTGCCTGGTGACCGATCAGGCCCCTGTACCGGCGCTCGCTCAACTGCTGACGCAAAACAAGATCCGGTTGGAAGTCGTCTAACGAACTCGTGCTTGTAGGAGCGCGCTCGCCCGCGATCTGGCGCGGAGCGGCAGTCCATCTCGACGTATTTGCTGTGACAGGAATGTCGCGCTTTCAGTGTTTGCTGCCGCTTCGCGCCAGGTCGCGGGCAAGCGCGCTCCTACGTCGTTGGTACGAAAACGCGTACTGTCACTCCTTTCGAACGAACATACCCATGTTCGATTTTGTTCCTTTCCTGTCCCCCTAATCAGTATTTTCAATCAATCACAGGTGGTGAGTGGCGCCTTATTGCGCTAGTATTTTCGAAAATGAACTCAAATGTTCGAATTCGCCAAAAACGAACTGGATCGAATCCCAGACAGGAGGCCCCAATGGCCGATTCCGCCTTGCCTATCCCACCCCTTTCCGAGGTCTACGATATTGCCGTGATTGGCGGTGGCATCAACGGTGTCGGTATCGCAGCAGACGCATCTGGGCGCGGCCTGTCGGTGTTTTTGTGCGAAAAGGATGACCTGGCCAGCCACACGTCGTCCGCCAGCAGCAAGCTCATTCATGGCGGCCTGCGCTACTTGGAGCATTACGAGTTTCGCTTGGTGCGTGAGGCATTGGCCGAGCGGGAGGTGCTGCTGGAAAAAGCCCCCCACATCGTCAAGCCGATGCGTTTCGTCCTTCCTCATCGTCCCCATCTGCGACCAGCCTGGATGATCCGCGCGGGTCTTTTTCTCTACGACCATCTGGGCAAGCGTGAAAAGCTTCCTGGATCGAAAAACCTGCGTTTCGGCGCCAGCAGCCCGCTCAAAAGTACGATTACCCGCGGCTTCGAATACTCGGATTGCTGGGTCGATGACGCCCGTCTGGTGGTGCTCAATGCCATGGCCGCCCGTGAAAAGGGCGCGCATATCCATACCCAGACCCGCTGCCTCAACGCCCGCCGCAGCAATGGTCTGTGGCACCTGAACATGGAACGTGCGGATGGCAGTCTGTTTTCCATTCGCGCCAAAGCGCTGGTCAATGCGGCTGGACCTTGGGTGGCCAAATTCATCCGCGAGGATCTGAAGCTCGAATCTCAGTATGGCATCCGTCTGATCCAGGGCAGCCACTTGATCGTGCCGAAGCTGTATGAAGGCGAGAACGCGTTCATTCTGCAAAACGAAGACCAGCGCATCGTCTTCGCGATTCCGTATCTGGACCAGTTCACCATTATCGGTACCACCGACCGCGAATACACCGGCGACCCTGCCAAAGTGGCGATCACCGAGGGCGAAACCGACTACCTGCTGAAGATCGTCAACGAACACTTCAAGAAGCAACTGACGCGGGGCGACATCATTCGCACCTACTCGGGCGTGCGCCCGCTCTGCAACGATGAATCCGACAATCCGTCAGCCATCACCCGCGACTACACGCTGTCATTGTCGGGCAGCACCGAAGAAGCGCCGATTCTGTCGGTGTTTGGGGGCAAGCTGACGACCTACCGCAAGCTTGCCGAATCGGCCATGCAACAACTGGCGCCGTTCTTTCCCCAGATGAAACCGAGCTGGACGGCCAGGGCCAGCCTGCCAGGTGGCGAGAACATGACCACTCCTGCCGCCCTCGCGAGCGAGTTGGAAAAGCGCTGCCCGTGGTTGCCCTCCGGTCTCGCCAAACGCTGGGCGATTACCTATGGATCGCGCAGTTGGCAGATCGTGGACGGCCTGCATGACGTGGGCGACTTGGGTGAGCATCTTGGCGCAGATCTGTACAGCGCCGAAGTGGACTACTTGTGCAGGGCTGAGTGGGTCACTCAAGCGGACGACGTGCTCTGGCGTCGGACCAAGCTGGGACTGTTCACCACTGCCGAGGAACAGCAGAACGTTCAGGCATACCTCGACAAGGTGGCTCACCGCAAAAGCACTACAGCGGCCGCCTGAGGCATCCTGCCAAGCACAAGGGCAACTCAGGCATAACAGCGCTGTTTTCCCGGTGATCAGCATCGGCCCCGCCCATCGCGCGGGGCTGATGAGCGAAAAGGTCATTTTCAGAACCGCCCCATCGTGCGTTATACCTCGCAGGCCTGCTTCGCAGGTTTAACGCTACCCGACACCGAACATTCGGATTTCCGAACACCTCCCCCTCGCCCATTCGGCGTACCGGACGTTCAAGCCCGCCCCGCTTCCAGATAACGAAATATTTTCCTTTATAATCAGTAGGTTGCCTCCTGTCACGGCTTTGGCATGACTCATGCTCTACACTCCATCACGATTGCTCCGATGTAGCGTGCCGCCTGATTGGGCCGCCGTTGTAGCGTTCTGAAACGATAGGGCCGACCCAACACCGGACCCATAAGAAAAACAAAGTCGAGGATTAACAGATGCGTATCGTTCCCCACATTCTGGGCGTGGCCGTTGCAGCAGCCGCTTTGATCAGCACCCCGCTGTCTGCCGCAGAATTGACCGGCACCCTGAAGAAAATCAATGATTCGGGCACCATTACCCTCGGTCACCGCGACTCGTCGATTCCGTTCTCTTACATCGCGGACGCCTCGGGCAAGCCTGTCGGCTACTCCCATGACATCCAACTGGCTATCGTCGAGGCGATCAAGAAAGACCTGAACAAGCCAGACCTGAAGGTCAACTACAACCTGGTCACTTCACAAACCCGCATCCCGCTGGTTCAGAACGGCACGGTCGACGTTGAGTGCGGTTCGACCACCAACAACGCCGAGCGCGCCCAGCAAGTCGACTTCTCGGTCGGCATCTTCGAAATCGGTACTCGCCTGCTGACCAAAGTCGGCTCGCCTTACAACGATTTCGATGACCTGAAAGGCAAGAACGTCGTCACCACTGCAGGCACCACCTCCGAGCGCATCATCAAAGCGATGAACGCCGACAAGCAGATGGGCATGAACGTCATTTCCGCCAAGGACCACGGTGAATCCTTCCAGATGCTGGAATCGGGCCGCGCGGTTGCCTTCATGATGGACGACGCCCTGCTGGCCGGCGAAATGGCCAAGGCCAAGAAGCCAACTGACTGGCACGTGACCGGCACCCCGCAATCCTATGAAATCTACGGCTGCATGGTTCGCAAGGACGACGCTGCCTTCAAGAAGGCTGTGGATGACGCGATCGTTGGCCTCTACAAGTCGGGCGACATCAAGAAGATCTACGACAAATGGTTCACCCAGCCGATTCCGCCAAAAGGCCTGAACCTGGAATTCCCGATGAGCCCTGAGCTGCAGAAGCTGATCGAGAACCCGAACGACAAGCCTGCTCCTGAGAAGAAGGCATAAGTCCTTCTCTTCACACGCGACAAAAGTGAAAGCCTGACTCCCGGAGCTGCAGTGCGGCTCCGGAAGCCGCTGCATAGCGGTGTGCGTGCATAACGATCGATCAGAGGGGAGACCCTGATGAATTACAACTGGGACTGGAGCGTGTTCTTCAAGTCCACCGGCGTGGGCAGCGAGACCTACTTGGACTGGTACATTTCCGGTCTGGGCTGGACCATCGGCATCTCCATCGTCGCCTGGATCATCGCGTTGATGCTGGGCTCGGTGCTCGGTGTCATGCGTACGGTGCCCAACCGCATCGTGTCGTCTATTGCCACGGTTTACGTGGAAATCTTCCGTAATGTGCCACTGCTGGTGCAGCTGTTCATCTGGTACTTCCTGGTGCCGGACCTGCTGCCCGAGAACCTGCAGGAGTGGTACAAGCAAGACCTGAATCCGACCACCTCGGCCTTCCTGAGTGTTGTCGTGTGCCTGGGGCTTTTCACGGCCGCACGGGTGTGCGAGCAGGTGCGCACCGGTATTCAGGCGTTGCCTCGCGGCCAGGAATCCGCCGCGCGCGCCATGGGGTTCAAACTGCCGCAGATCTACTGGAACGTGCTGCTGCCGCAAGCGTACCGGATCATCATCCCACCGCTGACTTCCGAATTCCTCAACGTGTTCAAGAACTCGTCGGTGGCGTCGCTGATCGGCCTGATGGAGTTGCTGGCTCAAACCAAGCAGACCGCCGAGTTTTCCGCGAACCTGTTCGAAGCCTTCACCCTCGCCACCTTGATCTACTTCACCCTGAACATGAGCCTGATGCTGCTCATGCGTCTGGTCGAGAAGAAAGTCGCGGTGCCGGGCCTGATTTCCGTGGGAGGTAAATGATGGACTTCTCTGGCGTCATTCCGGCCATTCCGGGCCTGTGGAACGGCATGCTGATGACCCTCCAATTGATGGTCATGGGCGTGATCGGCGGCATCGTCATCGGTACGCTTCTGGCGCTGATGCGTTTGTCCCACAACAAGGTGCTATCGAACCTCGCCGGCGCCTACGTCAACTATTTCCGTTCGATCCCGCTTCTGCTGGTCATCACCTGGTTCTACTTGGCGGTGCCCTTCGTTTTGCGCTGGATCACCGGCCAAGACACGCCAGTGGGTGCGTTCACCTCTTGCGTCGTGGCATTCATGATGTTCGAGGCCGCTTATTTCTGCGAAATCGTCCGCGCCGGCGTGCAGTCGATTTCCCGAGGCCAAATGGGCGCCGCGCAGGCTCTGGGCATGACCTATGGCCAGATGATGCGCTTGATCATCCTGCCCCAGGCGTTCCGCAAGATGACCCCGCTGTTGCTGCAACAGAGCATCATTCTGTTCCAGGACACCTCGCTGGTGTACACCGTCGGCCTGGTGGACTTCCTCAATTCGGCCCGCTCCAACGGCGACATCATCGGTCGCTCCAACGAGTTCCTCATCGTTGCCGGTCTCGTGTATTTCATCATCAGCTTCGTGGCCTCGCGTCTGGTCAAGCTCATGCAAAAAAGGTTAGCCGTATGATTTCCATCAAAAATATCAACAAGTGGTATGGGGACTTCCAGGTGCTGACCGATTGCAGCACCGAGGTCAAGAAAGGCGAAGTGATCGTCGTCTGCGGCCCTTCGGGCTCGGGGAAATCCACCCTGATCAAGTGCGTCAACGCACTGGAGCCTTTTCAGAAAGGCGACATCGTGGTCGATGGCACGTCTATCGCCGATCCCAAGACCAATCTGCCCAAACTTCGCTCCCGCGTCGGCATGGTGTTCCAACACTTCGAGTTGTTTCCGCACCTGACCATCACGGAAAACCTGACCATCGCGCAGATCAAGGTCCTGGGCCGCAGCAAAGAAGAGGCCACCCAGAAAGGCCTTGCCCTGCTGGAGCGCGTGGGCCTGTCGGCGCATGCGCACAAGCATCCGGGCCAGTTGTCCGGCGGGCAGCAGCAACGTGTGGCGATTGCCCGCGCATTGGCGATGGACCCGATCGTCATGCTGTTCGACGAACCGACCTCAGCGCTTGACCCTGAAATGGTCAACGAAGTACTCGACGTGATGGTGCAGCTCGCCCACGAGGGCATGACCATGATGTGCGTGACCCACGAAATGGGCTTCGCCCGCAAAGTGGCTGACCGCGTGATCTTCATGGACAAGGGCCAGATCATCGAAGACTGTGCCAAGGAAGAGTTCTTCGGCGACATCAACGCCCGTTCCGAGCGCGCGCAGCACTTCCTGAACAAAATCCTGCAGCACTGATTGATTCAAGCCTCACAAGGGCGCAAAACCCGCTGGCCGTTCGTGTCGACATCCATGACACGAGCGGCTGGTCGGTCCAGGACGACTGTGATGAAATGCGATCCACCTCTTAGTACGCCGCCATCACTGACTGTGAAACCCCGCCTGATTCGCCAACTGTTCCTGCCGCCGCTGATCATCCTGCTGATGATTGCACTGGGTTACTTCACGTACCTGTACAGCGAAAAGAACGGCATCAAGTCGCTCAGCGAGAATGGCGAGCGCCAGCTCGAATTGCATGCCCGCACCGTCGAAAGCGAAATCAACAAATACAACTACCTGCCCAGCGTGCTCGAGCTGGAGTCCAATGTATCGAGCCTGCTCAACGACCCATCTCCGGAACTGCGGGGCAAGGTCAACGATTACCTCGAAGGGTTGAACCGTCGAAGCCGCAGCCGTGCGATCTATGTGCTGGACACCACCGGCCGTGTGCTGGCGACCAGCAACTGGCGCGACGCCGACAGCTATTTGGGTGAGGACCTCTCCTTCCGCGCCTATTACCAGGACGCCATTCGCGGGCAGCCGGGTCGGTTCTACGGCATCGGCAGCACCACCGGCGAGCCGGGCTACTATCTGGCCCACGGGCTGGAAGAAAAAGGCAAGATCATCGGCGTGGCCGTGATCAAGGTCCGCCTCGAGGCCCTGGAGGAGCGCTGGCAGCGGGCGCGCCTGGAGGCCTTCGTCAGTGACGAAAACGGAATCATCATTCTCTCCAGCGACCCGGCACGACGGTTGAAGTCGGTTCGCCCGCTCACGCCGCAAATCAAGGAGCGCCTGGCCCGCAGCCTGCAATATTACTGGTGGCCGCTGAACGAGCTGGTGCCACTGGAGCGCGAGCTCATCGCCGACGGCGTCGAGAAACTCACCTTCCCCGCCAACAGCAGCGTCGACCACGAACACACGGTGGTGAGCTACCTGGCACAGACCCGCGATCTGGCGGACACCCCCTGGCACCTGACCCTGCTCTCGCCGTTGGAAGATCTGCGTCGGGAGGCCGCCAACCAAGGCATGCTGGTGGCGGTGGCCTGTGCCCTCGTAGCGTTTCTGCTGATTGCCTGGAACGAGCGACGCAAAGTCATCGCCACACGCCTGGCCGCGCGCGAAGCGCTGGAACAGGCCAACAATGAACTGGAGCGGCGCATCACCGAGCGCACGGCGGATTTGCGGGCCAGTAACGAACGCCTCAAGGGGCAGATTCGCGAACGGCGCCAAGCCGAGGAAACCCTGCGTCAGGCACAGGATGAACTGGTGCAAGCGGGCAAACTGGCGGCCATCGGTCAGATGTCGACCAGCATCGCCCACGAACTCAACCAGCCCCTCGCCGCATTGCGAACGTTGTCGGGCAACACTGTCCGCTTCATCGAGCGCGGGGCACTGGACACAGCCACCACCAACTTGCGCACGATCAATGACCTGATCGATCGCATGGGGCGCATCACCGCCAGCCTGCGCGCCTTTGCCCGACGCGGCGAAGACAAAGGCCAGGCGTCGTTGAGCAAAGCCGTCGAGGCGGCGCTGCAGTTGTTGGCCGGACGCCTGGAAAGCAGCCCACTGGAGCTCAACCAGCATTTCGATGAAGTGGAACTGGCCATCGACCAGACCCGGTTGGAGCAGATTCTGGTCAACCTGATCGGCAACGCGCTGGACGCCATGCAGGCCCAGCCCCTGCCCGTGTTGTGGTTACAGGGCGACGCGTTCGAAGGCCGCTATCGCCTGCAGGTGCGGGACAACGGCCATGGCATTGACGTCGAAGCGCGCAAGCATTTGTTTGAGCCGTTCTTCACCACCAAGCCTGGCGAACAAGGCTTGGGCTTGGGGTTGACGCTCTCGGCCAGCCTGGCTGCGGCCGCCGGGGGCAGCCTGAACGCCGAACACCCGTCCGAGGGTGGAACGATGTTCGTGTTGATTCTGCCGTTGGTGGTGTCATGAATCCGCTGGCTGTTACCAATTCTGTAGGAGCGCGCTTGCCCGCGATGAACGATAACGCGGTCTGTGGGATGTACCGCGTTACCGTTCATTGCAGGCACGCGCGCTCTTACACATACCGATGAGGCATGAAATTGAACACTGAACTGACCGTCCTCATCGTCGAAGATGACCCCCATGTGCTGCTCGGGTGCCAGCAGGCGCTGACGCTGGAGGACATCCACAGCCAGGGTGTGAGCAGTGCCGAAGAGGCGCTGGCGATCGTGGGCGAACATTTCGCCGGCATCGTCATCAGCGATATCCGCCTGCCAGGCATGGACGGACTGACGCTGCTCAGGCACCTGAAGGAGCGGGATCGCACCCTCCCCGTCGTATTGATCACCGGTCACGGCGACGTGTCGATGGCAGTGGGCGCCATGCGTGACGGCGCCTATGACTTCATAGAAAAGCCCTTTTCCCCCGAGCGCCTGGTCGAGGTCGCCCGGCGTGCGCTCGAACAACGCGGGCTGGCGAGGGAAGTCTGGTCGCTGCGTCGGCAACTGGCCGAGCGCGACTCGCTGGAAGGCAAAATCATCGGGCGATCGGCCGCGATGCAGAACCTGCGCGCGTTGATCGCCAATGTCGCCGACACCTCGGCCAACGTGCTTATCGAGGGTGAGACCGGCACCGGCAAAGAGCTCGTCGCCCGCTGCCTGCATGATTTCAGTCGTCGTCACGCGCACCCATTCGTCGCGTTGAACTGCGGAGGGCTGCCGGAAAACCTCTTCGAGAGCGAAATCTTCGGCCACGAGGCCAACGCCTTCACCGGTGCGGGCAAGCGACGAATCGGCAAGATCGAGCACGCCCACAATGGCACGCTGTTCCTCGACGAAGTGGAAAGCATGCCGATCAACCTGCAAATCAAATTGCTGCGGGTCTTGCAGGAGCGCACCCTTGAGCGGCTGGGGTCGAACCAGAGCGTGGCGGTGGACTGTCGCGTCATCGCCGCCACCAAGGCGGATCTTGCCGACTTGAGCAAGGCAAACCAGTTTCGCAGCGACCTGTATTACCGCCTCAATGTCGTGACGCTTGAACTGCCGCCCCTGCGCGAACGTCGCGAAGACATCCTGCAATTGTTCGAACACTTTCTCCAGCAGTCATCGCTGCGCTTTGATCGCGAGCCCCCGCAATTGGACCCGCAGACGATGACGGCACTGATGACCCACGACTGGCCGGGAAATGTGCGTGAACTGCGCAACGTGGCCGAGCGATATGCGCTAGGCCTGCCGGCGTTCAAAAAATCAGGGTTGGCGACCCAGGCACAAAGTCTGGGTTTTTCAGAGGCGGTGGAAGCCTTCGAACGCAACCTGCTCAGCGAGGCGCTGCAACGCAGCGGCGGCAACCTGAGCCAGGCCAGCCAGGAGTTGGGCATGGCCAAGACCACGCTGTTCGACAAGGTAAAGAAGTATGGGTTGGGGTAAGGCCCCACTGAACGCTGGCTCGCAACTACCTTGATTCAGCCCGATCAAACGGCCTGCACCTAATCGTTCACGAGCCCGTTCATTCTCACGGCGATGCGCCAATCAATTGATCGACCTCGGCCGCCACTGGCGCGGTCGCCGGACCCCAACGGGTCACCGCGATGGCCGCCGCCGCATTGGCCCGCAACGCCGCTTGCTCCGCGCCAAGCCCCGCTGCCAATCCGGCCAGCAACACACCGGCATGGGCATCACCCGCGCCATTGGTGTCGATGGCCTCGACCGGAAAGCCAGGGACAGACAGCGTTGCGTTGTCTCGCCGAATCCAGCAGCCATTCGGGCCGTCCCGCACGACGATCATCGCGTCAACCTTCAACCATTGCGCCAGTTGTGCCAACGCGTCCGCGATGGTCTGGCGACCGGTAAAGCGCAACGCTTCTTCGCAGTTGCTGGTCCACAGATCGATCAAGGGCAGCATCGACTGCATTTCTGTGCTGTCGGGTGAGTTCACCAACGGGCCCGGATCGAATACCACCCATGCCTCTCGCGGTAATTGACCCAACCAGTTCAGCAGCGTCGACACTTTGTGTTTGTGCAGCAGGCTGTAGCCGCTGACAAACACGAAGTCCTCTGCCTGCACGACCTGGCTGTTCAAGTCCGAAGCGGACAACCCGCCCTCGGCGCCCACATAGGAGATGAACGAACGCTCCGCAGACGGCTCGATCAACGCCACCGACAAACCGGTGTCCTGATCGGTCGAGGCGGCAGTCGCCACCTCGATGCCTTCCGCGGCCATGGCCTGGCGCGCCAGATCACCGAAGCGGCCTTGACCGTGCCGCCCGAGGTATATCGTCTGCAGGCCGTTGCGACAGGCCGCAGCCATTACGTTGAACCCGCCCCCGGTTTCGAAATTGGCCGAACGGGCAAGTACATCGCCGCCCGAACGGGGCAGCGCGTCGAGGGCCATGACCAGGTCGACTACGACCTGGCCGGTGTAGAACAATCTAGCGGGCATGAGCAGCCTCTTCAGGGGCGACGCGGCGGTCGCGGGAACCGCCGAGTATGGCGTAAAGGCCGCCAGCGACCACAAAGGTCACGATCCAGCCCAGCCCGTTATGCCCGAACCAGGAGTCGGAAAGGAAACCTTTGAACAGTACGTTTTCCGGCGTGGTCGCCACGGTGGTGAAACTGAAACCGAGCACGATGGCCAGCGCCCAGGCACCCACCGCACGCCACTCCACACCGCCGCTGTACCAATAGGCGCTGGTGGGCGAGACATCCATCAAGTCCTTGGCCGAGTACAGGTGACGGTGAATCAGGTCCACCACGAAGATCCCCACCCAGGCCGTGATCGGCACCGCCAGCAGTGAAATGAAGGTGATGAATGGACCATAAAAACTGTCGGCGATCAGCATGAAGTAGATCGAACCGGCGAAGATGGCCACGATGTCGACGATCACCGCGTGAACGCGTTTGATCTTCAAACCGAGGGTCAAGGTGGTCAGACCCGCCGAATACACCGAAAGGTTGTTGGACAGCAGCAGGCCGCCGAAGGCGGTGATCAGGTAGGGCACGGCCATCCAGGTCGGCAGCAGTTCGCGGATCGCAATGATCGGATCGGTCGCCGAAGCCAGGTGGTCGTTGCCCACCGACAGCAAGCCGCCCAGGGTGATTAACAAGACCAGCGGAATGCCAGCCCCGAAGGCTGCAGAGGCGACGAGCCGGGTCGCCTTGACGCTGCGATGCTGATAGCGGGACATGTCGGCGCCCGCGTTGGCCCAGCCGATGCCGGTGCCCGCGGCCATGGTGCCGACACCGATGATCATCGCGCTCAGGGGCGCTGGCGTCGCGCTGAACACTGCGCTCCAATCGATGTGGGCGATCAGGAAGCCACCCACCAGAACGTTCAGCGCGCCGAAGATGTAGGTGGCCCATTTCTGAATGACCAACAGCGTCGCATGCCCAAGCCCGGACACAGTGAGCGTCATCAACACAAAGATGGCAATGAACAGCAGGGTCAGGCCGGGTGAGTTTTTCGCCTCGACCGCAGTGCCGAACAAGATCGAACACAGCGACAGCAGCACGAACGCTGCTGTGGTGGTGTTCACCGTCTCCCAGCCCAGGCGCGACATCAGCGACACGATGGTCGGGCCGATGTTGCCCCGTACACCGAAGATGGCGCGCGAGAGGGTCAGGCTGGGCGCGCGGCCCCGGCGCCCCGCAATCGAAATGACACCGACCACGGCGAAGGAACCCGCGGCACCGAGAATGGCCACGACGATGGCCTGCCCGATGGACAAGCCGCGGAACGCCACCAAGGTCGCGCCCAGTGGAAGGCCAAGAATACTGATGTTCGCCGCGAACCAGACCCAGAACAGTTGCAGCGGATGACCGTTGCACTCATTTTCCGGAACCGGCTCGATACCGCGTGTTTCAAGCTGTCCTGCGCCCTGACTGGCGTTGGATGATGTCATGTGGATGCTCCTGTTGCCGTTTGTTCTGGTTGTGGGCAGTACGTAAAGTAAAGGACTTCCTTGTCGTGCGGGACGGCCCTTGAAGACGAGCAAGCCCCGTATCGCCGCCGAGCGCGGGGCGATGTGTGTCTTATTCAAATCAATGTTCGGCGGTGGTCAGGCCGCGCGCAGCGCCAGCAATCGGTCGACCATCGGTTCAAGATCGAGGCGGTTCACGGCCTTGATCTGCTCGATCATGGCTTGCGGCCAAGCCGTCATGCCCTGGCATGCACCGGTCATCGCCCCCAGTATCGCCGCGATGGTGTCTGTGTCGCCGCCCAGGCTGGAGGCCAGGCATAGCGCATCGAAAGCCGATATCCGATCCATCGCAACGTGCTGCGCGAGGGCGAAAGCGGCGATCACGGATTCCTGCGAGGCCACCGACGTGCCGATGACGTCGTAGACCACGTCCGGCAATTGCGCAGAGGGCGTGTCCTCGCTCAACCGCCGGGCCCATTCGATACGGGCTGAAATACGCGCGCCGGCGACCCAGTGCCCATGGTGCTCGGCCCTTGCTGCGAGATGCGCGCCGATGTCGAGCGCCGCGCTCAGGTCGGCCCCGTTGATTCCCGCCGAAACCACCGCCGCCACGGCGGCCGCGCTGGAAATACCCAGTGTCGTGTTGTGGGTGACTTGGCACGCCTGCAAGACCGATTCGACGAACGACGCTTCTTCGGTGACGTCGGCTGCGATACCCACCGGCGTGATACGCATCGCCGCACCGTTCGTGGTACCGAAGCGCCCTGCTTCCTCAGGGGTATGGCCTGCCAGAATCATTTCGATGGCACGCTTGGTGGACGGGCCAAGCAAGTCCTGCGAACCCTTGGCCTGCATGACGGCTTCCCAATCGATCAGCGTCTGGGCCAGGTCCGAGGGCTGGATCCGGCCCTGTCCAGCCACCAGCAACTCGGCAACCAGGATCGCCTGTTCGGTGTCGTCGGTGATCGACCCAGCGGCCATGTTAGGGGCAATCGGTTGATCCGCATCGGCGGCGGTCAGGGTAACGATACGGCCATAGCGCTGCTTGATCTGCTCGCGGCTGAGCGATTGCGTGGGCATGCCCAAGGCATCGCCAAGGGCCAAGCCATAAAAAGCGGCCTGCGCACGTTCGCGAATGTCGATCAATGCAGTCATGTACTCGATCCAAATGCCAGATGCAGACGAAAATGCACGGGGTCCAAAAGACTTTCCACGTGCTCCATGAAACGCTCCCGGCGATCGAACGTCGTTCGTATCGCCTTGAGAAACACAGTGCCAGGCTCACGCAACAACAGCGCAGCGTCATCAGCGTTCAATGGCTCGGCGCCAATCCACTGGTCACCGCGATCGCCAATGTAGCCATGGGCGGCCATCGTGACGGTCAGCGAGTCGTCGATCAGCCCCTCCTGAGGCAGGTTTTCCAACCCGTCGACCGCCGGTACCAGCACCCGCTCCAGCGAAACGACATTGCCATCCTCCGCCGTGCGGCGACGGTCCAACGCAATGAAACGCGCCGTACCGAAACGGCTTTCGAGGTCCGGCCGCTCGATTGCCACCAGCCGCAGGACTTCGGTGCTGACGCGGGCGCCGGTATCGGCCAGCGCTTGCGCCCACCCGGCGCGTTGGTCCAGCGAAATGCCATCGTAGGTGACGATCGAACCGACACCGGTCTGGGTCGCGATGTAGTTGCGACGCTTGAGCTCGGACAACGCTTCTCGCAACGTCCCGCGGCTGACATTGAATTCCTGAGCCAGCAGGTTTTCACCTGGTAACAGCTCGCCCGATCCCATCTGCCCGGTTTCTATACGGCGCGCGAGCTCATCGACCACACGTTTTTTCTTATCGAATCGAACCTGTCTAATCATGTACAAATTGATATCCGAAAAAGGTTGAAGGGAGCAAGGAGTTTTTTGATCGCAAAAGAAAATTCGTTCCGTCTGCGACATCGGATTACCGCCCCGAAGAACCGTTCGCCCGCTGTCAGAAACGCGCTGGCCCGCAGGGCGTCACTCAGCGTAGCGCATCATGGGGCAGGGTCGATGACGCTCGACTGCTCGCTGACAATCTGACGAATGGCGCTGACGAACACGTCCACCGGCTGACCACCGGATATCGCATAGTGATCGTTGAACACGATGGTCGGCACCGAACTGACGCCTCGGGATACCCACAGGTGTTCGAGCTCGCGGACTTCTGCGGCGTACTGGCCCGAGGTGAGAACGGCTTCAGCGCGCACCCTATCAAGCCCCACCTTTTGCGCGACATCGGCCAGTACCTTGTGAGATGACACCTCGGCGTGGTGGCTGAAATAGGCGGTGAACAGCGCTTCTTTCAGCGCCTTCTGCTTGCCCTCCTGCTCCGCCCAATGCAGCAGGCGATGCGCATCGAAGGTGTTGTAGATACGACGTTCTCCCTGCTTGAAGACAAAGCCCAGTTCCGCACCGCGCTCGCGGATGTTTTCGGCGTTGGCCTGATATTGCTCTCGGGTAGAACCGTATTTTTCAGCGATATGTTCGAAAATGTCCTGCCCTTGCGCGCCCATCTTCGGGTTCAGCTCGAAGGGCTGAAAATGAATCTGCGCCCGAACTTCATCGCTCAAGTGCTCCAGCGCCTGGTCCAGGGCGCGCAAGCCAATGATGCACCACGGGCAGGACACATCGGAAATGAAGTCGATTTTCAGGGAAATGCTCATGACAGCCTCGTGCGAAAGAGGGAAAGGTGCACGATACGCTCATGTCACTGCACGACAAAACGTGGAGAACCTGTGCTCGCGAGCACGGTGCTTCAGTCAAGGCTCATATGACCGAAAGATGGCGATCGCCAACTCGCGCATGCCTTCGGAGATAGGGGTTCTTTCAAAGTTGCGCGATAGGCGAGCCGTCCTCGCGATGCTGTCGCAGATACGGCAACACTGCGGCGAGCAACGGCGCCTTGAACGCCTCTTGGAAACGGTGGGCCAGGCCAGGAATGAGTCTTAACTGGCTACCCTGGATATGCGCTGCCAGATGAACGCCATGCATGACTGGCAGCAGCGGATCGGCGGTGCCATGCACCACCAGCGTGGGCACCCGCAGGCGATTGAGCAGCGCCACGCGGCTGGGTTCGGCGAGGATGGCCAGAATCTGCCGTTTGACCCCTTCGGGGTTGAAGGCACGGTCGTAGGCAAGCGCCGCTTGTTGCAGCAGCTTCTTTCGATCGTCCTTCACGGCCGGGCTGCCCAATGCGGCAAGCAGATCGGCCTGTTGTTCCAGGGCAGCCTGACGGTCCGCTGCGCCTCGCCGCGCCAGCAGGTGCAACAGCGCAGGGCTGGGCATGGGCAAACCCGGCGCCCCGGAACTGCTCATGATCAGGGTCAGGCTTTCGATGCGAGGAGGCGCCATGTCGGCCAGATGCTGCGCAATCATGCCGCCCATGCTGGCACCCAAGACGTGAAACCGCTGAATGTGCAGCGCATCCATCAGGCCCAACGCGTCCTGCGCCATGTCGGTCAGCGTATAGGGGGCCGTCACCGGCAGCCCGATCTTGTAACGCAGCACTTCATAGGTGAGGTTGGCGGTCGTGGGTGCCTGGACCCAGGTCGACAGCCCGACATCGCGGTTGTCATACCGGATCACCCGAAAACCTTGCTCGCACAAGGCGACGACCACCTCGTCCGGCCAGTGAATCAACTGCCCGCCCAGCCCCATGACCAGCAACAATGCCGGATCGCTCACCCGGCCAATGCTCTGGTACGCCAGATGCACGTCATCGAGCTCGGCCACTTGGGTGGGAACGTCGGGGTCGCAACGCGAGGCCGCAAGAGAGGACAGGCTGCACAGGAGCGCAGCCAGAAAACACAAGAAACGCATGGAAAAAATCCCGACACGCAAAAACCCAGTAGGCCGCGAGTCTGATGAAGTTTTCCAAAGCGCGCTGCCACAGTTGCGTGACATTTTGATGAAGGCGGCTTAGCGGCAGCGGCTTGATGGAGCCGCCGGTCGCTAACCCGATCCTTTGACGGACGCGCTCCCACGGAGCGTGGGAACGGTCACAGCCTTAATACAGCCAACGGTGCGCCGCTCACACGGTCGCAGCGCGTTTGCCCACGGACGAACTTTCACTTGGCACTGGAGCCAGTTCCGAGCGCAGTTGCCGGGCGGCAGCCACCATGTTCACCAGCGCAGCCTCGGTTTCTGGCCAGGCGCGGGTTTTCAGACCGCAATCCGGGTTGACCCACAACCGCTCGGCAGGGATGCACTGGGCCGCCTTGCTCATCAGCCTGACCATCTCTTCCTTGTCGGGCACCCGCGGCGAATGAATGTCGTATACCCCAGGCCCGATGTCGTTGGGGTAAGCGAAGGCCTTGAAGGCTTCCAGCAGTTCCATGTCCGAGCGCGAGGTTTCGATGGTGATCACATCGGCATCCATGGCGGCGATCGCTTCGATGACATCGTTGAATTCGCTGTAGCACATGTGCGTGTGGATCTGTGTTTCATCCCGCACCCCGGAGGCACACAGACGAAACGCCTGAACGGCCCACTCCAGGTATTCATCCCATTGTGCACGGCGCAAGGGCAAGCCTTCACGAAACGCCGCTTCGTCGATCTGCACGATCTTGATGCCGGCCTGCTCGAGGTCGACAACTTCATCGCGAAGGGCCAGCGCCAATTGCTGCGCCTGGACCTTGCGCGACACATCCTCACGCGGGAAAGACCACATCAGCATGGTCACAGGCCCGGTCAGCATGCCTTTCATCACCTTGTCAGTGAGGCTCTGGGCGTACTCGCTCCAGCGGACGGTCATCGCCTGCGGACGGCTGAGGTCGCCGTAGATCACAGCGGGCTTGACGCATCGCGAACCATAGCTCTGCACCCAGCCGAAGCGGGTGAACACATAGCCGTCCAGTTGCTCGGCGAAGTATTCGACCATGTCGTTGCGCTCAGCCTCGCCATGCACCAGGACATCCAGCCCGAGACGCTGTTGAATGTCCACCGCGTGACGAATTTCCGCGCGCATGGCGTCGTGGTAATCGTTGGCGGACAGTTTCCCCTGCTTCCAAGCCTGGCGGGCCAGACGGATCGAAGCCGTCTGCGGGAAGGAGCCGATGGTCGTTGTCGGGAAGGCAGGCAGCGCCAGGCGAGCGCGTTGCACGGCGATGCGCTTGGCAAAGGTCGACTGGCGTTGGAAGTCGTCGGCCTTGATCGCCGACAGCCGAGCCTGGACCTGCGCCTTATGGATGCGTGGCGATTGTTTGCGGCTCAGCTGAACGGCACGGCTCTGCGCCAGCGCCGCTTGGACGTCTGGCGCCTGAGCATCATGGAGGGCCTTGCCGAGAATGGCGATTTCCCCGCACTTTTGCGTAGCGAACGCCAGCCAGCCTTTCAGCTCCGCGTCGAGCTGATCCTCACGCTGCAGATCGACCGGACTGTGCAGTAACGAACAGGAGCCGGCGACCCACAGGTTGTCGGCAAACCGCGACTGGGCTTCGATCAGGCGTTCGAGTGCGGCTTCCAGATCACAACGCCAGACGTTGCGACCGTTGACCACGCCCAATGACAACACTTTGTAGCTGGGCAAACGGTCCAACAATGCGGGCAATTGCTCGGGCGCCCGAACCAGATCGACATGCAGGCCGTGCACCGGCAGCGAGACCGCCAGGCCCAGATTGTCTTCCAGTCCGCCGAAGTAAGTGGCGATCAATTTTTTCAGTGGCGAGTATTGCAGGCTGTGATAGGCACGCTCAAAAGCGGTTTTCCAGTCCTGAGGCAGGTCGAGGCAGAGGATCGGCTCATCGATCTGCACCCACTCGACGCCCTGCCCCGCCAGACGGCCGAGGATCTCGCCGTAAATCGGCAGCAGGCGATCCAGCAGGTCGAGCTTGTCGAAACCGTCCCCTTTGGCCTTGCCCAGCCACAGGTACGTCAGCGGACCGATGATCACCGGCTTGACCTGATGCCCCAAGGCCAGCGCCTCGTCGACTTCATCGAACAGTTGGGTCCAGCTCAGGCTGAACCGCTGGTCTTCAGTAAACTCCGGGACCAGGTAGTGGTAGTTGGTATCGAACCATTTGGTCAGTTCCTGCGCATACCCTACTGCGCCGTGGGTTGCGCCACAGCACGGGCCGGCGGCGCCGCGCGCCATGGCGAACAGCGTGCCCAGCGTCGGCAACCCCTTATCGTCGCGGGTTGCGGCGAACCGCTCAGGTATGGCACCCAGCGTCAGGGAATGAGCCAGTACCTGGTCGTACCAGGCGAAATCGCCGACCGGCAGCAACTCGATCCCGGCTTCTTTTTGCACCTGCCAATGAGCGGCACGCAGATCGCGGCCAACGGCTTGCAGCGCGGGCTGATCGATTTCGCCTTTCCAATAGGCTTCAAGGCCTTTTTTCAGTTCGCGATCGGCACCGATGCGGGGGAATCCAAGGTTATGGGCCAAAGCCATGATGGCAACTCCATTCGAAATAGGTCGCCATTGTCGACAGCGCGAAGGACATGAGACAAACTCATTGTTTTCGCGTTGATCACAAAATTCATTCATGGAGCGCCACGGTGCTTGAAATTCGCCACCTCAAAACTCTGCACGCGCTGCGCGAGGCCGACAGCCTGGTCGATGCCGCCGACCGGCTTCACCTGACTCAGTCGGCCCTTTCCCACCAGTTCAAGGAATTGGAAGAGCGCATGGGCATGCCGTTGTTCGTGCGCAAGACCAAACCCGTGCGCTTCACCAGCGCGGGTTTGCGCCTGCTGCAACTGGCCGACTCGGTGCTGCCGCAATTGCGCAATGCCGAACGCGACATTTCGCGTCTGGCCGGTGGTGTGGCAGGACGTCTGCACATGGCCATTGAGTGCCACAGTTGTTTTCAGTGGCTGATGCCGACGATCGATCAATTCCGTGACGCGTGGCCCGAGGTGGAACTCGATCTGGCGTCCGGTTTCGCCTTCGCTCCGCTGCCTGCCTTGGCGCGCGGGGATCTGGATCTGGTGGTGACCTCCGACCCGGTGGACTTGCCCGGCATTACTTACGTGCCGCTGTTCACCTACGAAGCCATGCTGGCGGTTGCCAACCAGCACCCTCTGGCGGGCAAGCCGTTCGTGGTGCCGGAAGACCTGGCCAGCGAAACGCTGATCACCTACCCGGTGGAGCGTGATCGGCTGGATATCTTCACCCGCTTTCTGGAGCCTGCGGACATCGAGCCTGCGCAAGTGCGCACGTCGGAACTGACCGTCATGATGATGCAACTCGTCGCCAGTGGTCGCGGCGTATGCGGGATGCCGCACTGGGCGCTGCATGAATACAGCTCACGGGGTTACGTGAAAGCCAAGCGGCTGGGGGACAAAGGCCTGTTCGCAACGCTTTATGCGGCGATTCGCGCGGACATGCTGGATGCACCCTACATGCGCGACTTCCTGCTGACGGCGAAGGACACGTCGTTTTCGACACTGGACGGCGTCAGCGCGGTGCGGTGACCGCGCCGCCTTGGGGTAACGCGTCCGCTCCTCCAGGTTCGGGGGGAGCGCTCAAGCCAACTGCAGGCTTCGGTACAAGGGAAGAATCGAGTCCCGGGTCAGCGGCGCCAAGTGCAGGTGGTCGAGGCTGCCGCCGTCGACCCAGAGGATCTCTTCGATTTCAGCGGCCGGGTTGACCGCCTGATCGACATCGAGCCGATACAACTGACAGTTCACCTCGAAACCTGGCTCGTTGGCTGCAACAGCGGAAAACTCGCCGAGGAATTGCGCTTGCGCAGCATCGACGACCAACCCCAACTCCTCGTTCAACTCCCGGCCCAGCGCTTGGGCCGCCGACTCGCCGGCGTCGATCTTGCCCCCCGGCTGCATGAACGCCTGGGTGCCGCGCTTACGCACCAGCAGGGTCCGACCATCGGCACCGATCAGCAGCGCAGCCGCGATCCGTATCACCTTCACAGCACCACCTCGGTTTTCAGCGCTCGCATGTCCTCAGCCCGTTCCAGGGCGAGGCCGATCAAGCGGTCGATCAATTCCGGATAGCTCAAACCGCTGGCCTGCCACAATTTCGGGTACATGCTGATCGAGGTGAAGCCTGGCAAGGTATTGACCTCGTTGATGATGATCTCGCGCGCCTCGGTGACGAAGAAGTCCACCCGTGACAGCCCGGCGCAGCCGAGCACACGGTAGGCCTGCAACGCCACTTCACGCACTTCATCGCTAAGGTCGAGGGGCAAGTCGGCGGGGATGGCGATGCGCGCCTGGCCGTCGTTCAGGTATTTAGTGTCATAAGCATAGAAATCGTCATTGGCGACCACTTCACCGCACACACTGACCGTCGGGGCCGCATTGCCCAGGACTGCGCATTCGACTTCACGCCCGACGATGCCCTGTTCGATCAGAACCTTGTGGTCATAGTCGAACGCCAGCTTCAACGCGGCGGCGTAGCTCGCCTCGTCGGTCACCTTGCTGACGCCGACCGACGAACCCTGACTGGCCGGTTTGACGAACAGCGGCAGGCCCAGCTGCGCTGAAACACTGAGGAAATCCACCGAGTCGCCCCGATGCAGAACCGCAAACGGCGCCACGGCGATACCGGCGTCCCTCAGCAGGCGTTTGGTCACGTCCTTGTCCATGCACACCGCCGAGCCCAACACGTCAGGGCCGACGCAGGGGATGTCGAGCAAGCGCAGCAGGCCTTGCAGCGCGCCATCTTCGCCGGTGCTGCCATGGATCAGCGGGAACACCACATCGATGCGCGGCACCTCCAGCCCCGTCTCGACTTCAACGAACTGCGGCCCCTGTGAGCCCGGCAACAAGGACAGCAGACGACCGGAATCGCTGAGCCTGATGTGCGCTGGATCGTTGGCGTTCTGCAGATAATCGCGTTCATCGAAACGCAGCCAATGGCCCTGCTTGTCGATGCCGATCAGGGTGACGTAGTAGGTGTTGCGATCAATCGCATTGATCACGTTGCGCGCCGATTGCAACGACACTTCATGTTCGGAGGATTGCCCACCGAAGACGATGGCGACTGACTTTTTCAAAGGGGAAGCTCCTGGATTTCAGGTCGCAGAGCTAAAAGCAATTTGCACCGTTAGTCCAGTCCTGCCCCCGTATTGCTTGACGAAATGCAGCGAAAAATCTCACCGCAGCCGCTGTAGGAGCGCGCTTGCCCGCGATTGCGCACTGCCAGACACTGCGCTGCCAACTGACCCGACGCTGTCGCGGGCAAGCGCGCTCCTACGGGTAAGGTGCCACGTCAGATCAGGCCGCTTCCTGTGCCTGCGATTGCTTGACCAAAAGCAGCAAAAAACTCACCGCAGCCGCTGTAGGAGCGCGCTGGCCCGCGACTGCGCACTGCCAGACACTGCGCTGTCAACTGACCCGACGCTGTCGCGGGCAAGCGCGCTCCTACGGGTAAGGTGTCACGTCAGATCACGCCACTTCCTATGCCCGCAATTGCTCGACCAAATGCAGCAAAAAACCTCACCGCAGCCGCTGTATGAGCGCGCTTGCTCGCGACTGCGCACTGCCAGACACTGCGCTGTCAACTGACCCGACGCTGTCGCGGGCAAGCGCGCTCCTACGGGTTAGGTGTTACGTCGGATCACGCCGCTTCCTGTGCCCGCAATTGCTTGACGAAATGCAGCGAAAAACCTCACCGCAGCCGCTGTAGGATCGCGCTTGCCCGCGATTGCGCACTGCCAGACACTGCGGTGTCAAGTGACCCGACGCTGTCGCGGGCAAGCGCGCTCCTACGGGTAAGATGTCACGTCAGATCACGCCGCTTCCTGTGCCCGCAATTGCTTGACGAAATGCAGCGAAAAATCTCACCGCAGCCGCTGTAGGAGCGCGCTTGCCCGCGATTGCGCGCACTGCCAGACACTGCGCTGCCAACTGACCCGACGCTGTCGCGGGCAAGCGCGCTCCTACGGGTTAGGTGTCACGTCAGATCAGGCCGCTTCCTGAAAATCCATTTCAGGCGGCTGACGGCGGAACCCACCGGTGAGCCATGCCAGGTAGACGCCACCGAGCACCAGCCAGCCGACACCGAGCATGATCGCCAGTTTGTCCAGGCTGACCATCAGCCACAGGTCCGCCACCAACCCGATCAGCGGGCACACCAAAAACAGCACCAGCTCGCGCACGCCGCGTTTGTCGCCTGCGATCCAGTAATGGAAGATCACCGAGAGGTTGACCAGGCTGAACGCCAGGAAAGCCCCGAAGTTGATGAACGAAGTCGAAGTGGTCACGTCCAGTTTGAGCGCCAGCAAAGCCACGGCCGCACACAGCAGGATGCTGTTGACCGGCGTGCCGAAACGCTCGCTGAGGCCGGCGAAGAAAGACTTGGGCAGCACGCCGTCGCGCCCCATCGCATACAGCAGCCGCGAGCCACTCGCCTGGGCAGACAAGCCTGAAGCGAACTGTCCGACGATCAACCCGATGAGAAAGATCGTCACGAACAGGTCGCCACCGATGTTGCGGGCGATCTCGTATGCGGCAGAGTCGACGTTCTCGAATTGCGCCGAAGGGTGGGCCAACTGCACGAAATAGGACACGCCCACAAAGATCAGGCCGCCGATCAGGGTGATCAGCATGATCGCTTTCGGAATGGTACGACGTGGGTCACGGGTTTCTTCGGTCAGGGTACTGACCGCGTCGAAGCCCAGGAACGAATAGCAGGCAATGGCCGCACCGCTCATGATCAGCGGCACCTGCATGTCTCCGTTGAGGAACGGGGTCAGTGTCCACAGCGGTTTGCTGGCATCGCCGCCGACGTAGTGAATGCACAGCGCCACAAACGCGGCGAGCACCAGAAACTGGATGATCATCAGCAAGGCGTTGACGGTGTTGGCCAGTTTCAGGCCGACGATATTGATCAGACTGGTCACGACGATGAAGGCCAGCACCCAGACCGGTTGCGGCACCGAGGGGAACGCCGAACCGAGGTACGCCGCGCCGATCAGCCAGATGGCCATGGGCAGGAACAGGTAATCGAGCAGCACCGCCCAACCGGCGATGAAACCCAGCTTGGGGCTGATCGCCTTGCGCACATAGCTGTACGCCGAGCCCGCCACGGGGAATGCCGCCGCCATGCGACCATAGCTCATGGCGGTGAAGAACATTGCCACCAGTGCCGCAAGATAAGACGCGGGAACCATCCCGCCGGTGGACTGTGCAAGGATGCCGAATGTCCCGAGCACGATGATGGGGGTCATGTAGGCGATGCCAAAGAGCACCACCGACCCTAATGAAAGGGTGCGTTGCAAACGAACCATGAGCGACTACTCCGAATTTATAGGTTTTATGGCAGAGGAAAGTTCGGCAGAACAAAGGCTTTTCTTTTAATGGCAACCCACGGGCGCTCGTTGCAGCGGCGCCCGTTGGGGACAGCGTTCAGGTGTATCGGGGAATCAACAGCTCGCGCACGCCGTTGGCCAGCTCGGTCACTTCGCCCGGCAGGCGCAAGCGCTGGTCGTCCAGATAGCGGTAATCCCGACGGGCCGCCTGAAGCTGACGCAGGTCTAGCTCGGCAGAGAACTGGCACTCATCGCGCCCGGCTTCCACGAGCAGGGTGCCGAACGGATCGACCAGCGCACTGCCCCCGGCGAACACCAGCCCGCCATCGCCCTCGCCCACCCGGTTGACCATGAGCGCGAACGCCTGGTTTTCCTGAGCGCGGGCCATGATCGCGGTACGGTGAGTCGGGCCGTAGGGGTCCATATTGCCGTTGGTGACGATGAGTAGCTCGGCGCCCAGTTGCGCCAGGGCACGGGCCGACTCGGGGAACTCGATGTCGTAGCAGATCAACAGGCCGACCCGGACCCCGTTCCACAGGCACGTCGCGTACCGGTCACCCGGCGTGAACACCCCTCGATCCGACGCCCACAGGTGGGTCTTGCGGTAGCGCAGCGCTATGCCCTGCGCAGTGATGAGCAGCGTGGTGTTGTAGAAATGGCCATTGTCGTTTTCGGCCATGCCGATCACCACCGACACGTCGCGCTGGCGGGCAGCCTCTTGCACGGCCCGAACGGTAGGGCCGTCCAGTGGCTCGGACACTGCCGCCACGGTTTCGCGGGAAGGAAAGCCCATCAGGTGCGTTTCCGGGAACACGATCAGTGCCGTGTCTGCAGCGCATGCCGCGATCGCATTCAGCGCCCGTTCCAGGTTATGGCGCGTGCCATTGTCCTGGCCCGACAGTTGGGCGAATTCGACCTTCATGGGTTCTCCTTATCGAATGGCGTGGCCGATCAGGCACAAAATGCTGGCCTGACCCTTGGCTGTGCGGGCAGTATGCGCATCAGCACGTGTTACGGGGTATTACGCAGCTGTAGTAACCCAATAGGGGTAGAGTCATGACCATCGCACTTCAGGACATCGCCTGGCATCGCTCGGTCGCGCAACTGATCGAAGCGCTGGACCGACCGAATTTCTGGGCCCAATTGGTGCGTCTGCTTCACCAATACGTCACCTTCGATAGTTGGGTGGTGCTGCAGTTTGGCTCCGGGCAACGCCCGCAAGTGTTTGCCGAATCCCCCGGCGAGGACGGCAGCCCCGACCAGTTGTTCCAGGATTATCTCAAAGGCCTTTACCTGCTCGATCCCTTCTACATCGCCAGCCGCGAGCGTTCGCAAAGCGGTCTGTTTCGCCTGGCCGAAGTCGCGCCGGAGCACTTCGAACTGACTGAGTACTACCAGCGCTATTTCCGGCTGAACGTGGTCGCCGATGAAATCCAGTTCAATTGCCAACTCGATGCCGACCGCACGCTCTGCCTGTCGCTGGGCTCGACGCGCCGCTTCGATCCCGAGCAATTAGCGCTGCTGTCGCTGATTCAACCCTGGGTCATTGCCCTGCTGCGCCAACGCCTGCCCTTCGAACTGGCTGAGCCCACTGGCGAGATCCCGCCCGATCAGGAACTAACCGCGCCTCAGCTGCCTGCCAGCGACTGGCGCGCGCAATTGGAGGCCTCGGTGCAGCAGAGCCGCGGTGCGCAGTTGACGGCGCGAGAACTGGACGTAGGCCGTTTGATGCTCAGCGGCTGCTCGAGCAAGGAAATTGCGCGCAAACTGGCTATCTCCGCCGAGACCGTCCGCGTACACAAGAAACACATCTACAGCAAATTGGGGATCAAATCGCAGTCCGAGCTGTTCTCGATTTTCCTTCAGGCGCAGAGTGCCTGAAGCCGGAAACGTCTTGCCGAAACAAAGGCGCGGCACAGCGCTACCGTATTTACCGTGTAAAGACCTAAAGGATCGCCTATGAGCCTGTCGCTTCTCAGTCGCTACGCCTTCTTCGTGGGCTGCGTGCTTTTTACCCTGCTGAGCCTTCCGTTTCTGCATCACGAGTGGCTATGGCCGTTCACCCTCACCACCGCAATCCTCAGCCTGATCGGTATTTTCGATCTGATCCAAGTCCCGCATTCGGTGCGTCGCAATTACCCGATCCTGGGCAACATCCGTTATGCCGTGGAAACCATCCGTCCGGAAATCCGCCAGTACCTGCTCGAAGCCGACAGCGACGCCCTGCCTTTTTCCCGGGCCCAGCGTTCGCTGGTCTATGCGCGCGCCAAGAATGAATCGGCTGACAAGCCCTTCGGCACGCTGATCGATGTCTACCAGACCGGGTTCGAATTCATCAGCCACTCGATGCGCCCCGCGCCGCTGGCCGACCCCAACCAGTTTCGTGTGATGGTCGGCGGGCCCCAGTGCAAACAGCCCTATTCGGCGTCGATCTTCAACATCTCCGCCATGAGCTTCGGTTCCCTCAGTGCCAATGCCATCCGCGCCCTGAACAAAGGCGCGAAACTCGGCAACTTTGCCCACGACACCGGCGAGGGCAGCATCAGCCCCTACCACCGCGAGCACGGCGGCGACCTGACCTGGGAGCTGGGCAGCGGCTATTTCGGGTGCCGCACCGAAGACGGCCGCTTCGACCCGGAGCGATTCGCCAAGCAGGCGCAGGATCCTCAGGTGCGGATGATCGAAATCAAAATGAGCCAAGGCGCCAAGCCAGGCCACGGCGGCATTTTGCCGAAGCACAAGGTCACCCGTGAAATCGCAGAAACCCGTGGCATTCCGATGGGTGAAGACTGCATCTCGCCCTCGCGTCACAGCGCGTTCTCCACGCCAATGGAAATGCTTCAGTTCATCGCTCGGTTGCGCGAGCTCTCGGGCGGCAAACCCGTGGGCTTCAAGCTCTGCCTGGGCCACCCCTGGGAGTTCATGGGGATCGCCAAAGCGATGCTGGATACCGGCATCCTGCCTGACTTCATCGTCGTTGACGGCACCGAGGGCGGCACCGGTGCAGCCCCGGTGGAATTCACTGACCACATGGGTGTGCCGATGCGCGAGGGGCTGTTGTTCGTGCACAACACGCTGGTGGGTCTGAACCTGCGCGACAAGATCAAGCTGGGCGCCAGCGGCAAGATTGTCAGCGCATTCGACATTGCCAGCGTGCTGGCCATCGGCGCCGACTGGGCGAACTCGGCGCGGGGCTTCATGTTCGCGATCGGCTGCATTCAGTCCCAGTCCTGTCACACCAACAAATGCCCCACCGGCGTGGCGACCCAGGACCCGTTGCGACAGCGTGCCCTGGTGGTGCCTGACAAGGCGCAGCGGGTGTACAACTTCCATCGCAGCACGCTCCATGCCTTGGCCGAAATGATCGCCGCAGCGGGCCTTGACGCGCCTTCGCAGCTTGAGGCCAAGCACTTGGTCCGTCGTCAGTCAGCGACCGAGATCAAGCTATTTTCGCAATCCCACGTCTTCCTGCAGCCAGGTCAGTTACTCAACGGGATCGTTGACGACAGTTTCTACTCGCGGATGTGGCGCATGGCACGGGCTGACAGCTTCGAGCCAAACGAAATCGATTAAGGGGCCGCTTGTGCGGCCAACAGCGGATACGATGGCGGTGAGGGCTGCCTCATTGCCATCGCAGCCCTGACGGTGACAGGGCCGCAGCGCCGCTGGGCGGAGCGGCCTGTCAACATTCTGTAATATCCCCGACTTTGCTTTTAACTCGCCAAAGCGCGACTCTGCGCGCCGCTGATCCGCCCCGCCTCCTCGCATTGAACCCTGGCCAGGGCAGACCCTCTTCTTTGAAACAGACTGTAGAGTTCATCGTCATGACGAACGAACGCGACCCTCGCATCGATTTTTTTCGGGGCCTGGCGCTGATCTTCATTTTTTGGGATCACGTACCGGAAAATCCCTTCGCGCAACTGACCTTGCGCAATTTTGGCTTCAGCGATGCCGCCGAGGTGTTCGTTTTCCTCGCCGGTTATGCCGCAGTGCTCGCCTATGGACGGGTTGCCCAGCGCGATGGCTACACCGTCGCCTGCCTGCGCATCTTGCGCAGGACCTGGGTGCTGTACGTCGCGCATATCTTCCTGCTGACCTTGCTGATGGGCATCGTCTTCGTGGCCAACAACCATGTGGACACGCGCGACATGGTGCGCGAGATGGGCCTGGAATACTTCGTCGGCAATCCTCAGCAGGCACTGGCCGACGAATTGCTGCTGCGCTTCAAACCCAACCTCACCGACCCGCTGCCCCTGTACATCCTGCTCATGGGGGCACTGCCTTTGATCCTGCCGATTTTGCTGCGCAATGTGGCGGTCGCCGTGGCGCTGTCGATCGCGCTGTACATGATGGTTCCGCTGTTCGGCTGGAACTTGCGGGCGTACGAAGGCGGTGGATACTGGTATTTCAACCCAGTGGCCTGGCAACTGATCTTCGTGTTCGGCGGCGCCTTTGCGCTGTACACGCAACGCCCCTGCGTCCCTTTGCCTCAGCGTCGCCCTGTCTGGCGACAGCCCTTGTTTCTCGCTGCAGCCCTGTACCTGCTGGCCGCGGGCACGCTCACCTTCCTGTGGAAATTTCCCGCCGTTCACGACGCGCTGATGCCCACGGCGCTATCTGATCTGATCTACCCGATCAGCAAGACCGATCTGTCACCCCTGCGTCTCCTGCACTTCGTGGCGCTGGTGTATGTCGTCGCCAGGCTGCTGCCCGCCTCCCACGCCTGGCTGGAGAACTGGCCCGCCCGGCAAACCTGCCGCATGGGACGTTACTCACTGGAGATCTTCTGCCTGGGCGTCCTCCTCGCCCCGTTGGCCGACGGTGTCAACGCCCTGGCCAATGACGCCTGGCAGATGCGCGTGATTACAGCGCTGCTGGGGCTGGGTTTGATGCTGCTGTTGTCGAACTGGCTGGAGTTGAACAAGCGTTTGGGGAGCCCTAAGGCGGCGCAGGTGGCGAGGGTTTGAGAACGGGTTCACGCTCGGGATGCACTTCGGAAATTTCCTACTGGTTTATCAGGCAAAGATTTTTCGCTGACGACCGTTATGCGAGGGGTATGGATAAATCAGTGAGGGAATGAAAATGGAAATCAAAAGATCCGAGCTGTTGATAAATGAGTACCGGGTGACGGAAATGCCCTCTGGCGAGCTTCCCGAAACCTGGAGTTGCCCTGAAGACCTGGGCGCGATGCAAAGGCAAACACTCTACGTAGTCGACCGCTTCCTCCCGAAAAGCTGCTTTCCAACCAGCGTCACCGCTGAGGATTTGAACCGTAATTACTCAAGGGATGAGGATCTCTGGAGAACCGGGATGATTCCGCTAAAAGAGGGCGAGTGCTGCTGGACATGCAGACTTTTTGACGCTTGGGGAATGGAGCTCTTGGCAGAGGGGGCCCTTAATGAGCTGAAAAACGCGCTGGAAACATTCAAATTCAGCCTCACCACGCCTGACCGAAAAGAAGGGTTAGCGACGCAGCAACACTTCTAGGAACTGAAGCCTGTGATGACGTTGAAGCGGTCGCCCCTGTACTTCATGCCAACATAGCGACCGTGGCGACGCCGAGTGAAACCAGGCCATACTTTTTTCATTATTCATATTGATCATTCTTTTAATTTGTTTTTACCCAATCTAAAAACTTAATAAATTTGGACGTAATCAGGATGTACATCACCGGTCAACCCAGACCGATATAAACAGAGAACCCCCTACAAAACGGCTCTTTGCATTGGCCAGTTCGAGGCTTCAACGATAGAGCTCAGGCTTCCCAGCAAAAATATAAGAAGGCGGTCTTTGAACGCCGACATCGGCCTACATCGACAGATGCCCAATATCCCCAACGCGGCCGCACCCAATCCGGTCCGCTCACAATTTTTTCACCTCCCCCTCCCAGCGTCTAAGCTTCTAGTCAGGTGCGATTAACAGGTTTAACCGGGCCAACGATATGGGCGCTTTGTGGCATTCCGATGGAAAAAAGGCTGCGGTCAAGGCTGACAGTCAGGGGGAGGCGCCGTCGCCTGCACATTCACGCTTCCGGCTGCACGCAGGGCGGTTCGTGTTGGTGGTGGTGCTGGTCGCGTTGGTGATCCTGGGATTTGCCATCACCACGGAGGTTCGCAGTTCGAAACTCCAGGCCCGAGAGTTCAGCGAGTTCGCCAGCCACCTCCGCTACCGTCTCGAGCCAGGGCCCAGCGACGACATCCTCTACCCCGGCGATGGCCCGTTCGACAAACGCCTGGGGTATTCGGCACTGGATGAATTCCTGCCGCGTTTGCTCAAGCGGGACTATCGGATCACCGAGCAATCTCGCTTCTCTCCTGAACTGCTTTCATACGCCAGACGTGGCTTCTTCGTGCCCTATCAGGAGAAGAGTCAGTCGGGCCTGACCATTGCAGATTGCCGAGGCGATGCGCTGTATCAATTCATCTATCCACAGCAGCTTTACCCGACGTTCGCGTTAATACCGCCGGTGTTGGTCAACAGCCTGCTGTTCATCGAAAACCGCGACTTACTCAACGAGCGCCAGCCAATGGCCAATCCCGCCGTGGACTGGCCACGCTTTCTGAAAGCCGCTGTGTCGCAGGTGGCGAAGCTGGTGGGAATGCCCGGCCAGTCGGCAGGCGGCAGTACACTGGCGACCCAACTGGAAAAATACCGCCACTCGCCTGATGGACTGACGCAGTCGGGGGGCGAAAAAATCCGCCAGATGATCTCGGCCAGCGTGCGGGCCTACCAACCGGGGCCTGAAACCCTGGAAGCGCGTCAGCGGGTGGTGCGTGATTACCTCAACAGCGTTCCCCTTTCCGCCGTACCGGGGCATGGCGAAGTGCATGGCATGGCCGAAGGGTTGCGCGTTTGGTACGGCGCGGATTTCGACAAGACCAACCAATTGCTGGCCTCTCCGGCGAAGGACGCCAAGACCCTCGCCGCCCAAGGTCTGGCATTGCGCGAGGTGCTTTCGCTGGTCATCGCGCAGCGGCGGCCTTCTCACTATCTGGCCAAGGGTCGCAAGGAATTGGCTGACCTCACCGACAGCCACATCCGCCTGCTGGCTCAAAACAACGTCATCGATCAGTCGTTGGCCGACGCGGCGCTGGGCGCCACGGTGACCTATCGCGACTGGGTGCAGCAGCCGACGGTCCAGCCCATCGAGACCAACAAAGGCATCACGGTTGCACGCACTCGTTTGTCAGCGATGCTCAATCGTCCTTTGTACGACTTGGACCGTCTCGACCTGTCGGCCACCAGCACCCTGCAGACTGATCTGCAAACCCGTGTCGGGCACTACCTGCGCGATCTGGCCAATCCCGAGTTCGCGGCGAAGCTGGGCCTGCTGGGTGAGCACCTGCTGACTCCTACCAGCACACAGGCCGTGCGCTACAGCTTTACGCTGTTCGAGCGTGACGTCGATGGCTCGCGGGTACGGGTGCAAACCGACAGCACCGATCAGCCCTTCGATATCAATGAAGGCAGCAAGCTGGAACTGGGCTCCACGGCCAAAATGCGGGTACTGACCACGTATCTGCAAATCATCGCCGAACTGCACGACAAATACGGCGCAATGAGCACATCCGAACTGAAAAAGGTTCCTGTCGAAGAACCCGATCGCCTAAGCCGCTGGGCCGTGGATTACCTGATTCAGAACCCTGATCGAGCCCTGTCGAAAATGCTTTCGGCGGCATTGGACCGCACCTATTCGGCCAGCCCGGGGGAAAACTTTTTCACCGGCGGCGGCATGCATCATTTCAACAATTTCCGACGCGAAGACAACGCCCGCAATCCGACGCTCCGTGAGTCATTGCGCGAATCGATCAACCTGCCATTCATTCGGCTGATGCGCGACGTGGTGCGCTATGTCACCTACCAGGGCCCGAACAACAGCGCCGTCCTGCTCAGGGACGACAGCGACCCTCGGCGTCAGGAATACCTCGCCGACTTCGCGGACCGAGAAGGCACCGCATTCCTGCTGCGCTTCTGGAAGCGCTACAAGAACAAGACCACCCAGGACAGGCTCGACACCTTTCTGGATGGCGTACATCCATCGCCCCCTCGTCTGGCGGCGGTGCATCGCTATCTGCTGCCCAATGCCAGCCAGAGCGCGTTCAACGCTTTTGTACGTGCTCACACCGTGGCGGACAAACGCCAACCCGCGCTGACTGAAAAACGCCTGGACGAGTTGTATTACGCCTATGGGCCGGGCAAGTTCGATTTGCCAGACCAAGGCTACGTTGCGCGCGTTCACCCACTGGACCTGTGGCTGGTCGGCTATCTGCTGCAGAACCCGGACGCCCGATTCAAGGAAGCCGTCGCCGCCAGCCGCTTCGAACGTCAGGAGGTGTATAGCTGGCTATTCAAGAGTCGACACAAAAGCGCCCGCGACAGCCGGATCCGCACGATGCTGGAGATCGAGGCATTCCTGGATATCCATCAGCGCTGGCAGAAACTGGGATATCCGTTCGATCATCTCGTCCCCTCGCTGGCCACGGCCATCGGCAGCTCGGGTGATCGCCCCGCAGCGCTCGCCGAACTGATCGGCATCATTCAGAACGACGGTATTCGCGTGCCGGCGTTGCGCATCGACAGCCTGCGTTTTGCGGCGGACACCCCCTATGAAACCCTGCTCAGTAACAATCCGGACTTGGGTAAACGGGTCATGCCATCGGAAGTGGCGGCGGCCATGCGTGAGGCACTGTCGCAGGTGGTCGATGCAGGTACCGCGCGGCGCGTGTCGGGCAGTTTCAAAACCCTGGACGGTACACCGCTGGCGATGGGCGGCAAGACAGGCACCGGAGACAACCGCATCGAGAGCATCGGCTCAGGCGGCCGGGTTCTCGCGTCCAAGGCCATCAACCGCACCGCGACCTTCGTGTTCTACATCGGCGACAACCACTTCGGCACCTTGACGGCGTATGTGCCAGGCCGCGCCGCCGAAGGGTTCAAATTCACCTCGGCCTTGCCCGTGCAGGTGCTCAAAGGGATGGCGCCCATCCTCAATCGCTATCTGGAGCCTGGCACGCATACCCAGTGCAAAGCCCCGACAGCGGCGCGGGTGGCTAGTACCTACGGAGACAAACCTTTGTAGGAGCGCGCTTGCCCGCGATTGCAGTCCGTCTGCGCTAAATGTACTGACGGGCAGAAGGTCATCGCGGGCAAGCGCGCTCCTACAGGCTTCCATTCCAACCCAAGATGTTTGCCAATGCCGAAAGAGAACCGTTCGTCTTAGCGCCTCTTGCAGCTCGATTAAGATATATCTTAAGGTATATCTAAACGTAACGAGAGATGACAAAAGATGAGAGACCACTCACACCACCACCCCCATCACCACCGTCCACATTTCGGCGACCACGGCGACGGTCGGGACGGCTTTGAAAAGCGCACCGGCCGTGAACGCGGTGGGCGCGGACCTCGGGTATTCGCACCCGGCGACCTGAAATTGCTGCTGCTGGCATTGATCGCCGATCAGCCTTGCCATGGCTACGACCTGATCCGCCAAATCGAAGGCCTGTTCGACGGGGCCTACAGCCCGAGCCCTGGCGTGATCTATCCCACCCTGACCTTTCTTGAAGAAAGCGAACTGATCACCGGCGATGCGGAAGGGGGCAAGAAACGCTATGCCATTACCGAAGCCGGTCAACAGAGTCTCGCCGAACAGACGGTGGCACTGGACGGCGTGAAGATGCGCATCGAGGTCAGTAAGCGCTCGCTACGCGGCCACGACCGCCCGCCGGAAATTCACGAGGCCGTCCACAATCTGCGCCATGCCCTGCAGATGCACCACGGTCGCTGGACGCCGGACGAAATCATTCGGGTACGCGACCTCTTGAACGAAACCGCCAAGGCCGTTGCCGATGGCCCTAACGTAACGGGGGAGCAGTCCGTATGAATTCACAGCTATCGATCCACCGCGTCAGTCACGAGATCAAACGCCGCAAACTGCAAGTGCTACGAGTCACCGATCTGACTCCACGGATGCGGCGCATCACCCTGCACGGGCCGGAATTGGCGGGCTTCGTCAGCCTGGGCACCGATGACCATGTGAAGTTGCTGTTCGCGACAACCGCCGAAGAACAGGCCGCGCTGGAAACCTTCACCCCCGGCCCTAAAGCGTCGGACGGCCCGCGTCCGGCCATGCGTGATTACACCCCGCGTCGATACGACCCCGAAACCGGCGAGTTGGATATCGATTTCGTCCTGCACGGCGACGGGCCGGCGGCCACCTGGGCGGCTCAAGCCGCGCCCGGGCAGTTCCTGCACATCGCCGGCCCTCGGGGTTCGATGATCGTGCCGGACATGTTCGACAGCTACCTGCTGATCGGGGATGAGACCGCCCTTCCCGCCATTGGCAGGCGCCTTGAAGGACTGCCCGCCAACCGTCGTGCGTGCGTCGTGGTGGAAATCGAAGACGCCGCCGAGCGCCAGCCGTTGCCCAGTGAGGCGCAGGTTGAAGTGATCTGGGTGCTGCGCAGTGAAGGAAATCTGTTGGACGTGACACGCAACCTGACGTTGCCGCAAGGCAGCCTGTATGCCTGGGTCGCGATGGAATCTGCGTTGTCGCGCAAGGTACGCCGTGTGTTGCTGGACGAACTGAAGCTCGACGAAGCGGCCGTCAAAGCCGCCGGTTACTGGCGGCTGGACGACTCGGACGAGGAATGACCCGCCTGCATTTCGGGGGCCGCGATGACGCCCCCGTGATGACTGCGCAGCGCTACTGCTGCGTGCCCCGAACGCGATCGATCAACACGATCACCGCGCCGATTCCGATGAATCCCCCCAAGACCCCGAATGCATTGATCAACGCCTGCTTCACGCCCAGCGTACCGATGTCCAGAAACGGGTAAACGTAATCCCCCAGAGCACTGCCGCGCAGGAGCAGGTAGCCGAAGTACACGACGGGATAGGCCATCCAGAGCAGCAAATGCTTCACACGCAGTTGCCCCTTGCGCACGTACAGCCACCAGTAGGCGAGGAACGCCAACGGCATGATGTCGTGCAAAAGCTCATCGGCAAGCCTCTGCCAGCCCTCGGGGCTCCACAAGTGTCGCAACAGCAGATTGTAGGCAATGCTCACCAGCACAATACTGGTGGTGATACCGCCGCAGACCACCGGCGACTTGAAAAAACGATGCCCCGCCGAGTTCCGCGAGGAGGCCGCACAGCTCAATGCGACTGCCACTAGGCTGTTGGTCAGCACGGTGAAAAAACTGAAGAACTTGACCAGCCCTCCCATCAGGCTGGCCTGATCGCTCCACCGCCCCCATAGCACCAGATACAACTGCACGGCCAACGCAAACCAGCCCAGCAATGCAGCGATTGTGGCGTAACGACGCTGTCCAGTGGGCAGGTGCAGCGGGGTTTCAGGGAGGGCCTTCACGTCGTCTGACTCACCAGCGCTTGGTGCGCGCCAGCTTCACATACAAGGCTTCCACTTTCTCACGCGCCCAAGGCGTCTTGCGCAGAAACGTCAGGCTCGACTTGATGCTCGGATCGCTTTTGAAGCATCTGATGTCGATCCGCTCCGCCAGCCCGGACCATTCGTAATGCTCGACCAGCCGGTTGAGGATCTGCTCCAGCGTCACGCCGTGCAGCGGATGGGTGTCATGTGCGGTCATGCCTGGCCTTTGTACGGTCGGTGGAAGGACGGTCTTGCAAGGTGCGCACCTTAACGGAGCGTTGGGTCGCTGTGAAGCGTTCCCGTGGCGCATCGCTGCCTGCCGCACGCTGAATGATGGGCACAACGCAATGGCGCAAACCGATGGTTTCAAAGTGATTGCATTTTTAATGTTATGTTATAACACTAAAAGACCAATCATCTAAGCCACACCCTGCCAAGGAACTGCTGCATGTCCCGCCCTTCTACATCCCGACTCCGGCGCCTGACGCCTCTGACCGCCGCGTTGCTGGTCGCCTCCCCCGCCTATGCCATCGAACTGCAACAGCAGACCATCACGGCCAACCCGCTGGGCAGCGATCAAGTTGCTGCGCCCAGTACCGTGCTGACAGGCGACGATTTGACCCTGCAGCAGAAAGGCAGCCTGGGAGAAACCCTGAACAAGCAGCCGGGGGTGTCCTCGTCCTATTTCGGACCCGGCGCGAGTCGACCGATCATCCGTGGCCTGGACGGCGATCGCATCCGACTGTTGCGTAACGGCGTCGGCGCGCTGGATGCGTCATCGCTGTCCTACGATCACGCCGTGCCGCTGGACCCGGTCAACGTCGACCGCATTGAAATCGTTCGCGGTCCGGCAGCCCTGCTTTACGGCGGCAGTGCCATTGGCGGCGTGGTCAACACCTTTGACAACCGTATTCCTACCGAAGCGATCCAGGGCATTCAGGGCGCGGGGGAGTTGCGTTACGGCGGCGCGGACACCACGCGCAGTAGCGCCGGTCGACTCGAAGCGGGCAACGGCGCGTTCGCCTTGCACCTGGACGCGAACGCCCGTGAATTCAACGACCTGAAAATACCCGGTTACGCCCGCACCGCTGACGAGCGCGCCCGCAACCCCGACGGCGACGACAAGAAGCACCGCCTGGGCAACAGCGATGGCCGTCAGGACGGGGGCGCAATCGGTGGCTCCTACACGTGGGACGACGGTTACGCGGGGCTTTCCTACAGCAATTACGATTCGAACTACGGGTCCCCTGCCGAGCAGGATGTGCGCATTCGCATGAAGCAGGATCACTACGCATTCGCCTCGGAAATCCGCAACCTGTCGGGCCCTTTCACCTCAGTGAAGCTCGATGCCGGCTACACCGAGTACAAACACATGGAGATCGAAGACGGTGAAGTCGGCACGACCTTCAAGAACAAGGGCTACGAGGCCCGTGTCGAAGCACGGCATCAGCCAATCGGCCCGCTCAACGGCGTGATCGGGGCACAACTAAGCCGCAGTGAGTTTTCCGCCCTGGGCGAGGAGGCCTTCGTCCCGCATACCGACACTGATGCCGGTGCGCTGTTCATCCTCGAAGAACTGCAAGCCACGGACCGTTTGAAGTTCAGCTTGGGAGGCCGCCTGGAACACACCCGCGTGGACCCGAATGGCGACGGCAACGAACGATTCGCCAATGCGGATCGCTCAAACAGTTTTACGGCGGGCAGCCTGTCATCCGGCGCGGTGTACACGCTGACACCGATTTGGTCGCTGGCGGCTACCCTCGGTTACACAGAGCGCGCGCCGACGTTCTATGAGCTGTATGCCAATGGCGCTCACGTCGCCACCGGCACTTATGAAGTGGGGGATGCGGACCTTTCTAAAGAGAAAGCCGTCTCCAGCGACCTTGCACTGCGCTTCGACAACGGAACTCACAAAGGCAGCTTCGGGGTGTTCTATAGCCATTTCTCCAATTACATCGGGTTATTGGGCACGGGTCGCACGCTCAATGAAGACGGAGAAGAGGACCCTGACGGCATTCCCGAATACACCTACTCCGGCGTGCGTGCGCGCTTTGCAGGATTCGAGGCACAGGATCACTGGAAACTGGGTGAGAACCGATATGGGAAATTCGCGCTGGAACTGTCAGGTGATTACACCCGCGCGAAGAATCTGGACACGGGTGAAGCACTGCCTCGCATCGCACCGCTGCGTTTGAACACAGGCCTGCTTTGGGAGCTGAATGACTGGCAAGCCCGCATCGACGTGGAGCATGCCGCGTCCCAAGGTCGAGTACCAGACAACGAAACGGGCACCGACGGTTACACCACCCTCGGCGCCAGTGCGGGCTATACGTTCAAGCTCGGCGGTAGTCAGTGGCTGGCGTTCGTCAATGGCGAGAACCTGACCAACCAAACCGTCCGGTATGCCAGTTCGATCCTGCGTGACATTGCACCTGCCCAAGGACGCAGCGTCGAGGTCGGCTTACGCACAACGTTCTAGGTTCATCCGCCGCCCACCACAGGGCAGCCATCGTGTGGGAGTCGGCCACGCCCGGCTCTCACGCATAAGTTGCGCTCTCATCTGTACGTCATCCGTAACGTTTGCCCGCAGCTTCCACGCCTGCCCACCCCATCTGGATCCAATAAGCATTGAGGGACAGCGCTGTCTCAAAAAAATGGACTGTTGCGTCATCCGTAACTATTCATGTCGCAAAATCGACTTTTCTAAAAATCGTTAGGGCCCTATCATCGCGCCCGGCCGCAGGCTGAAACGTTTCATTCGCTAACGTGTCAAGCCGTTCTCTCGCGGCTTATCGACGCAGTGGCCAATCTGCGTTGTCTTCACACCCTCAGAAGAATCACACGTTCATGCACTCGAACTCGATACATCGCACCCTGCCGCGCTCCTTGAGTCCTCGCCATCTGTTTGTTCTTGCCACCCTGGCGTTGACGACCTGCGCCCACGCCGCCCCCGCGTTCGACACTGAATCGCCATGGATGCTGGGCGACTGGAATGGCAAGCGCACCGCGCTGTCGCAAGAGGGGTATGACTTCAAGCTCGAGACAGTCATCGAAGTCGGTTCGAATCTGCATGGCGGCTATAACCATGACAAAGCCACCCGTTACAGCGATCAATTCGCCCTCGGCGCACACCTGGATCTGCAGAAGATCCTTGGCTGGCACGACGCAGAGGTCCAACTGACGCTGACCAACCGCAACGGCGACAACATCAGCAACGACCGGGTATCTGACCCGCGCACTGGCACGATCTCGTCTTCCCAGGAAGTCTGGGGGCGAGGCAGTGTCACCCGGCTCACCGACCTGTGGTACCAGCAGAAATTCCTCGATCAGGCGCTGAGCATTAAAGTCGGCCGGTTCAACGAAGGGGAGGATTTCAACACGTTTCCGTGCGACTTCCAGAACCTCGCGTTTTGCGGCTCGCAGGTCGGCAACTGGGGTGGCGGCATCTGGTACAATTGGCCGATCAGCCAGTGGGCGATGCGTGTGAAATACCAGCTCACCCCCGCCCTGTTCGTGCAGGTCGGCGCCTTCGAACAGAATCCGTCGAACCTGGAAAACGGCAATCACTTCAAACTCAGCGGCAGCGGTACGCAAGGCGCCGTGCTGCCGGTCGAACTGGTATGGTCTCCGAGAATCAACGACCTGCCCGGCGAGTACCGCTTTGGGTATTACTACAGCAGCGCAGACAGCAGCGACGTCTACAAAGACAGCGATGGCCGTTACGCGGCACTGAGCGGTGAAGGTTACGCCTCATCGTCAAGCAAGCATGGCATGTGGCTGACCTTGCGCCAGCAGGTCACCCGCCAGGCCAGCGATGACAGCCGAGGCCTGAGCCTGTTCGCCAACGGCACAGTGCACGACAAGAAAACCAACATGATCGACAACTACGTTGCGCTGGGTGCGACCTACACCGGTCCGTTCGACGCTCGTCCGAAAGATGACCTTGGCCTGGCCATCGGCCGCCTTCACGTCAACCCCGCTTATCGCAAGAACATCCACCTGCAAAATCAGGTCAGTGGCGCCAGTGATTACAGCGACCCGGCCTACCTGCCCGTGCAGGACACCGAATACAACGCAGAGCTCTACTACGGGGTCCACGTGGCCAAGTGGCTCACCGTGCGTCCCAACCTGCAGTTCATCCGTCATCCCGGGGGCGTGAGCCAGGTGGACGATGCGCTGGTGGCGGGTCTCAAGGTCCAGTCCTCGTTCTGATCGCTCTGACGAACCTTTCTGTATTCCCTTTGAGGAACTAGCGTGAAGGCGATGGCTTCAAAGCCAGAACGCGACAAAGGGATTGGCGTCAACCACTAAATCGTTACGGAGTACGAAACTATGAGCACTGACGGTGCTTTCAGTAGGGGCCGCCGGTTACCGAGCCTGCTCGGACTGGTGATTCTTATCATGGGCCTGGCCTTGCTGGCCGGGGGTATCAAACTGCTGACACTGGGCGGGTCGCTGTATTACCTGCTCGCGGGTATCGGCTTCATTCTCACAGGTGCACTGCTGATCAAAGGCAGCCGCGCCGCGCTGGGTGTCTTTGCCATCGTGTTGTTCCTCAGCACGGTCTGGGCATTGTGGGAAGTCGGCCTGGACTGGTGGCAGTTGGTGCCACGCCTGTCGCTGTGGTTCGTACTCGGCGTCGTCATGTTGCTGCCTTGGTTCCGCCGACCGGTGCTGCGTGGCCAACCGGGCGGTCTGCCAACGGCTGCGCTGAGCATTGCCGTGGTGCTGGCTGGCCTCACCGCGATTGCCAGTCAGTTCACCAACCCTGGCGAGATCAAGGGCAAGCTGGATCGCGACGATGCAGGCGTGGCGTACGACCCGCAGCCAATGCCGGAAGGCGACTGGCAAGCTTATGGCCGTTCCGAGCATGGCAACCGCTACTCGCCACTGAAGCAGATCACCCCTGAAAACGTCGGAAAGCTTCAGGAAGCCTGGCGCATTCGCACCGGCGATTTGCCAACAGCCGAAGACCCGGTGGAGCTGACCAACGAAAACACCCCGCTAAAGGTCAACGGCATGATCTACGCCTGCACCCCACACAGCAAGGTGCTTGCGCTGGACCCTGACACGGGCAAGACGATCTGGTCCTACGACCCTCAGATCTCCAGGGAAGGTGCGAAGAATTTCACCGGTTGGGCACACATGACCTGCCGAGGTGTTTCGTACTATGACGAAGACGCCTACGCCAAATCCGATGTCGGCGCGCCGGCTGCTGCGTTGTCAGACGCCGGCCAGGCCGTGGCGACCGCTTGCCCTCGTCGCCTCTACCTGCCGACCGCCGATGCCCGTCTGATTGCATTGAACGCTGACACCGGCAAGGTGTGCGAAGATTTCGCCAACAAAGGTGCTGTCGACCTGCGTGCCAACATCGGTCCGTTTACGGCGGGCGGCTACTATTCGACCTCGCCCGCCGCGATCACTCGCAACCTGGTGATCATCGGTGGCCACGTCACCGATAACGAGTCGACCAATGAGCCGTCGGGCGTGATTCGTGCCTATGACGTGCATGATGGCAAGCTGGTGTGGAACTGGGATGCCAACAACCCTGATGCCACCGCGCCGATCGCCGCCGATCAGTTCTACTCGCGCAACGCCCCGAACATGTGGTCCCTGGCCAGCGTCGATGAGAAGCTGGGCTTGGTCTACCTGCCACTGGGCAACCAGATGCCTGACCAGTATGGCGGCGACCGTACCCCAGGCGCCGAGAAGTTCAGCGCCGGTCTGGTCGCGCTGGACGTCAACACCGGCAAGGTGCGCTGGAACTATCAGTTCACTCACCACGACCTGTGGGACATGGACGTGCCGAGCCAACCCACGCTGATCAATCTGAAGACCCCGGAAGGCGTCAAGCCAGCTGTGATTCAGCCGACCAAGCAGGGCAGCCTCTACGTGCTGGACCGCCGCGACGGCACGCCAATCGTACCGATCGACGAAGTCCCGGCACCGACGGGTGCTGCACAAGGCGACCACACCGCGCCGACTCAGGCCCGCTCGCGGCTGAACATGCTGCCACCTGAACTGACCGAGAAAGCCATGTGGGGCGCCACCGCATTCGACCAGATGCTGTGCCGCATTCAGTTCAAGGAACTGCGCTACGAAGGTCAGTACACGCCACCGTCCGAACAAGGGACCATCGTTTATCCGGGCAACGTGGGCGTGTTCAACTGGGGCGCCGTTTCGGTCGATCCGGTCCGCCAACTGATGTTCACCAGCCCGAACTACATGGCCTTCGTCTCCAAGCTGGTGCCGCGTGCCCAGGTCGAAGCAGGCAGCAAACGCGAGAGCGAAACCAGCGGCGTGCAGCCGAACACCGGCGCGCCTTATGCAGTGATCATGCACCCGTTGATGTCCCAGCTGGGCATGCCTTGCCAGGCCCCATCGTGGGGTAACGTGGCAGCGGTCGACCTGACCACCAACCAAGTCATCTGGAAGCACAAGAACGGTACCAGCCGTGACAACACCCCTGTGCCGATCGGTCTGCCAGTGGGCGTGCCCAGCATGGGCGGTTCGATGGTGACTGCTGGCGGTGTCGGCTTCCTGGCCGGCACGCTCGACCAGTACTTGCGCGCGTATGACGTGAAAACCGGTAAGGAACTGTTCGCCGGCCGTCTGCCTGCAGGTGGCCAGGCCACACCGATGACCTACACCGGTAAAGACGGCAAGCAGTATGTGGTGATCGTCGCCGGGGGCCACGGTTCGCTGGGCACCCGCATGGGCGACTACATCATCGCCTACAAGCTGCCGGACTGATTCGGTAGAGCGGTAAATGAAAAGGCGGCCATCGAGAGATGACCGCCTTTTTTGTGTTTGAACGATGAACCTTTGTAGGAGCGCGCTTGCCCGCGATTGCGGTGTGTCAATCCACTATTGAGTGCTGACACACCGCAATCGGGGGCAAGCGCGCTCCTTCAGTCGGTGTTGGGAGGTTATTTATCGATCACCTCCCCTCGCATCGGCGCCAGCCGCGCAATCAACCGGTTCTGAGTCGGGACCGGAATGTTCAATTCATCCATCGCGTCGATCAGATCCTCCACCAATGCGTTGAAATCACTGCGGGTCAGGTGCTGGCCCTTGTGGGACTCTGCCATGCTGTCGCCCGTGTAGGTACAGGGCCCACCCGTCTCTACGCAAAATTGCTCCACCAGCTTATCGCGCAGACGAACGATGTCGATTCTGCGGAAGTGCTCGACAATTCGGTCGTCCCGGGCCACGTGCAACAACATCCCTTCGACGACTTTCTGAATCCCGGCCCGCTCGCCCAAAGCGCGATACAGGCTGTCATCCTGTGGTGGCTGCTGCGCGCAGGCCGTCAGCAGCGCCAGGCTCAAGCACGTCATCCAACGCAACGGTCGCAGCATCAGAAGCTCCCCTGCACAGACAGATAGGTGCCGTTCTGGTTATCGAGCGTTGCGATTTCACCTAGGCGCGCGTAGGCCAGCACCACTGAGACATGTTTGTTGGGAAACCAACCGACAAAGGCGTCGGCCCAATCGCTTTCTCCGGCAAAGGACAGATTGTCCGGTTTTTCGCGGTATTCCACCCCAACCGCCCACCTGGGGTTGAACAGCAACGCCACGGAGCCTTCTTTCAGCACGCTGCGGGTGTCTCGACGATCGCCGCCAAAACCGAGCAAACCGGTCTCGTTGGCGCGGCTATAGCGCACGCCGCCGTTGACCACCACGTTGTAACCAAACGCGGCGCCCATGAACAAACGGCTGGCCGTGAGGTAACCCTCGACATCGGCATCGCGCTTGGCGCCCACCAAGTGGGGAATCAGAAAATCGTTTTGATGCTTGTACTCAAGCCCCGCCGACACCTGTGGCAATTGATCGTAGATCAGGTCGCCGAACAGGCGCAGCTTCACGCCGAAAATGTCCTGAGTGAGGTTGTCGTCCGGCAAGCTGAATTTGTGGACCAACGAGCCCAAGTCAAATCGCTGGTGAGCGTATGAAAATTCCACGCGGTTGCCGTAGGTGAACCCTGCACCGGCGACATCCAGCGTGTAGTCGGGAAGGTTGATGTGGGTGCCGAACAGGTTGGCGCTCCACTCGCCCTGCTCGTCGTACCCGCCCAGCACGGCCCACGGGATAATCCCGCCCCCGGCCGCACCTTCGATGCTGCTGGCGCCGCCGGTTGCAATCAGGCGCCCCTGATCGGCTTCGGCGAGCAGAGGCACTCCCCCCACCAGACTCGCCAACACCACAGGGCTTAATACCGCCGAGAGACTACGTGTCATAACTTCAACCAATCAATGAATCATCATGCCAGGGGACGTAGGGGACTGGGCGATCCAGGCTTCGAACGCGACCGCATTGAGCGGCCGACTGATCAAGTAACCCTGCGCGGTATCGCAATGCCAGCGCTCCAGCAGACGCAGGCTATGCTCGTACTCGACCCCTTCGGCCACCACTTTGAGCCCCAGGTTGTGGCTCATCTCGATGGTCGAGCGGACGATCACTGCGTCTTCACTGGTTTCATCCAGGTTGCGCACGAACGACTGATCGATCTTCAACTCCTGCACCGGCAGCCGCTTGAGGTGAGCCAACGACGAGTAACCGGTACCGAAATCGTCCACGGACAAGCTGATACCGCACTCACGCAGCCGATTGAGTACCCGCAACGCGTGCTCGGGTTCGCGCATCACCGCGCTTTCGGTGATTTCGAAGATCAACTGCTCGGCGGGCACTCGGTACAGCTTGAGCAGATCGGACACGCGGTCCGCCAGATCGCCATCGAGCAGATCGTCAGCCGAGATGTTCACCGACAGTTGCACCCGCAGACCGCGACGATTCCACTCGGCCAACTGGCGCATGGCCTCCTCGATCACCCAGTTGGTCAGCAACTGAATACTGCCGGTGCGCTCGGCCAGCACGATGAACTCCGCAGGGGACACACTGCCGAACTGCGGGTGTTGCCAGCGCAGCAGCGCTTCGGCCTGCCGTGCCCGACGGTTGCGAATGTCCAGCTTGGGCTGGTAATGCAGCATCAGTTCGCCATTACGGGCGGCATGGCGCAGGTCGCGGATGAGCCGAATCTGTCGCTGGTGCGCCACGTCGCGACCGTCCTCGTACACCTGCAAACGCCCAGGCAACTGCGTGGCATCCTGACGGGCGATGGACGCGCGGCTGAGCAGCTCGGAAGGTGAATCGCCATGGACGGGATAGGCAGCGATCCCGATGCAGGCGTCCAATGAAATGTCGTGATCCGCAATGTGCTGCGGCTTGAGCAACAGCCGTTGCAAGCGGTCTGCCACTGCCACCGCGCTGTCGATCTCGGCGTTGTGCACCAACAACAGAAACTCATTGCCGGACAACCGCGCCACGGTGTCGCCCGGGCGCAGGGGCAACTGCAACTGTTCACCCATGACCTGCAACAGCTCCTCGACACCTTCCGGGCCAATGCTGTCGTTTATCGCGCGGAAGTTATCGATGCCCAGATACAACAGGGCAACACGCCGTCGAGACGAGATGGCGCTGCCCAGACGCTCCATGACCAACGCGCGGTTGGGCAGGCCTGTTAGCCCGTCGTGCAGCGCGTTATGGGCCAACTGCTTCTCACGTTCGGCGATGCCGGCCTGCATATGGTTGATGGCCCCTGCCAACAGCCCCAATTCATCGCTGCGCTCGAGGGTCACCGGCGTGCTGTAATCCCCTTCGCCGATCCGCTCGGCCGCCTGCGCCAGCGTTCTGACCGGCCCGGAAACGCTACGCGCCAACAACAGGGTGCCAATCAGCGACGCGAAGAGAGCGATCGCCGTGATCCAAAGCAGCTTCTCATCCAGCGGTGCGAACGCCTGCATGGCTTGATCCAGCGGGCACTGAAGCAGCGCGACGACCTGATCGCCATTGCTGTCACCCGTATTCCCCAGGCTCAGGCGCGTACTCAAGAAGCGATGCTTGCCATGCTCGGTCATCTGCATCTGATTACTGGCCGGGCTCATCATCAGCGCCTGCAAGCTGTCATTGAGGTCTTGCGGTTGCGTGGTGATGATCTCCCCCGGCCGGTGATCGACCATCGAGAGAAACGAAACCTGCAAGCCACTGAGCGAACGCAGTTCCTGGGCGAGGTCGTCGTCCATGCTGAACCCCATCACCACCCGCGCCATGGGCAAGGGTGCCGACACCGTACTTTCTACCAACAAGTGCGGCTTGCCCTGCAAAGGGACGATGAGCATCGACTGGTTATGCGACTTCAAATCGCGCAGGGCCTGGAAATAGGGGAACGGCGAGCCTTCGGGAATCTGCTCCAGCGTGCTGGACAGCACTTTACCGTCCATGCCCAACAGGAACATGTCGTTGGCATTGATGCGCGCCCCATGGTTGAGCAGGACCGAGCGGATCGTGGCCGAATCAGCCGATGCGACCGCGTCACGGAAGCCGAAATCACTGGACAGCAACTGCACCGCATCGCGCAATCGTTTACCGCGCATTTCCAGCAGGCCTTCGAATACCCGAGTGCCCACTTCCAGTTGGGCTTGCGCCTGCTTACGCACGGCGTCCTGGGTCGCGGCCTTGACGGCGAGAACCACCGCGCCGACCACGATCAACAGCAGCAGAATCAGAACGCCCGCGATACGCGCCTGAAAGCTGATCTGACGTCTCATTCGTGCGCCGCTTTGTGAAATGCGTCGCCGAACGCGCTGGGTGCTGGCTCAGCGGGCATGTCGTCAGGCTTGGGCTGCACAGCGACCGTGAACCGCTGACGAAGCCCCCCGGGAGGAATGTCGAAATCCCCGGCTGATACGGGCTGCATGTCGGGGGCCTGGGGGTGCCAGAGCGTCGCTTTGTAGTGGCCTGGCGGCAGTTGCGAGAGGGTCAATGTGCCTCGGTCGCTGCTCACACCGAACCATGGATCGTCTGTCACATACACGTAACCGAGCATCCAGTCATGGATGTTGCAACCCAGCACGACCACACCCGGCTTGTCGAAGAGCACCGGGTCAGAGGGTGTGCCGCCATACAGCCGCAATTCGAAGCGTTTGGCTGGCGAGAAGGAGTACACCTGATGGCGGATGTTGTCGCTGTTGGGGAAACTGATTTGCGTGCCCGTGCGCACGGCGAGCACGTGGGGCGCAAAGCGCTGATCGCGCTGGTCCATGTCGGCTTTGGGAGCAAGGTCGGCTTTGCCGGAGGGGCCTTGCAGCGTCAACACCGCATCACGCAAGGATTTGCCTTGAGGGTCGAAGAATTCGGCCGTCAATGAAGCCGCGCTGGCAGCGGAACCAAAAAGAACGGTTGCGGCTACCCACAACAAGGAAACGACAGGGTTCATACAAGCATCCAGTACGGCATGGTCAGTAAAAGCGTAGCGCCAGCCCTGGCATGTTGATGAAACATCTCGCGATGAAACGGCTCCGACGGAACAACGCTCCGACAAAAGCAGGCATAACGCCATCACACTATGATAGCCGATGAGAAGCACGATCGATCTATATATCTCTATCGGCTTCCCTCTTGAAGGCTATCGACCGTTGCTATTGAAACCTGAGTGCGCCTGCCCCATCTAAGCCTCAACTCCATTGATGCAGGTGCCCCATGAGCGACCAGCAAACAGATTCCGCGCACGGTGACTTCGACCATGAGCACGAAGTCATCGGTGCCGACCGTAAAAGCCTGGCGCTGCCGGGTCAGAATCTCCCGGATCAGGTCTACATCATCCCGATTCACAATCGTCCATTCTTTCCGGCCCAAGTCCTCCCCGTCATCGTCAATGAGGAACCCTGGGCCGAAACGCTCGAGTTGGTGAGTAAATCCGAACACCACTCCCTGGCGCTGTTTTTCATGGACACGCCCCCGGAAGACCCGCGGCATTTCGACACCAAGGCATTGCCCGAGTACGGCACGCTGGTGAAGGTGCACCATGCCAGCCGCGAAGGCGGCAAGTTGCAGTTCGTCGCCCAAGGCCTGAGCCGAGTGCGTATCAAAACCTGGCTCAAGCATCATCGTCCGCCTTTCCTGGTGGAAGTCGAGTATCCGCATCAGCCCAACGAGCCGACCGACGAAGTCAAGGCGTATGGCATGGCATTGATCAATGCGATCAAGGAACTGCTGCCGCTCAATCCGCTGTACAGCGAAGAACTGAAGAACTACCTCAATCGCTTCAGCCCGAACGACCCGTCCCCCCTGACCGACTTCGCGGCGGCCCTGACGTCGGCGACCGGTATTGAATTGCAGGAAGTGCTGGATTGCGTGCCCGTGCTCAAACGCATGGAAAAGGTTCTGCCGATGCTGCGCAAGGAAGTCGAAGTTGCGCGGCTGCAGAAGGAAATCTCGGCCGAAGTGAACCGTAAGATCGGCGAGCACCAGCGCGAATTTTTTCTCAAGGAGCAGCTCAAGGTCATTCAGCAGGAGCTCGGGCTGACCAAGGATGATCGCAGCGCAGACATCGAACAGTTCGAAGAGCGCCTGGTGGGCAAGACCCTGCCCCCGCAGGCGCGCAAGCGAATCGACGAGGAAATCAACAAGCTCTCGGTGCTGGAAACCGGCTCGCCGGAATATGCCGTCACCCGCAATTACCTGGACTGGGCCAGCTCAGTGCCGTGGGGTGTCTACGGCGAAGACAAGCTGGACCTGAAGCACGCGCGCAAGGTGCTCGATCAGCACCATGCAGGCCTCGATGACATCAAGAGCCGCATACTCGAATTTCTCGCGGTGGGCGCCTACAAGGGTGAAATCGCAGGTTCCATCGTCTTGCTGGTCGGCCCGCCAGGGGTGGGGAAGACCAGTGTGGGCAAGTCGATCGCCGAATCCCTGGGGCGCCCCTTCTACCGCTTCAGTGTCGGCGGCATGCGCGACGAAGCGGAAATCAAGGGTCATCGTCGCACCTACATCGGCGCCCAGCCGGGCAAATTGGTGCAGGCGCTCAAGGACATGGAGGTGATGAACCCGGTCATCATGCTCGACGAGATCGACAAGATGGGCCAGAGCTACCAGGGCGATCCGGCCTCGGCGCTGCTGGAAACGCTGGATCCGGAACAGAACGTCGAGTTTCTCGACCACTACCTGGACCTGCGTCTGGACTTGTCGAAAGTGTTGTTCGTCTGTACCGCCAACACCCTGGACTCGATCCCCGGCCCGCTGTTGGACCGGATGGAAGTGATTCGCCTGTCTGGCTATATCACCGAGGAAAAGCTGGCCATTGCCAAGCGTCACCTTTGGCCGAAACAACTGGCCAAGGCCGGTGTGGCGAAAACCAGCCTGACCATCAGCGACAGCGCGCTGCGCGCCGTGATCGAAGGCTACGCACGCGAGTCGGGCGTACGCCAGTTGGAGAAGCAACTGGGCAAACTGGTGCGCAAGGCCGTGGTCAAGCTGCTTGATAACCCTGACACCGTGGTGAAAATCGGCCCCAAAGACCTCGAAGCCTCGCTGGGGATGCCGGTCTTCCGCAGTGAACAAGTGCTCTCCGGTGTCGGCGTCATCACTGGCCTGGCGTGGACCAGCATGGGCGGCGCCACGCTGCCCATCGAAGCGACACGCATCCACACCCACAACCGCGGTTTCAAACTCACCGGCCAGTTGGGCGACGTGATGAAGGAATCTGCCGAAATCGCCTACAGCTACATCAGTTCGAACCTGGCGAAATTCGGCGGCGACAAGGGCTTTTTCGACGAAGCCTTCGTTCACCTGCATGTGCCGGAAGGCGCTACGCCGAAGGACGGCCCGAGCGCGGGCGTGACCATGGCCAGTGCCCTGCTCTCGCTGGCCCGCAATCAGGCACCGAAAAAAGGCGTGGCGATGACCGGCGAGCTCACCCTCACCGGCCACGTGCTCCCTATCGGCGGGGTACGCGAAAAGGTCATTGCGGCGCGGCGGCAGAAAATCTACGAGTTGATCCTGCCGGAAGCCAACCGCGGCAACTTCGAAGAGCTGCCGGATTACCTGAAAGAAGGCCTCACCGTGCATTTCGCCAAACGTTTCTCCGACGTGTCGAAGGTGTTGTTCTAATTCCCCACGCTCTTCCGGTTGAGGCAGTGATCGTGCCCACGCTCTGCGTGGGCATGCATCCTGTGACGCTCTGCGTCACGAGGACGCGGAGCGTCCTTAGCGGCGTTACCACGCAGAGCGTGGGAACGATCAACAATCTTCGGTTATGCTCGGACTCAAACCGCCTACGACCGGAGCCTTCATGACCGCCGCCCGTCTGCTAGTCCCTCTGAGCATGGCCCTGCTGGCCGCCTGCGCTCAACAACCGAAACAGATCGTTTCCCTTGAAGATCAGAACGACTGCCCGATCACCCTCAAGACCGGTCAGACCCTCATGCTCATGCTGCCGAGCAACCCCACCACCGGGCACCGCTGGCTCATGCAGAACCCTGCGCCGTCGATCCTCAATGCGCTCGGCCCGGAGGTGTTCAACACGCCGGAAGATGTCGGCATGGTGGGGACCTCGGGTCAGTCGGTGTGGCGCTACAGGGCCGCCAACCCGGGCACTGGGCACCTGATGATGGTTTACCAGCAGCCCTGGGCGCCAGAGGTTCGCCCGGAGCGCACTTTCGACTGCCAAATCACGGTGAAATAAGGTCATTTTCGTTTCCTTGGCACCCGGTGCTGATCCAATGCGCGATGCTGCGATGAGATGAGGTTTCAGCATCCCGGCACATTTGTCTAAAATGCCGCACTTTTCGCCTCATCCATCGGAACCACCGTGAGCCAAGAACCCGACCGCCTATTCGCCCAGCCACTGGCCCAGGTGCCCGACTTCGCCTTCAATGAAGACGTGGTGCGGGTGTTCCCGGACATGATCAAGCGCTCGGTGCCGGGCTACCCGACCATTGTCGAGAACCTTGGGGTCCTCGCAACGCAGTTCGCTCAGCCCCACAGCGTGCTGTATGACTTGGGCAGCTCTCTGGGTGCCGTTACCCAAGCGCTGCGTCGCCATGTGCGCACCGACGACTGTCGGGTGATCGCCGTCGATAACTCTGCCGCGATGGTCGAACGCTGCCGCGAGTACCTCAATGCGCAGAACTCGATGCACCAAGAGTTGCTCCCGGTAGAAGTTATCGAGAGCGATATCCTCGCACTGGACTTCAAGCCCGCTTCGGTCGTGGCATTGAATTTCACGCTGCAATTCATCGCACCGGAACAGCGCCTGGAACTGCTGACCAGGATCCGCCAGTGCTTGCTACCCGGTGGTGCTTTGATCCTGTCCGAAAAACTTCGCTTCGAGGACGATGACCAGCAGGTGCTGCTGACTGACTTGCATGTGGCGTTCAAACGCGCCAACGGCTACAGCGAGTTGGAAATCGCGCAGAAACGCAGCGCCATCGAGAACGTGATGAAACCCGACAGCCTCGAACAACATCGCGAGCGGTTGCTGGCCGCAGGTTTCTCCAGCGTCGTCCCCTGGTTCCAATGTCTTAATTTTGCCTCTCTGATTGCCCTGCCATGATCGATCTTTCCCCACTCGTCCGCCGCCTGGCGGGCACCCCGCTGTACACCTGGGCCCAAGGTCTGCAGGCGCAGCTCGACGCGAAGATGGAAAAAGGCCACGGTGATCTGGAGCGCTGGCAAGGCGCGTTGAATGCTTTGCCTGACCTGGCGGCCACGCGTGTCGACCTCAAGGACCGTTTCTTACTCGATGCCGATTGCGACGACGCCACTCGCGATCGCACCCGCGCGGCGTTGATGGGCCTGTCTCCTTGGCGCAAAGGCCCGTTCGACGTGTTTGGCGTGCATGTCGACACCGAGTGGCGCTCGGACTGGAAATGGTCGCGGGTCGCGCCTCACCTGGATCTGCTAGGCAAGCGTGTCCTGGATGTGGGCTGCGGCAACGGCTACTACCAGTGGCGCATGCTGGGTGCCGGGGCAGACAGCGTGATCGGCGTGGACCCCAATTGGTTATTCTTCTGCCAGTTCCAGGCCATGCAGCGCTACCTGCCCGACCTGCCCGCCTGGCACCTGCCGTTCGCACTGGAAGACTTGCCTTCCCGACTGGAAGGCTTCGACACCGTTTTCTCGATGGGCGTGCTCTATCACCGAAAATCCCCCATCGACCATCTTCTGGCGCTGAAGGACTGCCTGGTCAAAGGGGGAGAACTGGTGTTGGAAACCATGGTGATCGAAGGTGACGTGCATCAGGTGCTGGTGCCGGAAGACCGTTATTCGCAAATGCGCAACGTGTGGTTCCTGCCCTCGGTGCCCGCACTGGAACTGTGGCTGCGCCGCGCAGGTTTCGTGGACGTGCGTTGCGTGGACGTGAGCACCACCACGGTCCAGGAGCAGCGCAGTACCGAATGGATGAAATACCAATCGTTGAGCGACTTCCTCGATCCGGAGGATCACAGCAAGACCGTCGAAGGCCTGCCCGCGCCTCGCCGCGCGGTCATCGTTGCACGCAAGCCGTGATCCCGCCTTCCGATCACGGTCGCCCTTACGCTTAGGAAAGCCTCGCGGCGTTACCCCTTGGCCGCCGCGACGATCAATGCCTTCATCTCGGACACTGCCGCCTTGAAACCCACGAACAACGCGTGGGCTACCAGTGCATGGCCGATGTTGAGCTCGTTGACGCCTTTTATCGCCGCCACCGCTTCGACATTGTGGTAATGCAGCCCATGCCCTGCATTCACGATCAGCCCTCGCTGCAGGCCAAAAGCGACACCGTCGGCAATCCGCTTCAACTCTTCGGCCACCTCAGTCGGAGTATGCGCATCGGCGTATCGCCCGGTGTGCAGTTCGATCGCCGGCGCGCCGACACGGGCCGAGGCTTCGATCTGACGCTCATCAGCGTCGATGAACAGGGAAACTTCACTGCCGATCGCCGACAGACGCTCTACCGCCGCCTTGATCCGCGCTTCCTGACCGGCGACATCCAGACCGCCCTCAGTGGTCAGTTCCTGGCGAGTCTCGGGGACCAGGCAAATATGAGCCGGCCGAATGCGTTCGGCGAACGCCATCATTTCTTCCGTGACGCCCATTTCGAAATTCATGCGCGTCTGGAGCACGTCCTTGAGCAGCAGGACATCGCGCTCCTGGATGTGCCGACGATCTTCGCGCAAGTGGACGGTAATGCCATCGGCGCCCGCTTCCTCGGCGTCCAGTGCCGCTTTCACCGGGTCAGGATAGCGAGTGCCGCGCGCCTGGCGCAGGGTCGCCACATGGTCGATGTTAACGCCGAGCAGAATGCGGGTACTGTGAGTCACTTTGATCTCCTGAAAGCAACGTCCAAGCAGGCGTCGACCGCTTGCTGCAGACTGAAAGTTCGTATGGTCAAGGCTTGCGGAACAACTCTCGGCTCACCAACGGACGCCCCCCCAGATGCACCGCCAGCGCTTGGCGCATCAGCCGTTTGGCCGCCGCCAGCGCCCCCGGGGCACTCCAGTCGGCTTGGGACATGGCGAGCAGTTCTGCACCTTGGAAAAGACCGGGCTGAAAGAGATGCACCCGCTCCAGCCCGGCATCCACTTGCAAACGATACATCCCGTCCGCCGCCAGAGGGTCGCCGTTGACGTCCATATCCAAGGCGAAACCGTAACCCAAGTCGTTCAGCAGACGCCACTCGAACGATCGTAGCAGCGGCTCCAACGGACGACCTGCCGCCAGTGCGGCCAGCGTTGCGGTGTAATGATCGAAGATGCCGGGAATCGCGTCCTCGGCAGGCAGCAGCCGAATCAGCAATTCATTGAGGTACAGGCCGCTGAACAGCACCTCCCCCTCCAGCCACGCGGCGATGCCTCCACTCTCCATCCGACCCACGTTCTTCAACTCACCTCGACCGCGAAACTCCACCTCCAACGGGACGAAGGGACGCGCGAGCGAACCTGCCTTGCCCTTGGCACTGCGCAAGACCGCACGCAACCGGCCTTCAGGTGTGATGAAGTCCACCAGCGCACTGTTTTCGCGATAGGGCCTACTGTGCAACACATAGGCAGGCTGGCTGACCGGGGGAGACTGAGGCATGGGCTTCTCGATGAGCGGCAACTGGGCGTCGAACGGAAACGGCGGTGGGACCAGCCCCATGGGAAAGGGCGATGTCACGGCCCGCCGCAACTCAGTGTCACGCGGCGTTCGCGGCCGCGCTCGCTCCCGTTTCTGGACAGGTCGCCGTGGCGTCAGAGATCGCCGTAACCCAATGAGCGCAAGGCACGTTCATCGTCGGACCAGCCACCTTTGACCTTGACCCAGAGGTTGAGCATGACTTTGGAGTCGAACAGCACCTCCATGTCACGCCGGGCGTCGGAGCCGATGCGCTTGATGCGCTCGCCCTTGTCGCCAATGATGATTTTTTTCTGGCCATCCCGCTCGACGAGAATCAACGCGTGGATGTGCAGCGTCTTGCCTTGCTGCTTGAATTCTTCGATCTCGACCGTGATCTGGTAAGGCAACTCCGCCCCCAACTGGCGCATGATCTTTTCGCGCACCAGTTCGGCAGCGAGGAAACGGCTGCTGCGGTCAGTGATCTGGTCTTCCGGAAAAAAGTGATCGTTCTCCGGGAGCTCGTCCGCGATGACCTTTTCCAGAGCCTCCAGGTTATGGCCTTGCTGCGCCGAAATCGGAATGATCTGCGCGTTGGGCAACTGTTCCTGCAGCCAGGACAAATGCGGCATCAATTCGGCCTTGTCCTCGATGCGATCGGTCTTGTTCAACGCGACGATCAGCGGGCCAGTCACGTATTGCACACGCTCCAGCACCATCTGGTCTTCATCGGTCCATTTGGTGCGGTCCACGACGAAGATCACCACGTCGACGTCTTTCAACGCCGCCGAGGCCGTCTTGTTCATGTAGCGGTTGAGCGCCTTGTCACTGCCCTTGTGCATCCCGGGGGTGTCGACGTAGATCGCCTGCACCCCGTTTTCGGTCTTGATGCCCAACATGTTGTGGCGTGTGGTCTGCGGCTTGCGCGAGGTGATCGCAAGTTTCTGACCGAGGATGTGGTTCAACAGCGTCGACTTGCCCACGTTTGGCCGGCCGACGATGGCGACATAGCCACAGCGTGTTGCAGATGAATCAGTCATTGCCATTCTCCACACCGAGGGCGATAAGGGCTGACGCGGCGGCTACCTGTTCGGCAATGCGGCGGCTGACGCCCTGTCCTCGGCTTTTCTCGTTCAATAAAGTCACTTCGCATTCCACGAAAAAGGTTCGGCAATGCGGCTCGCCTTGAATGTCCACCACTTCGTATCGTGGCAGCTCGCAGGCGCGGGACTGCAGAAACTCCTGCAGCCGGGTTTTCGGGTCCTTGTTGGTGTCCACCAGCGTCAGACTGTCGAACTCGCTGGCCAGCCAGGACAACACGCGATCGCGCGCGGTTTGCATGTCAGAATCCAGATAGATCGCGCCGATGAGCGCTTCCAGTGCATCGGCGAGAATGGACTCGCGACGGAACCCGCCACTTTTCAACTCCCCCGATCCCAGGCGCAGGTATTCGCCCAGATCAAAGCCGCGGGCGAGCAAGGCAAGGGTTTCGCCTTTCACCAGCCGCGCACGCAGCCGTGACAACTGCCCCTCACGCGCCTGAGGAAAACGTTCGAACAACGCTTCACCCGCGACGAAGTTGAGAATGGCGTCACCAAGAAACTCCAGACGCTCGTTGTTGCGTCCGGCAAAACTGCGGTGGGTCAGGGCCAGAACCATCAACTCCTGGTTCTGAAAGGTGTAACCGAGCTGACGCTCCAGACGACTCAATGAAACGCTCACGGTTTACCTACGCTGAATTCGTGGTCGAACTTGACCACCAGATCGATGTTCTGGATCAGCGGCTCGCGCTGTTCATATTTCAAATGAGCGAGGAACCGGTTGTTCTCCGTCGTCACGCTTAACGCCTTCTTCAAATCCACATCCCGAATGTTGTTGACCTGCATGCCTTTGGCCACATAGTCGTAGAGATCGTCACTCGAACTGACATCCGCCGTTCGGTCAGTCCCTGCCGCCTCGATGATTTTCTTCAGCGACAGGTAGTCGAGGTAATGCGGCACCAACTTGGCGGCGGTCGTGGCTGCGAAGGCCAGCACGGCCAGCAGTAACAGCCATCCGATGAACGACAAGCCCTTTTGCGAACCGACAGATGTCATGTGTGCCCTCAAGATCAGTCTTTCCCTGTTGCGTGCCCTGTCCGCTTTGCAGCATAGCCTGCAGAAATGACATACGGCGCTGTATAAGACAGCGCCGCATCGGTGTTACTTGATCAGACCGACTCGCGAGAAGTTCGGGAAGTGACTGAGCTTGGGCTCCGGCCAGCTCATCCACACCGCGAAAGCCTTGCCGACGATGTTTCGGTCGGGAACCATGCCCAGCTCGTCCTTGGGAATGCTGGGATCATCCCAGTAGCGACTGTCGTTTGAGTTGTCGCGGTTGTCACCCAACATGAAGTAGTGCCCGGCTGGCACCGTCCATTCATGATCGGGCGGCGCGCGGTAGCGGCTCATTTCCTGGCGGATCAGGTGCTGAACCTCGCCCAGCTTTTCGTTGTACAACTCGGCGCTGCCCAGCGTTCCCGGCTCCGAGCCGATCAGTTGCTTGGCAACCAACTGTCCGTTGACGAACAACTGCTTGTCATTGGTGTAACGGATGACATCACCAGGCAGCCCGACCACACGCTTGATGTAGTTGACGTTCGGGTCGCTCGGATAGCGGAAGACCATCACGTCGCCTCGCTGGGGATCGCTGACCGGAATCACTTTCAGGTCGATCACCGGCAAGCGGATGCCATAGGAGAACTTGTTGACCAGAATGAAATCACCCACCTCCAGCGTCGGTTTCATCGAACCGGACGGGATCTGGAAAGGCTCCACCAAGAAGGACCGCAGCACCAGCACGATGAACAACACCGGAAAGAACGATTTGCCGTATTCGACCAGCAAAGGCTCCTTGTTGAGTTGTTCAACGACCGCGATATCCGGCTGACTCACGCTGCCCTGATAATTCGCGACCGCGGTGCGCCGGCGCGGCGCCAGGACGATCAGGTCGAACAACGCCAGCACGCCGCACACGAATACGGCGATAACCAACAACAGCGGAAAATTGAGTGACATAGGGCCTGTTTATTCCAACCTGAGCACAGCGAGGAAGGCGTCTTGTGGAATCTCCACGTTACCGACCTGCTTCATGCGTTTCTTACCGGCCTTCTGCTTCTCGAGCAGTTTTTTCTTACGGCTTACGTCACCGCCGTAACATTTGGCCAGTACGTTCTTTCTGAGCGCCTTGACAGTGGTACGCGCGATAATCTGGCCACCAATGGCAGCCTGGATTGCCACGTCGAACATCTGACGAGGAATCAGTTCTTTCATCTTCTCGGTCAACGCTCGACCTTTATAGGCAGCGTTATCACGGTGCACGATCAGCGCCAGGGCGTCGACCTTGTCACCGTTGATCAATACGTCCAGCTTCACCAAGTTCGCTGACTGGTAACGATCGAAATGATAGTCCAGCGAGGCGTAGCCTCGGCTGGTGGACTTCAGTCGATCGAAGAAGTCCAGCACCACTTCGTTCATCGGCAGATCGTAGCTAACCTGCACCTGGCCACCCAGGAACTGCATGTCTCGCTGGACGCCACGCTTCTCGATGCACAGGGTAATGACGTTACCCAAGTGTTCTTGAGGCACAAGAATGTTCGCCCGCACGATCGGCTCGCGCATGTCTTCGACGGCGGAGATATCCGGCAGCTTGGACGGGTTGTCGACATAGATGGTTTCACCGGTCTTGAGCAACAGCTCGAAGATTACCGTCGGCGCGGTGGTGATCAGGTCCAGATCATACTCACGCTCCAGACGCTCCTGAATGATCTCCATGTGCAACATGCCCAGGAAACCGCATCGGAAACCAAAGCCCAGTGCGTCTGAGCTTTCCGGCAGGTACTGGAGGGAGGAATCGTTCAAGGTGAGCTTCTGCAGCGCGTCACGGAAATCTTCGAAATCATCGGAGCTGACCGGAAACAGGCCTGCATAGACCTGAGGCTGGATCTTTTTGAAACCAGGCAGCACCTCGACCTCAGGGGTCGAAGACAGGGTCAGGGTGTCCCCCACTGGCGCGCCGTGAATGTCCTTGATGCTGGCGATGATGAAGCCCACTTCGCCCGCCTTCAGGTCGGCGGTGGCAGTGTGCTTGGGGGTGAAGACGCCCACGCTGTCGACCAGGTGAACCTTGCCGGTGGACTTGACCAGAATCTTGTCACCCTTCTTGACGCGTCCGTGGCGCACACGCACCAAAGACACAACGCCCAGGTAATTGTCGAACCAGGAGTCAATGATCAATGCCTGCAAAGGGGCTTCGATATCGCCGGTCGGGGCCGGAATGGTATGAACCAGGCGCTCCAGAACCTCGTCGACGCCCATTCCGCTTTTCGCGCTGCATGCCACGGCATCGGTCGCGTCGATGCCGATGATTTTCTCGATTTCTTCCTTGACGCGCTCGGGCTCGGCCTGGGGCAGGTCCATCTTGTTCAGGACCGGCATGACCTCCAGACCCTGTTCGATGGCGGTATAGCAGTTGGCGACGGATTGCGCTTCCACGCCCTGACCAGCGTCCACCACCAGCAGCGCACCTTCGCAGGCAGCCAGCGAACGGCTGACTTCATAGGTGAAGTCTACGTGGCCGGGAGTGTCGATGAAATTGAGCTGATAGGTGTTTCCGTCCTTCGCCTTGTAGTGAAGGGTGACGCTGTGAGCCTTGATCGTGATCCCGCGTTCGCGTTCCAGGTCCATGGAATCAAGCACTTGGGCTTCCATTTCGCGCTCGCTCAGACCACCGCACATCTGGATGAAACGGTCAGCCAGCGTCGACTTGCCATGGTCAATGTGGGCGATGATGGAGAAATTGCGGATATGACTCAAATCACTCACGGATCAACACTCGAAAAAGGGTGCAGGCAGGCTGCCCGCCAAAAATAGCCGGGAATTGTACCTGAAGGAACAGCGGGGCGTCACGCTCACGCGCGAGGCCTGGCAACCGATGGTCCGACCGGCACAAAAAAGGAGCGGACTGGCCGCTCCTCTCCCGTCTGGCGGCTTATTCCGCGAGTTTGAAGGTGATGAATGTGGCACGACCCTGACGCAGGACGCGCATCGAGACCGAACGATTTTTCGGCAGGCCTTTGGCCACTTCGGTGAACTGTTTGGCCGAGGTAATGGCCTGATTGTTCAAATGGGTGATCACATCGCCGGTCTGCAAGCCGATCAGCGACGCCGGGCCATCTTGCACATCCTTGATGACCACACCGCCCTTGAGGTCCAGCGACTTCATTTGCTCTGCGCTGAGGTCGGTCACAGAAACGCCCAGACGGTTGCTGCTGCGCTCGACACCCGAGTCGGTAGCGCCCATTTCTTCGCCCTCCGCGGGCAACGCACCCACGGTCACGGTCAGCTTCTGGCGCTTGCCGTCACGGATCACTTCAAGCTCGGCCTTGCTGCCGTCCTTGAGGTTGCCGATCAAGTGAGGAAGATCGGCAGACATGACGATAGGCGTGCCGTTGGCGCTGAGAATCACGTCACCGACCTGCAGGCCGCCCTTGGCTGCCGGACCGTCTTCCAGAACCTGTGCGACCAGCGCGCCCGCCGGCTTGTCGAGCCCGAACGACTCGGCCAGATCCTTGTTCACTTCTTGGATGACGACGCCCAGCCAGCCACGATTGACCTTGCCATTGGCCTTGAGTTGATTGGCGACGTCCATGGCCACATCGATCGGGATAGCGAACGACAGACCCATGAAGCCACCGGAGCGGGTGAATATCTGCGAGTTGATACCCACCACTTCACCTGCCATGTTGAACAGCGGCCCGCCCGAGTTGCCCGGGTTGATCGCCACGTCGGTCTGAATGAACGGCACGTAAGTATCGTTCGGCAGGCTGCGGCCTTTGGCGCTGACGATGCCTTTGGTGACCGAGTGGTCAAAGCCGAACGGCGAGCCGATCGCCAGCACCCACTCGCCCACTTTCAACTTGTCGGAATTGCCAAGCTTGACGGTTGGAAGGTCCTTGCCGTCGATCTTGAGCACCGCGACGTCGGTGCGCGGATCAGTGCCGATGAGCTTGGCTTTCATTTCGCTGCGATCAGACAGGCGTACGAGGATCTCGTCAGCCCCATCGATCACATGGTTGTTGGTCAGGATGAAGCCATCCGCAGAAATGATGAAACCCGAGCCCAGAGACTGCGCTTCACGCTGGCGATCGCCCTTGCCCGGGGAGCGCGAACCTGGCGGCATGCTGCGTTCGAGGAATTCGCGCAGCATCGGCGGCAACCCTTCGAGGTCGGGCATCTGACCCTGTGCGACAGAACGATCCGGCAATTTCTGGCGAGTACTGATGTTTACGACGGCGGGAGACGCCTGTTCCACAAGCGTCGTGAAGTCCGGCAGGGCTTCGGCCTGCGCAGTGAGGACCTGACCGAGCATGAGCACGGCAGCCATCCAGGACAAATAGGTTTTCAAACGTGGTATCGACATACGGCTCCCGTTCACAACGAGCATGTTTAAGCGGTACGAACCGACAGGTTCGAGGAGCATCCAGCAAACGCAACACTGCGCTTGCTGGCACCGCCCTTGGCCAGTTTTACGCTCATCCAGCTTTCTGAATGCTGAAAACAATAAAGGCCAGAGGTGCGAGGCTCTGACCTATAGAAAAAAAAGGATGCGTTTGCAACCTGCAAACCTCACGAAACATTTCAACTTTCTGCGCGAGGCCCGCATTCTCTGGCTTGAAAAGCCGAAGCGCCCAATATGAAACCTTTTTCATAGTGAGCGCTCCCTTCGCAACCCGATTATCTCTTCGCCGCAGGCGCGGCTCCATCGTTGCGCATCGACAGCGCGACGCGCTCTGCAGTACCGATCGGGATTTCGCCCACGACCGTCACCATCGCATCCCCTTTGGGCGTCGAAAGACGACGGGACACCGCCACCGTAGGGCCCAACTGAGTGCGAATATCCGTTGCATCCGATCCGCTGACCGGTTCGATGAACACAGAGAAACGGGCAAGACCATCGTCGTACATCAGATTGGTCACCAACGCTTTGGAATCAGGATCCCGGCGCGCTGCCGCGCTACTCAACTGGAAGCCAGGGGGCAACCAATCGGAACGCCATGCAACCTGTTGCTTCTGCGGCTCAGACTTGCCCTTGGCGACAGAAACGGGCTTGCAATCAGCGCTAGGCTCGAGCATTTGATCGGTGGGAGCATCATCCGTCTGAAGATCGGTGAACTGAAAGCGCTCCAGCAACTGCCCTTTATCACTGAGCAAAAGCGACTTGAGGGGCAGACCGGTGTCTTTGTCCAGATGCAGTTCCATTCCGTAGCGATGCTGATCCTTTGGAATCAACGTAACCACGGTTGCCGAACGCCCTGCCACACGGGAGGTGCCGGCGACCTTGATGTCATACCAAGCCGATAACTTGCTCGCATCGAAAGCATGGGCAGGTGAATCGGGGAGATTGGAGACGCCCGCTTCCAAGGTGCCGCTGACGCATTGGGTCACCCCATCAACACGCAGGACTTCCAGGGCGGAACCGTCGAGTTGAAGAAGATGTTCACGAACCTTGCCGTCGGCGACGCGATGCCAGATTCGATGAGTGGAGAAGCTTCCATTGCGTTCGTAGACGAAGGTGCCTTGGAAGCTCTGCTTCTGCTCAGCCAGCGCAAGACGTTTGAGATGGTCTTGCGCATCATCGGCATGAGCTGGAAGGACCAGCCATCCACCAAGCAGAAGCGGCACTAGAGGGATGGCGCGCATGATCCTCCTTAACGGTTTTCCAGACTGGCAGCGCGTGCGTAGGGCAGCGCGCTTTCAGTGCCTTTCATCGCAGCTTGCTGAGCATGTTGACGCAGGTAACCTGGCAGACGCTGGTCCCCGGCCTGGTTTTGCAGCACGCCGCTGGCCATTGGGCCAGGCGCCGGCTCGCTCTCGGTGTAACCGGCCAGTACTGCCGGCCCTTTCACCTGAGGCATGGCGATGTTGGCAGGCTGCGCCGACTGCTGTGCCAACTGAGCACCTGCGATCTCGTCTTGGTTGTACAAGCGAACGCCGGCGAGGACGGCAACGGTCACCGATGCAGCCACTGCCAAACGACCCAAGGTACGCCAAGGACCACGACCGGCCTTCAGCGGGCTGACCTCGTCGGCAATCGCGGCCGACACGGCAGCCGAGATGTCCAGGTGAGGCATGACCAGTTCTTTATGCATCGCTGCGCGAGCAATTTGATAACGCGACCACGTGGCCCGTGTCTCCGGATCGTCGATTGCATTGAGCACTCGACGCAATTCCAATTCGTCCGCTTCGTTATCCATCACCGCGGACAGCGATTCCTGCAGGGCTTCACGACTCATGGCGGTTCCTCTCTTTGGCTATCGCCGCTGTCTCAGGTTTCCTGCAACAAAGGCTGCAGGGCTTTATCAATGGCTTCCCGAGCGCGGAAGATGCGAGAGCGCACGGTACCAACCGGACATTGCATCACGCTCGCAATGTCTTCGTAACTCAGACCGTCAAACTCACGCAAAGTTAAAGCTGTACGTAAATCTTCTGGCAGTAGCTGAATGGTTCGATGGACAGTGCCCTCGATCTCATCCCTCAACAATGCACGTTCCGGCGACTCGATGTCCTTGAGGCCATGATCGCCGTCGTAGAACTCCGCGTCTTCAGATCTGACATCGCTGTCCGGCGGCCGCCGACCTCGCGACACCAGATAGTTTTTCGCCGTGTTGATGGCGATCCGGTACAGCCACGTATAAAACGCACTGTCGCCGCGGAAGTTCCCAAGTGCACGGTAAGCCTTGATAAAAGCCTCTTGCGCGACATCCTGGGCTTCATGGGTGTCGTGGACGAATCTCACGATCAACCCAAGAATCTTGTGCTGATATTTCACCACTAGCAGATCAAAGGCTCGCTTGTCGCCGCGCTGTACGCGTTCGACCAGTTGCTGATCCTCTTCCTGGGTTAGCATGAACACTCCTCATAGAGCTCAAAGGAGTGTTGCAGAGGCTGCTTCACAGACTTGCAACCATAGACTCGGGCTTTTCGCAAAAGTTCTCCCCCCTTCAAGCAAGTTTCCGGCGAACGTCGTCAGCCCGCACGAAAAACGCAGCTCGAACCAGGTCGGCTGCGTGAATAATCTTGTCGTCAAATGCGCATGCCCGGGCGTTTGAACGCCCCCGGCACAGCGCCGACGCTGTCCCTTTATCGGCAACCCTCTATTGAACGTGGGGCTTGAAGAAAAGTTCCCACATTTCAATTCAGAGCGTAAGACACGTATCAACGCATTCACGGGATCCAGATTGCGGCAGGCTCCGTTGTCGAAACCGTCGCCAAACGGCGTGCACGAGGTGGCGGAGTAGCGCACAATCCGCCTCCGCTGTGATTCACAATTGCCATAAAATCCCAGCCATTGTGCCGTTCTCCCTCTCTGGATACTAGTGGCCTTTAAGCAGCCGGAAAAACAATAATGAGTCGACATTTTCAGCATGACGTTCTGGTCATCGGCAGCGGCGCGGCAGGGTTGAGCCTCGCCCTCACCCTGCCCGACCATCTGCGCATCGCGGTATTGAGCAAAGGCGACCTGGCCAATGGCTCGACCTTTTGGGCACAAGGCGGTGTGGCAGCGGTCCTCGATAACGCCGATACGGTGCAGTCCCACGTTGAAGATACCCTCAACGCCGGTGGCGGCCTGTGCAATGAGGAGGCCGTTAGGTTCACCGTCGAGCACAGCCGAGCGGCCATTCAATGGCTGATCGACATGGGCGTTCCTTTTACCCGAGACGATTCGTCAGCCGTCGTGGATGGTGGATTCGAATTCCACCTGACCCGCGAAGGGGGCCACAGCCATCGCCGCATCATTCACGCGGCCGACGCCACCGGTGCTGCGATTTTCCGCACGTTACTGGCGCAGGCCAAAGGCAGGCCGAATATCGAATTGCTCGAACAGCGCGTGGCGGTGGATCTGATCACCGAACGGCGGCTGGGACTGGACGGCACAGGTTGCGTGGGCGCCTACGTGCTGGATCGAAACACCGGCGAAGTCGACACCCATAGCGCACGGTTCACCGTCCTTGCTTCGGGGGGAGCCGCGAAGGTCTACCTTTATACCAGCAACCCCGATGGTGCCTGCGGCGATGGCATCGCCATGGCATGGCGCTCCGGTTGTCGCGTGGGCAACCTGGAATTCAATCAATTCCATCCCACATGCCTCTACCACCCCCAAGCCAAGAGCTTCCTGATCACCGAAGCATTGCGCGGTGAAGGAGCCTATCTGAGGCTGCCCAATGGCGAGCGCTTCATGCAGCGTTTTGACGAACGCGCGGAACTGGCGCCTCGCGACATCGTCGCGCGGGCCATCGACCATGAGATGAAGCGATTGGGCGTCGACTGCGTCTATCTGGACATCAGCCACAAGCCTGAAGCCTTCGTAAAGACGCATTTCCCAACGGTCTACGAACGCTGCCTGACCTTTGGCATCGACATCACGCGTCAGCCGATTCCGGTGGTGCCGGCAGCGCACTACACCTGTGGCGGTGTGGTGGTCGATCAGCACGGACGTACCGATGTGCCCAATCTGTACGCGATCGGCGAAACCAGCTTTACGGGGCTGCACGGTGCAAACCGCATGGCCAGCAATTCGTTGCTGGAGTGTTTCGTGTACGCCCGATCGGCCGCCGCCGACATCGTTGACCGCCTGCCCGCCGTGACCCGACGGCCCGCGTTACCGCTGTGGGACGCCAGCCAGGTGACCGACTCGGATGAAGACGTGATCATTGCGCATAACTGGGACGAGTTGCGGCGCTTCATGTGGGACTATGTCGGTATCGTTCGCACCAACAAGCGTTTGCAGCGAGCGCAGCACCGCGTGCGCTTGTTGCTGGATGAAATCGATGAGTTTTACAGCAACTACAAGGTGAGCCGCGATCTGATCGAGTTGCGCAACCTGGCCCAGGTGGCCGAGTTGATGATCGCATCGGCCATGGCGCGCAAGGAAAGTCGCGGGCTGCATTACACGTTGGACTACCCTGCGCAGCTGCCAGAAGCACTGGACACTATTCTGGTACCGCCCACCTTCTGCGGCTGAACTTCAGGCGCAATCGCAGGCGTCGGTGATCGTCCGGCGTCATGGCGTCCCACGGAATGCAGACGCTTCTGACCCAGCGTCGACCTAGCCACCCTTGGTCGACCAGGCGAAACCTGACCAGCACCAGACCTGGCAATGCGACGCTGTCGGGACGCAGCTGAACCGCCTGCCACCCCCCCTGCCGGCTCCACAAGTGCCAGCCGGCACCGTCGCGACGCAAGGCCATGAAGGCCTGCTCGCTAGCGACCAGCGATGGCCAGGTTCGCAGGCCGTGAAGCAGGCACAGCAGAACGCCGACCAGTCTGGCCCATGGCGGAATGTCCAGAAAACCCAGCGAGACCAATGCCAGCCCCTGGGTGGCGATATAGGCCGTCAGCAGCGCCTTGGAAGGCTGCCAATGACACTCGAAACGGTCATTTCGGCTGGACACGGTCCAGGATCATGCGAACCATGCGTTGCAGCTCGGCATCTTCCGACTCGCCACGCTGCATGAACCAGACGAACATGTCCTGATCTTCACATTCCAGCAGGCGACGATAGAGCGCGCGGTCGACATCGTTTAGCGAGGGGTAGACTTCTTTGACGAACGGTACCAGCAGAACGTCCAGTTCCAGCATGCCGCGACGGCTGTGCCAGAACAGACGGTTGAGTTCAATTTCTTCGACCATGGAAGGCTCCTCAAATGTGCCGGCGAGTATACAGGCGCATCGTGCCGCGGCGTACTCGCAGTTAGTCGCAGGTTTTTACGCCGCTCCAATATCAGCATTCGGATATACCCATTTCCCCTCACGGGGCACTATGATGGTGCCCCAGACTTCTATCCCCTGCGATGACTCATGGCCGACTCAGCTTTTTTCTGCCCACTCTCCCACGAAGGTGTGCTCGCCGTTCGCGGCGCGGACGCCAGCAAGTTTCTTCAAGGCCAACTGACCTGCAACATGGATTACCTGAGTGATGCCAAGGCTTCGCTCGGCGCCCGCTGCACCCAAAAGGGTCGCATGCAGTCCAGTTTCCGCATCCTGTTGGAGGGCGACGGGGTTGTGCTGGCCATGGCCCGGGAACTGATCGAGCCGCAGTTGCTCGACTTACGCAAATACGCGGTGTTTTCCAAATCGAAACTGACCGACGAAAGCAGCGCCTGGGCGCGCTTCGGCCTGAGCGATGCGGACGCCGCGCTGACCCGCTTCGGCCTGGCGCTGGCACCGGACACTGACGCCGTAGCGCGTGCCGACGGCCTGATCGCCATTCGCGTCTCCCCGTCCCGCGTCGAACTCTGGGCCCCTGCCGAGCGGGCTGCCGACATCCAAGGCCGCCTGGCGGCCGACGTACCGGAAGGCGCGCTGAACGACTGGCTGCTGGGGCAGATCCGTGCCGGCATCGGCCAAGTGTTCCTGCAGACCCGTGAAGAATTCATCCCCCAGATGATCAACCTTCAAGCCGTTGGCGGCGTGAGCTTCAAAAAAGGCTGTTATACCGGTCAGGAAATCGTTGCGCGCATGCAGTACCTGGGCAAGCTCAAGCGTCGTCAGTACCGCTTGTCGCTGGAAGGCACCGAAGTGCCGGAACCGGGCGTCGAGCTGTTCTCGCCGGTGCACGGCAGCTCGGTCGGCAATGTCGTGATGGCGGCCAAGGCAGGCTCGCACATCGAACTGCTGGCAGTGCTGCAGGCGGATGCGGTTGAAGACGGAAACGTCCACCTCGGTACGGCACAAGGCCCGAAACTGCGTCTGGACGAGCTGCCTTATACCCTGGACGCAAAGCTTGAAACGCAGCGTTGACCCCATCTTGTCTGCCCTGTGCCGCCCTGCGGCGCGGGATTGGCCTGAACGCACTTTCAGAGACCCTATATGAGCAGTATGGCTGACAAGGTGCAGACGGACCTGACCAAGGCGATCGAAAAGGACACTCTGTTTCTGCCAACGCTTCCAGAAGTCGCGATGAAAATCCGCCTTGCGGCGGAAGACTCGGAAATTAGCATTGCCGAGTTGAGCAAGGTCATCGGCAGCGACACCGCATTGTCTGCCCGGCTGATCAAAGTGGTGAACAGCCCCCTTCTGCGGCCCAATTTCGAAGTCAGCGACGTGCTGACCGCGGTACGTCGGCTGGGTGTCAATTACAGCTGCAACCTGGCGATCGGCCTGGTAGTGGAACAGATGTTCCACGCCAAGTCGGAGGTGGTCGAAACCAAGATGCGCGACATCTGGAAGCTGAGCCTGCAGGTGGCGGGCGTCGCCAATTTCCTGAGCGCGCACCGCCCACATCTGAAACCCGACAAAGCGACGCTTGCAGGTTTGATTCACCTGATCGGGGTGCTACCGATCCTGACCTACGCGGAAGACAACTTCGAATTGCTCGCCGACCCGATCAGCCTCAATCACGTCATCGAGCGCATCCATCCGATCATCGGCGAACGACTGTTGCACTCATGGGATTTCCCGGAAGCATTGGCCATCGTGCCAAGGCAGTTTCAAAACTTCGACCGTGTTTCAGAACAAGCCGATTATGTCGATCTGGTGCAGGTCGCCACCGTGCATGTCCATGAAGCGACGGGAAGGGCCTATTCCAATCTGGACGTCATCAGGATGCCTGCGGCCAGCCAACTCGGCTTGGACATGGCGGATGGTCGGTTGATCGGGCAGATGAACGAGGCCATGACACTGCTCTACTGAGGGCATGGCCAACCCTTCCACTTAGCCACCAACGCATCCGCCCGCCGTGACAACGCCCACCCGCAGGCCTACGTGCCCCCCGTCTCCCCGGCGGTGAAACTCACACGAACCATGAGGCCGCGCTGCGCGCCATCGTGCAGTGTGACCTGCGCCAGATGCGCTCGGCAGATTTCGCCCACGATCGCCAATCCCAAGCCTGCCCCTTGGCTTTGCTGGTTGCGCCGGTAGAAACGCTGGAACACCCGATCACGCTCGTGCAGCGGAATACCCGGCCCGTCGTCCTCCACCTCCAGCACGCAAGGCGCATGCACCCGCAGGACCACGTTACCCCCAGGCGGTGTGTGCGCGAGCGCGTTGTCGACCAGGTTGCTCAGCAGTTCGTTCAGCAATGTCGGTTCGCCTTTCAGCCACACCGGCTGGTCCGCTTCCAGCGCCAGGGCAACGCCGCGTTTGTGGGCCAGGGGCGCCATGGCCATGCCCAGTTCACGGGCCAGTTGGCTGAGGTCCAGCCGTTGTGCGCCGCCTTCGGCAATGGCGCGAGCGCCGTTTTCGATACGGGCCAGCGAAAGCAACTGGTTGGCCAAGTGCGTGAGCTTATCGGTGCCAGTAGCCGCGTTCTCCAGCGTGGCGCGCCACATGGCGGGGTCCTGATCTCGCAGCCCCAGTTCCAGCCGCGCCTTGAGCGCCGCCAACGGGGTACGGAGCTCATGGGCCGCATCAGCAATGAATTGCGCCTGGCGCTCGAACTGCAGGCGCAACCGTTCGGTAAAGTGGTTGAGCGAACTCACCAGGGGACGCAGTTCGTGCTGAACCTGAACCATGGGCAGGGAGCGCAGATCGTCGGGCTGGCGTTCTTCCACCACCGCGCTCAGGCGATCCAGCGGGCGCAGCGCGGCACTGACCGTGAACCACACCAACAACAACGCGCCGCTGCCCAACATGCCCAGGCGCAACAGCGTGTCGGCCATCAGGCTGCGCGCCATGTTCACCCGCTGCTCTTCTGTCTCGGCCACACGAACCTCGGCGATGCCGTTCATGTTCGGTTCGCTCACCGCCTTGAGCAAACTGACCACACGCACATCCTGACCTTGATAGCGCGCGCTGTAGAACTTGGCCAACGCGGGATAAGCATCGGTGCGGGGTGTCCCGGGCGGGGGCGGCGGAATGTTCTCGTAACCTGAAATCAACTTTTGGTTGATGTCGTTGACCTGGTAATAAATCCGCCCGGCACTGTCGTAGGCAAACGTATCGAGGGCGACGTAAGGCACATCGGCACTCAAGGTGCCGTCCCGCTCCGACAAACCCGCCGCGATGGTACGTGCCGAGGCCAGCAAGGTGCGGTCGTACGCGGTGTCGGCGGCTTCCCGCCCGTTCCAGTAGGCGCTCAGCCCGCTGGCGATCATCAGCATCACCAACAGCAACCCCAGGTTCCAGAGCAGACGCCAACGCAGGCTGTTCTCCGCGGAAGGAAAAGGGTTAAGCATCACGACTTTCCAACAAGTAGCCCAGACCGCGAAATGTCACGATTGCAATGGGATGGCCGTCGAGTTTCTTGCGCAGCCGGTGAACGTAGATCTCGATGGCGTCGGCACTGGCCTCCTCGTCCAGGCCAAAGACCTGGGACGCCAGTTGCTCCTTGCTCATGACCCGTCCCGGACGGGCGATCAACGCCTCCAGTACAGACTGCTCGCGGGAGGTCAGGGCCATGGTCTCTTCGCCCAGGGTGAAGCGGCGCGTGTCCAGGTCGTAGACCAGCACACCACAACGCTGCTGACGCTCCCCCCCGAGCACACTGCGACGCAGCAGCGCCTTGACCCGCGCTTCCAGCTCGGACAACTCGAACGGCTTGGCCAGGTAATCGTCGGCGCCCAGGTTCAGGCCATGGACCCGGTCCTTCACGTCACTGCGGGCGGTCAGCATCAGCACGGGGGTGTTCTTCCCCCGCGCCCGGTGTCGGGCCAGTACATCGAAACCGTCCATGCGCGGCAGGCCGACATCGAGAATCGCTACCGCATATTCCTCGCTACTCAAAGCCAGATCGGCGGCCACGCCGTCGTGCAGAACATCCACGTTCAGGCCGCTGCTCTTGAGCGCCAGCGCGACGCTTTCAGCCAGTTGCAAATGGTCTTCGACGAGCAGGACACGCATCGGTTTCTCCCGATTGAGGCTTGGGTGGGGGCGGAGTTTACAGGCGCGGCGCCGTCTGTGAAGGCCTGGAACACGTCGAAAACAGCCAGTGCCGCGCAAAAAACCGTTAATGAAAGCTTCATGAAAGGTAGCTGAAAGGTTGATGAAAGCTTCACGGCTTAGCATCTGGTTACGACTCGTTACGATTGCGCGTTCTGCCGCTTTCTTAACCCCAGGGTCGTGACGAAAAACGCCTCGATGCGTTTTCAACAATAAAAACAATATCGGAGTCCTGAGTGATGCCATCACTGCAATCTTCGGCCACCGCGCCGTCCGAATCCCGTTCTGTTTTGAGTACACTTCGCTGCCGCGTAGCGCAGTGCATCGTCACGTCCCCGTTCCTGATCCCGGCAAGCGACTCACGCTGCCGACCCTCTGCCTGATCGACCACCGAACGCCTAAACAAAAACAACTCCGTCGGAGACTGACCATGAACCTATCGTTGCGCCGTTTCAGCGTCGCTGCCAGCTGCATGCTGGTCGCCACTCAACTCTGGGCTGCGGAGCCCAACCGTCCCGAATGCATCGCCCCGGCCTCGCCAGGCGGCGGTTTCGACCTGACGTGCAAGCTGGCACAAAGCGCGCTGGTCAACGAGAAAATCCTGACTAAACCGATGCGCGTCACCTACATGCCGGGTGGCGTGGGTGCCGTGGCCTACAACGCCGTGGTCGCTCAGCGCCCTGCGGACGCCGGCACGCTTGTGGCCTGGTCCAGCGGTTCGTTGCTGAACCTGGCGCAGGGCAAGTTCGGTCGCTTCGATGAAAGCGCAGTGCGCTGGCTCGCAGCCGTCGGCACCAGTTATGGCGCGATCGCCGTGAAATCCGACTCGCCCTACAAAACCCTGGACGACCTGGTCAAGGCACTGAAAGCCGACCCAGGCAAGGTGGTGATCGGTTCCGGCGGCACCGTCGGCAGCCAAGACTGGATGCAAACGGCCCTGATCGCCAAAGCCGCGGGCATCAACCCTCGCGACCTGCGCTACGTGGCCCTCGAAGGCGGCGGCGAAATCGCGACCGCCTTGCTTGGCGGCCACATCCAAGTGGGTTCCACCGACATCTCCGACTCCATGCCGCACATCCTGAGCGGTGACATGCGCCTGTTGGCGGTGTTCTCCGAGGAGCGCCTGGACGAGCCGGAAATGAAGAACATTCCGACGGCCAAAGAACAGGGTTACGACATCGTTTGGCCAGTGGTTCGCGGCTTCTACCTGGGCCCGAAAGTCTCCGATGAAGACTACGAATGGTGGAAAGCGTCGTTCGACAAGCTGCTGGCTTCGGAAGACTTCGCCAAGTTGCGCGATCAACGCGAGTTGTTCCCGTTCGCCATGACCGGCCCGGAACTGGATACCTACGTGAAAAAGCAAGTCGCTCAATACAAGATGCTGGCCAAGGAATTCGGCCTGATTCAGTGATTGACCCCAACGACCGGCTCTCTATTGACTGACTGAAGGGTGCGCCGCCTGCGCGGTGGCGCCACCCGGGAGTTTTCCATGGTCTTGCAACGACTGTTTGCCTTCGTGCTGCTGTTGGCCTGTGTTGGCCTGGCACTCATGGCCTGGCCCTATCAGGCCCCGTTTTCCTATGAACCTGTCGGCCCGCGTGCGTTTCCGCTGCTGATGCTGGGCTTGATGGGCATCTCACTGCTGTACCTGCTGTTCCGTCCGACGCCCATCAAGCACTCCGAAGACGAGCCCCCGCTGGACCGTCCGACGCTGATCAAGATCAGCATTTGCATACTGTTGCTGCTGGTGTTCGCGGGGTTGTTCGAGCCGCTGGGCTTCGTCCTCAGCAGTATCCTGATCGGCATTCCCATGGCCCGGCTTTATGGTGGGCGCTGGTTGCCAAGCATCGTCATCACCACGCTGATGAGCATTTTGCTGTACGTGCTCTTCGACAAAGTGATGGATGTGCCTTTGCCTCTTGGCCTGCTCGACGTTCTGGAGAACTGATATGGATACGCTTGGTTATCTTGGCCAGGGCTTCGGCGTCGCGTTGACCCCGTACAACCTGGTGACCGCCCTTTCCGGCACTCTGATCGGCACCATCGTCGGCCTGCTTCCAGGCCTTGGGCCGATCAACGGCGTCGCGCTGCTGATCCCGATTGCGTTTGCACTGGGCCTGCCGCCGGAATCGGCATTGATCCTGCTGGCCGCCGTTTACCTGGGCTGCGAATACGGCGGGCGCATCAGCTCGATCCTGCTCAATATTCCGGGCGAGGCCTCCACCGTCATGACGGCGCTGGACGGTTATCCGATGGCCCGTCAAGGGCTGGCGGGGGTCGCCCTGTCGTTGTCGGCATGGAGTTCGTTCATCGGTGCACTGATCGCCACTTGCGGCATGGTGATGTTCGCCCCACTTCTGGCCAAATGGGCGATTGCGTTTGGGCCCGCCGAATATTTCGTCCTGATGGTCTTCGCGATCGTCTGCCTGGGTGGCATGGCGGGTGACCGGCCGCTGAAGACGTTCATCGCGGCGCTGATCGGCCTGTTCCTGTCGAGCATTGGGATCGATGCCAACAGCGGCGTGTATCGCTTCACCGGGGACAACATCCACCTGGCAGACGGCATCCAGTTCGTGGTGCTGGTTCTGGGCCTGTTCTCGATCAGCGAAATCCTGCTGTTGCTGGAGAAAACCCATCGCGGTCAGGAAGCGGTCAAGGCCACCGGGCGCATGTTGTTCAACTTCAAGGAAGCCAGCTCGGTCTTCGTGGTCAATATCCGCTGTGGCCTGATGGGCTTCATCATGGGTGTGCTCCCGGGTGCCGGTGCAACCTTGGCCAGCGCGGTCACCTACATGACCGAGAAGCGCATCGCCGGCGCGAGCGGTAAATTCGGACAAGGCGACATGCGCGGCCTGGCAGCACCTGAAACCGCCATTGGTGCAACGGCATGCGGCGCACTGGTTCCGATGCTGACCCTGGGTGTCCCAGGTTCGGGTACCACGGCGGTGATGATTGGCGCACTGTCGCTTTACAACATCACGCCCGGCCCATTGCTGTTCCAACAGCAGCCGGACATCGTCTGGGGCCTGATCGCTTCGCTGTTCGTCGCCAACATCATGCTGGTGATCCTGAACATTCCGATGATCCGCATCTTCACCCGTATCCTGGCCGTGCCGAATTGGGCGCTGGTGCCGGTCATCGCGATCATTACGGGGATTGGTGTCTATGCCGTCCACGCCACCACCTTCGACCTGTTCCTGATGGTGGGCATCGGCATCTTCGGCTACATCCTGCGCAAGCTGGATTTCCCACTGTCACCCATCCTGCTGGGCTTCATCCTGGGCGGGCTGATGGAGCAGAACCTGCGTCGCGCGCTGTCCATCTCCAACGGCTCGATGGACATCCTGTGGTCCAGCCCGATCACCCTGGGTGTGTGGGTGGTGACCCTGTTCATGCTGGTGCTGCCATTGCTGCGCATCTGGCGCAAGCGCTCGCTTCAGCGTCGCGCTCTGGCCGATGCCTGACCGCCCGTTCAGAACGTGGTGGGGAACGCCGCTGGTCGGCCTGCTGGGGGGATTCCTCGCCAGCCAGGTCGGCTGGCCCTTACCGTGGATGGTGGGCTCGTTACTCGCCATCATTCTGGTTCGCTGCCTGACCCCATGGCAGCTCGCTGAAATTCCGGGCGGTCGCAAATGCGGCCAGTGGGTGGTCGGGATCGGCATCGGTCTGCACTTCACCCCTACCGTGATCGAACAAGTCCTTTCCCATTTCGGCCTGATCTTTATCGGCGCGCTGGTGACCAGCGTTTCCAGCGTTGTCGGCGTATGGCTGATGTTGCGCACCGGCGAAGACCGCGCCACGGCATTTTTCTCCAGCATGCCCGGAGGTTCGGGTGAGATGGTCAATCTGGGGGCCCGCAACGGCGCTGTGCTCAGCAACGTGGCGGCCGGCCAGAGCCTCAGGGTCCTGGCGGTCGTGCTCTGCGTCCCGGCGATCTTCAAATACCTGATGGGCAATGGCAGCCCAGCCACCCACGTGACTTCCGTCGACTGGTCATGGCTGGCGGTGCTGTTCCCGCTCGGCGCGCTCGTCGCGTGGGGTTGGCAGCGCTTGAAGCAACCCAACCCCTGGTTATTCGGCCCGTTGCTGGTGAGCGCGATCGTGAGCGTCGGTTTCGACCTGCATATCGGCCTGCCCAATGGTGGTAGCCAGATCGGCCAGTGGTTGATCGGGAGCGGACTGGGCTGTCATTTCAACCGCGCATTCTTTCGTCGCGCGCCGTCCTTCCTTGCGCGCACATTAGTGGGCACCGCGCTGACGATGAGCATTGCCGCAGGGTGCGCCTGGCTACTCAGCCTGGCGACACACCTGGACCTGCGCTCGCTCACATTGGGGATGATGCCAGGCGGGATTGCCGAGATGAGCCTGACGGCAGAGGTGTTGCAGCTGTCGGTGCCATTGGTGACGGCCATGCAGGTGATGCGGTTGCTGTTCGTGCTGTTCCTGGCCGAGCCGCTGTTCCGATATTGGAATCGCAAGCCGGTCCTATGACGGAACCCTTGTAGGAGCGCGCTTGCCCGCGACAGCAGGGTGTCAGCCAACGTCCTCGTTCATGGCACACCCCAGTCGCGGGCAAGCGCGCTCCTACACATCAATTGGAATCGCAAGCCGGTTCTATAACGCGCTCCTACACGTCAATTGGAATCGCAAGCCGGTTCTATAACGCGCTCCCTACACGTCAATGCCCTTCAAACGCTCTCCGGCAGTCGCCAATCGATCGGCGTCAGCCCGTTCTGTTGCAGAAACTTGTTGGCCATGCCGAAATGCCCGCACCCAATGAAGCCCTTGTACGCCGACAAGGGCGAAGGATGGACGGCGGTCAAGATCAGGTGCTTGGACGCATCGATGAGCTTCTTTTTGCTTTGGGCATGCGAGCCCCAGAGCAAAAACACCAAATGCGGCTGATGGGCGCTGACGGTTTCGATGATCTTGTCCGTAAAGTGCTGCCACCCCTTCCCTGCGTGAGACGCCGCGTTCGCCCGCTGCACGGTCAAGGTCGTGTTGAGCATCAGGACGCCCTGATCGGCCCAGGATTGCAGGTAGCCGTGAGGGGGGATATCGATGTTGAGGTCGCGTTTCAACTCTTTATAGATGTTGACCAGCGATGGCGGTGCAGGCACCCCTGGCTGCACTGAAAAACACAAGCCGTGGGCCTGGCCCGGACCGTGATAGGGGTCCTGACCGAGAATGACGACTTTCACGTGGTCCAGTGGCGTCGAGTTCAATGCGTTGAAGATCAGCGGGCCTGGCGGATAAATTTCCTTGCCGGCAGCATGTTCCTGGCGCAGAAACTCACGCAGTTCTCCCATATAGGGTTTTTCGAACTCTTGGCGCAGGGCCTGTTTCCAGCTGGGCTCCAGCTTGATGCGGTCGTCGTCGGTCATGGTCTTATCCGGAAAAACAATGCGCGGACTTTAGGGGCTGCGGCGAATTATTTCCAGCGCAGCACCCGGCGCCTTTCCTACACTCCAGTGCACACGACGGGGTGCAACTTCCCGCCGAGGTTCGGACTCACAGCTTTGCTGCACGTCTGCCACATGCACACGAGGTCACGATGAACTTGCAATTCGAAGAATTGACTGCAACCGACGGAGCGCGTTTGGGGATCGCCACACTGGACGCGGAAAAGTCACTGAACGCGCTGTCCCTGCCGATGATTCTGGCGCTGCAGGATCGTCTCGATGTCTGGGCCAGCGACCCACAGATCGTTTGCGTGCTGCTCAGAGGCAACGGCGAGAAGGCCTTTTGTGCAGGCGGTGATGTGCGTGCGCTGGTGGAGGCGGGACGCAACGCACCGGGGAAGGTCCCGCCCCTCGCCGGCCCATTCTTCGCCGCGGAATACCGGCTGGACTACGCACTGCACACCTACCCCAAACCGCTCATTTGCTGGGGGCACGGCTACGTACTCGGCGGCGGTATGGGGCTGTTGCAGGGCGCCAGTATTCGAGTCGTCACGCCGAGCAGTCGGCTGGCAATGCCGGAGATCAGCATCGGCCTGTATCCCGATGTGGGTGCCAGTTGGTTTCTGTCCAGGTTGCCGGGCAAGTTGGGGTTGTTCCTGGGGCTGACAGGGGCCCACATCAATGGCCGGGACGCGTTGGACCTCGACCTGGCCGATCGCTTCCTGCTCGACGAGCAACAGGACGAAATGATCGATCGTCTGTTGCAGCTGAATTGGCAAGAACAGACAGGCGTGCAGCTCAATAGCCTGTTCAAGGCGCTGCACCGTGAGGCGCACAGCAACATGCCTGCAGCGCAATGGTTGCCACGTCGTCAACAGATCGATGAATGGCTGGATGTGGCCAACGCCGCAAACGCGTGGGAGGCACTCAAGCAGCAAATGCACGCGCAGGACGCGCTGATCGCCAAAGCCGCCAAAACCCTGACCGAAGGCTGCCCGCTGACGGCCAGGCTGGTGTGGGAGCAGATCCGACGGGCTCGGCACCTGTCATTGGCCGAGGTATTCCAGATGGAATACACGATGAGCCTCAATTGCTGTCGTCACCCGGAATTTGCCGAAGGTGTCCGCGCCAGATTGATCGACAAGGATCATCACCCCCACTGGCATTGGCAGGACGTGGCAAAAATTCCATCAGCAGTGGTCGAGGCCCATTTCGAAAAGGTGTGGGAAGGCCGACATCCGCTGGCAGATCTGTCGGGGTATTGATACGGAAACGGATGAAACGCGAAAGGACAGGTCCAGGCCAGGCAAATGCTCTAAACGAAAACGGCGCTCCTCAGAGCGCCGAACGGTCATGTGTCAGCGATTTCCACCGCCTGGCCCGCCGTGACCACCGCGGCCGAAGTTGCCGTCCTGGCGAAAGTTTCCTCCCGGAGGTCTGCCCGGGGGTCCGCCCGGACGGCCACCGGGACCACCATTCCAGCCATGACCGGGGCCACCAGGGCGAGGACCTGGCCCGGGTGGCGGCCTGTAACCGGAGCCGCCCCCATTCCAATAACCGCCACCGTAGCCAGGCCGAGGCCCGCCATAGCCCGGACGAGGTCCGCCGTAACCGGGGCGAGGCCCGTAATAACGAGGTGGCGGCGCGTAATACCGAGGCGGTGAATAGTAACGGGGCGCCGAGTAATAGCGTGGCGAGGCGTAGTAGACCGATGAGCCATAAACCCCGGGCGCCCCATAGGTGCGATAGCCGTCGTACACATATCCGCTGCTGTAGCCACTGCTATAGACCGGCTGCGTATAGGTCTCCGATTCGTAATAGCCTCCGTAACATCCTGCCAGAGACAAGGTCATCAATACGGTGAGCAAGCTTCGTCGATACATGGCGGCCTCCTGGACCGCGGTGGCGCTCGAACCAGCGGCGCTGGTCGGCGTCCTCCAACACAAGTGAGAGGACAAACTTTAAGACAGTAAAAAGAACACCGGGTGCCTCATTGGCTGAATGATCGGACGAAGTGTCATATAACTATCAATCAAGCAAAACATTGTAAAAAAACAATACAAAATCAAACGATGCCACAGTTATTGGATTTAACGATGCTCTGCCAGCGAGTTGAGGAGGCAATGGGACGCACGCCTGACGCACTGTTAAGAGGCGCAGCGCACCAGTCGAATGCAGACGGCCAATCGATGTCATCCTAATCAGCGACGCAGCCCTTGAAAACCGGCGAGCTGCGAGGTTGGCACGTCTCTCGCTTGGCAGTTGCCGTGCAGGAGCATTTCAGGTTCGCGGCACCACAATTTGCAATAGCCGACTAGGGTTCCGGCCTGTTCGAACGAGCAGGTGGCTGGTCCGAGAGTCGGCGACCTCCAGTAGAGGTTACACGGCGGGATAAAAGCCCGGGAGACAGGACACCAGTGGTGTCGCCGTGCTCCTGCCCGCCCTTTTCGCTACTGGAGGTTATTCATGCACAAGTCCCGTCTGGTCCGTTTGCTCACCGCGAGCGCCTTTGCTGTTATCAGCCTGTCGGCCGTCGCCGCCCCGAAAAAAGATTTCAACGTCTGCTGGACCATCTACGCGGGCTGGATGCCGTGGGAATACGCAGGCACTCAGGGAATCGTCGACAAGTGGGCCAAGAAATACGGCATCACGGTCAAAGTCACCCAGCTCAACGACTACGTCGAATCGATCAACCAGTACACCGCTGGCCAGTTCGATGGCTGCACCATGACCAACATGGACGCGCTGACCATTCCGGCCGCCGGTGGCGTAGAGAGCACGGCCTTGGTGGTCAGCGATTTCTCCAATGGCAATGACGGCATTGTGCTCAAAGGAGAAGGCAAGAAGGTCGCCGACCTCAAGGGCATGGACGTCAATCTGGTAGAGCTGTCCGTTTCCCACTACCTGCTGGCCCGCGCGCTGGACTCGGTGGACCTGACCGAAAGAGACCTGAAAGTCGTCAACACCTCCGACGCCGATATCGCGGCAGCGTTCGACACGCCGCAGGTCAAGGCCGTCACGACCTGGAATCCGATGCTCTCGGAGATCAAAGCCAAGCCTGGCGTCACCGAGGTGTTCGACTCCAGCAAGATCCCGGGCGAGATCATGGACATGATGGTGGTCAACACGCAGACCCTTAAAGACAACCCTGCATTGGGCAAAGCGCTGACCGGCGCCTGGTTCGAAGTCGTGGCTCTGATGAATGCGAAGAATGCCCAGGCCAAGGAAGCGCTGGAGCACATGGCGAAAGCTTCAGGGACCGATCTGGCCGGGTTCCAGTCGCAACTGGACACCACCAAACTGTTCGCTACCCCGCAAGAGGCGCTCACCTTCGCCACCAGCAAGGAACTGCAAACGACGATGCGCAAGGTCGCGGACTTCTCGTTCGAGCACGGCCTGCTCGGCGAAGGTGCAAAGGATTCCAGCGCCGTGGGCATGACCTTCGCCAATAACGCGACCGAGGGCGACAAGGGCAACCTCAAGTTGCACTTCGACCCGAGCTACGTGCAGATGGCTGCTGACGGCAAGTTGTAAATATTGGCTTCATACAGGTATTTACAGATGCGCCTAATTAACCGCCGTCCGGACGGTGCCAGCCGCCTGATCCTGGTGATCCTGCCGTTCGCCCTGTTGCTGTTCGCGTACTTCACAGGTTCGGCAACACGGCTGACGGAAAACCCCAACGACAAGTTGCTGCCCAGCGCGGTGCAAATGACGGAAGCAATCAAACGTGTGGCGGTCGTTCCGGATACACGCACCGGTGAGTACCTGCTCTGGCAGGACACCGCCTCCAGCCTGCAACGCTTGGGCGTCGGCCTGGCCATCAGTGCCGTCGTCGGGCTTTGCCTGGGCATCGCTTCGGGCGTGCTGCCGTTGTTCGGGGCGCCACTGTCACCGCTGCTGACGGTGCTGTCGATGGTGCCACCGTTGGCCATCCTGCCCATTCTGTTCATCGTCTTCGGGCTGGGCGAGTTGTCGAAAGTGATGCTGATCGTCATTGGCATCACCCCCGTGCTGGCCCGAGACCTAGAGCAGCGGGCCCGGGAAATACCCGTTGAGTTGCTGATCAAGGCGCAGACCCTGGGCGCCTCGACCTGGACGCTGATTCTTCGGGTGGTCTTGCCGCAACTGCTGCCGCGGCTGTTGATTTCGCTGCGTCTGGTGCTGGGGTCGGCGTGGTTGTTCCTGATTGCGGCCGAGGCCATCGCGTCCACGGACGGTCTGGGTTATCGGATCTTCCTGGTGCGTCGGTACTTGGCGATGGACGTGATTGTCCCCTACGTCGTGTGGATCACCCTCCTCGCCTGGCTGATGGATTGGGGGCTCAAGGCGCTGACCCGCAAAGCCTTTCCCTGGTACGAGGGGGCGCGGCCATGAGCTTCATTTCGGTCAAAAACGTCTGGCAGCAATACGGCGACCAAGTGGTCCTGGAAGGCTTGGACCTGAGCATTGCCGAAGGTGAATTCTGCACGCTGGTGGGCGCATCGGGCTGCGGTAAATCGACCTTTCTGCGCCTGTTACTGGGCCAGGAAGTACCCAGCAAGGGCCAGATCCTGCTCGATGGCCAGCCCCTGGCGAACGAACCCGATGCCAGTCGCGGCGTGGTGTTTCAGCGTTATTCGGTGTTCCCGCACCTGTCCGTGCTGAACAACGTCGCGCTGGGCCTGGAGCTGCCTCGCTCGGCGCTCCTCGGTCGCCTGTTCGGCAAAGCCAAGCGCGAGGCGCGGGAACAGGCGGCAGCGCTGCTGCACAAGGTTGGCCTGGGGCACGCTCTGGACAAATACCCCACCCAGCTTTCTGGCGGCATGCAACAACGCCTGGCCATCGCCCAGGCGCTGATCATGCAGCCTCGCGTGTTGCTGCTCGACGAACCGTTCGGCGCGCTGGATCCAGGCATTCGCAAGGATATGCACGCCCTGCTGCTGGAGCTGTGGCGCGAGACGCAATTGACGGTGTTCATGGTCACCCACGACCTCTCCGAAGGCTTCAACCTGGGCACGCGCCTGATGGTGTTCGACAAAGTCCGCCACGATCCACATGCGCCTGGTGCTTACGGCGCCCGCATCACTTACGACATTCCCCTGAACAGCGACCGCCGCGCCGCCCGTGCGGCCCTTGAATCGCTGCAAACGGCCTGAAGGATTTCCTCATGACTGATTCCACCTCTGTATTTCCCGTATTCGCTGAAGATGTGTTACCTGGCGGCGGTCACTTGTCTTTCGTGCTCAAGCGCGGGGAGCTGCTGCGCCTCACCGACCTCAACGGCAACGCCAACGTCAGCCTGACGATGTTCAACGCCCACGAGAAAACCGAGCGTTTGAACCTGCCCGACAGCCTCAAATGCCAGCACACCGCCAAGCTCACCCGTGGCCATTGCCTGTACTCGGACATGGGCCGGGTGCTGGCGGCGATCACCGCAGACACCTGTGGCTGGAGCGACAGCATCGGTGGCGTGTTGTGCGCCGATGAAGTGGCACAGAAATATGGCCAGGGTCGCTACCAGGAACTGCGCAACGGTTTTTTCCGCAACGGCGCCGACAACCTGCTGGTGGAAATGGGCAAATGGGGCCTGGGCCTGCCTGACCTGCTGATGACCCTCAACCTGTTCAGCCGGGTCGACGTCGACGATCACGGCACGCTGGCGTTCGCTGCGGATAATTCGCAAGCCGGGGATTACATCGAGCTCTACGCCCCCATGGACACGCTGGTGGTGTTGACCGCCTTGCAACACCCGATGGACCCCAACCCTGTGTACGCACCTCAGCCGGTCAAGCTCAGTTGGATGAAGGCCGACGCCAGCGTCGCCGAACACTGCCGCACGTCCCGCGAAGAAAACGTACGCGGCTTCATCAACACCGACCGACTGTTCGCCTGAGGAGGCCCGCCATGACGACTGCACCCGCCCACCACCACACGCTTGCCCCCGTGTCCATCACCCGCATTCCGGCCGGTGAGCCTTCACTGACCGAACTCAAGGCCGGGCAGACCTTGCGCCTACTGGATCTGGAAGGCAATCAGGCCGTCGACACGCTGTTCTACAGCCTGGCCAACCCTCGCGAACGCTACGACGTGCAACGCACACTGCGTCGGCAGAACAACGTCTACCTCAGTAAAGGCAGCGTGCTGTATTCCAACCTTGGGCGCCCCATGCTGACCATCGTCGAAGACACCTGCGGGCGTCACGACACCTTAGGGGGCGCCTGCGCGCAAGAAAGCAATACCGTGCGTTACGCCCTCGAGAAACGCCATATGCACAGTTGCCGCGACAACTACCTGCGCGCCTGTGCCTACGATGGTCGCCTGGGTAAGCGCGACATCAGCCCTAACATCAACTTCTTCATGAACGTGCCAGTGACGGCCGAAGGTGGGCTGACGTTCGAGGACGGGATTTCCGGCGCGGGCAAATACGTTGAACTGCGCGCGGAGATGGACGTGATCGTGCTGATCTCCAATTGCCCGCAATTGAACAACCCCTGCAACGGTTACAACCCGACGCCTGCCGAACTGCTGGTGTGGGATTGAGCGCCTCGCGCTGTCTGAAATGAGGTTCTGGCGCGAGGGACGGCCTTCGTGCAACGCGTACAACAGCGGGACGGCCCGCTACCCGGTTGGGGAACGCCCCGCGCGGTCCCAGGGGTAAGAACATGTTCGACACATTGCTGATCGCCAACCGCGGCGCCATTGCCTGCCGCATCCTGCGCACCTTGCGCGCCTTGCAGGTCAAAGGCGTGGCGGTCTATTCCGAAGCCGACGCCGCCAGTCTGCACATTCTCGAAGCCGATGAGGCCCACAGCTTGGGTGAGGGGGGAGCGGCAGGCACCTACCTGGCGGTGGACAAGCTACTCGCCATCGCTAAAGCGTCCGGGGCCAAGGCGATTCACCCCGGTTACGGCTTCCTGTCTGAAAACGCGGCGTTTGCGCAAGCCTGCGAGGACGCAGGCATCGCGTTCGTCGGCCCGACGCCCGAGCAACTTCGGGTGTTCGGCCTCAAGCACACGGCGCGAGCCTTGGCCAAGCAACACGGTGTGCCGATGCTCGAAGGCACCGAACTGCTCGACAGCGCCGAATCCGCTCTGGACGCCGCGGCATCCATCGGCTACCCGGTGATGCTCAAGAGTACGGCCGGTGGCGGCGGGATCGGTATGCGGGTCTGCCGCAGCCCCAGCGAATTGAGTGAGTCGTTCGAGGCGGTAAAACGCCTGGGCCAGAATAACTTCAGCGACGCGGGCGTGTTCATCGAAAAATACATCCAGCGCGCTCGTCATCTGGAAGTGCAGGTCTTCGGCGACGGTCGCGGCGAGGTGATCGCCCTCGGCGTTCGCGATTGTTCGGTGCAGCGACGCAACCAGAAAGTCCTTGAAGAAACGCCCGCGCCGAACCTGCCCGCCGGCATGGCCGAAGCGTTGTGCGAAGCGGCGATCACGCTGGCCAAGGCCGTGGACTACCGCAGTGCAGGAACCGTGGAGTTCGTGTTCGACAGCGACGACCAGCGCTTCTACTTTCTTGAGGTCAACACGCGCCTGCAGGTCGAGCACGGCGTCACCGAGCAGGTCTGGGGCGTGGATCTGGTGAGTTGGATGGTGCAACTGGCCGCCGGAGACCTGCCGCCACTGGCCCAATTGCGCGCCGGGCTGCAACCCCACGGCCACGCGATTCAGGCGCGGCTATACGCCGAAGACCCGGGCCGCGACTTTCAGCCAAGCCCGGGGCTACTGACGTCGGTGCAATTCCCTGCCGCTGACGGTAAAGCGCTGCGCATCGACACATGGGTCGAAGCCGGTTGCGAGATCCCGCCCTTTTTCGATCCGATGATCGCCAAAGTGATCACCTGGGCGCCTGACCGTGCCTCTGCGGCGCAGGCACTCGAGCAAGCCCTCGATGCCAGCCGTCTGTACGGCGTGGAAACCAACCGCGATTACCTGCGGCAAATCATCGTCGATGCCCCTTTCGCCAGTGGCGAGCCGTGGACCCGCTGCCTTGAGGGGCTGGTGTATCACGCCGACACCTTCGAAGTGTTGAGCGGTGGCACGCAGACCAGCGTGCAGGATTATCCGGGGCGCCTCGGCTACTGGGCCGTTGGCGTGCCGCCGTCGGGACCGATGGACAGCCGCTCGCTGCGTCTGGGCAACCGGCTGCTCGGCAATCCTGAAGGAAGCGCGGCGCTGGAAATCACCATGACGGGGCCGACGCTGCGCTTCAATACGGATGCCGTGGTGGCGGTGACCGGCGCAGTGATTCCGTTGAGCATCGATGGTCAAGCGCAGCCGATGAATCAATCACTGCTGGTCAAAGCAGGCTCGACGCTGACCCTGGGAACCATCGCCGGAGCCGGTGCGCGCAGTTACCTGTGCCTGCGTGGCGGGCTGGATGTGCCGGATTATCTGGGCAGCAAAAGCACCTTTACCCTAGGTCAGTTTGGTGGGCATGGCGGTCGTGCCTTGCGCGCGGGCGATGTGCTGCATCTCTCGCCACTGGTGGATCGTAGCGCAGGCCAGACACTGCCCGCCGAACAGGTCACCGAGTTGCCCGCCGTGCGCAACATTCGTGTGATCTACGGCCCCCATGGCGCGCCGGAATATTTCACCGAAGCCTACATCGAGACCTTCTTTTCAACTGACTGGGAAGTGCATTTCAACTCCAGCCGCACCGGCGTCCGCCTGATCGGGCCAAAACCGGAATGGGTGCGCGCCGATGGCGGCGAGGCTGGCTTGCACCCCTCCAATATCCACGACAACCCCTATGCCATCGGGGCCGTGGACTTCACCGGCGACATGCCGGTGATCCTCGGACCTGACGGGCCGAGCCTGGGCGGATTCGTGTGCCCAGTGACCATCATCGAGGCTGACCTGTGGCAGTTGGGGCAGTTGAAAGCGGGGGACAAGGTGCGATTCGCACCGGTCACCGTCGAGCAGGCTCGCACACTCTTCCGTAGGAGCGCGCTTGCCCGCGATTGCGAGCTGCCTGACACAAATGTCGCGCCTGACACACCGGAATCGCGGGCAAGCGCGCCCCTCCAATCTCCGGTGATTCTGGATATCGGCGAAAACGACACCCGCCTCGTCGCCCGCCTGTCTGGCGACACCCACCTGCTGCTGGAGATTGGCGCGCCGGAACTCGACCTGGTGCTGCGCTTCCGCGGGCACGCGTTGATGCAAACACTGGAAGGACGGCAGTTGGATGGCGTGATCGACCTCACCCCCGGTATCCGGTCGTTGCAGGTCCATTACCAACCCGAACGGCTGCCCCTCGTCGAGCTTCTGGCCATCGTAGAGCAAGCGTGGCAAGGGGTATGCGCCAGCGACAACCTGCAAGTGCCCTCGCGTATTGTGCATCTGCCTCTGTCCTGGGACGACCCGGCGTGCCAATTGGCCATCGAAAAATACATGACCACGGTTCGCAAGGATGCCCCCTGGTGTCCAAGCAACCTTGAGTTCATTCGTCGCATCAACGATCTGCCGAACCTGGACGAAGTGCAGCGCACGGTGTTCGACGCCAGCTACCTGGTGATGGGCCTGGGTGACGTGTACCTCGGCGCGCCGGTCGCCACCCCACTGGACCCGCGCCATCGCCTGGTCACCACCAAATACAACCCGGCGCGCACCTGGACGGCCGAAAACTCGGTGGGCATCGGCGGCGCCTACATGTGCGTCTACGGCATGGAGGGGCCTGGCGGCTATCAGTTCGTCGGGCGCACCTTGCAGATGTGGAACCGTTACCGCGCGGTCGAAGCGTTCGACGGCAAGCCTTGGCTGCTGCGTTTCTTCGACCAGATCCGGTTCTACCCGGTCAGCGCCGATGAGCTGCTGAAGATCCGTCGTGATTTCCCGCTGGGCCGCTATCCGTTGCAGATTGAACACAGCACGCTGAAGCTGGCCGATTATCAGGCTTTCCTGGCCGAGGAAGCGCCGAGCATCGCCGCGTTCCGCGCCCAGCAGCAGGCGGCCTTCAACGCGGAACGCGAGCGATGGATCGCCAACGGCCAAGCCACGTTCGACAGCGAGGAGGCCACCGCCGAGGTCACTGAAGAGGCAACACTGGAGGGAGGGGAGATCAGCATCGACAGCCACATCGCAGGCAACCTGTGGCAAGTGCAGGTGGACATCGGCCAACGCGTGGAGGCCGGGCAGACACTGGTGGTACTGGAGTCGATGAAGATGGAAATTCCAGTGACGGCCCCCATGGCGGGCGTGGTTCGGGACGTCCGCGTCCAACCGGGATCGGCTGTGCGCGCTGGCCAGCGAGTGGTGGTACTGGACACCGCTGGCTGACGGGACGAGAGGGCGGTGTGCGTGACGCATCGCCCAATGACCGGCCCATTTCGCATCGAATCCGGACGTTAAACAGCAGCGGCCCATGGCGCTTCGGGGTGGCAGCAGGCTAGCATGTCTGGCTGATGGATTACCTCTTCAAGCGGACTGGTCATGCCCCTTCGTTCCACACTACATTCACAACGCTCCCTGCTCTTGACGTTGGTGATCCTGTTGGGGAGCGGCTTTCTGGCAACTTCCCTGCTCAGCTATTTCGCTTCGCGGGACGCCATTCGCGACAGCATCGTCAATACCGAGCTACCGCTGACGTCGGACACGGTCTACTCGGAAATACAGAAAGACCTGGTCCGCCCAGTCCTGATTTCCTCGATGATGGCGCGCGACACATTCGTACGCGACTGGGTGGTGGCTGGAGAAAAAGATCCGCAGCAAATGACCCGATACTTGAAGGAGGTCATGGATCACTACGGTGCCTACACCTCTTTTTTCGTATCCAATCAGAGCCTGACCTATTACCAGGCCAAAGGCGTATTGAAGAAGATTCGCCCGGACGAGCCTCGCGATGTCTGGTATTACCGAGTGCGGGACATGGCTGAGCCTTATGAAATCAACGTCGACCCAGACCTGGCGAACAAGGACAACCTGACGTTCTTCATCAATTACAAGGTCTTCGACTACAACGACAATTTCATCGGTGCGACCGGCGTCGGGCTGACTGTCGACGCGGTCATCAAGCTGATTGACCGTTACCAGCAGCGTTACCAGCGCAGCGTGTATTTCGTCGACACGTTCGGGCGCCTGGTATTGACTGGTGCAGAGGGCGGCCCGCAAGGCGCGGCCATAGGCCAGGCGCTGCGCGACCTGCCGAACCTGAAAGATCTGCAAAAGCAGATGCCCAAGCCTCAAAGCGGCAGCTATCAATACGCTTCGCTGGGTGACGAGCATTTCCTCAACGTGCGCTACATCCCTGAGTTGAACTGGTATCTGTTCGTCGACAAGCGCGAAGACGGCGCGATGACAGACATTCGCCGCTCGCTGTACCTGAACTTGTCGATCTGCCTGGCCGTGATGCTGCTGGTGTTGTACCTGCTGCACCGCGTGGTTCGCCGCTTCCAGATACGCATTGAAACCCAGGCCATGGTCGACAGCCTGACCGGCCTGCCCAATCGCCGAGGCTTTGACCGGATCGCCCTGGGTGCCATGGACGAAATGCGTCGTGAGCGCAAATCGCTCTCGGCCATGCTGCTGGACCTTGACCACTTCAAGCGGTTGAACGACACCTACGGTCATCTGGCAGGCGACGAAGTACTGATCGGTTTTTCCGACGATGTCCGTCGCTGTCTGCGAGAGAGCGACATCATTTGCCGCTGGGGTGGCGAGGAGTTCATCATTCTGCTCAAGGACACCAATACCCATGGTGCCCGACGCGTCGCCGAGAAGATTCGCCTGCTGGCCGAACAGCATACTTACGTGTTCGGGGGGGCAGCCCTGCAAGTCACCGTCAGCCTCGGCGTCACCGAACTGCATGCTGGCGACACCCTGCAAAGCCTGATCGCCCGCGCGGACCAGGCGCTTTACAGTGCCAAGCAGAGCGGCCGCAACCGGGTATGCACTGAAAGCGTGGAGCCGGCATGAGCGCCTCTGAGATCACCCCTGACACGTGCCCCGTGTGCGGCCAACGCAATCACTGCACCCTGGCCGACCCACGCACAGCGGACCGCACCTGCTGGTGTTTCAATGAAACCCTCGACCCGGCGGTGCTGGCAAACTTGCCGGATGACGTCCGAGGTCAATCCTGCCTGTGCCCACGCTGCGCAGGGCTGGTTGAAGAAGTAAAGCCCTCTGACCTCTGACCGCGCCCTCTTCCCTGCCGACGCTCCGGTAGGATCACTCGTCGCAGGCAACGATGCCTCGCGCCGGCGTCAACCTTGGGGACTTTCGGGTGAGAATTCGCTCTCCAAGATCGGTGCGTCGGCGTACCATGCGGCTTTTCTGCACCTGACTGCCATGCGCCTCGACCGTTTTCTCAGCAATCTGCCCCGTTTCAGTCGCAAAGACGTGCGCTTGGCACTGCTCGCAGGCCGGGTCACGGTCGACGGGACCACCGTCCGCGAGCCGCTGCATGAAGTGCGTGAATTCAGCCGCGTGGCAGTCGATGGCGAGGTGTTGCAAGCGGGCAAATTTGCCCGTTATTTCATGCTGCACAAGCCACCGGGCTGCGTCAGCGCAACCACCGACCCTCACCACCCGACGGTCCTGGATCTGCTGCAAGAACCGGATAAGCAGGAACTGCATATTGCCGGGCGGCTCGACTTCAACACCACAGGCCTGATGCTGATCACCAACGACGGCCAATGGTCACGCCGCCTGACTCAGCCGGTGACGCTGTTGCCGAAAGTGTACGAAGTCAAGACCGAACAGCCCATTGGCCAGCATTACATCGAACAGTTCGCGGCGGGCTTTTACTTCGCCTACGAAGACCTCACCACCCGCCCAGCCCAGTTGGTCATCCTCGGCAGTCACCACGCACGGCTGACCCTCGTGGAAGGCCGCTATCACCAGGTCAAACGCATGTTCGGCTACTTCAACAACAAAGTGGTGAGCCTGCACCGCGAGCGCATGGGCCCTCTGACACTCGATCCGATGTTGAAGCCCGGCGAGTACCGAGCGCTTACCGCTGAAGAGATTCAGCACATCTGACGTCTTTCGACCGCTCGGCGGGTAGATTTCATAATTTCCCAACGGCACTTGCGGGATGAGGGTGCCACTGCTTGAATCCAATCGTCGGTCCACATGTGACCGGAGAGTCACGAGCGCATTCCAAGAAACCTTTTGTCGGCCGTACGCCTTGCAGGCAACGTCTGCCGACAAACCGCCCGCCAACAACAAAACCTGTCGGCCAGTTCGTAAAGGACCGACACGGGGCCCCCTTCAGGCATTGCCTACCTGTCACGAAACTCGTGCAACCTGGTTGCGCGCACACCTGTTTAACGTCAGGAGACATGGATATGAGGCCAGAAATCGCTGTGCTTGATATACAGGGCCAGTTTCGGGTTCACACGGAGTTCTATCGCGCAGATGCCGCCGAAAAGACCATCATCATGGTCAACGGCTCACTGGCCACGACCGCATCATTCGCCCAAACCGTCCGCAACCTTCACCCGCAGTTCAACGTGGTTCTGTATGACCAGCCGTACGCGGGCAAATCCAAGCCCCACAACCTCAACCACGCCCCGCTCACCAAGGAAACCGAAGGGCAGATCCTGCTGGAGCTGATCGACCATTTCAACGCTGAACACATCATGTCGTTCTCATGGGGTGGCGCACCGGCCTTGGTCGCCCTGGCCCATCGGCCCAAGCGCATCGAAAAAGCGGTGATCAGTTCGTTTTCACCGGTGATCAACGAACCGATGCGCGACTACCTCACTCGAGGCCAGCAGTATTTGGGCGCGTTCGACCGATTCGAAGTGGGCGCGTTGATCAACAGCACCATTGGCAAGCACCTGCCCTCGCTGTTCAAGCGCTTCAACTACAGGCACGTCAGCTCGCTGGACCTTCACGAGTACGCGCAGATGCACCATCACATCAACCATGTGCTGGAAGCCACAACCCAGAAACAATTGACGGCGGCGAAACGTATCAACGTGCCGGTCATGTTCATGAATGGGGAATGGGACGAATACACCTCGGCGCAGGATGCGAGGCTGTTTCAGAACCACGTGCGCGATTGCCACTTCACTACCATCAAAGAAGCTGGCCATTTCCTGGACATGGAACACAAAGCCGCGTGCGCAGAGTCCCAGAGCGCCCTGCTCGGCTTCCTGGCCGCACCTGCAGAACCCCGCCGACACCGCTATCGACAGGCCCAGACGCACCATGCATTTGCAATCTGACCGCAACGTATCAACGGTAGGGATTCATTCGCCCGCAATGGCACACGTGCCTTGGCGAATGAATCCCAGCCTTGGTATCGGAACCTTAATGATCCAAGCAGGTAGATAACACTTCATTTCACAGGCGGCATCTGGTACAAAGTCACCCGCTGAACGCGTCACGGCCCTCAGGCCACCCGCTCTCCCGAGCAAGGCGCGAAAAAAAGCGGGTATAGTTTAGTGGTAAAACGAAAGCTTCCCAAGCTTTAGTTGAGGGTTCGATTCCCTCTACCCGCTCCATCTCCTCCAGCATTTCCGGGCTCTCTAGGGAATTGCACAATCCAAAAAGCCCCGTTGCAATCTCTCCCTCCAGCAGCCAAAACCCTTTACTGGCCGCTACAAAACCGGACACCGCCACCTCGTTAACTTGATGCCGTCTTCATACGCCTGAACTCTCTGGGAAAGCGGTATTTCAGCGCGCTGTGTGGACGCTCCTCGTTGTAATGTTCGAAAGCGATTGTCAGGTTGCATAACGCCTTTTCGTGGTCCGGGCGAGGCATGTGGGCCACGTAGTCGCGTTTGATGGTCTTCACGAAGCTCTCGGCCATGCCGTTACTTTGCGGGCTGCGAACCGGCGTGGTCACAGGCTGCAAGCCGATTTGTTGTGTAAAGAGCCGAGTCTGCTCTGCGATATAGGCCGAGCCATTTCACTCAGCTACTGCACAGGCGTGCTGGGGAGTTAATCGCCAAACCGCTTCACCACGCTTTCTAGCATCAAGTCGCGAATATCGTCGCCACTATAACCGGTCGGGCTGGCCACCCAGCCAATCGCCTATCGGTCGCAGCACTCCAATACAAAGCTCACGTTCAACTTGGCGCCGTCATCGCAGCGAAATTCAAACCCGTCGGAACACCACCGGGGGTTGCTAGTAGCAACAGCGACGCGACCTTCATGCTTTCGAGCAACACCAGGCGGCTTTACACGACGTGCCAGCAAAAGTCGGTGGTCAGGCATCACGCGGCACCCCCGCTTCACATTGATCGCAGGCAGTGCCAACTGCTCGCGGGCTCGGCGCAGCAAGCCCCATATTCGGCGATAGCCATACGTGGGAAAATCGCCAAGATGCTCTCGAATTTCAGCCACTACAGCCGTGTCATCCGAGTGCCGAGCACGCCGTGCCTTTTTGACTGCGCGCCTGGTTTGAGCCGAACAGTTAACTGAGAGCGCGACACACCGAGACTTTCGCTGACCAGCTTCACTGGTCGTCCCCCGGCAACAAGGGTGAGTGCGCCATCCATTTTCGCGAACGAGCAATCTCCACGGCCTCTTTGAGCACTTCGGCTTGCATGGTCTTTTTGCCAAGTACTCGCTGAAGTTCGCGGATTTGCTTCAACGCATCGTTCAGCTCAGAAGCCGGAACGACGGCTTCGTCGGCACTGACCGCCGACAAGCTGCCTTCCTGATAAAACTTGCGCCACAGGAAAAGCTGGTTGGCATTTATGCCGTTGCGCCTGGCGACCACCGAGACGCTTTGCCCGGGTTCCAGGCTTTCGCGCACCATGGCCAGCTTTTGCTCGGGACTCCAGCTCCGACGGCGCTCCTGGCCAAGCAGTTCGCCGCCACCTTTATCGTTGCTGTTAGTTATAAACATACCCGTTTGCCTACCCCTTATCCTAAGGGGGTATTGAGCTCATGCCACCTATACACCGGCTGCCATCTGGACAGTAAACAGGTATCTTCCAGACTGATCCCGAGGCTACTAAGCGACCTAGGTTTTGACAGCATTTGAATTCTTAACGATGCGTCTTCGGATGGTTTGCTTTCGCTCATCTCCTCAATACTTACCTGACGCCGTTATCGGCGCCTTTTCCAACGGTCGCTCACCACCACGCCTTTTGAACGCAGCAGCACCGGGTAGTTTGAAACCGGTTCCTGTAAGCAGACTCCGGGAGATCTATTCCAATCTTTAATACAGCATCGCTGGCCGACGCCAGCGTTCGTGACACACCCCAGTACAGGATCTTCACTCGATTACGAGATTTGTTGAGGAAGACGAAAAGCACCGGGTCGAATATTGCCACTTTTATATCCGGTTCGACTAACGCGGTGAGGCCGTCGATGGATTTTCGAAAGTCGACAGGCTTGGGGTAGAGATAGACTTTTTCGACTTTGGCGTCGGGGCGCATCATGAGGTGCAGGCTTCAGAAAGAGATCGGGAGCACAGCATTGGGGATCAGATTAGCGCTTTGAATGTGTGGTTCATGGAGCGTTTACAAAGGATTCAGGCGTCGACGTCATCGATCATTTCATGCTTGATGAGGCACGACCAGCGCCTAGGTTGCCTACGGGTCAGTGGGTGATGCCCACCGTGGAGGGGGAGATTAGATAGTGCAGCTACCACCAAACTCATCCATTACCGCCGAGGCAGGGAACGGCGGTGCTTACGCACCTGTTCCCAACGACCAAAGCGGAAACGTTCGTATTGTCGTACAGGTACGACTTTCTCATGATTTCTCATGAAGAACCCTCCATATTTTCTCAGCATTGCCTGCTGATAGCCTTTGCGCCCCTTGCGCAAAGCTCATGCGGTTTGGAGGGTCAGGCAGCACGGAAAGGGAGTCGCTGGTGGTAGCTGCAGGTCTATCCTAGCAGCCACCTATGGGGATTGGAAGCGCTGGGTGGCACATCGCCACCACCGCCTTCCGAAGCCTCTTTTTGACGTCAGTTGGTCGTCATGTGCTCGAAGGCATAGTGCCCCCTTCCTCCCCGGCTATACCGCCCATCATGACGGCGTAGTGCTCGGGGTATCCGGATCTCGCAAAGACCCCTTGGAACTTCTCAATCATTTTGTCAGCGCTCCACCCACCAAAGTCAGTAATATTAATTGCGCCACCATGTGACTTCCGATTTATATAACGATAAAGCGGCTTAAATTCCAAATCCTCTTTTTCCAAGCCTTCGAGCGCCTTTATCAAGCTGTCATTCTTATGAATGAAGCTAAAGTACTGCTCCAAGATATTGCGCATCATGTTAGGCAACACCGCAGCGTGCACTTTAGAATCGCGCGCATCTTTAATTACTTGCCAGTATGTTTCGTAATCATTTTTTATTTCATCATGCCCTAATTTTTCGATACCACTATGAGCGCCCTTAGATACTCGGAAGCACGCGTATTTTTTTGTGATACCCGGCTGTGCATTTCTCAACAACTCATGAAAGAAGAACAAGTTATGGGTAAGCACGATGACTTGCTTGAATCTCGCTTCCGATGATAGCACGCGATGATAAATATGGGCGGCAACCTCATATACGTAATTGTGCGACAAGCTGGAGATCGGGTCATCAATCACGATAATCCTGTCGCTCGCTACCACCGGCTTGTCTGCATCTACACTGCCTGCGCACAGCTCAAGGAAATACAAGAAGGTAATAAGAGTCTTTTCACCTTCACTCAATGACTTATAAATATCGGTCGAATTATTCCCCCGAACCAGGCAGTAGCTAGTTCCGTCGCCATCAACCTTTTTCAGATTGAAACCCGTGATGCCAATGCTAGCGATAGACGCATTGATGTTTCTAACCGCCTCTTCAACATTGGTCATTTTCGACTGAAAATCACTTATCGCTAAAAGATTGCTTTTCCGCTGCTCAGCTAACACACTCTTCTTCGCATCTAAATCCGTGATGCTGCCGGTATGACTTCTCGTACTCTCTTGATGCCTGGCTATAATTTTTTCTGCTTGAAGACGCATCAATTGCCAAAGCTCAGTAACCACTTGGGCAAAGAGCTGATCCTTATTGCTCAATCTAAGATTGTACGCTTCATCCTTGGCCCTTTGAGCTTTGATCGCCAAATTTAAATTTGCTAATGTTGCCGTTGTAGATTCTAACGACAAAGATGTGGATACAGTTTTTTCTTTATCAGCCAATCGGGTTCGGTTGATTGTGAGCAACCGTTTCAACTCGCTTTTAGCCTTTATGAAAGATGTATCTGACTGAATTGCTGAAGATGTATACATCGGCGAATCTAATTCCAACTCCAGTGCGTCAACGGCACTGATATATTTTTCTTTCAGCAGAACAACCTTGGCTTTTTCTTGATCATAAGTCTCGTCAAATAGCGACTTGACGTTGACTAGGAAGTCGTGAGGCAAAGCTTGCTGACAGAGGGGACATACATTATCGGAGTGGCTTAGGAAAGGTAATGCTTTTTCAACCCAATCGGAATTTCCCAGTTTCTGAATAAGGTCTGAAAGATAAGAGTCACCGGAGGGTGTAATGACCTTGGCCAAGATAGGATCATTTTCGAGTATAGCGCCCGGGAAACTTATCTCAGGCAAGTTGGGAATTGGCTGCGCGTCTGAAGAGCTTAGCGCCTCGGCAGCTTCGGCTAGTTCTTTCTCCGTCCGGACTGGGCTTGTAGGGGGTGGGATTTTTTCTAGCTGGTCTTTAAAGGCTTCCTTCTGCCTCGGGCCACGAAAACAAGCAGCAAGAGCGCCCTTTTCAACTCCCAACCTTATCTCCCAAAGAGCGTCCCTGTAAGCAGTGGTTGCTTTAGTATGTAGCTCGTCGACTTCAGAACGCTTCGATGCTATGCGCTCGATTTCCTTACCTGCCGATTCTATGCTTTGGTGAAGTTCCGCAATCTTTTCTTTCGCGTCGATATTTCCTTCGTTCAGTGTGAAAATTCCAGGATGGTTATCATGGCTAAAATTTCGCTCAATAAACTTCTGGTTATATACAAAGACTTGATCCTGCTTAATCACTGGATCAACTTGACACGTCCGATATCGATTACCCGCTAGATCCTGCAAATAATCGCCAACAGTCGATTTTCCAGATCCATTGAGACCATAGACGAGGTTAATTCGTTTTAACGGCCCGAGAATGACCGGCTTATCTTTGGGGTAGCTGGTGACGTCCTTTAATGAAATTGTGGTTATCATTTGAGCATTCCATTGACCGGTATGTGTTAATCTTTATTGGCAGATAAAGCTCGCTATACGGCAAAAACTATAGCAGCGTAATGGCGATTTCATAGCCCCATCCTACCGTGACGGTGCAGGCGGGCCGGGGCAGGTTGATCAGCTCACTGTACGCGGCTCGTAGGTGCTTCGGCGCTCCGGCAACACCCGGGCTTTGCTCGACTGGTGAGTGAAGGATGGATCGGTGGGTGATGACGGCAGGGGCTGGGTTTGCGGGGGCTGGTGAGGGCGCCCGGTTACACACTTACACGGTTACACACTTGTAAGGGGCTTCTGTCCTATAAGAGTTCGATTCCCTCTACCCGCTCCACCTCCCCCAGCATTTCCGGGCCCTTCGCTGAAAAAGTGAAGTCTGGGCCTGACCCCACGCGATGTGACGCCAGGCCCGAATGCGTCAATGGCTGGTTCGGTCCTTGACCGTTTGTGTACTGCCCTCGTCCTTCTCTTCAGCCTGGCCCTCCATCGCCGTTCGCTCTTTGTAAGCAGGCAGTGACGCCGCAAATGCCATGGCTTCCTCCCGCGTTTCGAACGACCCAAGTCGGTCATGGTGCGTGCAGACCCGCCAGGGGCCGTTGTTGACGTTGATGACGTCATAACCATTGAAATGCGTTTTGCTGAGCATTGCGCTGTGCATTGGGACCTCCCTCTCGCTTCGGAGAGTGTGATAGGTGCTTACCCAAAAGACCTTACACCCGCTCAAGGCGGATTGAGCATTGGCTTGACCAACGGCTCTCAAGGTTTGAGAGGTATTTCCTCGTCTTTCTCGGACAGGCTTTTGCCGTCATCCGGGTGCTTCCAGGTCTGCGGGGGCGGCGTCTCACGATCGTTTTCGTCGAGGCCCTCCACTCGCTCGAACGTGTCCGCCTGTCGCCCGGCCTCGCTGTGGCGTGAGCGCTCCATCGGATTGGGATTGGGGCCTGGGCTTTGGGCTGCGGGGGTATTGACAGGATCAGTCTTCATGTTCACCTCCGGGCGAACCGGATGCTGGTGGGTTCATGGATTAGAAATGCGGAGCACCCGGCAGTTCGAAGGATTTTCCCGCGTCCGACCGCCGACAGCCCGATTGACAAGCCGCATCTGTGTTCCTATAAGTCCAGTCCGTTCTGGCTTACGTCAGGCCTGTTCACCCGAAAGCGAAGCGAGACGATGGATTTCACCGATTTTGATGCCGAACTGTCCGATTGGGCTCAGCTACAGAACACCCATCCCTGCACGGGGCTGTTGCTCGGGAACGGCGCAAGTCGGGCGGTGTGGAAACATTTCGCCTACGATTCCCTGTTCGAATTGGCCCAGACCACCCGCAACAAGCCGCTCAGCCCGACTGAACTGGCGTTGTTCAAGTCGATGGACACCGAGAATTTCGAACCCGTGCTCAGCGGGCTGAAGATCGCAATGCGGGTCAACGCGGCGCTGACCATCAGCTCTTCGTCGCCGCGCAATCGCTACTTCGCCATCAAGGAAGCCCTGATCCACGGCATACGTTCGGCCCACATTCCGTGGCGCCTGATGGAGCCTTCGACCATCGCCCACATCAGCCAGGCGCTGAGTCAGTATGAGACGGTGTATTCCACCAACTACGACCTGCTGGCCTATTGGGCGGTGATGCACGGTGCCCATCCGTTCGACGATTTGTTCGACGACGATGCCACGTTCAACCTGCATCGCACCGACAGCCATGCCACCCGCGTGCTTTACCTGCACGGTGGCATGCATCTGGTCAAACATTTCGATGGCACCACGCGCAAGTTGCTTTCTTCGGAGAGCACATTGCTGGGCAGTTTCGCCGTGAATGCACTGGAAGATGTGCCCCTGTTCGTCTGCGAAGGGCGCAGCGACGACAAGATGAAGATCATCCGCGGCTCGGACTACCTCGCCTATTGCCACGCCCAACTGGCCCGGCACCAAGGTGCGTTGTGCATCTTCGGCCACGCGCTGGGCAGGCAGGACCGGCACATTCTCGATGCGGTCCTGCAGGCCCGCCCGCAAACGCTCGCAATTTCCATACTGCCCCGCAACGACGCGTTCGTGCAGCACCAGAAAAGGCACTATCACGCGTTGTTTGAAGGGCAACACATTGAACTGCAATTCTTCAATGCACTGACACACCCGCTCGGCAACCCCAGGCTGTCGGTGCCGGTGACGCGGGCTGGAGACGGAGTGGAGGCGAAGGGAAGTCAGTCATAGTCGTCCGACCGCCCCCCCTCTCTGCGGGGTTACTCGTCCCCCTGCGACAAGGCCGTCACCACTACAGCATCGCGTGATACGTTTTTACTCGCGACCGTCGCCACCGCTTCGCTGGAGAGCCGCACGCTGCTCAAGGCGGCCAGCCGATCACTGCTCGTCGTCTTGACGACGCTCGCTGACCATTGGGCCGCTACGGTCGCCAGCCATGCGAACACGAACACTACAACACCTTGCAACGCCCACTTACCGATGCCCGACACGATGGCTCTCCTGACTGAACTGAATGGCGACAATTTGACCGTCAAACTGTTGCAGGAAGATGGCATTCAAGTTTTGCACCAACATTCGCCTTCGTCCGTTCGCAGGCCATGAAACGGCTGAAGCGCTCCCCTGGCAAAGTGTACGGCTGATTCTGTCGGTAGCTGTTAAGGGGCGAACCGCACCATTTGTGGCTGAATGGGCGTTCTTTTTATTTATAACAACAAGGCACGATTCGACATGTCTTCTCGCGAAAACACCGGCATGCTGCTCGGGCTGATCGGGGTGGTGATCTTCAGCCTGACGTTGCCGATGACCCGTATCGTCGTTCAGGAAATCCATCCGCTGCTCAATGGGCTGGGCCGCGCCTTGGTCGCTGCGATTCCAGCAGGCGCATTGCTGCTGTGGCGCAGGGAGCATTTGCCGACATTTGCGCAATTCAAAGGCCTGATGGTGGTGGCCTCCGGGGTCATCATCGGCTTCCCTGTGCTATCGGCCTGGGCCATGAAAACCCTTCCCGCCTCACACGGCGCACTGGTCAACGGTTTACAACCCTTGCTGGTAGCGATCTATGCCGCCTGGCTGTCTCATGAACGTCCGTCCCGCGCTTTCTGGGCCTGTGCCGCAATGGGCAGCGTTCTGGTGCTCGGGTATGCGCTCATCAGCGGCGCAGGTAACCTGCAAGCCGGTGATTTGCTGATGGTCGGAGCAGTGGCGATTGGCGGCCTGGGTTATGCGGAAGGCGGGCGGCTGGCGAAGCAGATGGGTGGCTGGCAAGTCATCTGCTGGGCCCTGGTGATTTCAGCGCCAGTATTGATTGTCCCGGTCGGCTACCTGGCCGCTCAGCATCAGGGGCCGATATCCGCCGGCGCCTGGTGGGCGTTCGGCTACGTTTCGCTGTTTTCGCAGTTCATCGGTTTCTTCGCCTGGTACGCCGGCCTGGCCATGGGCGGCATTGCCCGCGTCAGCCAGATCCAACTGATCCAGTTGTTCTTCACGATGGCATTTTCGGCTCTGTTTTTCGGTGAACACATCGACCCGATCACTTGGATCTTCGCCGCTGGCGTCGTGGTGACCCTGGCCATCGGGCGCAAGACTGCCGTCATCGCGCCGAAGCCCAGGGTGGCTACCCGCGTCTAGCCGACCGCGTCTGGCCAACCGCGTCTAGCCAAGCAAGCCGTCCGCCTGGAGCAATGTCTCCAGGCACTGCTCGCTGATGTTGTAGAACGTCTTCAATTCCTGAATCCTGGCCAACAGCTCGGTCGGATCCTGTGCGGCGGGGCGTTTGACCGCCAGGATCATCTTGTTCTTGTTGGTGTGTTCCAGCGAAATGAACTCGAACACCTTGGTCTCGTAACCGCAAGCCTCCAGCAGCAGTGCGCGCAGTGCGTCAGTGACCATCTCCGCCTGCTGCCCCATGTGCAGGCCGTATTGCAGCATGGGCTTGAGCAGCGTCGGGCTCTGGATCTGCAGGCGGACCTGTTTGTGGCAGCACGGCGAACACATAATGATCGACGCCCCGGAGCGAATGCCGGTGTGAATGGCATAGTCCGTGGCAATGTCACAGGCATGCAGCGCAATCATCACATCCAGTTCGCTCGGTGCGACCGAACGCACGTCCCCGCATTTGAAGACCAGGCCAGGGTGTTCCAGCCGACCCGCCGCGTCGTTGCACAGCGTCACCATGTCTTCGCGCAACTCGACGCCCGTGACGTTGCCTTCGGCCTGTAGGGTGTTGCGCAAGTAATCATGGATGGCGAAGGTCAGGTAGCCTTTGCCCGAGCCGAAATCAGCCACGCTCACCGGCTTGTCCAGTTTGATCGGCGACTGGCTCAGCGCGTGGGAAAACACTTCGATGAATTTGTTGATCTGCTTCCATTTGCGCGACATGGCCGGTATCAGCTCATGCTGCCTGTTGGTCACGCCCAGATCGGTCAGGAACGGGCGACTCAACTCCAGGTAGCGTTTTTTTTCACGATCATGCCCGGCCGATGGCGCTTCGCGCTGCTGTTGTGAAGTTGTCCGGTGCAGCGAGCTCTTGCCCTTTTTGCCGAATTCCAGCTGGACTTCGTCCGTCAATGACAGCAGGTGGGCGTTTCTGAATGCGTCGGGCAGCAAGCCTGCGATAAGCGCTTGCGCGTCGGCCAGCGGATGATTCTTGGTGATGTCGCGGGTTTTGTAGCGGTACACGAAAGAGAGACAAGGCTGCTGCTTGATCGTGGTCGGTTTGATGATGATCCGCTGTAGATCCACCTCATCACCCACGTAGCGGGCCAGCACCAGCTTGATCAACGAGCCTTGAACCAGGCAGGTATCGAGCAAGCCGAGAAAGTCCGCGCGGTGATCCTGCGCTGGCGTGGGGTGGGAAGCAGTGACGGACATCGGATACAGCCTCGGGAAGCGAAAGATACGAAAGCGGTATTTTAGGCGGGTACGACGCTGGGGTGGGCATATTTATGAGGGATGCGGGGCTGGGTATTACTCCAGCACCACCAAACGGTTGGGCAACTCATTGCGTGGCTGCGTCACCGGCACCTGATCGGCCAGTACCTCGCCACAGGCGCGAATGCAGCCCAGAAAGCCCTCCAAGGTCTGGCCTCGGGCCACTTGCTGGGTGAACACATCCACCAGGGTTCGCCAGACCTCATCGTCCACGCGTCGGGCGATCCCGTCGTCGACGATGATTTCAACGTAGCGCTCGGCCTCGCTGACGAAAATCAGCATACCCGTGCCGTTCGCCGTGGCATGCAGGTTCTGTTCTAGAAATTGCCGACGCGCCATGTTGCCCGCACGCCAATGCCGCACGGAGCGGGGCACCAGCCGCGTGACGACCGCTGGCAGACGGCACACCAACGCCACGACGATGAAGGTGGCGATCTGCGCCAGCAGCAATTGGTTGGCGCTGAGCCAGCCCGGATAGAAATTGATGAGCCCGGGAATGAACAGCGCCGCCAGCCCGGCCCAAATCAGCGGCACATACGCGTAGTCATCGGCGTTGGCCGCCAGGACAGTGACCAGCTCCGCGTCCGTGGCGCGCTCCACCGCTTCAATGGCGCTGGCAACCTGCTGGCGTTCGTGTTCCGTGAGTAACGTCATGCGTTG
>NZ_QARE02000017.1 GCF_003052515.2 Pseudomonas sp. RIT409 | reverse complement strand
ATCAGCGTCCTGCTGATCATCGGCCTTGCCTTGGCACAGATCAGCCTGTGGCTGTTCGAGGTCGGGTTGCAACGGTACCTGGAATCCGGGCTGCGCAACGACGCCGAAATGTTACTCGTTGCCATCGTGCGTGGGCCGTCGGGGCTGCAACTGGACGAGCATCGTCTATCGCCCGGCTACCAACGACCCTATTCGGGCCACTACTTCCGGATCGACTTCGACGGCGGTCACTGGCGCTCGCGCTCGTTATGGGATCTTGAATTGCCGCAACCGGACGCGCCCGGCCTCAACGCCGATGTGAAATTGGCCAAGGCCAGCCAATCGCTGTTGCTGCTGCACACCGAGTACCGCAAGTTTGGCCAGCCGATTTCCATCACCGTCGCTCAGGATTACACCCCGGTCAAATCCAGCTTTGCGCTGGTGCAGCGCATCGGTCTTGCCTTGGGGCTGGGGGGGCTGATGTTGATTCTGATTCTGCAACGGATCACCGTGCGGCGTGCGCTACGGCCGTTGGACCGGGCACGGGATCAGATCCAGCAGCTGCAACAGGGCCAGCGCACGCACTTGGATGAGGCTGTTCCTCTGGAGCTCGAGCCTTTGGTGGCGCAGATCAACCACCTGCTGGCGCACACCGAAGACAGCCTCAAGCGCTCGCGCAATGCACTGGGCAACCTTGGCCACGCGCTGAAAACGCCTTTGGCCGTGCTGATGAGCCTTGCTCAGGGGCAAAAGTTGGCCCAGCACCCGCAGATCCAGGCCACGCTGCAGGATCAGTTGCGGCAGATTCAGCAACGCCTCGAACGTGAGCTGAACCGGGCCCGGTTGTCGGGGGACGCGTTGCCCGGCGTGCGATTCGACTGCGACGCGGAGTTGCCAGGGTTGTTTTCCACCTTGCAGATGATCCATGGCGAACACTTGGCGTTGAGCAACGATGTTGCACCGGAGCTCATACTCCCGTGGGATCGCGAAGACATGCTCGAACTGCTCGGCAACCTGTTGGACAACGCCTGCAAATGGGCCGACAGCACGGTGCGCCTGTCGATCACGGAAACGCCCGAGGGCTATCGCCTGCTGATCGACGACGATGGCCCCGGGATTCCTCCGGTTCAGCGTGAAGACGTGGTCGGACGCGGCCACCGGCTGGATGAGCAGGTGACGGGCCATGGTCTCGGACTGGGCATCGTCAAGGACATCGTCGAGTCCTGGGGCGGCCATATCCACTTGTTGGACAGTCCATTGGGAGGATTGCAGGTGCGTATCGAGCTGCCCGACAGGCAAAGCGTTCACTGACCCTCCTTGGTCCAGCGGCCGAAGGCACAGCGCAACGCGAACCCGGCCACTGGATGTACCGGTACGACTGCCCAGCCTGTTCAGTGCCGTCCCGACGGTCGATGCCGGTTCGCATGCCCGGAGCCTTCAAGAATGATCGCCGTCGCCGTCTCAACTTTTCGCGCGCTGGGCCGTTAAGCAGGTAAGGCGCCCCTCGTGGCAGTGCACACAATAATAAAAGGTCCCGATACGTATGCGGCTCAATCTGAAAGCCAAAGTGTTGTCCCTGGCGGTGCTTCCGGTGTTGCTGTTCGCGCTGATCATCAGCGTCAGCACTGTGGTCATGCTGCGTCAGCAGGCCGATCGAGAGGTCGATGAAACCCGTCAGCACTTGCTCGCCGAAGCCCGGGCCACGCTGCAAAGCTACGTTGCGGTCGCTATGGGTACGATCAAGCCGCTGTATGACGCCTCGGCGCCGGGGGACCTGCAGGCCCGCGCGCAAGTCATCAAGATGCTCTCGCAAGTCAAATACGCCAAAGACGGCTATTTTTTCGGCTACGACTCTCAAGCGGTGCGGCTGTTCAAGGGCGACAGCCCGGACGGCATCGGCAAAAGCTTCAAGGACGCTCGCGACCCCAACGGCGTTTACGTCAACGCCGGGTTGGTGGAGGTCGCGAAAGCAGGTACCCATTACCTCGAATATTCCTCGCCGTTGCCCGGCTCCAACGAACTGGTGCCGAAATTGGGCTACTCCGAATACCTGGCCAAATGGGACATGGCGGTGGGCTCGTCAGTGAATCTGGACAATATCGACGCCAAGGTCGCCGAAGTGCGCCAGGTCGTCGCCGAGCGAATGAAGGACATGCTGATCAGTATCATCGGCATCGCGGCTTTGTTACTGATCATCATCGCCCTGATCGGGGTGTGGATGGCCAGTAGCATTCTGCGTCCGTTGCGCTTGATGAAGGGCAATCTGGATGACATCGCTGCGGGAGAGGGCGATCTGACCCGTCGTCTGACGGTGACCTCGCAAGACGAACTGGGCGACCTGGCGAATTCGTTCAACCGCTTCGTCGACAAGATCCACGGCCTGGTCCGGCAGATTGCCGACATGACTTCACAACTGACGATGCTGGTGGGCGAGGTGACGGACCAAGCGCAACGTTCCGAACAAGCCATGGAGCGTCAGCGACACGAAACCGATCAGGTCGCCACGGCAATCAACCAGATGTCAGCGGCGGCGCAGGAAGTGGCGAAAAGTGCGCAAGGGGCGTCGGTGGCCGCGCAACAGACCGACGAAGAGGGCCAGGCCGCCAAGCGGGTGGTCAATGGCAGCATTCAGCAGATCCATGCGCTGGTGAACGATATCCGCCACAGCGGCACCTCGTTGGACAGCCTGCAAAATGACGTGACCTCCATCGTCGGCGTACTCGGGGTGATTCGTTCGATTGCCGAGCAGACCAACCTGTTGGCGCTCAACGCCGCAATCGAAGCCGCGCGGGCCGGTGAGGCCGGGCGGGGCTTCGCGGTGGTGGCCGATGAAGTGCGTGCGCTGGCCAGCCGCACACAGCAAAGCACCCAGGAAATCCAGGGCATGATCGATCGGTTGCAACAAGGTACGCAGGGGGCGGTAGAAGCGATGCGCCGCTCCAGCGAGGCCGGTGACGGCACCTCGGCGCGGGCGAACGAGGCGGGGGTTTCGCTGGACACCATCGGCCAGTTGATCGGCACCATCAATTCGATGAACGCACAGATCGCCAGTGCGGCAGAGGAGCAGACCGCCGTCGCCGAGGAAATCAATCGCAGCGTTCATCAGATCGCCGTCGCCGTAGAAAGCGTCGCCGACGAGACCCGACACAGCGCCACGACCTCGCGCAACCTGACCGAGCTCAATCAACGTCTTGGTCAACTGGTGCGGCAGTTCCGCATCTAGGTTCGGATGGGCGCGTCGCAAGGCCTGCCCATCCACCGCTTCCTCGTCGACCTATCACCGTGGGCACTCCTGCAGCGATTGGCGGACTAACGTTCAGGCCGCGCTCAGCAGCCCTCGACGACATGGAAGAAAGATGAACGAAACCGCGCTTCAAAACAAAACCCTGATGCTGCTCTTGGTGCTGGTCACCCTGGCGTTCATCTGGATCCTCCTACCGTTCTACGGTGCCGTGTTCTGGGCGGTGATCCTGGGCATTATCTTCGCCCCGCTGCAGCGGCGGTTCCTGGCGCGCTTTGGCTGGAAGCGCAATGTGGTTTCGCTGTGCACATTAACGGTGTGCCTGCTGATCGCAATCCTGCCGGTGATCATCATCAGCCTGCTGATGGTCCAGGAGGGTGCTGCGCTGTACAAGAGTGTCGAAAGTGGCCAACTGGACATTCCCAAATACCTGGCCGAGTTCAAGGCGGTTCTGCCCATTTCTCTCCAACACTGGCTCGATCGCCTGGGGATGGGGGATTTCAACAGCTTGCAGGACAAGATTTCCAAAACCGCGATGCAAGGCAGCCAATACCTGGCCACGCAGGCGTTCAGCTTCGGGCAGGGCACATTCGATTTCGTGGTGAGTTTTTTCATCATGCTGTACTTGCTGTTTTTCTTCCTGCGCGACGGGCCGGAACTGGTGCGCCGGATTCGCACGGCGATCCCACTGGCCGAGCCCCAAAAGCGTCGTCTGCAACTGAAGTTCACCCGTGTCGTCCGGGCGACGGTGAAAGGCAATGTGGTCGTGGCCGTGACGCAGGGGGCTCTGGGTGGTGTGATTTTTTGGGTGCTGGACATTCCCAGCGCACTGCTGTGGGCGGTGGCGATGGCGTTTTTGTCGCTGCTCCCCGCTGTGGGGGCGGGCATCGTCTGGGCGCCGGTGGCGGTGTACTTTCTAGTCAGCGGAATGATCTGGCAGGGGGTGGTGCTGGGGTTGTTCGGGGTGTTCGTGATCGGGCTGGTGGATAATGTCCTGCGGCCGATTCTGGTGGGCAAGGACACGCGGATGCCCGATTACCTGATTTTGATTTCGACGCTGGGCGGGATGGCGGTGTTTGGGCTGAACGGGTTTGTGATCGGGCCGATGGTTGCGGCGCTGTTCATGTCGACGTGGGGATTGTTTACCAGTGCGAAGAAAACGGTGCGATTGCCGGGTTAGGCGTTGCAGGGTTGAGGCCGCCTGGTGCCTGGGCAGACGGATCTGCCCGCGATCTCAGCGATGCTCATCACAGGATTGAACGGTCTCGATATCGAGAGCTGATCCATTGGCTGAGGTGACGCCGATTCACTGTTCCGCTTTTACAGCGGCCCCATTTGTCTTGGCAAATGGGGAAAACCGCTTGCTCCTGGTTTGGCCCGGCTGCGCCGGGTTCCCTCCTTCCGGCGCTGCTCCGTGGGCACGCCGCGGACGGCCATCCATGGCCGCGCGGCTTTCGCGGCTCCCGGCCGCTCAACCCACTGCGCAACGCCTCCACTCGGCCGGCACCCAAGTCGCGGTCCGTGGTGTTTGGGCTATCGCGCACCAAAAGCAAAAGCAAAAGCAAAAGCAAAAGCAAAGTCAAAGCCAAAGCCAAAGCCAAAGCCAAAGCCAAAGCCAAAGCCAAAGCCAAGCACGATCAACCCTTACCCTAAAACCGAACGATGCTCCGCTATTCGCTATTCGCTATTCGCTATTCGCTTTTGATCTTCCTACACAAACAGCCCAGCCACCGCCGAACGCGACTTGGGTGCAGGCTGAGCGGAGGTGTCGTGGAGTGGGTTGAGCGGCCGGGAGCCGCGAGAGCCGCGCGGCCATGGATGGCCGTCCGCGGCGTGCCCACGGAGCGGCGCCGGAGGGAAGGAACCCTGACGCAGTCAGGGCCAAACCAGGAGCAAGCGGTTTTCCTCCATTTTGCCAAGACAAAATGGAGTCGCTCGTAAGGAGCGAAACCTGGCTCCCAGCCCACACGCCAACGGATCTGCCCCCGATTTCAGCGGCGCCCATAACCAGGCTATACGGGTCCCGAAACCGAGGGCTGATCCATTGGCGAGGGTGATGCTGATTCACCGTTCCGCTTTTGCAGCGGCCCCATTTGTCTTGGTGTATAGACCGGAAACATGGTGGACACTTTTCGGCAACGGATCCGCCCCCAACCCCAAAAAACCAGCAACCCTGTAATGCGATCAATCAGTCCAGAACCGCCTCACGCTTCACCCCAAAAACCGTACCCACCAACCAAACCCAAAAAAAAGCCCCGCTAAAAGCGGGGCTCTTCACATCTCACCGAGTCCTCACAACCCGGCGTGCTGCACCAGCGTCAACAGCGGCTGTGGGTAAACGCCGAGGAAGAACGCCAGCAGCGTAATCCCCAACAGCATCACCCCACCCGCACGCTGTGCCCAGTTGAACGGAGCATCGTGGCGCTGGATCTTCGAATCCTGCAGATACAGCGTCACCATCACCCGCAGGTAATAAAACACCCCGATGGCGCTGCCCACGACCAGCGAACCGGTCAGCCACCACAGGTGAGCCTCTACGCCCGTGGCAATGATGTAGAACTTGCCGATGAAGCCGGTGGTCAGGGGGATACCCGCCAGCGACAGCATCATGACGGTCAGTACGGCAGTCAGGTACGGACGACGCCAGAACAGACCCCGGTATTCGAACATCGCATCGGCATCGCGCCCGCTGTAAGGCGACGACATCAGGGTGATTACCCCGAACGCTCCCAGGCTGGTCAACACGTAAGTCACCAGGTACACACTGATGGCCTCAACGGCCATGCCTTTGCTGGCGACCATCGCGATCATCATGTAGCCGAAGTGAGCGATGGACGAGTAACCCAGCAGACGCTTGAGGTTGTTCTGGGTCAGGGCCAGCAGGTTGCCGATCAGGATCGATGCCACGGCGATGACCGCCATGACATCAGTCAGCACACCGCTGGTAGCGGCAGGGGAGATCTGGAACAGACGCACCAGCACACCGAATACCGCCACCTTGCTGGCCGTGGCGAGGAAAGCCGCCACTGGTGCAGGGGCGCCTTCGTACACGTCCGGGGTCCACAAGTGGAAGGGCACCAGCGACAGCTTGAAGCCCAGGCCGATCAGCATCATGCCCAAGCCCAAGCTGGCCATCTGGCTAGGCATGCCGGTGGCCGCGATGGCCTTGCCGATTTCGCTGAAACCCAGGCTGCCGGCGTCGGCGTACAGCAATGCCATGCCGAACAGCAGGAACGCGGAACCTGCGGCCGACAGCACCATGTACTTGATACCGGCTTCCAGCGAGCGCTTGTTGAAGAACGCGTAAGCGACCAGACCGTAGACCGGCACCGAGAGCAGCTCCAGGCCGATGAACAGGCCTGCCAGGTGTTGCGCGGCGACCAGCACCATGCCACCGGCAGCGGCCATCAGGATCAACAGGTAAAGCTCTTCGCGGTTGCCTGGGTAGCCTGCCTTGCCTTCACCCATGTAGGCGTGTGCCAGGGTGACGCAGGCCAGGGTCGAGACCAGGATGATCCCGATGTACAGCAAGGCGAAGCTGTCGATCTGCAGCAGGGGGGTGACCACCAGCGGCGCGACTTTGAGGGCCGGGTAAATCGATAACAGGGCCAGGTTGAGTCCCGCCACGGTGAGCAGGAACGATTGCGAGTGACTGCGACGCCATGCGATGCCCAGCATCACCACCACAACGGTGAGGCTGGTGATCAGCAGCGGCGCCAGCGCAATAAAGTGTTGAATCGTCAGGTCCATAGCGCTCTTACCGGGCCGAAGCGAGTTGAGTGAAGGCAGTGCCAAGCCATTGCTGCACGCCATGCATGGTCGCCGAGGAGGTGTCGAGGACCGGCTGCGGGTAGACACCCAGCAGCACCAGCAGCACCGCCAGACCCAGCACCATGATCAGTTCACGACCTTCCATGCCACGGTAGATTTCTTCAGTCTTTGCAGGGCCGAAGTAGGCGCGGTGGATCATGATCAGCGAGTAGACCGAACCGAACACCAGACCGGAAGTGGCGATGGCGGTGATCCAAGGCGCGCTGACGAAAGTACCGATCAGGATCAGGAACTCGCCGACGAAGTTACCCGTGCCCGGCAGACCCAGCGAAGCGGCTGCGAAGAACAGGCTGATGGCCGGCAGGTAGGCGATCTTGTTCCACAGGCCACCCATTTCGCGCATGTCACGGGTGTGCAGGCGTTCGTACAGTTGACCACTGAGGATAAACAGCGCAGCGGCGGACAGACCGTGCGCCAGCATCTGCACCACCACGCCCTGCAGGGCTTGCTGGCTGCCAGAGTAGATACCGATCAGGACGAAGCCCATGTGCGAGACGCTGGAAAAAGCGATCAGGCGCTTGATGTCGGTCTGAGCGAAGGCCAGGAACGCACCGTAGAAGATACCGATCAGGCCCAGGATCATCGCGATTGGCGCGAACTCCGCCGACGCGTTCGGGAACAGCGGCAGGGCAAAGCGCAGCAGACCATACGCAGCGGTCTTCAGCAGGATACCCGCCAAGTCCACGGAACCTGCGGTGGGGGCCTGGGCGTGAGCGTCAGGCAACCAGGAGTGCAGCGGCACGATGGGCAGTTTCACCGCGAAGGCGATGAAGAAGCCCAGCATCAGGATGTACTCGGTGCCAGGCGCCAGTTTGGTCTTCAGCAGATCGGCGTAGGCGAAGGTGATCACGCCGGTCTGGTTGAAGTGCACCAGCACCAGACCCAGGATCGCCACCAGCATGATCAGGCCGCTGGCCTGCGTGAAAATGAAGAACTTGGTCGCGGCGTAGATACGGGTTTTCTTGCCATCCGCCGAGCTGTGACCCCAGAGCGCGATGAGGAAATACATCGGCACCAGCATCATTTCCCAGAAGAAGAAGAACATGAACAGGTCGATGGCGAGGAACACGCCGACGACGCCGCCCAGGATCCACATCAGGTTCAGGTGGAAGAAACCGACGTTACGCTGAATCTCTTTCCAGGAGCAGAGTACCGAGAGAATACCCAGCAAGCCGGTCAGGAGGATCATCAGCAACGACAGACCATCGAGCGCCAGGTGCACGCTGATACCGAAGCGCTGGATCCACTGGGCCTTGAATTCAAGGGCCCAGCTCGGATCGGCACCGGGGGTCGGTGCGTAGGTGTAAGTACCGGTCAACCACAGCCAGAGGCCCAGGGCCGTCAGCAGGGACATAGTCAGCAGCGCAATCCAGCGCGGCAGGGTAGGGCCGAAGCGCTCACCTTGCCAGCACAGCAGGCCGCCGATGAAGGGGATCAGGATTAGCCAAGGCAGAATCATGACGGGCTCAATTCCTTTCGCAAAGTCGCAAGGTTCATGTCAGATCGACTCATCAGACCAGCACAATCGCGCCAAGCACCAGTACGGCACCTGCAGCGATCGAAGCGGCATACCAGCGGAGCTGACCGGTTTCGGTACGACTCATCAGACTGTTACCGGCCTTGGCCAGACGCGGGATCACACCGATGGTGTGGTCGAGCGGATCACCCCGCAGAATGCGGCTGATTGCCAGGTAAGGTTTAACGAACAGCACATCGTAGAGCCAGTCGAAGCCCCAGGCCGCGAACCACCAGGCGGAGAGGAAGCGACCCGGCCCACTGTTGGCGATGGCGGTGACCAAGCGACGCTTGCCCAAAAACAGCAGGGCCGACAGCAGGATACCGGCCAGGGCGATGGCTCCCGAGGCGATTTCCAGGCTGTGCTTGGCTTCGCCGCCGGCATGGCCTGCGCTTTCCGGCAGTACACCGGCCAGCGGCGGATGGATCCAGGCGCCGACGAAGGTGGACAGAACGATCAGCACGCCCAGCGGCAACCAGTGGGAAATCCCGTGGCCGGCGTGAGCTTCGGTCTTCGCTTCGCCGTGGAAGGCGATGAAGATCAGGCGGAAGGTGTACAGCGAGGTCATGAACGCACCGACCAGGCCCGCGTACAGCAGATATTGATGGCCGCTGGCGAACGCTTCCCAGAGGATTTCGTCCTTGGAGTAGAAGCCCGCCGTCAGGATCGGCAGGGCTGCCAGGGCCGCGCCGCCGACGATGAAGCTGGTGTAGGCCAGAGGCAGCTTTTTCCACAGGCCGCCCATCTTGAAGATGTTCTGCTCGTGATGGCAGGCCACGATCACCGCACCGGAGGCCAGGAACAGCAGGGCCTTGAAGAATGCGTGGGTCATCAGGTGGAAAATCGCCCCTTCCCAGGCACCTACACCCAGCGCCAGGAACATGTAGCCGATCTGGCTCATGGTCGAGTAGGCGAGGATGCGTTTGATGTCGGTCTGGACCAGTGCTGCGAAACCGGCCAGTACCAGGGTGATGCCACCCACGATGCCGACCAGGTGCAGGATGTCCGGTGCCAGGGCGAACAGACCGTGGGTACGGGCGATCAGGTAGACACCCGCGGTGACCATGGTCGCGGCGTGGATCAGTGCCGAGACCGGGGTAGGACCGGCCATGGCGTCCGCGAGCCAGGTCTGCAGCGGCAACTGTGCAGATTTACCGACCGCACCGCCCAACAGCATCAGGGTCGCCAGCACGATCCAGAAATCGCCGACCTTGAAATGTTGCGGGGCGCGAACCAGCAGCTCTTGAATGTTCAGCGTGCCCAGTTGCTGGAACAGAATGAACAGGCCGATGGCCATGAACACGTCGCCGATGCGGGTCACGATGAAGGCCTTGAGTGCCGCGTTGCCGTTGTTTCGGTTGCTGTAGTAGAAACCGATCAACAGGTACGAGCACAGGCCCACGCCTTCCCAACCGAAGTAGATGAACAGCAGGTTGTCGCCCAGGATCAGGAACAGCATGCTGGCGATGAACAGGTTGGTGTAGGAGAAGAACCGCGAATAACCGTCTTCACCACGCATGTACCACGAGGCGAAGAGGTGGATCAGGAAACCCACGCCGACGACCACACCCAGCATGGTGATGGACAGGCCATCGACATACAGCGCGAAGTTCGGATCGAAGCCGTCCACCGACATCCAGCGCCACAGCACCAGGGTCAGGTGGCCGCCTTCCGGCGGGGCCACGTTGAATTGCCAGATCACGTAGGCAGCGACGATGGCCGACAGGCCGATGGAGCCTACGCCCACGAGGGCCGAAAGGTTTTCCGACCACTTGCCGCGCGAAAACGACAGCAGCAGGAAGCCGATCAGAGGGAATACGAAAGTCAGAAAGAGTAGGTTCATCCGCGCATCTCGCTGGCAGCGTCGATATCGAGAGTGTGGAAGCGGCGATACAGTTGCAGCAGGATCGCCAGGCCAATACTGGCTTCGGCGGCGGCAAGGCTGATCACCAGAATGAACATCACCTGACCGTCAGGCTGCGCCCAGCGGCTGCCCGCCACGACGAAGGCCAGGGCGGCAGAGTTCATCATCACTTCCAGGCTCATCAACACGAACAGAATGTTGCGGCGTACCAACAGGCCCGCCAGGCCGAGGCAGAACAGCAGACCGGCAACTGCCAGACCGTGCTCGAGAGGGATAGCTGAATGCATGGTTTACTCCTTCGCCTCGTTGCGGCCGACGTGGAATGCGGTCACGGCTGCGGCGAGCAGCAGCATCGACGCAAGTTCGACAACCAGCAGGTAAGGGCCGAACAGGCTGACGCCGACGGCTTTGGCATCCACCGTGGTGTGGCCGATACCGGCACCGGTGGAGTGGGCGAACAGCATGTAGATCAGCTCGGCCAGCAACAGACCGCACAGCAGGATCGGCCCCAGCCAGATGCCGGGTTTGAGCCAGGCGCGTTCCTGCTGAACCGAGGCCGGGCCCAGGTTCAGCATCATCACCACGAACACGAACAGCACCATGATGGCGCCCGCGTAAGCGATCACTTCCAGCGCGCCGGCGAAGGGCGCGCCGAGGCTGAAGAAGGTCATGGCCACGGCGATCAGCGAGATGATCAGGTAGAGCAGGGCGTGCACCGGGTTCGTGTGCGTCACCACCCCCAGGGTAGAGACCACAGCGATGCCGGATGCGAAATAGAAAGCGAATTCCATCTTTCTTCCTTAAGGCAGCAAGCTCTTGACGTTGATGGGTTCGGCTTCGTTCTGTGCAGCGCCTTTCGGCTTGCCAGCGATGGCCATACCGGCAACGCGGTAGAAGTTGTAGTCAGGGTTCTTGCCGGGGCCGGAGATCAGCAGATCTTCCTTCTCATAGACCAGATCCTGACGTTTGAACTCGGCCATCTCGAAATCCGGCGTGAGCTGGATCGCCGTGGTCGGGCAGGCTTCTTCACAGAGACCGCAGAAGATGCAACGCGAGAAGTTGATGCGGAAGAAGTCTGGGTACCAGCGACCGTCTTCGGTCTCGGCTTTCTGCAGTGAAATGCAACCGACCGGGCAGGCCACGGCGCACAGGTTGCACGCCACGCAGCGCTCTTCGCCGTCAGGGTCGCGGGTCAGGACGATGCGGCCCCGGTAGCGGGGTGGCAGGTAAACCGGTTCTTCCGGGTATTGCAGGGTGTCGCGCTTGCGGAAGCCGTGGCCGAAGATCATCACCAGGCTGCGCAACTGGGTACCGGTACCCTTAACGATGTCGCCAATATATTTGAACATGGGTCAAATCCTCACTGAGCCGCCAGGACGACCGCAGCGGTCACCAGCAAATTGATCAGGGTCAGTGGCAGGCAGAACTTCCAGCTGAAATCCATCACCTGGTCATAACGTGGACGCGGGATGGAAGCGCGCAGCAGGATGAACAGCATGATGAAGAACGCGGTTTTCAGAACGAACCACATGAACGAGAGTTGCGGCAGGATGTTGAACGGACCGTGCCAACCCCCGAAGAACAGCGTCACCAGCAGCGCCGAAATCAGGATGATGCCGATGTACTCACCCACGAAGAACATGCCCCATTTCATGCCGGCGTATTCAATGTGGTAGCCGTCGGCCAGTTCCTGCTCCGCTTCCGGTTGGTCGAACGGGTGGCGGTGGGTCACCGCGACGCCTGCGATGAAGAAGGTGCAGAAGCCGAAGAACTGCGGAATGATGAACCACAGGTGATCGGCCTGGTACTGAACGATGTCGCCCATGTTGAACGAGCCAACCTGAACGATGATGCCCATCAGGGACAGGCCCAGGAACACTTCGTACGAAACGGTCTGCGCCGAGGCGCGCAAGCTGCCCAGCAACGCGTACTTGTTGTTCGACGACCAGCCTGCGAACAGCACCGCGTAGACCGACAGACCGGCCATGGCGAAGAAGAACAGCAGGCCGATGTTCAGGTCCGCCACGACCCAGGTCTGGGTGACCGGGATGATCGAGAACGAGATCAGCAGCGCACTCATGGCCACGACGGGCGCCAGAGTGAAGATCATGCGGTCGACGAAGGGCGGGTTCCAGTCTTCCTTGAAAAACATCTTCAGCATGTCCGCGGCGATCTGGAACATGCCGAATGGGCCGACGCGGTTAGGACCGTACCGGTCCTGCCACCAGCCCAGCAGACGACGCTCGACGAAGCTGAGCAGCGCGCCGCAGACCACCACGGCGAGCAGCACCACGATGGCCTTGAGGACGGCAATGATCGAAGCGATCACTTCAGGGGTAAACCACGTCATTGTGCCGCCTCCTGCAGACCCTCAACGGTTTTCCCGGCCAGCGCCGGAGGTATGCCCGCCAGCCCGGATGGCAGGGCCACCAGACCGGCGCCCAACTCTTCGTTGATGCGCAGTGGCAGACGCAGGGTCTGGCCGGCAACGTTGAGGCTGAGCAGGGCACCGTCGTTGACGCCCAGGCGGTCCGCTTCGGACTTGGCCAGCGCCACATAGGCTTCAGGAATGCGTTCTTGAACCGGTGCGGCTTTGGAGGAGTTTTCCTCGCTGCCGAACAGGTGGAAGAACGGCACCACTTGCCAAGTCCCCTGTGCAGGGGAAAAGGCCCGCGGCACGCTGGCGAACCAGCCGAGCTTGTCGCCATTGCTTTCGATCAGGCGCACGCCTGGATCGCCAGCACGCAGGTGACCACCGACTTCGTCCTGGAACTTGTTCCACGCTTGCGGAGAGTTCCAGCCGGGCGACCAGGCGAACGGCACCTGGGAACGCGGCTCGGCGGAACCCGAATAGCCTTCCATCGAGAAGGCGAAGGCCGAGTCCTTGTCCTGCGGGGTGCGCGGCTCGTGGACGCTGATGTTGGCGCGCATGGCGGTGCGGCCGCTGTAGCGCAGCGGTTCGCGAGCCAGCTTCAGGCCCTTGATGCGGAAGGCGGCCGAAGGTGCTGCGCCGACGATACCGGCCAGTTGTGGATGGCTTGCAGCGCAGGCGTCGGTGACGTGGTCCAGCTGCGTCCAGTCCACCGGCTTGTTCAGCAGGGTAGCGCGCAGGGCGTGGAGCCAGCGCCAGCCTTCGTGGATCTGGATGCTCGCGTCTAGGTAGGTGGGATCATAGACCTGGAAGAAACGCTGGGCGCGGCCTTCCTGGCTGACCAGCGTACCGTCGCCTTCCGCGAAACTGGCGGCAGGCAGGATCAGGTCGGCGCGGTCGGTGGTGGCAGTCTTCTGATGGTCAGCGACGATCACCACTTTCGCAGCGTTCAGTGCAGCTTCCACTTTGGCGGCGTCGGTGCGGGTGAACAGATCGTTTTCCAGCACGACGATGGCATCGGCCTTGCCCGAAATCACCTGGTCCAGCGCTGCATCTACCGAGTCGCCGCCGAACAGGGCCAGGCCCATGCTGTTGGCTTCGGGGACGATCAGGCTCAATGAACCGTTCTTGTCGCGCAGTTTCAAGGCTTTGGCGATGTTCGCCGCCGCTTCGATCAGTGCGTTGGAACCCAGCGACGCACCGGAGATTACCAGCGGACGCTTGGCGGCCAGCAGGGCGTCGGCGATGCGTTGCGCCAGTTCAAGTGCTTCGCTGTCCAGGCCTGCGACGGCCGGGGCACTCGGGTCGATGGCATGCGCAACGGCGAAACCGAGGCGGGCCAGGTCGTCAGGCGCAGCGTGCACGCATTCTTCGGCCACATCGTCCAGGCGAGTATCAGCCAGGCTGGCGATGAACAACGGGTTCAGCTCGTGTTGGCCGATGTTCTTCACCGCAGCGTCCAACCAAGGCTGGACTTTCATCGCAGCGGCCATGTCTTCAGCCTTGTTCTTGACCGACTGACGCAGCCCCAGCGCCATACGCGCGGCGGTCTGAGTGACGTCTTCACCCAGGATGAACACGGCGTCGTGCTCTTCGACTTCACGCAGCGTCGGGATCGGCAGCGGGCTGTCCTTGAGCACCTGAACGATCAGTTGCAGGCGTTCCAGCTCCCCGGCTTCGATGCCGGAGTAGAAGTACTCGCCGCCCACCAGTTCACGCAGGGCGAAGTTGCTTTCCAAGCTGGCGCGGGGCGAGCCGATGCCGACGATGGTCCGGCCGCGCAGCAGGTCGGCGGCCTTGTCCAACGCCTGGTCCAGGCTCAGCTTGACGTTGCCTTGGGTCAGCAGTGGCTGACGTGGGCGATCGGTGCGGTTGACGTAGCCATAACCGAAACGGCCACGGTCGCACAGGAAGTACTGGTTGACCGAACCGTTGTAACGGTTCTCGATGCGGCGGATCTCGCCATAACGCTCACCAGGGCTGATGTTGCAACCGCTGGAGCAGCCGTGGCAGATGCTCGGGGAGAACTGCATGTCCCACTTGCGGTTGTAACGCTCGGAGTGGGTCTTGTCGGTGAACACACCGGTCGGGCAGACCTCGGTGAGGTTGCCGGAGAACTCGCTTTCCAGCGTGCCGCTTTCAACGCGCCCGAAGTACACGTTGTCGTGAGCGCCGTAGACGCCCAGGTCGGTGCCGCCGGCGTAATCTTTATAGAAGCGCACGCAGCGGTAGCAGGCGATGCAGCGGTTCATCTCGTGAGCGATGAACGGCCCCAATTCCTGGTTCTGGTGAGTGCGTTTGGTGAAGCGATACCGGCGCTCGTTGTGGCCGGTCATCACGGTCATGTCCTGCAGGTGGCAGTGACCGCCTTCCTCGCAGACCGGGCAGTCGTGAGGGTGGTTGGTCATCAGCCATTCGACGACGCTGGCGCGGAACGCCTTGGACTCTTCGTCGTCGATGGAGATCCAGGTGTTGTCCTGGGCAGGGGTCATGCAGGACATGACGATACGACCACGGGTGTCGTTCTCGTCGGTGTACTGCTTGACCGCGCATTGGCGACAGGCGCCGACGCTGCCAAGGGCTGGATGCCAGCAGAAATAAGGAATGTCGAGCCCCAGCGACAGACAGGCCTGTAACAGGTTGTCTGCGCCATCGACTTCGAGCGCTTTGCCGTCTACGTGAATAGTAGCCATGGTTCAAAGGTCTTCGTTGGCCCGGTGTCAGCGGGCGTGGCTAATGGAATCTCGGTTCTGCCCCGGTTCGAACAGCCGCTGAGGTGTGACATTCAGTGGCGCAACCAGGGCAAGGGCCGACAGGCTTTCGGCTTGTCGACCGGTCAGTCTATTCAGGCGCCCGCTATCGTCGGGCTTTTGACCTGAGTCAGATCGCCCGCACGCGCAGGTGCGATGCCGGCTTCGAACTCGGATCGGAAATACTTGATCGCGCTGCCCAGAGGTTCCACGGCGCCCGGTGCGTGGGCGCAGAAGGTCTTGCCTGGGCCGAGGAAGTTGACCAACCCCAGCAGCGTTTCGATGTCGCCCGGTTGACCCTGGCCTTTTTCCAGGGCGCGCAGCATCTTCACGCTCCATGGCAGGCCGTCGCGACAAGGGGTGCAGAAACCGCACGACTCCTGGGCGAAGAACTCCTCCATGTTGCGCAGCAGCGAGACCATGTTGACTTTGTCATCCACCGCCATCGCCAGGCCCGTACCCATCCGGGTGCCAACCTTCGCCACGCCACCGGCGTAGAACTGGCAGTCGAGGTGCTCGGGCAGCAGGAAACCGGTACCGGCGCCGCCAGGCTGCCAGCACTTGAGCTTGTAGCCGTCGCGCATGCCGCCTGCGTAGTCTTCGAACAGTTCACGGGCTGGCAGGCCGAATGGCAGTTCCCAGATGCCCGGGTTCTTCACCTTGCCGGAGAAGCCCATCAACTTGGTGCCGTGGTCTTCGCTGCCTTCACGGGCCAGCGACTTGTACCAGTCGTTGCCGTTGTTCACGATCGCCGGGACGTTGCACAGGGTTTCGACGTTGTTCACGCAGGTCGGCTTGCCCCATACGCCGACGGCGGCAGGGAAGGGCGGCTTGGAGCGCGGATTGGCGCGGCGGCCTTCGAGGGAGTTGATCAGTGCGGTTTCTTCACCGCAGATGTAACGCCCGGCGCCGGTGTGGACGAACAGCTCGAAGTCGAAGCCGGTACCCAGGATGTTCTTGCCCAGCAGGCCCGCAGCCTTGGCTTCTTCCACCGCACGGTTCAAGTGCTTGGCGGCGGTGACGTACTCGCCCCGCAGGAAGATGTAACCGCGGTAGGCTTTCAACGCGCGGGCGCTGATCAGCATGCCTTCCACCAACAGGTGGGGCAGTTGCTCCATCAGCATGCGGTCTTTCCAGGTGTTGGGCTCCATCTCGTCCGCGTTGCACAGCAGGTAGCGGATGTTGAGGGATTCGTCCTTGGGCATCAGACCCCACTTCACGCCGGTGGGAAAGCCCGCACCGCCGCGACCCTTGAGCCCGGAATCCTTGACCGCCTGCACGATCTCGTCAGGCGATTGCTGGGTCAGGGCCTTGCGCGCAGCGGCGTAGCCGTCTTTGGCCTGGTACTCATCCAGCCACACGGGCTGGCCGTCGTCACGCAGGCGCCAGGTCAGGGGATGGGTTTCCGGCGTGCGCTTGATCAGGTTGGCCGGACCGAAGGAAGTGATGGTCATACGTAACCCTCCAGCAGCTGGGCGACGCCAGCAGGCTGCAGATTGCCGAAAGTGTCGTCATCGATCATGACCGCCGGGGCCTTGTCGCAGTTGCCCAGGCAGCAGGCGGGCAGCAGGGTGAAGCGGCCATCGGCCGTGGTCTGACCCAGGCCGATGCCCAGCTTGCTCTGGATTTCGCCGACGATGTCTTCGTGGCCTGCGATGTAGCAGACCATGCTGTTGCAGACGCGGATGATGTGACGGCCCACTGGCTGACGGAAGATCTGGCTGTAGAACGTGGCCACACCTTCAACGTCGCTCGCCGGGATGCCCAGCACTTCGCCGATGGCGTAGATGGCGCCGTCCGGCACCCAGCCGCGTTCCTTCTGGACGATTTTCAAGGCTTCGATGGACGCCGCGCGCGGGTCCTCGTAGTGATGCATTTCGTGCTCGATGGCCGAGCGCTCGGATTCGCTCAGGGCGAAACGGTCTGTCTGGATGAGCGTGCTGTTCATGCTTAGCGGTCCACGTCGGCCATAACGAAGTCGATACTACCCAGGTACGCGATCAAGTCCGCGACCATGCTGCCTTTGATCACCGAAGGGATCTGCTGCAGGTGCGGGTAGCTTGGGGTGCGAATCCGGGTACGGTAGCTCATGGTGCCGCCGTCGCTCGTCAGGTAATAACTGTTGATGCCCTTGGTCGCTTCGATCATCTGGAAGGACTCGTTTGCCGGCATGACCGGGCCCCACGAAACTTGCAGGAAGTGCGTGATCAAGGTCTCGATATGCTGCAGGGTGCGCTCTTTCGGAGGCGGCGTGGTCAGCGGGTGATCCGCCTTGTACGGCCCTTCCGGCATGTTGCGCAGGCACTGGTCGATGATTTTGATGCTTTGGCGCATTTCTTCGACGCGGACCATGCAGCGGTCATAGGCATCGCCGTTGTGGCCCAGCGGTACTTCGAACTCGAAATTCTCATAGCCCGAATACGGACGGGCCTTGCGCAGGTCGAAGTCGCAACCGGTCGAGCGCAGGCCGGCGCCGGTGACGCCCCATGCCAGGGCTTCTTTGGTGTTGTACTGGGCGACGCCGATGGTGCGGCCTTTCAGGATGCTGTTCTTGAGCGCAGCGGTGGTGTATTCGTCCAGGCGTTTGGGCAGCCATTCCACGAAGTCCTTGACCAGCTTGTCCCAGCCACGCGGCAGGTCGTGGGCGACGCCGCCGATGCGGTACCAGGCCGGGTGCAGGCGGAAACCGGTGATGGCTTCGATCACGGTGTACGCGCGCTGGCGGTCGGTGAAGGTGAAGAACACCGGTGTCATGGCCCCGACGTCCTGGATGTAGGTGCCCAGGAACAGCAGGTGGCTGGTGATGCGGAAGAACTCGGCCATCATGATACGGATGACGTCGACCTTCTCCGGCACCTTGATGCCCGCCAGCTTCTCGACCGAAAGCACGTAGGGCAGGTTGTTCATGACTCCGCCGAGGTAGTCGATGCGGTCGGTGTAGGGAATGAAGCTGTGCCAGGACTGACGCTCCGCCATCTTCTCGGCACCGCGATGGTGATAACCGATGTCAGGCACGCAGTCGACGATCTCTTCGCCGTCCAACTGCAGCACGATACGGAACGCACCGTGGGCGGAAGGGTGGTTAGGACCCAGGTTGAGGAACATGTAGTCCTCGTTGGCGCCGGAACGTTTCATGCCCCAGTCTTCCGGACGGAAACGAGCCGCTTCCTCTTCCAGTTGCTGCTTGGCCAGCGTCAGGCTGTAGGGGTCGAACTCGGTGGCGCGGGCAGGGTAGTCCTTGCGCAGCGGGTGACCTTCCCAAGTGGGCGGCATCATGATGCGGCTCAGGTGCGGGTGGCCCGGGAAGTCGATCCCGAACATGTCCCATACTTCGCGCTCGTACCAGTTGGCGTTGGGCCAGATGCCGGTGACGGTGGGCACGCTGAGGTCGCCCTCGGACAAGGCCACCTTCAGCATCACGTCGCTGTTACGCTCCACCGACAGCAGGTGGTAGAACACGGTGAAATCGGCATCGGGGAGGCCGCGACGCTTGGTGCGCAAGCGCTCGTCGACACCGTGCAGGTCGTACAGCATCGAATACGGCTTGGGCACGTTGCGCAGGAACGTGAGGATTTCCACCAGTTTTGCGCGTGCGACCCACAGCACTGGCATGCCAGTGACGGTGGCTTGGGCGGTGAACGCGTCGGCGCCAAAACGGTTGTGCAATTCAACGACGACGTCTTGGTCGTCAGCCTTGTAAGGCGGGATGTACAGAGCGGTGTCTGCAGTCATAGGTCTCGATCGCTATCGGTCAACGTACAGAATGAACCCAGGTTCAGGCTTCTTTTTGTAAAAGAAAACTGGATCAGACTTCGTCGGGGCTGCGCAGGTTGGTGACCTGAATACGCTGTTCGCGGCGCTGTTCCTTTTGCGACGGCATCTCGGCGCGGTACACGCCCTGGTCGCCGACGACCCAGGAAAGAGGGCGACGCTCCTGGCCAATGGATTCCTGCAGCAACATCAGGCCTTGCAGGAATGCCTCTGGACGGGGCGGGCAGCCGGGCACGTAGACATCCACAGGCAGGAACTTGTCCACGCCCTGAACCACGGAATAGATGTCGTACATGCCACCGGAGTTGGCGCACGAACCCATGGAAATGACCCACTTGGGCTCGAGCATTTGCTCGTAGAGGCGCTGGATGATCGGAGCCATCTTCACGAAGCAGGTGCCGGCGATGACCATGAAATCAGCCTGACGCGGTGAAGCCCGGATGACTTCCGCACCGAAACGTGCAATGTCGTGGGGCGCCGTGAAGGCGGTGGTCATTTCCACGTAGCAGCAGGACAGACCGAAGTTGTACGGCCAAAGGGAGTTCTTGCGACCCCAGTTGACAGCATTGCTCAGCACGTCCGAGAGCTTGCCCATGAAGATGTTTTTGTGGACTTGATCCTCTAACGGATCGGCGACGGTTTCCCGCTCGCCGATGGGGTACTGCTCGTTAGGCGCATCCGGATCGATTCTGGTGAGATTGTATTGCATTGCCAAAGCCTCATTGTTTTAGCTTCGCCTGCCGGTTACGACGACCAACGGGAGCCCAATCGAGCGCCCCTACCCGCCATAGGTAGACAAGACCTGCCAACAGAATTGCTATGAAAACGAGCGCTTCGGCGAAGCCGGTCCAGCCGCTTTCGCGGACGGACACAGACCAGGCGTACAGAAAGAGGGCTTCGATATCGAAAATCACGAACAGCATCGCGACCAGATAGAATTTCGCGGAGAGACGCAGGCGGGCGCCGCCTGTGGGCAGCATGCCGGATTCGAACGGTTCGTTCTTGCTACGGCCCCAGGCTTTGGAACCGAGCAGGCTGGAAAGGCCAAGCATGAAGGCACAGAGGCCGATGACGCCCAAAAGGAAAATGGCGAAGCCCCAGTTGTGGGCAATCAAACCTGTCGATTCGGACATGCTGGCAATCCTTAGCAGAGAACAGCGGTCTCTGAGCTTGAAAAGAAGTAGAGGCAGTGACGATATGTCGCAGTGCGATCAATTCCGGGATTTTATGTGCAAAAGAAGGGCAAGTAAATTTTCTAAATCAAATTTATTCACCGCATTAATGAGCCAGGTCACGGTTTTGGCGCGCGGGCCCGCGGCCCGCGGGGATTAGGGGGCATCTGGTTAATTATGTTTCCCGTAAACGGTAATGAACCACGCCAAGCTTAAATGATAATTAATATCATTTAAAAGGTCGCTTATGTGCGGTTCCGAAAACATGAGAGAAGTTGAGGATGTTGCATCCGTCAAATGAAAGGATTGGGAGCGGGGCATTTGAAGCGTCATTCAATTCAAATGACCGGGTCCGCGCTCGATAACCTACCTTTCGATTGGGTCATCGAGCGCAGAGCCTCACCAGTCACCCGAGGCGGGGGCTGTGAGGTAGCACTCAGTGGAACTGTTCTTCTTCGGTCGAGCCGGTGAGTGCGGTGACCGAGGACTGGCCACCCTGGATGACGGTGGTCATGTCGTCGAAGTAGCCGGTGCCCACTTCCTGCTGGTGCGCAACGAAGGTATAGCCCTTGGCCGCATCCGCGAACTCTTGCTCCTGCAGTTTCACGTAGGCGGTCATGTCATTGCGGGCGTAATCGTGGGCCAGGTTGAACATGCTGTGCCACATGTTGTGAATGCCCGCCAGGGTGATGAACTGATGCTTGTAGCCCATCGCCGACAGCTCGCGTTGGAATTTGGCGATAGTCGTGTCGTCCAGGTTTTTCTTCCAGTTGAAAGAAGGCGAGCAGTTGTAGGACAACAGTTGGTCCGGGTATTCCTTTTTGATCGCTTCGGCGAAGCGGCGAGCTTCGTCCAGGTCGGGTTTGGCCGTTTCGCACCAGATCAGGTCGGCGTAGGGAGCATACGCCAGGCCGCGGGCGATGGCCTGGTCCAGGCCTGCGCGAACCTTGTAGAAGCCTTCAGGCGTACGGGTTCCGGTCACGAAGGGCTGGTCGTACGGGTCGCAGTCCGATGTCAGCAGGTCGGCCGCGTTGGCATCGGTGCGCGCCAGGATGATGGTCGGCACCCCAGCCACGTCGGCGGCCAGGCGAGCGGCAATCAGCTTCTGCACGGCTTCTTGAGTAGGGACCAGCACCTTGCCACCCATATGACCGCATTTCTTCACCGAAGCCAGTTGGTCTTCGAAGTGAACGCCGGCGGCACCCGCTTCGATCATGCTCTTCATCAACTCATAGGCGTTCAGCACGCCACCGAAGCCGGCTTCGGCGTCTGCCACGATCGGTGCGAAGTAATCGATATAGCCCTCGTCGCCGGGGTTTTTACCGGCTTTCCACTGGATCTGGTCGGCCCGACGGAACGAGTTGTTGATGCGCTTGACCACTGTCGGGACCGAGTCGACCGGGTACAGCGATTGGTCGGGGTACATCGACTCGGCCGAGTTATTGTCGGCCGCCACCTGCCAGCCAGACAGATAGATTGCCTGGATGCCCGCTTTGACCTGCTGCACCGCCTGGCCGCCTGTCAGCGCACCCATGCAGTTGACGAAATCCTTGTCGGGACGAAAGGACGGTTTGGCGCCCTGCGTCACGAGATTCCACAGTTTTTCAGCGCCCATTTTCGCCAGCGTATGTTCAGGCTGGATCGAGCCACGGAGGCGGACGACGTCAGCAGCGGAGTAGGTGCGGGTCACGCCTTTCCAGCGTGGGTTCTCGGCCCAGTCTTTCTCGATGGCTGCAATTTGTTGTTCGCGTGTCAGTGCCATGGGGTAAACCTCGTCGCTTGGTCTTGTGGGTCTTGAGGTGAAGCGGTTTGAGTTGTCAGCGCCCGAACTTTCTTGAGGGCGCACGTCAGGGTGCTCACTGAATCGGAAAGCAGGTATTCGCTGGTCTGGATTGTGGTCGCCTTCGCGATGGCGCGGCGATACTGCGGCCTTTTGGGCTAAAAGACGCTAACTTGCTCGATCTGGTAGGTATCAAGCGAGATCCGGAGGCTTTCTGTGCTGCCCCTGATCAGTGAGTGCGAGGCCATCATGCCTCGGCATTTTTGCGCCGTCAAACACTTTGTAGTGATTATTTTAAGGCACTACATCTTTCGTCTAATACGACTCATCAGTCAGTTTCGGGCCTTCGAGTGTTGGAACGGGAGAGTCCGCAGTAATACTGGGTGGTCACCGGGGAGGGAGGATATGTAGTGGATTTTTCAGCACTACATAATCATCAGGAGTGAACGCAATCCTTGTAGGTGCGCACGACCAGTGCGAGGCCGCGATCGGCTGCGAAGCAGTCGTAAATCGGGTGATGGTGATGTGTCAGAAGTAGCGGAGATTCAGGACTTGCTGCCGCATCGGTGGGGCGCGACCTCGCGCCGGTCGCGGCCTCGCGGTGCTCGTGCGCTCCTACAGAATCGGGTGCGGTCGCGCGTCCAGCGCAGATCCAGATGGTAGGAGCGGTCGTCAGTTCACGGAGGGGGATGGCTTAATCGAGGCTGTCGACCTTCACCCGCAGGGTCATGTCGTCGCGGCCTTGTGTGGCGTAGCGACGGGTGATGCCATGCTCGTCGGCGCGCGACTGATCGCTGACGCCTGCCAGGGTGATCCATTCCCCGAGGCGCCCACTGACTTGAGTGTCGGTGCTCTGCACCTTGATCGCATCGGCCTGCTGCTGGCTCATGCGGTCGTTGTTCGTGCTGATGCTCAGATGAACGATATCCCCTGTGACTGTCGCGGTCACATAGAAGCCCCGGGTGACGTTGCGGTATTGGGTGTTGGTCTGGGCGTAGCCGTAGGAATCGGTCTGGACGCTGGTGATCGGAATGCTTTGCCCCACCTGGATCAGGGCGGGCGTGCCCTCATTGGCCTGGACCTGCTGCAGGCCGCCATCGCGGCTGGCGGTGCCGTAGTCGATGATGCGCGTCTTGCCATCCGCGCTGATCTGGCCGTTTTGCGAACGAACGGTGCCGTTTACCGAATACCCTTGATCGTTCTGGATGCTGTTGTCGCTGGTGTCGACGCTGATCAGCAGGCGCTTGGCGGCCACGTCTAGTTGCGACAGCAATCCCTTGAGTTCATCGATCTTCCCGGGCTCGGCATTGACGATGAGTTTGTTGCCGTAGGCGTTGACGCTGCCCTCGTTGCCCAGAAAAGCTTTCACCGTGGGCATTAGGTCGTCGCTGGTGCGGTAATTCAGAGGGATGACCTCGGTGGCCGCGGCGGCCGTGAAGCTGCAGGCCAACAGCAGTGCAGCGAGCAGAGTGCGTAATGACATCGGTGTAATCTCCACGAAGGGACGCGTCAAAAGCGTTGAGTGTGCCAGTTTGTCGGCCTGTGCAGCGGCAAATTGAATTGCAGACAGCAGAACGCCCCGTGTTTGCGTTCAGCATAGCGAGCTGAGACGGTCACGACGGGGCGTTTGGCTGCATCAAGGCTTTTCAGCGAGCGCTGCGCACCATGTACACGTGGGGCAGGCCGGCTTCAAGAAACTCGTCGCTGACCACGGTGAAGCCCGAGCGCTCGTAAAACGCCGTGGCGTGTACCTGAGCGCTGAGTTTCTGCTCCTGCAGGTCACGATGTTCGGCTTCGGCAATGACTGCTTTGAGCAGTGCGTCGCCGACGTGCAGGCCGCGCCAGTCCTTGAGCACCGAAAGCCGGCCGATTTCACCGTCCGGCAGGAGGCGTGCGGTGCCGACCGGATAATCGCCTTCCAACGCCAGAAAGTGGAGGGCGCCTGCATCTTCGGGATCCCACTCCAGCTCGGGCGGGACCGACTGTTCAGCGATGAACACCGCTTCTCGAATACGTCGGATATCGGCGTTGTCTTTCTGCCAGTCGGCCAAGCGCACGCGGATCTTATTCATCGGCGAATCCCAGACTTCCTTGTTTGACCAGTTCGCAGAGCAGGCTGCGGCCGTCTTCGTCGCTTAGCCATTTGCCCAGGTTATCGGTATGCAGAGCATCGGCTGCACACACCAGCTTCAGCAGTTCGCGAAGATGGCCTGGCAGCAGGCGACTCTGGCCGCTGGCGAACAGCAGCAGGTCGTCGTCGACTTCGGACCAAGCCAATCGCGCGCTCGGATTGCGAATCAGGATCGCGCCTTGTTCCAGGCTGTCGAGCAACTCTGCTTCGTCCAGCTCCGGGCCGGTGACCAGCTCCGGGTAGCGCGGCTCGGTCATGAACTGGCCGAACCAGGTCAGCAGAAGCCGCTCGTCGCCCATGTGCTCGGCCAGCAGCGCCTTGAGACGGTCCAGTGCATCGCGCTGAATCTGGTGGGGATCGCTGGGCGGCTGAGCGTCGGCGTCGGTGTAGCGTTCCTCATCCGAGATGAACTGGCTGAGGAAGTCGGTGAAGTGGGTCAACACTTCCGCAGCGCTCGGGGCGCGGAAACCGACCGAATAAGTCAGGCAATCGTCGACGGCCACGCCCCAATGGGCCAGGCGCGGCGGCAGGTAAAGCATGTCGCCTGGCTCCAGTGTCCATTCGTCGCTCCCTTGGAAGTCGGCCAGGATGCGCAGGTCGGCGTGCTCGATCAGAGGGCTTTCGCTGTCGCACATCTGCCCGATTTTCCAATGACGCTTGCCGTGGCCCTGCAGAAGAAACACGTCGTAGTTGTCGAAGTGCGGGCCCACACTGCCGCCGGGCGCTGCGTAGCTGATCATCACATCATCGATGCGCCAGCTTGGCAGGAAGCGGAAACTGTCCAGCAACTCGCCCACTTCAGGCACGAACTGATCGACCGCCTGCACCAGCAGGGTCCATTCGGTTTCCGGCAGCTTGCTGAATTCTTCCTCCGCGAACGGGCCGCGACGCATTTCCCATGGGCGCACGCCGTTCTCAATGATCAGGCGTGACTCGACTTCTTCTTCCAGCGCCAGGCCTGCCAGTTCATCCGGATCGATCGGGCTTTCAAACTCCGGAATGGCCTGACGGATCAGCAGTGGTTTTTTCTGCCAATAATCGCGCAGAAACTCGCGGGCCGTGATGCCGCCCAGCAGCTGAAGAGGGATATCAGGATTCATGTGTAACCTATTGAAAAAAGATGTTTTCAGACCGGAATGAAAACGCCCGGCTTGGCCGGGCGTCAGAGCGGCGGCCTTGGGTCAGATGCGTTGGGCTTGCGCCACGGCGTTGCCGATGTAATTGGCCGGGGTGAGCTTTTTCAACTCGGCTTTGGCTTCGGCCGGCATGTCCAGTCCATCGATGAAGATCAGCAGCGCGTCCGGGCTGATGCCTTTACCCCGGGTCAGCTCTTTGAGCTTCTCGTACGGGTTCTCGATGTTGTAACGGCGCATCACGGTCTGGATCGGCTCGGCGAGCACTTCCCAGCAGGCGTCAAGGTCGGCGGCGATACGCTGTTCGTTCAGTTCCAGCTTACCGATGCCTTTGAGGCTCGCCTCATAGGCGATCACGCTGTGGGCGAAACCCACGCCCAGATTGCGCAGTACGGTGGAGTCGGTCAGGTCGCGCTGCCAGCGGGAAATCGGCAGCTTGCTCGCCAGGTGCTGGAACAGCGCATTCGCGATGCCCAGATTGCCCTCGGAGTTTTCGAAGTCGATGGGGTTGACCTTGTGCGGCATGGTCGACGAGCCGATTTCGCCGGCAACGGTCTTCTGCTTGAAGTAGCCGAGGGAGATGTAACCCCAGATGTCGCGGTCGAAGTCGATCAGGATGGTGTTGAAGCGCGCAATGGCGTCGAACAGCTCGGCAATGTAGTCGTGCGGTTCGATCTGGGTGGTGTACGGGTTGAACGTCAGGCCCAGTTCGTCTTCGATCAGGGCGCGAGCGTTGGCTTCCCAGTCGACGTCCGGATAGGCCGAAAGGTGCGCGTTGTAGTTGCCGACGGCGCCGTTGATCTTGCCCAGCAGCGGGACGGCCGCCACCTGAGCGATCTGGCGCTCCAGGCGGTAGACCACGTTGGCCAGTTCCTTGCCGAGGGTGGTCGGCGAGGCAGGCTGGCCATGGGTGCGCGACAGCATCGGCACAGCGGCGAAGCGGATCGCCAGTTCGCGGATGGCGTCGGCGATCTGGCGCATCAGCGGCAGCAGTACCGTGTCGCGGCCTTCGCGCAGCATCAGCGCATGGGACAGGTTGTTGATGTCTTCGCTGGTGCAGGCGAAGTGAATGAATTCGCTGACCTTGGCCAGTTCCGGCAACTTGGCCGCCTGCTCCTTGAGCAAGTATTCGATGGCCTTGACGTCATGGTTGGTGGTGCGCTCGATCTCTTTGACGCGCTCGGCATGCTCCAGGGCAAAGTCGTCTGCCAGTGCATCGAGGATGGCGTTGGCCTCGGCGGAGAACGCCGGGACTTCGGAGATTTGCGGGTGAGCCGCCAGGCGCTGGAGCCAGCGGACCTCGACGAGGGCGCGGAAACGGATCAGGCCGTATTCGCTGAAGATGGGGCGCAAGGCCTGGGTTTTGCCGGCGTAGCGGCCGTCAACAGGGGAAACCGCAGTGAGCGAAGAAAGCTGCATGGGGTGCTCTCGGACAGTCGGGCAACGAAATGGGGCGCGTATCATACATGAAAAAACGGCGCAGCCGAGGGCGGATGGCCGTTGTGACGCGCGTGACGAGGATCGGTGGTGGCGTTCGCAGGGGGTGTGACGCTCAACCGTGCATCAAGGGATACAGTTCTTTCAACAACTTGCGACGACTGATCACCAGTTGCCAGCGGTGACCGCCCACTTGTCGCCAAAGTCGAGCGCAGCGAATGCCGGCCAGCAACAGTGCGCGAATTTTGGAGGCGTTGTTGGGTTGCTGGAGGTTGCGCATGTCGCCATGGACCTGAATCCGCTGGCGCAAGGTGCTCAGCGTGTCCTGGTACAGCGCACCGGTGGCGGCAATCACGTTCTCATGCACGATGCCGAAGTGTTCGACCTGCGACTGGATCTGCGGCAGGCGCTTGCCAATGGTGTCCAGCATGTCGTCACGCTTGGCGAGCTGCCGCTCCAGGCCGAGCATGGCCAGGGCGTAACGCAACGGTTCGCGCTGCAAGGTGCCCGGGTCGCGCTCCAGTGCGCTGGCAAGGGCGCGGTAGCCCTCGCGAAGGTTCAGGTCGTCGCCACCGAAGACGTCGAGCGTATCCTTGGGGTCCATCACCAGCAGGCCGCCCAGCAGGCAGCCGACCGCCGCTTCGCCGGCCTGGCCGGTCTTTGCGATCCGGTCCACCAGTACAGCAGCCTGAAACACACCGCCCAAGGCGGTCAGTTGCTCTTGAATCGGACTCATCAATGCGTGTCCTTGCTGTACCAGGGTTCTGCCGCTTCGATGACGCCGCCACCCAGGCAGACTTCACCGTCATAAAACACCACCGACTGACCAGGCGTGACGGCCCGTTGCGGCTCGTCGAAAACAGCGCGGTACCCGGACTCGGTACGCTCGAGCGTGCAGCGCTGGTCGGCCTGACGGTAACGGACCTTGGCGGTCAGGTGGCGCGGTGTGCTCAGGTCCACAGGGTTGACCCAGTAGATTTCCGAAGCGAGCAGGGCGCGTGAGAACAGCCGGGGGTGCTCGTTGCCCTGGCCGACGATCAGCACGTTGTGGGCCAGGTCTTTCTCGAGTACGTACCACGGCTCGTCGCCGGCGTCCTTGAGACCGCCGATCCCCAGCCCCTGACGCTGCCCGATGGTGTGGTACATCAGGCCGGCGTGGCGGCCGATAACCTCGCCCTCGGTGGTTTTGATCTCGCCCGGTTGTGCGGGCAGGTATTGCTTGAGGAAGTCGGTGAAGCGGCGCTCGCCAATGAAGCAGATGCCGGTGGAGTCTTTCTTCTTGGCGGTTGCCAATGCGTATTTCTCGGCAATGGCGCGCACTTCAGGCTTTTCCAGCTCGCCGACCGGGAACAGGGTCTTGGCAATCTGTTCGCCCGCGACGGCATGCAAGAAATAACTCTGGTCCTTGTTCGGGTCCAGGCCCTTGAGCAATTCGGTGCGGCCATCGATGTCCCGACGGCGCACGTAGTGGCCGGTGGCGATCAGATCTGCACCCAGCATGAAGGCGTAATCGAGGAACGCTTTGAACTTGATCTCACGGTTGCACAGGATGTCCGGGTTTGGCGTACGGCCGGCCTTGTACTCCTCGAGGAAGTGCTCGAAGACGTTATCCCAGTATTCCGCAGCGAAGTTTACCGTGTGCAGCTTGATGCCGATGCGGTCGCACACGGCCTGGGCATCCGCCAGGTCGTCCATGGCGGTGCAATATTCCGTTCCATCGTCTTCTTCCCAGTTCTTCATGAACAGGCCTTCCACCTGATACCCCTGCTCCATGAGCAGAAGGGCGGAGACCGAAGAATCCACGCCGCCGGACATGCCGACGATGACGCGTTTCTTTTCTGGTTTGGAAAAGGCTGAATCAGACATAGGGTTTCGGTGAGTCGTCTGGAAAAGGACGCGATTCTATCAGGGAGTCAGCGCCAAGGCTAAAAGCTATTCAGTTGCGCACCACGTCCAGGCTGTGGACCGGGCCGGTGAGGTAGTCATCCAGGCATTCCAGTACCAGATGGCTGCGCCAGCGTTCAGGTTGAGCGGCCAGTTCGTCACGAGTGAGCCAGTGTGCTGCGACGATGCCGGTGTCCAGTGGGCGGTCCGGGTGGTGGCGGGTGGCCCGCGCGGCGAAGCAGACACGCTGGTAGGTGACGCCATTGCTCGGTGCGGTGTACAGGTAAATGCCGACTACGCCGGTCAGTTCGACATCCCAACCGGTTTCTTCCAGCGTTTCGCGGATGGCGGCCTCACGCAAGGTTTCGGCAGGCTCAAGGTGACCCGCGGGCTGATTGAGCACGTATTTGCCGTTCTTCGATTCTTCGACGAACAGGAAGCGACCGTCATCCTCGACGATGGTCGCGACAGTGATGTGGGGTTGCCAGGTCATTCGATGCGTCCTTTCACGGCGAAGGGGGTGAGCTAATCCAGAAGCACGAACCCCGGCGCGAGGCCGGGGTTCGTGTGGAGCGTGACGACCTTACTTCAGCGAGCTGATCGCGTCGTTCAGGGTTTTGCTCGGGCGCATGGCCTTGCTGGCCAGCTCTGGTGTGGCGAAGTAGTAACCGCCGATGTCCAGAGGCTTGCCTTGCACGCCATTGAGCTCGGCAACGATGGTGGCTTCGTTGTCGGTCAGGGTCTTGGCCAGAGGCGCGAACTTGGCGGCCAGGGCGGCGTCTTCCGTCTGGGCTGCCAGGGCTTGCGCCCAGTAAGTGGCCAGATAGAAGTGGCTGCCGCGGTTGTCGATGCCACCGACTTTGCGCGATGGCGACTTGTTGTTGTCCAGGAACTGGCCGGTGGCCTTGTCCAGGGCAGTCGCCAGCACCAACGCTTTAGGGTTGTTGTAGACGTTGCCCAAGTGTTCCAGCGAAGCAGCCAAGGCCAGGAATTCACCCAGCGAGTCCCAGCGCAGGAAGTTTTCTTCGTTGAGCTGCTGGACGTGCTTGGGTGCCGAACCGCCAGCGCCGGTTTCGAACAGGCCCCCGCCGTTCATCAGAGGAACGATCGACAGCATCTTGGCACTGGTGCCCAGTTCCATGATCGGGAACAGGTCGGTCAGGTAGTCGCGCAGCACGTTGCCGGTCACCGAGATGGTGTCCTTGCCGGCACGGATGCGCTCCAGGGAGACCTTCATGGCCTCGACAGGCGACTTGATGCTGATGTCCAGGCCGTTGGTGTCGTGATCCTTGAGATACTGCTCGACCTTCTTGATCATTACGGCGTCGTGGGCGCGCTGAGGGTCCAGCCAGAAAATCGCCGGGGTGTTGCTCAGGCGCGAGCGGTTGACCGCCAGCTTGACCCAGTCCTGAATCGGCGCGTCTTTGGTCTGGCACATGCGCCAGATGTCACCGGCCTCGACAGTCTGCTCCATCAGGACCTGGCCTTTGTCGTCGGTGACGCGGACGACGCCGTCGGTTTCGATCTGGAAGGTCTTGTTGTGCGAGCCGTATTCTTCTGCTTTCTGCGCCATCAGGCCAACGTTCGGCACGCTGCCCATGGTGGTCGGGTCGAAGGCGCCGTGCTTCTTGCAGTCTTCGATGACCGCCTGGTAGATGGTGGCGTAGCAGCGATCCGGAATCAGCGCCTTGGTGTCCTGCAGCACGCCTTCGCTGTTCCACATCTTGCCGGAGTCACGAATCATGGCAGGCATCGAGGCGTCGACGATGACGTCGCTCGGTACGTGCAGGTTGGTGATGCCTTTGTCGGAGTTGACCATCGCCAGAGGAGGGCGGGTCGCGTAGACCGCTTTGACGTCCGCTTCGATCTGCGCCTGCTGATCGGCTGGCAGGTCCTTGATGCGGGCGTACAGGTCGCCGATGCCGTTATTGAGGTTGAAGCCGATTTCCTTCAGGACTTCGGCGTGCTTCTGCAGCGCATCCTGATAGTACTCAGCGACGATTTCGCCAAACATGATCGGGTCGGAAACCTTCATCATGGTGGCTTTCAAGTGCACGGAGAAGAGCACGCCTTGCTGCTTGGCGTCTTCGATTTCCTTGGCCACGAAAGCACGTAGGGCTTTCTTGCTCATGACCGCGCAGTCGATGACTTCGCCGGCCAGGACCGAGGTCTTGTCTTTCAGCACGGTGCTGCTGCCGTCTTTGCCGACCAGCTCGATCTTCACGGCGCCGGCCGCTTCGATCAGCGCGGATTTTTCGCTGCCGTAGAAATCGCCGTTGTCCATATGGGCCACGTGAGACTTGGAGTCTGCAGACCATGCGCCCATTTTATGAGGGTGCTTGCGCGCGTAGTTCTTGACCGACAGCGGCGCACGACGATCGGAGTTACCTTCACGCAGGACAGGGTTCACGGCGCTGCCTTTGACTTTGTCGTAGGCGGCTCGGGCGGCCTTGTCAGCTTCGGTGACGACTTCGTCCGGATAATCCGGCACATCGTAGCCCTTGGCCTGCAGCTCCTTGATGGCCGCTTTCAGTTGCGGCACCGAGGCGCTGATGTTCGGCAGCTTGATGATGTTCGCTTCCGGCTTGGTCGCCAGCTCGCCCAGTTCGGCCAGATCATCGGAAACCTTCTTGTCGCCCAGGCGCTCGGGGAAGCCAGCCAGGATGCGGGCGGCGAGCGAGATGTCGCGGGTTTCGACGGTGATGTCGGCGGAAGCGGTGAACGCTTCGACGATGGGAAGCAGTGAGTAGGTGGCGAGGGCAGGAGCTTCGTCGGTGAAGGTATAGATGATCTTCGAGCGGTTGGACATTTTTCGGAATACTCTCTTCTTTGCTGAGCGTACACAAAATTTCGAGATGCGCAGGGTAGGCACTTTCGCCCAGATATCAATGAGCCGAAAGTCGAGAATTTCGTCGCGTGATATGGGGTGCATCAGTCGAGCGTCAAGCGGTTGAACCCTGGTAAGAGTCCAGCCTCTGGAGGGCTGAAAGTCTCGTTTCAGATGGTCCGGCCCCCAATGACCCTGTGGTCACCGGCGGCGAGTATACCACCGGTCCCGACCATTCATACGATAGTCGTGTGAACGCTTGACACTCGCGTGGAACCTTTCAGCGCCCCGTCTGGCATTGCGAAATCCGGCCAAAAGTCTACAGCCCCCGCCCCGCGTGGCCTGCGGCAGCCTGTCGCAGGTCGCGACGTGCCGTGATCGGCGATCTGGCCCGCAGTCGATTTTCGACTAAAGGAGCACTCCTTTGCCTTCAGGAGTGTCGCCGGCGAGGGCCATCGGCGGGCATGGAAAAGATCAGCGATGGAATAAAGGACGAAAAAAAGCCGGTCAGCCCTTTCGGGCTTGACCGGCTTCGATCGGTCTCGCGCTTGAACGGTCCGGCTCAGGCGTGATCTTTGCTGTGTTCCTGGTGCATGTCGTGTACAGGGGTGGGTTCTTTGGTCGCGACGACTTGAGTGCTGATATTGACGGCATGCAGGCCCTTCGGCCCCTGGACGATATTGAAACTGACCGGCTGCCCGGCTTTGAGTGTCCTATAACCGTCCATAATGATAGCCGAGTAGTGAGCGAACAGGTCCTCGGACTTGCCGTCTTCAACGATGAAGCCATACCCCTTGGCGTTGTTAAACCACTTGACCTTACCGCTTAGCATAGTCACATCCCTCTGCAAAGGACTCCGATGGGAGTATCATCACCTCTCATCCGCCGGACCTAAAAAATTTTGGTTGACTGCGCGGACCCTTTTTACCCAATGTGGGTTCTATTGTTTGTAACACCGTTTAGCCGTTAGTCAAGCTCATGTGGCAGTCCAATCGATAACGTGCATGATCATGACCAATCTATTTAATTTCGGCCCCAGCGAACCTTCTTTACCATGCATGCAATGAGCAAGATTCGACTAACATTCAATCAGGATGACTCGCAGCCCCACGACGACGAGGCGGCGGGCATCGCGGTGCAGGAAGCCAAGCCGATATTGCAGGTGCCGCCGATGTACAAGGTGGTTTTGTTCAACGACGACTACACCCCGATGGATTTCGTGGTCGAAGTGCTCGAGGTGTTTTTCAACCTGAATCGTGAGCTGGCGACCAAGGTCATGCTGGCCGTCCATACAGAGGGACGGGCAGTGTGCGGATTGTTTACCCGCGACATCGCCGAGACCAAGGCAATGCAGGTCAACCAATACGCCAGGGAAAGCCAGCATCCGCTACTCTGTGAAATCGAGAAGGACGGTTAACGCCGGACACTTGGGTAAGAGGTGAAGCTATGTTAAACCGTGAGCTCGAAGTCACCCTCAATCTGGCTTTCAAGGAGGCCCGCTCCAAACGTCATGAATTCATGACCGTCGAGCACCTTCTGCTGGCCTTATTGGACAATGAGGCTGCCGCCACTGTACTGCGTGCCTGCGGCGCGAACCTCGACAAACTCAAACACGACCTTCAGGAGTTCATCGACTCCACCACGCCGCTGATCCCTGTCCATGATGAGGATCGCGAGACCCAACCTACCCTGGGCTTCCAGCGCGTCCTGCAGCGTGCCGTGTTTCATGTGCAGAGCTCCGGCAAGCGTGAAGTCACTGGCGCAAACGTGCTGGTGGCGATCTTCAGTGAGCAGGAGAGCCAGGCGGTGTTTCTGCTCAAGCAGCAAAGCGTTGCTCGCATCGATGTCGTCAACTATATCGCCCACGGCATCTCCAAGGTGCCCGGGCATGGCGATCACTCTGAAGGTGAACAAGATATGCAGGACGACGAGGGCGGCGAGTCTTCTTCTTCGGGCAATCCTCTGGATGCCTATGCCAGCAACCTGAACGAGCTGGCCCGGCAGGGCCGTATCGATCCTCTTGTCGGTCGCGAGCTGGAAGTCGAGCGTGTCGCTCAAATCCTCGCGCGTCGTCGCAAGAACAACCCGCTACTGGTCGGTGAAGCCGGCGTCGGTAAAACCGCCATCGCCGAGGGGCTCGCCAAGCGCATCGTGGACAATCAGGTCCCCGATCTGCTGGCCAGCAGTGTCGTTTACTCGCTGGACCTTGGCGCGCTGTTGGCTGGCACCAAGTACCGGGGTGATTTCGAGAAGCGCTTCAAAGCACTGCTCGGGGAATTGAAAAAGCGCCCCCACGCGATCCTGTTCATCGATGAAATCCACACCATCATCGGCGCAGGTGCGGCTTCTGGCGGCGTCATGGACGCGTCCAACCTGCTCAAACCCTTGCTGTCCTCCGGTGATATCCGGTGCATCGGCTCGACCACGTTCCAGGAGTTCCGCGGCATCTTCGAAAAAGACCGTGCATTGGCGCGGCGCTTCCAGAAAGTCGACGTCACCGAGCCTTCCGTCGAGGACACCATCGGCATCCTGCGCGGCCTCAAGGGTCGATTCGAGCAGCATCACAATATCGAGTACAGCGATGAGGCGCTGCGCGCCGCCGCTGAGCTGGCTTCGCGCTACATCAACGACCGCCACATGCCGGACAAGGCCATCGATGTCATCGACGAGGCGGGTGCTTTCCAGCGCCTGCAACCGGCCGATCTGCGCGTGAAGCGGATCGACGTGCCTCAGGTTGAAGACATCGTGGCCAAGATTGCGCGCATTCCTCCAAAACACGTCAACAGTTCCGACAAGGAATTGCTGCGCAACCTGGAGCGCGATCTCAAGCTGACGGTATTTGGTCAGGATGCGGCTATCGATTCACTGTCCACCGCGATCAAACTGTCTCGCGCCGGATTGAAATCGCCTGACAAGCCGGTGGGTTCGTTCCTTTTCGCCGGTCCGACCGGCGTCGGGAAGACCGAAGCGGCGCGTCAGTTGGCCAAGGCGTTGGGGATCGAGCTGGTCCGTTTCGACATGTCCGAATACATGGAGCGTCATACCGTATCGCGTCTGATCGGTGCGCCGCCGGGGTATGTCGGCTTCGATCAGGGCGGTCTGTTGACCGAAGCGATCACCAAGCAGCCGCATTGCGTGCTGTTGCTCGACGAAATCGAGAAGGCGCATCCAGAAGTCTTCAATCTGCTGCTGCAGGTCATGGACCATGGGACGCTCACCGACAACAACGGTCGCAAGGCGGACTTCCGCAACGTGATCATTATCATGACCACCAATGCGGGCGCGGAAACCGCGGCACGTGCTTCGATCGGCTTCACCCATCAGGACCACTCGTCCGATGCGATGGAAGTCATCAAGAAGAGCTTCACGCCAGAGTTCCGTAACCGTCTGGACACCATCATTCAATTCGGTCGCCTCAGCCACGAAGTCATCAAGAGCGTGGTGGACAAGTTCCTCACCGAGCTTCAGGCGCAACTGGAAGACAAGCGTGTTCAACTGGAAGTCTCCGACGCAGCGCGCAGTTGGCTGGCGGAGGGCGGCTACGATGCGCAAATGGGTGCTCGCCCGATGGCGCGCCTCATTCAGGACAAGATCAAGCGTCCTCTTGCCGAGGAGATTCTCTTCGGCGAGTTGTCCGAACATGGCGGCGTGGTTCACGTCGACTTCAAGGATGGCGAGATAACGTTCGAGTACGAGACCACGGCGGAATTGGCCTGACGTTTCGCTGCTACAAAGCAAAAAGGCGCCAATTGGCGCCTTTTTTCTTTAACTGCCGTAGGAGCGCGCTTGCCCGCGATTGCGGTGTGTCAGCGACGGAATATTTACCCGATAAACCGCAATCGCGGGCAAACGCGCTCCTACAATGCGTAGCTGCTTACAAATTGTGGACAAACAAAAACGCCCGGCATGTGCCGGGCGTTTTCGTCGTAGCCTGTTAGCGGGCGCGGTAAGTGATGCGTCCTTTGCTCAGGTCATACGGCGTCAATTCAACGCGGACCTTGTCGCCGGTCAGAATACGGATGTAATTCTTGCGCATCTTGCCGGAGATGTGCGCGGTTACGACGTGCCCATTTTCCAACTCCACACGGAACATGGTGTTGGGCAGGGTGTCGACGACAGTGCCTTCCATTTCGAAGCTGTCTTCTTTCGACATGCAGTAAAGCCCTCGGTATCCAATGAATGGCCCGGTGCAAACGGCAGCCGAGCAAAAGCGGGCTGCATTGTGCCCGAAAATGAGTGATCAAGCCAAGGGATTCAGTAAAGAGTGACCCATCTTTGGTTGGTCAGCAGCTCGATGGGCCGATATTGCGTCTTATAGTTCATCTTTTTGCAGTTTTTGATCCAATAACCCAGGTACACCGCGTGCAGCTGCAAGCGAGCGGCTTCGGCTATCTGCCAAAGGATGGCGTACCGTCCCAGGCTGCGGCGCTCTTCGGAGGGTTCGTAGAAGGTGTAGACCGCGGACAGGCCATTGGGTAGCAGATCGGTCACCGCTACGGCGAGCAGGCGCCCCTCTGTGCGAAACTCGTAAAACCTTGCGAAGGGCAGGTCGCGCACCAGAAAAGTGGAAAACTGCTCCCGGCTGGGCGGGTACATATCACCATCAGCATGACGCTGCTCGATGTAGCGCTGATAGAGGTCGAAATATTCTTCGCTGAAATGCGGCTTGGCGATGGTGACTTCGATATCGGCGTTGCGCTTGAAGATACGTTTCTGCTGGCGATCGGGCACGAACAGACCAACCGGAATGCGCGCAGGCACGCAGGCGCTGCAATTCTGGCAGTGCGGGCGATAAAGATGATCGCCACTGCGACGGAACCCCATATCGGAAAGGTCGGCGTAGACCTGAACATCCATCGGCTGGCTGGGATCGAGAAACAGCGTGGTGGCTTGTTCCTCGGGCAGGTAGCTGCAGGAGTGGGGTTGAGTGGCATAAAACTTAAGCCGCGCCAGCTCGGTCATGATCAACCCTCGAGAAAACGTTAGCTAGAGTGTATGCCAGCGGAATCAAACTCGCCTAGGCAACCAGTCGGCAGAGTGTGTGAGATCCAGATGTTTTTTCAGATAATCGGCGAAAAGGCTTCGCGGGATGGAGCGGGCGCCCAGGCTTTCCAGATGCCGTGTGGGCATCTGGCAGTCGATCAGGACGAAGCCCCAGCGCTTCAAGTGTTCCACCAGCGTCACAAACCCCACTTTGGAGGCGTTGTCCGCGCGGCTGAACATGGACTCGCCGAAAAACAGTTGCCCCATCGCCAGGCCATACAGCCCTCCCACCAGTTCGCCGTTTTCCCAGACTTCGACACTGTGAGCGAATCCGCGGGCGTGGAGCTCCGTATACGCGGCCTCCATCGCGCCTGTGATCCAAGTGCCATCGGCATAGGCGCGCGGTTGGGCACAGGCGCGAATGACCGCCGAAAAGTCCTGGTCGAACGTCACCTGATAGCGCTGTTGGCGCAAGAGCTTGCCCAGACTGCGCGAGACATGCAGCTCGTTCGGAAACAGCACGGTTCTAGGGTCTGGTGACCACCAGAGGATCGGCTGACCCTGCTGGTACCAGGGAAAACAGCCATGGCGATAGGCGCGTATCAAGCGGTCCGCCGACAAATCGCCGCCGCCTGCCAGCAAACCGTTGGGTTCGCGCATCGCTTTTTCCAGGGGCGGAAAGTCCAGGGTGTCGCGTTGTAACCAGGTCAGCATGAGGTTCCGGCTCTGCGAGAGGGGAGGGGAGTGTGCCAGAGCGTGCAACTACGCGGCGGGATCGCGGTCACAGGCCGTTGACTGGCACTCGTTGAGCCACTGTAAGGCAGGTTCGACTCATTCACGAGCGTCATGGCCATGGGACAGGTCTGAAATCCGGTAGAAACATGTCATAAGCTGTTGTCGGCAAAGAAAATGCGCACTGTACCGATCCGATGCCATCGATGCTTGAAGATCGGCACCGTCCACGCCAGACTATCGTGGCGTGCAGCGTGCAAATCCGTACAATGCCCGATGGTGTTCAACCTCATTTCAAATGACCTGTCGAGCGTGCGTTCACGCAAAGTGTGTCAGGGACCGGTCTGCACTTTTTCGTCGATGCAGTCGTACGTAGTCAACTATCAGATGTTCGCGCCACCGCGCAGGAATTGAAGCGTTTTGAAGAAATCCACCGCAGCACCCAGCCCCGTTCCGCTCTGGCGGCAGCATTTGCACTACCGACTCAAGGAAGGTGCACTGATCGCATTCGGCTTTTTGTGCCTGTACCTGATGATGGCGTTGCTGACGTACGACCAGACGGACCCGGGCTGGAGCCATACCAGCAGCTCGCTGCAGGTGCAGAACGCTGCAGGTCGCGCCGGGGCGTTCGCCGCCGACATCCTGTTCATGGTGCTGGGCTACTTTGCCTACATTTTCCCTATCCTGCTGGGCGTCAAGGCCTACCAGGTGTTTCGTCATCGGCATGAGCCGTGGCAGTGGAGCGGCTGGCTGTTCTCCTGGCGCATGATCGGTCTGGTGTTTCTCATCTTGGCGGGTGCGGCATTGGCGCATCTGCATTTCCATTCCATGTCCGGCCTTCCGGGGTCGGCTGGCGGGGTGCTCGGAGAGGTATTGGGCGACCTGGCCAAGCGGGCGTTGAACGTGCAGGGCAGCACCCTGCTGTTCATCGCGCTGTTCCTGTTCGGGCTGACTGTCTTCACCGATTTGTCGTGGTTCAAGGTCATGGACACCACAGGCAAGATCACACTGGACCTCTTCGAGTTGTTCCAGGGTGCGATCAATCGCTGGTGGGCTGAACGCAACGAGCGCAAGCAGATGGTTGCGCAGCTTCGCGAGGTCGACCAGCGGGTTGACGAGGTCGTGGCACCGGTCGTGCCGGATCGTCGTGAGCAGGCCAAGGCCAAGGAGCGGATCATCGAGCGCGAGCAGGCGCTGAGCGAACACATGAGTGCGCGTGAAAAGCACGTTCCCGCCGTCATCGCGCCGGCGCCTGCCAGGCCTCCAGAGCCGAGCAAACGGGTGCAGAAGGAGAAACAGGTCCCGTTGTTTGTCGACAGCGCGGTGGAAGGCACGTTGCCGCCTATCTCGATCCTCGACCCGGCCGAGAAGAAACAGCTCAATTATTCACCCGAGTCGCTGGCCGCCGTCGGCCATTTGCTGGAAATCAAGCTCAAGGAGTTCGGCGTCGAAGTGTCGGTGGATTCGATCCATCCAGGCCCGGTCATCACGCGCTACGAAATTCAGCCTGCGGCCGGCGTGAAGGTCAGCCGCATTGCCAACCTGGCCAAGGACCTTGCGCGGTCCCTGGCGGTGACCAGCGTCCGCGTGGTCGAAGTCATCCCGGGCAAGACCACCGTCGGTATCGAGATTCCAAACGAAGATCGCCAGATCGTGCGTTTCTCCGAAGTGCTGTCGACCCCGGAGTACGACAACTTCAAATCGCCCGTCACGCTGGCGCTCGGTCACGACATCGGCGGCAAGCCGATCATCACCGACCTGGCGAAGATGCCCCACCTGCTGGTGGCCGGTACGACCGGTTCCGGTAAGTCCGTGGGCGTGAACGCGATGATCCTGTCGATCCTGTTCAAATCGGGCCCGGAAGACGCCAAGCTGATCATGATCGACCCCAAGATGCTCGAGTTGTCCATCTACGAAGGCATCCCGCATTTGCTGTGCCCGGTGGTGACCGACATGAAGGACGCCGCCAATGCCCTGCGCTGGTCGGTGGCCGAGATGGAGCGTCGCTACAAGCTCATGGCCAAGATGGGGGTGCGTAACCTGTCGGGCTTCAACCACAAGATCAAGGAAGCGGAAGAGGCCGGTACGCCGATTCCTGATCCGCTGTACCACCGCGAAAGCATTCACGACGAAGCGCCACTGCTGACCAAGCTGCCGACCATCGTCGTGGTGGTCGACGAATTTGCCGACATGATGATGATCGTGGGCAAGAAGGTCGAAGAGCTGATTGCCCGTATCGCCCAGAAAGCCCGCGCCGCCGGCATCCACCTGATCCTGGCGACCCAGCGCCCGTCCGTCGACGTGATCACGGGCCTGATCAAGGCCAACATCCCGACCCGCATGGCGTTCCAGGTGTCGAGCAAGATCGACTCACGGACCATCATCGATCAGGGCGGCGCCGAGCAATTGCTGGGGCACGGGGACATGCTCTTCATGCCGCCCGGCACCAGCCTGCCGATCCGGGTCCATGGGGCCTTCGTTTCGGATGACGAAGTTCACCGCGTCGTCGAGGCGTGGAAGCTGCGGGGCACGCCGCAGTACAACGATGACATCCTCAATGGCGTCGAAGAGGCGGGCAGTGGCTTCGAAGGCGGCGGTGGTGGGGGGGGCGACGGCGATGATGCCGAGACCGATGCGCTGTATGACGAAGCGGTCAATTTCGTGCTTGAAAGCCGTCGCGCCTCGATCTCCGCAGTGCAGCGCAAGCTGAAAATCGGCTACAACCGCGCAGCGCGCATGATCGAAGCCATGGAAATGGCGGGTGTCGTGACCGCCATGAACACCAATGGCTCGCGTGAAGTGATTGCGCCTGCCCCCATGCGTGAATGACACTGCGGGTGTCGCAAGTGACTGAGTGGCGCCTCTAGGGCGCCATTCAGCGTTAATTGAACTCAAAGAGGACTCCCATGCGTCTTATCCGCATGATGTTGGTATCTGCCCTGGCTTTTTCCGCTGCTACCGCCCACGCCGACAGCAAGGACGTGGCGCGTCTGACCCAACTGCTGGAAAACTCGAAAACCTTGAGTGGGCGCTTTTCCCAATTGACCCTCGACGGTGGTGGGACCCAACTGCAGGAAACCTCCGGTGAAATGACCTTGCAACGTCCGGGCCTGTTTTACTGGCACACCGACGCGCCGCAAGAGCAACTGATGGTTTCCGATGGCAAGAAGGTTTCGTTGTGGGACCCGGATCTGGAGCAGGTGACCATCAAGACCCTCGACCAGCGCCTGACCCAAACGCCCGCCTTGCTGCTGTCGGGCGATGTGTCGAAAATCAGCGAGAGCTTCGACATCACGGCCAAAGAGGCCGGGGGTGTGATCGACTTCGTGCTCAAGCCCAAATCCAAGGACACCCTGTTCGACAACCTGCGTTTGTCCTTCCGTAACGGCATGATCAACGACATGCAATTGATCGACAGCGTCGGACAGCGCACCAATATCCTGTTCACGGGCGTCAAGGCGAACGAACCCGTCCCGGCGAGCAAATTCCAGTTCCAGATCCCGAAAGGCGCTGACGTTATTCAGGAATGAGCGTCTGCAGCGTTTTTAGGAACACAAGGTAAGAGCGTCATTGATGGACCTGTTCAGCAGCGAACCGATTGCTCAGCCCTTGGCCGCCCGTTTGCGGGCGACCAACCTGGATGAGTACGTCGGTCAACAGCACTTGCTCGCCCATGGCAAGCCCTTGCGCGAAGCGCTGGAGCAGGGCGCGCTGCATTCGATGATTTTCTGGGGGCCGCCTGGCGTGGGCAAAACCACGCTGGCGCGGCTGCTGGCGAAAGTCTCTGACGCGCACTTCGAGACTGTTTCGGCGGTGCTGGCAGGGGTCAAGGAAATCCGCCTGGCGGTCGAGGTCGCCAAGCAGCAGGCCGGGCAATACGGTCGCCGGACCATTCTGTTCGTCGATGAAGTGCATCGCTTCAATAAGTCTCAGCAGGATGCGTTTCTGCCTTACGTCGAAGACGGCACACTGATCTTCATCGGTGCCACGACCGAAAACCCCTCCTTCGAATTGAACAACGCGCTGCTTTCCAGAGCGCGGGTCTATGTGCTCAAGAGCCTCGATGAAGCAGCGCTGCGTCGGCTGGTCGACCGCGCCCTGACCGAGGAGCGTGGGCTGGGCAATCGTCACCTGAGGGTCGGCGACGAAGCGTTCGCGACGCTGCTGGCCGCAGCCGACGGTGACGGCAGGCGAATGCTCAACCTGCTGGAGAACGCGGCGGACCTGGCCGAGGACGGCGCGGAAATCGATCCCCAGTTGCTGCACAGCCTGCTGGGCGACAGCCGTCGCCGTTTCGATAAAGGCGGCGAGGCGTTCTACGATCAGATTTCGGCTCTGCACAAGTCCATCCGCGGTTCCAACCCCGACGCGGCGCTTTACTGGTTCGCCCGGATGATCGACGGCGGGTGCGACCCGCTGTACCTGGCGCGGCGGGTGGTGCGCATGGCCAGCGAAGACATCGGTAACGCCGACCCCCGGGCATTGCCGCTGTGCATGTCGGCCTGGGATGTCCAGGAGCGGCTGGGCAGTCCGGAAGGCGAACTGGCCGTGGCGCAAGCCATCGTTTATCTGGCCTGTGCGCCCAAAAGCAATGCGGTCTACACGGCGTTCAAGACGGCCATGCGCGAGGCCGCCGAATTCGGTTCGCTGGAGGTGCCGCTGCACCTGCGCAATGCCCCGACCAAGCTGATGAAACAACTGGGCTACGGTGAAGAGTACCGCTATGCCCATGACGAACCGGACGCCTACGCCGCAGGCGAGGACTATTTTCCCGAATCGCTGGAACCGCGCCAGTATTACCAGCCGGTCCCTCGTGGCCTGGAGCTCAAGATCGGCGAGAAGCTCAAACATCTGGCCGCGCTTGATCGCGCCAGCCCCCGTCAGCGGAGAAAAGAGTGATTCAGTTGATTGTTGCTGTGTCGGTGGGAGGCGTGGCTGGTACATTATTGCGCTTTGCCACGGCCAATGTGGTCGCCGCGAACTGGCCGCGCCATTTCTACACGGCGACGCTGGCCGTCAATCTGGTCGGCTGCCTGCTGATCGGTTTTCTGTACGGGCTCTTTCTGATTCGCCCGGACGTGCCGATTGAGCTGCGCGCAGGCCTGATGGTGGGATTTTTAGGTGGCTTGACGACGTTCTCGTCGTTTTCGCTGGACACGATTCGCCTGCTGGAAAGCGGGCAGGCGCCATTGGCCATCGGTTATGCATTGATCAGCGTCCTGGGCGGGCTGCTGGCGACGTGGGCCGGTCTGTCACTGACGCGAATTTTATAGACCCGAACTCAATACACGAGAGAACGATATGCTCGATTCCAAACTGTTACGTACCCAACTTCAGGACGTAGCGGATCGCCTGGCTTCCCGTGGCTTCACACTGGACGTGGCCCGCATCGAAGCGCTGGAGAATCAGCGCAAGGCAGTGCAGACCCGCACTGAACAGCTCCAGGCCGAGCGTAATGCCCGTTCCAAATCCATCGGCCAGGCCAAGCAGCGCGGTGAGGACATTGCGCCGTTGATGGCGGACATCGACCGCATGGCTGAAGAGCTGACCACTGGTAAAAAGGAACTGGACGCCATCCAGTCCGAGCTGGACGCTATCTTCCTCAGCGTGCCCAACCTGCCGCATGAGTCCGTCCCGGTGGGGGCTGACGAGGAGGAAAACGTCGAAGTGCGTAAGTGGGGCACCCCGGCGGCCTTCGACTTCGACGTCAAGGATCACGTCGCGCTGGGCGAGAAGTTCGGCTGGCTGGATTTCGAAACCGCCGCCAAACTGTCCGGTGCGCGCTTCGCCTTGCTGCGCGGCCCGATCGCCCGACTGCACCGTGCATTGGCTCAGTTCATGATCACCCTGCACACCAACGAACACGGTTATGAAGAGGCCTACACGCCGTACCTGGTGCAGGCGCCTGCGCTGCAGGGCACTGGTCAGTTACCGAAGTTCGAAGAAGATCTGTTCAAGATCGGTCGTGACGGCGAGGCCGACCTGTACCTGATCCCGACCGCCGAGGTGTCGCTGACCAACATCGTCGCGGGCGAAATCATCGACGCCAAACAGTTGCCGTTGAAATTCGTCGCCCATACCCCGTGCTTCCGCAGTGAAGCGGGTGCGTCAGGGCGTGACACGCGCGGGATGATTCGCCAGCACCAGTTCGATAAAGTCGAAATGGTACAGATCGTCGAACCTGAAAAATCCATGGAAGCTCTGGAAAGCCTGACGCGCAATGCCGAACGCGTGCTGCAGTTGCTTGAGCTGCCGTACCGCGTATTGGCGCTGTGCACCGGCGACATGGGCTTCAGCGCGGTGAAAACCTATGACTTGGAAGTCTGGATTCCGAGCCAGGACAAGTACCGCGAGATTTCCTCGTGCTCCAACTGCGGTGATTTCCAGGCTCGCCGCATGCAGGCGCGCTGGCGCAACCCGGAAACCGGCAAGCCCGAACTGGTCCACACGCTCAACGGTTCGGGGCTGGCGGTCGGCCGGACCCTCGTGGCGGTGCTGGAAAACTACCAGCAGGCCGACGGTTCCATCCGAGTGCCGGACGTCCTCAAGCCTTGGATGGGCGGCATCGAGGTCATCGGCTAAATGGAATTCCTGCCACTGTTCCACAACCTTCGGGGCGCCCGCGTTCTGGTCGTGGGCGGCGGCGAGATTGCCTTGCGTAAGTCTCGCTTGCTGGCCGACGCCGGTGCGGTCCTGCGGGTGGTTGCACCCGAGATCGGAACGGAGCTGCGCGAATTGATCGACAGCAGCGGTGGCGAACAGATTCTGCGGGGTTATCAGGAGGCGGATCTCGACGGCTGTGTGCTGGTGATTGCCGCCACGGATGACGAACCGCTCAACGCCCAGGTTTCCGCCGATGCACGCTCGCGCGGAATGCCGGTAAACGTGGTGGATGCGCCTGCGCTGTGCAGTGTGATCTTCCCGGCGATCGTTGATCGTTCCCCTTTGGTGATCGCCGTCTCCAGTGGTGGGGATGCGCCGGTGCTGGCGCGTCTGATCCGGGCGAAGATGGAAAGCTGGATTCCACCCACCTATGGCCATCTGGCCGGTCTGGCGGCGCGGTTCCGCCATCAAGTGAAAAAGCTTTTCCCGAATGTTCAGCAACGCCGCGCGTTCTGGGAGGACGTTTTTCAGGGGCCGATTGCCGACCGCCAGTTGGCGGGGCAGGGAGCGGAGGCCGAGCGTCTGCTGCAGGCCAAGCTCGATGGCGCGCCGCCGCCCGCCACCGGCGAGGTCTACCTTGTCGGTGCGGGGCCGGGCGACCCGGACTTGCTCACCTTCCGGGCCTTGCGTTTGATGCAGCAAGCGGATGTCGTGCTCTATGACCGTTTGGTGGCCCCGGCGATTCTCGAACTGTGCCGCCGCGATGCCGACCGGATCTACGTCGGCAAGAAACGCGCGGATCACGCCGTACCGCAGGACCAGATCAACCTGCAGCTGGTGGAACTGGCCAGGCAGGGTAAGCGTGTTGTGCGGCTCAAAGGGGGCGATCCGTTCATCTTTGGCCGTGGCGGGGAAGAAATCGAGGAACTGGCCGCGCAGGGTATTCCGTTCCAAGTCGTACCAGGTATCACCGCGGCTAGCGGTTGCGCGGCCTACGCCGGGATTCCGCTGACTCACCGCGACTACGCGCAATCCGTTCGGTTCGTGACGGGGCATTTGAAGGACGGCACCAGCGATTTACCCTGGAAGGACCTTGTTTCACCCGCGCAAACCCTGGTGTTCTACATGGGATTGATTGGGTTGCCCATCATCTGCAGCGAATTGATCCGGCATGGTCGTTCCGCCGACACGCCCGCGGCGCTGATTCAGCAGGGCACCACAACCAATCAACGTGTCTTTACCGGTACGTTGGCCGACCTGCCGCAATTGGTGGCGGAGCATGAAGTGCATGCGCCCACGCTGGTGATCGTCGGCGAAGTCGTGACCTTGCGAGATAAGCTGGCGTGGTTCGAGGGCGCGCAGGGCAGCGTCTGACAGGGAAATCACCAACGCTTCAATGCCGGACTCACCGCCCCCGAGTGGCCGCTTGCCGGGGCGGCCACAGAGGCGAGGGCGGCAGATCAGGTGGGCTGCCAGATCCCACGGCCGGGTAAGCGCTCACGGTCATGCGCTACGCTGAAGTCCTGCGCCGGCCCCTTGGGCACGATACCCGTGGGGTTGATGGTTGCATGGCTGGCGTAATAGTGGTGCTTGATGTGCTGGAAATCGACCGTCTCGGCCACGCCGGGCAGTTGGTACATCTCGCGCAGCCAGTGACTCAAGTTCGGGTAATCGGCGATCCGACGCAAGTTGCACTTGAAATGGCCGTGGTACACCGCATCGAAGCGAATCAGCGTAGTGAACAACCGCACGTCCGCCTCGGTGAGGTACTCGCCTGCGAGGTAGCGTGTGGTCTGCAAAAGGTCTTCCAGCGCGTCCAGCTCGGCGAACACTTGGTCGAAGGCCTCTTCATAGGCATTTTGCGAGGTCGCGAAGCCCGCGCGGTAGACGCCATTGTTGATTGCCGGATAAATGCGGTCGTTCAGGCGGTTTATCTCTTCGCGCAGCGCCTCCGGGTAAAGGTCCAGCGAATTGCCGGTCAATTCGTCGAACGCGGAGTTGAACATGCGGATGATCTCCGACGACTCGTTGCTGACGATCCGGTTGAGCTTCTTGTCCCAGAGCACTGGCACGGTGACGCGACCGGTATAGTCCGCCGTGTCGGCCAAGTAGCGCTGATACAGGTACGTGTGGCCGTCCAGGGCGTCGCCCGTAGAGCCCAACTGTCGGTCAAAGGTCCAGCCGTGTTCGCGCATCAGCCAACTGACCACCGACACATCGATCAGACTCTCCAGCCCTTTGAGCTTGCGCACGATCAGCGTGCGATGCGCCCAAGGGCAAGCCAGGGAAACATAGAGGTGGTAGCGTCCGGCTTCGGCCTTGAATCCGCCCTCGCCTGAGGGGCCGGGCCGCCCATCGGCGGTCACCCAGTTGCGGCGCTTGGCCTGTTCACGTTGGAACGCCCCGTCTTTGCTGCTTTCATACCACTGGTCATGCCAGCGTCCTTCGATGAGAAGGCCCATGTCTGACTCCAATCACTGAGTACGTTTGTACGTTGGAGATCAGTCTAAAGGCAATCGTTCGAAGAAATAGCGCAAAGAATCGGGGGTAACAATCGACTAGATCGATTTGTTCCGGTTTGCCCAATACTGTTCGGCCCGTTCGAAGGCTTCAGCGCGCGACAATCCGAGGCCCCGAAGCGCCAAGGCCATGGTCGAGATCAATGCCAGATGCGGGTAACTGTCATCGATCTCGCCTGTCCAGACGCGCAGGAGGTGTTGCGGGTCGAGGCTGGCCGGTTTCACGTGCCGACGCTCGGACAGGGCCGGCCATTCCTCGTCCCACGGCTGGCCGGCAGTGGTGCCGTAGAGGTGGCTGAGGGTGTCCGGGTTGATTTCAACTTCGCCGCCGTCGCCTTTGACTACGATGGCGTGATCTCCCAGCAGGCTGCTGGCGTCGCGGTGCACCGATTGATAACCAGGGTGGAAAATGCTCTGCAAGCCGCAGCGAGCGCCCAGTGGGTTGAGCACACGGGCCAGCGAGTGAATGGGTGAGCGCAACCCCAGTGTGTTACGCAGGTCGATCATGCGTTGCAATTGCGGCGCCCAGTCCCCCAGCGGTATGAACGCAATGTTATGCCGCTCCAGAGCGTCATCGACGGCCCGCCAGTCGCGACACAGCTCAATGCCCACCAAACCGAGCAGTTGCTCGCTGTACAGACGGCCTGCGGTGTGCGCGCCGCCGCCATGCATCAATACCCGCACCCCGTTCTGCGCCAGGCATTTGGCGGCCAGCAGGTACCATGGCAGGTGGCGCTTCTTCCCGGCATAGCTTGGCCAATCGATGTCCACCGCCAGCGGCGGGGCGGTGAGACGTTCGCGCACGGCTTCGGTGAAGCCCGCCAGTTCTTCTGCAGATTCTTCTTTATGGCGCAGCAGCATCAGGAAGGCGCCAAGCTGGGTGTCCTCAACCTTTTTGTCCAGAACCATGCCCATCGCCTCGCGTGCTTCCTCGCGCGTGAGATTGCGGGCGCCGCGCTTGCCTTTGCCCAAGATGCGGACGAACTGGGCAAAAGGATGCTCGGCTGGGGTTTCGGTGACGAGAGGCGCAAATTCGGTCATAAACAGTTAGTCGGCTTGGGCAGGCCCGCCAGCTTCGCGGCGAGTTTGGCGGGAGTGCCATTGAACAGGCGGTTCAGGTGCAGGCTGTTGCCTTTTTCCGGCCCCAACTGTTGCGCGGTGTACTTCACCAGTGGACGGGTCGCTGGCGAAAGCTGGTACTGAGCATAGAACGCCCGCAGCACGGTCAGGATTTCCCAGTGGTCAGGCGTCAGGGCAATGTCCTCTTCCCGCGCCAGCGCTTCGGCGACATCGTGCGACCAGTCGTTCAGGTCTTCGAGGTTGCCGTCCTTGTCCAGCGCGATGGCGCGCCCGTCGACGATCAGCTGCTTCATAACCACGTGTTGACCTTGTCGTAGTGCACGGCCAGCGCAACGAATGCAGGGTAGTCAACGCCGGTGGCCCAGTCAGGCAATTCCAGGCCTCGGGCCTTGGCGTCTTCATCGAGGACGAACAGGCGCAGGCTTTCCGCCTTCGCGTCCAGCATCTGACGCGCCGCAGTGGATGCGTTCAGCGCATAGGTCGCATCGCCACACAGCAACACGGCGTCTTCGTGACCCAAGATGCGAAGACAACTGTTCAGCCGGGTGTCTGCGAAGGGCGAGTGAGATAATACGTGCAAGGTCGCCATCAGATTGTGATCACCTGGTCATAACGGTCGATAAGCGCCGCGATTTCATGATCGCGCAGGATGTGCAGCGGCTCGACGTTCAAGCCAGCGCAGGCCAGGCCGCGCTCCGCCAGGCTGGTGTGGCAAGCAAACAGCTCTTCGACTCCAAACATGGCCAGCGCCTGCAGGTTGGCTGTCAGGTCTTTCTGCTGCAGGGCCCTGGCCTCTTGGGAGGGAAGAAGCTGCAACACCCCATCGTCCAGAAACAGCATGCCCAGCGGCAGGTCGAACGCACCTCCGGCCAGGGCGATGTCCAACGCTTCCCGGGCGCTGGGGCCTGACCAGGGGGACTGGCGGCTGATGATCAACAGAGAGCGAGGCATCTCAAGGCCCTCCAAAGCTGATGAGGCGATCTGACGCCTGGACTGCATCGTGCAACTGCCCAAGCCCGGACAATTCCCAGGGCGAGGTGAGGTTGGCGGCCGGACGTGAATAGCGCTCTGCCTCCTCTTGGTTGAGCACGCCACGTCGCAGGCCCGCCGCGATGCACACGACGGCATCCAGATGGTGGGCAGTGACGAATTCACGCCATTGTGCGGGAATGTCCTGTTCGTCCTGCGCCGTCACGACATTCGACGAAGCGCTGTGAACGCCATCCTGATAGAAGAACAGCCGCACGATCTCATGCCCCGCGGCAACGGCAGCTTGCGCGAACAGCAGCGCGCGGCGGGAGGAGGGGGCATGGGCCGGTGAATAAAGGGCAATGGCGAACTTCATGTCAGGCTCGGACAGCGGTTAGCGAGAGAGAATGGGGAACATGATAAAGAATTCAAGGAAGCTGGACAGCAAAAAGCCCGCCTAAGCGGGCTTTTTGTCGAGGGAGGCGATCAGTCGTCGCTGCTACCCATGATGCCGAAGATCTGCAACAGGCTGATGAACAGGTTGTAGATCGACACATACAGGCTGATGGTGGCCATGATGTAGTTCCGCTCGCCGCCGTGGATGATGGCGCTGGTCTGGAACAGGATGCACGCCGACGAGAACAGCACGAAGCCTGCGCTGATAGCCAGTTGCAAGCCGCTGATCTGGAAGAACATGCTTGCCAGCACCGCCGCCAGCAGGACGAAGAAACCAGCGGTGATGAAGCCACCGAGGAAGCTCATGTCCTTGCGGGTGATCAGCACATAGGCAGACAGGCCACCGAACACCAGTGCGGTCATGGCGAAGGCGGAAGAGACGACTTCAGCGCCGCCCTGCATGCCTAGGTAGCGGTTGAGGATCGGGCCGAGGATGAAACCCATGAAGCCGGTCAGCGCGAATGCCGAAACCAGACCCCATGCTGAGTCACGGAGTTTGTTGGTGAGGAAGAAAAGGCCATAGAAGCCGATCAGCACCACGAACACGTTCGGGTAACGAACGTTCATTTGCTGGGCGACGAACGCCATGATGCCACTGAAAACCAGGGTGAGGGCCAGAAGGCCGTAGGTATTGCGCAGGACGCGGCTAACCTCTAGCTGCTCGACCTGCACGCGGTTATTGACTGCGTAATCCTGTTCGCGCATGGCGCTACTCCTGATCGTTGAAGAATCGAGATTTGAAATCTCAAGTTGCAAAGATCATAACAGAGCCACTGGCCGAGGCGAGTCAGAGAGTTTGACAGCTTGTTTCATTACGGTATTATGGCGCCCGCAACGCATCCGGCGGTGCGGTCATGGGGTTCCAGGCCGCGGTTTCACGGCTGTCGAGGTTGGTGGCTTGAATTGTGTTTTCACGCTCATGCAATGAATTTGCGTCACTGAAAACAGCGCCTTCCGTGATCGAATGCTTCGGGAAATTGGCAGAGTGGTTGAATGCACCGGTCTTGAAAACCGGCGAACGTTAATAGCGTTCCCAGGGTTCGAATCCCTGGTTTCCCGCCACACAGATACAGAAAAGCCCTGCACATGCAGGGCTTTTTTGTTTCCGCGGTTTGGTATTTCAAGGGCGGTTTTCCGGCCAACTTGGGAGCAGTTCCGAAACTTTTGGGGAACCAGTTCCGAAACTTTCCCTATTTTGACGGCTTCGCGGTTACGCCGACTCGCCTGTAGACGCGTTTGGTGATCTCCTGTTTGGTGTGTCCCAGCAGCAGGCTGGCATCGCCGATATCGACAATTTCGGAAGCGGCCTTTGGCCGGATATCCCTGAACTGAAATCCCGCAATCTTTGCTGCCAGCATGGGATCTCCATCCTTGGTGGCCTTCTGCTGCGCTTTCTCCCGAGCTTTGTCCCACCTCAAACGCAACATACCCTTTGTCATTCGTTTTCCGTGCTTGCTGATTAGCAGGTATTTGGACGGGTGGTGTGCGTTCCGCTCCGTGATCTCCCTGATCAATCTGCCCAGGCTGTTCTCCCCTAACTCGTTCGTCAGCAAAATTCTGAGCTTTTGCTTCGTCTTACCCTGGATGACCATGAAGTAATCGCCGTCACGGTCATCGCTGCGCATGAGGATCACGTCGGCGGGCCGTTGGCCGGTCAGGTACGCCAGGTCCATCGCTTCCCTGAGCTCTGGTTCCGCCATGTCATAGACGGCGTCCCACACAACCGCGTTAGCGTAGTAATCACGCGGAGTTTCCTTGTTCTTCCTGATGCCCTGGCAGGGGTTTTCTCGTTCAGTAAGGCCCCACTCGCGCGCCATGTTGAAGATGTGCGACAGCAGGGCGATCTCGCGGTTGGCTCGTACCTTGGCTGTCCGGGCGTCGCGGTATCCAGCAATCATCGAAGGCGTGATCGAATCTATGGGGGCCTCGTCGAACAGCGGGCGAAGCTGCTTCAGCTCTGCACGGTTATCAACCTGCGTACGCTTCCCCTTTTTTGGAATGATTTCTCGTTCATACCTGTCGAAAATCGCCTTCATGATTTTCAGGTCGGCCGGCTTATCCTTCGCTTCGAGCTCTGCCCATTTCACCCTGGCCTTGTCCAAATCACTGCCCAACGGGATCTCTTTTCCGGTTGAGTCCCTGTAGTAGTACCCGACCCATACTTTGCCGGATTTACGTAAGCGCTTGCGCCGCACTACGCCAGGCGGCAAGTCCCGATTCTCTGTGTTGCGTGGGCGCATATCAGCTCACTCGCGAGAAATCTGGCGTCCAGACCGGGCGCGCTGGTGGCGGGTTTGGATCGACCATGCCAGGCGGGAGCATGCCCAACTTCATGCGGGCGTACTGCCGGCCAACGAGCGGTCGCTTCCCGCGGCTTTCGACATACGACCACTTGCGATCATCCAGCCAGCGCCGCTGGTAGGCTCTGGCCTTATAGCCGGTGATTTCGGCAAGCTCATCATCTGAAAGGATTTCAGAATCCATGTTGGCTACCTCCGGGTCTATGCGGGCTTGAGCGGCTGAGCGCGCTCAGCTTTGATTTCGGCGATAAATTCGGCGGACAGCCGGGCAGCGACAGAGCTTTGCGACCATGACAACGGACCTGACTTCCGGATCATCTCGTTGAGCAGTTCGAAAGCAGCGATCAACTGATCGTCTTGCAGTTCGCCATCCTCCGGAAGGTCGTCGCAGAGGTGGTCCGCTGCATCGATCTCGCTCGGATAGTTCGGCTCACAGATGCACAACCTTGCGTCCTCCGGTTCGTGCTCAGCGTCAATCAGGTAGTCGCGCAGCGAATCAATGTCGAAGAAGTAGGTGTCGGTGTCATAAATGACCAGCGGCTCCTCCGCCCAGTCACGTACCTCCATTTTTAGGAAACGCTCATCCATGCGCTCTTGTCGGCATACTTCGCAGGAGCCGTTGGTGGCGTGAATCGGGTGTTCTGGGTTGATCTTGCAATGCCGGTGCGTGGAGCCGCAGTAGCGAGCCATGTCTTCGTCATTGCCCCAGAATCGTCCGCTGGCGTCGACCCAACCGCTTACCGTCTGAAAACTTGCAGCCTCGGCAGAATCGAACATGACTACTTTTTCGTTGCGCATAGGAATACCTCGCCCGCCGCTTGGGCTGGCATGTGGATGATGGGGAAGGGGTTAAGCGGATTTGCGTGCTGGCGGTGACGGCGGGAACCCGAAATGCACTCGGCGGCGTCCGGTGTAGCCGCACTCATAACAGCCGCTCGGTTCGTGCGCGTTGTACCCGTATGAGCAGGACGAGCAATCGCAACTACATCCAGAGCAACCCACCGTGGCAACGCCGATCTGTTCGACCTTGTTGCTCCGCAGGATCAGATAGTTCACCCGACGGTCGAGTCTGAAGCCGGTTAGCTTCTCCGCCTCCTCATAGGTTGCAGGTTCACGGCGAAAGCCGTATTTCGCGGTGGAGTCGTCGACAATTCGCAAGACGGTTCTCATACCGCCTCCTTGCCGCGCTGCCACCAGTGCCAGGCGCGGGCCAGATATCGGTCACGGTAGCTGCCGCTGATCATGCGCTGCTCCTGACACCACGCGACGGTGCAGTTGTTGTCCTCTGCGTAGGCCTGTTCGAATTGGTCGCGACTGGTCATGGCGTCACCCGCTTGAACTCTACGACCCAGACCCACGGGTTGGACTCCCAAGCCTGTGGACCGTTGATCCCTGTCCATAGGTCTTTGAACGCTGGGATCGGATATTTATGGCAGGTGCCGTCTTCATCGGTTGCGGTCCACACTCGACAGCCGCGGTCCCGGTGCACGCCCTCAGCAACAGCTTGCTCATAAGTGATGTCCTGCAACCGCTCAACGCGCACGTCGGCTATCTCGAGCAGGATGCGGCTGGCCCAGCGCGGCATATGGATCGAAGGACGTCCTCGGCCTTGTGTGATCATGGAACAGCCGGTTTGCCGAACCGCGCAGTCTGCTGGGTAAAGGATTGGCTCGCCCTGGCTCAAGTCTCGGGGCGCGATCGAGTCCACCTGTGCATCTGCTGCCCAGGTCTCGCGCACCCACAGCCGGTCGCCGGCACGGCCGTAAGGACAAAGGTCGGCATTACCGGGCAGCGTCAGAAATGAAGGTTCGAACCCAGCGGCCAGGCAATCCAGAGCTGCCTGCTTCTTCACCTCACGCCGCGTGACCGTTTTCCGGCCTTCCAGAATGGCGCGCACCATCGGCGCGCTGAACAGAATCGGGCGTTCTTTAATCTGGGTCATGGCGTCACCTGCTGGCCAAGCAGCACATCAGTGACCACTTCCCAAAGCCTCGCTGGTGACCACTGGAAGCGGTCGAAGTCGGTGTCGGGCTCGATGCCAAATCGGCAAGTTGAGTGAGCCCCGCGCGAGTATTCCCCAAACTCCTGCATGATCGTCGCGACCTTGCCGTTACCTTGCGGCTCGGTACGATGGTATTTGTAGGCGCGCTGGTTGTAGGTGCTGCCAGCGCTCACTGTGAAATCGTCTGTAACGACCATGTTCGTGCGACCGTCAGGCGTCCAGGGTCTTCCGCCGCGCGGCGTTCTTGCGCCTTCGTGCAGATACATGACGAATTCGCCGTCCTCGCACCAGATATCACCGTATTCGGTGTTGCGTTGCTCGCCGACCAGCACACGCGACACGAAGTCGAAGCGATGGTCGTGAATCGCCGAATGTTCGAAGCAGGTCCGGCGCGGCAGTTCAGGATGCCAGACGTGCAGGCGCTGATTGCCTTCCAACTGCACTTGGACAAAGCCAAGGCCATGCAGCGTGATTTTGTCGGTCATGATGTCGTCGATGATCATGGCTGAATTCTACGAGCCCAGCTTACATACGGGCCGTCCTCGGTATCGAAGATGCCCATCAGAAACCACTCAGGACCAGGTGATTCTGGATTCCATGCTGTGCACGCCGCGTCTTCATCCGGCAAATCGTAGGTTTCGTCACCTGAATGCCAGCCCTTCAGTTCCAGCTTCTGGGCTTCAACCCAGGCCAGGTATTGAGCAGGGTCTTCACCGTCGCCAAAGTTGGGCACATCTGGATGCCACCACCAGCCGTCTTTGTCTCGCTTCACCTCCGCTGGGCCGAAAGGCTTTGGCGAATGGGTTGGGCAAGGTGTGACGTAGAGGACGTCCGAATACTGTCCGCCGCCGTCACTGAACCGAGATTTGCAACCGCACTCTGCTGGCTCGTTGTTCACGAAAATGATTTCTTCAGGCATGACTATTCCTCGCCGCGCATAGGCGCAGCAGGCAATGGATAGGGTGGGGAGGGGTTATTGCTCTGGAGCCGGATGCTCGGCGTTCCACTCTTCAAATGCTTCCTGCGTCGTTGACGCAGTGATCGTCTCGTCGCAGGTGTGACAGAAGGCCTTGCCGCCGCAGGCTCCAACATCACGATGACCCTGCTTGCACGGGTTCATCCGCCAGTTGTCTTCGGTGAGCGCTGCATCAAGTTCCGGGTATTCGGGGCGGGCTGGCGGGTAGGCGTCGGCCTTCATCGCCTGGTCAATGGCGGCGCGAAGGTTTTCGTTGTAGTTCTCTCCGATCACCCGCTCATGCGGCTTGTCCATCCAGTGGCCGATGATCTCAATGCTGGTGCTGTGGTCGCCGGTATCTGCAATCGGGCTGCTGTGGTGGCGAACATCCCAGTATTCCGACTCAAGCGCATCAAGCCGACGCTTGTCTGCCTCGAGTTCGTCTACCCGCTGATCGGCGATCATGAGACGGGCTTGCAGGGCTGCGACCTCGGCCTGCAATCGGATGATGTGGGCGTCGAAGTCCTCGGCACGGACGCAGCGAATGTTGTGCGCGTCCTCTGCCCAAAATCTCAACACACTGGCTGCACCTACATCGGTACCGCCTATGTTTTCAACTTCCCCGCCAGCAGGCGTCATAGGGGCGGCCATGCCTCGAATCTCTTCGATTGTCTGGCATGGATCCCCAACAAAGGAACTGGGCTTGCCAGCACCTGAACGACCGGGGCAGTCCGGCGCATGACGCTCTGGTGCTGCGCTGAATCCTACCGGACAGTTGCAAAGCGTGAATCGACTCATAACCCCTCCCGCGGCGAAACAATGCCGCTCGCTTGAATGACTTCCATGCCGAGATGCCCGGCGAGTTCGATTTCGACGTTGGCGCCGCGTGAGACCTGCCAGCCAGGCAAGAACGCCACAACATCGCAGGTCAGCATCTGGCGGATTGCGTCACGCATGCAGAGGTGCCACGGGGCGTTGGCGGGCAGAGCATTCTCTGCAGGATTCTCGACGGTGTAGCCCAGGGCGCGGAGCCGGGCCGCTTCGGCGTTGAATGCCGGGTAGTTGTAATCGGGCAGGCCAGTCATAGGCCCGCTAAGGTAGATGCGAACGAACATATTTCTTAACCTCTGCTCATTTCCATCCGTCTAGCCCATGATCCTGAGGAAATGGGAAAATCGGGTCGTTCATTGCGTCGTTGGAAAAAATCAAAATAAGTAACAGGAATAAATTTTTGATCAGTGCTGCCGATACCCCATAGACGATCACTATGGAGATGGATGTATGAGGAATGGTCATCGGAAGCCCTGGGGTGCATCACTTTTTGTAAGTGCAGTAGTTGCCCTAGCGCTATTGATTTTCTATTTGGTCTTCAAAAGCTATATCGATATGTTTGGTACACACAAAATAAATGATGCCGCTGCTTGGGGACAGTTCGGGGATTTTGTAGGCGGCCTTACCAACCCAATCCTTAGTTTTCTAGGGTTGCTTGTACTGCTTCAGACCTTTAGGTTTCAAATAGAAGCTTCTGCTCGGCAGATTGAGGTGAGCGAAATTGAGAAATTTGAAAACACTTTTTTCAAGCTGGTCGATAAGTTTGACAAGCAAGCCGCATCAATATTCAGGGGCGCTAAGAACGAAAACTACAACAAAACGCTCAGGTCTAAACTTCTGAGCGAGAAAGAGCGGCTTTCAACCCAAGATTGGGCTGAAGGGCTAGCGCACGCTGGTGTCCATGTCCGGAAGGTTATAGAGTCAGATAATGACCGGCTTGGCAGCTTTGGAAGGAAGTTCTCCCAGTGTCTTTATTTCATAGATAATTCCTCGCTCACTCATGATAAAAAAGAATTCTATTTCACTTATGCTCTTGAGTCATTTATGAAACATGAGATGACTATATACATGGCTATAGTTTTCGCCAGAAGTCCAAAAAGTGTGGAAATTATAAGAAGGTACAAGTTGGCTTCCCGCCTTAAAGATTCCGCGTTCTGCTGTAACCAAGTTCGGGAGCTATATTCCGGTAAAGACTATGATGGAGCTTATCCTCTTCAAAAAGCTAAGTCAGCAGATGAGGATTTAAAGAGCGATGCATTGTAATTCGTTATATTCTGAATCCTTGCCTGTTGCGCTACTCATGGAACTGGCAGCAAACAACGGTCTGCCAGCGCTGAGTCGTGAAAGACATCCATCTGAGCCGCGCCGTCAAGCCAGGCTGTGTAGAGACGCCGCCGGGAGAGCGCTGCATATTCGGGGTTTAGCTCGCACAGGATAGACCGGCGGCCTTCCTGCATCGCAACAAGAGCAGTGGTACCGGCCCCGCCGAACGGGTCGAGCACCAATCCGCCCCGTGGCGCTCCGGCGAGAATGCACGGTCGGATCAGGTCAGGCGGGAACGTGGCGAAATGGGCGCCTTTGAAACTGTGTGTGGCCACAGACCATGTGCTGCGCTTGTTGCGTGTGAGGCGAGGGCCGATTTTGTGCAGCGAGCCTCTGATATTGGAATTCTCGGATTCGCGCTCACCTGGCAGGGCTTCAGCCGCGGAAATGTTCCCAGGGCCTCGCGGCTCTATCGCGTCTTCAGCAATTGCTGCCTGATCAAAGTAGTACTTCTTCGATTTGCTCAGCAGGAAGATGTATTCGTGCGACTTGGTGCACCGGTCGCGGACGCTTTCCGGCATCGGGTTGGGTTTGTTCCAGATGATGTCCTGTCGCAAATACCAGCCGTCGTCCTGTAGCGCGAATGCAAGGCGCCAAGGAATACCCATCAGGTCTTTCGATTTCAGGCCCATCTCGCGGCCGCGCACCCCGGTACCAGACTTGAACCGAGGGTGCTCATTAATCTGGCGGGCCGAGGTGACGCTGCGCCCGGACATTTGGCCGTCGCCTTGAGGCCTGCCCTGCGCTCCCCAGCTACCGGCGTAGCTGTCGCCCATGTTCACCCAGACCGTGCCGTCGTCGCGAAGTACTCGACGCACCTCGCGGAACACTTCAACCAGCCTGGCCAGAAATTCGCCGGGCGTTTGCTCCAAACCGATCTGACCCTCGACGCCATAATCGCGCAGACCGAAGTAAGGCGGACTGGTCACACATGTGTGAACTGACTTGTCAGGCAGCGTCCGCATCATCTCGATGCAGTCGCCAACCAATATCTGGTGCCGCTGGGTCATGGCTCGATTCCATGCGAGTAGAAATGGCCTACGCTTAACGCTCCACATGGAGGGAACGGTCATGAGCGAAGACAGGGAAAGGGCTTTGATTTTGGCGCTGAAGGCGGTGCTGATCGCTGCGGGGAGGCAGGGCCTGAAAGTTGACGGACTGACGGAAGCAGCCATCGACGAGTTGCTTCAGCACAAGGATTACGATTCAGCGTACGTGCCTGCCGCCATCAATGAGATTGAGGTGGCGGCTGATGCGGTGGGGTGATCAGGCAACTGCCCGAACAGGGATCGCGCGAAGGTGATCTTTCTGGTCTGCAGTGCCGAGGTATGGCTTCAGTTCCGCACGGGTGTATTTCCCAGCGCTGTTTTTGTCAGTTGTATAGCCGCTGTAGTTTGGCCCGAAGTAAGCGCCGCCATGCTTGTCGCTCCAGATCATGAACAGCGGCTCATGGTTCGGAAATAAGATGTCACGCAGCCTGGCCGCTCGTTCGAAGTTCATTTCGGCGACAGCCTTCGACATTTCAGCCTCAAGCCGCTTGCGACCTTGGCGCTCATTACGCTTCCTGCGCAAATCCCCTGGGTTACTCACATAGATCTGCCCGTGCCAGATGTTGTAGATGGCGGAGTATCGCCCTGTGACTATCGTCCAGTTGCCGTTTAGGCAGTAGAGCGCAATGCCTGTCACGATACGGCCGTAGTAGTCCTGCGCGTAAACGCGCATACCGTCCTCGATGATCTGCCCATCGCCGGACTGCTCTGCCTGATTGCTGAATCGCGCGCGACCGAGGCTCTCAACGTAGTGCCCTGAGTGTTTGCGTCGCTCAAGTACAGCTTCCATCGCAGTCACTTCATTACGCCCCGGCCCGATCTTTAGGTCGCGGCTAGGCTCGAATTTGTAGTTGGTGAAGACGCTTAGCAGGTATCGCCTGATCTTTTGGCGGGTGTGCTCCATCATCAGGCGGAGCATGTAAGGCATGCGTTCTTCTTTTTGGTAGTCGTAACGACCGCCATTCCGGTTCTCGACATTAACTACGTCTTGCCACATCTGGAACTCAAGAGTGCCAAAGCTCATCTTCAAATTGCCCTGCAAATCGCCGCGCCGACATTCACGCTCTGCGCGTCGGCTGTCCTGATAGATCGACGGGTAGCGATCGCACTCACGCTGATCAAACTCAGGGAGCTTGCACGACCAGCCCATGCGGTTCAGTTGCTGAACGATGCGTGCGAAAACCTCACGCTTGAATCTGCTTTCCCAAGCTTTCTGTTCTTTCCAAGGCGCGCCGTGTGGGTAGCCCTCAGTGCGAACATAGAAGTTCGCGTCACCGAATGTGATGACACCAGATCGTTCGATTTGCATGGCAATGCTCCGTGCGGGATCAAGCCTCCGAAAGTTCGGTGGCGAATAGGTTGGTGGTGGGCTATACGTGGTTACCGGCATGGGGCCGGGCACAAGGAGAAAAAAATGTTCGTGCCGCTTGAAGGACCAGAGTACCCAACGAACTCTTTCCGCTATGGGGAAAGGCTTGTTCGCTTCACTTACAGAGTCGATACGCAAACTTCAGCAGTCGGCGGTGTAGACATCGACGCCAAGCTTCAGAATGGCGAAGGGGAAGAGCGCATCTACACACTTCGAGGCAACTGGCCTTCGAAGGAGGAAGCTCTCAAGGCTGCCCAAGACTGGACCGCAAAGTACTTCAACCGATCCTAAGTCGCGTCACCAGAATCGCGCGCTAACTCCCGACGCGACCCTCGATCAAACTGACGCGCAAGCTTTGGAGTTATCACGAAAGCTGACGCGTCAGGCTTTCTCAGCCGCCTGGTCTGTTCCTCATGTGGCATCGACAGGAAGGACAGCACAAGATCTTGCCAAAGCTCCTGCATCTGGCTGTAACCGTGGTCCTTCATCGCTCTGGTAATCCCCGATTTGACACCGATCGGCATGTCCACCTTCACGGTTTCGATGCCCAGGCGTGCCTTCTCCGCGTTCTGGCGCTCCCGGTAATCCGCCGAGTGCTTCGCGGCTCCTTTCTTTTCCATGCTGCGCCTCGTTGCTCTGCTGCGCTTCCAGTTCAAGCCAACCCTGTCGTCGACGCTGGTGTACGAGTTTGTTGATCTTGCGCATCAGGTCGGTTCGGTCAGGGTGATGGCGTGTTCTTTGGCGATGCGCCGGACGGTCCGGCTGTCGATACCGATCGCTGTAGCGATAGCCGAAGCGGTATTGCCCGCGGCTGCCAGCTCACGCACGCGAGGCTCATGCTTATCGCGGCGCAGCTTAAGGTTCTTGGGATGGTTGCCGATGGCGGTGAAAGGCACCTCACCGCTTACGCCCGGCGGGATGTTCTGAACGCGTTGGCCGGTGGCCAGGTATTGCGCGATCTGGGCATTGAGGTCAGCGATGATCTGTTGCCGCGGATCAGCTTGAGGAGCGAAGTTCATGGCTGATACCCCATGGCGACGAAGCCGAGAGTCACCAAGCTGACGACGGCGATCCAGCGCAGCATGAGCCGTGCGCAGTTGCCGACATTGATCTGGGCGGCCTGGGTGAAGTCAGCCACGTTTTCGAAGCTCTGCGCGGCCTGGCACGCGCTGTTGTGCCCGGCGACCTCGGCGCATTCCACACCGGTCTTGCGGTCGAGCACGCCGAACAGGTTGTTTTGATGCGGCACCACAACGAAACGCGGCTTTGCGTTGAATTCTGCGGTGGCTTGCTTGGCGCGCTGGCGCAGCACGTCGAGGACGGCGCGCTTTTGCTGAATTGTCTGATTCATGTCCTTTCCCTCAGTTGGTTGCATTCATTCGTCAGCACTCTGGCCGCCTGCTTGTTGCCGATGGGCGCAGGTGAGAGTGCTGGCGGATAAACGTGAGGCGAAAAAAAGCCCTGTCGACGCAGGGCTTTTTCTTTTCTCACTGGCTCAACGAGGTTACCCCCTACGTTGGCAGTTATCCCGGAGCCGCGTGGGGCGGTAGTCCGGGCTCGCAGTGTTATTTCATGGCTGCAAATCCTCCGCTTGGTGCGCGCCGGATGATGGCGGGCGCTGGCCTGTCTTCAGGTTTGATGCAGGGGGCCGCCTGCGCGGTGTGGACTCGTCCGCATCGGAGAGTGATCGAAACACCAGGTCGCTACTCCTGCTTGTTTCCCGCCGGATTTTTGATGTTGGCCGTCTTGCACACACCGGCCCAGGACATTCACGGGTCTTTGCGATCCTACCGTTGCAGCCCGCTCGGGCACGCTTCGGTCACTCTCCGATGCGACCTCATCGAGGTTTTTTAAAGCGCACACAGGTGAGCATTACCGCGCTTAATGCTCGTCAGGGTGAGGGTTAAGTGGTGCCGTGCACTCTGTGAATCCACAGGAGGATGGTTCAGTCGTTGTCAGGCTCCGGATCCCAGCCTTTCACTTCATAGGCAAAGGCCTGCCACTTTTCTTGTTCGTCCTTCGACATTTTGTGCCAGCCCCGCGATTCGTCCCGAAACACGAATTCGCCCGCCTTGAGCTTAAGCGTTCCGCAGTTGCTACCTATGTCTTCATCGGCATAAACAACGCAAATTTCTGCTTCGGGATGCTTGGCTGACAGAGCTTTCAGGACAGGCTCGGGACAGCTCCATGCGGTATCGAATTTCAGCGTGCCAGATTCAAGATCGGGATCCTGATCACAGGCGTTCCACTTCGTACCCCAGTTGGCATTGGCGAAGTCCAGGGTGTGAAAGTGCCCGGTCAGCCGCTTGTTGCGCAGCATCTGCACAAACTGCTCAAACTGCTCGTCATTGAGGTTCAGCGCGTTGGCGCCCTGACGATTTGATTGCTGTAGGGATGCGATCAGCGGGTGTTCGTTCAATGGTTGGCCGCTGATGACCTCAGCGCACTGCTCGGCAGCACTGTCGATCCCCTTCCAAGGAAATGATCCAGCGAATGTGATCAGTGTGTTGAAGTCGATTCGCCCCTCTGTGTTGATCAGCGATTGCAGCACCTCCTTGGGAGCGCTGACTTTGTTTGTTACCCAATTCGGCATCTTGGTTTCTCCGGTTGATTTCCCGTCTGGCCCTCAACCTCGAAGGCCAGCCAGTGAAACCTTGTAGCGCTACGCCGCCGATGGCCTCGCGCTTTCGTGTGTTTGGCCTTGAGCTTCCCTGTTCACTCCGCGTAGATCGGCTTCCACGGTGTGGTCATGGGGTCAGATATTCGCTACACGACAGTCAACTGCAGCTCGGCGGCCCGGTGGGGGTGGGCAGTCCGTCGTGGGTTGCCGGTCCGTATTCCGGCTGGTCTGGCTACTTCATTGGCAGGTTCCTCCTCTGTCGTTTGTTCCATCCCATGCGCGGCGCCGGATTCATATCTCTGCCCAGGTCACACATTTCGTGGACGGTGTTCTTCCCGGGTGGCTTGCACGGTTTGGCGTGCTCGCGATGTGGCGAGCCCGGCAGCTATCCAGAGGCTGCGTGGGCGACGGTTTAGCTTTTCCCGACCCAATGGGTACGTCGCGGTGGTTACGTCGGTTTTTTAAAGAGCGGTTCGGAGCGGTGCATCGCCGCGATGTGAGAAATTTAAGCAATCTGAAATTCGTAGTCAAGCATGCTGAATAATTATTTTCAGAACGCTGAAATTATCAGGCAGCAAAAGCCCGCACATGGCGGGCTCATTTCACGCTTCGCAGTATTCCTTCCACCCGATCTTGAACGAATCCTCGTCCAGCCTTTGCACCCGAATCCCCTGGGTGCTGGCGATCTCATTCATCAGTCGCCACCAATCTGACTTGCCCTCGTTGGGCAGTCTTGAAACGGTTACGAACTGGACCCGCTGAACCTTAGGATCGCTGATGATTTCTTTGACGCGGTGGCCGATTTGCTCGTAGGTGCGGGACTTGACCTGGGTGAACTCGGGCTGCTGAAGCATTGTGAACCTCCATTTCTACTGCTGTATGAATATACAGTAAAAAGGATCCAAATGAATGGCAACAGCTTTAGAGTACAAATGTACTCTTTCGGACTGCGGGCATAAAAAAGCCCGCGAGTGGCGGGCTAGAGTGGTTTCAGTCTTCCAGTAGAACTAACGTCATTAGCACCTGTTTCAAGTTGTCATCAATGGGCTTCAAGGCTGTTCGCACCTTTGCCGCCAAGTGGAGATGACCTGAGTCCTCAGCCCAGTCAGCAATTTCGTCGATTGCCGCAGCCAGGGCGATTTGGTTGTCGTTGAAAGCCTTCAGCAGGCTAGGAAGCATGTCCAAGTTGCGCATGGCGAACCCTCCGCGTCGGAAGGGAAGCGTAGCAGGCAGGAAGAGGAGGAGGGATAACGAAGCGCCTGCGGTCCGTATCGCCTACGCTTTCAGCTTTACTGATTGGAGGCAGACAGATGGTGACAAAGGATAGGGCCTTTCCAGTGCGTGACCTAATCATCGCCTTGCTGCGAGATCAGAATATCCACACAGGCCATTGGGGCCTCTCTGTGCACTTCAACGCTTCCGGCACCACTGTTTCCCCAACAGGCCACCTCAATGCGGGTTTACCTGGTCTGGCTATCGCTGTCACGGGAGTATCATTGGTCGCTGCGAAAAATGGCGAGGCTGGAAGTCTCGACGCATCCTTGGTCAATCCTGCGAAGACCAGCAGGGCCAAAAAGCCGACCAAACAGACTTAACAGTAGACAGACACGAAAAGCCCGGCGCAGAGCCGGGCCAAGTTGCATTATCTGACAATGCTGAGACGTGCTTTGGGTTTGAAGTTGTATAGATTACCAAATCACTTCGGTCGCGGAGAAACGGGTGGGTATGAAAAATTTCCCATATCAGGTGCGTCCATCTCTGCCTGTGTACAACGTAAACGCCTAGCTCGCTCCAGCAAAGCCCACATTTCTCCGCCATAGTTCGGAGGTCTCCCCTGCATTTGTAGCAAAACAACTAACCCTTTGACGGTGCCGCTGACTCCTGCGCACTCCCAAACACGTTGAGCTTCAGACGTGGGCATTGGTGCGTTTAATCTTCGGCTCGCGCCCTCAGACAGTTGCGGAGTCGAATGGGTACAACCTCCAACCAGGGCAAGCATTAACAGGCTTGCGATTTTCGTTTTTCTCATGAGTCCATCATTGATCTAGGTCCAAAAAATATATCGAGGCTGGAGCTAAACCAGCATTGCTCAAAGTTTCATCAGTGCTCGCACCACAACACCAATGATCCGGCAGTCATCCTCGCAGGCCTCTATAGGGTAGGCAGGGTTCAACGGCTTCAGGAAACGCCGTCCGCCATCATCCACCAGCTTCTTGAACGTGGCCTTGTCGCTGTTCGATAGCTTCGCAATAACCAGCTTGCCAGAGTAGGCATCCGCTTCGGTGTCCACCAGGATCAGACTGCCCTCGGGGACGCTCTGACCAATAGGTGACGTCATTGAGTCGCCTTTGACCTCAAGCCAGAAGGCCGGGCCTTTAGCGGCGTACTCCGACATCTCGTAATGATCGGAGAACCCAGGCGGGTATGGTTCGACTGCCTCAGCCCAAGTACCCGCGGCAACCCAAGAAATGACTGGGTAGCGGTACATCATGTCCGGCTGATTCGTCATCGCGACGTTTGAATCTGGTTCCTTCTCGGGGCCTTCGCCAATCGCCAGCCACTCGGCACGAAAACCAGTGGCTTTCGCCAGGGCGTAAAGGTTTTCGGGCTTCAAGCTTTTGCTCTCGCCAGTAATCCATTGCGTCACTGCAGAGTTCGCCACGCCGCAAGCGGCAGCGATCTCGCCCTTCTTCTTACCGCTCAACTCAATGGCGCGGGCAATACGTTGGTGTCTATCCATAGGCCCGATATTAAGTTAACTGAATTTAAGCATGCAGCATGCTTAAGGTTCCTCTTGACTCAGCAATTTCAGAATGCTGAAATTACGCCAAGATCACGTGAGGACCACGTCAAATGAAAACCAAAGAAGTCGCTGCTCACTTCGGCAGCAAAACGAAGCTGGCCGAGGCGCTGGGAATCAGCCCCAGCGCGGTGACGATGTGGGGCGAAACAGTGCCGGAAGGTCGGCAGTTTCAGTTGCAGATCCTCACGAACGGTCAGTTCAAAGCCGTTACCAAACCCGAAGCCGCCTAACGGCGCTTCGAGCTGAAGCGAGACCATCGCCTACTCAAAGCCGCGCAGAGCTTCATCGCTCAACTGATCACGCAACTGACTGGCCTTTAACTCAAACGCAGGCCAGGGCCGCAACTGAGGAGGCAGGGGCAGGGTGGATGCAAGGACACCCTCAAAGCAGCAGAGGGCGGTTATCTCGCCCCGCAATTCATAACAGCTGGTCATGGATGCGTCCTTTATCGGTTGATGGAAACATTTTGAAACGCGTGGTGGCACGCCGCCACATAAACAAATTTGAGGTTTTAGGAATGCAGGAATTTCTGAGAGCGTGCGACGCAGTTGTAGAGGACGCGGACACCAAGAACCTTGCGACCTTGATGAACATGCCGGCAGTGAGCTTATTGCAGCGCGCCAACGCGAACTACGACGGCGCCTGGTTCAACGCCAAGCACCTCTATGCATTGTTGCTGCACACGAACGATATGCGTCCGCTCGAAGCATTAGCGGGCGAATTTGGCTATGCGATCGTGCCGCTGGTACAGCCTGCCGCCATCGACATCCATCAAGCGCTGGGGCGCGCCGCGCTTGAGTTCGCTGAAGTGACCGTAGAAACGCACAGCGCCATGGCGGACGGTCGTGTCGATCAAGTCGAGCGCGCCCGGATTCTGAAAGAGATCGCCCATGCCGAGGACGCCCTCGCCACTTTGAAAGCATCGGTGAAGGTCGCCTGAATCGCGGGCAATAAAAAAGCCGGTGGCTAGACCGGCTTCTTCAACAACACATGTGAGGTCCGATTATGCACACCACGACCACTCAGAGCAATAGCCCGCCTGATTCCTCAGTTTTCCCGATAAAGCAAAACATGACGCGTCAGGTCATGTCGTCCCGGCTGATTGCCGAGCTCACTGGCAAACAGCATTTCCATGTGAAGCGCGACATCGAAAAGCTGCTAGCCGACCTCAACGAAGATACATCCAAATTTGGATGCATCTATCTGGACGGCAAGAACCGCAAACAGACCGAGTACCTGCTTGATCGCGAGCATACCGATTGCCTACTGACCGGCTACAGCGCCCCGCTGCGCATGGCTGTTGTTCGCCGCTGGCGCGAGCTGGAAGAGCAGGCCGCGCCGCGCATCCCCGCCAACTTCGCCGAGGCCCTGCAGCTTGCCGCTGATCAAGTTCGCGAGAATGGCCGTCTGCTCGGACTGATTGAGTTGCAGGCGCCAAAGGTCGCCGCGATCAAGCGATTGGCAGCCGCCGAGGGCGCGATCTGCATCAGTGATGCCGCCAAACAACTGGGCATGGCCCCATACAAGCTTTTCGACTGGATGCAGCAGAACCGGTGGATCTTCCGGCGCGGCGGTTCAAAGCGCTGGATCGCCATGCAGCCCCGCATCCAGTCCGGTTACCTCAAGCACAAAGTCACAGCGCTGACCCCTGACACCGAAACCGGCGCGGATCGCGCTGCATTTCAGCCCCTCGTTACTCCGAAAGGTCTGACGCGTCTGGCTGAGATATTCCAGGAGGGCAAGTAATGGCCCGTATTCGTTCGATCAAGCCGGAATTCTGGACCAGTGAGCAAGTCATGGAGTGCAGCCCGATTGCACGCCTTCTGTTCATTGGCATATGGAATTTCTGCGATGACGCTGGCAATCATCCGCTGTCCCCGAAAACCTTGAAGGCTTTGGTCTTCCCAGGTGATGACATAACTTCTACTCAGGTTTCCGACCTGATCGCCGACCTGGAGTCGAAAGGTCTGATATCGATCTACTCCCATTCGGCGAAGCTCTATCTTCACGTCAACGGCTGGCATCACCAGAAGATCGACAAGCCTACGATCAAACACCCTGCATATGTGGCATCAGTAGGCGACACCTCGTCGAGTACTCCACGACAACTCGACGACGATTCGTCGAGCGCTATCGGAGGCATCCCCCCCGGAGTGGAAGGGGAGGGGAATGGAAGTTATACACACTCTCCGCACGTGCCTTTCGCGATGTCGCTGGACTGGGTTCCAGACTCTGCACTGCTTGGCGCGTACGCCATGCGAGCTGGGTTGAGCGCCGCAATCTTCACCCAAGAGGCGATATCCGGCTTTGTGCTTCACCACGAAGCCAAAGGTCTTGCTCAGACCGAGAAGCAGTGGGTTGCCTCGCTGGTTGGCTGGGTAAAGCGTGACGTTGCAAAAGCGGCCAGAGTCGTGCCATTCCCGCCGCGCCAGTCCCTTCAGGATTTCGATGACGACGCAACAGATTGGAATGACCAAGGGGTTGGCCAATGAAAAGCGTGACGGCCGTTACGACTGGCCTTTGGGCCAAAGTTCAGTCAGGCCAATACATCGGGAAGGATGAGGCCTTGCCTGCCGATGTCCAGGCAGAGATCAATCGGGAAACTGCCGTGGTAATCAACGGCGTGTTCCGCCAACTGCGAGCGATCTTCCCGGCATGGAAACAGGCTTGGCCTGACATGGCTGCCTACAAATCAGCCAAACAAGAATGGCTTCAGGCGTTTCTGGAGGCGGGCCTTCGCAGCCTTGACCAACTGAAGTTCGGTTTGATGGGGGCTCGCCAGTCGGGCCGCGACTTCATACCTGCACCTGGCGTTTTCATAGCCTGGTGCACTCCGACCGCTGAGATGCTCGGACTCCCGACACTTGAGGCTGCCCACCGCGAAGCATGCCGCAACGCCCATCCGTGCATGGCCGGGCAGGGAAAGTGGAGCCACGACGCCGTTTGGCATACGGCCAAAGAGTGCGGGTTTGAAAACCTGAACAAGCTTGAAACCGCTCTCGGCCTGAGGCTGTTCGAGCGCAATTACGCCATCACCGTGCGCCGTCTCATCGAAGGCTTGCCGCTCCAGAAGATGCCACTGGCCCTGCCTGCCGAGGTCGCTGCTCGCCGTACACCGGACGTCGGCAACAACGCATTGGCAAAGATTCGGGCAATGCGTGCCGCAAGTTCCTCCGCTCAACTAACTGCGAAGGTGAGCTAATGGCATTTACGGAATCCCGCATTCAGCAGCTTTTGGCAGGTCAGTCCTCGACTGCCCAAAAGATCTATCAGCACGTCCCCATCCAGGAGCCGTGGAGCGCCCATGACATCCACTGCGCCGCCCTCAAGGCCAACGCTACGTCAGTTTCTGCTCACGCGGTGCGCCGTGCGCTTGCCGAGCTAAAAGACGCCGGAATTATCCGCGAGCCCCAGGGCAGCAAATATCAGCGCGACGCAACCACAGTAAAACTCAGGATCGAAACGCCCATGCAGAAGCCAGGAATCGAAGTCGTCACGCCGATCAAGAAGCCTGAGGTCAACGCGCTTGACGCTCTAGCAGGCCTGTCCGCCGAGGTCGTGGCTCTGGCCGATGAGTTCAGCGGCCGCATGAAGGCGATGGCGACCCGCATCGAAGAAGTCGCGCTATCGGTGGAGGCTGAGCGCGAAGGCAGCGCCCAGGCCACGGCCAAGCTCAAGCAACTGCAGAGCTTGCTCAAAGAAATTGGCGGTGCAGCCTAATGGGCGGACTCGTTGAGGTGCCGGTATGCGAGCTCACAGGCGCAGCGCTTGATTGGGCAGTGGCCGCAGTGGAAGGCGTCAGTGTCGCCCTGTGTCCGCCGGCCTACGGCAACGGCTGGCGCGTGCGTTATGAGTTGATTCACTGCCAGGCCAAGTATTCGCCCAGTACTGAATGGCACCACGTTGGCCCGGTGATCGAGCAGAACCGCGTTGCCTTACGGCCGGACTCGGGCGCCTGGGCTGCTGGCGTTGAAACATCGGGCGCCCCTATCGAATGGCGCCACGCCAGTGATCCTCTCGTTGCCATCTGCCGGACGGTGGTCGCCCACAAGCACGGCCCATTCATCCACATCCCCCAGGAGCTGATCTGATGCTCACGATCGCCGCCGCAGCGCTGCATTACGGGTTCCTCTTGCTGGAGTCAGCTTATTTCCACCCGGTGTTGCCAGTCGATTATCAGTTCGGGGGTGTTCTTTGAATTCTCTCTTCCCGAAGAGCTGCTCAGTGCCTCGGGTGGATCGTGAAGGACTTGAGCAGGCGGCACTGATGCGTGAGATCGAGCTTCGTCTGCCTGCGGTAGCGGAACTGATCTACCACGTCCCCAACGGTGGGCATCGACATAAGGCCACCGCGGCGAAGTTGAAGGGCCAGGGCGTGAAGGCGGGCATACCTGACCTGGTGCTGCCAATGGCCCGCGGTGGGTATTTCGGCTTGTACATCGAGTTCAAGGCCACTCCGCCAAACGACGCTGCTGTCTCCAGTAGCCAGCAAGCCTGCATCCGCCGCCTGAACGAGCAGGGCTATCTCGCCATCGTGTGCCGGGGGCACTTCGACGCCATGGAGCAGATCCGGGCGTATCTCCGACTGCCGAAAACTGTGGTGGTCGCATGAGCAAGACCCGCGCTGTGAAATTGTCCGACGCCGAGATCCGCCGCCAAGCCGCCGACCTCGCCGTGCATGACCTGCGCGACCCACGTCACCCGGGACTGTACCTGCGTTTCGGCCAGGATCGTCAGCGCGGGTCGTGGTACCTGGTCAAGGGCAAAGCTTGGAATCGCATCGCTCGGTGGCCAGAACTGGGCGCTGCTGCTGTGGTGGCCGAGTTGCCTGCGCTGCGTCAACGACTGTTGAATGACCCTGACGCCGCTGTCGCCGTCGGCGGCCTTGCTACCTGCGGCCAGTTGCTTGACTGGTACGGCGACCGCATGAGCCGTGATCGTTCGCTGTCCGCCAAGCGTAAGACCGGCTCGTTGTCGGCCATCAAGTGTCACCTGAAGCCGCGTCTGGACTCGACGCCGATTCGCAGCCTGAATGCAGCCGCTCTGGACAAGGAATTGATGTGGCCAGCGCAGCAGGAGCTTTCCCTGTCCTACGTCCGGCAGTTGTTCGGCCTGCTGGTAGTTGCGTTCCGCCAGGCGCAAAAGCTGGGCTTGATCGACAGCAATCCCATGGCGGGGATCAAGTTCGTCGACTTCACCAAGGCGCGGATTGTACCGAAGGCGGCACGCCTGCGCGGCGTGCACTTGATCGATGTGGTGCCCATGCTGGCCGACCACTTCGAACAGCAGCCGGGCGAGGCCATGCTGGCGCTGATGATGCTGTGCCATGGGACGCGTGTCGGTGAGACCCGGCAGGCGCGCTGGGCAGACATATCGATCACCGATGCCGAATGGTTCATCCCTGCCGAGAACACCAAGACCCGCACCGAGCATCGCTTGCCCCTGACCGCACAGGCCAAGGCCATGCTGAGCCGTTACCGCGCAGTGCAGATCGCCCAGGGCTATGAAGGCATCTACCTGTTCCCTTCACGGCGTGGCCGGGCACTGAGCGAAGGGCAGGCGAGCGCGGTGTTCAACCGGATCGGGCAGGGTGAGTGGACAAGCCACGACCTGCGCAAGGTGGCACGCACGGCGTGGACTGATCTGGGCATCGACGGCCACATCGGCGAAATGCTGCTGAACCATTCGCTGGGCAAGATCGCCAGCACCTACATCAACACCCAGGCCCGCGAGCAGCGTCTGGCCGCCTTGGTGAAGTGGCACAACTGGTTAGATGAGCGTGGCTTCAAGGCTGTTCACAACCTGACAGACGCCCAATATGAAGATTCGCAAAACCCTGCGCAAACCATGAACGGCGGGGCCTGCGAGGCATATTCAAACATTGTGAATGGCGAGGTTTTGAAATGATGAAAAAGAGCCATGGACCCGCCTTTCGACGTGAACTCAAACCGCTAATGGAGTGCGGTACTTGCCGCGGGACAGGCGTCGTCAGCGGAGTTTTCCATCAGTTGGATTGCACCGCGTGCTACGCCTCCGGCTGGGTTTGCCAGGTTACCGGCGACGCGCTGCCGCTCGAGGAGCTGGTAACGCAACTGAACATGAAGCTGCGCAACATGGCCGCCGAGTTGAACCGGGCGCGGCACGGGCAGGGTGGGGCACAGGATCAGTACGAACAGAACAACCGCCGGGGCGCCGGTAGCACGAATTACACGGGGGACTGACCATGATCTATACCAGCGTTTCGAGCGCAGTCGTTTCGGCGATGGCTGCCGAGGCAAAATCACGAACGGCAGGGCAGGCCTGGCAAAAACTTTATAACCCCCATGAGCCCGGCGACTTGGCAAGTCTGGCGCGTGGTAGCGCGGGATCTCTAGATCGCGGGCTTGTCGATGATTGGATCGCAGCCCGCCTTCATCACCTGCTACTTCCCCGGCACTGGAACGCATTGGCGGCGAAATATTCCACCCACAAGCAACGGAAAGTTGAGGCTATTGCCCATCTAAAAGCGGTCGTAGCCAGCAGTGCGCCCCCTTTGTTCTTGTTTAAGGCGGTGACGGCCTGGGCTATCCCGAAGCTGCCGGGTGCGCGGCTCAAGCAAAAGTCGGTGACTGTCGAGTTGCCAATCGATGCGTCTGAGTGGCGCCGGGATGCGGCAGTTAAGGCTGCAATCGCTGCGGGCCTCGCCGAGCAGAAGAAAGCGAACTCGCGGTCTGCCGACATGATAGTGCTGCCTGACAGCTTCTATGACATGAATACATGGGATGTAAACGGTGCCCCCGAATCCACACGTCGGCGCTGGAGGCAAAACATATTCACCACGCTTGATGAGATGAAGGACGAGGCACTCGCTCATGCAGAGAGTATCCTTAGGGCCGAGGGAGTACTTCTTGACGAAGTTGCGTAACAGCCAGTTGACATCAGTGAGCGGTTGAGCGAAATTATTCCCATCCTGTCATTCCTGCGTGTGTAGGATTGCTCCGCCAGCCTCGCCAGAGAAATCTGCCGGGGCTTTGTCATCTCAGACCAATGGAAACTGATATGACAAGAGCACAGAGGCGATACGACAGCCGCCGCATCAAGGCAAAATTTCGCGAGTTTCAAAAAACTAAGTCATGGGATGCATCCCCCCGTGATGTAGGCGTATTCGCAAATCACGGAAAGGTTTGTTCTTGCTGGATGTGTGGCAATCCCCGCAAATTCTGGGGTGACCTGACAATGCAAGAGAAGCGTGCACGATCACCCGAGGAAATTGACGACTGAACCTCAGTTGATATCCCCGTCGAATTCTAGTTCGGCGCCAAGCGTGCGCATCTGTTCGTAGATTGCATCAAGCTGTTCCTCCGGCAATGTCAGCCTCGCCGCGATAAAAAACAGCATTTGCGCGCTCAGTTCGCGAGGGCTCGCCCCGCCAGTGTACTTGCGCCACTGACGACCATCGGACAGCCCTGCAATCGCCGCCATCTCATTGCCGGTTTTACCCAGCTCGCCCTTCAGCGTTTCTAGATCGGAAGTTGAGGGCGGCGTGTAGTGCTTGATGATTTTCATGTTGGCCTTAAGAGAAACCCCGCTTTCGCGGGGCTCAGGTATCAGGAAAAGTATTTGGTCAGTGCCAGCGTGGCTGCTGCCACCGCGCCCACAAGGCCGGATGCAATGGCCACTGGATACCAGAACATTTCCCGGCTCAACTTGCCCGACTCGGCGCGCAGTTTCGTGGTTTCCGCGTTCAGCTTGCTGGTCTCTGCCATCAGCTTCGCGATCTCGGAGTGAATCTTTTCGAGTTCGGCGGTGGTCATTGCGTTGCTCATGTGCTTCCCCTTGGGGTTGTCGGGCCGGGCGATATGCGCTTCCCATGCGTTGTATATTAGGCCCATTGGGCCTAACGGTCAAGTTAATTTAATTATTATTATGGGACGCCACAGTTAGTGTGGGCCTTCGGGCAAGGCCTGAACATCGATAGCCGGACAGTGCGACGAGCGAAACAACTCCGGCAGCCTAAGCGCCTTGACCCTCTGTTGCTCCGGGGTGGCTTGGGCGGGCAGCGTGGGAAGACATGCAATCTCCCTCGGACCTTAGCAACTGATGGGCTGCTGCACGCTGGACCGGCTCAAAGCTTGGATCTCGAGTAGTGATATCTCCAGCGGCTATGTGCGGGGAGTATTTTCCCGCTGGTCTTCGACGTGCAGCCGAGTAACGAGTGCTGCCGCATCTTCTTCGGAGTCCTCATAAAATACTTGGCCATCTGCCGCCGTCACCTGAAATACAGGATCTATCTGCTGTGCGCGAAAGTATTCCGGACGGTCATCCTTTTCGAGTTTCTTCAGCGTTACAGCCATGTGCGCCATCTCCAATGGGAATTCAGATACGACCTAGGGTGATCAAAAGAGCCCGGCCTCACGCTCTGGACCATTCAACGTTTGTCACACCCAACCTTTCTGCTTTGGGTCGGGTCAGCTTGGGTGTGGGATCTGATCGATATTTAGGCAGTTGGCCGAACCCTGCGTCGACAGTCGCCCAGTGCCATGCTTCGGCGTTGTCCATCTTTGCCGCTCGAATATAGAAAGTCTTGTAAACGCCATCGAGCAGATAGTCGATTCGGTAATGTTGTTCCTGTGCCATTTGGGAGACTCCTTGGCTTCGTGGATACCAGAGCAAGGGAGTGAGCAGAGGTATAGAAATTCAATCGAATCGAGTAACGGACTTATCTATTTGACTGGGCGAACGTTTGACAAGTTGTCCATACGAGCCTCGGCTACACGCCGGGGCTTCTTCTTTTTGCGATCCCGAAAGGGTGGTCTGTCGGATGTCGACGAACATGCCAGAAAAAACTCCTGACTTCTGGGCGCACGTCTGGCTGATCCTCTCCACGCCGCTTTGGCAGGGGGCAATCATGGCTGCAACCATCTCGATGCTTCGCGTGCTCTACGAGGGCAAGGAGGCGAACAAGTGGCGTGTGCTGCTTGAGGCGTTGATGTGTGGCGGCCTGAGTCTATCGGCCAGCAGCGTCATTGAGTGGATGGCCTGGCCGTCCAGCCTTTCGGTCGGCGCCGGTGGCGCGATCGGCTTCATTGGCGTTACAGCGATTAGAGAGTTGATCATTAAGTTCTTGGGTCGCAAGGCGGAGACGCCATGAAAGCAATCGCCGCTGCATTCATCATTACGCTGGTCGCCGTCTTGCTTGTCGGCCTGCAGCAGTTTCGAGTGATCGCTTTACGGGGTGAGGTGGCTGTCGAAACCCAGGCGAGACAGCAGGCCGTCGCAGCCAACCTTGAAAGCCAGTCCACCATCACCACACTGCGTGCGGAGATCGACCGCAACAAGGCATACCAAGCGGACCTCAATAGTCGGCTCAAGGCCAGCGAACAAAAAGCCCTGAAAGCGAGGAAAGACTTTGAAGACCTCAAGCGTAAGAGCCCGGCCGTTCGCAAGTGGGCTGATCAGCCTCTGCCTGACGGCCTGCGCGGCAAGCCCGCCGCCGGTAAGGACGACCACGGTGAGGCTCGAACCCCCTCAACTGGTTCCATGTGAGCGGATCAACGAGAAGGATGAGGACCTCGTACTAAACGGCGATCTTTGGGCTTTGAAGGATCGGGCGGTAAACCTGTTAGACACCTGCGCCGATCAGGTCGATGCCCAGATTCAGCGCAGTAAATCGAAGTGACAGTAAGCTAGGCTCATTTCACCAGTCGTAATTGAGGCTTGCCCATCGCTGTGATTGGTCTCGCCGTGCGGGGATAATTTTTTAGCTGTGCTTTTAGCTTACTGTTGGCGTCAAGCAGGATAGATACTGCGCTAATGAACCTGGGGTCAGTTACTGGGCCCTCCGTGATCGAGTTCAAAGCTGTCATTTGAGCCTCGAGAACAGTGTGAAGTCTTGATAGTTCAGTAAGGGCATCCACTCCGGATTCCTCGAATATGATGTGGGGGATAATGCCAGCCGCGCTCGCTGTATCCGCGGCAGCAACATACGAAGGCCATTAGCTGGCTGTGAGGCGCAAAATCAGTGCCTCCATGATTTCAACAGACCAAGGCTTGGAAACGTATGTGATACCTGATTCCAGCCTGTAAGCCGCGCCCCTCACGCCAGACGTAACGACGATAGGAAGTCCAGGGATTACCGACATTGCTTCGACTGCCAACTTCCCCCCGTTTGCCGTTCCCGGCATATGGAAGTCAGTCCACAGCAATCGGATCTCACTGCCCCCTTCACGCATAAATTCCAATGCTTCGTCCGCATTGCTGAAAATCAATGGCCTGAAGCCAAGCTCTGTGACCAGTTCGACCATGGCGTCTAACTGTAGAGGGTCATCTTCGACCAGCATCGCTGAACCGGAGCTAGCCGGCCGAGCTGGTAGATCGTCGTGAATCATCGCTTAGATTTCCATCAAAAGCGCGGCGCTGTCCTCACGGCCGCGCTGGCTTACGCCCGTTGATATGGTCTGTCAGTGGGTGGCGACTATGCCAAACATCGGGCTCAAGTGCAGCACCAAGTCAACTCAATCGACGAGATGCGCCTGATTCTTGCCGCACACACCGGAGCAACCTTATATGGCCAGAGCACCGAAAAACGTACACCAACCAACGGCACCCGCGCCCGAAGCGGCACAGGCCGTAAACGTGAATGCTGAGGTCGGACACCTAGAACGGGCGATCAACGCGGCCATCATCAACGCCAAGACTGGTGGTTTGCCCAATGGCTACATCGTCGCCGTGCTTCACGCTCTGGCGTTGAAGGAAACGCAGCGGTTGCTCGGGCAGGAATGAGATGAGCTGCAGTGGATGCGCCGCCCGGCGCGATTGGATCAAGAAGTGGTCGAGGATTGGTTATGAACGAGCGCGTGATCTCGTTGTTGGAAAGGACCGTGGCAGCACAGGAGGCTCAAGCCCAGGCGATGGCCCAGATAGCCGCACGACTCGACTTACTGATTCAAGCGATGGCGGAGGAACCGGAAGATCCTGACGCTCAGCCATTGCGTTACATGGATGGCACGCCATGCCGTTGAGGCCACAGAAGCCATGCAACGCCCAAGGCTGCAAGGCACTGACCCGGAACCCTCGGTACTGTGATGCCCACCTCCACCTGCTCAAGAGCCATGTCCGTGAGAAGCCCCGCGAGACAAGCGCTGCGCGTGGCTACGGCTACAAGTGGCAGCAGGCTAGGGCAGGGTGGCTGGCCAAGCATCCGCTGTGTGTTCGCTGCGAGAGTCGGGGCAGGGTGACTGCGGCGAGCGACGTAGACCACATCACACCGCACAAGGGTGACATGGAGCTGTTCTGGGACCGCACCAACTGGCAGAGCCTCTGCGGGCCGTGCCATTCGGCGAAGACGGCTGCCGAGGATGGCGGATTCGGTAACGCGAGGCGCTGAATCCCAAAAAAGTCTCGAAAAATCAGAAAAAAAAGCTTGAAATGAGACGAATTCTCGTTTCTGGGGTGGGGGAGGGTCAAAAGTCTAGTGCCTTCCGCTTCTAGACCGCGCCCTCAATCGTTTTTTCACACCCGCGAAATTAAAAGTTTAGGAGTTGCGCGATGGGAGGCACCGCCACGGTCGCCGGCCGTGGTCGCAAACCCAAGCCGACGGCGAAGAAAGCACTGGCCGGAAACCCTGGCAAGCGTGCGTTGAACACGTCTGAGCCAAACTTTTCGACGGTGCAAAATGTCGATCCGCCCGGGTGGCTGAGCGAGCGCGCTGCCACGATGTGGAAAATGATCGTGCCAGAGCTGTTGCGGGAGAAGGTCGTTGCCCTGACCGATCTGCATAACGTTGAAGCCTTCTGCGTAGCTTATGACAACTGGCGGATGGCGCAGGAGTCGGTGGAGAAGCATGGCATTGTGGTCGCCGGCGCCACCGGCGGACCGGTGAAAAACCCCGCACTCACCGCGGCGAACGAGACGATGCGGCAGATGGTGACCTTCGGCTCAATGCTCGGCCTGGATCCTGCCAGTCGGACGCGTTTGATAGGCGGGAACAAGGAAAAAGAAACCAACGAATTTGCCAAACTTTTGAGTTCATAGATGCCCAAGGCCCTGCACCCCAACGTCGACAAGGCGATGGCGTGGGGTCGGTCTGTGCTCCGAGGAAAGGTCCCGGCCTGCCGCTTTATCCACTTGGCTATCCAACGCCACTTTGACGACTTGGCAGCCAGCCGCAAACGCGGGTATCGGTTTAAGTTCGACCCGGCCAAGGCAGAGAAAAAGCTCAAGCTGATTCAGCTCCTTCCGCACACCAAGGGCGAGTGGGCGTTCAAACGCCAACTCATCACGCTTGAGCCGTGGCAACTGTTCGGCATGGCGGTCACGTTCGGCTGGGTTCGGAAGAAGGGCGGCCACCGCCGTTTCCGCGAAAGCTACTGGGAAGTGCCGCGCAAGAACGGAAAATCGGTCATCGCGGCCGGTGTCGGCATCAGCATGTTCGTTGCGGACGGGGAGTACGGCGCCGAGGTCTATTCCGGTGCGACGACTGAGAAGCAGGCGTGGGAGGTTTTCAGGCCCGCAAAGCTGATGGTCAGCAAGTCTCCGATGCTGGTCAAGGCGGCAGGAATTGAGGTCAACGCCTCGAACATGAACATTCCGTCCGACTTTAGCCGCTTCGAGCCGCTGATCGGCGACCCCGGCGATGGTGCCTCGCCCAGTTGCGCGATCGTGGACGAATACCACGAACACCGGACTTCTGCTCAATACGACACCATGCTTACCGGCATGGGCGCCCGTCGCCAGCCGCTGATGTTCATCATCACCACCGCCGGCGCCGATATCGAAGGCCCTTGCTACGACAAGCGACGCCAGGTCATCGAAATGCTCGAGGGCACCGTCCCCGACGAAGAGCTTTTCGGTTTCATCTGGACCTTGGATGAAGGCGACGACTGGACCGACCCGAAGATGTTGGCCAAGGCCAACCCGAACCATGGGGTGTCGGTGTTCCAAGAGTACTTGGAGAGTCAGCAGGCCCGGGCAATTCGGTCCGCCCGATTCACCAACACGTTCAAAACGAAGCACCTAAACCTGTGGGTTAGCGCGAAGTCCGGCTTCTTCAACATGGAGGACTGGAAATCTTGCGAAGACAAGACGCTGACGCTCGAGCAGTTCGAAGGGCAAGAGTGGATCGCGTCATTCGACTTGGCCCGCAAGTTGGACATGAACTCAAGGGCGCGTCTGTTCTGGCGGGTAATTGACGGAAAAATCCATTACTACAGCGTCGGGCCGAAATTCTGGGTTCCGTACGACACCGTTTACAACAGCGACAACAAGCGTATGTCGGAGCGGTACCAGGCATGGATCAACTCCGGCCACTTGGAAGTGACCGACGGCGCCGAGATCGACTACCGCGAGATCCTTGAGGACACCAAGGAGGCAAATCACCAAGCTCCACTTCGCGAATCACCAATCGACCCACATGGCGCGACAGGATTGAGCCACGACCTTGATGATGAAGGATTCAACCCGATCACGATCACCCAGAACTACACCAACATGTCGGATCCCACGAAGGAGCTCGAGGCGGCCATCACTGCCGGTCGCTTCCATCATGACGGCAATCCGATCATGACCTGGTGTATCGGCAACGTCATCGGCAAGAACCTCCCAGGCAATGACGATGTGGTCCGTCCGATCAAGCAAGGCGATGACAACAAGATCGACGGAGCCGTTGCGGTGATCATGGCCATCGGCAGTGTGTTGCGGATTGTCGCTCAGGGCAGCGGTGGCGCTGAACAACTTATGGCTTCTATCCGAGACCCTATCTACCAATGAACACGCCAACCATCCTTTATCTGACCGCAGCTCTGTGTGGCTTTGGCCTGGTCACCTCGGGCGTCTACAACCTGGCCGGAACCGGTTGGGCTCTTATTACGGGCGCTGTCTGTTGTTTTGTTGCAGCGGCGTTCATCCGCAGAGGGTTGAGCAGTGAGTAAAACCCTTTCCCGCGTTCTCACCGCGGCCGCCAGTGCTCCCCGGGCTTCGTTGACCGAGTGGGTCGGAAAGACCATTCGGATGACGGATGGGGGATTTTGGGGGCAGTACTTCGGCACCTCGTCGAGTGGTAAGTCGGTAACCGTGAACAAGGCCATGCGTCTGACGGCTTGCTGGTCCTGTGTACGACTGATTTCAGAAACCATTGCCACTTTGCCGCTCGGCCTCTACCGCAAGATGGATGACGGTGGGCGGCAGACGGAAAGCGGCAACGACCTCCACTGGCTTCTGCGTAACAGCCCAAACAGCCGGATGACTGCCGTGCAGTTCTGGGAAGCTGTGGTCGCCTCGATGCTCCTGCGCGGCAACGCTTACGTTGAAATCCAGCGCTTGGGCACTCGCATCGTCGCGTTGGACTTCCTGATGCCCAATCGCGTCGATCTGGACGTCGACGATAAAGGGAATCTGATGTACTGGTACCGACCACCGAAAGGTGACCGCCGCCAGATACCCTCCCAGGACATGATGCACATCCCGGCATTCTCGCTCGATGGCCAAGTCGGGCTTTCACCGATTGCCTACGGTGCGGATGTGTTTGGCTCGGCGATGTCAGCCGAGGATGTGGCAGGTGCCACGTTCAAGAACGGCTTACACCAGACCGTGGCATTCGAGGTTGACGCGACGCTCAACAAGCAGCAGCGAGACGAATTCCGCGACTACGTTCAGATGATTTCCGGGGCAATGAACGCTGGGAAATCCCCGGTCTTGGAGAAGGGCGTCAGCGCCAAGACCATTGGAATCAACCCTGTGGACGCGCAATTGCTCGAGTCTCGCGAGTTCAGCGCCGAGGATATTTGCCGCTTTTTCATGGTTGACCCGACACTAGTGGGCTATAGCGACAAGGCATCGAACTGGGGCACCGGGCTCGAACAGAAGCTGCTGCGTTTCCTGACTTTCACGTTGCGGGCCTACATGCGCCGGATCGAGGAAGGCATAAGCCGCAGCCTGCTGTCGCCTGGTGATCGGCGCGTGATCTACCCGGAATATTCAATCGAAGGATTACTTCGTGCTGACAGCGCAGCCAGGGCTGCCTTCTACTCGCAAATGGTCCAGAACGGTATCTACACCCGTGATGATTGCCGAATTCGGGAGAACCTGCCCCGGCGCGGTGGCAATGCTGATGTCCTGACCGTGCAAACCAACCTTTCACCCATTGACCAACTCGGTCAAGAGAATGACGGGCAAGCCGCAAGGGCTGCTCTGCAGAACTGGCTCACCCAGCCGGAACCTTCCAAGGAGTAACTCATGCAACTGAACGTGAAAGCTGGCACCTTCCGCTGCGAGCTGAGCCCGCGTGCGCTCGAAAAATGGAATCCGGCTCTACGCGCGGCGGTGGAGACCTCATCCGACACCATCACCATCTACGGGGTGATCGGCGAAGACTGGTATGGCGAGGGCGTGACGGTTAACCGGATTGACGCGGCGCTGCGCGCCATAGGCGACAAGCCGGTCACCGTCTACATCAACTCTCCAGGTGGCGATATGTTCGAAGGCATCGCCATCTATAACCGCCTGCGTGAGCACAGTCAGGAAGTCACGACCAAGGTTCTCGGTATGGCCGCCAGCGCGGCCTCTATCGTTTATCTCGCAGGTGCCAAACGGCAAGTCGCTTCAAGCGCATTCCTCATGATTCACAACTGCTGGACGCTGTTGGCGGGCAATCGCAACTACCTGCGTGACGTGGCTGATGACATGCAGGAGTTCGACGCGGCCATGGTTGATCTGTACGCCGAAACGAGCGGACAGCCCGCCGCCGACATCGCCGAGATGATGGACGACGAAACGTACATTCGCGGCAAGCGTGCTCTGGAACTGGGCTTTGCTACCGGGCTGCTCACAGCCGACGAAGTCGTCGAGCGTGAGGACGAGGCCAGCCAGCAGACGAACGCCCTCAAAGCGATGGACGTGGCACTCGCTAAAGCCGGTGTTACGCGCAACGAACGCCGCGAACTCTTCGCAAATTTCAAGTCCAGCACGCTTCGCGCTGCTGGCGGGGGCACGCATGACGCTGCCCCGACCGACAAGCCTCGCGCTGTCGCGCCAGACCTTTCCGCCTCTCTGAGCGCGGCAACCGACCTTCTTAAATCCCTCAAAGGAAAATGACCATGGACTTCGAAGCCCAAGTCAAAGAGCTCAACGCCAGCCTCAAAGGCATTGGCGATCAAATCAAGGCCCAGGCGGAAGCCAGCCAGAAGGAAATCACGCGGCACGGCGAAATGCAGGCGGAAACCCGCGCCAAGGTTGACGAACTGCTGACCAAGCAGGGCGAGCTCCAGGCGCGCGTGCTGGAAGCCGAACAGAAGCTGGTCAATGCAAGTTCCAGCACTCCGCGCAGCGAACCGATTCAGAGCGCCGGCCAGCTGGTCGTTGCCAGTTCGGAGATGGAGGGCGTCAGTTCCTCCTTCCGCGGTTCGCGTCGCATTTCTGTCCCGCGTGCAGCGATTACCACCGCCTCGAGCGGCAGCCTGGTTCAGACCGACCGCCAGCCGGGCGTGATCGCTCCACCACAGCGTCGCCTCACGATTCGTGACCTCGTCGCACCTGGCACCACGGATAGCAACTCGATTGAGTACGTCCGCGAAACCGGCTTCACCAACAACGCCGCTCCTGTGGCCGAGACCACTGCGAAGCCGTACTCGGACATTCAGTTCGCTTTGGCGACGGCGAACGTGCGCACCATCGCGCACCTCTTCAAGGCAAGTCGCCAGATCCTGGACGACGCCGCGGCTTTGCAGAGCTACATCGATGCCCGGGCGCGGTACGGCCTCCTGATGGCTGAGGAAGCCCAGTTGCTGTATGGCAACGGTACCGGTGCCAACTTGCAAGGACTCATGACGGTCGCTCAGGCCTACGCCGCGCCTGCAGGGGTGACTGTTGTCGGGGAACAGCGGATCGACCGTCTTCGCCTAGCACTGCTGCAGGCTGAACTGGCTGAGTTCCCATCTGACGGTATCGTCATCAACCCGATCGACTGGGCAGCCATCGAGCTGACGAAGGATGGGGAAGGGCGCTACATCATCGGCGAGCCTCAAGATGGCACCACCCCGCGCCTGTGGAATCGCCCAGTTGTGTCCACCCAGGCTATGACGCAGGACGATTTCTTGGTGGGCGCTTTCAAACTCGGCGCGCAGATCTTCGATCGCATGGAAATCGAAATCCTCATTTCGACCGAGAACGCCGACGACTTCGAGAAGAACATGGCGACCATTCGTGCGGAAGAGCGTCTGGCCTTTGCGATCTATCGCACCGAGGCTTTCGTGACCGGTTCTCTGACCGAGTAATCAATCTACCGGCCGGGAAACCGGCCATTTGGAGGTTTGTATGGCTGATGTACTGATCAAGCCGCTGCGCAGCTATGAAGATCGTGGGAAGGTCCGCAAGCGCAACGACGATCCTTATCCCGCGCCGCAGTCGTTGGCGAAGGAACTGATGCAGCAAGGTCTCTGCGAGATCGTCGGCGAGGCTCCCATCGAAAGCGCTGAGGAACCCGAAAAACCGCCGACGAAGCCACAGGCCAAGCCATCCGCCAAAGCCAAGGACTCCTGAAAATGAGCGCGATCGACATCGAAACCGCTATGCACCATCTGCTGGCCGAGCCTGAAGATCAGGATCTCGTTCAAGCCATGCTTGATGCAGCGGAGGAGTCGGCCGCGCAGTTCATCCAGCGTCGTATCTATGCCGATCAAGTATCTTTGGATGCGGACCGGCTTCTCGTTCCAGAACTGCGGGCCAATGCACGAGCCGTTTACGAACAATCGATCGCCGCTGCCGATGAGGTTAGCGCCGGCTGTGACCGGCAATCCGCGATCAAGGATGCCGAGTTCATTTACGGGGTCGCGCTCGTCGACGCAGATAGCCGTGTTTATGGCGTCGTCCTCAACCCCGCAATTCAAGCCGCTTGCCTCCTGATTCTCGGACACCTCTTTGCGAACCGTGAGGATGTCATTGTAGGCAGTGCGGTTGCTGAAATGCCCATGGGTTCCAGACCATTGCTGATGCCATACCGCATCAAGATGGGTGTGTGATGCAGGCTGGCAAGCTGCGGCACCGCATCGATTTCCAGATCCAGGGCGAGGTGCAGGACCCTGTTACCGGCGAGATGGTGCATGGTTGGGCAACGGTCTGGCGAAAGGTCCCTGCTTCAGTAACACCGCTCAGTGCCCGCCTGCTGTTTGCGGCGCAGGCAGCCCAGTCCGAGGCGACGGCTCGCATCGTGATTCGATACCGCCTCGGCGTGCTGCCAACCATGCGGATCATCTACCGAGGCGAGGTCTACGACATCAAGGGCCCGGCGCTGCCGGACCCAGACTCTGGCCTGGAGTACCTCACCATTATGGTGGCGAAAGGGGTGAACGATGGCTGACGGTGTCGAGTTCAAGCTCGAGGGAATCGATTCGTTGGTTTCCAAGCTTGAGGCGATCAGCTATGACGCCAAGCGCAAAGGCGGGCGCTCGGCGCTCCGCAAGGCCGCTCAAATTGTGGCCAACAAGGCCAAGGAAGGCGCGCAGCGGATCGACGACCCGGCAACGGGCCGATCCATCGCTGCCAACATCGCGCTCCGCTGGAACGGCCGACTGTTCAAGAGCAGCGGCGACCTGGGATTCAGGGTCGGCGTGCTGCACGGCGCTGTCTTGAAGAATGGCGGCGACACCAGCGCGAATGCACCAACACCCCACTGGCGGTTGCTGGAGTTCGGCACGGCGAAGATGCGTGCGCAGCCGTTCATGCGCAAAGCCTTGGCTGATCACATCAGCGAGGTGACCAACACCTTCGTCACCGAATACGAAAAAGCCATAGACCGGGCGATCCGGCGCGCGACAAAGAAAGGAACGACAGCGTGAATTCAGCCCCTATCTTTGCCGTGTGCGCCGCCGATGCTGGCGTGACTGCGCTCCTGGGCGTGTCGCCCACCCGGCTTTACCCGTTCGGGGAAGCTCCCGAGGGGGTCGCCAAGCCTTATGCGGTCTGGCAACTGGTTACCGGAAGCCCCGAGAACTACCTGGCCGGTCGCCCAGACTTGGACGGCTACACCCTGCAGGTGGACGTCTACGGCGCCACCGCTGCTTCGGCCCGCGCTGTGACCACGGCCATCAGTACCGCCATCGAGTTGCAAGCCTACGTGACGCGCTGGGGCGGCGAGAGCAAGGACACCGAAACAAAGCTCTACCGATCCAGCTTCGATATCGACTGGCTCGTCCCCCGATAGTCACACCCAAACCATCCGGCCCGCCTTGTGCGGGTTTTTTTATGCCCGACATTTGGAGATCACCATGTCGATTCTGTCCCAAGGAACCCAGATTTACGCCCTGGTGCCCCCGCTCAATGGCAACGGTGCTCGGACTGTGCTGGCGATCGAGTGCGCGACGGCGTTCAGCCCAGGCGGCGCTCCCGCTGACCAGATCGAGGACACGTGCCTTGAGGATCAGGAGCGCAGCTATAAGAAAGGCCTGCGAACGCCGGGTCAGGCCTCGTTGACCGTCAACGCAGACCCGAACAACGCCAGTCACATCCGGCTGCATCAGTTGTCCGAGGCTGATGGCGATACAACCATCAACTGGGCTGTAGGTTGGTCCGATGGAAAAGCGCCTCCGACTGTGAATGCCGATGGTGATGACTTCGAATTGCCGACTTCACGGACTTGGTTCGTGTTTCGGGGGTACGTGTCGGACTTCCCCTTCGACTTCGCGGCGAACACAGTAGTCAGCACCGCCGCAACGATTCAGCGGTCTGGCGGTTCGGCCTGGATTCCAAAAACCACGCAGGCCGGCGCATGAAACTCACTCTGGAAAGCCTGAAATCGGTGGGCGCTTTCACTGGGCGCCCGGTCGAGAAGGAAATCAAGTGGTCGCAGGGCGACGATGAATACACCGCCACCGTGTTCATCCGCCCGCTGGGCTATCAAGCCGCTGTCAGCGATGTCAACGCTCTGAACGGAAAGCATGACAACCTCGCGGGCCGTATTGCCGCGAGCGTCTGCGATGAAGAAGGCAATCCTATCTTCACCGTGGGCGATATCACCGGCACTGCCGATCCTGAGCGCGGCGCCCTGGATGGTCGGCTGACGGTTGCGCTGCTGGCGGCCATCTTCGAGGTGAACAACCTGGGAAAGACGACGACTTCACCGCCATCGAAGAGCTCTGGCACGAACTCGCGATCACGTTCGGCTGCACGATCGCGGAAGCCCAAGAGCGACTGAGTCTTCGTGAGTTTAACCGGTGGGCCAAGTACCGGCGCGAGCGCGGATCGCTGAACCCCGCTGCTCGCATCGAGCGGGCGGTGGCGTTGCTGACCACCATCTATGCCAACAGGATTTCCAAGGACAGCGATTTCAAGCTTTCCGACTTCCTGCCCCATGAGGCTTCCCGCGAACTGAGCCTTGAGGAAGCGATGGAGGCGTGGGCCTGATTATCTTGGAGACAATGAATGGCCAACTCACTGGGCACCCTGACGCTTGATCTGATTGCGAAGATCGGTGCCTTCACTGGCCCGCTGGACAAAGCAAGTCAGGAGTCCAAGAAGCGTACTGCCGAAATCGCCAAGTCGTTTGACAGCCTGGCGAAGGGGGTAGGGGCGGCCGTGGGTTCGATCCCGGCGGTGCTCACCGCGCTGGTCGTGCACTCGGCCAGTGTGGCAAAGGAGATATCGAACCAAGCGGCCCTGGCCGGCCTGGGCACGACGGAATTCCAGAAGTACGCGGCTGGCGCCCAAAGCGTCGGCATCCAACAGGACAAGTTGGCCGACATCTTCAAGGACACCAACGATAAGCTCGGGGACTTTGCGAACACCGGTGGTGGCGCGCTCAAGGACTTCTTCACCAATATCGCGCCCAAGGTCGGTGTCACGGCCGACAGCTTCAAAAAGCTGAACAGCAAGGACGCGCTGGCGCTGTACGTGACGAGCCTCGAAAAGGCCAACGTCAACCAGCAGGAAATGACCTTCTACATGGAGGCGATCGCCAGCGACTCCACCGCCTTGGTCCCGCTGCTGCGCAACGGTGGCAAGGCTTTCGACGAGCTCGGCGCTTCGGCTGAGGCTGCTGGGGTCATCTTGGACGAAGGTACGATCGCGGCGGCCAAGCAGTTCGGGATCGAAGTTCAAGGTCTGGAGCAGTATCTAACCTCTGCGAAAACCATGCTGGCCGCCGAGTTCCTGCCGGTGCTGGCGCAGTTCACCAAGGACATCAATTCGTCGGCCAAGCAGGCAGGCGGCCTGAAAGGAGTGGTGGGCGACCTCGGCGAGAAGCTTGTCGAATCCACTGCGTTCCTGGTCAACGCAGGCGACGGGGTGGTTCGCGTTTTCGATATCGTGGCCAACACCCTGGTCGGCTTGTTCGCCACCGCCGTGGGCCACACTGATAATCTCGCCGCGCAAGCGAACGCGGCGCTGGGGGCATTGACCTTCGGGGAGACCTCCAAAGAGTTCAAGCAGAACGCTGCCGACTTCGCCAACAGCGCCCAGGTGCAGTTCGGCGTCGCTGCGCAGGCGGCTGGCAAGATCAAGGAAGACCTCGAAACCCCGCTGGCGGGAGACACGTTCAAAACCTACGTGGCCAATGCCAAGGCCGCTGCGGCGGAACTGGCCAAGACCAATCTGTCGGTTACCCCTGGCACCGGATCTGGCGTTAACCCCGCTGCCATTGCCGCGGCCGCTGCTGCTGCAAAAAAGGCTGCATCTGACGCGGCCGCTGCCGCCAAGAAGATTCAGGACTCTTTCAAGGACTCTGAGACCGACCTGCAACGGCAAATCGAACTGATCAACACCTCGGTCGATGCCCGGAAAAACGCCACGGAAGTCGCAAAGGTCCAGTTCGAAATCGAGTCAGGGAAGTTGGTCGGCATCAATGCGGACCAGCAAAAGCGATTGCTTGGGTTAGCTGCCGAGCTGGATGCAAAGAAGAAACTCAAGCAGGCGAACGAAGACGAGGCCAAGGCCGCTGCCTACGCCGCCACGCTCGATGCGGCCAACCGGACAGCGAAGTCAGGCTTCGATCAAGAGATTGCGGGTATTGGGCTCGGCGACAAGGCGCGCGACCGGCTGAAACAGGATCTTGCCATCCGGGAAGATTACAACCAGCAGATGGCTGACCTGCAGAAGCAGTTCAATACCGGCGACCTCAGTCCGGAAAACTTCAAAAAACAAACCGAGCAGCTCAAAGCCTCGTTAGCCGAGCGCTTGGCGATCCAGCAGGACTATTACACCGGTTTGGACAAAGCGCAGGCCGACTGGACCAACGGGGCGACGGCTGCTTTGGCCGACTATCTCGACAGCGCTCAGGACGTGGCAGGACAAACCAAGGGCCTGTTCACCAGCGTCTTCACCGGGTTGGAAGATGAGGTCAGCAGTTTCGTCGTGAAAGGCAAGGCGTCGTTCGCGGACTTCGCGAAGTCGGTGCTGGCGGACCTGGCCAAGATTGCGGCGCGCCAGGCGGCTAGCGGGCTGCTCTCGGCAGGCGTCTCGGCAATCGCTGGTCTGTTTGGTGGCAGCGGAGCCGCGGGCTCGTCCCAATCGGACTACACCGGTGCAGCCTTCGCGAACTGGACGAAGACCCAGGCGAAGGGCGGGGCGTGGCTGGACGGCATTCAGATGTTCGCCAAGGGCGGTGCATTCACAAACGGTTTAGTTTCCTCGCCAACTGCATTCGGCATGGCTGGCGGAAACCTCGGGCTGATGGGCGAGGCGGGCCCTGAGGCGATTCTGCCGCTATCCCGCACCTCTGACGGCTCGTTGGGGGTGAAGGCGATTGGCGGCGGGGGGGCCGCATCCTCCACTCAGGTGCTCATTCAACAAACGATCGCGGTGCCTGATTCAGGCGGCGCTTCCACTCAGGACGTACAGGCGGTCGGCCAGGCCTATGCGGACACAGCGAAGCGCGGGGCCCAGCAGGCAATCGCCGAGGAACTTCGCCCGGGTGGCGCGATTTGGAGGGTCATCAATGGCCGTTGAGACATTCACCTGGTGCCCAAGGATTGAGCCGACCAGTGCGCCGGGGTACCGGGTGCGCTCATCGAAATTTGGGAGCGGTTATGAGCAGGTGGTAGGCGACGGGATCAACAACCGCGAGGACAGTTGGCCCCTCACCTTCGTCGTGAACGAAACGGTGGCCCGGCAGATCAAGGCCTTCCTTGATCGCCACGGCAACTTCAAGTCGTTCTTCTGGACGCCGCCGCTGGGCGAGCTGGGGTTCTGGCGAGCCACCGCCCCGGCCATCACACCCAATGGTGCCGGGGTTTACACGCTGACTACCACCTTCACCCAGTCATACCTTCCATAGGGCTCATATGCCTCTGATCAAAGATATTCAGGTACTCGAGCCTGGGAGCGAGGTGCTCCTATTCGAACTGGACGGCAGCGACTACGGCGCCGACGTGCTGCGCTTTCATGGGCATGCCATTCCCTACACGGCAGCTGAACTGTTGGCCGCTGGCGCCGATGCGGATCAACTGCCAGCCAAGTCGATCTGGTGGCAGGGCAACGAGTACGGCGCCTGGCCGATGCAGATCGACGGCATCGAGGCCAATGGCGACGGCACGGCAGTTCGCCCGAAGCTGTCAGTCGGGAACGTGAATGGGCGTATCACCGCTCTGTGTCTTGCCTTCGAGGACCTGCTCGAGTTCAAGCTGACCATGCATCACACGCTGGGCACCTACCTCGACGCCGAGAACTTCCCGGCGGGCAACCCCAACGCAGATCCGACGCAGGAGTCGATCGAGGTCTGGTACCTCGATCAGAAGACCTCGGAAAACGGTTCGAGCGTAACGTGGGAACTGGCCAGCCCTGGTGACGTGGGCGGGGAGTCGATCGGCAGGCAGATGACGACGCTTTGCCACTGGTGCATGACGGGTGGATACCGTGGGCCGAACTGCGGCTACACCGGTCCATACCGGGACAAAGACGGCAACCTCACCGACGACCCCGAGAAGGACGAATGCGATGCCACGCTGGCGCGCGGGTGCGTGCCTCGGTTCGGTGATGGTAATCAGTTGCCCTTTGGCGGTTTCCCAGCCGTCTCCCTCATCGCTCGGAGTTGATCATGCTGAAACACATCCTGAAAGCGGTGCAGGCGCACGCGGCCGCCGAGTACCCACGGGAATGCTGCGGGCTGCTGATCAGCATCGGCCGCAAGCAGCAGTACATTCCGTGCACGAACACCGCGACGGAGCCGAACGAAGAATTCTGGATCGCGCCGGAGGAGTACGCCGCCGCCGAAGACCTGGGCGAGGTGATCGGCATCGTTCATTCGCACCCCGACGCCACCAGCCGACCGTCCCCGCGCGACCTGGCCATGTGTGAGGCGACCGAGTTGCCCTGGCACATCCTGAGTTGGCCGGAGGGCGACTTGCGAACCATCGTGCCCACCGGCAACACGCCGCTACTTGGGCGCCCGTTCGTGCACGGCGCTTGGGACTGCTGGCAGGTTTGCGCTGACTGGTACAAGCGCGAGTGGGGGTTGGAGTTCGAAGCCTTCAAGCGTGAGGACGGATGGTGGGAGCAGGCCGGAGGCTCAAGCTTGTACGAGCAGGCCTACGAAGCTGCCGGGTTCGAGCGTGTCGGCACACCGCAGCGGGGCGACATGATCGTGATGGAAGTAGGGCGCACCAAGCATCCGAACCACGCTGGGATCTATCTCGGCACCGATCCTGCGCTCCCGGGCGAGTCTGCGGAGGTGCACGGAGCGGGACCGTTCTTGCTGCATCACATGTATGGCAGGCCGTCCGAGATCATCGTCTTCGGCGGTCCTTGGCATGACAGAACCCGCCTGATCCTCAGGCACAGGGCCGCAAGGTTGTGATCCACACTGCCAAGAATTTTGAGTCGAGTGCTTACTTTAACTTTAGTTCTTGAATGAGCTGCTTCGCCCAAGCCGGCGCATTTTCAGGATCAGAAGCAGCTTCAGCTAAGCTGTGCATGTACACCGATAACGCTTCTCCGGGAGTCATGCCGAACTTTTCGGAAGTCTCCAAAAACTGGAGGTACGCCGCTTTGGTCGCAGCAATGACTACGGGCTCTTCGACCTCATTGTCAAATTCAAGCTGAATTCGGACAGTTTCATCTCCATCCTCAAAACCGCCCAGAGCCGTCGCTTCTACCCCCAGCGCTTTCGCTAATTCATATAGGTCTTCGGTGCTTGGTGAAAGATCGCCGAGTTCAAAATCAAGAAGCACAGATGTTGGGATGCCGGTCATCTTTGCAAGCGTATTTAAGCTGATTTTTTGCTGGGCCCGCAGATCTAGCAGGCGTGCGGAAAACCCTTGATAGAGAGGAATGCTTGGCCTGTCATCTGTTTCTCCGGTCAGGGCCTCTGGCGACACGTGTAGTGCCTCCGCAAGCTTAAGCAGCATCGTTTTTCTAGGCATAGCCTGGCCGGCCTCATACCTCGAAATTTGTGAGGGGGATACGCCCGCAGCATCACCTAGTTCTTGCTGAGTGATGTTTTGTTCACTTCTGATCTTGATCAGGTTGGAGGCGAAATTCTTCATAAGCGAGGGTTCCTATTCAGCACGCAGCATACTGCAAACTCACAAAAAGCAAAAACCTGTTTGACAAACGCATGAAAGGCAATAAACTCACAAAACGCAAACAGGGAGGCATCATGACTAAATTGAAGATCACAACGGCCGTGCGGATGCTGTCTGAAATGAGGGAGCGGTTGGAGCTTAAGGCTCTAGAAAACGGCCGCAGCCTTAGCGGCGAGATTGTTTTTCGGCTCCGGAAATCTTTGGAACTGGAAGATGAGCAGATCAGGAAGGCATGAAAAAGCCCCAACCGCGCCAACGGTTGAGGCTCATGAAGCAGAACGTCTAACTACCAGGAAAAACGTCATGAGCGATCATAGCACAAACGTAATACCTTTCAATTTCGGCGAAAAGCTGGTTCGCACCATGCTGATTGGCGATCAGCCATGGTTCGTTGCGACCGACGTAGCCGTAGCTCTCGAATATCGTGATGCGTTCAACATGATCCGCATTCTTGATGACGACGAAAAGGGTACTCAGATAGTGAGTACCCTTGGCGGCGGACAAATGCTGCAGGTTATTAACGAGTCCGGGTTGTATTCGGCCATTTTGCGCAGCCGCAAATCTGAGGCTAAGCGCTTCAAGAAATGGATAACCTCGGAAGTTTTGCCAGCGATTCGCAAGCATGGGCGCTATGAGGACAATCATAAGAAAATGCCAACCCTCATGGATGAGCTGATAGGGATGAGCGAACTCAACGTTCTCAAGGGCTTGATTCGCGACAAGGCAAAAGCGGTTCCCGCATCGATGCAGCAGAGTTTTGCGATGACGATGCACCGTCGCCTGCATACCCGCTTCAATGTGCCTCGCACAGAGTTGATACCTGTCGGTCAATTCGACATTGCATGTAGCTTCATCGGTAGTTATGCCCTTGAAGGCGAATATCTTGGGAAGGAGATTGATCAGCCAGGACGGCTCAATATCCATCAGCCTCTTGACGCGTTGACCTGTCGCAGGCCGTCGATGTTGGTTGACCGAGGCAATGGACATGCCTGGCTGGATGTGAAGATTTCCGATCTGCATGAGAACTTTCGCTCACCTTGCGAGCTGATCTTGAGCGAACTGACGCGGGCTGGCTACGACGTCGACGGCGCATGGTGGGAAGTGCGGACAATGCGCAACAAGCTGCGAGACATCGGTTCGTTTGTCAAAGGCTTGAACGCCCTGATCGATGAGCCTCAGCGTTACGCAATCAAAGATGGGGTGATGGCATGAGTGCGTTGATGACTGTGCCATTTCACGGCGTAAATCTTTCTCTGGTAGAGCCCGATGGTCACCCATATGTGCCTATGAAAGCCATTGTGAATGGCATTGGGTTGGACTGGGTAACTCAACAGAACAAGCTGAAAAGTAATGAAGCTCGGTGGGGGTATAGGCTTATCCCTATACCTTCTCAGGGTGGTGAGCAGGATGCTGGCTGCCTACCGCTTCGGAAGCTTCCAGGCGCAATCAAAGACGGGGTGATCGCATGAGTGCCTTGATAATTGCGGGCATTGAGATTCACCAAGACCAAGACGGCCGGTTCAGCCTGAATGACTTCCATCGTGCAGCCGGTGGCGAAAAACGTCATGCGCCGAATGAGTGGATGAGGATCGGGCAGGCCAAGGAGCTGGCGGAAGAAATTGGCAAAGCGGGAATTCCCGGTTTGAGGACTGCTCGCGGCGGTCGCGCCCCAGGCACTTATGCTTGCAAAGAGCTTGTATACGCATACGCGATGTGGATCAGCCCTACGTTCAGCCTGCATGTGATTCGCACTTTTGACTCAGTAGCAGCAAACGACCAACACATTCCGCAAGAAAAACGCTTGCCCGTAGCCGCTGACAACCTTGATGCAGCCAGGCGCATTGCCGAGCTGTTCGGGCTTGAAGGAAATCAGGCGCTACTGAGCGCGAACAGCATGGTGAAGTCAGCCATTGGCGTAGACCTGATGGAAATGGCCGGGGTCAAGCGGCTGGTGAACGAGTCGCAGGAGCTGAATTTCACGCCCACTGAACTAGGTGCGAAGTTTGGTATGAGCGCCGTCGGCATGAATAAGCTGCTTGCGGACTGCGGCCTTCAACGCCAAGTGATTTGCAAGCCGGGCAAGAAGCGCTGGGAGGTCACGCCGGATGGCAAGCTATTCGCTGTTATCACCGACACAGGGAAAAAGCACAGTGACGGCAAGCCTGTCCAGCAGGTCCTCTGGAAAGAGTCGGTGCAGGAAATGCTAAAGCGCCTGGCTGACAAGCTGCGTGCTGAATCTACGTCAGTAGTAATAGGCGGTTCCCGCAGCTAATCCTTAATGATCACGAATGCACCCCGCAGATGCGGGGTTTTCGTGCTGTTGCTTCGCGTACCTTGTTGCCGGTGATAGAGTCTGCCGAAACCACAATGAGGGATCATCATGAGAATTTTTGTAGGGGCGCTTGCTGTTGCTCTGCTGGCTGGATGCGGCACAACGCCTGTGTCGTCAACCGATGCGTCACCTGTTCCCGAACAAAGGCTCCTTGCTCGCCAGTCGGCCGTAAAAGATGGCGGAACGTTGGTGGTGACCAGAGACAACGGATGGACGGCTGGCGGTGGATGCTACGTCGCTCTGCTACTTGATGGTCAAGTGGCAGCCCGCATTGGTACAGGTGAAGTTGCCCGGCTACAAGTCTCCCCAGGCCGACACTTGATTGGCATTTCTGGTGATTCTGAAGGTGCTGGTTTGTGCGGCCTGCAAATAGGTCAGCCAACCAAGGAAACATCTCTTGAACTGAAGCCTGGCGAATTGCAGAGATATCGCATCTCTGGCGATACAAATGGTCTTGATCTCAGGCCGACTTCGCTCTAGTTAAAAGCCAGAGCCGCTGAATAGCGGCTTTTTTATTGGAAGGTAGAAATGTCAGATCCAGCGATCCTCTACACCCCTAAAACGACTATTGAGCTTAGCAGCATCCTTGGCCGGAAATTCTTCCGAAAGCATCAATTCCAACTTGACACCGGAAGTGTGTGGGAAGTCTTCAGGGCTTTGAAAGCTGCTGTTCCTGGTTTTGCTGAAGAGATCTTAAGGCTGCAGCGGCTAGGAATGGAATTTGCGGTATTTCGCAACGGGCAGAACGTCGGCGTCGAAAACTTCGAACTGGGTGGTACGAAAACCCTCAGGATTTTGCCGGTAATCAAAGGTGGCAAGCGGGCAGGTTTACTGCAAACCGTGATCGGCGCGGTGCTCATAGTGGCCGGTTATGGATTGTCAGGATTTACTGGTGGTGCGAGTACCGCTCTCGTACCAGTTGGCGCCGCGCTAGCTGCCGGAGGCGTCATCCAAATGCTCAGCCCGCAAGCCTCAGGACTTCGCCAGAGCGCGTCGCCTGAGAATATGCCCTCGTACGCATTCGGCAGTGCCAAGAACACCGTCGCGAGCGGCAACCCGGTACCGATCTGCGTTGGCAACCGCCGATGGGGCGGGGCGATCATTTCCGCCTCAATTGTTGCCGAAGACAAAGCCTGACCCTGAACTGAAACACCCGGCCGCCAATAGGCGGTTTTTTTGTGCCTGGAGAAAAGTATGGGCGTAGTTGAACACCTGGATATCCACGGCTCGAAAGGCGGTGAGAGCAAGCCAAAATCGCCGATCGAGGCCGCCGACAGCCTGCGCTCTACCAACTTGGCCAAGATCCTGATCGCGGTGGGCGAGGGTGAGTTCGACGGCGTGCCGACGGCTGCGGACATCTACCTCGACAACACGCCGATCAACGATGCCAGCGGCAACGTCAACTTTCCGAATGTGAAGTGGGAATGGCGTTCGGGTTCGGTTGAACAGGACTATATCCCCGGCATCCCCTCCGTTGAAAACGAGACCACCGTTAACGTCGAGTTGCGCAGCGACAGCCCATGGGTGCGGTCCGTCACCAATACCCAACTGTCGGCTGTGCGCGTCCGCCTGGCCTGGCCAGTCCTTCAGCGTCAAGATGACAACGGTAACGTGGGCGGTTATCGCATCGAGTATGCAATCGATGTGTCCACAGATGGGGGCGCTTATCAGCAAGTGCTCAGCGAAGCCGTCGACGGCAAGACCACCACCCGCTATGAGCGCTCGCGCCGCATCGATCTGCCCCCGTCGACGTCTGGCTGGCTTATTCGCGTCCGTCGTCTGACTCCGAACCAGAACACCAACAAGATCGCGGACACAATGATCATCGCGGGCCTGACTGAGGTCATCGACGAGAAACTGCGCTATCCAAACACGGCGCTCCTTTACATCGAGTTCGATGCCGAGCAGTTCAGCAACATTCCGGCGGTGACGGTGAAGTGCAACGCCCGCAAGTGGCAGGTCCCGAGCAACTACGACCCAGTCGGGCGCACCTACAGCGGAGTATGGGACGGCACCTTCAAGCAGGCCTGGACCAACAACCCGGCGTGGATCACGTTCGGCATCTGCACGGTTGACCGCTTCGGCCTGGGTAAGCGCATCAAGCCGTACATGGTGGACAAGTGGGAGCTTTATCGGATCGCTCAGTACTGCGACCAACTGGTACCCAACGGCATTGGTGGCCAAGAGCCGCGTTTCCTGTGCGACATGAACCTGCAGGGCAAAGCCGAAGCCTGGACGCTGCTGCGGGATATCTCGGCTATCTATCGAGGGATGACCTACTGGGCCCAGGGCCAACTGGTTATGCAGGCCGACATGCCGCGGGCGCAGGATTTCGATTATGTCTTCACGCGGTCGAACGTGATCGATGGCGAGTTCGACTATGGCAGTGCCTCATCGAAAACCCGCTACACGCGGGCGATCGTCAGCTACGACAACCCGGCCAACAACTACGACACCGATGTGTCCGCTTTCTCCGACTTGGCGCTGCAGCGCCGTTTGGGCGACACGCCAGTTGAAATCAGCGCTATCGGCTGCACGCGCGCCTCTGAGGCTCAGCGCCGAGGCAAGTGGGCGGTGCTGAGCAATAACCAGGACCGCACCGTCATGTTCAAGACCGGCATGGAAGGTGCGATCCCGCTGCCTGGCTTCATCATCCCGATCGCTGATTCTCTATTGGCAGGCCGTGAGCTTGGTGGGCGTATTTCCGCGTCGGCCGGGCGCGTCGTGACGCTGGACCGTGACACGCTGGCCAAGGCGGGGGATCGGCTGATCATCAACCTGCCCAGCGGCAAGGCAGAGGGGCGGACGGTGCAGTCGGTAGCCGGCCGCGCTATCACCGTTACGATGGCCTACAGCGAGACGCCGAGTCCGCAGTTGCAGTGGGCGCTCGACGCCGATGACCTGGCCATTCCGCTGTACCGTGTGCTCAGCACCAAGCGCACGGCCGAGGGCGAATACGAGATCTCGGCGCTGCAGTACGAGCCGAGCAAGTTCGCCTACATCGACACCGGCGCGCGCCTGGAAGAGCGTCCGATCAGCGTCATCCCGATCACAGTGGTACCCGCGCCGGCGAGCGTCACATTGACGTCGACAACCGCCACTGCACAAGGCCTGGCTGTCACCACGATGACCATCATCTGGCCTGCGGTAAACGGCGCCGTCGGCTACGACGTGGAGTGGCGCAAAGACAACGGCAACTGGGTCAAGGTGCAGCGCACTGGCGCGACAAGCGTCGACATCGTGGGCATCTACGCGGGCGCCTACCTGGCCCGCGTCCGCGCGGTGAGCGCTTACGACATCTCGTCGATCTGGCGCACCTCGATTCTGACCCAACTGAACGGCAAAGAAGGTCTGCCCCCGGCAGTCACCTCGCTTGTAGCCACACCGCTGATCTTCGGCATCCACCTGAAATGGACTTTCCCACCAGGTGCCGAGGACACCCAGCGGACCGAAATCTGGTACGGGCCGACCACGGACCTTGAAGCCGCGACAAAGCTCAGCGACCTGGCCTACCCGCAGTCCGAATTCACCATGCAAGGCTTGCGGGCGGGGCAGAGGTTTTTTTTCTGGGCACGTCTGGTCGATCGTACCGGCAACGTGGGGCCATGGTTCCCGAATGACGGGACCGTCGTTTCCGGCATAGCCAGTACCGATGCCGACCCTGTACTGGATCTGCTGCTCGACCAGCTCACAAAGGACCAGTTCGGGCAGGACCTTAAGGCGGAGATCGACGGCAAGGCCACCCAAGCCTATGTCGACGGCCAGGTTGCCGACCTCGAGGAGCAAATCGGCCAGATCGTCAGTGGAGGTGTGTACGACCCGAACACCGCCTATGTGAAATACAACACGGTCCGTGTTGGAAACAATCTGTGGTCCGCCATTCAGGATGTCCCAGCAAACGCAGACGGCTCCAATGCTCCGCCCAATCCGACCTACTGGACCAACGCCGGGCAGATTACTCAGGAAGCCGGGGCGCTGGCGGCGCAGGTGGAACAGAACCGCGTGGACATCCAGCAAACCGACGACAAGGTCGAGGCGCAGGCCGACACCATCGAGGGGTTGCAGACTGAAATTGACGGTAAGGCAAGCGCCAGCGCTGTCGAGCAACTGTCCACGACGGTGACCCAACAGGGTCAGACCATCACTTCCCATGGGCAGTCGATCACATCGATCACCAACAGGATCAACGATCCGAATACTGGGCTGGACGCCCAAGCGGGCGCCATTGATTCGCTCGAGGGCACCGTCAGCAATCAGGGCAATCAGATATCCGCCAACGCACAAGCGATCGGCGGTGTCTATGCCCAGGTGAACCCGGCAATGGCTGGCGAAACCACCTCTTACGCAGGATCGGAGCAGACCTATGTCGGCGTGTACTCGATTCAGTCCGCCATCATTGAGGGCGACTTGGCTCAAGGGCAGCGAACCGACAACGTCGTCGTGCAGTTGGGCCAGCAGAGTGCAGCGATATCGGTCGCGCAGTCGGCGTCAGTCCGCGCCCAATCCACTGCGGAAGGGGTTAAAAACGCGGTCGATATCTCCTATCAGGTCAAGCTGCAGGCAAATAATGCGGGTGACTTCACCTGGGCGGGTTTCGGCCTTGGACTGAGCAACGCGAGCGGGGTGTTCCAATCCCGGTTTGTCATTGCCGCTGACCAGTTCGTCATCGCGACGACGCTGGGTGCCGATTACGCGACCTCGCCGTTCGCGGTGGTGGGCAACCAGACCTTCATCAAAGATGCATTCATCAGCAAGCTGGCGGTCGTCAACGGCGTAGTGGGCTCGACGTTGTACTCACAAACGCTCACCAGTTACGGGACGCCACGCATGACGGTGAATTTCAACTTGGGTGAGATGCTGATCAGAAACAACGCAACCAATGGTAAGTATCTACAGCTAAATGAAAGCGGCCTGTTTATGGTCTCTGGATCTGTGGTGGTCGTCGAACTGAGCATGTAGTTAGGAGTTGGTATGCCTGGATTAACAATTAGGCGGCCGGATACCGGGGCGACCATTCTGGCCTTGTCCGACAGAATCACACGCGTATTCGGGACCATTGGGATAATCGCTTCAAACACAAATGGCAGTTACACCTACCCTGGCACTGACGGAAATCCCTGGTACTTCATGCGGCTTCCGGTTGGGGTGGACAAGCCTGCTGGTAGCACTGGCTCCTATCCGTTGAGTGGTAGCGTGACACGGTCTGGAAGAACTCTAAGTTGGAGTAACGTTCCCGTGGGAACTCAGATAGTCGTGGGAGTTTATTAGTGCCTACTGTGAGGTTTCGTAACAACACCGGCAATGTTCTTATTGACGACACCTATCAGAACCTTGCGCTGAGAGCGTCGGGGCAAGTGACTACGGCCCCGACCAATATTCCTGGCTTGTCACAGTTCTTCCTGACCCTGCCGTCTGATCAAGGAGTTCTGGCTTTCCGATGTGCAAACCCATGCTCGATATTCAATGTGACATATGCCAACGGTAACGCGACCTACCAGCTATGCACGACAGGCGGCAATGCCGTAGTGAGTTACTGGCAATTCGATCTGCCTCAGTACACTGCAGCGCCGCTGAACTGGCCAAAGCTTATCGTTAGGAATCCGGTTAACGGGAGTCTGATATTTGACTCACGGCTGAAATATATGAGGGTTCTGGACTTCATTGAAATGTCCATAGATGACGGGAATCCCAATCCATATCAGCCTGTGTACGCGGGCAGGTTGCCTGCCGTAATTGAATCGAAGCGAGCATGGAACATGGTTTCGCAGATATTGCCAGGCACCCCGACTATTGCTGTCGGTGGCTATTCTGGAAGCTTTGCGTCTACCCCATCAACGCAGGTCAATATCTACAAAAACCAAGAGTATTACACCTATAACGACCGCCCAGCTAATTCGGATGGGTACCCGGCGGCTTCGTCCTACCAGTCCGCATACATGATTGTCGATGTTTCTAATTTTTAGGGGTCTTAAATGGCAGTTCAGACAATTAACCTGGGTACTCCTCCTACAGGCGTCGGGGGTGATACCCCGCGCAGCGCATTCATTAAAATCAATGCAAACTTCGCCGAATTGGCCACCAGCCCAGCCATTCAGAACTTGCGCGTGTTGTCTGCGGCAGGCTATGGCGCTGGTCAAGGCGGTTATACAGGCTGGAACGACCCGACCGACAGCAGCGGCTTTTCCGGTCATATGGCGTTCACCGCTAACAAGGGCGGAGGGAGCGGCGGATTCAGTTGGCGCTCGGTGAATGCGGACAACACGCAAGGTGGTCCTACGATGACCTATTCGTACGAGGGGCAGCTTAATATTCCTTACCGGTTGACATTAGGCGGCCGGGACGTGGTTGCGAGAGGCGTCAATGCGAACGGCACATGGATCAGGTTCGCCGATGGCACCCAGATTTGTCAGAAGCGGGTGGCCACTGACGCGCTAACCACAGCCGTCGGCAGCGTCTATGCATCAAACGCCTATGGCGGCGGCGCCTTTCCTGCAGCGTTTGTAGAACAACCCGTCGTGGTGGCAGAAGCCTCGATAGCCACCAACGGCACGTCGGGTGGTATCTGGGCTTCTTCGTGGTCTGCAAATGGGATCAACGAATGGGGCAACTACCGTGCATTTTCGGCAACCCAGGTGGCTGGCGCAGGTGCTTATATCAACCTAGTGGCCACGGGCCGGTGGTTCTGATGATTATCAAACTCTCCCCTCAGATCAGCGATGAAAAACTTGAAGTCATCAAGTCAGGCAGTGTCCTCACATTAAATGGCGAAGCGTTTGACTTCTCCCGGATGGCAGACGGCGACACGCTACCCCGGTCCGCGATCGCATCGGATTGGTTCGTGGGCGACGTCGACAAGATCGGTGAAGAGCTCGTCGTGACGCTCACGTTGCCGCTGCCGGTGAATTACAGCCAGGAGCAGGCATTTCCGGCCGACCTGCTGAACGTGGCCGACGGGCCGGTTGCCTTTCCTCAGCCATTGCCTGAGCCAGTAGCGTTACAGGAAATCACGCAGGAGCCCGCCGCATGAGCAATATCGACTGGTCGCAACTCATCACCAAGGCCATGAAAGATGCCGCCGCTGCCGCCGCAACGCTGGCCGCCGCCAAGGCAGAACTTGCATCGCGAAACACTCTCGCTGCTCAGCAGATCGCCAGGATCCAAGACCGTGTCGATACGCTGGGGTACGGCGTCGATTCCGGCGAAGCGACGGAGGAGGACGAGAACGAGCTCGCCGCCCTGACCGTCAGCCTCAAGGCCTGGAAGACCTACAAATATGCCCTAGGCAACGTGACCAAGCAGACTGCCTGGCCTGCAGCACCTGTCTGGCCAACGGCTCCTGCCATCCCTGATATCGCCGCCGATCCCGCCGCGCTGGCGCCTGACACCGTCTGATCGCGATCACGCGACCCGACCCGCCATTGAGCGGGTTTTTTTATGCCTGGAGAAAAGTGAATGCCTGCAGAAACCCGCGGAGTCCGGAACCGAAATCCCGGAAATATCGACTACAACCCCCGCAACCAGTGGCAGGGCCAGCTCCCGCCAGATCCCTCGATTGAGAAGCGCTTCGCCCGATTCGACACCGCAGAGAACGGCATCCGCGCCCTGGCCAAGCTGGTGCTGGCGTATCGGGGCAAGGATGGGATGCCAGGCGTGGGCGCAACCGGCATCGACACGGTTCGCGAGGTCATCAACCGGTGGGCACCGGGCGTCGAGAACGACACCGATGCCTATATCAAGGCCGTGGCGAACGGCGTGGGCGTTGCGCCGAATCAGCCGATCGATCTGCGCAACTTTCGCACGCTGATTGCCATCACCACCGGCATCATCAAGCAGGAGAACGGGGGCGTGCCTTACGCGGCGTCGGTGATAGCCGAGGGCGTGCGGCGGGCTTTGGCATGATCGCTAATCCCGCTGCACCCTCGTCACTCAATGTCTAAGCCTTGGGAACAAACTGGGACTCGCCTGAATCAAGCGTCAGAGAATTGATCGAATAAGCGCTATGCCTACAACGTTAATAATCGACTGGAACTCTCACTGGCGGCTGAGTCCAGACAAGGTGATATGCCGCGGCTGCGAAGCGGAGCAGGTCGAAAAGTATAAAGATCGACCATTTGTGCATATTGATCGCTGTCTCTACGGAGAACGCCGGTAGCCTTGGGTAGAACTGGGGACGGCGCTCAACACCGCTGGCGTCAGGAGCCGGATAGCTAGGCTCTGACTGTTAGGCGCAGCATCGCTGATCGCCGAGGGAGTACCGCGGGCTTCGGTCTGTAGGCTCGTAGAGCTGTTCCTGTGGGCTTTGCGCCTGCAATTCACCGCTGCGGGCCGCGACGGCCTGCTCAACCAGGAGATACGACGTCTCGATCAATGCAGGTTGCAGCGCCTTGGCCCGCTCAATATCCAGCAAAAAATTCTCTGCACGATTACCGTCACCTTCAAGCTCATCGCTGTCGGGCGACCTGTTGATCGTCGAAAGCAGATGGTCAAGCTCTTTGCGGATTGCCGCTGGCATCGCGATGTGGTCTGGCGTCATGGAGCGCCTGATACGATGAGGCTACCGAAATTCATGGTAGATGAGCTGTAACGACGCGGGAGGCTTTCCAAGTGGATTAGTTGCTTGCCTTCATCGCTGCCGGGTTTGATGCACGGCTGTCGGCTTTGGAGGGAGACGACCGAGCAAAATAGTGCATTGTGCCGATTGCTCATCGAAACGTAGAATGCCGCCCCATTCAGGATGCCAGCCAGGCATCGGCCCGGTTTCTACTTTCAAGGGAATTGTTTGATGAGCCTTCACTTCGCGGAAAAGCACAATCCTCACTTGAGCTATCGTCCCGATATAGACGGTATGCGGGCGATTGCCATTTTGTCGGTTGTGCTTTTCCACGCATTTCCAGCCTTGCTGACGGGTGGATTTGTCGGGGTTGATGTCTTCTTTGTGATTTCTGGCTATCTGATTTCCAGCATCATTATGAAGGCTGTATCGAAGGGGAGCTTCAGCTTCTACGACTTCTACATGCGTCGTGTCAGGCGGATATTCCCCGCCCTCATGGTAGTGATAGCTGCCACCTTTGCGGCTGGCTGGGCAGTCATGATGGGAGATGAGTTTAAACTTCTGTCGAAACACATCATGGCTGGCATTGGGTTTCTGCAGAACGTGTTGCTCTACACTGAATCAGGCTACTTCGACGCCAGCGCTGAAACAAAGCCACTACTTCATCTTTGGTCGCTTGGGGTGGAAGAGCAGTTCTACCTAGTCTTCCCTATCATTCTGATCGCTTTGCACAAGGCGAAGATCCCACTCCTGCCAGCATTGGTATCAATGTGGCTAGCATCGTTTATCTTAGGTGTGGCCTTCTTAGCTGACAGCCCTTCTGGCGTGTTCTTCCTTCCTCAGTATCGTTTTTGGGAAGTCCTCACCGGGAGCATTCTGGCTTACCTATCTCTTCGTAAGGGTGGACTCAAGGCTTCAGATGCAACCGGCAACCTGATGTCCTTTACAGGCATCATCATGATTTCCTTGGCGATTGCCTTAATCGACAAGACGGCTCGGTTCCCAGGATACTGGGCGCTCCTGCCTGTCGTAGGTGCTGCATTGATTATTGCTGGCGGCCCTGAGGCATGGGTTAATCGCAAGATCCTGTCAAACCGAGTCATGGTGTTCGTCGGGCTGATCAGTTATCCGCTTTATCTGTGGCACTGGCCAATCTTTTCATTTGCCTATATCGACCTGTCCGGGACACCTTCTACGGGGATTCGTGTTGCGTTGGTGTTAACTGCATTCATTCTGGCCTATCTCACATATCTTCTGATCGAGACGCCACTGCGTGTCAATGTGCCTGGACCAAAAGCATTCGCTGGGCTAATCGTCATTGCCCTCGCATTCATTGCTGTAAGCGCAACGACTGTCCATAAAAACGGCTTTCCGGGACGACAGGATGAGCGCCAAGAATTTGCAGAATACTTCGCCAATGGGCGCCCGGAGTGGCATTACTTCACTGAAAACAAGATCCCAGAACGTTTCCGCTACGACTGCGATTGGTACGATCAGACAGCATTTTTTAGCGGTGCAGCCACGAACGTACCAGTATTAAGCATTGCAGAGAAGTGCTACAAGTCTGCCGCGTCAAAGAAGGTGCTGTTCTGGGGCGACTCACATTCTCAGATGTATATCTATGGCGTAACCCATGAACTGCCAGCAGGTATTGGCATCCTAAGCGCCGCGAGTTCGGCTTGCCTGCCAAATCTTCCAGAGGTCGACACTTCGCCTGCTGAGTACTGCCGCAGATCTAATCAGTTCGCCATACAGACCATAAAAGACCAAAAGCCAGATGTGGTCATAATCGGGCAAATCATCGGTCACGACGTTTCGAACAGCCTCCCTCAGATTGCTGGCGCTCTGAAATCATATGGGGTGAAGCACGTAATTGTTATGGGGCCGGTGCCACGCTGGGAAACCAAGCTTTATCAGATCGTCCTGCGTAAATATTGGAAATCTACACCTCGCTTTATCAAGGATGACGTCGTTCAAGACGTTCTAGTGTCTGATGCATCTCTGCAGGCCAAGTACGGCGAAGGGCAGGGAGGCTTCGAGTACATCTCCATGATTTCGAATATATGCAATGGTGACGGATGCATGGTTTATATAGGTTCAGATCGTAAAATCGGCCTGACTACCTTTGACAACAGCCATATCTCACCAGCGGCATCGGTCTATGTCGCCCAAGGGATACTGGTTCCTGCCATCATGAGGAATCTCGAAGGCGACAAGCGCTGACGTCACCTGTCGCTCGCCATCGCATCCAGTATTGACCCTTTACGTCGATTGCCAGTTAACTGTATGTACATACAGTTCTGGCAGCCCATCATGTATTTCCTCATCACCCCACGCAGGCGGCTCGGTGTCGCCCTCACAAAGGAAGAGGTCCGCAAGGCAACGCCTGCAATGGGCGATGTCCACATTCGAGAAGATCGCGATGAAGCGCTGGGTCGCGTCACAATCACAGCCAGAGTGTTCAACACTTCCGCGACAGGGCTTGATGAATTGCCAAGCCTGGTTGATGCCAGCGTCACTAGCATGGCGCAGAACGGGATGAATGTCTCAGGTGTGGAAGAGGTAGAGGGGGTGTATTACTTTCAGTCGTGGTGGTGCCGCGTTGAATGGCCCGCTGGCAGAATGGGGCGGGGCTATCCGTCAGTCGGCAGAACACGTCATAGATCCCGACGGATTCAGGCGCAAGCTCTCGGTCTTGGCTGTTCGAGCATTTTCTGCGCGCCAGGTCGGCATCGAGGATCTGAACGAAATGCTCGAACTTGTCGATGCCGGGAGGGAGTGGGCGATGGCAGAGTTTGAAGGGGCGAACGCGATCGCCGAGTCGCCCAGTGGGCTTACATGCGACAGCTATTTCGATCGAGGATCCTCTTCAACGGCGGGGCCAAGGAGATCGTAGTACCGGTAATGGAAAACAGCCTGATCCTCGCGACCCTCCACTTTTGCTCTCAATGCCTGCTTCAGGTGCCAATCGCGCATCCGGCGCAGACTTTCCATTTGTCGTTGAGAACGAGAACTCTGCGGCATATGCCCTCCCTGACAGATATTGCTCCCTGATAATGTGAGCATAGCTATTCGAAAAAGGTGCCGAGATTATCCGTACGATTGCTTTTTCCCGACGAGCGTGAAGTTCGCCTATGAAATCGGTATTCTCGCCCAACGCTCGTCGCCTCATCTGTATAAATCCGGGAACAGGGAGGGGGCTGCGTGAATCGAGTAGTGAGAGCTGAAATCGGATCAATGCTATGCCCACAACTTTAATAACAGATTGGAGCGCTCACTGGCGGCTGAGTGCGGAGAAGGTGACATGCCGCGGCTGCCAAGCGGAGCAGTTGGCAGAGTGCAAGGATGAACCATTCAGGCATGCTGATCGCTGTCTCAACGGTGAGCGTCGCTTCCCCTGGGTGGAACTGGAGAAAGCGCTAAAGGCCGCTGGGCGTTAGCTTTTTAGTTTTTCTTGATTCAGAAACCGGGCAATTCAACTCTGAATGTTGTCCCAGTTCTCTCTGCCGATCGCACGCTGATCTGTCCTCTGTGGCCTTTGACTATCTCCGAAGCAATGTAGAGGCCCAGCCCAAGTCCGTCCTGGCGTCCCTGAGCTCGGCTCGCAAGGTTTGAAAATCGAGCGTTTGGCCCGAAGATGTCTGGGATCGCTTCACGAGGGATTGGATCTCCGTAATTGGTTATCTCAAGTACCGCCATCGAATCAGCTCGCTCGAGCGTCACTCTAATCGGCCGGTCTGCATCGCCATGACGAATAGCGTTGACGATGAGGTTTGAGATCACTTGTTCGACGCGATGAGGATCGAATGCCCCAATCATCTCGGTCGACCGCAACTCAATAAGAAGCTCTGTTTCAGGATGAGCGGAGTGAACTTCATTAACGATTTTGCTACAGACATTCGCAAGGTCGTTCGTCTCCAAGTTCATCGCCAAGCCTAAGCCAACGTTGCATCGGGCCAGGTCAAGTAAATCGTCAACCATACGGCTGGCACGCACCGCGCTCGAATAGACCTGATCGGCGTATTGACGAACTCGTTCTGACGCTTCCTTGTTCCGCCGAATCAGGTCCCCTCCAATGAGCACCGAGCTTAACGGCGACCTTAGATCATGTCCCAGTACGCCGAGCACAGTTGTCCGGGTGGTTTCGACTGCTCGGCCATAGGTGGCAACGGACTCAGCGAGTGCTTGATCTATCGCTTCGTCGAACCTGATGACGTCTGCTACCTGCTGAGCTTGGTTTGTCGCTAAATCCCGAAGCCATAATCTCAGAACGCTTGAGCGCAACGCTCGGTACTCCGAAATCATCTGCTCCAAAGAGAACCCAGCCGCAAAGCGCGTCTCTGCGTGAGTCTCGGCGGCAGATTCTCCAGTTTCTCGAGGGCCCAAACCTTGGGATTTTGCGATCTGCTGATCTTCATCTTGATCTTTGCGCATGTCGAGAGCGGCGGTCCGGATTACGTATTCAGCGTGGTTCCGCAGACCGGTTGAATCCATAACGGGTCTAGACGTCTTCACCGTCCGAGCAAAATCTTCCCACTCCTGAAGGATGGGTTCCAGGTTGGTTAGGATAAAATCTGACAATCTCATATTAAAGGTCCTCAGACCGTCTAAACCTATGGCGTCCCTAAACACTTTTGAAGCAGTCCAACGGCACACATGAAGTCTAAGTCCAACCGAAGGGGCAGGTTCGTCAGCCTTTAGGACGACAGCCGAAGCATTTAGGCCGTTCACGGCGCTCGGTGGCTAGGCTCGGAAGTATGCCGGTTGGGCGCACATTAGTAGTAGGGGATGTTATGGGCCCGCATGATCGGCCATGCGCCCATTTAGTCCTCCGGTATGCCGTGAGGCGTAATGATTACTGCTTCGCTTTCTTAAGAATCAAATGGGGGCCTTGATTCCTCACATTTCCAACGTCCTTGCTCACTTCGAACCAGGTGAACTCATCAGTTGGGCGGCAACATTCCTTGGCGATCTCGGCGGCACGCTCCGGCGTGGTCTCCGGATCGACCCACTCCCGCGCATGCTCCGGGCTCAGCACCACCGGGCGCCGGTCATGAATGTCCACCATACCCTGATCCGAATCCGCAGTGATGATCACAAAACCATCCTGCGGGTCCGGCTCCATCCCCTGATATACTTCAGCCAACGCGGCGAAGAACATCGGGCGTTCCTCCTTCAGCCTGATGAAAAAGGGTTGCTTCTTCTTCGGTTCGTCCGGGTCTTTGACCCACTCAAACCAACCGTTTGCCGGGGCCAGTGCACGCCCATTCGGCCACAGCTGGTTGAAGTACTTCCCCGTCATCACCGTCTCGACCCTGGCGTTTATGGGGGTAGGGCGCTTCGCATCCTTCTTCGCCCAGAAAGGCGACCATCCCCATTTCACCTTGTCCACGCTCAATCCGCCGTCCACCGGTCGGATGATCTCCACCCGAGTGGAGGGCGCGACGTTGTAGCGCTCAATCGGCCACAGGTCGTACCCGTTGATCACCAACTGCTCTGGCGCAAGCTCTTTAAGGTAATGGTCCATTGATTCGTAGATCGAGTAGCGTCCGCACATGCTGTCACCCGTCGAAATTTCCCACCCATGAGATTGACCGCAAGCGATCCAGAACGTTAACTGTATATACGTACAGCTACCCAGAGCAAGGCTTGCATCATGAGCGTTTCCATCCTCGGCCCACTATCAGCGCACGGCGAAAAGCTGCCTCTATACTCATTTCACGTACCGGCAGGCTTCCCTTCGCCCGCGGCGGACCACATCGAGAAGCACATCTCCCTCGATGAGTTGTTTGACATCCGCGCGCCACACGTCTACCTCTGCAAGATTGAGGGGGATTCGATGCAGGGGGCAGGGATCTACTGTGGCGATTTGGTGATCGTGGACCGCAGCCTGTATGCCGAGCACGGTGACATCGTCATCGCGGCGCTCAACACTGAGCCGGTGTGCAAGCGCCTGCACATGCGCGGAAACGAAATCATCCTGCAGTCGGAAAATCCGAAATATCCGGCGCGGCACGTTATGGAAGGCGATGAGCTTGTGATTTGGGGCGTTGTGAAATACAGCGTTCGCGATCATGACAAGGCCTGAGCCCGTCTTCGCGCTGATCGACTGCAACAGTTTCTACGCGAGCTGCGAAAGAGTCTTCCGGCCTGACCTGGCCAGGACACCCATCGTGGTGCTGTCGAACAATGACGGCTGCGTCATAGCCCGCTCGTACGACGCGAAGCCTTTCGTGAAGATGGGCCAGCCGTATTTCCAGATCCGCGACCATCTGCGACGAAACGGCGTCGTCGCGTTCAGCAGTAATTACGCGCTCTATGGCGAGATATCTGAGCGCGTCATGACCATCATCGAATCGATGGTACCCGCGACCGAGATTTACTCGATCGACGAGTGCTTCGCTGATCTGACTGGCATCCCAGGGAATCTGACCCAATTCGGCCGCGAGATTCGTGCGCGAATCCTGAAGCACACCGGCATTCCGGTCGGCGTCGGTATTGCTCGCACGAAGACGCTGGCCAAGCTGGCGAACCATACGGCCAAACGGCTGTTAGCGCACACCGGCGGGGTCGTCGACATCTGCGAACCGTTTCGGCGCGATTGGACGTTGCGCAACACCGAAGTGGGTGAGGTGTGGGGCGTGGGCAAGCGCATGAGGGCGCATCTCGAAGCCATGGGGATCAAGACGGCGATGGACCTGGCCCAGGCCGACGCCTGGACGCTGCGGCAGAAATTCAGCGTGGTCATCGAGAAGACGGCTCGGGAGCTGGCCGGTACTCCGTGCCTGGAGCTCAGCGAGGCAGATCCACCAAAACAGGAGATTTGCTGCAGCCGGATGTTCGGCACCCGCCAGAGTGAGATCGAGCCCATCAAGGAAGCCGTGGCCACATACACCCAGCGTGCGGCGGAGAAGCTGAGGGCACAGGGCTCGATGTGCAAGAAGATCAGGGTGAGCATCCGCACCGGGATGTTCAATCCGGAGGAAGCGAAGTATGCCAACGGCGCACTGGTTGAACTGCCATACCCAACGAACGATGTCCGGCTGCTGACGAAGGCGGCGGTCGAAGCCGTGAACCGACTGTTTCGGCCTGGCTTCAAGTACAGCAAGGCCGAGGTACTGCTGATGGATTTGCGGCAGCCAGGCGAATTCACTGAGGACCTGTTCGCGGCGTCTCAATCTGCCGCGGCAGGGAAGGTGATGGAGGTTTTAGATGAGATCAATGGGCGGTGGGGGCGGGGGACATTGCGCGCGGCCAGCGTTCCGTCCGATCCGGCCTGGGCGATGCGGAGGGAGCTGATGAGCCAGAGCTTTACCACACGGCTCGATCAGCTCTGGACGGTCAAATGTAACTGAGGGGTATAGGTCGGCAGAACGCCTAAGGAGGGGGCTAAAACCGTTCCGAAACTAAAAGCGAGGCCCTTGTGGAATGCGGTGTACAGGCCGGTGATTTCAAAAAAGTATGGGAACTCCAATTGCATCCGAGGTCGCGGCCCGGTTGTTTTTCTATAACGGTCTTGAAAACCGGCGAACGTTAATAGCGTTCCCAGGGTTCGAATCCCTGGTTTCCCGCCACACAGATACAGAAAAGCCCTGCAGATGCAGGGCTTTTTTGTTTTCGCCGTTAGGGGCCGGGGGGCTACGGGGCAGCGCTTTCAAGTGTCAGATCCTGAACTGCTTGATGGCGGCCTCCAGGTCTGCACTGAGTGACGACAGCTCCCGCGCGGTATCGGCGCCGCGTTGGGTGTCCTGCGCAACGGCGTCGATGGACACGGCGATCTGCTGGACGCTGCGGTTGATCTCTTCGGAGACGGCGGTTTGCTGCTCTGCCGCACTGGCGATCTGCGCGTTCATCGCGTTGATGGACGAGATCAGACTGGCGATTGCCTCCAGCGAGGTCATGGCGCGCACGGCCTGTTCGCGAGTCTTGCCGCCTGCTTCACTGGATTGCTGCATCGCAGTGACGGTATTGACGGTCCCGGCCTCCAGCCGTCCGATCATCCCATGAATTTCCTTGGTGCTATCCTGCGTGCGGCTTGCCAGCGCTCGGACTTCATCGGCGACGACCGCAAACCCGCGGCCTGCTTCACCGGCGCGAGCCGCCTCGATCGCGGCGTTGAGTGCCAGCAGATTGGTTTGCTCGGCGATGGCGCGGATAACCGCCAGCACCCCGGCGATCGCATCGACTTCGGTCTGCAGCTGAGTCAAGGACAAGCCGCTGGCGGTGAGGTTTTCCACCAGGCCATTGACGCTGTCGACGCTGGCGTTGACGACGGTCCCGGCCGAGGCGCCTTCGTTTTGTGCCTGGCTCGCGGCCCGGGCAGCTTGCTGAGCGTTCTGCGCGACTTGCAGGGCGGCGGTGGACATTTCATGGATGGCCGTGGCGACTTGATCGGTTTCCTGGCGCTGCAGGTCCATCGCCTTTTCTGAGCGTTGGGCCTGATCCGCGACATCCGCGACCAGCGTGTTCAGGCGATAAGTCATGCCTGCGACATGGCCGATCAAGCGGTGAATCTTGTCGACGAAACGGTTGAAGGCCAGGGCCAACTGCCCCAGTTCATCCTCGGCCGCAATGGGCAAGCGATGGGTCAGGTCCCCGTCTCCCGAGGCGATGTTGTCCAATTGCAAGCGGAGTTGGAGTAAGGGCGAAAACAGCCGTTTGACCTGCCACGCAGCCAGCAAGGCCAACAGAACCGAGGCCACGATGCTCAGCGCAAGCACCTGCCAGACCAACTCTGAACGACGCGACTTCAGTTCGGCGGAAACCTGCGCCACCTGCGCGTCGATGTCGTCCAGGTTCACCGCGGTCCCGATCATCAGGTTCCACTTGGCGAGATAGAGGGCATAGCCGATCTTCGGGACAACCTTATCGCTGTTGGGGATGGGAAAACGGTAGCGCTGGTAGTGCGAACCTTCTTGGGCGACGCGCACCAGTTCGTTGATCACGGGCACGCCGTCGGGATCGCGGAAGTCGCGAAAGCTCTCGCCGATTTTGACGTCTTTGTCGGCCCAGAAAACCCTGACGCTGTTGGCATCGTAGCCAAAGTAGTAGCCGTCAGTTCCGTATTTCAGTTGCTTGAGGATGCTGACGGCTTTGTCACGAGCGGTCAGGTCTCCGGGGGAGGAGGCTTCGTAGAGGGCCGCGATGGCGCTTTGGGCAACCTGGACAGAGTGTTCCAGCGCACTTTTTCGGCTGGTGATCAGCGTGTTTCGCGTGTCGTTTACCTGGTCGTCAGCGGTTTTTTGAAGGAGGGTGACCGATAAACCAGCAATCAGGAAGGCGAGCAGGAGTGCGGGAGCGACGCAAAGTACCACCACTTTGCTACGGATGGACAGAGTCATTGTTCAATACCGGAATTGTTATTGGGGTGTCGGCAAACGGCACGATGATAGTCGCCATTTACTTGGCAGGATGCTCGTAATACTACGTAGAAATCGGGCAGTGTTTGACTGCGGCCAATGTCCCGCAGCCAGTGGTGGAAGGCGGGTATGCGGCCTGAGCGTTCACGTTTTCAGCTATCCGAACGCTTTCCCATCATCGTCGCAGGGGTCACATGGCAGCGGATCTATAACGGACCAGACTTTTCAAGATCATGAGCGGCGCGAGCGTTGTTCGCTTGACGCTGCTTTCTTATTTATCCAGCTTTTTTGCCTTCAGTCGGAAACTCACCGAAAAACCCGGATAGCAAACCGCTGACTGTGTCTACGTTTTCCACTTATCACGCTTCCCGACCACTGGTCAGCTCTATTCGAAAAGTCATTTCGGCTATCCGTTTAAGAGTATTGTGGTTGGACAGCCAAGAGCGGCGCTGTTTCGCTCCAAGCTTAAATTGGACGCTTACACTCCAGCCCCCCATTGCATCTGCGGATGACACCGCGCAGGTGAATTCAGCAGGAGCAATAACATGGAACTACTCGGAACACGATTGAGAAACGAGCGTAAAAGACTGGGCCTCACCCAGTTGGCATTCGCAAAGATCGCCGGCGTCGAGCCAAATGCGCAAAGTCATTATGAAAAAGGGCTTCGCTTACCAAAGGCGGACTACCTCCAACGGGTCTGCGATGCAGGGGTGGACCTCCTGTACCTGTTTAACGCAGGTGAGCGCGACGCTGGGAAAGCTGGACCCGGTTTGTCCTCTGTAGCATTCGCGCAACGTAGGCGCGAGGCATATCGTGAAGTCAATAAACCTGTCGATGCCGGGCTGATACTGGATGACCTTTTCCAGTCGCTGTCCCATACCACGCAAGTCATCGAGGACGTCGCAACCTGGTTTCAGCCAGCACACGGGGAAAGCCCGGGCGCCAGTTTCGCCTCTCAGGTCACCGAGTTCAGGAAGGACTCCCAGCGATTCATTGACCGTGCGTTGATGCATATCGCCAGTTCATCTTCATCCCCTTGATGGGTCCGGGCAAACACTGAAATAGCCCTTGCATCGGCCAAGTGCAAGGGGCAGGCCACACTCCACACTCAACCGCCACACTGCTTGACCACGTCCACCCCGGCAATGGCTGAATGTAGCCATCCCGCTCAATGAGGCCGCTGCTTCTCAGACACTCGGCCTATGACGCTTGGCTAGATGGCTGACTGCCCCGGCACACCCCCGGTGAATTCTCCAAAGCGGCTCGCACTTGCGGCACAGAATCTGCTACGGACGCATACAATGACGTCCTTCCCACGCTTTACAGAAAGACCAGGCAGTTATGGCGCTCGACCCAATTACCCTGTTGACCCTCTCAATCGCCTTGGCAGCCGCTGCCGCGCTTTACTTGGCTGCTGAGTGGCGCCATGTCAGAGAAACTTCACTGCTGTTCTGGAGCGCCGGTTTTGCGACGATCACCGTGGGGTCGACCCTGGCGCTCTTGCGCAGCAGCGGCATTTTGTTCATTGGCATCTGGTTCGCCAACGGTTTGCTGGTCACGGCGCACTTCTTGTTCCTGTTGGGCGTGGGACGCTTTACCGAGTCGAAACTGGCGCGAGGCTGGTACCTGATTTTTGCCGTTTGGGTGGGGATGTTGCTGCTGCCCGAGGCGCCGTGGTGGTCCAAGGTCATGCTGATGGTCAATTCGACGCTGGTGGCGTTGTTGATGTTCAAGGCCAGTTCGCTGCTGCGGCCCCACGGCAGGTCGCTGAGTGTGGGCGCGGGTCAGTTGCGCTATGTGTTAATGGGTCATGGGCTGTTTTACCTGGCCAAGGCCATCACGGCAGGGCTGCCGGGGACCTTGATAGACCTCGCGGCATTTCGAGGGGAAATTATCCAGGTTTCGCTGGTGGAAGGTGCGATGGCAATCATGCTGATTGCCCTCTCGATGACGGGCTCGGAACGCTATCGCCGGGAAAAACGCATTGAACGTCTGGCGGCCCGCGACCCTCTCACCGCGCTGTACAACCGTCGTGCGCTGGAGGTCCGTGCACCTCGTTTGCTGGAAGACGTACGCGCCTTTCGCCTGGGTGCCTTGTTGTTGATCGACATCGATCACTTCAAGTCGGTCAACGACCTGCATGGTCACCTCTCGGGTGACCGCTTGCTGATCACCCTCAGTGAGATGGTTCGCTCGCTGTTGCCCAATGGAGCGCTGGCCGCGCGGTTGGGCGGCGACGAGTTCGTGATCCTGTTGAGCGACACGTCCCACGAGCAGGTCGATGCATTGAGTGGGGCGCTGCGCCAGCGCTTTCACGACGCGGCATCGGTGGCGTTCGTCACCCCTGAGGCGGTGACGTTGAGCATTGGTGCCATTCTGTTCGACACCCCTCCGACGAGCCTTGGCGCGTTGATCGAACAGTGTGACGCCGCGCTTTACGCGTCCAAGCGCGGCGGGCGTGACAGCACGCGGCTGGTGGATCGGACGAACTTGGCAGAGACCCTGCTGCCGCCCGTTTGACGAGTCGCCGTGCAACTGGTCCGAATTTTTGCGGCGCTCACGGCACTGGTCTGAACCTTGCTGTAACCCTGGGGCAGGCGGCGCGATCACCATTTTTTTGACGTGATGACACCCTGCATCATCCCCGCAGTCATGTATTGGCGCGCCTCGCGCGCGCCCTGGAGCCCGTCGTGAGTACCCTCTCGGAAATTGCAGCAAACCTGATGAAGCGTGAACGTATGGCCGAAGCGGCCAATGAAAGCCGTGTTGCATCGCAGGGGATGGGCTGGCAGGCGTTGATGGCGTTGTCGCAGGAGAAGGACATTCACCGGTGGCAGGCTGCGCTCAATCAAATGATCGCGCAAAATCCGGGAAAACAACGGGTCACCGTGTTGAGGGTGATAGAGGGCGGGCTGTCCTGATCAATCTGTCCTTTTGCCGCTATTCACGGACTCATTGGCGTTAGCCCGCACCTGTCTGAAGGCGTACAGTCGCAACACTGTCCATGCCTTGACCGGATAACGCCCATGAGTCGTCCTCGCTTTCTCCCCGATAATTTCACGTTGACGCTGATCGCTGTGGTGATCATTGCCAGTGTGCTTCCCGCCAGCGGCCAGGTCGCGGTGGGTTTCAGTTGGCTCACCAACATCGCGATCGCACTGCTGTTTTTCCTCCATGGCGCCAAGCTGTCCCGCGAGTCGATCATTGCGGGCGCCGGTCACTGGCGCTTGCATGTGCTGGTATTCGGTTTGACGTTCGTGATCTTTCCGCTGCTGGGGTTGGCGCTCAAGCCGGTTCTGTCGCCGCTGATCGGCAACGACTTGTACATGGGCATTCTGTATCTGTGCGCGTTGCCGGCGACCGTGCAATCGGCCATCGCCTTCACGTCGCTGGCCAGAGGCAACATTCCCGCTGCGATCTGCAGCGCTGCAGCCTCGAGCCTATTCGGGATTTTCATCACGCCGCTTCTTGTCACGTTGCTGCTGAATGTTCATGGCGACGGCGGCTCGACCGTCGACGCGATCGTGAAAATCAGTATCCAGCTGCTACTTCCCTTCATCGCCGGTCAGATTGCGCGCCGCTGGATTGGCGGCTGGGTGGGGCGCAACAAACACTGGCTGAAATACGTCGACCAAGGTTCCATCCTGCTGGTGGTCTATGGGGCCTTCAGTGAAGCGGTCAACGAAGGTCTCTGGCACAAGATTCCGCTGTGGGACTTGGTCGGCCTGGTGGCGGTGTGTGGCATCGTGCTGACGCTGGTGCTGGTCATCTCGACCCTACTGGGCAAGGCGTTCGGTTTCAGCCTGGAAGACCGCATCACTATCCTGTTCTGCGGGTCGAAGAAAAGCCTGGCGACCGGTGTCCCGATGGCACAAGTCCTGTTCGCGGGCAGCACCATCGGGGTGTTGATCTTGCCCTTGATGCTGTTTCACCAGATCCAACTGATGGTCTGCGCGGTTCTGGCTCAGCGCTACGCGAGAAGAACCGAATCGGTCCCCGAGCTCATGGCACAGGTCGATCCTTGAAGGCCTGACAGTCAACCGGCCATCCGGCACGTGTGCCGACACTTGGCTGATCAGGGCGGTGGCGTCTTCTTTCGCCGCCACCGCACCCACCTCGAAGCCGGCGGACGGTTTCACGCCTCGGCCAGCTGCTCCTCGTACTCTTTCACGTAGCGGCTCGCCAGCGTTTCTTTCTGTTGGTCGTCCAGCAGCTTCCCGGCCATCTGGAAGAATTTGTGTTCTTCTTCCTTAAGATGGTGGTGCACCTTTTCCGACAGCTTTTTCGCGGTCGCCAGCCACGCCGGACTGGACATGTCGGTCTCGTCGAGCTCTTCCATCATCTCGTCCATCTCATGGTGTTCCGATATGGCGTGTCGGCTGAGATCGACGCCGTTGTCGTAGGCCATGAGAGGAATGTAGAAAAAACGTTCTTCGGCAGTTTCGTGGGCTTGCAGCTCGGCCTTCAACTGCTCGTAGGCGTCGGCTCGCTCTTTCGTGTCGCCGTGGGTCTTGATCAAGGCATCGGCGTAGCCGCGCTGACGGTCATGGCTTTCTCTCAGGGCTTCAAAAATATTCACGATCACTTCCTCGGTCGGGCTCACCTCATCCTAGACCTCGCGGGGGTGTGAGGCGTTCCACTCGGTGCCCGGCATAAGCTTAGATCTATACGTTTCTTTAATAATTCTCCGCGGTTTTTATAATCAAAAATAACTTACATGGCCGGCACTCATGCCTTTCGGTGCTGAACGCGTCGGGCCCTTTTCTACAACCGCCCCCAAGGATCGTCATGCCCCTTCGTAAACTTTTCCTGGCAGCTGCTCTGCTGCTGACCACCGTGGCGGCGCAGGCCGAGCAGGTGATCGATATCGGTTACCAGCGCTCATCGACGCTCTGGATCTTGCTCAAGAATGATGGCCAGCTCGAACAACGCCTCAAGCCCTTGGGTTTTACCGTCAACTGGCATGAGTTCAGCAGCGGCCTGTTGAGTGCGATGAATGCGGGAAGTGTCGACCTGCACGCCGATGTGGCGGATGCCTTCGCGCTGTTCACCCAGGCTGCCAATACCCCGTTGACCTACTACGCCCGAGAGAACCCATCGCCGAGCGCGCAGGCGATCATCGTCCAGGACGCCTCACCCATCCGCACGGTGGCCGATCTCAAGGGCAAGCGGGTGGCGGTCTCCAAAGGTTCGGGCAGCAATTTTCTGCTGATTTCGGCGCTCAAGAAAGCCGGGCTGACGCTGGCAGACATCACACCGGTGTATCTGGAAGCGCCGGATGGCGTGGCGGCATTTTCCAGCGGCAATGTCGATGCCTGGGCCATCTGGGACCCGTTCCTGGCGACGCAGCAACGCGAACACCATGTTCGGGTGATTGCCGACGGCAAGGACGGCATCGCCAACTACAACCGCTTCTACGTCGCCAATACGCGCTTCGCCAAGGCTCACCCGGATGTGCTGCAAGTGGTGTTCGACACCCTTCGCGACACGGGGCAGTGGGTCAAAGGCCACCCCCAGGAAGCGGCCAAGAAGCTGGCGCCGCTGTGGGGCAACATCCCGCCTGAGACCGTGGAATTGGCCAACAGCCGGCGCAGCTACGACATTGTCCCGGTCAAGGTGGACCAATTGGCCGAGCAGCAACGCATCGCTGACTATTACTACGAGGCCAAGCTGATTCCGAAGCCGCTGACCATTTCCGATATTGCCGTCTGGACGCCCCAGGCTCACTAAGCAGGGCGGGAGAACCTCATGAGTCGCCAAATTCACCTGTCGGCCTTCCTGCTCAGTGGGCCGGTCATTCACAGCCACGCCGTCTGGCGCCACCCGGAAACCCTGGGCAATTACCTGGACCCCGAGTATTACAGCCGCACCGCCCAGGTGGTGGAGGAGGGGTTGTTCGACTTCCTGTTCTTCGCTGACCGCCTGGCCGTGGGCGACCAGATGGGCGGATCCCGCGACACTGCGCTGCGCTATGGCGCACAGGACGCCACCCGGCTGGACCCGCTGCCGATCCTCTCTTATCTGGTGGGCCAGACCCGCAAGTTGGGGCTGGGGGCCACTCGGTCGACCACCTATTACGAGCCTGCGCATATCGCCCGCGAGTTCGCGACGCTCGATCATCTGTCGAAGGGGCGTGCTGCCTGGAACATCGTCACGTCGATGAATGACAGCGAAGGGCGTTTGTTCGGCAAGGACAAGCACTTGGAGCATGACTTGCGATACGACCGCGCCGACGAATTCGTCGAGGTCGCGCTCAAGCTCTGGCGCAGTTGGGCGCCGGGAGCATTGAAGCTGGACCGTGAAAACGGCGTATTGGCCGATCCATCGAAGATCAGCTCCGTGCAGCACCAGGGTGATTGGTTCCGGGTGGAAGGGCCCTTGAACATTCCGCGTGGCCCGCAAGGCCGCCCGGTCTTGATTCAAGCCGGCTCGTCGGGCCGCGGGCGGCGTTTCGGGGCGCGATGGGCTGAGGCGATTTTCACCATTCATCCGCATTTGAAAGCCATGCAAGCGTTTCGCGAAGATGTCCGCGGCCAAGTGGTACAGCAAGGACGCAGCGCGGACAGTTGCAAGGTGTTGACGGCGGTAATGCCCTTTATCGGCGGCAGCGAAGCGGAAGCTCGAGCCAAGCGCGACAAACACAATGCACTGGCGCGGCCGGAGTTGGGGTTGGTGACGCTGGCGTCGCAGTTGAACGTCGATTTGTCGCCCTTTTCCCTATCATCGACGCTGGCAGAAGTCGCGCGAGCGCCGTCCATTCATCCGGCTGCCGCGGAAAAGCTGCTGATGCAGGGGGCCGACACCACATTGGAAGCATTGGGAAGGATCTTTGCCAGCAGCGTCCGCGTGCCGCAATTGGTGGGCACCGGAGCCCAGATCGCCGATCAGTTGGCTGAACTCTTCACTCAGGGCGGGTGCGATGGTTTCGTGATTTCCCCCGCCTATTTGCCGGGGTCGTTCAGCGAATTCGTCGAGAGTGTGATTCCGCACCTGCAGCGCAAAGGATTGTTCCGCACGGCCTACGAAGGCTCGACGTTACGCGAGCATTTGGGGCTGGCTGCGCTCCAGGAGTGACGCTGAAGGGTTGGGCCTCGAACGCCGCACGGACATTCTGCAGGGCGTGCTGATCTGGGCCCATGGCCAGGCCCGCCTCAGGTGTTCGTACAGGCCTATTGGCGGGCTGTACAGCTTCCCGACAGCCTTTACCCATCGATTGCGGGCTGACATCCGATGCCTGCTGCGTATGATGGGCCCGACGTTTTCCTCAAAGGGCCCGTTTTCAATGAAGAGTTTTTTCGCCGCGTTGCTGTGCGTGTTCACAGGCTTCGCCCATGCCGCCCCGGCCTTGCTGACTGATCTGGCGTTACCCTATCTCGCCGCAGCCCCTGCCGACACCCATGACAAGCCCCTGATCATCTTCTTGCACGGTTACGGCAGTGATGAGCGTGATCTGTTCGGCATCAAGGACGAGTTACCCCGCGATTTCAGCTACCTGTCGGTGCGTGCGCCGCTGGAGGTCGACGGCGGAGGGTACAAGTGGTTCACCCAAGACACCGATCAAGCCGAATACGAGGGCGTGACCCGCGATGTCGACACGAGCACCGACCTGCTCAGGACCTTCATCGAACAGGCGACGGAGAAGTACCGTACGCAGCCGGACAAAGTGATCCTCGTGGGTTTCAGCCAAGGCGCCATGATGACCTACCAGATCGGCCTGCAACATCCGGAACTGGTGCGCGGGATCGCGCCACTGAGCGGGAAAATCCTTTCGGCGCTCAACGCCAGGCTGCAACCGGACGACCGCCTGAAGTCTCTGCGTGTCTTCATCGGGCATGGCCAGGCAGACAACCGCGTGCCGTTCACGGGTGCCACTGAGGCGCGGACCGTGCTCGAGAACCTGCTGATCAACCCTGCGTTCCACGCCTACCCTGGCGCGGGGCACACCATCACGTCCAATGAGGTGGAGGATCTGAAGGGCTGGATTGCCGCACAGTTGAAGTGACCACCGACGCTCGAAAGCGTCGGTGGTTTGCGCTCGCGCGTTAAAGACGCGGGCGGGCGGGAACGGGGGGAATACGCTGGCGCCTCTGATTCTCGCGCGGCGCCGCTACACGCCGAAGGCCTCGGGCGGTCCAATCCTTCAAAATGCGGCTTTGCCGACCGAGGCGCCCCCATCGACGAACAGGGTCTGGCCAGTAATGAAGCCGCTCTGTTCCGACAACAAGAAGGCGATGGCTGAGGCAATTTCTTCCGGCTGGCCGAACCGCCCCATGGGCACGCCGGCGAGGTAGCGTTTCTCGCCTTCGCTTCCCACGGGGTTGTTCTGCCGGAACAGCTCGGTTTCGGTCGGACCGGGGGCGACGGCATTGACGGTGATGCCCGTCTGCGCAAGCTCCAGCGCCCATGAACGAGTGAAGCTGATCAGTGCTGCCTTGGCGGCGGCGTAGGCGGTGCGCTGGGTAATCCCGAGCACCGTCAGGCTGGAAATATTGACGATGCGGCCCCAGCCTTGCTGGCGCATGTGCGGCAGCAAGGCCTGAGTGGCCAGCAGGGCCGAATGCAGGTTGACGCTCATCACCGCGTCGAAATCGTCTAGCTGGATCTGCCCCAGCGCCTGCGGGCGCACCAGGCCGACATTGTTGACCACGCCATCGAATGGATAATGCTGCGCCAGCTCGGCCAGGCCACAGCGGGTCTGATCCTTGTCGCTCAGGTCCATGGCTTTGAGGACGCCGGGGAAGGTCGGGTCGTCGGCGTGGCGGGCGATGCCCACCACTTGGTGGCCGGCGGCGACAAGGGTCTCGGACAACGCACGACCGATGCCTTTACTGGCTCCGGTGATGAGGAAAGTGCGGCGGGTCATGACATCACTCCTTGAACTGTGTGAAAGGTGCTGACCGGTTCAGGCCAATCACCTGTGAGAACCCCGTCTCATGCGGGGCGCGCGGCGGTGGCGTTTTTCAGGAAGGCCAATAGCGCCAGCAGTGGGAAAGCGCTGCCCGCGATCACGATCCAGCCCCAGCCGCCGTGGTCGTACAGGGCGCTGGCGATCACCGAGCCGATCGCGCCGCCGATGAAAATACTGGTCATGTACAACGCGTTCAAACGGCTGCGGCTTTTGGCATCCAGGGCATAAACGGCGCGCTGGCCGACCACCATGTTCATCTGCACACAGAAATCCAGCACCACGCCCGTCAACGCCATGCCGATGACCGCGTAGGCCGGTTCTACAAGGCTGGGAAGAAAACTCAGCGCCGCGAACAGCATGGCGCACAGACTGGCGACCCGGCTGTGACCCGCATCTGCCAGGCGGCCGGCAATCGGCGCTGCGACGGCGCCAATGGCCCCGACCAGTGCGAACAGGGCAATCTGGCTCTGGGACAACCCATGGTTGCGCGCCAGCTCCAGCGGCACGGCGGTCCAGAACAGGCTGAACGTGGCGAACATGCACGCTTGATAAAACGCGCGCTGGCGCAACACCGGCTGCTTGCGCAGCAGGGTCCACAGGGATGTGAGCAATTGCCCATAACGGGCGCTGTGGGTGGGTTGGTGTTTGGGGATGGTCGTTGCCAGTACCAGGGAAATGACCAGCATCACGACGGCCGCGGTACCGAACACTGCGCGCCAGCCGAGATGATCGGCGATCAGACTGGAGGCCGGCCGCGCCAGCAGAATGCCAAGCAACAGGCCACCCATGATGCTACCCACCACCCGCCCACGGCTCTCTTCGGGCGCCAGATGGGCGGCGAGGGGAATCAGGATCTGCACGGCCACTGAGCTGAAACCCACCAGCAGGGAAGCCAATAGAAACACATCGGGGGACTGGGAGAACGCCGCGCTCAGCAAGCTCAGGAGCGCCACGCCGGTGGTGACCATCATCAAGCGACGGTTCTCCAGCAGATCACCCAAAGGCACCAGGAAAAACAGCCCCAGCGCGTAGCCAATCTGCGTCAGCGAAACAATGAAGCTCGCCACGGTGCTCGACAGGCCGATATCGGGCGCAATCAGGCCAATGATCGGTTGAGCGTAATAGATGTTGGCGACGATCGCGCCGCAGCAAAAGGCGAACAGTGTCGCCAGTCCCTTCGTCATGGTAGTGCCGTGGGACGGATGAGGCATCGAAGTCATGAGCTACTCGGTTGACCGTGAGGGTGTCGACAGCTTGCGCCATCGGAAGACAAGGGTTGAGGACCAGAGGCTAACGCTTTTCCATAGCCTTAAGAAGGTCTAGCGAATCGATATGAGCTATGCCTGAAAGGAATGGCATGACCTCGTCGGGAGGGCGTCAATCGGCCGAAACTTTTCCACTTTCTGTCCGGTCATTCCTGTACACACCCCAAGGGAATTCAGGCAATGGCTCGGGCAATCTGGAAGGGCGCGATCAGCTTCGGACTGGTGCACATACCGGTGGCGCTGGTGTCGGCAACGTCCCATCAAGGGGTCGATTTCGACTGGCTGGACAAGCGCAGCATGGACCCGGTCGGCTACAAGCGGGTCAACAAAGTCACCGGCAAGGAAGTGACCAAGGAAAATATCGTCAAGGGCGTGGAGCACGAGAAGGGCCGTTATGTGGTGATCAGCGAAGATGAAATTCGCGCCGCCCACCCACGCTCGACTCAGACCATCGATATTTTCGGCTTTGTCGACAGCGCGGACATCCCCCTGCAGAACATCGATACCCCGTACTTCCTGGCACCCGACAAACGCGGCGAGAAGGTCTACGCTCTCTTACGGCAGACGTTAGTGGACACCGGCAAGGTGGCACTGGCCCATGTGGTGATCCGCACCAGCCAGCACCTGGCCGCCGTGATGCCGCTGGACTCGGCGATCATGCTGGTGCTGCTGCGATGGCCTGCCGAGGTGCGTGGGCTGGACAGTCTCGAATTGCCCAAGGAAGTGACCGACGCGAAGCTCAATAAAAGCGAGTTGGACATGGCCAAGCGGCTGGTCAAGGACATGAGCGCCGATTGGACACCGGACGCCGACGAGTACCGCGATCGTTTTCAGGAACAGATCATGGCGCTGGTTGAAACCAAGGCCCGGGAAGGCAAGATCGAAGATGTGGAAACCGACGCCGGTGAGGACGAGCGCAAATCCGCTGATGTCATTGATTTGACCGAATTGCTCAAGCGCAGTCTGGGCAGCCGTGGAGGCTCTTCCAAGGCAGAGGCCAAGACCAAATCTGCCGGCAAAAGCAAGGCAGCCGCCGACGAGGCAGGCCCCACCAAACGACGAGCGCCGGCCAGGAAGAAAACCACCAAAGCGTCCTGACGGACGAAGCCTTGCGTACAGCCGTGCGTTGGCATCGATCTGTGAAACGGCTCTGTGAAACGGCTCTTTGAAATAACGGTGCAGAGGTTGAATCGACCATGGCCAGACCCGTGAGTGAATACGCCCGCAAGCGCAACTTCGACATCACATCCGAGCCCCCCGAATCCGACGTCTCGGCCAGTGACGAGAAGGGCCGCGCATTGACCTTCGTGGTTCACAAGCACGACGCCCGCAACCTGCATTACGACTTTCGCCTGGAGCTGGACGGCACCCTCAAGAGCTGGGCGGTCCCCAAGGGGCCTAGTCTGGACCCCAAAAACAAGCGCCTTGCCGTTCACGTTGAAGACCATCCGCTGGATTACGGCAGCTTCGAGGGCCACATCCCGGAAGGCCAATACGGCGGCGGGGATGTGATCGTTTGGGACCGCGGCGTCTGGCAGCCCCATGGCGACCCCCGCGAGACGTACAAGGCTGGCAAACTCAAATTTACCCTGATCGGTGAAAAGCTCACCGGGGATTGGGCGCTGGTGCGCACTCACTTGCCTGGCAGCGGCGACAAGGAACAGTGGCTGTTGATCAAGGAGAAAGACAGCGCCGTGCGGTCAGCCGACGATTACGACATTGTGGTGGACAAGCCGCTGAGCGTGGTCAGTGGCGCCACGGTGGGTGACAAGCGCGCGACAGCCAAGACGAACAAGCGTAAGACGGCCGCCGCCGCACCAGCGGCAGCGGAGAAGAAGGCGTCCGGCAACACGGCGTCGCCCCGATCCTCGTCGGCCGGTTCATCGCCTGTTCCAGAAAAGTTTTCGCCGCAACTGGCCACCCTCATGGACACGCCGCCAGAGGGCGAGTGGCTGTACGAAATCAAGTACGACGGCTACCGGATCCTGGCAAGGATCATCGGTGGTGAGGTGCGGATGATCACCCGCAATGGCCATGACTGGACCGACCGTCTGCCCCTGCAAGCCAAGGCCATCAGCGAGCTGAACCTGGGTGATGGCTGGCTCGACGGCGAAGCGGTGGTGCTCAACGACGACGGCCTGCCGGATTTTCAGGCCTTGCAAAACGCATTCGACCGCGGCCGCAGTAACGACATCGTGTATTACCTGTTCGACGTGCCGTTCATCAATGGCGAGGACATCCGAGAGCGGCCGGTGGAAGAGCGCCGTGCGGCCCTAAAAAAGCTGCTGGGTAAACAGAAAAAAGGCCCGTTGCGCTTTTCTGAGGCGTTCTCTGCCAGCCACCGGGACATCATCGAGAGCGCCTGCTCGCTGTCCTTGGAAGGGGTGATTGGCAAGCGGGCGGGCAGCGCCTACCAATCTCGCCGCAGCCCGGACTGGATCAAACTCAAGTGCACGTTGCGTCAGGAGTTCGTGATCGTCGGGTTCACCCAGCCCCAAGGCACTCGCAGCGGCTTCGGCGCGCTGCTGCTGGCGGTCAACGAAGAGGGGGCCGGGTTGGTGTATGCAGGTCGAGTGGGCACCGGTTTCAACCAGAAAATGCTTGGCGAAATGGCCGAACGCCTGAAGGCGATGGAACAGGACACCTCACCTCTGGCGAAGAAACTCACCAGCGCCCAGGCGAAGGGGGTGCACTGGGTCAAGCCGTCGTGGGTGGGCGAAGTCCAGTTCAGCGAATGGACCCGCGAAGGGATCATCCGCCACGCCTCGTTCATTGCGTTGCGCAACGATAAGCCCGCGAGTGAAGTGGTGCACGAATACCCCAGAACGCCGAAGGACATCAAAGCCCCGTTCAAGCCCCGCGCCGGAAAGTCAGCCTCAGGCAAGACGAAAGCGTCCACCGAGCAGGCCAAGCCCGCGGGCAAGCGCTCAGGCAAAGACAAGATCGAGGTGGCGGGCGTCCCGATCAGTCATCCCGACCGGGTCATCGACAGCCAGAGCGGCTTGCACAAGATCGATCTGGCGCATTATTACGAGTCAGTCGCCGACTGGATCCTGCCTCATCTGGATCACCGGCCAGTTGCGTTGTTGCGTTGCCCGGAGGGCGTGGAGGGCGAGCAGTTCTTTCAGAAGCATGCCGATCGGCTGGCCATTCCTCATATCAAGCAGCTCGATCCTTCGCTTGACCCCGGCCACGCACGGTTGATGGAGATCGACAGTGTGCAGGCCCTGGTGGGCGCAGCGCAGATGGGCACGGTGGAGCTGCACACGTGGGGCGCGACCTACGACAAGATCGAGTTGCCTGACCACTTTGTCCTGGACTTGGACCCGGACCCCGCCTTGCCATGGCGCAGCATGATCGAAGCGACGCAATTGACCTTGTCGGTGTTGGATGAAATAGGGCTGGATGCGTACATCAAGACCAGTGGCGGCAAAGGCATGCACATCGTCGTCCCGCTGGCGCGCAAGGCCGACTGGGAGACCGTCAAAGCCTTCGCCAAGGCGCTGGCACAGTTCATCTCCCAACAACTGCCTGAACGCTTCACCGCCACCTCCGGCCCCAAGAATCGCGTGGGCAAGATCTTCATCGATTACCTGCGTAACTCACGGGGAGCGAGTACCGTGGCCGCTTATTCCGCCCGCGCACGTCCGGGCCTTCCGGTGTCGGTGCCGGTGACCCGAGAGGAGCTCACTGGCCTGAAATCTTCTGCGCAGTGGAACATCGGCAATGTGCTCAAACGGCTGCGCAAGCTCAAGGCCGACCCGTGGGCCGGGTACAAGAACACCCAACGGATCACCAAACCGATGTGGAAGAGGTTGGGGGTCAAAGCGCCGGGGTGACGCGTCGGTGCCAGGCCATGGCCGAGGTGGCACCCATCACCCCGATTTAACGCTCGCCAGACTGCGCCGCATCTGCCCCGGCGCCAGGCCATAGGTGTCTTTGAACACTTTGGCGAATGCCGCTTGTGATTGATAGCCCACTTCAGCGGCGATGTCGCTCAACCCGCTGCGCGACCGGCTGAGCAGCCCGAACGCCATCTGCATCCGCACTTGGGTCAACAGGACCCAGGGTGAGCTGCCGCTGACCTTGCTGAACGTGCGCATGAACGTTGCGCGGGACATGGTCGCCAGTTCCGCCAGGCCTTCGACGGTCCATTGGTGGGCAGGGTTGGCGAGCATCGCCTGCCAGGCGCGGCTCAGACGGCGGTCGCTCAACAAGGCCAGGCTGCCATTGCCCTGGGGCGACTGAGCCAGATGGGCACGCAGGACCAGCGTGAACAGCGCCGAGGTCAGCGCATTGACCATGTATTGGCCGCCCGCCTGATCCGTATCGGCTTCGCTGCGCAGCAAGGCGACCAGCGCGCCAAGCGCGTGCTCTGTGCCCAGTGCGTGAGTCGAAATCAACACGTGATCGGGCAGCGCCGAGAACAGCATGGAACCCTGTTGGTAGTGGAAGCTGCCGCACAGCAAATCGAGATCGGCGCCGTCGCCGAATCGCTTGACCTCCAACAAACCACCGGGCTCTCTGCGCGGCACTGACGGCATGACCCGCTTCCCAGGGCTGCGAAGGGCATGGGCCGCGCCTCCCGGTAGCACGAGGATGTCGCCCGCCACCAGCTTCACGTCGCGACGGTCTGGCAATTCAACGTGGCATTCACCTGCCAGGACAATGTGATAAGGCGCGGTACCCGGGGCTTCGGGGGGATGATCCAGCGCCCAGTCGCCCTGAAACTGGCAGCGCAGATCAAGGCTGCCCCGGACATCCGCGAGGGTAATGAGCGTGTCGATCGCGTTCATATGAGACGTTCGAACAAAAAAATGAGTAAAACAGGCAAGTTCCACCAGCGCAACGGAGGGAAACTGGTCGTGTTCCCGGCGCAGTCTAGTCGCCGCTCTCAGGAGATACCACCATGTTCAGCAATTGGCCCGACCTCGTTTCCACCATCAAGAAATCCTTCGGTTCACTGTCCAAATCCAACCCGAAAATGGTCAAGGCCTACATGGCGCTTGGCGATGCCGCCGCAGAGAACAATGTCCTCGACGCCAAGACCCGCGAGTTGATTTCCATCGCGGTGGCGATCACTACCCGTTGCGACGGCTGTATCGGGGCCCACTCCGAAGCCGCCATCGCGGCGGGGGCCACTCGAGAAGAAGTGGCCGCGGCCTTGGCGACCGCCATCTCGCTGAACGCAGGTGCGGCCTACATTTACTCGATGCATGCGCTAGAGGCGTACGACGCCTTGAAGAAGTGAGGCGGTCCCGCTTCTTCGCAACACGGCTGAGCGGCGACGCGTCCCTCGGCCGTGTTGTTCGACTGCACGGGGTGGACGGCGCTGCCGTATTCCGTTTGGCGCAGTGCGCAGCGGCTGTCAGCTTTCGGGTAATGCGGGCACAGGCCCGACGCAACTGAAATCCACCGATTCACTGACCTCTTTCCAGCGCTCGGCGGTGTCGGCCCTGTTCGCCTCTACGGGTGCCAGGTAGTGTCGCGCATCGCTTCCCAAGAGCAGACGCAGCGGTGGCTGGGGGTGTTCGACGAGCTTGAGGATCACTTGGGCGACCCGGTCAGGGTCGCTGTTTTCGTTGCCCGTGATCGTCCGTAACAAGGCACGCATCTGGCCAACGTTCTGTTCATACGCCGCCATGTAGGGCACGTCGCTGCCGCGGGCACGGACGGCCCATTGGGTGCGCATGCCGCCAGGCTCCAGGGTGGTCACGTGCACGCCCAGTGGCTTGAGCTCTGCAGCGAGCACATCAGAGAAACCGCCCACCGCCCATTTGGCCGACTGATAGGCGCTCAAGCCCACCGTGGCCATCCGTCCACCGACCGAGGAAATCTGTACGATCCGGCCCGCGCCCTGTTCCCGCAAGACCGGGACGGCGGCTCGGCACAGATTCACCACGCCGAAAAAGTTCGTCTCGAATTCCAGGCGGAAGTCCGCTTCAGCGATTTGCTCGAACGGCAACATGTGACCGAAGCCCGCGTTGTTGACCAGCACATCCAGCCGGCCAAAGGTCGACACCGCTGCGTCTACCGCCGCCTTGGCGGCGGAGGCGTCGGTGACATCCAGTTCAAATGGAAGGATGCGCGACGGGTAGCGCTGCTTGAGATCCTCAAGGCGATCGATTTGACGGGCGGCGGCGAGCAGGCAGTCGCCTGATTGCAGCACGGCTTCGGCAATGTGGCGGCCAAGGCCACTGGCGCTGCCAGTGACTAACCAGACTTTAGACATAATGAACTCCTAGCAAGTGAATAACGTTATGAGTAAGTAATCACTCATTTAAAAGCGCATGTATCAGTCCTGTGCAATTGCATTCCAGTAAGCCTCGAAGCCTGCGTCGCAATAGCGCTCGGCGTGCTCCGGTTCGTTGGTCATGAAGTCCATGGTGGTTTCTGCCAGCGAACGCATGATCGCGGCGATGAACGCCGTAGGCTGATCCCGCAGCACGCCGCGGGTGGTGCCTTCTTGCATGTGGCGCTGAATGTCGCCGAACGCCTCGCTTCCAGACCGTCGGCTCGCTTCGGTCAGGCGGTCGCACATCATCAGCAGAGCCATCGCTTTGCGTTCGAGAGGGTGGGCCACGCCCCAGTTGACGTAGGTGTGCCAGGCATGGTGCAAGCGGCGTTTGAGGTCTTGATCTTTCGGGTAACCCGGAATCATGGCATCGCGCAGTTGCGCTTTGACGTCCAGATACACCTGATTGAGGAGGTCGTCCTTGGTCTCGAAGTAGTTGTAGAGCGTGCCTTCGGATACACCCGCGCCTTTGGCAATCCTGGAGGTTGGTGCGCCGAGGCCCTGTTCGGCGAAAACGCGAACAGCGGATTTCACGAGTGCAGTACGCTTGTCTTCGCTTTTGGGACGAGCCATGGGCAATCTGGAATTGAGTGAGTAGTTACTCATTTATACGCCGGAGCTTCTCAGGTGACAAGCGGGTGGTGGACGCTCGGTCGGAAACTCCGGCACTAGGCAAGTCCCGGCAACTGCCGTGTCGTTCGTCAAACGGCGATGATCAACCTTGCGTCGAAACGCAGCAGCCTGGGCCGGGCGGTCGTCCCGTAATGCATCAGCCGATCGAAGCGAGCCCGTCACCGGTCTCTGCCGGGTAGAACTCACCTTGTAAATTCAGCGTGTTCAAGCGCTGGCGCACCGTGTCTTCAATCTCGATGACCTGGTCCGGGTCGTCGATGTCATCCACCACCAGCCAGACACCGTGCAGGTTCTGGTCGTGGGTGCCTTCGCTGAGCATGTCGTGGGTGTAGGCCTGGTTCGAGCGCCACAGGCACATTTCGTCTTCCCTATGGCCGCTCTCCGTGAGCGCTTCGGCAGAGGTCAGCCAGACTTCCTTGTAGGGGCGCAAATCCGCTTCGGCAAGTTCCTTGAGGGTGATCACTGTCTTCATTTCGGGCCTCCTGGGTCTGTGCATAACGTGTGACGCGTGCTCGCGCGCAGTGTTCCATCGTCCTGTGCCTGTGGGCCGATGGGCGGTTGAACCGATGCCGACAGTGGAGGGTCGATCAGTCATTGTCCGATCAGGAGGCACGGTCATGAGGCACTCGGCGCTGTTTACCCGTCGACGTTTGCTGAGGGTGGCTGCGGGGGTAGCGGCGGCATTGGCGTTCGACGCACTGCCGGTCATGGCTGACGAACGAATAAAACCTTCAGGCAACAGCACAGGAGCCCGGAACATGTTGACCCGAGACATTCCCTCCAGCGCAGAGCCATTGCCGATGATCGGTGTCGGCACCTATCGCGGTTTCGACGTAGCGCCCGGTGATCCAGCGTATCAGGCGCTGCCTGAGGTGCTGTCCGAGTTGTTCAAGGCCGGCGGAACGGTGGTCGACAGCTCGCCTATGTACGGGCGAGCCGAACAGACCACAGGAGAGTTGCTGTCGATCCACCGGCCACGCTCGCCAGCCTTTCTCGCCACCAAAGTCTGGACCCGTGGCGCCCAAGCGGGCATTGCCCAGATGGAGGCGTCGTTTCGGCTGCTGCAGACAGATCGCATCGACCTGATGCAGATCCATAACCTGCTGGACTGGAAAGCCCACCTGCCGACGTTGCGCCAATGGAAGGAACAGGGCCGTATTCGCTACATCGGCATCACCCACTACACCCCGTCGGCGTATGACGAAGTCGAAGCGGTCATCAAAGCCGAGCCACTGGACTTTCTGCAGATCAATTACGCGCTGGATGACCGCGCGGTGGAGTCGCGGTTGTTACCCCTGTGCCGGGACCGCGGGGTGGCCGTCATCTGCAAC
>NZ_QARE02000016.1 GCF_003052515.2 Pseudomonas sp. RIT409 | reverse complement strand
GTAGGTCATCGTCAAGATTCAATTGCAGAACCCCGTTTGCGAAAGCAGACGGGGTTTTGTCTTTTCCGGGAGGCTATAATCGGCCGCATGTCTCAGTTGGCGGTGCTGCTAAGCGTCACCTCGACTGATCGGGCATCGTTCATAATGCCCATAAAAAAGCCCCACATTGCTGTGGGGCTTTCTAACGCGACTCAACATCCTTATTCGGCAGAGGCTTCCGCCACTTCCGCAGTCTTCACTGTACTCATCTCTTCCCGGCGGCGGATGTATTTCCAGTCAGCTTCATCGATGTAAATACCGGCTGGGCCAGTGCCGCCTTCTAGGTCGATGGCCACATGCGCCGATACCTGAGGCTTGACGCTCGCCAAGATCGGTACGAAGCCAAGCTGAAGGCTGGTTTCCAGAAGGGCAGACTGGTTTCTTTCGTCAATGTCTGCTGCTTCGTCGAGGTAGTACGGTAAGCGGACGCGACCGGCGAGGTCGCGATCCATCAAGTGCAGCAACAGGTACATATTGGTCAGCGCTTTGATGGTCATGGTCGTGCCATTGGATGCAGCGCCATCGATGTCGGTGTGGATAACCGGCTGACTATTGACCTTGGTGATCTCGAACGCCAATTCGAACAGGTCTTTAAGGCCCAACTGGTTGTGGTTCGCCGCCACAAGACGCGCCAGATATTCTTTGGCCTCTTCGTTCTTGTTGTCTTGCTCGGCGCTTTGGCTCAAATCAAACACCGACAGGGTTTCGCCTTCTTCGTACTGACCGGCGCTGTAAATGATCTGATCGATGTGTTTGAGCGCTTCCTTGTTTGGCGCAAGTACGATGCGAAAGCTTTCCAGGTTGGAGACCTGACGGCGGTTGATTTCGCGGTTGAAGAGCGCTAACTGGTGCTCGAGGCTGTCGTAATCGCTGCGGATGTTGCGCAGCGTCCGCGCAATGTCGGTAACGGCAGCGCGACGGGCCTTGCCGAGGGTCAGCGCTTCGTCGGTCCGGTGCGCATAAGCGTTGATCAGCAACTTCAGGCGACGTTCCATGTCGTCTTCGCTGTCGAACTTCGCCACACCCTTGAGGCGTACTTGCGCATAAAGCGCTTCGATCTGGCCATCGCAGCGTTGCAGGCCCTGCCAGCTGTCCTGATAGTCATTGAGCAACGGCAGCAGATTATCCAGGGAGTCGTCGACAGGCTCCATGAACGGCGTGCCGAATGGCAGATCCGCAGGCAGTAGCTGACGACGACGCAAAGCGTCATCCAGCGTGCGTTGTTTGGCTTCCAGATCGCCAATCTGCCGCCCTACCAATTGCAGCTTGGCCGACAGTTGCTGTACGCGCTCGGTAAAGGCATCGCTGGAGCGCTTGAGCTCGTCCTGGGCGGCTTCCATCTGCGCCAGTTGTTCGAGCTTCTCGCCTTCTTCTGCACTTAGCGTTTGAGTGCGCCGGAAGTCTTCCAGCGCTTTCTGCGCATCCAGCACTTGTTGATAAAGCGCTTCGGTTTGGCTCTTGCTCGCAGCCCTGTCAGAGGCCACGGCCTGTTGGGTCTTCAGTTGCCTCAGTTCTTTTTCCAGACGTTCCTTCTGGTCACGCAATGCGGCCCGGTCAGCCAGCGCCTGCAATGCGGGAGGGTCGATATGCGAAAGGTTGATCGACAGGCCCGGCACTTCGAAACGTTCACCCTTGAAGGCATCGAGGACGGCCTCCAACGATTTGACCCACGCGTCGTTGTCATCCAACGCAATGCCTTGTTCACCCAAGGGCAAGCTGAACAGCGCACCGTTGAACAGGCGCATCAAGCGCTCCACGTCCGGTTGCGAAAACTCTTCGCGCAGTCGGGCATAACTGTTGTTGTCCGCATGATCGAGCTGTTGCTTGACCGATTTGAGGCGCTTTTCCAGATCGCGTACACGTTCATCCAGATCTTCGGCGCTGAACTGACGGGATTGAGCCAGTGCACCGGCGAGTTCGTCATGTGCGTCTTTGGCGGCCAGCAACTGTTGCTCGAGGATCTTAACGTCATCGATCAGCGCGAAGCGGTTCTTGAGGACGGCCAATTCGCCAATCCAACGCTGAACGTTACTGATCTCACGCTCCAGGCGCATGAGCTCCTGAGTACTGCCGCGCTGGTCGTTCTGCAAGGCATCCTGCTCGCCACGGTAGTGCTCGGCCTGAATGACCAATTCTTCCTTGCGAGCATTTGAGTAGTCCTGCCAGGTGCCCAGCAGGGAGTCGAGCAGCGGCGAGAGGCGATGCAATTTGCCGCGAAGAATGTCCCGCTGTTGCACCCCGTTGGCCAAGGCTTCAACCAATGGGCCAGCCAATACCAGCGCGTTGTAATCCTGTTCCATGCGCCTTACATCGCGGAAGGCTTCTTCACACGCGGCGATGTAATCGACACTGCCGGATCTGAGGCTGTGTTCGAAGGCGTCGAGAAACAGTTGCTTGAGCTTGGCCGCGGTGATTTCGCGCATGTGCAGCAGGTTGATGAACAGTGCACGGAAGGTCTTGAGGCTTTGTTCGCTGGTGGAACGCAGCGGGATAAGCGTCAGGTCCAAAGGAATGGACGTATGCCCACCCACCAGCAGGCGACGCAGCTCGTCCGGCTTGAGTTCGTAGGCTTTCAGCCCCTGGCTTTCCAGATTGCTGAACAGTTCTTTTTGGCGCAGACAGGTGTCGTTCTTCTGATAGTGGGCCAGGTCCAGCTTGCCCGCGTAGGCAAAGAACTGGTGACCGAAGCCACCCCCTGGGCCACGCCCGACGACCCCGATGACATGCGGGCCATGGGGAAGGGCGACTTCGACCAGGATATAACTGGTGTCCGAGGCGAAATAAAAGCGGCGCGACTGGTCAAGGCTGTATTTGCCGAAGGACATGTCCGACATGCGCGCCAGAATGGGGAATTGCAACGCGTTGATGGACGCGCTCTTGCCCAGGTTGTTCGCACCGTACACCGACAGCGGGTGTTCGAGCGGAAACAGCCCGAGGCTGTAGCCGGCGGTGTTGAGCAGGGCGAAGCGGCGGATGCCGTAGCGTTCCTGAGTCATGCATCTAGCTCCTGTTCTTCGGCGATCGCGCGGGCCAGAGCCTGCTCTTCGGTCTCTTGCGTTTCGTCAAACTCGCTGAGGTCGAGCGGGTCGTCTGTCTGCAGCAGTTTTTCATCACTGTCATCGTCGATCAGGACCGGCGTCGGCAGTGGCAGATCGCTGTGCAGGCTTGCAGCCAGGTCACGGTCTTGCTGAACCGACAGACAGACGTCGAGGAAACGGTGCATCGGCGGCAGGAAGCGGTAGATGCCCACCTCTTCAGACGCGAAGCCGAGTTGGGTCATGCGACGCATGATTTTCTCTTCCAGCTCTTCTTGGGTCTGCACTTCCGCTTGCAGGAACAGATCGCGGTATTTCTCCAGCAGCGATGGCAGTTCGTCACGGCCCAGACTGCCGCCATCGAGTACGGCGACCGGATCACGGCCCTGATCGGCCAAGTGTTCGACGAGAATGAAGGTAAACAGCGCCAGGCGTTGCGCGGTTTTGTTGACCTGTGCAGCCGCCAGTTCCGGGACGAAGTAATAGAAGCCGCGAGTATCGCAGATGAGTTCAAAGCCCAATGCCTTGAACAGCGCACGGTACTGATCCTGCGAGTTGGAAAGCTGAGCGTAGAGCTCGGGGTCTCGGCGGCTGATGTGGTAGCCCTTGAACAACTCGCGAAAGATCGGTGCGAGTTGGGACATTTCGGATAGATCAAGATGCATGGGCGGTGCCCTCTGAATTCTCTTGGGTGGCGTCTTTGCTTGAGAGCAGGGCGAAGGAGCGCAGGCTGACGCGGTGCTCCTGAGTGAGGTACTCGCGGCGTTCCAGGCGCTCGCGTTTGAAACGTTTTTCACGAGACAGTCGCGAAAACCAGTACAGCAGTTCATCGGTTGCACCGGTCGGCTCTTGCTCCAGCAACCAGACCATCAGGTCTGGCATCGGCAGTGCTTCCTCACAGCGCTCGACCATTTCCTTGACCGTCCGCGGCGCCCGAGGCGGTTCACCCTTGCGGGTAACGCTGGATTTGGGGAAGCGTGCGGGTTTCGGTTCGAAACGAGCCAACGCGTACACATAGGCCTCAACCTGGTTCGCGCTGCCGAGAAAGGTGCTCTGCGGACGGGTGAACAACGGCATGGCGGCTTGTGGCACTGCGTCGATGCCTTTGCGGCGGATGGCTGCCAAGGCCAGCGCGGCGCCGCGCGTGACGGCGTTATGGCGGCGTGCCTCTTCCCGCAACGGCAGCAACAATTCGCGCGCATGGCGCAGCGTCAGTTGGGCGCTGGTCTGCATTTCCAGGATTCGGGCATGGGTGCGCAGCAGCATGTCGTCGTCGACCAAGTGCCCGAGGCGCTGCTGGTCGGTGAGCATGCGCAGCAACACGTTCTCGACCTTGCGCACGCCTTGTTCGAAGGCGCCATCCGCGTTCACCAGTTGAATCATCGGCTCGACGTATTCGTCCCACGTCGCGAGCACTTCGGCGTAGCGTTGGCGCAGTGGAATCTGGCGGTCGCTGGTCTTGGCCCGTTCGGCCACCGAGACCAACGCCTGTTCGTCGTTGGCGAGTTTTTTCAAGACATCGCGCACGCGCATGTCGAGAAGGCGCAACTGGCGCGCAAGATCATTGGCGTCGCGAGCTTCGAACGCTTCCTGGATGTAGCCGGCAAGGCGCTCCAGGTGACGCAGGTAGGCTTCGATTTCCAGGCACAGCCCCAGACGGTGTTCGCGGCGCAAGTACGACAGGAAGTCATGGATCTGCGCGTTGAGCTCGAACCGGTTCGGGCTTTTGGCCACGGGAACGAGAATGTCGAGACGAATCCACACGTCTAGCAGGTGGGTAATGTCTTGTGGCGTGCTTTCCAGTTGCTGGGCGGCCAGTTGCAGACGCAGTTCGCTCAGGCTCAGGGTGCCTTGGTCGAAGTGCTCGCACAGTGGCTCAAGAAGCGCCCAGTGCTCGGCGAGGGCGCGCAAGACGCGCTTAGGTTCGATCATCGGAGGGCCGCTGGTTGGCAAATAAAAGCGGCAATTGTACTGCATCGCAGCCTTTGGTTTTCACCCTCAGTCGATCAACTGCGGCGTGATTCGTCGAAGGTCTGTAGAATCTGCGTCCTGACTTTATCCACAGGTGGCTGTCCCTTGCTCAACGAGCCTCGCCGCCGCGCCTTTTTGTCCGCCATGCAGGTGGTCACCTGGCTGCCGCGTACCGAATTGCCTTTTGCTGCGCCGTCACGTGCGGAGCTGCTTGCGCCGTTGCCGGTATTCGACGAAGTCGAGGACGCGCCCCGGCCAGCCGCGCCTGCACCCGGGCACAGCGAGGCGCCTGTGGCCGGCACTGTGCCCGTCGCTCGGTCCGGCGACCGGCCAAAAATCGAGGTGCCCCGTCCGTCCGTGCCAGCGAAGGCGTCTGCCACCCCTGCGGCCCAGGACGACGCTGCGCCTGTGGTTAACAAGGCACCGGTCGTGCCTCCTCCTCGTTTTGCCCTGCAACTGCTGCGGGCCGGCAGTTGCTTGCTGCTGGTCGAACTCGTCACGGGCGAGCCGTTTCAGAGCCGCGACCCTTCCTATCTGTTGCTGAAGGACATGTTGCGAGCGGCTGGGCTGCCGGACAGCCCGCAAATCGTCGGCGAGCCCGTGAGCTGGCCGTTGCTGATGCGCGGGCAAATGGACCAGGGGCCGGACGCTGCGAGGGATTTCGTTCAAGGGTTTCTCTACGCCCGCGTCGAGGAAGCGCCTTGCGCTTGCCTGTGGTTGGTCGGACTTCCGGCGATCCGTTTTGCCGGCGAGTCGGATGCCGAATCCTACAATCAAGATTTCCAGATCGATGGTCTGGGGCTGGCCTGGGCGCTGCCGGGTCTGGAGCTGTTGATGGACGAGCCTCAGCGCAAGGCCGACGTATGGCGTGCCATGCGCAAATTGATGGGACGTTGGAAGAGCGTAAATGAGTGATGCCGTAACGTTTCGCCGCATGACCGAGGCCGACCTGGATGCGGTATTGAAAATTGAATATGCAGCGTTCAGTCATCCTTGGACGCGGGGCATTTTTCTGGATGGGCTCAAATCCTATGAGATCTGGCTGATGTTCGAAGGCAATCAGCAGGTCGGGCATGGGGTGATCAACGTGATCATCGACGAGGCGCATCTGCTCAACATCACCGTCAAACCAGAAAGCCAGGGCCGTGGCCTCGGATGGCTGCTGCTCGACAAACTGATGAAGCGCGCCTTTGAACTCAACGGGCGTGAGTGCTTTCTCGAACTGCGCGCCAGCAACCAGTCGGCGTATCGGCTTTACGAGCGGTATGGATTCAACGAAGTGGGGCGGCGACGTGATTACTATCCGGCTACTGGTGGCCGGGAAGATGCGTTGGTTATGGCCTGTACGTTGACGGATTGATTTCGTCGCGCCGCGTGCGGCCGAGCCGTACAGACCAGAAAGTGGTGCGCCCTGAGCGTCTCCCTGCCACTGCCTCATGTTCGAGCGGTCGAATGACTCAGCCTCTTCGCTCTCATGCCGCGGGCTTGCAACATGAGAGCGTGCGGCTTTGGACGTGCCGGCAAGCCGAACTCAGATTTCAGGCTTGCCATCCAGCGGGTCGAAGATCGCCATCTCTTCTTCATCCAGCCCGCTACCTGCGCCGATTTCATCCTCATCCACAACGCTCAGGTCGAAGTCGGCCGGTCCACCTTCGCCTTCTTCGCGAGCCGATCGGGCGCCGTCTTCGCCGATCAGCGTTTCAGGGCTCATGTCATCGTCTGTCGGATTGTGGTCGTCTGTCGATGCACCCGTCAGGCCAGCTTCACGGGCGCGTTCGTCAGGAATGTAGGTCTGCAGTTCGTCTTCGGGAATAGTGTCCCCAATGCGTCCGCTGGGTTCGTTGTTGTCGTTGAAATTGAGCTCTTCCATCGACCCCATGCGGTCTTCGTTGTCATCGATGGGTTCAGGTTGAGTGGCGCCGAAAGGGCGGCGTGAGTCGTTCATGGCAGATCCTCATTACGGTCGGTCTTCTGGGTGGACCGGCACTGGCGATGAAGATTCCGCGCCGGTTCCTCACCGGTAGTGGGCTATGGGCCATCTTAGCGGGGAGGATGTCGGATTCGTCGCGGTGGGCTCAAACCGATGCTTCTTAACCAGCGGCTGTGCTGGCCTGCGGCGGCGATTTCACATCCGCCACCGCAGGCCAGCCCAGGTTTTACGGAGGAGGGTCAGGCTTGCTTCTTCATTTCGGGCAACGGCTTGCGCAGTTGATCGAGCTGGCGCCCCACCGAGCCGGTCCGGCATTTCGCTGCGGCCTGATCAGGCGTCATGTTGCGTATCGAGGTGTAGAACAACTTGCAGGTGTCGACCTTTTGGGTGACCTGCCATTTCGTCGTGCATTGCTTGAGCAGCGCAGCGGCGTCTGACGATGGGTTCTGGCCCATTCCCGCCTGCCAGCACGCGGCGCTCAAATCCTGGCCCATGACTTTCAAGCCGGCGTCATCGGCTTTGGTTTCATCGCCGCCATAGTTGCTCTTGTCAGCCGCGTACCAGATGTAACTCGGATGATTGGACCCGATCACGGAGACGTTCTGTCCCGTTGCGGGGGTAATGGTTGCCAGGCCCAGCACCGGCACTTCCGCTTTGTACTGCTCCTTGATCCAACTGCGCACCGGGGCACCAAAGGCGACCATGGGCAGAGAGGTTCCTTTTGCACTCAAGCTGACCTCTTTGACCATCGTGGTCTGGTAGTCGGTGAAGTAGCCGTAGACGCCTTCCAGGTCTTTACCCGCATTGGCAGGGGCGGCGATGGGGGCGATGTCGATGATGGTCTGATAGGCAGGCGTCTGGTCGGCGGGAATGCCGTTGTCGGTCAGCAGCGCTGCCCAGCGATCAGTAGTGGCCGAGCGCAGGTAGTCCTGCGCCTGCGTCAGGGAGTAATCCGGTGGGAAATGCAGCAGTTCGACACTTTTACGGTTTTCCAACGCCATCCCCAGCGGCAGGAAGAGGTACCAGTTATAGGCAAACTTGCCGGCGGCATTGAGTTTCTGAGCGCCGTCGTAGGCCTTCTCACCGGCGTCCAGCAGTTGGGTGAGCGGTTTGTCATAACCGTCTGGCACGCCGCTGATGGTCGCATGGAGCTGATCGTTGTCGTTCACAACGCTGACTTTTGCGCTCGTGTAGCCGTCGCGCTGAACGCTCTGCGTCAGGTAATGCTCGGCGGTCTGCTCCAACGTCCAGTTCTGGAAGCAGATGACATTGCAGTTGTTGGGATAAGCGAAAAGGCGGGTGACCCGCTCCTTGCTGCCCAGGTTGACGTTGACCTCTGCGTGGGCGCAGATGCTCAGCGTGAATGCAGCGAGGGTGGCGCTCAATGCGGCGGTTTTCTTCATGCTCATGTCCTTGTTGGCGTGGGCACCCGTCTGAGCGGGTGTGTACCAATAATGAAACACGCGGACATGACTGGAAATATGCCGAATCGAATTTACCGGCCTTTCAAATGCACGCTTCCCAATAAAGCAGGACATTCCGAGTTACAGCACGAACCGCTGCACCATGCTGTTCAGATCCGTTGCCAGCATCGCCAGTGCATGACTGGCGACGGTTGTCTGCTGGGCGCCGGAAGCGGATTGCGCCGACAGGTCGCGAATACTGCTCAGGTTGCGATCCACTTCGCTAGCGACTTGGGCTTGTTGTTCGGCGGCGCTGGCAATCAGCAGATTCCGATCGCTGATCGTGGAAGTCGAACTGATGATCACGGTCAGCGCCTGGCTGGTGGCAGCCGCCTGTTCGAGGGTCTGGCTAGCTTGGGCCGCGGTAATGCGCAAGGTTTCAGCGGTGTCTTGGGTGCTCTTCTGTACGTCGTGGATCAGTGTTTCGATTTCGGTGGTCGATGCGCTCGTGCGTTGTGCCAGCGAGCGGACCTCGTCGGCCACCACCGCAAATCCGCGACCGGCCTCGCCCGCCCGCGCGGCTTCGATGGCGGCGTTCAGCGCGAGGAGGTTGGTCTGATTGGCGATGGCGCGAATCACTTCCAGAATTTTACTGATGCTCAAGGTGCGCTCGGCGAGGCCATCGGCCTGGTGGGAGGAGTCAAGCACGTTGTCCGCCAGTTCCTTGATCGAGTCGATGGTGCCCGACAGGCGCGTGCGGCCTTGCGCGGCCGCCTCGTTCGACGCTTTCGATTCGGTAGAGGTGTTGCTGGCGTTGTCGGCCACTTCGACGGCGGCCTGGCTCATCTGGTTGACGGCAACTGCAGCTTGTTCGATTTCATCGTTTTGCATCTGCAAGTTCCGGGCGCTGGCCTCGGCGATCGCACCCATTTCCTGCACCGAGTGGCCCAACTGCCCGGCCGCGGCGTAAATCTGATCGAGGGTGACGTGCAAGTTTTCACGCATCTGGCCCAGCATCTTCAGCAATTGCGCTGTTTCATCCTTGCCGTCCGGTACCGGGTACGGGCTCAGATCACCTTGAGCGATGGTGCTGGCGATCTGCAGTGACTGGCGCAGTGGCCTGATAATGCTCAGGCTCAAGCGCCATGCCAGCAACAGCGTCAGGGCCAGCGCAACCGCGATGGCACTGACAGCGATGATGCGCGCCTGCTCGAACCGGCGGCCCGCCCCCTCCACCGCCGTGGCCGCGCCCTGCTTGTTCAATTCGCGGAGCAGTTGCACCTGCATGTCCATCAGGTCGCCCTGTACGCTCAGTGTCGTATTGAGCAGCATGCGCGCGTCATTGATTCTGCTCTGTTCGATCATGCCGATCTGGTCATGCAGTCCCGGCATGAATGCTTTGTAGGCGTCTTGCAGCGCCTTGATGGAATCACGTTCTGTGCTGTCGGTCGCGTGGGCAAGGTAGTCGCTGAAGCCTTTTTCGACTTCATTCTTCAACTGCTCGACGTTGATCTTGCTGGTGACCATCGCGCTCGGGTCATCTGCGTTGGCGATAAGGCGTGCGCTTTCTCCGCGCAGTTTGCTCAGATCAATCGCTATTGCGTCGGCCATGGCAATGCTCGGCAACGCACCGCTCTGAACGGCTTCGCCCTGATCCCTAATGCTCTGCATCTGAAATAGGCAGAACGCGCCCAGTGCCACCAGTAGCGATGCAGTAACCCCAAAGCACAGGATCAGACGCTGAGTAATCCGGAAGCGCCGCAAGAACATCGGCTTGGACGAAGTACGAAACAGCCCACGCAATAACCTTTTCAAAGCACCACTCTCAGCGACGAGGACATCGGAGACTTGGTTATAAAGCGGTTTCATGATGTCTTTATGACATCTCTCTGTATGTTTCAGATTTGTGGTGGTTCAGCGGCCATTGCGCGATGAGTGGTCGCCCAGCCGTGTAGGGGTGCCAGAACGCTGTGACTGAGGGGCGCTTTAGGCACAAAGGCCCCATCAAACGCCTGCTTCCTCCATGAATTCCTGCAAAAATCGCTGCGCTCGCTCGTGCCGAACCTTCGCCATCTGCCGTCCGGTCACCGTCTGAAAGCCGTCAGCCAAGGTGAAGAGCTTGGTGGTGAAATGATCGACGGCATATTGGGAGTCATCCAGCGCGCGGTGTTCGGCGTGGGGGTCGGTCGGCTCATAAAGGTGACTGCCCATGCGCCCTGAGACATAGAACAGGCGCGCGACTCCTATCATTCCGATTGCATCAAGGCGATCGGCGTCTTGCAGAATTTTCGCTTCCAGACTTTCGGGAGGGATGTTCGCCGAATGGCTGTGGCAGACGATGGCGTGGGAGACCGCTTCGACGCGCTCTTCGTCCCAGCCCATTTCGGCCAAGACTTCCGATGCCTTGGCCGCTGCCAGACGAGAAGCGCTGGAGCGGAAGGGGGAGTTCTTTTCCACGGCCACGCTGTCGTGCAAAAGCGTTGCGGCCAGCAGGATTTCGGAGTCACCGCCTTCCTTGTCGCGGATTGCGCAGACATTTCTCCAGACACGGTAAAGATGTGACAGGTCATGGGAGCCGTCGGGCCGCTCTGCCACCGTGTGAGGGATCAGCTTGTCGGCAAGGTCTTGAAACGGCGAGAAGGAGAGGGCGCTCATCGGAAGTCCTTTCGATAGGGGCTGTCAGCCGCTACCAGCATAGAGGATTCATGTGACGGGCGGCCTGGAATACACCTCGCTCATCTGCTGGCAATTGCGATGCCAGCAGATGTTCAGCGCGGAACAGGCGGTGGTCACTGCCCCTTCATGGCGGCGGTCATTTTATCAACGTTGTAGCGAAACATTTTCACGTAAGTGGCTGCCGGGCCATTGGGCGGGGACAACGACTCCACATACAACTCGCCTCCGGGATGGGCCCCGCTGGCATTGGCGATCTGTTGCACCAAACGCGGGTCGCTGGAGTTTTCGAAGAAGTAAGCGCTGACGTGCTCTTGTTTGATCTGGTTGATCAGCTTGCCGACGTCAGCGGCCGACGCTTCGGTTTCGGTGGAAAAGCCCAGCGGCGACAGGAACGTCACGCCGTAGGCATCACCGAAGTAGCCAAACGCATCGTGAGACGTCAGCACCTTGCGCTGGGCGGCGGGAATGGCGTTGATCTGAGTGCGGGCATAGGCGTCCATGTCCTGCAACTGGACGATGTATTTGTCACCGTTTGCCTTGTAGTCCGCCGCATGCTGCGGGTCGGTCTTCTGCAGGGCTTTAACGATATTTCTGACGTAGACGATGCCGTTGACCGCGCTATTCCAGGCGTGCGGATCGGTGATCTTTTCACCGTCTTCTTCCATGCTGCGGGTCATGATGCCATTGGACAACACCACCGGTTCACCCTTGTAGCCTGATGCAGTGATCAGCCGATCGAGCCAGCCCTCCAAGTGCAGGCCGCTGACAAACACCACGTCCGCTTTTTTCAGTGCCTGGGCGTCATTGGGGGTTGGCTCATAGACGTGTGGGTCGCCGTTAGGGCCGATGAGAGAGGTCACGTGCACATGATCCCCTCCGACGTTTTGCACCATATCGGCGATGACAGTGAACGATGCGACGGTTTCCAAGGGTTTTGCCTGGACGATAGTGGTCAGGCCCGACAACGCCAGCGCGGCGGTCAGGAGCGTCAAACGTTTCATGATGTTTTCCTTCAGGTAAGCGAACGATCAGCCGGAGAGGTGAACCCTTGGGAACAGACGGCGTAGGAAACCGCTGCGTCCAAAGAACAGTGAAAACAGATAGAACGCGCTGGCGGTCAGGACGATGGCGGGGCCGGACGCAACGCTGGCGTGGTAGGACACGATCAAACCGATGAAACCTGAGAGGGTGGCGACCACAGTGGAAATCACGATCATCCCGGTCAGCGAGGTCGACCAGAACCGTGCGACCGTGGCGGGCAGCATCATCATCCCCACTGCCATGAGGGTCCCCAATGCTTGAAACCCGGCGACCAGGTTCAGCACCACCATCAATAGGAACAGCACGTGATACAGCGAACCCCGGCCACCGACGGCGCGCAGGAACCCTGGATCGAAACATTCGAGAATCAACGGACGGTAGATCACCGCCAGCAGAATCAGGGTGAACGAAGCGATGGCGCCGACCATGAATATGGCTTGGTCATCGATGGCCAGGATCGTCCCAAAGAGGACGTGCAGCAGGTCAACGTTGGAGCCATGCAGTGAGACGATCAGCACGCCGGCGGCGAGGGAGGTGAGGTAAAAGCTGGCGAAGCTCGCGTCTTCTTTCAGTGTGGTGAACCGACTGACCAAGCCAGAGAGCAGGGCCACGGCGAGTCCGGCGATCAGGCCGCCAACCCCCATCGCGGGGAGCGACAGGCCCGCGAAAAGAAAGCCCACTGCTGCGCCTGGCAACACCGCATGGCTCATGGCATCCCCCACCAGGCTCATGCGTCGCAACATCAGCAACACACCGACAGGGCCGGAACCGATCCCCAAGGCGAAACACGCTATCAGGGCGCGCCGCATGAAGCCGAACTCGACGAAGGGCTGAATCAGCAACGAGTAGAGCGTCACGAGGCGTCCTCCTTGTCGAGCTCACAGGGTTGCGCGTCAGGGCTCCAGTGCTCGGCCATGTTCTTGGCCCGACGCAGGTTCTCGGGGTGAAGAATGTCGACGGTATTGCCCCAAGCAATGGCTTCACGCGCCAGCAGCAGGGTGCTGGGAAAATGCTGGCGCACTTGTTCGATATCGTGCAGCACCGCAATCACAGTGCGCCCTTGACCATGCCAATCGCTGATCAACTTGAGCAGATCGCGTGTCGTGCGCGCGTCAATGGCCGTGAAAGGTTCGTCCAACAAGATCACCGAAGCATCCTGAAGCAGCAGCCGGGCGAACAGGACCCGCTGAAACTGGCCAGACGACAGCGAATTGATGCTGCGTTGCTCGAAGCCTTCAAGCCCTACTGCCAGCAAGGCGTCGCGGGCTTGTTCAGCCTGTTTGCGTGAGGCGCCACGGAACGCCCCGAGGCTGCGCCAAGCGCCCATCATCACAGTGTCGGCCACGCTCAGCGGAAAGCTGCGGTCGATTTCAGCCGCCTGGGGCAGGTAGCCGATGTGACGCGTGGCGAGGGGACCCCGATCCACTCGACCTACGGCGGGTTTGAGCGTCCCTGCGATGGCTTTGATGAGGGTCGACTTGCCAGCACCGTTGGGGCCCACGATGGCGGTCAGGCTGCCCGCTGCGAAGCGTCCGCTTACATGGTGCACGGCGGGGCGACGCTCGTAGGTCACGGTCAGGTCGTGCAAGTCGATGGCGGCGCTCATGGGATGGCCACCGCCCATGCGATGCCGATCCACAGCACCGCGAGGACGGCCAGTGATATCAGGACTCGCTTGCCCGCGGACTGAGCGAGTGCGGACGCTGCGATGTTGATTGAGGGGTGTCGATCCTGTTTCACGAGAACTGAGGCCTGAAATGTTTTGTTATAGTATTACATCACTATTTTCAGGAGCGAGGAAAGGGGTATTTATCGCCGGTTCAGGATCGCGACAGATTGGGTTTCAAGGCGCCTGTATTTTCTCGAGTGGGCAAACCCTGTAGTTTCAGGCGACGTCTCCCTGTTCTGGAACCTTACATGTCCGCCATCTATCGCCGTCCGGTGCCGCTTGCCAAATGCTATCGGCTGCTCAATCACGGGCCCACCGTGCTGGTCAGCGCGGCCCATGGCCATCAGCGCAATATCATGGCGGCGGCGTGGGCCATGCCGCTGGACTTTCAGCCACCTAAAGTCACGGTGGTGCTCGACAAGTCTGTCTGGACGCGCCAACTGCTGGAAGCCTCCGGACATTTTGTGATCAACGTGCCAACGGTCAGCCAAGTGGACATCGTCGAGACGGTCGGTTCCACGTCAGGATTGGAAATTTTCCGGGCGGACGAGCAGGACAAGTTCAAGGCCTACGGCCTTGAAACCTTCTCTGGCGATGTGGTTGACGCGCCATTGCTGGAAGGCTGCGTCGCTTGGTTGGAATGCCGTTTGATACCTGAGCCGCATAACCAGAGTCAGTACGATCTGTTCATCGGCGAGGTTGTGGCCGCCTGGGCGGATGAGCGCGTGTTTTCCGATGGCCATTGGCATTTTGCCGACCATGATTCACTGCGCACGGTGCACCATGTGGCGGGCGGGCATTTTCTGGTGATCGGCGATGAAGCGGTCGGCAGCGTACTGCACCGAGTGGAACACCCGCTGGCCTGACGCAGCGGAACACTGAGTGTGAGCCCCTTCACGCCCAGCGTGCGGCCTGTGCATCATTCATTCCTGCCAAACACCTCACCCGCTGCCCGACTTGGCGCCAGAGTCGAGTCAGTGAGTGGCTGAGGTTTAGGCTGGTCAATCCTTGACCAACTGGCCGTCTACCAAGCGCCAAGTGTGCAGCGGGTTGCTTCGCTGCAGGGCGGCAGGTAGCAATGAATCCGGCACATTCTGGTAACAGACCGGACGCAGAAAACGGTCGATTGCGGTAGCGCCGACCGAGGTGCTGCGGCTGTCGGAAGTCGCTGGGAACGGCCCGCCGTGCACCATGGAGTAGCTCACCTCGACGCCGGTAGGGAAATCATTGAAAAGGATTCGACCGGCCTTGCGCTCCAGGATGGGCAGCAACTGCCGGGCGATCGCCTTGTCTCCGTCCTCGTAGTGCAACGTTACGGTCAATTGGCCGTCAAAGCTGGCGGCAACGCGTTGCAAGTCGTCTACGTCCTTGCAGACGATGAGCAGGGCACTGGGACCGAAGTTTTCGTCTTCCAGCGAAGGTGTGGCGAGAAACGTCGCCGAGTCGGTCCTGAAGAATGCGGCGCGTGCCTGATAGGGCCCTTCTGCTTCGCGCCCTTCGGCCACCAACGAGACACCTTGCGCCTTGTGAAGATTGTTCAAGCCGTTGCAGTAGGCGCCATAGATATTGGGCGTCAGCATCGTGCTGGACGTTTTGTCGGAAAGCGCCTTGCCTGCCGCGTGGACGAACAGCTCGAGATCATCGCTTTCCAGCGCCAGCAAAATACCCGGGTTGGTGCAAAACTGACCGGCTCCCATCACCAGCGAATCGGCAAAACCGCTGGCGATGCTTTGGGCGCGGGCCGCCAGAGCGGCCGGCAGCAGAAAGCCGGGATTGATGCTGCTCATCTCGGCGTACACCGGAATTGGAACAGGGCGGGCCTGGGCCGCCGCCACCAACGCGAGGCCGCCACGGCGTGAGCCCGTAAAGCCGACCGCTTGAATTCGTGGGTGGCTGACCAACGCTTGGCCCACCGAAATATCTTTGTCGATCAACATCGAGAACACGCCTTCCGGCATACCTGTCGCGCGAGCGGCTTGCTGAATGACCCTTGCCACCAGTTCACTGGTGCCTAGGTGCGCGGGGTGGGCCTTGACGATGACCGGGCACCCTGCCGCAAGCGCCGACGCGGTGTCGCCACCTGCGACTGAAAACGCCAATGGGAAATTGCTGGCGCCGAATACCGCGACCGGGCCCAGCCCGATGCGTCGCTGGCGAAGGTCAGCGCGCGGAAGCGGCTGACGGTTTGGCAGGGCGGTGTCTACCACCGCGCCATGCCAGCGGCCATCACGAAGCAGCGTGGCAAACAGTTTCAGTTGGTTGGCAGTGCGCATCCGCTCGCCCTCAAGCCTGGGACGCGGCAGCCCGCTTTCCAGGTGAACACGGTCGATCAGCGTGTCGCCCAAGTCCAGCAACCCTTGGGCGATCGCTTCGAGAAACAGCGCTCTCTGCTCGTCGCTCAGATGCCGATAGCGGTCGAACGAAGCCTCGGCCAGTTCGCAGGCCTCATTGACGTCCTCCAGCGAATTAGCGCCGAATGCCGGCGTCAGCGGCTCTCCGGTTGCTGCGGCGATGGCCGAGACTTCGCCCGCCTGCCCGCGTAGCGAGCGCTGTCCGATGATCGATTCACCCAGGATTTGCATGTGTTCTGCACCTCGTGTTCGAGACGGGCTTGGGGCGGGTCGCGGCTTTGTGTTGCGCGGCGGTGGTCAGCGCTTGAGCGTAGATCATGGATCAACGTGCGTCAGCTCGATCGTTTGCTGAGAGCTGCGGCGAATGCTTTGAAATGGGAGGCGAGGCAGTGGCGTTAGGCGGAGCGGAGGACGAAGTCGTCGCAGCATGCCGAGCCGACGGGAGCGACGCTGAGTTCGCTACCGCCGGTGGTTGTGGCCGTGCTGTTGTGCAGCAGGTGACCCGAGGCTACTGTTGAACGGCGCTGAACCCTTCAAAGGCGATCTGCTGCTGGATCGCGGTCACGATGTTCTTGCGCGTAGCCGGTAGCTGGTTGCCGTCCTTGTCGACGAAGACATCGTGTTGCAGTTCAGCTTCGTCGCCCTCACCGACAAACGAAAAGCCGAGAAACTCGAAGGCTTCACGGTCGACATTGGCTTTCGCGCGCGGGGTGCGCAGAGGGAGGGTGACGCTGATGCCATCCTTGGCGATGACAAACACTTCGGCTTCCTTCTTCACCCGCGCGGCCTTGCTCTTGCTGCCGCCCGGCTGACTGACCGCCTGGTGCGTCTGGTTCAGCACTTTCAGCGCCAGGCCGTAAACCAACTCCTGAAAGTGTGGATCGTCCTTGTAACTGGACAGGATTCGGCTGATCGGAAAACGGGTGCTGAGGTCTTCCAGTGCGGCCATGTCCGCGGCTTCGGCGTCTTTCAATTGCTTGAGCTGACCCATCAACTCATAGGCCTGATCATCGTCGAAACGGTCATGGGCCTGGCGGATGGCGGCGCGCAGTTCACGAATCTGGTCGCTTTCCCGGGTGCTCTGGAAGGCATCGAGCACCATTTCGCTGATGGTTTTCGCCTGTGGCACATGCTGTGAAAGATTGATGGCGTCTTCGTACGCCTGCTTTGAGGACAGGGCAGGCGCTGCTACGTCGGTACGGAAATCAGACATTGAACATCCATTGCTTCATTTACGGGGTTTGAGCGCGAGGCGCCGAAGCGCTTCGCGGGGGAGGGTAAGTTATTTCCCGCCCAGTGCACCACCCGCTGCGCCGCCCAGCCCGGCACCGATGGTGCCCCCTGTGCTGCCGCCCAGCTTGTTGCCAATAACCGAGCCTGCCGCGCCACCCAGGCCGCCGCCGATGGCTGCACGAGTCTTGTGGCCTTTCTTGGCGGTCACGGCGCCGCCTGCTGCGCCCGCCAGGCCTGCGCCAATGGCCGCGCCGTTGCTGCCCCCCATCTGCTGGCCAACGACATTGCCCAGCGCACCGCCCAGACCACCGCCAAGCGCAGCGTTTGTACCGCCGCCCGCCATTGCGCCTTGAGAAATCAGAAGACCCAGAACCGCAGGAAGTATGAATCGCATGTACTCGACCTCGAAGTAAGACAGCGCCAAGGCGCGATGTCGTGGTTGGAGAGAATGCCAGGGGCGCTAGCCTGGATAAAGCGGATCGCCAGAAACAACAAAGCCCGCACGAGGCGGGCTTTGTTGAGGTACTTGGTGGTACACAGTCAATTGAACCCGCTCGGCAATTTACTGATTTTATTGGGTTTTATCAAATGACTTTTAGTCAGGGATACATACAGGGATACACGGTGCTATTTGCTGGGCGGATTTTGATGCTCAGACGCACCGTCCGAAAGTGTAAATTTTACACTCCGACGAACGGTATCGGCGCAGCCGATTGATGATTTGACGATCAGTTGCCTTTTTTCTGCACGGGCGAAGGACTTCTGCCAAATTCGTGAGATACACCGTCAGGTCTGAAGCCCACCAGCGTTCAAAAGGGGTCTATCCATTGGAAATTGAGAGTTTCGCGCAGTGCCTTGCCTATATCTCGGCCACTGCGAAAGAAAAGTCATCGTTCGAGATGCTGATTGCTCCAGCTTCATCGCTCATCGGTATCGTCATTGGCTTTTCGCTAAATTACTTCAGGGACAAGGGCAAGGCCCGCAAGGAGGCAGACAACAAACTGATGTGCGTCGAGGAAGACATTGTCCGAAGCATGCAGGGTGCCCAGCATGTGTTCAAAGAGGTCATCAAGCTGTACGACGACTTCATGGCTGTCGGTCGCCCTGACGGACACAACCTGCCTTCCGAGATCAACACTCCATACATTGATCACCATTTTGTTGGAATTGCCCACTTGCTCACTCAGGACCAACGGCACCTGATCGTATCGACCTTGCCAAGCCTCAAAGAGTTGAATGTCCTGATCCGCAATATTTCAAACTTCCTCCAGATCACTGTTACTGACGCGATTCGGGACTGCAAAAACGCTGCAAGCCTCACTATTTTTTGCGTCGATAACTGCATGGCTTACTTTCACGGCAAGCGGAAGAATCCATCTGACTGGGTCTCGATGGCTGACGAGCTGGGCGTTTCGTCCCTTGTTATCGAGCGACTGCGCCAGCATGGACTTCGCCAGCCGGCGGACTGAGGCGCTGAGCGGAGATGGTCCAGATCTGGACCATCCGCGCAACTTTGCCCGTACCTTCGCTCCCGCAGGTTGCCAAACTGTGGAAACCTGACTGGCAACCTCAGCCGTAGAAACCTTAGTCGCTCTCATGCGTTAGGGTGTTAACTGCGGGCGTCCATATCTCGTGAACCTTGCGTACCGTTCTGCGTACCTTTCAATGCGTACTGCTCAGTCTCGCGCGTAGGGAGTGCTGTATTCGAAGACAATAGCGCTGTATTTAGCTCCGAGGATGCGAACACGGCCAGGCCTCGTACCGCAGGTGGGCGAAACCGTGAATGCCGAGTTTGGATACCGCGGAACGCTCTGATCAATCTGCCCGGTTGGTCTACCCTTACGACTCCACATGGAGGGAACGGTCATGAGCGAAGACAGGGAAAGGGCTTTGATTTTGGCGCTGAAGGCGGTGCTGATCGCTGCAAGGAGGCAGGGCCTCAATGTTGACGAACTGACGGAAGCAGCCATCGACGAGTTGCTTCAGCACAAGGATTACGATTCAGCGTACGTGCCAGCGGCCATCAATGAGATTGAGGTCGCGGCTGATGCGGTGGTTTGATCATGCGTAGCGGAGTCTCTGCGTCGGGAGATTCCGCCACCAGATTCACCTGTTTGTCATCGTTGCCGATTAGAGCGACGGCTGGAGAGCGTTGTCTACGTCTTAGCCTTGACGAGGGCCGTCTTCCACCGCAGGGCCAAGCAAATCGTAATATCGGTAATGAAAGTCCGCTTGCTCCTTGCGACCTTCCATTTTTGCACGCACTGCTTCGCTCAGGTGCCATTCGCGCATCCGGCGCAGGCTTTCCATTTGTCGCTGGGATCGAGAGTTCTGCGGCATGTGTCCTCCTTGACGATTATTTCTCCTTTCACAGTTGAGCTTAGCTATCCGAAAGAGTGCCGAGAATATTTGGGCGAGTGAATTTTCCCGACAAGCGTTACGTCTGTCAGCCGACTCCGTTATTCTCGATGTACGTTCATCGCCTGTTGCGCGAAAATCAAGAACGGAACTGGCCTCTGGATGATCCAGTTCGAAGATTGATGATGGAACAAAGCGATGCCTACAACATTGATAACGGATTGGAATGCTCACTGGCGGCTGAGCGCAGGTAGGGTGGCATGCCGCGGTTGCCAAGCGGAGCAGTTAGAGGACGATCAATCTCAACAATTCAGGCATGCTACCCGCTGCCCCAACAGCGACCGTCGGCGTCCTTGGTCTGACTTGGAGGTCGCGCTCAAAGCCGCTGCGCATCAGGTCAGAACTTGATCACTGATCAACCAGCAACCTGGCCAGCCGATCCTCATATGATTCCTCGCTGTTCGACTCATCGATGCCATACGCCTGGCGCTCGGCCTTGATCAGCTTAAGTTCGGCATCCACTGCGGCGTTCAGCGATCGAGAAAACTCGGCCTGATTGTCGGCATCGATATCGGTCTCTCGGAGAGATTGTCTCAGTTTACCAGAGATCTCACCCAGTTCCTCGAGTCGACCAATTTGAGCGACAACGACACCAGCGCGCTTATCGGAAACATCGGCCACCACCTGGGCATCTTCACGCAGATCCGGCTCTGCGCGATCACTGCGTGAAACCGTGCGTGAGATTTTCTGCCTGGTCGCCGCGCGCACCTGCTCTGTGAGGTCTCGCTGCCAGCCTTGAGCCTTGGCCCTGCTGCGGATCGTGCCCTCTTTGGTGCCATAGGCTTCGGCCAGCGCGCGCAGCGACCCAGCACCAGCGCGGTACGCCCGCTCGATCGCTTCCCAGTCTGGCGCTGAACGCTTGATCATGCTGATTTCCGGCAATCTGCTGCGGTCGCTCGACGGAGGGTGGCGCCATCCATGATAACCCTCCGCAGCTCGGGCTGAAGCGCCTCCTGCCATCGATCTCCCCGCAATCGCCGCATCTTCACCGTCTGCCACTTCAAACCGCGTATCGTCGCCCATACCAGAGCAGGCCGGGTTTCACCATCGAGCGTAACGAGCTGCGCCGCCGCGCAGTGGGTTTTGCGAAGCGGCAAGCGTGGAAGGTTGATTGAGATGTTTCCGACAGTCACTGCTTGCATGTCCAGCCACCCCGAGTAATCCAGATGTGACCAAACTTATGCGACTGGAACTGTTTGGGAGAGATGACTGAGCGGGCCAGAAGCCTTATCTATCGGCCCTTGCGAAGCCTTCGATGATCCAGACGCAGATCACGCCGAACAGATAGAGCGCGACCACTGGCAAAACACCAATCTGCAGGAAGGTGGGAAAGAACTCACCAATCACGCCTTCCGCCCTGCGCCAGCCGGCGAAGCCGACAAACAGCAGCCAGAGCAGCGAGATGATGAGCCACACCCGGCGAAATCCCTGCTTGTAGGCGAAGCGAATACGGACCTTTTGCATGGTGCCCCCTATGCGTAGAGCACCATGATATGGCTTACGGGGTGACGTTGGTAGGCGGCAACTCGATTTGGCCAGGCTTGCGCGCCTGCTCCGTCAAATACACCAGCGGGCCGACTGTCGCGATACGCGCCCGGGCCGATTCGCTCAAGGCTCGTTCCCAAGCCCGATAGGCCTGCGTCCTGATCAGTTGCTTCTCGCGCGCCAGTACGTTTGCCTTAGGCTCTCCGCCAGCAGCCGCGAAGGACTTAAGCAGATTGCCGAGCTGAGGAGATGCCAGAAGATCCGCGGCCCTCTGCTGGATCGGCACAGCGTTCTTCCTCATCCCAGCCACCACAGCGATAGTCGCGCCCAGGCCTGGAACACCAGCGGCATTACCCAACCCCTCTGCAACGAGAGCGGGCTTGGCGATGTCCCAGATCCGGCTGACCACTCCACCTTCGCCCAGATAATCCTCCAGCGCCCCACGCGATACTCCGGTGCGAACAGTTTGCTTGGAGGCATCGGCAATACCTTTGGCAACAGTCGCGATGTCGTCCAGGCGCTTAATTGCATCGTCTGGCAGGTATTTGGCAAACCGATCGCGCGCAGCCCCTTGTCGACTCACGTCGCCCCACCACTTGGAGAATCCGTCTGCTGATAACTGCCGTTGCGCAGATCCAGAAGTGAACGCATCGTTGAGTGCTGTCACGATAGCGTCTTGGCGGCTCGCCTCAGGAATGTGTCGGATGATGTTGTCGAAGTTCTTGAAATTGCCTTGGCCCAGTTGCTTCACCGAAGACCCAAGACTGGTAGCGATTGAGCCGGAGAGGTCTTTGCCCAAAACAGACTGGAGGCTCGATTCCAGTTCTTTGCGCTGGGCAACCACTGATTTCGCACCCTTGTAGACCGATGCCAGCTCAGGGCTAACAGAGTTGACCAGTGCCTCCTGATCCCGGGTGAGCGTGGAATACAGGGCGTCCAATTGGCCCTGTTGCATGTCCTTGAACGGTCCAGTGCGGCTGTAGCCTTGGCCGATCTGTTTTCTGACCAGATCCAGCGCGCCATAAGTCGGGTTTTTCACGATGGTCCGGACAGTGCCAGGAATCAGCGGGTTTGGCTCTGTGACATAGGTTGGCGACAGGATGTTGAGAGCTTTCCTCTCGTTAGCGTTCAGCAGCGGCGCGCCGCCCAGTTCCGCCACCTTCCCCTGCAGGTATGCAATCGTGTTGTCGGCTGGCGCCCGGGTAGTGTTCGGGATCTGCTGACCAATGTAGCGATACAAGTCATCAGCCTGCCCCTTCAAGCCCTCGATTGTCTGGGTCGCGCTACGTTTAAATGCGTCGCTGTACCCGGCCTTGTCAGTGCTGCCACCGAATTCGTTGATGAAGTCGTCTGCGCGCTGCGAAAGCTTGCTGAGAACGTCCGCGCGCTGGGCAGCAATGTCATTGCCCGGCAAGGCGGCAAGAGCGCCCTCGATATTGCGAAAGGTCTGATTCCCGGAGTACTGGGCCGGAGTCAGGCCATTGACGCCCAGACGATCTGCCGCGTCGATAATCGACTGCTGGGGGCGGATCGATTCGGCCAGATCACCCAAAGCAGCATCTGCCCCCCGCTTCGGCGCCATTGCTGCGTCAACGACCGACTTCGCCGTATCGCGCAAGCCCGACTCGCCAGCCGTTGAAAGGCCGCCAGCGGGTGCACTTGGAGGTGTCGCGCTCGCCGCTTCAATACCCGCACCTGGCTGGGGGCCAGGCTTTGGAAGCAGGCGAGTTGGTGTCGCATTCCTCACAGCGCCCGACAACGCGCCGATCACCGATGGTGCTGCGCCACCTATGGCACCACCCAGCAGCGCACCGGTACCGGCTTCTGACAAGCGATCCGACACGTCGCCATCTGCAGAACCGAAACCGTAAGCTCCACCCTGGGCTGCGCCGATCCCCGCACTTTTCGCCGAGGTGGCCGCCAGCGACGCGCGCGCGCCATTGCCAGCCAGCGACGCGCCGCCCGTAAGCAGGGCGGGCGCCACAGCCCCCACCACTCCGCCCACCGCGTTCAGTACTGGGTGCTGATCCTCCGACGCATTGATGTAATCCCGCTGATCGACCAGGTTTTTGTTGTACCGATCGGAGAAGGTCTCCCCTTCATTGCCGGTACCGAAAAGCGGCTGAGCCGCGGCATCCAGACCGGCAAAGAGCTCATCTTTACCGCCGAACAACAGCATGTCTTCAAGACCGTTTTGCACCGCACCAACTCCGCTCACCTGGGGCGCGGCTTTTGGCGTTTGGGTGGTTTGCAAAGACTGCTCTGCCGGACTGTGCTCGGGATAGGCGTCCCACCAATTCTGTTGGCCCTGCTGACTGGAGTCGGCATCCGCAGTGCTTGCCACTGGCGCCGATGCGGCAACAGATGCCGTCGAGGGAGACGCTGCCGGGGCTGCTGCCGCTTGTGCGTCCGCTTCGGGGAACGCTTCCCACCAGTTAGCAGCCATTATGGAACCCTCCGAGTTTTGCCATCCGGCGAGACGAATAGTGTTCCAGAAGGCAGCCCCATCAGGTCTTCACGATTCCGCACCTGCACTGGCTGGTCGGACGACGAGGCCTGCTTGCCGCCTGCAGATGCTGACTTGTACTCTGGGCGATTGGTTTCTCCGGCGAGAATTGCAGCCGCTCCCAGCCCATCGCGAATACCTTGCGTTGCCCGTTCACGTGCCGCATGCTTCTGACGGAGCACAGCATCGCTATCCCCTGCCCTTGCCAGGTAGGTTTTTCCGTACAGATCCGACTCATCCTGCGTGATCGCGGCACCACTATCCTTGCGCAGAAGTGCGTTGATGAACTCCTGCCCAGCTTGCTCCGCCTGCTGGCGACGGCTCGAAACGAGCGTGTTACCAATCCCCGATTGGCCAATCACCGGAATTCCCCTTATCAGGCTATCAACTGTGCCGGTCAGCGCATCGCCGAAATTTGCCAGCTCAGAATTGGAAGCGTTAGCGCGGGAGAAGTACTGCAGATCTTTCGCTTGCTGCTCGGTCAGCTTGCCCGGCCCACCTGTAGCTGCGGCTTCGGCGCGCAATTTCTGCGCGGCCGCATTCTTTTCATCGATCTGAGCCTGAACCAACTGACGCGCCTGATCTTTCGAACCGTCCGGATCAGTCAGCCTGCGATAGTTCTGTCGTGCCGCATCTGTAGCGTTCGGCGCCGTCGCCATTGTCAGAGCATCTTCGAGGCGGTTGGCCTGGCGTGTTTGAGTTGCCGCGGTGATCCCGTTACGCAGGTCTTCAAGTGATTGCTGAGCGCGGCCTGCGTTTTGTACCAAGCCTGCCTGTTTTTGTTGATCAAGCTGCGCCGCTGCAAGATCTGACCGCGTCAGGGGTCTGCTGCTGTCACGGACAATGCCGATGCTTGCGCCCTGATTGGCGCGATAGTTGGCCAAGTTGGCGCGGTCCTGGGCGGCGCCAAGGGCGCGGATATCGTTGGCCCGCTGGAACCGGGTCAGCGCGAGTTGAGAATCACCTGGGGCGCCGACCGACAAGCCGCCACCAATGCCATCCCCGAGATTTGAGGCCGATCCGAGTGAGGAGAACGGCGCAGAAGGGTCTGCCGCGCGCCCGCCGGGCCGAAGATCTGCCAAAGAGGCCGGAGACGGCGCAGTATTGTTGATCTGGCCCTGCATTCTGGCGCCAGCCAGATCTGCGGGTTGATTGCTGAATTCTGGAACTCCATCAGCACCCACACGCGCAGCGATGGCGCTAGATCCCGTGCCTGTGCTGGTTAGCCGATAGGTGCCATCAACTGGCTGCGAACCGTTGCTCGCCGGAGCGGCGGCGGGAGCATCCGGCACCGGGTTGAGATTCAACGAGCTACGCCCAGCCGTAACGGCATTGATCGGCTGTTGAATGCCAGGCGCTGGCACTGTGGTGGACTGTTTTAAACCGTCAGAAAGGCTGGCCATAGCCTGGCTATTGGTTGGATAGGTTGGCGAATTTACTGTGGGGGTCACACCTACCGGCCTAAGAGATTCAAGCGAGGCGACCTGCGGCGGCTGTGCGAGCTGAGTTGGGTTCTTGTAGATATCGCCCAGATGTTGGGGATTCGGGTTCAGTGCAAACTGGTCGCTCTGCGGCTGGGAAGTGGATGCCACACCCCCTGCGACCGCTCCGACTGTTGCTGCTTGACCGGTAGCTCGAGCAATCGGCCCATCGGTCTGCGGTTGAAGTCCGTTTTTGGCTGCGCGCTGAGCCGGTGTCAGGTAGGCCGTGGCCAGGTCTCCGACGATGTCGCCGATTGCCATTGTGTGGTACTCCGCGTTGGGTTAGACAGTGTCATTTCCCTCAGCGTTTGTGACTCAGTCACGCCATACAACAGGTATTTCGGGTGTTTCAGCTTTGACCTCAGATCCGAGGCCGGGCCGGTCATGACATAGTGAAATGGGAGGCCAGGTACCGCTGCAAGCGTTAGCGGATGCCGGAAAATTTGCCGGTATCTATCCAGGGTTTGGGTAGCTTCGGATTTCAAATCCAAGAGAAGCTAATATTGCTTCAAAGTATCCAGTGCGAGGGGAGGGGGCGACGATGCTATATCGTGGCGTGAGTTTGGAGATGCATGAGGCCAACAACGGCCTGATAAAGGTCAGCGGATCTGAAAGCAGCGTTGTGCCACGGCATGACGGGCTCGCGCGGTATGACGGCACTTTCACATACGGCGAGAGCATCGAGAATGCCATAAACGCTCAGCATATTGAGACTGGCACCTGGGACACCGCTTTCATTTCTACGACCACGAACAAAGACGTCGCAATATTCTTCGCTACTCACGATAGGGACCAGCAGCGGTGTCTAGGAGTCGTGTATACGATAGATCCCACTCTGTTTTCGCAATTCGGCGTCGTCAGCGGAACATCTCAGAATCCTAAGCACCCTGATGAGAGTGAAGTCTCAATAGCACCCGGTTCAGGCGAATATATCCCGCGCGAGGTAGTGATTGCTGTGGAGTTCGTCGGGTTCTGATCTCGTATTCAGTCACGCGTTTGAAGCTATCGGGAGGCGATCTAATGTGAGCAAATGTGCTCACATCGCTTGGCTGAGATTTCAGCTCAGCCGAGTGAGACGAATTGGTCTCAGTGGGATGATTTGGTCTGTCTCGCTGGGTGAACGAATCGTTCACCACTCCCCCGGATCGGGGTGGTGGAAAATCGCGAGTCGTTCCGTTTTTCTCGGTACCGAGCCCGAGTGTGTAGAAAACGCCACAGTGTGTTGGTTTCCACACAGTGTGTTGAAAGCCACACGCCCCTCAGACGCTTGGAAGGTGTTGCTTCGGACCTTTCCACGGGTAGGCTCGATAAACGTTGTTCAGAACAGCCTGCAGCCCCTCCATCGATTCGTTGGACACATCAACTTCGCCGAAATGACCATCAACCATGGTTGCCCCGTATCGCGAGCCATTCAGATTATCGAGAATTAGCGCCCCACCAGGAGCTCGAATCCCCCCTGCGTTGACAGGCTTCAGATCAAGGGGCTTATTGTATTTCCCGAGGTACCTCAGCCTGTCCTCAATGTGGTGAGCGGAGTTTCTGACCTCTCTAAGGGTCGGAAACAGGCGAGCCATCTCATCCTTGGCGTCCGTCAACGCGCTCGGCGCACCGGGCTCTTTAGCCAATACGTTGAGAAGCTTGTCAAATGAATCCAAGGCATAGAGGAACGTGCGGGCGTGAACGAACGGTATCCTGTGCTGCAATTCGCGAGGCACAACACCTGAAGCCCACCGCTCCCTCTTGAATATAACTTCCGACTGGAAGCGAATCTGATCCATCAGCTCTCGGTTGAGCATGCCGCCGACCTCGACCTCCAAGGCCTGCTGGATCTCCGCACGTCGTTGAGAATCTCTAAACCACGCATCCCGATCTGGAAAACGTGCGGCGACAGCGCTTTGAGCCTCTTCGAACAAGTTGAGCGCTAGATTTGCCTCAAAAAACTGAGACTGAAGGCTTCTGAGCAATCCTTCAGTGCGCCATGCAAGGCCGCGGTCTTCCAGATCAATCCATATTCCAGGGACCACGATTTCAAAAATATACATAGGCGCTCCGTGCGGTTGAGAAAGTGAGGCGCGTGGGAGGGGACGTATGCGATCCCGCGTTGAAGGCAGACCAAAAGATCCGAATCGGACCATATCGTCTGTCTCAATTGGCTGTTAATCACGCTGCTACATCACTACCACGCCTCGCCCCCGCTGAGTATCATCATGCCAGCCGGTAGCCCGCCGGATTCAGCCAAAGGACCGGCCATGAAAAGAACCATCGCCCTTCTCGCTCTCGCTATCTGCTCACTTCCCGCCATTGCCGAGGTAGCCCAGCCCTCTCCAGAGGTCGTTTGTCAGTACCTTGCAGACTCAGGCCTGAAGGGCCGCAGATGGGTCGCGGATTACGGCGATGGCACGTCCGGTTGCGCGTCTGACTACAAAGACATAGGCAAGGGCTCACCGCTTGCAAACAATCTGGCGTACTACGTCACCGGCGAAGGCCGTCAGGTACACCAGGTGAAGCTGGTCGTGAACTACAACCAGCCGAAATCCGGGTCTGCCGCCACCTCGGCGCTGATCGCTGCCTCGCAGAAGCTTGCTTTGAAGGCCCTGGGCGCGAAGCTCCCTGAATCCGTTTCGTCACTCATCAAAGCAGGCAGGCCGGGCCTGCAAAAGCTGGGCAGCGGCGAGGTCGAGGTGTCTCGCGATGATTGGCCGACTGGAAAGGGCTATGAGATCCACGTAACGATGCGCTGAAGCGATCCGCGCCACGATTTCGCATCATCGTTTTTCGTGGCGCGAAACTGCTATTTCCGTAGCAGTTTCCAGCATGGGGAAAAACCACATCCAAGGATGCGGAAAACCAGCAAACAAGGTTGTGAAGCATAGCCTGGGCTGTGCCTGACACCGGACAAGGTGAGGCTCACGACGACTTTGCCCGCTGAATGGTGGCCAGACTCTCCACTGCCGACCGACAGCCTTCATGCGCGCGTAGAGCGGCGCCCAGCAACATCGCACACAGATCGGGCTCAGTCGCTCGCTGCGCCTGCGCGACCAGGCTGTAAAACAGCGCGTCGAGCGTCTCAGCCTGGGCGGCCATCATTGTTTCTGGGCGAGTAATGTCGCCGGCGACCACCGCGGCGATCTGCTGCGTCACTTCATCGATAACGGCCTGCTCGCTGTATGAGGCGTAGGGTTTGATCCCGCAGATAAACGAGGCGGCTTTCATCTCAGGGGTGAGACCGGCTGCGATGGCTGTAGTGTTCTTGCCAGGCTGTTGCATGGGGATTGCTCCGAGCTTTTGGGGTATTGGGTCAGGTGGGCATTACTTGCGTCATTGGGGCTACGCATGCGCGGTCAGGCACTTCTGCAACAGGTCATCGCAGTACGCAGCGTAGAACGCCTCAGAGAGCGGCCCGCGGCCCGTCAAGCCGTCTCGGTCCACGTCGGCGCTGTCTTCAGCTTTTGCACTGAAGATCAGTCTACGTAGCGACACTGAGCGTCGACCACCGAGCGTCGCACGCCGCACCGGGTTCACGTTGAGGATGTCGCATAGCCGCTCAAAGCCGAGCCGCTCAGCAATCCCGCTGCCATCCATTGACAACAGGCGACCGAACTCAACCAGACGCGCCCGAGCGTATTCGTACTCGTCACGGCGATGTGTCAAGGCCAGGTCTTGCAGCATTTCGATATCTGGCGCAGACCAGGGCAGATCTCGACCAGCCTTCACGGCAGTTCTCAGGCACTGTTTGCGCTCGCGCCAGATGTCGTCTCGGATCGCCACCAAGATACGGCAAGTGCGGCGAGTGACGATCAGGAGGGTGCTCGGCGTGACGTCGGGTTTCGCTGCAATAGCGTGAAGTGCGCCGACAATCTTAGGCATGAGTGATTGCCCATCAGCCCCTTTCAAATCGTCAGGCAAAACATGGTGTGTATGGCTTAAGTAGGAGTGGTTCATATTTGATACCTGTGGCTTCTCAAAAACACCTCCACAGGTACTAAAAATGATACCTGTGGAATTTTTTTCAGGCCTCAATGGTTCATATTTGATACCTGTGGACTGGTCACAGGTATCGTTTTTAAACCGGTAGAAATCGAAATTTCGGGTCTCTCCCAGTCATTTGTAGGTGCTCTATGGTTCCAGCACGGCATCCACGTAAGTCTCCAGGTTCGAGTTTTGGATTGCGTGCGACTGCAGAACAGACTCTCGTCGACTAGTACGATGAAACCCGCTTGCACAAGCTCCGAAAACACCCTCAAAGCCACCACGCGCGAGCAGGGAATCTCCTGCTCCGCTTGTCGCACGCCAAACCCTATCGGCCCGGTTGCTGACCAGTGCCGTTGCATAAGGGTCATGAGTACCTTTGCTTGGGCTGAAAGCCCAAGGTAGGCCGGAGAGGACAGCATGCGCCGCTGAATTGCGACCACTCCTCCAGCCGTGTCGAAAGGTAATTGGCGTTTCTTTGCCATTCAGATAGCTCGACCACTGAGGATTTTTTTTGGAATCGTCACGCCGCGCCATCCGGCTCATAACGCGACAGGAGCGCGCCCAACTGCTTAACAATGGCGTCGACTTGTTTGCGACTCTGCTCGTTGGCTGCGTTGTCTCGTAGCTTCACCAGATCGCCGAAAACGCCGATCAGCATGACCTGGCCGTACTCGTCGATATGTGCAGGCTTGTTGTCGCGCGTGATGCCTGCTGCAACGTCAAAATCGATGACATTACCCATGGCTGGCACCTCCAGCGAAGGTGCGAACTACGACACCGTTGTTTTCGGCGCGCCACTGAGTCAGGTGGTCAATCTCCGCCTGGCTCGATGTAACGGTGGCGTCGGGACTGCGCATCACCTGCCGTCCGTACTCCGCATCGGCGGCAGTGAGAAACGGTCCGAGCAAGGGCTTTTCGCTCTTTGGATGGCTGACGAAAAACAGCGTCGTGGCTTTTTTCAGGCAAGCCGATCCCGTCGGCGCAAGTGCGCCGTTTTTTCGATTCATGTGTTAAACCTCTGTTGAACTACCGCTTAATAGGTCTGCCACTACAAAAGTTTTGTAGTTGTCTCAGTCGAAATTTTCGATCGGTTTGAATGCGTTGGCGCCTTCCCGTAAAGCTCGCAATCCAAGGATGGCAGCCCGACCGATCGAATCCGCGAAGCCGATTTCTAGATTGGTGCTCCGATGAGCCATATCTGAAAGCACTGCGCAGATGACGGTGAACGCCTCTGTCTCATCGACCGCGGCCAATGCGCCAATTTCCTTATCGAAAAAGGCTTTACCTTTGCCAAAATCGCTAGACACACCCGGATTGTTCCTCGGCCAAAAGACAACCCTTCCTCCGCTGTTGCGCCGCGTAAAGCTCAGGTCCTTCCAACTGGTGATGGTGTTTGCGGTATTCATAGAGCACCTCCTGTCCGCAACGAATTACGAAGGAAGCTTTTAACCTGATAGGCCTCGCGCAGCCCCGTAAAACAGTCGAGCTCATCATCCATAACAACGCACCAATCCATGACCTTGCTCTCCCACTGGCAGACATCGAGCATGCCCAGTTCCACGAGTGCGTAAACCGTGCTATCTGGCGATATTTGCTTCATGATCAGCTCGAAGATAACTTTCGAGTTGTCGAAAGATTTCTGCACTGCCAGCAGATCGTCTACGCCTGTTGCTGCAATCTCGAATACTGAGCGATTCATTTCGCACCGCCTTTGCGCGGCTTCTGCTCACGCTGGTAGTGATGAATCGCGTCTTGAAACTCCACGAGGTTGCCGATCAGGGAGCCCAAGCTTTCCAGCATCCAACCGACCCGGGCGACCGCCTGTTCGTCGATGCCAAATTTACCCGCACCTGCGGCACCCATGATGCTTCCAAGCCCCGAGATTCCCTCGGCGAGACACGAAATATTTTGTTCTGCAGCGCTCACCGCTTTGATCTTTTGTTCATCAGTGAGCGCTTCGATGGCTTGATCGCCGGCGATGATTTGTATCCAGCTCATAGCTCACCTCCGCGATCGGCAAGCTCAAGGCTGTTCCATAGCGCGTCGACGATCGCCTTCGCACTTTCGGCAGCGTGAAGTGCCAGCCACGCCGAGTGGCCATCAAATTTCACAGTACCCATTGCCGCATCTTCAATGCTGTCGACAATGATCTCGAGCAGATCTGACGCTTTGTTCAGTGCGTGCTCGGCATCGATTCCCTCCGCGACTTTAAAAATCTTCAACTTTTCAGTGGCGGGACCAACTGCGCTGAATTCTTTCTCGGTTGTCATTAAGCGAGGTCTCATTGCTCACCTCCCTGATCAATCATGGCTGCGACAACATCGACGTAGGCCTCGGCCACCTTCTGAGCGTCCTTGGCGGCAATGCGTGCGCGATCGATTGGTATTTTTGGCGAGGCGATCAGCGCTAGGGCGAGGCTGAGCATTACCAGCGTCTCGTGAATGTCGGCGAGGCCAAGTGGCGTATCAGCAGCGGAAATGGGTTTGGGGAATTGAATGATCACCGGACACCGCCTTGTGCTTCCAGGGCGCGGGCTTTGGCCATGTGATCGTTATAGCGGGCGAGACGAGTGCGGAGGCTTGAGTCTGCGCGTAAAGCTGCCAAGGCCATCGCCTTGTGCGCAGCGGCGCGATTTTTGGACGGATTGAGGGCGTGCATAGGTGTAGCTCCCGTATCAAGTTGAGAGCTGCCACGTTCGCGACCAAACGAATGGGTGACAGCCGTGCGTAGGTTGGTCGACCGGAGATACAGGAACCCGGCACACCCGAAGGTGTCCTGCGCACAGCCGCCATAACACAGGACTGCGGGCACAAAAAAAGCGCCTGCAATCGTAATGGGGGCGCTGTTGCGCCTGTATTCAATCGGGCGACCAAACCCGGTCGTTGAATTTGCAACGACGGGCGAACGATAACCGTGAGTACGATTGCTTGCAACCGAAGTAATCGACCGTTCGTCCCCAACCTTGAGCAATATCATCACGCCACCTTGCCCAGGCTCTTCATGCGCAACTGCTGAACGTAGGCGTTCAGCTCAGCCTTACGGGCGGCGTAGTCCTTGCCCTGGCCGATCAGCAACACGTCGCGAGTTTCCACCAGCATGATCAGTTCCAGCTCAGCCTGGCTCAGTTGGTCGCGATCACGCCCGGAGAAATTGCCGGTGATCACCTCGTTGATGAGACGGGCCTCGTTCATGAAAACGTGAGGCTTTGGAGACTTGCCCGCTGACTCGCTGGTGATCCACAGGGCATCGCACAGGCTGCGATAGCCCACGGCAGCCTGACGACGGGCGATGGCCTTGGTATTCAGTTCGCCGCGGATCAATCCGTCGACCCGCGCGTCGCACCAGATCTCGAAATCGACAGAAAGCCAGCGTGCGAACTTCACAGCCAAGCGCGGATGAATCCAAGTACCACCACCACGATCGGCGCGCGCGCGGCTGGTTTTTACATATGTGATTTTCCCGTATGTACGCTCCAGCCCCTCCAGATAGCGGACTGCGTCAGGAAGTCGAAGCCATTGAGCAGGCTCTTTCCCGAACCGAGACGCCGCCTCGGTAGCATTGATCCAGCCCTCGGCGTTGAACGCTACGGGCTGGCCTTCAAAGTCCATGTGGATGATTTTGGCGGTCATGCTGCGCGCCCCTCTGCCGGTTCACTGATCAGTGTGTATCGGGCGACGCCCTTGTGATTCCGGCCCCACTCATCGGTCAGCCGGATTCGTGCGGTGTGGATCTGATAGCCACGATTCCGCAGATCGCAGATGCGCGCACCGGGTCGGCAGATATTCAACTCGCGCATGACGGTAAAAGTGTCTAACGGCTCAAGCCGCAGACGTTCAACAAGGCGGTTGATTTGGGCGTCAGTGCTGGTATTTTTGATGCTCGTGCTTTCTTTGGGGCTGGCTGATTGGTCGGCCTTTTTCTTTGCCATGTCAGGCCCCCTGCATCGCTTCGACGCGAGCCGTCAGTACCTCGATGCGTTCGGCAGCCGATACGCCGTCCGCCATCATGACCCGGTCGATTCGCTCCAGATCCTTCATGCCTTGGGCGTCAACCTCGCCAGCAAAACCGACCGCCACCGGCTTAGGCTTTTCAGCAGCAGGCAATGGTGTGCTGAGATGCTTTTCCAGAAACGACTCCAGCGGGGTCTTCCGGGGCGGCACAACCCTTGAACCGATCCAGCGTGCGTATGGCAAGGCGAGATCGCGGTGAAGCCAAAGGCCCGGACGGTAATCGATCTCACCAAAAGCGTGCTTTCGTCCATCAAGTTTGCCGCGACGTGCGATATCGCCCGGAACACGCTCGGCAATACCAGCAGTTTTGAGTGCGCGGAAAAAGTCATCCTGCTGAGCGCTGACAGTGGCCACATCCGCCCATTTGTCACTGAGCGGCTTTCCGAGCTTTGCCGCAATTCGATGAATCAGAGGCAGGGTGTCATTCAGGGTGAGAAAGCCCAGTGCCGCAAGAGGTTGGGCCTGCGCCTGCAGCGTCGATGAGTTCACCAATTTGTCAGAGGCGACAAGGGTGAACTGACCTTCCTGGGCGATGACAGATGCGTTGGTAGAGGTCATTACGCGGCCTCCGAGCGAAGGGCGATTCGCTGGCGAACCCATGCTTGAACTTCGGCAAGAACCCAACCAACAGGGGCGCCGCGCGATTTGCTGTCGCTCAGTGGAACAGGCTTTGGAAAGGTCGGATCGTCTTTAAGGCGCTTGTAGATACCCGCACGCTTGTAGCCTGTTATTGATTGCAGGCCTTCCATGCGAATGATGGTGGTTGCTGGATCGAAGGCGGCAGGTTTTTCACTGGAGGCATTTGATGCTTCGACTGGGATGTTCATATCTGTTCCCCGATGTGGATTTGGACGGGGAAAGAATGATGGTAAATTAAACTTGCAGGTCTTAATGGGGGGAGGCAGAACCCCAATGGGTTCAGCGCTTTTTGCGGGTGGGACCGGCAAGGAATTTGACGATCGTCTCGTCGCTCGACGGCAGTTCAAGCCCTTTAAGCTCGGCCTCTCTTCTGAGGATGCCCACAGCTTTGTATGGAGCAGAGAGGTCAATATTCGCCATTGAGGCAAGTGCCGCGATGATCTGATGTGAGCTCGTTCGCTCTGTTGGCGACAGCTCTGCCTTGATCGATCCGCCAAAGTGGCGATTCTCAAAAGCGAGCATTTCTTCTCGGCGCAAAACGATCAGGCAATGCTTAGGAAAATGGTGCTCCCGATAGAAGCTGCAGAGTTTTTCGTCAAATACTGGCTCGTGGAGACCTAGGCCCTCTTTGAGAAGGGTGTTGATATCGCCGATCAGTGATTCGTCAGTGTCGACTGTGAGACTAGACACAGATTTTCTGACATCTGAGCCAAGACTCTGCATATCGTCATCAACACGTTTCTCGACGAATTTGAATTTCAAATGAATGCGCAAGACTTCGTAGACCTCAGTCTTTGCCTTATCGTGTAAATAGAGCCCCATGTTCGACAGTTCAATTCGTGACGTTGGGGTAAATCCTTTTTGCTCCCGGTATAGCCGCTCCAGTTCGCCGACCGCTTCGCCGTAGGCAGCCAAGTCCCAAAGTCCATTGATACGGCATGGCTCCGATGCTCCCTTGCCCAGCATCAAGCACTTCATGCCGTCTATTTCCTCAACTTCGAACTCCATGCTGCGAACAGTGAGGTTGTCGTCGATGAACACAGAAAGCTGCAGATGGTTGTCGATGGCCAGACGCAATATATCGGCCTGCGTGACCACCTCTCCGGCAGAGACTGACAGACGTGCTGCCGCTTCATCGAGCGTTAACCACTCCTTGAGCATCAGTAGTTTTCCCACGAAAGCAGACCTCTCATTCGCATTTTATCTGTACGTTCAACCAGTGTTTTCAGTCTATATCTGTCTACAGGAGCATGGAAGGGCCTGCTCAGGCCCTCTTGATCGACACAATATTGCCCTTGGCCAGCTTGTCTAAATGGTCGGCATACCATTGCATCATGGTCGTGCGCTGGGCCAGGTACTGGGCTTTGTTGTAAACGCCAGCAACCCCCGGTTTCTTGTGCGATAGCTGGGCCTCAATGTGGTTTTCATCGAACCCGTTCTCGTTCAGCACCGTGGAGGCGATATGTCGGAAGCCGTGACCTGTCTGCCGCCCGTCGTAGCCCATGCGCCTAAGCGCCATGAGAAAGACGGTGTCGCTTCGTGGTTTGGTGTGATCGCTCCGACCAGGAAAGAGCAGGGGATAGCTGCCGGTGTACTTACGCAGTTCCTCCAGTGCCTCGATGGCTTGGGATGAGAGAGGGACCAGGTGCTCCAGCCCTTTCTTGCGGCCCTTGCGCTCGACGGGGATTGTCCACACCTTCTTCACGAAATCGAACTCAGACCACCGCGCCTCGCGCAACTCGCTCGGACGTACTGAGAAAAGGCTCAGCAAACGCAGGCCCAGACGCACATCGTGCGCGTGAGGGTATGCGGCGATCGCGCGAATCAGATCGGGGAGTTCCTCAAGGGATACGTGAGCGTAGTTTTCGGCTTTGCCGGATTGAAGATATTTCTGAAGCCCATCAAGTGGATTGTGCGTTGCTCGACCGGTTACTCGCGCCAGATCATACGCATCACGGCAGTAGGCTCTAACTCGGCTCATCTGCTCAAGGATGCCTTGCTGCTCCATCCCGCGCAGAAACTCCATCCATTCCAGCGGAGTGATCTCGACGTACTGGCGTTTGCCGAAGACAGGGAACACGTGACGCTCCAAGGCGCCAATGATGCGTTTGGCCGTGCCTGCGTCCCAATTGCTGAGGCGTGAGTTGTACCACTCACGGGCGAGCGGCTCGAAGGTCTCCACAGAGTTTGCTTCCTCAGCCTTTTTGCGAGCCTGCTTCGTAATTATCGGATTTTTACCGCTGGCTGCGTCCGAGCGCAGATCAGCAGCTTTCTGACGGGCTAGAGATCCGCTAACTTCGGGGTAGCCGCCTAAGCCGAGCCATGACCATTTGCCATCGGGCTTCTTGTAGCGGAGTTGCCAGGATTTTTGCCCATCTGGCTTCACCCGGAAATAAAGGCTGTTCCCGTCCAGTTCCCGGTACTCCTTCGTATCAGGCTCCAAGCCGGACAGAGTGGTGTCGGAGAGCGGGCGGCGCTTTATCTCGGATCGCTTCATTTGGGCGTGTATCCCCTCGGTTCAATTATTTGCCGAGGATACACAGCGGGATACACGGAGGGAAGATATAGCTATGGACAGATATAAATAGCCAGAAGCAAGAAAGCCCGCACAAGGCGGGCTTCTTGGGGTGATTCATAGACTGCTGTAGACATCTATGGATCGGTACTTGGTGGCTACACAGGGACTTGAACCCCGGACCCCAGCATTATGAATGCTATGCTCTAACCAACTGAGCTATGTAGCCAAGTGGCGCGCATTATTCGCTTAGACGTGGGATGTGTCAACCCTCTCGTTGAAAAATTTCTGCGTGCGATCAATTGGTTAGAGATCTGCTCTCTAGCTCCCCCTGGGTATACGCGGTCATCAGCTCGTCGGTGACAGTTTGCGACGCCTGGTGAGTGGAATTGCCTCATTTTCGTGCAAAAGCAGTGCACCGTTTGTGGCCGTATGCCCGTTTAGATGGCTTCTGGCTATCGGTCCGGTTTTTGCTTACTGCACATTAATTGCGCGCATCACCATTCTCGCGCGCGAATCGCTTGAAGAACCGCGACGCAGTCTTCGACACAGGGGACGGGCGGTTGTCGTTTTTAAAACAAAGACATGGCATTTTGCCGGTAAAGAATGTGAGGCGGCAGCCGCTGCGGTCAAAAGCTGCAGTTGCGGGTCGTCCGTGAGGAGTCGTCGGTCATGCAAAGTCTTTTGTCGCCAGGAATTCGTCTGCTCGGACGCTTCGGTTTTGCACGCAAGTTTCAAGTGCTGTTCTTTCTGTTCATTCTTCCCTTGGCCGGAAGCCTGTGGATGATCGGGCAGGACTATCTCAACAAGCTGAGCGTCATTTCCGGAGAGCAGGCCGGGGTACGGCAACTGCTGGCACTCGACGCCCTGGATGCCCAACTCACCGCTCAGCGCAACCTCGCTGCCCGTTGGAAAGCTGCGGACATACTTCATGAACCCACCCCGGCTGCGAAGGCCGCCATGGCGGCGCTGGATGCCGCGAGTCCTGTCCTCACTAAGACGCTAGCGGACCTAGGCGAGCAGTTGAAGGCGCACCGGGCCAGCGCTGACACCCTGGCTCGATATCAGGCCTTGCAAGCGACCGTCCATGGCATGGACTCCGAATCCCTTCGCACTATCGGCTGGTGGCCTGATGGGTACGACCGCTTCACGGCTGCCCTGACCGCACTCCAAAGCCTGCGCGAGCAAATTGCAATGGATAACGGGTTGATTCTCGATCCGTGGTTGGAAACCTATCTGCTGATGCAGATCGCCACGCAGCAGACACCCGATCTCATTGAGCGTGTCGGGCGCATGGCCAGTGTGGGGCAATCATCGGTAGCCTCCGGACAGTTTTCATTGCAGAGCCGTCTGCAGATGCGTGATCTGCGCAGCCGGATCGCCGATGCCCGTGATCAATTGGTGAAGGCGGCAGCATCGCTCAAAGCCAAAGCCTACCCAGGGATGGAAACCTGGCTTGCCCAATACAATGACAGCCTCCAACGTCTGGATGGCGAGCTGAAAGCGCTGGACGAGGGTGTGTTCGGCGGCACGATCAAACTGGACACCTCGGCCTTCGAGCGCAGCGTCGATACCACCCTCGACGCGCTCGCCGCCTTGCGCAATCAGTCCCTGACGTCACTGGACGGCCGTCTGGATTACTACCACGATCGGGCGATCAGACAGTTCATTCCCGTGGCTGCGGTCTTCGGCATCCTGGCGCTGGCTGCACTGTATCTGTTCATTTGCCTCCAGGCTTCGATTCGCCGCAGCGCCAAGGGGATCACTACCCTGGCTGAATCGCTGCGCGATGGCAATTTGTGCGTGGAAGTCGCTGTCGAGGGGCGTGACGAGCTGGCCGCCATCAGCAAGGCGCTGAACGTCGCAGTGGTCCAGTTGCGGACCACGCTGCTGGGGGTTAACCATGAAACCCAACAGTTAGGGTCTGCCGTTCTTACCCTCAATTCGCAATCAGGCAGCACGCTGAACGAGGTCGAGGATCAACAGCAGCAGATCAGCCAGATCGCCGCTGCGGCGACTCAACTGGCCGCCACGTCCATGGGCGTCGCTAAAAGCTGCGAAGAGGCTTCCGGAAACGCCCAGCAAACGCGGCGCATTGCCGAGGACAGCAGCCGCGACAGCCAGCGGACGACGGCCAGCATTCAGCAGCTCAACCAGCGTTTGACTGACACCGCCGATGCGCTTGGCAGGGTCAGTGAGCAGGGGCAGCAGATTCAGTCCGTCGTCGACACCATTCGCGGGATTGCCGAACAGACGAACCTGCTGGCGCTCAACGCTGCCATCGAAGCTGCGCGAGCGGGCGAGCAGGGACGTGGTTTTGCCGTCGTGGCCGATGAGGTGCGTAGCCTGTCGCAACGAACTCAGGCCTCTACTGCGCAGATTGCAGGCACGGTCGATAGCCTGCGCTCAACCGTCAGTCAGGCCGTCAGCCTGATGGAGGCCGCATGTGGTCAGGCAGTGACCGATGCTCAATCTGTGACGGGGTTGGGCGAGCGGCTCGGCGAGATCGCGGGGGCGGTCCAGCGCGTGACCGATACCCTGGCGCAAATCGCCACGGCCGTGGAAGAACAGGCAGCGACCGCCGATGAGGTCAGCGGCAACATTCAGCAGGTGGATCAGGCCGCCGGGCGCCTGCTCGATGGCGCAAGGGCGGTCAATCAGGCCGCTGACACCCTGAGCAAGGGAAGTCGGGCGTTGAGCGACAATACTTCGCGATTCCAGTTGGGCTAAGCCCGCGAGTGTTGATACGCGTTCGGTGCTGGCGGCTGGCCCGTGGCGCAGCCGATGGATACGTTGGAGCCACGCAGGTCACGTTTTGTCGATGAAAAGCCTTGACTAAACAGGTGGGGGGTCGGTTTTATCGCTCACTCGCTCATTTTTTCAAGGCTCTTCTCATGACCGAAAGCAGTGCCGCGGGTGCGGCGGTCTACTCACCCCTGACTCTCGCGCTTTATGACGCCTGGGTGCTGGGCGTCTCTAATCGTTTCGCCTGGCGCTGTGGGACCCAGTCGGTACTTTTGCCGTTCTTTCGTGCCAACGTTCGGCCGCGCCATTTGGATATCGGAGTGGGGACGGGGTACTACCTCGCGAAGGCGCAGTTGTCTTCACAGACGCAGGTCACCTTGCTGGATTTGAACCCCAGCAGCCTGGAAGCCGCGAAACGTCGGATCAATCGCCCGGGGACCCGAACGATTCAGCACGATGTGTTCAAACCCATTCCGGGCGGCGAGCGGTTTGATTCGATTTCCCTGTTCTATCTGCTTCATTGCCTGCCAGGGCCACTGGAGGCGAAATCAGCCGTGTTCGCCCACCTCAAGCACAACCTTCAGCCAGGCGGAGTCCTGTTTGGCGCAACGATTTTGGGGGATTCTGCCGGGCACAACGGCTTTGGTCGGAAATTGATGGCGGTCTACAACAAAAAAGGCATTTTCGGAAATCGCGAAGACACCGAGGCGGGGTTCGAAACGCAGCTGCGCGAGCATTTCAGTGATGTGACGCTGAGGCGTGAAGGATGTGTGCTGTTGTTCCGAGCGGCTCAGCCAATAGGCATCTGAAATGGAAAAGCCCCCGGTATGGGGGCTTTCGGTGCAACAGGCGACGCCGGATCAGACGTTGAAACGGAAGTGCAGCACGTCGCCGTCCTTGACGATGTAATCCTTGCCTTCCAGGCGCCATTTGCCCGCTTCCTTGGCGCCCGCTTCGCCCTTGTATTGAATGAAGTCGTTGTAGGCAATGCACTCTGCGCGGATGAAGCCTTTTTCGAAGTCAGTGTGAATGACGCCTGCGGCCTGGGGCGCTGTGGCGCCAACACGCACGGTCCAGGCGCGCACCTCTTCGACACCGGCGGTGAAGTAGGTTTGAAGGTTGAGCATCTCGTAACCCGCGCGAATCACCCGATTCAGACCCGGCTCTTCCAAGCCCAGGGCTTCGAGGAACATGTCCTTTTCTTCACCGTCATCGAGTTCGGCGATTTCGGCTTCGATCTTGTTGCAGACCGGTACCAGCATCGCGCCTTCTTCTTCGGCAATTGCGCGCACCACGTCCAGATGCGGATTGTTTTCGAACCCGTCTTCGGCCACGTTGGCGATGTACATGACGGGTTTGGTGGTCAGCAGATGGAAGCCCTTGATGATGGCTTTCTCTTCCTCGCTCATGCCTTTCATGAGGCTGCGCGCTGGCTTGCCATCAGTGAAGTGCGCGATGAGCTGCTCTAGCAGGCCCTTCTGAGCCACGGCCTCTTTGTCGCCGCCCTTGGCGTTGCGCGCGACTTTCTGCAATTGCTTCTCGCAGCTCTCCAGATCCGCGAAGATCAGTTCCAGATCGATGATTTCGATGTCGCGTTTCGGGTCGACGCTGTTGGAGACGTGAATGACGTTTTCGTCTTCGAAGCAGCGCACGACATGGGCGATCGCATCGGTTTCGCGGATGTTGGCGAGGAATTTGTTGCCCAGCCCTTCGCCTTTGGACGCGCCCGCGACCAGGCCTGCGATGTCGACGAATTCCATGGTGGTCGGCAGGATGCGCTTGGGGTTCACGATTTCAGCCAGCGCATTCAGACGTGCATCGGGCATGGCCACGATGCCGCTATTCGGTTCGATGGTGCAGAAGGGAAAGTTCTCTGCCGCGATGCCAGATTTGGTCAGGGCGTTGAACAGGGTGGACTTGCCGACGTTGGGCAGGCCGACGATGCCGCAGTTGAATCCCATGGTGTTTCCCCTCGAGTGATGTCAGGCCTTCTGGCTGTGCAAGACACGCATCGCTTTGGCGAAGTCGCCTGCGAGGACGTCCGGCAGCACGCCGAGGGCAAAGTCGATACTGGCGTCCAGCTTCTCCTGTTCGGCGCGTGGCGCACGACCCAGCACGAAGTTGGAGACCAATTTGGCGTCGCCTGGATGCCCAATGCCGAGCCGCAGGCGGTGGAAGCCGTTCTGGTTGCCGAGCTGCGCGATGATGTCGCGCAGGCCGTTATGCCCGCCGTGCCCGCCACCCAGTTTGAGTTTGGCGACGCCGGGAGGCAGATCGAGTTCGTCGTGGGCCACCAGGATGGCCGCAGGGGGAATCCGGAAGAAACCCGCCAGGGCGGCAACGGATTGGCCACTGCGATTCATGTAAGTGGTCGGGATCAACAGACGAACGTCATGGCCTTGATGGCTGAATTTAGCCGTCAAGCCGAAATATTTGCGATCAGCGGTCAGGTTGACTCGCTGGGCACTGGCAATGCGCTCAACGAAAAGAGCCCCCGCGTTATGCCGGGTCTGTTCGTATTCGGGGCCGGGGTTTCCCAGGCCGACGATCAGTTGTATGGCGGTCACGTCAGGGGCTCTTCCTTGGGTTGAGGGCAACGGTACCCAGTACCGTCGCCCCTGCAACCAGCGTGCGAGTGAATTACTCGGCAGCGCCTTCAGCTTCGTCAGCGGCTTCAGCAGAAATGCGTGGCGCGTGAACGTTGGCAACTGCTTTGTCGTCACCGTGGGCCAGGGCCACGAACTCAACGCCTTTCGGAGCTTTCAGGTCCGACAGGTGAATGATGGTGCCGATTTCAGCTTTGGCCAGGTCAACTTCGATGAACTCAGGCAGGTCTTTGGCTTCGCAGGAAACTTCGATTTCGTTTTCTACGTGGGAAACTTCGCCGCCTTTCTTGACCGGAGCTTCTTCGTTGATGAAGTGAACCGGAACCTTGGCAGTCAGCTTCTGGCCAGCGACGACACGGATGAAGTCGGCGTGCATGATGAACTGCTTGGCAGGGTGACGCTGCAGCGCTTTGACGATGACGTTTTGCTTGGCGCCGTCAACGTTCAGTTCGATCACGTGGCTGAAGGCCGCTTCGTTATCGAACAGTTTGGCGATTTCCTTGGCCACGATGGTCAGGGATTGCGCGTCTTTGTTACCGCCGTAAACGACGGCAGGGATGCTGGCGGAGTGACGCAGGCGGCGGCTCGCACCTTTCCCCAGGTCAGTACGCGCTTGGGCGTTCAGAGTAAAGTCAGTCATTTTGTATCTCCAAAATAGCCATCTTCGGGTGACGTTTGCGACCAGCGCCAAACCCGATATGGGCAAAAAAGCCCCGCCCCAACAGAAGCTGCTGGGGCGGGGCGCTTTTCGTCAACGGATGTTCGAAAGGGCAGGGCCCTTAGCGGAACATCGCGCTGATCGATTCTTCGTTGCTGATGCGGCGAACCGCTTCGGCCACTACCGGTGCGATATCCAGTTGACGGATACGGTCACAGGCTTGTGCTGCAGCGGACAACGGAATGGTGTTGGTCACCACCAATTCGTCCAGCACGGAATTCTCAATGTTTTCGATCGCGCGACCCGACAGCACAGGGTGTGTGCAATAGGCGAAGACCTTGGCAGCGCCGTGCTCTTTCAGCGCCTTGGCCGCATGGCACAGGGTGCCGGCGGTATCGACCATGTCGTCGACCAGAATGCAGGTCCGACCTTCGACGTCGCCGATGATGTGCATCACTTCGGAGTGATTGGCCTTCTCGCGACGCTTGTCGATGATGCCCAGATCCACGCCCAGGGATTTGGCGACAGCCCGTGCGCGCACGACGCCACCGATATCCGGGGAAACGATCATCAGGTTCTCGAAGCGTTGGTCTTCGATGTCATCCACCAGTACCGGGGAGCCGTAGATGTTATCTACCGGTATATCGAAGAAGCCCTGGATCTGGTCGGCGTGCAGGTCGACGGTCAATACGCGGTCGATGCCCACCACGGTGAGCATGTCTGCGACTACCTTGGCGCTGATGGCTACTCGAGCGGAGCGCGGACGGCGGTCCTGACGGGCATAACCAAAATAAGGGATCACAGCGGTGATACGAGTCGCCGAGGAACGACGGAAGGCATCAGCCATCACGACGAGTTCCATCAGGTTATCGTTGGTCGGAGCGCAGGTCGGCTGAATGATGAAGACGTCTTTACCGCGAACGTTTTCATTGATCTCGGCCGTAATCTCGCCGTCGGAAAACTTACCGACAGAGATGTCACCGAGAGGGATATGCAGCTGACGAACAACGCGCCGAGCCAGATCGGGGTTAGCGTTCCCCGTGAAGACCATCATCTTGGACACGCGCAGTACCTGATGTATTAGGGTATGCCTGGATGGCTATAGGAAAATGGCAGGGGCGGCTGGATTCGAACCAACGCATGGCAGGATCAAAACCTGCTGCCTTACCGCTTGGCGACGCCCCTGTATCTGTTGCAACGAATGCCTGGCATTCGGTTCTCTTAGAGCAGTGCTTGTAACTTGCGGTGCAACATCGAAACGTTGCTGCCTTTTGCTACAAACCCTGTAAGGGTCTCTGTAAGAAGGGCCGAGACTTTATCAGCTTCAGCTTTGCTTGGGAAGGCCCCAAACACACAACTTCCAGTCCCGGTTAATTTTGCGTCGGTGTATTTACCTAGCAAATTCAAAGCATTACGAACTTCTGGGTAACGCCTTGCTACAACCGGTAAGCAGTCATTTCGACTGTTTCCCTTGGGAACGGGGCGCACTTTAATGGGCGGCGTGTCACGTGTCAACAGGGGATCTGAAAAAATTTCTGCTGTACTTACAGAGACTTGCGGCACCAGCACCACGTACCACGGTTCTTCAGGGTCCACTGGGGTGAGTATTTCACCTACACCTTCGGCAAAGGCGGCGTGCCCGCGCACGAAAACCGGCACGTCGGCGCCCAGCTTCAAACCCAGGGCCGCGAGCCGATCTTCGTCCCAACCCAGTTGCCAGAGGTGGTTCAGGCCGACCAGTGTGGTCGCCGCGTCCGAACTTCCGCCGCCGATGCCACCGCCCATGGGCAGCACTTTCTTCAGCCAGATGTCGGCGCCGAGTGAGCAATTGGATTGCGCTTTGAGCGCGCGTGCGGCCTTGACGATCAGATTGCTGTCATGGGGGACGTCCGGGATTTCCGTCTGAAGTCGGATTTCGCCGTCTTCGCGCAGCGCAAATTCCAGTTCATCACCGTAGTCGAGAAACTGGAACAGGGTCTGCAACTCATGATAACCGTCGGGGCGGCGGCCAAGAATGTGCAGCATCAGGTTCAACTTGGCAGGGGCGGGCAGCGTCAGGTGTGGCTGGGGCATGTCACTGCCCCAACTTGCGTGGCTGCCAATCTTTAATGACCAGCGTGACATCCAGATCTTGACCGTGCAGCTTCATCCGCTCCGGAAGCCAGTAGCCGTTCTGTTCGGCGTAGCTGAGGTATTCGATCTGCCAGCCGTCCTGCTCGAGGCCCGAAAGGCGACTGTTGCCGTCCAGCGTCAACTTGCTTTTTGTTTCCGGGGCGGGGAGTCCGCGAACCCACCAGACCAGGTGCGATACGGGCAGCTTCCAGCCGAGTTGATCTTTAAGCAGGGTTTCCGGGTCGGGCGCGTCATACCGGCCCTGATTGGCGACCTCAAGGGATACCGCGCCGGGGCGTCCGGTCAGGCGCGCGGCCCCGCGGCCCAGCGGACCGGAAAGGCGAATGTCGTAGTAGTCCTGGCGTTGCAGCCAGTACAAGGTGCCGCTGCCGGAGTCCTTGGGTGCGCGGATGCCGACCTTGCCATTGATTTCCCAGCCGTCGAGGCTGGCGAGCCGCTCCTTGTTGGCCTTCCATTGGTTGGCGTCGCCCGTGCCCTGCACGGCCTCCCGGGAAGTGATGCCCGCACAACCGGCGAGCAGGGCGATCAGGCTGAATACGATGATGTGGCGCGATAACATAAATCAAAGGGTCTCGGACCCGGTCAGGCGCTTGAGGGTGCTGCGCAAGACCGGGCTGTCAGGTTGCTGTTCAAGGGCTTTGCCCCACACTTTGCGTGCTTCACGCTGTTGGCCTTTGGCCCACAGAACTTCGCCCAAATGCGCGGCGACTTCATGGTCGGGGTAGCGCTCCAGGGCTTCGCGCAGCAGGCGCTCGGCTTCGTCGAGGTTACCCAGCCGATAATTGACCCAGCCCAGGCTGTCGAGCACGGCGGGGTCATCGGGGTTGAGCTGATGAGCGCGCTCGATCAGTTCTTTGGCCTCGGCGTAGCGGGTGGTGCGGTCGGACAGGGTGTACCCCAGGGCGTTCAATGCCATGGCATTGTCCGGTTCGCGTTTGAGAATTGCCCGCAGGTCAGTCTCCATTTGCTTCAGATCGTCGCGCTTTTCCGCCAGCATTGCCCGGGTGTACAGCAAGTTCAGGTCGTCCGGGTACTGTTTGAGCGCCTGACTCAACACTTGCCAGCCACGGTCGCTCTGGTTGTTATTGGTCAGGGTTTCCGCTTCGATGAGGTACAGCTGGATGGTGTAATCAGGTTGGTCGGCGCGGGCCTGGGCAAGGCGCTTCGACGCTTCGGCGGAGTTGCCGTTGCTGACCAGAATGTCTGCCTGGCGCAGTTGTGCGGGCAGGTAGTCATTGCCTGGGCCGACCTGGCTGTACTCGTTCAACGCATTTTGTGGGTCATTGCGTTCCTCGTAGATGCGCCCCAGGTTGACGTGGGCCGAATCGACATGGCTGCCCCGGGCAATCAGATCTTCCAGATAGCCTTGAGCTTCATCCCACGCCTTGTTTTCCAGGCAGACCAGAGCCAATGAGTAACGCAGCTCGTCATCATCCGGGTATTGCTGGACGAGGCTGGAGAACTGCACTTTGGCGTCTTCCATGCGGTTCTGCTCGACGAGCATCCGCGCGTACGTCAGGCGCAGGCGTTTGTCGTCGGGGTATTTCTTGATGCTTTTTTCCAGCAGGGGCATCGCTTCCTTGCCCCGGTTCATGCTTTGCAGCAGCCGCGCGCGCAGCAGAATCGGCGCGACTTCGCCTTCCCCGGGAGGATTGTCCTCCAACAGTTTCAGCGACGCGGCGCTGTCGCCTTCCTGTTGCAGCAGCAGCGCTTTGCCAAAGATCAATTGCCCGTTTTTCGGGTACTTGGCTAACAGCCGATCAAAGCTGGCAAGCAGGCCTTTGCGTGTGTTGGAGTCGGTTTCCGCAGCCGACAAGGCGAGGAAATCAAAATGCGTGTCGCCTTGACCCTGGAGCACTTTCTCCATGTAGCGCATGGAGTCGTCGTAGCGACCTGCACGGGCCAACTGGATGGCAGCGGCCCGTTGCGCTTCAAGATTTGCCGGGTCGTTCTTGGCCCACAGCATGGAGGTATCCAGCGCGGCCTGATCGGCGCCCAGGTATTCGGCAATACGGAATGCGCGCTCGGAAATCCCCGGGTCCTGGGTCTGGATCGCCTGCGTCACGTAATTATCCAGCGCAATGTCGAAACGATTGCGCTGGCCGGCCAGTTCGGCCGTCAACAGGGCGACGACCGTTTCCTGAGTGAGCGAACCATACACCTTCGGCTTGGCATCAGGCGCGGGCGTCGCCTCCTTCGCCGGAGCGGCGGGCTCCGTTGAAGCGGGGGGCGTCGACTGACAGCCACCAAGTACGACAAAGGCAAGGAATAACGCGGAGGATTTATTCATATAGACGAGAGGGCGGCTTACCTGCGGTTTGAAAACATCATGACACAAGGCAGGGAGCAAACCCACAGCCCGACTGAAAACTAAAGACCCGCGTTTTACAGCCTGCGCCTGGACAATTTGTCGCAGGGGTCGCGTCGTGTGGCGGGTCTCTATAGGGACAATAGTCGGCTCCGGACGTTCTGGACGTATTACGGTGGTTGTTCTGAATCTATTGAAGTAGGACAATTGCCGGCTCACGTCACCATCAGCGACCTTGAATGGCCTTTCTTGCTCTGGGTATCAACCATAAGACTGCATCCGTGGATGTCCGCGAGCGCGTGGCATTTACGCCTGAGCAGTTGGTCGAGGCGTTGCAGCAACTCTGCCGCCTGACCCAGAGTCGAGAGGCTGCCATCCTCTCGACCTGCAATCGCAGTGAGCTTTATATAGAGCAGGATTCGGTTGCAGCGGATGTCGTGTTGCGCTGGCTGGCCGATTACCACCACCTCAACATCGAAGACCTGCGCGCCAGCGCGTATGTGCACGAGGATGATGCGGCGGTGCGGCACATGATGCGCGTGGCCTCCGGGCTGGATTCGCTGGTGCTGGGCGAGCCGCAGATTCTCGGGCAGATGAAATCCGCCTACGCGGTGGCACGGGAAGCCGGAACCATCGGTCCATTACTGGGGCGGCTGTTTCAGGCGACTTTCAGCGCCGCCAAACAGGTACGCACCGACACAGCCATCGGCGAGAACCCGGTCTCCGTGGCGTTCGCTGCGGTCAGTCTGGCCAAGCAGATTTTCAGTGACCTACAGCGTAGCCAGGCGCTGCTGATCGGGGCGGGCGAGACCATCACGCTGGTCGCCCGCCACCTGCACGACCTGGGCGTGAAGCGTATCGTGGTAGCCAATCGCACGCTGGAACGGGCGAATATTCTGGCTGAAGAGTTCGGTGCCCACGCGGTGCTGTTGGCCGATATTCCAGCCGAACTGGTCAACAGCGACATCGTCATCAGCTCCACCGCCAGCCAGTTGCCGATTCTGGGCAAGGGTGCCGTGGAGAGCGCTCTGAAGCTGCGCAAGCACAAGCCGATTTTCATGGTCGATATCGCCGTCCCGCGCGACATCGAACCGGAGGTGGGCGAGCTCGACGACGTGTACCTGTACACCGTGGACGACCTGCACGAAGTCGTCGCGGAAAACCTCAAGAGTCGTCAGGGTGCGGCCCAGGCTGCCGAGGAACTGGTGACGCTGGGCGTCGATGATTTCATGTCGCGGCTGCGGGAGTTGGCGGCCGTCGATGTGCTCAAGGCCTACCGTCAGCAAAGCGAGCGCCTGCGCGATGAAGAGTTGCAAAAGGCGCAACGCATGCTCGCCAATGGCGGCAATGCTGAAGAGGTGTTGATGGCGCTGGCTCGGGGCCTTACGAATAAACTGATGCACGCACCCAGCGTGCAACTCAAAAAGCTGTCTGCCGAAGGCCGCGTCGATGCGTTGGCCATGGCCCAGGAACTCTTTGCCCTCCATGAGGGTGCCACGGATAAACCCACGCAATGAAAGCTTCACTGCTTAATAAGCTGGATGTGCTCAGCGACCGTTTCGAAGAACTGACTGCGTTGCTGGGCGACGCCGAAGTCATTTCCGATCAGACCCAGTTTCGCGCCTATTCCCGCGAATATGCGGAAGTCGAGCCTGTGATTCAGGCCTACTCGCGGCTGAAAAAGGTCCAGGCCGGCCTCGAGGGTGCTCAGGCATTGCTCAAGGACAGTGACCCGGACATGCGCGAGATGGCCGTCGAGGAAGTGCGCGAGGCCAAGGAGCAGTTGGCGGTACTGGAAAGCGAGCTGCAAAAAATGCTGCTGCCCAAGGACCCCAATGACGGTCGTAACATCTTTCTGGAAATCCGCGCGGGTACCGGCGGTGACGAGGCGGCGATTTTCTCCGGCGACCTGTTCCGCATGTACTCGCGCTACGCAGAGCGGCGTGGCTGGCGGGTGGAAATTCTTTCCGAAAGCGAAGGCGAGCACGGTGGGTTCAAAGAGGTCATCGCGCGGGTCGAAGGCGAGAACGTCTACGGCAAGCTGAAGTTCGAGTCCGGCGCGCACCGTGTCCAACGCGTACCCGAGACCGAATCTCAGGGGCGGATTCACACCTCGGCCTGTACGGTCGCCGTATTGCCTGAGCCTGATGAGCAGCAGGCCATCGAGATCAATCCGGCCGATCTGCGCATCGACACCTACCGCTCTTCGGGCGCCGGTGGTCAGCACGTCAACAAGACCGATTCGGCCATTCGCATCACGCACTTGCCGACCGGCATCGTCGTGGAGTGTCAGGAAGAACGCTCCCAGCACAAGAACCGGGCCCGGGCCATGGCGTGGTTGTCGGCCAAGCTGAACGACCAACAGACGGCTGCAGCGGCCAGTGCCATCGCCAGTGAGCGCAAGTTGCTGGTCGGTTCGGGTGACCGTTCCGAACGCATTCGGACCTACAACTTCCCCCAGGGGCGGGTGACGGACCATCGCATCAACCTCACGCTGTATTCGCTGGATGAAGTTTTGGCGGGTGGGGTCGATGCAGTGATAGAACCGCTGCTTGCCGAGTATCAGGCAGATCAACTTGCGGCATTGGGTGAGTAAATGACCATCATCGCCAGCTTGTTAAGAAGTGCCGAGTTGCCGGATTCGCCGACAGCCCGTTTGGATGCCGAACTGCTGTTGGCGGCTGCCCTGGGCAAGCCGCGCAGCTTTTTGCATACCTGGCCGGAACGCATTGTCAGTACCGAGGCTGCCCAAGTGTTCGATCGCTACCTCGAGCGTCGCCGCACAGGCGAGCCGGTGGCCTACATCCTTGGCCAGCAGGGTTTCTGGAGCATCGACCTTGAAGTAGCGACCCATACCCTCATCCCCCGGCCGGAAACTGAAATGCTGGTCGAAACCGCGCTGGAACTGTTGCCAGGGCCGATCCCGCATCGCCTTCTGGACCTGGGCACGGGAACCGGCGCCATTGCGCTGTCCTTGGCCAAAGACCGGCCGCAGTGGCAGGTGACGGCTGTGGACCGGGTCGCGGAAGCCGTTGAGCTGGCCGAGCGCAACCGTCGGCGTCTGCACCTGGATAACGCGCAGGTGCTGGAAAGCCACTGGTTCAGCGCCGTCGAAGGCCAGCGTTTCGATCTGATCTTGAGTAACCCGCCGTACATCGCAGACAACGATCCGCATTTGGCGCAGGGTGATGTGCGCTTCGAGCCCAGCAGTGCACTGACCTCAGGTGCCGACGGGCTGGATGATTTGCGTTTGATCGTCGCTCAGGCGCCGCTGCATCTGGAGCCCGGCGGCTGGTTGTTGCTGGAGCATGGCTACGACCAGGGTTCGGCAGTGCGCGAGTTGTTGAACGAGCAAGGCTTCGAGCAGATTCAAACCCGTCGTGACCTCGGCGAGCACGAGCGCATCACGTTCGGACGTGTGCCGTGCTGACTGACGAAGAACTGCTGCGTTACAGCCGGCAGATTCTTTTGCAACAGGTCGACATCGACGGCCAGTTGCGCCTCAAACGCAGCCGTGCATTGGTCGTGGGCGTCGGCGGATTGGGTTCTCCCGTGGCGCTTTATCTGGCTGCGGCCGGCGTCGGTGAGCTTCATCTGGCTGACTTCGATACGGTGGACCTGACCAACCTGCAACGGCAGATCATTCACGACACCGCGAGCGTCGGCCTGGCCAAGGTAGATTCCGCCATCGCGCGACTGAAGGCAATCAACCCCGACGTTACGCTGGTACCACACCGTTCGGCACTGGATGATGATTCCCTCGCGGCTGCCGTCGCGGCCGTGGATCTGGTGCTCGACTGTTCCGACAACTTCACCACCCGCGAAGCCGTGAATGCGGCGTGCGTGGCGGCGGGTAAGCCGCTGGTCAGCGGTGCGGCTATCCGCCTCGAGGGGCAACTGTCGGTGTTCGATTCGCGCCGCGCCGAGAGTCCCTGCTATCACTGCCTTTATGGGCACGGCAACGACAGCGAATTGACGTGCAGCGAAGCCGGCGTCATCGGCCCGCTCGTCGGCTTGGTCGGCAGTCTACAAGCGTTGGAGGGCTTGAAACTGCTGGCCGGTTTCGGTGAGCCCCTCGTGGGTCGTCTGCTGTTGATCGATGCGTTGGGCACGCGATTCCGCGAACTCAAGGTGAAACGCGATCCGGGCTGCAGCGTATGTGGTACTGCCCATGAATGATAGAACGCTTGAACATGGCTAGGGGCAACGACGCCCCTGTGGGGGTTTTCGATTCGGGTGTAGGCGGGCTCTCGGTGCTAGGCGAGATTCATCGCTTGCTGCCTCACGAATCGCTGCTTTATGTCGCCGACTGCGGCCATATCCCCTATGGCGAAAAATCGCCGGAGTTCATCCGTCAGCGTTGCGTGACGATGGCGGAGTTTTTCCGCGAGCAGGGCGCCAAAGCCTTGGTGATCGCGTGCAATACGGCCACGGTCGCTGGTGTGGCCGATCTTCGCGAGCGTTATCCCGACTGGCCGCTGGTCGGCATGGAGCCGGCTGTAAAACCCGCGGCAGCGGCGACCCAGACTGGTGTGGTGGGCGTCCTGGCGACCACCGGCACACTCCAAAGCGCCAAATTCGCCGCGTTACTGGACCGCTTCGCTGCTGACGTACGCGTGGTGACCCAGCCCTGTCCTGGGTTGGTAGAGTTGATCGAAACAGGCGACCTGCTCAGCCCTGCCATTCGCCAGCTGTTGTGGGGTTATGTCCAGCCCCTGCTGGAAGCCGGGTGTGACACGATCATATTGGGCTGTACCCACTACCCTTTCCTTAAGCCTCTTTTGCGGGACATGATTCCGATGTCGATCACGCTGATCGATACGGGTGCCGCTGTAGCGCGCCAGTTGCAACGCCTGTTGAGTCAGCATGATCTCCTTTCGTCGGCCAATGCGCGGGAAACCCAGTTCTGGACGAGTGGAAGTCCAGAAAATTTCAGAAACATCCTACCGATGCTATGGAAAAAATCTGACAGTGTGAGATTCTTCGCTTCGTGAAAAAAACGTGAATTGGACTGGTTTCGGCTGAACTTATGTTCACCGACGGATTTCTACAGCTCTCTGTTGATACAAAAATTTCTAACGGCGTTCGAAAATAGGATGTTTCAAATGAAGCGACTGTTTTGTTTGGCTGCGATTGCGGCTGCATTAACGGGGCAAAGCGCTATCGCTCAAGCCGATGGCGTCGAGTTCTCGGTAGGTCATACCGGGGAATCGACGATGACCTATCGTCTGGGCGCGCAATTTGATTGGGATAAAAGCTGGTGGCAAACCGGCGTCGGTCGTCTGACCGGTTATTGGAGCGGCGCCTATACCCATTGGGAAGGCGACAAGAACGCGAGCAATAACAGCCTTTCGTTCTCCCCGGTGTTCGTTTATGAGTTTGCCGGAGACAGCGTCAAACCTTATATCGAAGCGGGTATCGGTGCGGCGGTCTTCCAGCGCACTGAAGTCGAAGGCAACAAACTGGGTAGCGCATTCCAGTTCGAAGACCGTATCGGCTTCGGCCTGCGCTTTGCCGGTGGTCATGAAGTGGGCCTGCGTGCCACTCACTACTCCAACGGTGGCCTGACCAGCGACAACGACGGCATCGAGAGCTACGCGGTTCACTACACCATGCCGTTCTAAGTCTGTAATCCTCTGCAGGCCATCTGCTGCGGAATCTGTGGGAGCGAATGCATTCGCGTGAAGGCAGCCTGCCTCTCGTGCATCAGTTCGCTCCCACGGTGATAGATCAAGTCAGACTGTCTTGATTTCTCCCCTCGACATTGAAGCCGAAGCGCATTTCAGCAACGTTGGCTTTCATCTCAGCCGCCTCTTGAACCAGCCAACCATCCTGCCCATCACCGGCAAGTGCTCGTAGAACAGCGCTCCTGCGTCGAAGTAATCCCGATGCTGGAAGACCTTGTTATCGGTCCACAGCAAGTGTGAGCAACCGCTGACCGAAATCATGGCACCTTGATTGAGGCGTGGATGCTGATAAGTCATGGTCCAGCGGACATAGCCCTTGCCATCCCGGACCTGATCGAACGCATGGAACTCGAAGCGACGATCGCCCATGGTCGCGTAAAGCCCGGTGAAATACTCCCGCAGGCCTGGAAGGCCATGAACCTCATGCAGCGGATCGGTAAACGCGATGTCGTCGCTGTACAGCTCGTCGAGAAGGTCCAGATTGTCTTTGGTCAGAGCGGCGAAGCGCCGAGTGTGATCACGCAGAAATTCACTCATGATCAAGCGCCTCCGCATGGCGGTGAGGCAGAGACTTGAATGCTGCAAGCGCTCGCTCGCGGCTCGCTTTCAAATCCACGATGGGGGAGGGGTAGCCCTCGACCCCAAACAGCCCGCTCAGCGCCGAGGGATCATGAATGTCGCGTTTGTTCAGCTCACTCAGTTCCGGCACCCACTGCTTGATGAACACACCCTGGGGGTCGAAGCGTTCGGACTGGCTGATCGGGTTGAAAATGCGGAAGTAGGGTGAAGAGTCCGTACCAGTCGACGAGCTCCACTGCCATCCGCCGTTATTGGCCGCCAGATCCCCGTCGATCAGGTGCTGCATGAAGAAGCGCTCACCTTCCCGCCAGTCGATCAGCAGGTTTTTGGTCAGGAACATCGCCGTGATCATGCGCAGGCGGTTGTGCATCCAACCGGTCTCCAACAACTGACGCATTGCTGCATCGACGATGGGCAGCCCGGTACGCCCTTCTTGCCAGGCCTGGAGGTCCTTGGGTGCGTGACGCCATTTCAACGCCTCGGTTTCCGGCCGGAAGGCCCTGTGGCGGGACACCCGAGGGAAACCCACCAGTACGTGTTTATAGAACTCACGCCATAACAGCTCATTGATCCAGGTCACGGCACCGACGTTGCCGGTCTCGAACTCGCCATTATTGCTGCTCAGTGCAGCGTGCAGGCACTGCCGCGCAGACACCACACCCGCCGCGAGATACGCTGACAACTGGCTGGTGCCTGGGCGAGCGGGGAAGTCGCGCTCGTCCTCGTAATGATGCACTTGATCGTCGGTGAACTGCGCCAGCCGCTTGCGCGCTTCGTCCTCTCCAGCCGGCCAGCGGTTGCGCAGCGCCTCGGAGGGCTGCTTGAACCCTTTCACCTGCTTCGGGATGTCGTCGCTCTTGATGCGCACCGCCGCCTGTGGCTTGTGCAGCCTGGCGACCGAGGGGATTGAGTGGTGCAGACGCTCGTAGCAGACCTTGCGGAACTGGGTATAGACCTTGAAGTAATTGCCACTTTTGGTCAGCACACTGCCGGGCTTGAAGAGCAACTGGTCCAGGTAGCGATCGAAGCCAATGCCGTGTTTGTCCAGCATCGCTTCGACGGCCTTATCGCGTTTTTCCTCATTGACCCCGTATTCTTCATTGACGTGCACGTGTTCGATTCCGTGGGTCTGGCATAACTCCAGCAAGGCTTGCGGGGCCTTATCCCAGGTGTCGGCATTCACGATGAGCAGCGGTATGTTCAACGCCTTCAGGCTGTCCTTCAGCACCGCCAGATTACGCAGCCAGAAATCCACCTTGCATGAAGCCTCGTCGTGGCGGCGCCATTGTTCCGGGCTGATCATGAATGCAGCAACGGTCGGACCTTGCTTCATTGCAGCATTCAGTGCCGTATTGTCATGTGTACGCAGATCGGTGCGCAGCCAGAACAATTGCATGGTCGCTCCTTAAATGAGGTCCAGACGCTGCAGCGCGGCGTAAGCGCCCAGTGGATCTTCTGCGAGCGTCAGCCCGTCGATGTCATTTACGGTGCTGCTCCATTCCTCCCCGTGAATGCGGACGCAAGGCCCTATGATCAATTTCGGGCAGTCGACGTTGCTCAGCAGTCGGGGCAACTGCGTGAGATTCAGCGGCTTGCTGGAATACAAAAGCACTGCTCGAGGCTTGAGGTGTTCGCACGCCAGCCCCAGCTCGCCGACAGGCAGCGGCCAATCGAAGACTTCCACCGGGAAATCAGCGCTGCTGATCAGCCACGCCGTCAGCCACAGGTGTGGCTCCATGGGGGCGTCGGATTGGTTGAGCAGCAACAGCGGTGTGCCATTGACCTGACGGTTGTTGTGGTAAAGGCGTGCGCCGAACTTGCTACGCAACCATGAATAGAAGAACGCGCGTTCCAGTTGAGCCCCGAACTGCCCTTGCCAGCGCTGTTCAAGGGCATTGAGAAGAGGAAAGAGCAACTGTTCGCAAAGTGTGCGTGGTGGGTAGAGCGACATGGCCTGGTTGACGGTGTCGTCCAACCGTCGCTCCGACAGCGTGGTGATCGCTTGCATCAGATTCTGGCGCAACGGGTCCCAGTCGCTCTCGACGCTCGGAGGTGGCGTCTGCTGGCTGTCGAGCAGTTGCTTGACCTGACTGACGGAAACGCCGCGGTTGAGCCAGGTGAGAATGGCCAGTACTCGGTCCACATGAGCCGTGCTGTACAGGCGGTGCCCCTTGGGCGTGCGATGGGGGACGATCAGGCCATAGCGCCGCTCCCAGGCTCGCAGGGTGACGGCGTTCACGCCGGTCATGCGCGCCACTTCACGGATCGGCAGCCAGCCGCCCTCCAAGGCTTCAGCGTAGGCTTGCGGATCGTCGTCGAGGGCTTCGGTGTTGTGGTCGTTCATAAGTCAGATGGCGTTACGCAGGCTAAGGTTTTCCGGGTGAGGTTGCAGGTACACCTGTATTGCGATGTACGGGTCCGGGTGTTGACGAAAGTGATGTTTGAGCAAGGTCAGGGGGACGACCAGCGGCACGATCCCCTCACGGTACTGGCTGATCAGGCCTTGCAGCTCCTGTTTGTCCGACGTGCCGAGTGTCTCGCGCAGGTAACCGCACAGATGCTGGAGCACATTGGTATGAGTGCGCCGCGTAGCCGGCTTTTTCAGCGCGTTCATCAAAGCACTGAAGTAACGGGGGGCAATCTCGGACGGGTCGCTGCGGCCCATGTGGCCCAACAAACTGCCCAGGGCTTTGTACTGCACCGGATCACTGGCCATCAGCTGGTATTTGTAGCGCGAGTGAAACTCGGTCAGCGCGCGACGGCTGATCCCTTCTCTGATCAACTGCTGCCAAGCTGCATACGCAAATACGCGCGTGATGAAATTCTCACGCAGAACCGGGTCATTCAATCGGCCGTCTTCCTCCACCGGTAAATCGGGGTGTTGGTCACAGAATGCCTGGGCATAAATCCCGCGGCCGCCTTCTTCGAACGGAGCACCGTTATCGCGGTAGACCTTGACCCGCTCCAGGCCGCAGGAGGGGGATTTCTGCATGAAGATATAGCCGCTTATACCGTCCATGGCCTTGGCCATGTGGCGACCGTAATCGGCCAGAGGCTGCGTGACATTCAAGTCTGCGTGGACGGTGCCGACGGCTTGGGGATGATGAGGGTCGCCCACCAGCCGAATCGTCTCCCGAGGGATGCCCAGGCCAATGGCGACTTCCGGACAGGCGGGGACGAAGTCGAAATGCTCGTTGAGGGCTCGGGTCAGCAGGTGGGATTCCTTGTGACCGCCGTTGTAGCGCACTTCAACCCCCATCAGGCAGGCACTGACGCCCAGTTTGGGTTTAGCTTTCAGTTCTGGCGATGGCTCTGGGGGCTTACGCATGGATCAAATCTCGTCAGGCTCGCGATCTCGACGGCATCTTGTACAGCCTCAACCCGCTGTACAACTTCTGGTCATCATAAGAATTGAGTTGTACAAGTCAAACGATTTGTACAACCTTTTTCGTGGGAAAGGTGAACATTCAGCAGGACGTTCAGCGGCCGGTCACTTCCAGCCCATCAGCCACTGCTGGTCATCTTGCAGAGTTTGCCAAGCCAAGCGCTGGCTGCGTTTGGTCAATACGGCTTGAAGTTCGATTTCCAGTACGGTGCCTTCTTCATCGCAGAAGAGTTCAGTGACTAGAAAATGTTTCTCACGGTGCCGCGGATGGGCTGCTGTCCACTTCGACAGCAGCAATTTGCGAGGAGTCAGACGATTCATTTCAAGTGATCGAGCAAGCGACGAGCTGCCTCCTGGCCGCTGAGCCACGCGCCCTCGACGCGGCCTGACAGGCACCAGTCGCCGCACACGTATAGACCCAGATCCGGATCGGACAGCGCGCCCACTTCCCGTCCGCCCGCCGGCCGCGCGTACAGCCATCGATGCGCAAGAGTAAAGGCGGGCGCTGGCATTGCGCAGCTGACCATCTCGGCGAAAGCTCCATGCAGGTGTTCGATCACTACTTCCTTGGGCATGTCCAGATGCTGACGACTCCAGGCGCTGGTGGCGTGTAGAACCCACGTGTCCATGGTGTTGTCGCGGCCCGGCTTGCTGCGGTTGCGTGCCAGCCAGTCGATCGGGCTGTCCTGCACGAAGCACCCCTCCATGGGGGTGTCCAGCGGGGTTTCGAAGGCCATGGCGACCGCCCAGGTAGGCTCCATTTTCACGCCCGCCACGACACTCGCCAGTTTGGGGGCAGCGGCGAGCAAGGTGGTCGCCTGGGGCGCGGGTATCGCGATGACGACCTGGCTGAATGGGCCGTGGCTGCGACCTTCGGCGTCGAGCAGATGCCAGTGCTCCTCGCCTCGAAAAACCTCGGTGACGCGGCAGGAGAACGTAACCGGCATATCGCCAAGCATCGCCCGGGTGATGGCGCTCATGCGTGGTTTGCCTACCCACCGGACTTGCTCGTCCGGGGAGAGGCTCAGTTGGCCGCCATGAAAGTTGTAGAGCACCGGGGCCCACTCAGCGACATGGCCCTCAGCCTGCCATTGCTGGACCACTTTGGCGAAGCGGCGATCTCGGGTTGTGAAGTACTGCGCGCCCATGTCCAGTGCGCCCGCGTCGCTGCGCTTGCTGGACATGCGCCCGCCACTGCCGCGGCTCTTGTCGAAGAGGTGAACGCTGTGCCCGGCAGCATGAAGCGCTCGGGCAGCTGAGAGTCCGGCGATGCCGGTACCGATGATTGCGATGGGTACAGTCATAGGAGCCTCGTAACCTTGTCTGCACAGACTACGCCGTCGTCAAAACCTGTACAATGCTGTTTTCCGGTATAACTTATCGCCCTACGGCGTCCAGGGCGCAGGCCGCCGTCGCGGTCCATATTGAGTCTGACATGTCATCCGATTCGTTCAATGGAGCGAACGGGTGAGATCGAACGTATGTCTCCAGCGCTGCTCAATAACGTGGCCTAAAGTTTCACTGCTCGCCGCGTCTGAATGCGCAGGGTGTGTGAAGAAATAGACTACTGAATTGCGATGAACGCCACGCGAGGATTACCGACATGCACATCTTGCTGACCGGCGGTACAGGTTTGATAGGTCGTCGCCTGTGTCGACACTGGCGCGATCAGGGTCATCAACTGACCGTTTTGAGCCGTAAGCCTGCCGAGGTGCCGCGTTTGTGCGGTGCAGGCATCCGGGGCGTCGGTCACCTGGACGAAGTCGGCGATCAGCCGGTCGACGCCGTGATCAATCTGGCAGGCGCACCCATTGCCGACAGACCCTGGACTCGCAAGCGCAAACGCTTGTTGTGGGACAGCCGCATTACGTTGACAGAACGGCTCATCACTTGGCTGGAGCGGCGGCAGCAAAAATCCGCTGTCCTGATTTCGGGCTCTGCGGTTGGCTGGTATGGCGATGGTGGCGAGCGCGATCTCGACGAGAACTCGCCTCCCGTCAGTGAGGACTTCGCGAGCCGTCTGTGCATCGCGTGGGAAGAAACTGCCCAGCGAGCTGAAACCTTGGGCATACGCGTCGTACTGCTTCGAACCGGCCTGGTGCTCAGCGCCGACGGTGGAATGGTGCAGCGCCTACTGCCTCCTTTCAAGCTCGGACTCGGCGGGCCCATCGGCAGCGGACGGCAATGGATGCCCTGGGTTCACATCGACGATCAAATCGCGGTGATTGATTTTCTCTTGAACCGTGAACAAGCCCAAGGCCCTTATAATGCCTGCGCGCCCGCACCGGTTCGCAATCGCGATTTCGCCAAGACGCTGGGTTCGATCTTGCAACGGCCAGCGTTCATGCCCATGCCGGCATTTGCCTTGCGATTGCTGATGGGCGAACTGTCGATACTGCTTCTGGGCGGTCAGCGCGCCCGGCCGAGCCGGCTGATGGACGCCGGATACACTTTCCGATTCACCGATCTGCACGCGGCACTCAAAGACGTAACAGGCCGCCATTGACCCCAAGGTGTTGCATGACCGATCACGCATTGCTGCTGGTAAACCTCGGTTCGCCGGCTTCTACCGAAGTTGCGGATGTGCGCCGCTACCTCAATCAGTTTCTGATGGATCCCTACGTTATCGATCTGCCTTGGCCTGTGCGCCGACTGCTGGTGTCGCTGATCCTGATCAAGCGCCCTGAACAATCGGCGCATGCCTATGCGTCGATCTGGTGGGACGAGGGTTCGCCGCTTGTGGTGCTGAGCAAGCGTTTGCAACAGGCGATGGTGGGGGAATGGACGCAGGGGCCGGTCGAGCTGGCGATGCGTTACGGCGAGCCGTCAATCGAGTCGGTGCTGACCCGCCTGGCAGCGCAAGGTATTCGGAAAGTCACCCTGGCGCCGCTTTACCCGCAATTCGCAGACAGTACCGTCACCACAGTGGTTGAAGAGGCGCGCCGCGTCATCCGCGAAAAGCAGTTGAAATTCGAATTGGCTCTGCTGCCGCCGTTCTTCAATCAGCCGGAATACCTCGACGCGCTGGTCCATAGCGTCAAGCCCTACCTGGAACAGCATTACGACCATTTGCTGCTGAGCTTTCATGGTTTGCCGGAAAGCCACATCAACAAACTCGACCCTACGGGTCAGCACCGTTGCGAAAAGTCCGGCGACTGTTGCCGCAACGCAACGCCCGAGACCCTTGCGTTTTGCTACCGCGCGCAGTGCATGCGTTCCTCTGCCGAGTTTGCCAAGCTGATGGGTATTCCCGAAGGTAAGTGGTCGGTCTCGTTTCAATCTCGACTGGGCCGCAACAAGTGGATCGAACCCTACACTGAGGCGCACCTGGCCGAGTTGGCCGAGAAAGGCGTGAAGAGGCTGCTGGTGATGTGCCCGGCCTTCGTCGCCGACTGCATCGAGACGCTGGAAGAGATCGGTGATCGGGGGGCGGAGCAGTTCAAGGAGGCGGGCGGGGAGGAGTTGGTGCTGATCCCGTGCCTGAACGACGATCCGCTGTGGGCGAAGGCACTCAATGCGCTCTGCGAGCGGGCCCCTGCAATGCGGGTGTAGAACACTGTAGGAGCGCGCTTGCCCGCGATTGCAGGGTGTCAGTCACATGAACGTTGAATGACACACCGCAATCGCGGGCAAGCGCGCTCCTACGAATACTGCGTCTACGGCAACTGATCTGTGGGCGAAGGCACTCAATGCCCTCTGCGAGCGGGCCCCTGCAATGCGGGTCTAGAACACTGTAGAGCGCGCTTGCCCGCGATTGCAGGTGTCAGTCACATGAACGTTGAATGACACACCGCAATCGCGGGCAGGCGCGCTCCTACAAATACTGCGTTTACGGCAATTGATCATCCAGGTGCTTGTTCTTCCAACCGTCATTGCCCGGCAATACCAGGTTGAGCAGGATCGCGGTCACGGCGCACAACGCGATACCCTTCATGCCGAAGTCATCCGGGCCGTTGCCGGTGCCAATGAGCACGCCGCCGATCCCGAACACCAGCGTGACGGAAACGATGACCAGATTGCGCGCTTCTGCCAGGTCGACCTTGTGGCGAATCATGGTGTTCAGGCCGACGGCTGCAATCGATCCGAACAACAGGCAAAGGATGCCGCCCATGACGGGCGCAGGGATGCTCTGCAGCAGCGCGCCAAACTTACCGATGAACGCCAGTGCGATGGCGAAGACTGCGGCCCAGGTCATGATCTTCGGGTTGTAGTTCTTGGTCAGCATCACCGCACCCGTCACTTCGGCGTAGGTGGTGTTGGGAGGACCGCCGAACGCGCCCGCCACTGTGGTGGCAATACCGTCGCCGAGCAGTGTGCGATGCAAGCCTGGCTTTTGAATATAGTCGCGCCCCGTCACGCTACCCACGGCGATGACACCGCCGATGTGTTCGATCGCGGGCGCCAGCGCAACGGGGACGATGAACAGGATCGCCTGCCAGTTGAACTCCGGTGCGGTGAAGCGGGGAAGCTCCAGCCAAGGCGCTGCGGCGATTTTGGCCACGTCCACCACGCCGAACCAGAACGACAATGCGAAGCCCACCAACACGCCGGAGATGATTGGCACCAGGCGGAAAATGCCTTTACCGAATACGGCAACGATGAGCGTTGTCAGCAGCGCCGCCATCGAAATGATGATCGCGGTGTTATAGGGAATCAGCACCGCAGCGCCGTCACCGGTTTTGCCCATGGCCATGTTCGCGGCAATGGGTGCCATCGCAAGACCAATGGAGATGACCACTGGGCCGATAACGACTGGAGGTAACAGCCGGTCAATGAAACCCGTGCCTTTGATCTTCACGGCCAGCCCGAGGAAGGTGTAGACAAAGCCCGCCGCCATCACGCCCCCCATGGTCGCTGCCAGCCCGAACTGGCCCTTGGCGAGAATGATCGGGGTAATGAACGCGAAGCTGGAGGCCAGGAAAACCGGCACCTGACGGCCCGTGACCACTTGGAAGCACAGCGTGCCAAGGCCTGCGGTGAATAACGCGACGTTGGGGTCGAGCCCTGTGATCAGTGGCATGAGCACCAGGGCCCCGAAAGCCACGAACAGCATTTGAGCGCCCGACAGTACGGTGCGCCACAGTGGATCGTTGAACTCGTCCTGTTTCATCAGGCGTCCTTTTGCTTGGTGCCGAAAATCTTGTCGCCCGCATCGCCCAGACCCGGAATGATGTAGCCGTGTTCGTTCAGGCGCTGATCGATGGACGCGGTATAAATTTGCACGTCGGGGTGCGCTTTCTCGACAATGGCGATGCCTTCCGGCGCCGCCACCAGCACCATCGCGCGGATGTCGCGGCAACCGGCTTTTTTCAGCAGGTCGATGGTGGCGACCATCGAGCCGCCGGTGGCTAGCATCGGGTCGATGATCAGCGCCAGACGCTGGTCGATTTCCGGCGCGAGTTTTTCGAGATAGGTGTGGGCTTCGAGCGTTTCTTCGTTGCGGGCCACCCCCACGGCACTGACCTTGGCACCCGGAATCAGGCTCAATACGCCTTCGAGCATGCCGATTCCGGCGCGCAGAATGGGGACTACCGTGATCTTCTTGCCTGCGATCTTCTCGACCTGAACCGTTCCGGCCCAACCTTCGATCGCGTAGGTTTCCAACGGTAGGTCCTTGGTCGCCTCATAGGTCAGCAGCGCGCCGACTTCCTGAGCCAGTTCACGGAAGTTCTTGGTGCTGATATCGGCGCGGCGCATGAGGCCGAGCTTGTGACGGATCAGCGGATGGCGGATCTCACGGATGGACATAGGAAAGGGCTCCAGCGGACGGGCAAAAAAAACGGCTTAGATTAATCTATTCAGCTGTAACTTGTCTTACCGGTTAAGTTCCTGTTTCTGACATTGAGGGTCTGACCCGTCATCAAGGCGAGCCCTGTCGACGCAGGCAGGGCAGGGTCGCGGCACGCAGCCGCTTTTCGTGGCGACTCCGGCAACGTTAGTCCATAAAAGCTTGCTCTGACGATGACGGATGCGTACCTTTGCCCGCTTTTCCCTGCCCAGCCCCTTTGGAGAGCATCATGTCCGCTGATCTCGAGCATATCCGTCAAGTCATGCGCGAGGCTGACTGCCTGTACACCCACGACGAGGTCGAGGCGTCCATCGCTCGCGTCGGCGAGCAAATCAACAGCGTGCTGGCGGATCGCAACCCGGTGGTGTTCTGCGTGATGAACGGCGGCCTGATCTTCGCAGGCAAGCTGTTGACCCATCTGAATTTTCCGCTGGAGGCGTCTTATCTGCACGCCACGCGTTACCGCAACGAAACCAGCGGCGGAGAATTGTTCTGGAAGGCCAAGCCTGAAGTGTCCTTCATCGACCGCGACGTACTGATCATCGATGACATCCTCGACGAGGGCCACACCTTGGGAGCGATCATCGACTTCTGCAAGCATGCGGGTGCCAGCGCCGTTCACACTGCCGTGCTGATCGATAAGGACCACGACCGTAAGGCACGCCCGGACCTGAAAGCCGATTTCGTGGGGCTGCCATGCGTTGATCGTTACATCTTCGGCTACGGGATGGACTACAAAGGCTACTGGCGCAATGCGGCAGGGATCTACGCCGTTAAAGGCATGTGAGCCGTGACCTGCAGGGCTGCGTTTGCCCGCGAATGGGATTTATCGGTGGCTAAAGAAGTGACTGATTCACCGCTATCGCGGGCAAGCGTGCTCCTACAGGTGTTCTGCGCCCCCACATGCTAGAGTGCCACCCACTTTTCCCGGGAGGCCTCCATGACGTTATCGTTTCGCAGTCGAGCCGCGTTGATGTTGCTGTTGACCCTGCCGCTCCCGGCCCTCGCTGAGCCCATGCACGCCCAATACCTCCCTCCGGATGAGCTGTCAGTGCGCGAGGGCGAACCTGAACAGCAGCAGTTGTTGCAGGTCACCGAATACTCGATCGTTGCGGGCAGCCAGCGTCAATCCAATCAGCAACCCATCCCGGTCACCTCGCCCTTGAGCGTGCGCCTGAAAGGCAAGCCAATGAACAAGGGCGCAACGATTGCCGAGGTGTTCATTCACTTCGACGGCGAAAGTAAAAGCCTGAAGAAACCGACCTTCGATGAATCGAACCGCACGCTGACGCTCTTTTACCCGGCAACTCAGTACCGGGTCGTGGTCGATCTGCTGCGTAATGAAAAGGTGTACGTGCAATTTCTGAGCTACCCCAACGGCCATATCTGGGCCGACCTGCACACCGGCAGCGTACGCGCGCGTTGAGCCCGTGACCGGGCGAGGGGTAAACTGCTCGCCCGCGAAATGTCCCGAAAGTCAGTTGGAGTCAGCAATGCGTAAAGATAAGAAGCAGGTGATTGGCGATGAAATCGGCGATGCCCAAATCAAGTCGTTCCTCAATTTCGAACCCGCCGATGCCACTTCACCCTCGTTGCACAAGCTGATCAAAGCGTATCGCGGTTTGCGCATCGATGACTTCGAGCGCTTTCTGGGCTTCTTCAAGGAAGCGGGCTACGACCTTAATGGCAAGGACGAGCACGGCAACGATTTTGTCGCTCTGATCAAGGATCAGCGCAATGCCGGGGATTACATCGAGTTGATCGAGAAAGCGCGCGGCTAACCGGCATCGATCAGCCACTATGACGGGCGCTTCGACGCGTCCGTCTGCTCAACGTATTGCCCACCCCCCACTCTATCTCCCTCACGCCTTTGGTTGATCTTTCCTACAGCCACATCCTCTCGTTGACCCTTTTTAATCAAGCGTTTGGCGCCATACTAAATTCGTGCACAGATGCACGAGCGCCGGGCAGGAAGCCCGGTTATTCAATTTAGGAAAAGGAATTCAACAATGAGCGTTATCAAATCCGTTTTCGCGGGCGGCTTGGCAATTGCTGCGATTCTGGCAATGCCTGCAGTCCATGCTGCGAACTATCCGAAGACCATGCAAGCCACGTTCGAGATCCGAAATGATGGCCGGCAAGACCTCCAAATGACGGGCACCAGTTGGAACGCAGACGCCGACGAGCGCGCCCGGCATGCGCTGACCGCTGATCAATCATTCCGGGTATTCAAGCGAGTGTTCAGTAATCCGCGAAGCGGTGTAGCGGCCTTTCGTTACAGCAATGGGGAGGGCAAAAAGTGTGAATTTCAAATGTCCCATCAAATGGTCTTCAGCTGGTTCGGTCTAAGCCCGAACAACGAAAAGCGCGTGAGCGCCAGATCCACTGGAGCGGTGCCTGCTGAGTGCACGGCAGTGGTGACGGATGGGCAAGGTTCGTTGGACCGGTATCGCGTGCGGTTCTCGATGAAGTAACCGGCGCACCTGTATAAAACTGAAGGCCCCGCTGCGTGGGCGGGGCCTTCAGTCATCTCACCGATTCAGGATGACTGCCGAATCAAGCGAAGCTTGCCGCGGGGCTGTTGAACCAGTTCCAGGCTCGCGTCGCTCTGGGCGGCCCATTCGGTTTTGGGTTTTTCAGGGACGCAGCGTTCGATCAGTACACGCTGATCAAGGCCTATCTTGACGATGTGCACGCGCCGGAGCTTTGCGGGTTCTTATAGCCGTGTCGTCGATCTCTCCGATTCTTTCCTCAAGTTGTCAGAAAGCAGCTTAATTTCTGGTACTTTATTTTTCAGTTATAGCGATCGATTTTGAAGGTTATCGTGAATCATTCTAGTGATTAAAGCTCAGTGATCTACTGTTGAATAGGCCACCTCTCTCAAAAAATGGAGATCCAAGATGAGTGCGCTTAAGGAACTAAGATGCATTGTTAAACAGGAAGGGTATCTTCCGCCGTGTTCAATCGTTGGTCTGGAGAGTGATGCGGAAGGTGACTATTTGCCATGGGATACATTTATAAATGGCGTCGTTGTTATCGTCCCCCCTCAACCCAATGGCGTCAGTGGTGATGAGATTGCTGCCTACTTTTTTGGTTACTGGGAACGGGCGACACTGGCTGATCCGGAAAAAGAGTTGCGTATTGTGATACGCGGTTTTGCTGCTAATTATGATCCTGGTAGTGGAATTGTCGGGTATGCAAACCTCACCTCGGGTGGAATGTCGGAGCCGTTCTCGTTCCGCGTGGAACGCTTCGCCCCATCGGTGAGTGTGGTTGGGGCCAGTGATGGAGCCATTCCGGTAGATCTGCTCGACAAGGGGCTGACGTTCGAGTTTTCGAAATACTATGGCATGGAAGTGGGCGACGTTGTGCAGGTCGTGGTGGATGAGTCCCCTGTTTCTCTCGGTTTTGCTGCGCAGTTAACGCTGCAGCAGTCTGATATCGATAATGGAATCTATATCAAATACCCGAAAGAATATTCCCAGACGTTGCCTAGCAAACGCTTAAAGTACCTGGCTGTTATGCGTAAAGCAGGGGAGGTACGGTACGGAGAACTTTGGAGGAGTACAACATTGCGCAGATCTATTCCGATAACTGCTGCCTTGCCAAGTTGGATGGATGCGGACTCTGTTTATGAGACCGACCCGGATCTTGAGATGGATTGGTATCTGTATCCTGTAGTAGAGGATATCGGGGGGATTCCCGCTTGCAGGTTCAGCTCAAGGATCAATCAGCCCGTCGGACGTGGCAGTCGGGTAACTTTTCATCTGTTTGGAGTCGCAGCAGAACCTTTTGCTCAAACTGTTTTGCTTGAAGAGGACGGACCAGGTTTTGTCTCATTCGTTGTGCCAGAGCCTTATCTGTATTTCCATTCGATGCTCAAAACCGCAACCGTCATTGTGGAAGACACGGATGGCACGATGTATTCGAGCGGCCTGATGACGTGGGCCGCTCCAAAGTCGGACAAGGCTGCCTGGGGGCGGACAAGGCCTCAGTACAGGCACCCATAACAGAGAGAATCGACATTCGCAGATTGTCTTCGAAAGCTGAGCGCTCTGCTGAACAGCTCGTTCCGTAAAACTGAAGGCCCCGCTGCGGGGGCGGGGCCTTCAGTCATCTCACCGATTCAGGATGACTCCTGAATCAAGCGAAGCTTGCCGCGGGGCTGTTGGAAACCAGCTCCAGGCTCTCGTCGCTCTGAGCCGCGATGCGTTGGTACAACTGCGCATCGCTTTCCAGGGCCTTTTCACGCGCCGGGAAGATTTCGTCGAGTTTGGCGGCCCATTCGGTTTTGGCTTTTTCCGGGAAGCAGCGCTCGATCAATTCCAGCATGATCGACACCGTGACCGAAGCGCCTGGGGAGGCGCCCAGCAGGGCGGCGAGGGAACCATCCTTGGCCGAAACCAGTTCGGTACCGAATTGCAGAACGCCGCCTTTCTTCGGATCTTTCTTGATGATTTGCACGCGCTGCCCTGCCACTTCCAGACGCCAGTCTTCGGCTTTGGCCTCGGGATAGAAACGGCGCAACGATTCCAGACGCTGTTCCATCGACTGCCTCACTTCGCTGATCAGGTATTTGGTCAGGTCCATGTTGTCGCGGGCCACCGCCAGCATCGGCGCGATGTTGGCTGCGCGGATCGACAAGGGCAGGTCCATGATCGACCCATGCTTGAGGAACTTGGTGGTAAAGCCGGCGTACGGTCCGAACAGCAGGGAAGTCTTGCCGTCCACGACACGGGTGTCCAGGTGTGGAACCGACATGGGCGGCGAGCCCACCGCGGCCTGGCTGTAGACCTTGGCCTGATGGCGCTTGACCACTTCAGGGTTGTCGCAGCGCAGCCATTGGCCACTGACCGGGAAGCCACCAAAGCCCTTGCCTTCCTCGATACCGGACATTTGCAGCAGCGGCAGCGCCGCGCCTCCGGCACCGAGGAACACGAACCGAGCGTCGATATCACGCGTGCTGCCGCTGTTGACGTCCTTGATGGTCACGCTCCAGCCTTCGCCCTTGCGGCTCAGACCGGTGACCCGCTTGCAATACTTCACTTGAGCGTCCGGCGCGCTGGCCAGATGCTTGAGCAGTTGGTTGGTCAGCGCGCCGAAGTTGACGTCGGTGCCATGCATGACGCGGGTGGCTGCCAAGCGCTGGTCTGCCGGGCGGCCCGGCATCATCAAGGGCATCCACTCGGCCATCTTGGCCTTGTCTTCGGTGTATTCCATCGCTGAAAACGCGTGATGCTTGCGCAGCGCTTCAAAGCGCTTCTTCAGGTAAGCAACACCTTTCTCGCCTTCGACGTAGCTCAGGTGGGGAACGGGCGTGATGAAGGAGCGCGCGGAGCCAAAAGTGCCCTTGCGTGCCAGATAGGCCCAGAACTGCTTAGAGACTTCGAACTGCGTGTTGATGTGAATCGCTTTTTTGGTGTCGATGGAGCCATCGGCCGCCTGAGGGGTGTAGTTCAGCTCACACAGGCCTGCGTGACCGGTTCCGGCGTTGTTCCAGGGGTTGGAACTCTCCGCGGCACCTGAGTCCATCAACTCGACCACCTCGATCTTGAGGCCCGGGTCCAGTTCCTTGAGCAGTACTGCGAGGGTGGCACTCATGATGCCTGCCCCGACCAATACCACATCGACTGCTTCGTTATGCGCCATTAACGCGTCTCCAAAATCTGCAACACCAAATTGGCGGCAGGGTTCCCGAGGTCAATGACCGATGCCGGGCCGCGCGGGATCGCGCAGTACCTCGTGCCGATCGGCCGGGAAATTCCCTGTCCGGTTCTTCGCCATTTCTTGCATCTTCAGCGGACGCCACTGGTAGGGCCTGGGTTGATGCTTTTATTACCAAGCATGAACGCATTTTCTGGCCCGAACAGCCATTCGACTAACGTCAAGACGTCCGGTCATGCAGGCAAATCAGTCGTGAACGGCATCAGGCTCCAATGGTGGAGACTGCGCGGCAGTCAGGGCTGTGCGAAGGGGTTGGGTCAGACGCTAACGGTGCATTTACAAACGCGTAACTGTTCATTTGCTCGCCACACTCTTGTGAAGTTGTGAAAACCCGTTTTTTTCGCGCTCTTTTGGAGACGCGAACCTCAAAAAAGGCCTGCGCGCTGGCAGGGCCTGCAGATCAGGTTCCAACACAGTGTGGGCACTGGCCGACGCGAAAGGTTCGAATGGATCGAGCTTTACACGCGGCAAGGCTGCACGCCGGGCTGCACATGTCTGTGTGGAAGGCTCTCTGTGGGCGGAACGAAGGAGCTGAAAGCTGCTATCAGCGATGCTGCGAGGCCCGATCAGGAGACGTCCTTATAATCGGGGGGAGATTATAACGATGAAACGCGCAGAAATGATCCAGAAAAAATGACTTTTATTCGCCGTCCGGTCAGATGCTGAGCAATTGCCGGGCGGTGATCGCCCGAGGCTGGCGAATGACGCAGGCGCTTTTGGGCAGCGGGCGCTTCAGCCAGCACAGCCTGGGTTCGGTGATTTCCACCCATTCCTCGCCTCCGGGCGGCTGTGAGCAATGCCTGAATGACAGACACACGCCCTGCGCGTCGACACGGGCGTAGTAGCGATGTCGGCTTTTCCGAGAGAACAACGACCAGAAAAAGTCCATGCTCGGACTCCAGTGAGGGCAGTTGTGAAAAGTATGTCGTGGGCCGATGACATGTCCGTGACGTTACCGTTGCGCGATGATGTCCAGATGTTTTGGGAGGCAGGCACCCGGCTGGTATGGGAACCGCGACAGTGGCACTTTGTCGTATCTTTACCCTAGTGAGCGACCTCTGGAGGTCGCTATACTGCCGCACAATTTGTGCCCTGGCCCATGGAGAAATGAGCATGTTGCGTCGTGTTTTGTTCGGTTTGCTTGCCGTCGGCAGTCTGATGCTGGTGGGATGTGCCCACAGTCCGCAGACACTCAATCCGCAACCCAAGCTGAACAGCCAGCTCGCGGCGGTCGGCCATGGCCAGCAGGTCGTGGTGCGGGTGGTCGACGGTCGTCAGTCCCAGACCCTCGGCACCCGGGGTGGTCTGTACCCGGAAACCAGTGCAATCACCGTGAGCGGGCAGCAACTGGTGCCCCAGCTTCAGGCTCAGGCCGAAGCTGCCGTTCGCCTGCTGGGCTTCACGCCCGTTCAAGGTGGGAACGGCCCGCAGCTGACCGTCACCTTGGCTGATTTGAAGTATCAGTCACCCAAGGAAGGCCTGTACGTGACTGAAGCGAACATCAGCTCGACGTTCCGCGCCGATGTGCAGAACAATGGCCGCAGCTATAACGGCCGCTACGCCGCCTCGCTGGACCAGCGTTTCGGCATGGCGCCGAACGAGGAAACCAATACCAAGCTGATCGGTGATGTGCTGAGCGATGCGCTGACTCGCCTGTTCAAGGACCCCACCATTGGGCAAATGCTGAGCCAGTAACCCTCTGCCGCGTCCATCGAAGCCCTGGAGTCGCAAGATGCCGGGGCTTTTTTGTGCCTCATGTCGACCCGAAAAGAACCCTGGGCTGCGCCGCGCTGTGTTCGTCACGGCCAGGCTAACGAGCGGTTCAGGCGAGGTTAAGGTGGCAGCGGATACCGTAGGGGCAGATACACCCGAATCTGCGGCGCCTTCTGCATGGCGCCATCGAGGCCCCATGTCACTCATCCAGCACTCTCCCGGGATGGTCATCAACTTTATGGCATTGCTGGCGGCAGGCCCTGGTATCTGGCTGCTCCATTCCACCCGCATCCGTGAGCAGCGGGAAACCACGCATTTGAACAACCTGACCGAGCAGGCGCCGATCGACGAGCCAATGCACCTGATGGATGTGCCGACGCTGCGCATGATCCGCCTGAGCTACCGGATCGGGGCCGGTTGTTTGGCGTTCGCACTGGCGTTGTCATGGGTCAGCACCAAGCTCTGAGCGTCTTCGCGGAGTCTGCCTGCCCATGACCGAGGAGGGGAGCGCGCCAGCTGGCTTGTTGGGCGCACGGCTGGGAGGTTCAGCAGGCCTTGTCTGGAGATTTTCCGACGCCGTTGAGACTTCGCATTCGATATCCGGCAACGCGGAGCGTGGGAATGTTCGGTGCCGGCAACCGCAAGTCACGGTTGCCGGGCATCTTGAGCCTACAGCGGTAATCCCGCCTTGACCCGGTACTGATTGCGCACGGGCGTGGCGTATTGCAAAACCAGGTAGGGCCGGTGTTCTTCCGGACAGCCGTCCAGACGGCGCTGCCACTCCTCCTTCGCACGCGCCAATTCATCTGCCGGGAACACCTCGGCTGCGCTTGGCACCTTCAGGCCGGGATCGGCATCGGCCCACTGCGCATACGCGAGGTAATGCACCGGGAACAAGCGATAGCCGCCGAGAATCTGCTTGTCCATCTCTGCCGCCAGTTGCTTGGTGTCTTCGTAGACCTCGGTGATGGGCGGCGCGAAATTGACATGCACTCGGCCTTTATAGCCGGTGATGCCCAGCGCGATGCTGACATCGTCTTCGCCCGGCGCTTTGGTATAGCTGCCCGTGGTGGCCCGGATGTACAGCTCGCGCGCCTTGGCGTGATCACAGGGGTCGTACTCGTAACTGATCGACACCGGGGTCAGGTTCAGCGACCGAATGACCTCGCCAAATGGCTCGTCCTTGCGGCTCATGTGAAACATCTTGAGGATGGCTGATTCGGTGCGGTCGTCCCCGTCTTTGGCCCGGCCTTCGGCCTGAGCGATCCAGATCGACTGGCAGTCGTGGCGAATCGAATGATTGATGTAAGCCGACAGCAACTGATAGGCCGCCATCTTCTCCCGCCGGCCGGTGATGGAACGGTGCACGATGAAGCTCTTGTTCAGGCGCATCAGATCGCTGACAAAGGGCTTCTGCAGCAGGTTGTCGCCGATCGCAATGCGTGGCGTCGGCAGGCCGGCGTGGTACACCGCATAGTTCACGAACGCAGGGTCCATCACAATGTCGCGGTGGTTGGCCAGGAACAGGTAGGCCACCCCTGACTTGAACTGCTCGACGCCGGTGTAGGTCACACCATCGGTGGCGCGCTCGATGGTGTGGTCGACGTAATGCTCGACCTTGTCCTGCAAGGCAGCCACCGAATCGATACCGGCAAACTGACGACGCAGCTTGCGGGCGATCGCCGGCTGCAGGATCCAGCCGAGCGAGCCGGCCAAGCGCGGAAAACGAAAATGCGTGAGGATCGCGAGGAACGCCTTGTCACTCAGTAGCCGGTTGAGTACGGCTTTTACTTCGGTGTCGTCGTACGGTCGGATGGCATCGAATTCGCCCATCATGCTCTCTTGTAAAAACGGCTAGGGTAAAGGTAGGCGGCAGGCTCGATACGAAAGGGGTCGATATTCGGCCATGCCGGGCTGAAAACATCCTCGATCACTTCGCTTTCAACCCCTTTCGTACGGAGCCTGCCACCTTGCAACAAAACGTTCGGCCAGCAAACGAGTCGGCGATTATACGCAAAACTGGGCCAGGAGACTGTGATGCAGGAAATACAGGATTATGACTGCCCTTACTGCGGCGAACCGGTGGAGGCGGTGCTCGACCTTTCCGGCGGCGACCAGACTTATATTGAAGACTGCCCGGTGTGCTGTCGGCCGATCATTTTCAGCCTGCAGACCGATGGCGAGGACTGGACCCTGGACGTGCGTAGCGAGAACGAATGATGCGCAAAATCTACGAGCCGGAAAACATGATGGAAGGTGAGTTGCTGCAGGCAATGCTTGCCAGTGAAGGGATCGAGTCGCACATCACAGGCCGGCACCTGCTCGGCGGCATCGGCGAACTGCCGGTGTTCGGCCTGCTGGGCCTGGCTGTGCATGACGATCAGGCCGAGCGGGCGCGACGCTTGATCACTGAGTACAATGAGGCTTTTCCACTGTCGGGCGAAGAGCCTGACAATTACCCCGATGTGTTGCTGTGCTGATAACGGCTCCGTCGGTTAGACCTCCCCCCCCCCCCGTTTTTCCAGAAGAAGTGCTCCTAATTCATGTGTGGACGTTATGCGCTGTTTCGTTGGTCGCCCGCTTTTGCGGCGTTGCCCGGTTTTCCGGCCGACCAGCAGGCGCAATGGAACATTTCCCCCAATGACTCGGTGCTGATGTTGCGCGCCGTTCCAGGCGAACCGGCCGCGCGAACGCTGGCGCGTGCCCGCTGGGGACTGACACCTGCGTGGCTCACCGACATGTCGCGTACCCCCGCTCACGCCCGGGCGGAAACGCTGGCCGAGCAGCCGATGTTTCGCCAGGCGTTCCGGGAGCGCCGCTGTTTGCTGCCGGCCAACGGCTTTTATGAGTGGCGCGGCACCGTACGCAAGCGGCCGTTCTGGCTGACGCCGGGGGAGGGAGCGTCGCTGTTTTTCGCAGCGATCTGGGAAGCCTACCCGGTAGACGGCCACGACTGGCTGAGTGTGGCCGTGGTGACGCAGCCCGCGATGAGCCAGCGTCGACCGCTGATCCTCGACGCTGAAGGGCAAGCGGCCTGGCTTGACCCGCAAAGCTCACTGCCCGCTTTGCAATCGCTGCTCGCCGCGCCACAGATGCAACTGCGGGAGCGGCCATTGGCAAACCTGGTGAACGATCCGAAGCTCAACGCTCCGGAGTGCCTGACACCGTTGTGAGGGGGAGGGGGGCTGCAGCCGCGCAAGGCGGCTACAGCAGGCGTGACTCAGACCTTGAACTGGTTGATCAATCGACGCTGTTGCTCCGCCAGTCGGGTCAATTCGGCACTCGCCTGACTCGATTCGTCGGCGCCGCCGGCGACTTCATTGGCCACCTGGCCAATGTTGATGACGTTGCGGTTGATGTCGTCGGCCACCGCGCTTTGCTCTTCTGCGGCGCTGGCGATCTGCGTGTTCATGTCATTGATCACCGACACTGCCTTGGTAATGCTTTCCAGCGCTTGAGCCGCCTCTGCCGCGTGGCCCACGCTTTCATCGGTTTTGGTCTGGCTGTCTTCCATGACTTTCACCACTTGCCGTGTACCGGATTGCAGTGCCTGAATCATTGACTGGATTTCTTCAGTGGCTTGCTGAGTCTTCTGCGCCAGGTTGCGGACTTCGTCAGCGACCACGGCAAAGCCGCGCCCCTGTTCCCCCGCACGGGCGGCCTCGATGGCGGCGTTGAGGGCCAGCAGGTTCGTCTGTTCGGCAATGCCGCGAATGGCCGTAAGGATGGCATTGATGTTCTCGCTGTCCTTGGCCAGGGTCTGTACCACTTCCACGGCGCGGCCAATCTCCACGGCCAGCTCGCTGATGGAGTTCGACGTGTTGTGTACGATGCGCATACCCTGAACGGCTGCATCGTCGGCATGATTCGCCGCTTGAGCGGCCTGGGTCGCGTTGCGCGCCACGTCTTGGGCCGTGGCGGTCATCTCGTGCACGGCGGTGGCCACCAGGTCGATCTCGGCCATCTGCTTGTGCACGCCATTGTTGGTGCGGATGGCAATGTCGGCCGTGTGCTCGGAGGAGTCGCTCACCTTCTGCACTGACGTCACCACCTGACTGATCATGGCCTGCAGCTTGCCGAGGAAGGTGTTGAAGCCCAAGGCAATGGAGCCCAATTCGTCGGCGCGGTCGCTGCTGAGACGGCGCGTCAGGTCGCCTTCGCCTTTGGCGATGTCGTCGAGCATGGCGACCATTTGCTTGAGCGGACGCGCAATGCCGCGCCCCACGAACCAGACAATCAACAAGCCCAGCGCCGCGATCAGCAGGCCGACGACGGTCATGCCGACGATATCGGTGTCACGTTGATGGGCCAGGTCGCTCTGCAGCTTCTGCAGGTCGGCCATGACCGCGCTGACGGGTACGCGGATCATCAGCGTCCAGCGCGCATCGGTGTCGCCGATACCGAATGGCAGGTACAACTCGATGTGGCCGTGCTCTTTGTCGATGTCATAACGCACCTCGCCTTTGACGATGTTGGCGAGGTTGGCGACTTCGTTGGCGTCGAGGATATCGGTGGCTTTTTCACCGAGCTTGCTGGTGTCCTTGGTGTAGGCGACAAGGCGTCCGTTGGTGGCGATCAACGCAAGGTCGCCAGCGCCGTCATAGAGCTTCTTGTCCGCCTTTTCGAGCATTTCTTGGATGAAGTTCACCGACAGATCGGCGCCGACGATGCCCTGGAATTGGCCGTCGACCATGATCGGTTCGATAAACGAAGACAGCATGACCATCTTGTCGCCAACCTTGTACGGCGCGGGGTCAATCACACACGCTTTGCGCGTTTCGCGAGAGCAAAGGTAATACTCGCTTGAGCGAACACCGGTGGACAGCAGTTTCGTGTCTTCCAGGCTGGACAGCTTTTCCAGATTGAAGGTGCCGTCCGGCTTGCGATACCACCACGGCATGAAGCGGCCGTCTTTTGGATCGACACCGGTGATCGGGGTTTCGGCATAGGCGGCGTCATTGTGATCCAGGGCATTGGGTTCCCAGCCAATATAAGCACCCAGGATCTCTGGATTGCGCACGACGGTCTCGCGCAGCAGGTTGAGCAGTTGCTCACGGCTCATCTTCACCAGCGGCTCGCCCTTGGTGTCCTTCATGCCCAGCGTCGCGTTCAACGTCGCCATTCCCGCCGCCGTTTGCAATGGCGCTTCCAGTGATCGCTGGATATTGCTCGCCTGTGTGCGAGCGATCGCGGTCAAGTGACCTTCGATGGCCTGCTCGAATTGAGCGGTTGTGCGCTTTTCCACCAGGTCCTGAGTGCGTGCCCCGGCAAACAGGGCATAGAGGACGAGGGCAGCCACGACACTGAGGACGATGGCACCTGACAGTGCAGCGACTGAGAACTGGATCGATTTGAACTTCATAAAGGCTCCGGACGCGAAAGGACGTCTGTAGGAGGTATCGCCTGCGCCCCCGGTTTAATGAGGGGGAAGTCGAAGCAACGGGCGTTTTTGGATGAAGTGGGTCGTTATTGGACATGCCGCCGGGTCGAGCGGCTTCGGCGGGGGCTGCACGGAGCCCGCATGGGGGAGTAAAGGCGTTTCGTCGCTATGACGGATGTGCGAATTTTCGGCACTGACCGGCTGGCAATCCGCTGCCATCTAGTACTCGGCGGGCGTACCGCCTAGGATGGTGCGATTGTTTCGATGGAGATCCAAAATGCGTCAGACCTTTGCTCTTTGTGCCTTGAGCGCAGCGTTGCTGGTTGCGGGCTGTCAGGCCGTCAACACCACCAGCGGGGACTCGGTAGGCGTCGAGCGCAAGCAATACATGTTCAGTATGCTGTCGACCGATCAGGTCAACCAGATGTACGCCCAGTCTTATAAGGAAACGGTCAGCGAGGCTTCGACCAAGGGCGTGCTGGATAACAGCAGCGCCGAAGCGGCTCGCGTTCAGGCAGTTGCCAAGCGGCTGATCGCCCAAGCGCCGAAACTGCGGCCGGATGCGGCGCAGTGGCAGTGGGAAGTGAACCTGATCAAGAGTGACGAGCTCAATGCCAACTGCGGGCCAGGCGGTAAGATCATCGTGTACACCGGCTTGATCGATACGCTGAAGCTCAGCGACGACGAACTGGCGGCGGTGATGGGGCATGAGATTGCCCACGCCCTGCGCGAGCATGGTCGCGAAGCGATGTCGAAGGCGTATGGCGTGCAGATGGCCAAAACGGGGGCGGGGTCATTGCTCGGGTTGGGGCAAGACAGCCTGGCGCTCGCTGACACCGTGGTCAACTACAGCCTGACGCTGCCCAACAGCCGCGCGAATGAAAACGAAGCGGATTTGCTCGGCCTGGAACTGTCCGCTCGCGCCGGTTACAACCCCAATGCCGCGATCACCCTGTGGCAGAAGATGCAGGCGCAGTCGGGGGCGTCCCAGCCCGAATTCATGAGCACCCACCCGGCGTCGGCGAACCGGATTGCGTCCTTGCAGGCGGCGATTCCCAAAGTGATGCCGTTGTATGAGCAAGCCCCGAAGTCTTGATCAAGCTGGCTGACTGATCGTCCTCGCGGGCGGCGTGGGTACGATCAGTCTGATGCCTTGGGGCATTCGAACAGGGCGGCGGATCAAACCCAGCCGCTGACCTGCATCGCCTTGTACACCGCGACGAGCGCCAGGATGAAGAACGCACCGGCTGCCAGCCTACGGATCAGTGTCAGCGGTAATTTCTCTGCGGCGAAGTTGCCTGCCAGCACCACCGGCACATTGGCCAGCAACATCCCCAGGGTCGTGCCCAGAATCACCAGCCACAGATAGGAGTATTGCGCCGCCAGCATCACGGTCGCGATTTGCGTCTTATCGCCTATTTCAGCGAGAAAGAACGCGATCAGGGTCGTCATGAAGGGGCCGAACTTACGCGCCGTGTTGGCCTCGTCGTCGTCCATCTTGTCGGGAACCAGCGTCCACAGTGCGGTAGCAGTGAAACTCGCGGCCAAGATCCAGTGCAACATCGCGTCAGAGAGGAAACTGCTGAACCAGGCACCTACGGCACCGGCGGCGGCGTGGTTGGCCAACGTGGCCGCGACGATACCGGCGATGATCGGCCACGGCTTGCGAAAGCGGGCAGCGAGGATGAGTGCGAGGAGTTGGGTCTTGTCACCGATTTCGGCCAGTGCGACGACCGCGGTAGGGACCAATAGGGATTCCAGCATCAGGGTTTCCTAAGGGGCGGGACAACACGGCTATGACACGTACAGCCTCCCCGCCCCGGGTCAGGATGTGCGTGTCATAGGTCTTGTCAAACCTCCGATCCGTCTGAGGCGGATCTGGGGTCGCGAGCACCATGGTCTGAGGACCAAGTATGTTGATGCGCGCCGGACGAGCGAGAGGCTCGTGGGAGACTACTCCCCTAGGACGGAGCGGATTCTGCCTTCGGGAATTCGATTCGGCAAGCGTTTATTTTTACCCACGCTTGGCGCGGTAAATTCGAAAACCATTCCCTTCTGCCATCACCGCGCACACCCCGAGATGCGCTTCGATGATCGGCTGATAACGCAGGAAACTATTGGCTACCAGGCGCAATTCGCCGCCTTTTTTCAGATGTTCACGAGCTTTTCGCAACAAGTTTTCTGTCGCTGCGTAGTCGGTGTGAACGCCGGTGTGGAAGGGTGGATTGGTGACGATCGCGTCCAGATGCTCGGGTGCAGCATCGATGCCATCGCCGGTCAGTACCTCGCCTTGCAGACCATTGGCTGCCAGCGTCAGTCGGCTACTTGCGGTTGCGAACGCGTCGACATCGAGCATCGTCACCTGAACATCCGGGTGGCACCGCTTGATCGCAGCCCCCAACACGCCGGCGCCGCAACCGAAGTCGAGCAGATGGCCCGGTGGCAGCTTGCCGATGTGCTCCAGCAAGAGGGCAGTGCCCCGGTCCAGCCGCCCGTGGCTGAACACGCCGGGGAGGCTCACGATCTTCAGTGGGCCGTTGGGCGTCTCGATGTCGAAATGTTTGGCCAACTGCTCGAGTTCAACGGCCTGCGGCGGGTTTTCCACCGTTACCTGCCACAGTTGGCAATGGCGAGCGCTGTCAAGCTTGCGGGCACGGCCGAAAGGGCTCAATTGCCGCGCTGCCGCTTCGATACCGCCGCGCTTTTCACCCACCAGAAAAAGTTCGCGGCCGGCCAGGCGAGCGGCCAGCGCATTGAGCAAATAATCGCTCAGGTCCTTGGCTTTCGGGAGGAAGAGCACGGCGGCCTCGAACGGCGCGTCCGGGGCCTCGGTGCCAAAGTGAATGCGCCCGCTGAAACGGCTTTCCAGTGCGGCAAAATCTCCGGCATGCCAACTCCACCCTCGTGCATCGGGCAGTCTGGTCAGCAGGTCGTCGGCAGGCAGGCCAGCCAGCAACAATGAACCTTCAAACAGCTCGGCCTGACGGAGTAACACTTCACTGCGCGGGTCCATCGTCGGCTCCTGAAAAAGGGCGGAGTTTAACAGGGATGTGTCGGCGATGACTTCCGCGGCGTTTTGCCCGGTCAGCTCACCACGCGGATCGGCGCGCCTGCATAAAACGCGCGTGCGTTTTCGTTGACTTGGGTGACGATGCGCTGGCGGGCTTCCTGGCTGCCCCAGGCGCTGTGGGGCGTCACGATGAGCCGGGGGATGTCTCCGGACAGCAGCGGGTTGCCGTTTACGGGAGGCTCGACGGTCAGGACGTCGGTGGCGGCGCCTGCCAGGTGCCCATTGCGCAGCGCATCGGCCAGGGCTTGCTCGTTGATCAACCCGCCGCGGGCCGTGTTCACGATGAATGCTTTGGGTTTCATCAGGCTCAGCTCATGGGCGCCGAGCATGTCGCGGGTGTGCTCGTTGAGTGGGCAGTGCAGGGTCAAGGCGTCCACTTGAGGAAGCAGTTCGTGCAGCGGCATGCGATCCGGGCGAGCAGGGCGGCCGGGAATCTGGCCCAGTACCACGCGCATCCCGAAGGCTTCGGCCAGCTTCGCCACCGCGCCACCGAGTTCGCCGTGGCCCAGCAAACCCAGCGTCTTGCCTTCCAGTTCGACGATCGGGAAGTCCAGCAGGCAAAACTGCCGGGATTTCTGCCACTGACCCTGATGGATGGCTTGCTGGTAGTCAGGCAGACGGGTCGCCAGCGCCAGCAGCAACATCAGGGTGTGCTGGGCAACCGAAGGCGTGCCGTAACCCTGGCAGTTACTCACGACCACCCCGTGTTTGCGGGCGGCGTCGAGGTCGACGTTGTTGACGCCGGTAGCGGTGACCAGTGCCAGTTTCAGGTCCGGACACGCCGCGAATGTCTCGGCATCGAGCGAGATCTTGTTGGAGATCACGACGTGTGCGCCTTGCAGCCGCTCGATGACCTGATCGGCCGAACTACTGGCGTACAGGATCAGTTCACCAAAAGTCTCTCTCCACGGGCTGAGGTCCAGATCGCCGAGATCCAGAGAAGTGTGGTCGAGGAAAACTGCTCTGCTTTGACTGGACATCAGCTGTACCTTTTGCTCGGTGATGAGTGGGCGTAAGGTAACGAGCCTACCAGAGCCAGCCGCTTGCCTGAACGCCCGGAGAACATCATGTACTGGACGGAGTTTTTCACCGTTGCCCTCATTCACCTGCTCGCCGTCGCGAGCCCCGGTCCCGACTTTGCGGTGGTCGTTCGGGAGAGTGTGACGCACGGGCGCAAGGCTGGAACCTATACCGCGATGGGCGTGGGCACCGCGATTTGCCTGCACGTTGGCTATTCGCTCTTGGGCATCGGGCTGATCGTTTCCCAGTCCATTGTGCTGTTCAACGCCCTGAAATGGGCGGCGGCGGCCTACTTGCTGTACATCGGCTTCAAGGCGCTGCGCGCCAAACCTTCGGACGGGGCCCAGCCGTCCCTCCACCTCGCGAAAGCGGAGCGCACCGCACGTGGGGCTTTCACCGCCGGTTTCGTCACCAATGGCCTGAACCCGAAGGCCACGTTGTTCTTCCTGTCACTGTTCACTGTGGTCATCAACCCCCATACGCCATTGCTGGTACAGGCGGGCTACGGCGTTTACCTGGCCGTCGCGACCGGCCTGTGGTTCTGCATGGTCGCGCGCCTGTTCAGTCAGGAACGTGTGCGCGCCGGTTTTGCGCGCATGGGGCACTGGTTCGATCGCGCCATGGGTGGGGTACTGGTGGCGTTGGGGCTCAAACTGGCGCTGACTGAGGTGCATTGATCAAGTGGACGTTGTAGACAGTAGGCTCATGCACCCCATGGCCGACTGTCGAGCCGAAGTTCAAACCACTTAAATGCTTCGGGGCCCCGATACTCCTGCGTGCTTTCGCTTACAGCCGACTGACCGTGGCCTGTCCTGAATGGCATGCCGGCGTTGCCTCGCGCGCCCCCTGAAACCCCTTCTACATCGCTTGGTGGAGGCATTTTCACCCTTTCAATTGGCATGATGCCGGTCGGGTCACTCGTCAATCGAATCATCCCTTTGGCTGATTTGACTGGCGAGTGAAGGCTCTAGAGTGCATATTTTCGGCACCGCCATGGCATCTTGAAAAGGGACTCCTATGCTGCAGACACGCGTGATTCCGCCAGCTGATGGCGCGTACCAGTACCCGCTGTTGATCAAGCGCTTGCTGCTGTCGGGCAGCCGTTACGAAAAAACGCGGGAAATCGTCTACCGGGACCAATCACGCTACTCTTATCTGACGCTCAACGAGCGCATTTGCCGCCTCGCCAATGTGCTGACCGAAGCAGGCGTGAAAGCGGGCGATACCGTGGCCGTCATGGATTGGGACAGCCACCGGTATCTGGAATGCATGTTCGCCATTCCTATGATCGGCGCAGTGATTCACACCATCAACGTGCGCCTGTCGCCGGACCAGATCCTGTTCACCATGAATCACGCCGAAGATAAGTTCGTGCTGGTGAACAGCGAATTCGTGCCGCTTTACAACTGCTTTGCGAGCAAACTGACCACCGTCGAAAAGACCTTGCTACTGACCGATACGTCCGATAAGACCGCCGAGTTGCCGAATCTGGTCGGGGAATATGAAAGCCTGCTGGCGGCCGCCAGCCCGACCTACGCCTTCGAAGATTTCGACGAGAACTCGGTGGCGACCACGTTTTACACCACCGGTACCACAGGCAACCCCAAAGGCGTGTATTTCACCCACCGCCAGTTGGTGCTGCACACCCTGGCCGTGGCGACGATCATGGGCAGCGTCGAAGGGTTGCTGGGCACCGATAAGGTCTACATGCCGATCACGCCAATGTTCCACGTCCATGCCTGGGGCGTGCCGTACGCCGCCACCATGCTCGGCGTGAAGCAGGTCTATCCCGGCCGCTATGACCCGGAACTGCTGGTGGAGCTGTGGCGCAAGGAAAAGGTCAATTTCTCCCACTGCGTGCCCACCATCATGCAGATGGTGCTCAATGCCAAGGCTGCAAAGGACGTGGATTTCACCGGCTGGAACATCATCATTGGCGGCAGCTCGCTGAACCGCTCGTTGTACGAAGCTGCCAAAGCCAAAGGCATTCAACTGACCGCTGCCTATGGGATGTCCGAAACCGGGCCGCTGGTATCGGTTGCACACCTGAACGATGAGTTGATGGCGGGCAGCGAAGACGAGCGCACCACTTACCGGATCAAGGCCGGGGCGCCGGGGGTGCTGGTCGAAGCCGCCATTGTCGACAGTGAGGGCAATTTCCTGCCGTCCGATGGTGAAACGCAAGGCGAACTGGTGCTCCGCGCGCCGTGGCTCACTGAAGGGTATTACCGCGAGCCGGCAAAAGGCACCGAGCTCTGGGCCGGTGGCTGGTTACACACAGGCGACGTGGCCACTTTGGACAGCATGGGCGGTATCGACATTCGTGACCGGATCAAGGACGTGATCAAGACAGGTGGGGAGTGGGTCTCCTCCCTGGAGCTGGAGGATCTGTGCAGCCGTCATCCGGGTGTCCGCGAAGTGGCGGTGGTGGGCGTTGCCGATCCTCAGTGGGGCGAGCGGCCGTTCGCGTTGCTGGTGGTCCATGAAGGCCACGTCATCGATGCCAAGGCGCTGAAGGAACACCTCAAGCCTTTCGTCGAGCAGGGCCACATCAACAAGTGGGCGATTCCGAGTCAAATCGCACTTGTTACCGAAATTCCCAAGACCAGCGTCGGTAAGCTCGACAAGAAGCGTATCCGCCTGGATATCCTCGAATGGCAGAGCACCAATAGCACGTTTCTCTCCACCCTCTGAGCCCGATGTTTCCGCGCACAGTGTCACGAAATGGATCGTGGCAATGTGCCGGAACGCGTCTGGCTGGCGTCTGCCTTGCCAAATCAACCCTTTCAGCCACCCTCCTTGTGCAGCGCGGCCGGTCCGTCGAAATCGGCGGATTAGAGGCGTCGCCGCTGTAAATCACACTTTAGAGGGATCAAGCAGTAGCACCTGCTGGCTATAGTCGGCAGTAGGTTGGTACCGGAGAAAGACGCCTTCATCGTTTCGCAGCTTTGCATGGGCTGCCCGATACGCGTCGACACCCAGGCACTGCGGATCAGTCCACCTGAGTCGTTTCTGGAAGCACCCACTGCCATAAAAATAAAAGCACATGGAGTAGCGTCGATGACATCAGCAAACCTGTTCTGGCGCCGGGCGAAACTGCCTCTGGCCGTCAGCCTCGCGTCCTCGCTCGCCGGACCCGCATTCGGCGTCAGTTTCAACATCGGTGAAATCGAAGGTAATTTCGACTCGTCCCTGTCCATCGGCGCCAGTTGGTCGACGCAGAACGCCAACAAGAACCTGATCGGTTCGAACAACGGCGGACACGGTCTTTCGCAAACATCCGATGACGGCCATTTGAATTTCAAAAGTGGGGAGACCTTCTCGAAGATCTTCAAGGGCATCCATGATCTGGAGCTGAAGTACGGCGATACAGGGATGTTCCTGCGGGGCAAGTACTGGTACGACTTCGAGCTCAAGGACGAAGGCCGCGAGTTCAAGGACATCAGTGATTCGGGTCGCAAGGAGGGGGCCAAGTCCTCAGGCTTCGAACTGCTCGACGCGTTCGTCTACCACAACTATTCCATCGGCGATGAGCCGGGCTCGGTGCGGTTCGGCAAGCAAGTCGTCAGTTGGGGCGAGAGCACCTTCATTGGCGGCGGGATCAACAGCATCAACCCCATCGACGTTTCGGCCTTCCGCCGTCCCGGCTCGGAAATCAAGGAAGGCCTGATTCCGGTCAACATGTTCTACCTGTCCCAGAGCCTGACCGAGAACTTGTCGGCCGAGGGCTTCTACCAGCTGGAATGGGACCAGACCGTGGTCGACAACTGCGGCACGTTCTTCTCGCAACCGGACGTCATCGCCGATGGCTGCAAGAACAACCTCGCAGTGCTGCGCACGCGCAATAGCTTGAACGCTGCTTTGCCAGCGGCACTGCGTAACCCGGTGCAAAACGCACTCTCCCAGCGCGGCGTGGTGTTCGGCAACCCTGACGAGGGGGCGGTGGTGCGTCGTGGTCCTGACCGTGACGCCCGTGACAGTGGTCAGTACGGCGTGGCGATGCACTACAACTTCGAGCCGCTGGATACCGAATTCGGTGCCTATTACATGAACTACCACAGCCGCCTGCCGATTTTCAGCGGCAAGGGTGGCCCGGCCAGCGCTTACAGCGGCGCAGGCCTGGTAGGGCAGTTGGCGCGCAACGGCGTCCCGGTTGGCGTGGCGACGAGCCTTGCGCCGACCTTGCTGCCACTGGTGGTCGCGGGCAACTCCAGCTATTACGTCGAGTACCCCGAAGACATCCACCTGTTCGGCCTGAGCTTCTCCACCACGTTGCCGACCGGCACCGCGTGGAGCGGCGAAATCAGCTACCGCCCGAACGCGCCGGTACAACTGAACACCACCGACATCCTCTACTCCGGATTGACGCCACTGAACCCCAGCGTCGCCTTGTTGCAGGGTTCGCCCAATGCCGATCAGAAGGGCTACCGCCGCAAGGAGATCAGCCAGGCCCAGACCACTTTCACCCATTTCTTCGATCAAGTGATGGGGGCTGAACGGCTGACGGTCGTGGGTGAAGTGGGATGGACTCACGTCGGTGGTCTGGAAAGCACCTCGAAGCTGCGTTACGGACGTGACCCGAGCTACGGTCCTGGTCCGCTGCCGAACGGCCAGTGCACGACCCTCAACGCGGGCACCCTGGCCGGGGCGCCGCTGAACAATCTCAGCCGCTACTGTGAAAACGACGGTTTCACCACCACCGATTCCTGGGGCTACCGCGCTCGCGCCATCTGGGATTACAACAACGTGTTCGCCGGCGTGAACCTCAAGCCAAGCGTGGCTTGGTCCCATGACGTCGACGGTTACTCCCCAGGCCCTGGCGGCAACTTCGAAGAAGGCCGTAAAGCGGTCAGCCTGGGGGTGGAGGCGGAGTATCAGAACACCTACACCGCCAACCTTTCGTACACCAATTTCTTCGATGGCAAGTACACCACCGTGGATGACCGCGATTTCGTGGCGCTCAGCTTTGGCATGAATTTCTAAGGAATGACCATGAAGATGAAAATAACAAAGGGTCTGCTGCAGGTCGGCGTTCTGGGGCTGTCGTTGTTGGCGACCGGGGTGATGGCGGCGGTTTCCGATTCCGAAGCGGCGAAGCTGGGCACTACTCTGACGCCGATGGGGGCCGAAAAGGCCGGCAACGCGGCCAACACCATCAGCGCCTGGAGTCCCATACCCACCAACGCGGGCGCGGTGGATGAAAAAGGCTTCCTGGCCAACCCGTACGCCAACGAAAAACCGCTGTTCATCATCACCGCGCAGAACGTCGAGCAATACAAAGACAAACTGGCGCCGGGCCAATATGCGATGTTCAAGCGATACCCGGACACCTTTAAGATGCCGGTCTATCCGACCCATCGTGGCGCCACGGTGCCTGCCGACGTAGCTGCCGCGATCAAGCGCAACGCCACCAACACCAAGCTGGTAGCCGGTGGTAACGGCTTGGAAAACTTCGAAACCGCCGTGCCATTCCCGATTCCGAAAGACGGCCTGGAAGTCATCTGGAACCACATTACCCGGTACCGCGGCGGCAGTGTTTCGCGGCTGGTCACTCAGGCCACGCCGCAAACCAACGGCTCGTTCAACCCGGTGTACTTCCACGATGAGTTCGTGTTCCGCGACAAGATGAAGGATTTCGATCCGAAGAACCCGGGGAACATCCTGTTCTACTTCAAGCAGGAAGTGACCGCTCCGGCGCGCCTGGCCGGTTCCGTGCTGCTGGTTCACGAAACCCTCGACCAAGTCAAGGAGCCGCGCGCGGCTTGGGTGTACAACGCTGGCCAGCGCCGCGTACGTCGGGCGCCACAGGTGTCGTATGACGGGCCGGGTACGGCAGCGGACGGCCTTCGCACCTCCGATAACCTGGACATGTATAACGGCGCGCCTGACCGCTACGACTGGAAGCTGATCGGCAAGCAGGAGATGTACATCGCGTCCAACAGCTACAAACTCGACGATCCGAAGCTCAAGTACACCGACATCATCAAGGCAGGACACATCAACCAGGACCTGGCCCGCTATGAACTGCGCCGCGTCTGGCACGTGACCGCGACCCTGAAGGAGGGCCAGCGTCACATCTACGCCAAGCGCGACTTCTTCATCGACGAAGACACCTGGCAAGCGGCGGTGATCGATCACTACGATGGCCGTGGCCAGTTGTGGCGTGTGGCGGAAGCCCACGGTGAGAACTACTACGACAAGCAAGTGCCGTGGTACGCACTCGAAGCCCTGTACGACCTGCAATCGGGCCGCTATCTGGCGCTGGGCATGAAAAACGAAGAGAAGAAGGCCTATGACTTCGGTTTCACCGCGACGATCAGCGACTTCCAGCCTAACGCGCTGCGTCAGGAAGGGGTGCGGTGATCGCGTGAACGCATGGGGCGCAGGGGGTGCATTGTTGATCACAGCGGCTAAGCACCCGATGTCCTGCGCTGCTTTACCCTGAGGCCGAGCGCCGAGGGCGCCACCCCATCACCCCGATTCGTCGGGGTGATTCCCCGCAAACCCGCCACCGCCGCGCGGCCGCTCCAGAAAGTGGCGATCCCTGAGCCCACCTCCGGCCTATGAAGCGACATTCGCGGTGTTGATTGGATATGTTTTCTTACAGTCTTTCGTCGAACATTCTTCAAAACCCGCACCATAGCCGCTAGTCTCCCGTCAGTTGAACGCCGAATAACAAACACTTTTAACAAGAGTCGGCCATGACTGATCTGTCGCGTTTGCAAGGATTCGCAAATCACGCGGTCACTTCACTGGAGGGGCGGTTCTTCCGTCCGCCACTGCCTGAGGGCTATGTGCCCAGACCACGTCTGTGCGAACGTCTGGGGGCGGGGCTTTCAGGGCGTCTGCTGCTGGTCAGCGCGCCAGCCGGATTTGGCAAGAGCTCCCTTGCCGTCGAATTCTGCGAGAGCCTGCCCGAGCAATGGCAGAACCTCTGGCTGGGCTTGAGCCAGCGCGACAGCGATCCCGGGCGTTTCCTCGAGCGCTTGCTGGCCGGCCTTCAACACTTCTTTCCCCAACTCGGTAGCCAGGCCCTAGGGCTGCTGAAAATGCGCCAGCGACATCAGCCCTTCGCCTTCGAGGAATGGCTCGATGGCCTGCTTGATGAGCTGACGATGCACCTGATGTTGAGCAAACCCCTGCTGCTGGTGCTCGACGACTACCATCTGGTTCAGGGCCCGGTACTCGATCGATGCCTGCAATTTCTCCTTAACCACTTGCCCGCCGGTATGGTCGTGATGGTCACCAGTCGCCAGCGGCCGGACTGGCATCTGGCGCGGTTGCGTCTGTCGCGCCAGTTACTCGAACTCTCTGAGCAGGATCTTCGTCTGACCGACGAGGAATCCCGGGCGGTGCTCGATCAGCGCGGCAGCACCCTGAGCGAAGACGCCCTCAGCAACCTGCTACAGCGCAGCGAGGGCTGGGTGGCGGGGCTGCGCTTCTGGTTGCTGGCTGCAGCGGAGGCCGGGGGCGATGCGTTGGCACAGGAACTCAACGGCGGCGAGGGAATGATCCGCGACTACCTGCTGGAGGAAGTCATCGACTGCCTGCCCTCCGAGGTGCAGGTTTTTTTGTATGAAACAGCCTGCCTTGAGCGGTTCTGCAGCGCCCTGTGCAACGCTGCTCGCGACACCCATGACAGTGCCGAAATACTCGCCTTTCTCCAAGCTCACCAAGTGTTTCTGGTGCCTCTGGATGAGCACGGTCGCTGGTTCCGTTACCATCACTTGTTCTCCGACCTGTTGCGTGCGCGGGCCGGCAGCACAGTGGCGCCCCAACAACGGCGGCTGCACCTGAATGCCTGTCGCTGGTTCAGCGAGCAGGGGCTGCTCGATGAAGCCATTGAACAGGCATTGCGGGCGGGGCATCACGATGTCGCGGCTAATTTGGTGCAGAACCTGTCCGAAGAGCAGCTGCTGGCCGAGCAGAACGTGGGCATGCTGCTGCGCTGGAAGATGGATTTACCGGACAGCCTGCTGATCAGCACCCCTCGACTGATCGTGTTGTACGCCTGGGCGTTGGGGCTGGCATGCCAGCTCGATGCGGCCGAGGAATTGGGCAATCACCTCAGCCGCTTTCTGCCTGCGCCTTCGGCGACCGCGCAAAAATCCATGCTCGCTCAATGGCTGGCATTGAGTGGAATCATCGCGCGCGGCCGTGGCGACCGCGAAACCGCCGAGCGCTATTGCAATGAAGCCTTGGCCAGCCTTCCGCAAAAGCGTTATGGCCAGCGCCTGCTGTGCCTGTCGACACTGGCCAATCTGGCGATTGCCGAGGGCGACCTATGGCGCGCCCGGGCTCTGAACCGCGAAGCGCTGGAGTTGGCGCAGCGGGTGGCCAACCCCTTGTTCGAGGCACTGGCCCACTACGATCGGGCGCGCACATTGCAGGCTCGGGGCGAGGCGTTGCGAGCGCTGGAGGAGGTGCGTCAAGGTTTGCGTCGTCTGGCCGGGCTGTCGTCACAGCGGCTTTACGCGGTTCGCGCAAGGCTCACGCTGTACGAGGGGTACCTGCTTGTTCAGTGCCTGCAAACCGAGGCCGGCCGCGCGAGGCTCGAAGCGGGGCTGAGCGAGGCCCGCGCCTGTCGCGACATCAGCGTGCTGATCGGGCATTGCGTCATCGCGGGCCTGGCGGGGCGAGAAGGACGCTTTGCCGATGCCTTCGCCGAACTGGCCGAGGCCGAGCGTCTGATGCATATCTGGGATGTGCCGCCGGTCTATTATCTGGCGATGATCACGTTAGCCAAGTGCGAGCTGTGGTTGGCGCAGGGGCGCATCGACCTGGCCGATGCCTGGCTGCTGCGCTTGGGCCAGACGTATGGCGGCGAGCGGCCTGCAGCGGCGCCCGAATGCCTGCCGCAGATGCCGCAGCACATTGAATTGCTGCGTGCCTCGCTGGAGCGGGTCCAGGGGCGCAACGAGGACGCCGCCCGCCGCTTGAGCCAGTTGGAGGACCACGCCCATCGCATTGGCGCAGGGCTGCTTGGGGTATACGCCGCGACTCAGCATCTGCTGCTCGCGTTGGCCGCGCACGACACGTCCAAGGCGCCGGATTTGCTTGATCGAAGCCTTCTGGGCGCGACCGGCGGCGCGGTGTTGCCGTTTCATGGCGTGATTCATCAACACGCTGCCTGGCTGCACGAGCAATTGCTAAAACGCCCGCGCTGCCGGTTGGTCGACTATCTGCTCAATCAACTGCCCCCCGGCACTGAAAAGGCCCTGCCATGCGCGCGAGACATGAGTGAGCCAGTGGCCTGTTCCGGCGGCGACACGCTCAGTGCGCGCGAATTGGGTGTCCTGCAACTCATCGCGCAGGGCTGTTCGAATCAAGAGATCAGCGAGCGGCTGTTCATTTCCCTGCACACGGTGAAAACCCACGCCAGCCACATCAACAGCAAGCTGGGGGTCGAGCGGCGTACCCAGGCGGTAGCGCGTGCACAGGAACTGGGATTGCTCGGGTAATCACTCCCGCCGTTGGTTACCTGCGTCGGCATCCTGCCGTTGCGGCGCGAGCGAACGTTTAAACCCAAGCCTCTCCCGCCCATAGTTTTTCAATGTCGCGCAGCCCCCAGTCAGCGGCCAGTTCGCACTTGACGATCGCGTCCTCTTCATCGGCGTGGGCCAGGTCGATGACTTTGGGGGCGCAAGGCAAGCGGGTGCGGGTCGACAGAACGACTTTCACTTTAGGATGCAGCAGTGATTTTTCGCCCTGTTCCATGACGACACCCAGGCGCTCGCTTTTCAGGCGAACCAATGTGCCGACAGGGTAAATGCCGACGGTCTTCACGAAGTGCTGAAAAATCGTCTCGTCGAAATGGCCTTTCCAAGACGCCATTTCGCGAATCGATTGCGCAGCATCCCAGCCCTTTTTGTAAGGGCGATCTGAGGTCACGGCGTCGTACACGTCGCAGATTGCGCCCATACGCGAGAAGAGGCTGATCGCTTCGCCTTTGAGTCCGTGGGGATAGCCGCTGCCGTCGATCTTCTCGTGGTGATGCAGGCATACATCCATGACTGCCGGGGTGGTTTGCTGTGTGTCTTGCAGGATCTTCAGTCCGGCTTCGGGATGGTGCTTCATCGCCTCGTACTCTTCCAACGTCAGCCGATCCGGCTTGTTCAGGATGGCGGCGGGAATCATCATTTTGCCCACGTCGTGCATCAGTCCGGCGACACCGGCTTCGCGCACCTGTTCCTCGCTCATTTCCATCTGCCGTGCCAGCGCTACCATCAGGGCGCACACGGCGACAGAGTGCATGTAGGTGTATTCGTCGGAGGTTTTCAGGCGGGACAGACTGATCAGTGCATGGGGATGACGCATCACTGAGGCCGAGATTTCCTCGACCAGCAGGTCGACGTCCTCGGCATTCATGGCCCGGCCCATGCGAGCGTCAGTGAACATGGTCATGACGGCCGCCTTGGCCCGGCCACAAATTGCCTTGGCGCGTATGAGCTCCTCGTCCAGGCTGCTTGGCTCGGTGTCGGGCTTGTACGGGATGGAGCACGCTTCGGCCAGAATCGTCGCCCGCTCATCCGGACCTCTTCCGCGCCTTGTATCGATCCACACCTCGCGTATCGAGGCCTTGATGCGCTGCAATACTGCCTCGTCACACAGCTCGCGTTCGACGTTTTGCGTCCAGAACGGATCATGAAGCCGTGGGCGGCAGAATTCGTGGATATACATGCCCAGCGTCAAATCGGAGACGGCTATTTTTCTTAGCATGGCGCCTGCTCGCAACACGTAGGTCTGGCTGCCCTGCGGGATCATCGAGTGACATCTTATCTACTCGAACGCCACCGGATTCGATGGTTGCGCAGGGCCAGTATATGGGCAGTATTTCGAAAAAGACATCGGTCAAAACGGCGCGCAAAATGGCCCGATTTCCGGATTTTTCCAACGGGGCAAATGGTTAGCGGCGGATGCTCGAAAAGGCGTGAAAAAGGCCGCCGAAAATAATTTTGCTGAATGTGGGCGGGTTGAATGTCCCTCGATTTCGGGTGACCCTTGCCCGACCCTGTCGAACTCAGCGCTGGCACCCCCCTACCATGAATGCTCAGAACACCCCACTCATACGAGAAACCTTCCCCGTCGGGCCGTTGCAGTGCAACTGTACGATCATTGGCGACCCGATCACCAAGACCGCGATGGTGGTCGACCCCGGCGGCAATCCGGAATTGATCATGGCCAAGCTCGAAGCCCACGGGTTGAGGTGTGTGAGCATCATCCACACCCATGCCCATCTGGATCATTTTCTGGCGTCCGGGCAGTTGAAGGAGAAGACCGGCGCGACGTTACACCTGCATAAAGAGGATAAGTTTCTGTGGGACAACCTTGAAACTCAGTGTCAGGTATTTCGCGTGCCCTACGTGCCGGTGCCTTCGCCGGATCGCTGGCTCGAGCATGACGAGGAACTGGCGTGCGGGTGCGGCATTGCGCTCCATACCCCAGGCCACACGCCGGGGTCGATGAGTTTCTGGTTCGAAGAGGCGCAATTGCTGATTGCGGGGGATACGCTGTTCAAACGCGGTGTCGGTCGGACCGACCTCTGGGGCGGCGATCAGGCCACCATCGTTCGCTCGATCAGAGAGCGCCTCTATACGCTGGATGAAGAGGCGACGGTGATCACCGGCCACGGCCCGGACACGCGGCTGGGGGACGAGATGCGAGAAAACCCTTTCGTGCGGGCGTGAAATCGTTCAGGCGGTGTTAAGGAATTTTTGACAGGGAGCATGCTCTAATTGGGCACATCGCCCGGCCCTTGCAGTGGCTGGGTAAAAGCAAAACAGGAGCTCGTTCCAGATGTTTACCTTTCGCCGTTTGATCATCGCTGCCACTGCGCTCGCCGTTTTGTCGGGTTGCGCGTCGCAAAATCCATACGACAATCAGGGACAGGCTCAGAATTCCGGCGGCATGAGCAAAACCGCCAAATACGGTGGTCTGGGTGCGCTGGCGGGGGCCGTCGCCGGCGCCGCCATTGACCACAACCACCGTGGCAAAGGTGCATTGATTGGCGCAGCCGTCGTCGGTGCGGCGTCTGCGGGTTACGGTTATTACGCTGACAAACAGGAAGCCGCCTTGCGCGCCAGCATGGCCAACACCGGTGTCGAAGTGCAGCGGCAGGGTGACAACATCAAACTCGTGATGCCTGGCAACATTACCTTCGCCACCGATTCTTCGGCCATCGCCAGCAGCTTCTACGCACCGTTGAACAACCTGGCGGGCTCTCTGAAGCAATACAACCAGAACATGATCGAAATCGTCGGCTACACCGACAGTACAGGCAGCCGTCAGCACAACATGGATCTGTCGCAACAGCGGGCACAGAGTGTGGCGACGTACCTGACGTCGCAAGGTGTGGATGCCTCACACCTGTCGGTCCGCGGTGCCGGTCCCGACTCGCCGATTGCCAGCAACGCCGACGTGAATGGCCGCGCCCAGAACCGCCGCGTCGAAGTCAACCTCAAGCCGATTCCAGGTCAGCAATACCCGCAACAGTGATTTGAGTCTGCCGTCAGACGCCAGTCTTGAACGCCCCGGCCCATCTGCCGGGGTTTTTATTTGTGGCGGCCACCGTTGTGCCGGCCACCGTCGTGGCGCAACGCGAGATTGGCGCGCCAGGCGGCGCTGGGGAGTCAGCGGGGATAACGCTGATGCATCTGCTCCAGCAACGCATCCTTCTCTTGCCACAACCCGTTGATCCATTGCTGGAACGCCGCACGGTAGGCCTCGTCCTGATCGTAGCTCTTGCCGATGAACTGGGCAGGGATATGCACCTCTTCGAAATGCGCGACCACTTCGCGCACCCGCCCGCATAGCAGGTCCCAATACCCAGGCCGACCTGCCGGGTAGTGGAGGGTAACGTTGACGATGGATTCCAGTTGTTCACCCATTGCGTCCAGTACGAAAGCAATGCCACCGGCCTTGGGTTTCAGCAAATAACGAAACGGCGACTGCTGTTGAGCGTGTTTGGCTGGGGTGAAGCGGGTGCCTTCAACGAAATTGAAAATGCCCACCGGGTTGTCGCGAAATTTCGCGCAGGTCCGGCGCGTGGTTTCCAGGTCCTTGCCCTTCTTTTCTGGATGCTTTGCCAGATAAGCCTTGCTGTAGCGCTTCATGAAAGGAAAACCCAGTGCCCACCAGGCGAGGCCGATCACCGGGACCCAGATCAATTCCTGTTTCAGGAAGAATTTCAGCGGGCGAATGCGCCGGTTGAGCACGTACTGCAACACCATGATGTCGACCCAGCTCTGGTGATTGCTGGTTACCAAGTAAGAGTGTTGATAGTCCAGCCCCTCCAGGCCGCTCAGGTGCCAGCGGGTCCGCCCGAGCAGGTTGATCCAGGCATTGTTGTTGCTGATCCACGCTTCGTGAATGTGGCCCATCAGCCAGTCAGTGAGTTTCTGTGCGGCCGGGAAGGGCAGGCAGAGTTTGAAGAGGGCGACTATGAACAGCGGTGTGCAGCAGACGACCGTATTGAGCGCCAACAGCAGCGAGGCGATGACGCCGCGCAAGGGGGCGGACAGTGAACTCATGGAAAATCGAACTCCGAGGTAAGACGGCCGCCGGTGGATGCCCGGCGGCGTTATTGTGAGCAAGAACCTGCACGCGGGTGTTACTGCGGCAAGGTAGCGGCCTGAATGGCCGTGAGGGCAATGGTGTATACGATGTCATCGACCTGAGCTCCGCGTGGCAGGTCGTTGACCGGCTTGCGCAGGCCTTGCAGCATCGGGCCCAGGCTGACGCAATCCGCACTGCGTTGCACCGCTTTATAGGTGGTGTTGCCAGTGTTGAGGTCCGGGAACACGAACACGTTGGCGCGCCCGGCCACCGGGCTGTCTGGCGCCAGTTGCCGAGCGACGGTTTCGTTGGCCGCGGCGTCGTATTGCAATGGGCCGTCGATCAGCAGGCCGCGCTGGGTTTCCCGCGCCAGTTGTGTGGCTTCACGGACCTTTTCCACTTCCTCGCCGCTGGCTGAATTACCGCTGGAGTAGCTGATCATCGCCACCCTCGGCGACAGCCCGAACGCCACCGCCGAGTCAGCGCTCTGCACCGCGATTTCCGCCAATTCCTGGGCGGTGGGGTGCGGGTTCATGATGCAGTCGCCGTAGACCAGCACTTGTTCGGGGAAAAGCATGAAGAACACCGACGACACCAGCGTGCAGCCTGGGGCGGTCTTGATCAACTGCAACGCGGGGCGAATGGTATTGGCGGTGGAGTGGATCACCCCCGACACCAATCCATCCACTTCGTCCAGCGCCAGCATCACGGTGCCGATCACCACAGGGTCTTCCAGTTGCTGCTCGGCCATTGGAGCGTTGAGGCTCTTGTTTTTACGCAATTCGACCATCGGCTGGACGTAGCGCTCGCGAATTGCGTCAGGGTCGAGGATTTCCAGCCCTGGGGGCAACTCGATGCCTTGGGCGCGTGCAACGGCCTGGACGTCTTCGGGCTTGGCGAGCAGTACGCAGCGCGCAATCCCCCGCGCCTGACAGATCGCCGCAGCCTGCACTGTCAACGGTTCGGCGCCCTCGGGCAGCACGATGCGCTTGTTGGCGGTCTGGGCGCGCTGAATCAGTTGGTAGCGGAACACGGCGGGCGAGAGGCGCATCTCACGCGGCGTCCCGCAGCGTTGATGCAGCCAGGCGGCGTCCAGGTGGCTGGCGACGAAGTCGGTGATGATTTCCGCCCGCTCGCGGTCATCGATGGGAATCTCTTTGTTCAATTGATTGAGCTGATTGGCGGTGTCGTACGAGCCGGTGCTGACCGACAGCACGGGCAGCCCGGCTTGCAGGGCGCCGCTGCACAGCTCCATCAGGCGCGGGTCGGGATGCGTGTCGCTGGTCAGCAGCAGCCCGGCCAAGGGCACGCCGTTCATGGTGGCCATGCTTACCGCCAGGATGATGTCGTCGCGATCGCCTGGAGTCACCACCAGCACACCGGGTTTGAGTAATTGCAAGGTATTGAGCACGGTGCGCGCGCAGATGATGATCTTCGACATGCGACGCTGTTCGTAGTCGCCCGCATTGATCACCTGAGCGCCCAGCAACTCCGCCACGTCTCGCGTGCGCGGGGCGTTGAGGTCAGCCTGAAACGGGATGCACCCCAGCAGGCGGAAATCACCACTGCGCAATAACGGTGAGTGCTCCTTGAGCCGAGCCGAAAACCCTTCCATGCTTTCCTCGGTGCGCACTTTGTTGAGGATCACACCCAGCACTTTTGGGTCTTTCGGACCGCCGAACATCTGCGCCTGCAGCTCTACCCGGCCTGACAGCTCCGTGAGCACTTCGTTTTCGGGCGCCGAGACCAGAATCACTTCGGCATCCAGCGCCTTGGCCAGATGCAGGTTGACGCGGGCGGCATAGCTGGCCGTGCGGGTTGGCACCATTCCTTCGACAATGACCACATCGCGACCGGCGCAGGCTTGCTGGTAAAGATTGATGATCTCCTCCAGCAGCTCGTCGAGTTGGCCTTCGCCGAGCATACGCTCGACGTGGGCCAGGGCCAGCGGCTTGGGCGGCCTGAGGCCGTGGGTGCGCGCCACCAGTTCGGTCGAGCGCTCTGGGCCGAGATCGCCCGGATGAGGCTGAGCGATGGGTTTGAAAAAGCCGACTTTGAGTCCGGCGCGCTCCAGGGTTCTCACCAGCCCCAGGCTGATGGACGTCAAACCCACACCAAAGTCTGTGGGCGCGATAAAGAAAGTCTGCATGCGGGCTTCTCGAAGGTGAGCGTGCAAAGGTCATCAATGGACCGGGCGAAACAGGACGCCGTTCAGACGCAGCGTCTCAAGTGTCTTGTCAGGCTCCGTACGAAATGTTCTGAGGCGAAGGTAAGGCAAGGCGAAAATAGCCAAAGAAGCGGAATCTACGGGTTGTAAATGAGCATTCCGAGGCTGTTTTCAACGCAGCATGACCGAGTCTCAGGACTTTTCGTATGGAGCCTGGGGCGCAAGGTTATCGTCATCTGCCCCCTGCGCGCACCAGCCACAATGAAAGGGCTGGCCAATTTTTTCCTGGCGCTGCTTTGAATCCAGCACCCATGCCCGCGATTGCCAAGGCGGCTGATGGCGCAAATGCTGGGTGTGGCCGCACGACAGTTCAGCGATCCAGTGGCCGTCCTGGTCTTGCCGGAAGCCGGTTACGGTGGTGTCGTTTATGGGAAATGCGGGGTCGCGCAATCGGGGCCGTCCGTCTGAGTTGCGTTCGCTTTCGCGCGAGGGCTTGGTTAGACTTGGTCGCTCATCTCTCTTTTTGCAAAAGGTCTTACCCATGCCGATCGCCGCCAACAAGGCTGTCTCCATCGACTATACCCTGACTAACGACGCTGGTGAGGTCATTGACAGTTCGTCCGGCGGCGCGCCGCTGGTTTACCTGCATGGTTCGGGCAATATCATCCCGGGACTGGAAAAGGCGCTGGAAGGCAAGGACGTCGGCGACGAGCTGAAAGTGGCTATCGAACCGGAAGATGCCTACGGCGAGTACTCCGCAGAGCTGGTCAGCACCCTGAACCGCAGCATGTTCGAAGGCGTCGACGAGTTGGAAGTCGGCATGCAGTTCCACGCCTCGGCGCCCGATGGTCAGATGCAGATCGTCACTATCCGTGATCTGGACGGCGATGATGTGACCGTGGACGGCAACCATCCATTGGCGGGCCAGCGTTTGAACTTCCAGGTCAAGGTCGTTGCCGTTCGCGACGCCAGCCAGGAAGAGGTCGCTCACGGTCATGTGCATGGCGAAGGCGGCCATCACCACTGATTTGTCCTGCTAAGCTCTAATGGCTGGCCAGGCGTCCTCGCGGCTTTGCGAAAATCCATGGGTTTTCGCGGTCCGACAGGGCGCCTTTTTCGGTGGATGGTTATAGGCAAAGAGCGGGGGGCGTTTCGTCATGAGTATATTTCACGACCTGAAATTAAAAGCTCTGGATGGTCAGGAGCTGCCTCTCGCGCCCCTTAAGGGCAAAGTGGTGCTGGTGGTCAATGTCGCCTCCAAATGCGGCCTCACGCCACAATACGCCGCGCTTGAAAACCTCTATCAGAAATACAAAGATCGCGGTTTCAGCGTTCTCGGGCTGCCGTGCAACCAATTTGCCGGCCAAGAACCCGGAACTCAGGACGAAATCCGGGAGTTCTGCTCGCTGAACTACGGCGTTACGTTCCCCTTGGGTGACAAACTGGAAGTCAATGGTCCGCATCGCCACCGGCTTTATCAAATGCTGGCGGGCGAAGGCGCGGAATTCCCAGGCGATATCACCTGGAATTTCGAAAAGTTTCTCGTTGGGCAGGACGGCCGGGTGCTGGCGCGCTTCTCACCACGCACTGCTCCGGATGACCCCGCCGTGATCCAGGCCATTGAAAAGGCGCTGCATTGATCTCTGTTGCACCTTTTTGTAGGAGCGCGCTTGCCCGCGATTGCGATCTGTCTGTTGAACTCACAACAACTGACACACCGCAATCGCGGGCAAGCGCGCTCCTACAAGATCGATTATCAGCTTTTGAATCTTAATCACCCAAATCAATAGTGCTAGGCATCGCGGTCTCGTCGGCTCATGCTTTATGACCTTCATCATATTTGCGGCCGCCGAGGAGCTCCAATGCCAGTCAAAGCCTTGTTCAAACCTTTCACTATGGGTGGCATGGCGCTCCCAACACGCGTCGTGATGGCGCCCATGACCCGCTCGTTTTCGCCGGGAGGCGTGCCCAATTCCAAGGTGGTCGAGTATTACCGCCGTCGTGCCGCAGCAGGCGTGGGCTTGATCATCACCGAGGGCACAACCGTCGGCCACAAGGCCTCCAACGGCTACCCGAATGTGCCGCAATTCTTCGGCGAGGCCGCATTGGCAGGCTGGAAGAACGTGGTCGAGGCGGTTCACGCCGAAGGCGGCAAAATCGTTCCGCAACTCTGGCACGTAGGCGCTGTGCGCCGGCTGGGCACCGAACCCGATGGGACCATCCCGGCATATGGCCCGACTGAAAAGCTCAAAGATGGCCAAGTAGTCGTTCATGGCATGAGCAAGCAAGACATCGCGGAGGTCATCGCGGCATTCGCCCAGGCTGCGAAGGACGCCAAGGCCATTGGCATGGATGGCGTGGAAATTCACGGTGCTCACGGTTACATCGTGGATCAGTTCTTCTGGGAGGGGACCAACCAGCGCACCGATGAATACGGCGGCGACCTGGCGCAGCGCTCACGGTTCGCCATCGAGTTGATTCAAGCGGTGCGCGCGGCCGTAGGCCCGGATTTCCCCATCATTTTTCGCTACTCCCAGTGGAAGCAGCAGGATTACAGCGCGCGGCTGGTGCAGACCCCCGAAGCGCTCGACGCTTTCCTCAAGCCGCTGTCGGACGCAGGTGTGGACATTTTCCACTGTTCGACGCGCCGCTTCTGGGAGCCGGAGTTCGAAGGCTCCGACCTCAACCTGGCGGGTTGGACGCGTAAGCTGACCGGCAAGCCGACGATTACCGTGGGCAGTGTCGGTCTGGATGGTGAGTTCCTTCAGTTCATGGTCAATACCGACAAAGTTGCCAAACCGGCGAGTCTGGAGAACCTGCTCAAGCGACTGGGCGATGAAGAATTCGACCTGGTGGCGGTGGGCCGCGCGCTGCTGGTTGACCCGGACTGGGCCATCAAAGTGCGGGAAGGACGTGAGCAGGACATCCTCCCGTTCAGTCGGGATGCGCTGGGCCGGCTCGAGTGATTCCCGGAGCTGTCGCCACCTGAGCGTGGGGATAGTCACCCGCGGTGAGCGGGCGTTGAAGCGGGTCTGACACGTTCGTGAAGGATCCCGCTTCTACAGGGGCAGCGCGCTGGATCACACCTCCAGCGCCAACCCGCTCTGCATTTCACTTGCGGTGCGCAAGTAATCCTCGAACGCATCGATCACCCCCGCCCAGCCTTGTCGGCTGGCATGTTGGCGAGCGTTCAACCGCACCCGTCGCAGCGTCTCATCGTCTTCCAGCATCCAGCGCGCCGCATCGATGAAGCCTTCTTCATCGCCCGGCATCGCCACTGCGCCGTTGTGTCCGTGACGAATGTGCTGAGCCGCCGCCGCTTCGTCATACGCCACCACGCCTAGCCCCGAGGCCAGCGCTTCGAGTACCACGTTGCCGAAGGTCTCGGTGAGACTGGGGAACAGAAACACATCACCTGACGCATAGTGCACTGCCAACGCTTCGCCTCGCTGCGCCCCGCAAAAGACCGCCTCAGGCAATTGGTGCTCTAGCTCCATGCGGCTGGGGCCATCGCCCACGATGACCAGTTTGAGCCTCTTATCAGGGTAGGCAGCGGTGAGGCTGTCGAAGCTGGTCTTGAGCAGACCCAAGTTCTTCTCCGGCGCCAAGCGCCCGACATGCAATACGACCGTATCGTGGGGCTGCATGCCCCAGGTTTCACGCAGATCGTTCGAGCGTCGTGAGGGGTGAAAAAGCTGGCAATCGACACCCCGCGCCAGCAGCTCCAACCGCTCGAAACCTCGACGGGCGAGCTCGGTTTTCTGACTGACACTCGGGACCAGTGTGGCACTGGAGCGGTTGTGGAACCAGCGTAGGTAAGAAATGAGCAAGCGGGTGATGAACCCCAGGCCATACTGGCGCGTGTACTGCTGGAAGTTCGTGTGAAAGCCGCTGACGATAGCAATACGCAACCGCCGCGCCGCCCGTAATGCCGACAGCCCCAGCGGCCCCTCGGTCGCGATATACAGAACGTCCGGCCGACTGCGCCGCCAGCGCCTCAGCAGTTTGTGCATCGACGACTGCCCCCATTGCAGGCCGGGATACCCTGGAATCGGCCAGCCGCGACATAGCATCAAATCATCCCCGGCCGCCCGCAGTTCATCCTCGCTCTGGCGCGGCCGAATCACCTCCACCCGGTGCCCGCGCGTGCGCAAACCGTCGCACAATCGGCTCAGCGTATTGGCCACGCCGTTGATCTCCGGCGCGTAGGTTTCAGTGATCAGCGTGATGTGCAGGGACTTCATCATGACAATCAGTTTCAGAGGGCAGTGTTTCCCTTGTGTGGCGTCTGGGTGATGGATTTGTGACGGTTGAACAATGGCGCATAGCGCTATGCACCATTGTTCAAAAACAGGTGCGGTCTTTATCCGGCGGCGGTGAGCGGCAAAATACGTGACCTGCCAACTCGCTCCAGCGCCGCCGCTTCCGACACATAACTCGTCTGCACAGGGTTCAAGCTGACCAAGTCCAGATGGCAACGAGGTTTGAGTTGTCTTGCCAGGTTTGCGGGTTCCGCTTTCAAAGTCGTGGATGTCACCGTTTCCACTGCTTCGGCGAGCGCCTGCAGGAACTTAGGCGCGTTGGGTTCTGGCTGAGGTTTCGGTTGCAGCAGCACGAACTGAGGCGGGTTCGACGTATTGACACGATTCATTTCCATAGACATGACACTCCTGATGAGAGCGCCCGGAGTGGGCCAGCCCATGGTTGAACAGCTCGGCTGTGGGATGTTCGGAAGACTTTTGTAGGAACCGTCCTGATTTTTTGGGAGGTGATTAAAAGCAGGTTTTGACCGCTAGGATGCGCTGCACTTACTCACCGAGGGAACGATGTGTCTAACGTTTTTTATACGCCGCCTGCGGCTGATCTACAGCCAGCCACGAACGATGAGCCCGAGTTTTTCACGGTTGCGCCTCGCAAGCTGATCGTGATGATGCTATTGACGCATGGTCTCTACACCGTTTACTGGTTTTATCAGAACTGGAAAAACTACGGAAACCACTCGGGCCGTGCGATCTGGCCTACCGCGCGTACGATCTTGGCGTTCTTCTATGCTCCCTCACTGTTTTGCAAAGTCGATAGGGCATGTAAGAACTTTGACAAATCGGGTATGCGTTATTGGGCATTGAGCAGTGCCATGCTGATTCTCCTGCAAGTCTCTCCGTTTTTTATTGGACTCGTTTATGGCCTGTATCTGAAGCCAGCGGGAGCTGAAGATGTGCCGAACTTGCTTTGGCTCGACTTCATGGTGGGGACGGCAGCACTGGTGCTGCAAACCTTGATCATCTCAAGAGTTCAAGGATTCATTAATCGGGTGAATGTAGACCCGAATGGCTTGGCGAATGACGGTTACACTGTTGGCAATGTCATCTGGATCAGTATCGGCTTGCTGATATGGTTGGTGATCGGTGCCAACACGTACGGTTTGGCTAAAATGTGATCAAAAAAGGCCTCGGTTAGAGGCCTTTTTAGTCATATCTTGGCTGCCAGCGTCTCCGCCCCTCGCTCCCTGACCCAAAACATCGTCGCCCCGGCCACTGCCGCAGGCATCATCAGAATGTTGACCACAGGGATCAGCAGCGCCAGGTACACAATCCCGCCAAAGCTCATGCTCTGCCAACGTTTGGCGCGCAGCCAGGCGAGCATGTCTTGCCAGCTCATCTTGTGATTGTCGGCGGGGTAGTCGATGTACTGAATGGCCATCATCCAGACGCCGAAAATCAGCCACAGCGGCGCAGCGACGATGTTGACCACGGGGATCCACGACAGGATGAAGAGCCCGATGGCGCGTGGCAGGAAATAGCCGAGCTTGCGCATTTCCCGGCTCAAGGTACGGGGGATCATCTCGATCAGTTCCCCCCAACTGAACGCCGGGAAATCATCCTTGCCGCGGAGCACGACTTCCACTTTTTCCGAAAGGAAGCCGTTGAACGGCGCGGCGATGACGTTGGCGATCATGGTGAAGGTAAAAAACACCATCAGGACGACCAGCGCGACGAACAGCGGCCAGAGGATGTAATTAAGAAAGCTCAGCCAACTGGGCAGCGTCGGCATGAATGAATCGACCCAGAGTTTGAATTCGTGACCGGCGAAGTAAATCAGGCCGCCGAACAGCACCAGGTTGATGGTCAGCGGTAACAGCACGAACAGACGTAGCCCAGGGCTGAGAACCAGTTTAAGGCCTTCACGCAGGTATTGCGGGCCAGACAGGGCGGGTGCAGGCATGTGGGCCTCCAGGCTTGGGAATCCGGCCGACCATACCGGCTTTGTCACGGCGACGGAAGCTGCCTCAGCACTCCGACATTCGCCGAAACACTCTGGCGAGGGTAGAGTCTATTGAGCAACCTTGCCCAGCGGCCGGTCGGAATAGCGGCGGTCTATGAACTGGATTGTGAAACGATATTTCCTTAATCTTCCCCGCCCCGATAAGCTTGCGGGCAAATTCCAAGCCTATTTCCATTCACGCTGAACCTCGAAGGAGTTTTGATGAGCGTTCTGGTAAACAAACAAGCCCCTGATTTCACCGCGGCAGCAGTCCTGGGTGACGGCTCGATCGTCGATAGCTTTCAGTTGTCTTCGCTGCGTGGCAAATACGTCGTTCTGTTCTTCTGGCCATTGGACTTCACTTTCGTTTGCCCGTCGGAAATCATCGCCCACGATAACCGCGTCGCCAAGTTCCGCGAACTGGGTGTCGAAGTGGTCGGGGTGTCCGTCGATTCGCATTTCACCCACGCCGCCTGGCGCAACACCCCGGTAGAAAAGGGCGGCATTGGCCAAGTCCAGTTCACCATGGTCGCTGACATCAAGCACGAGATCACCCGCGCTTACGGTATCGAACACGACGACGGCGTTGCGTTGCGCGGTTCGTTCCTGATCGACCAGAACGGTGTGGTTCAGCACCAGGTCGTGAACAACCTGCCATTGGGTCGTGACGTTGATGAGATGGTACGTCTGGTTGAAGCGCTGCAATTCACCGAACAGCACGGTGAAGTTTGCCCCGCTGGCTGGCGTCCAGGCCAGAAAGGCATGAAGGCTGACGCTTCGGGCGTGGCTGATTACCTGGCTGAGAACGCCAAGAGCCTGTAACACGGTCGCTGCGGTCTAGGCCGCAGCGTCACGATTTTTTGGATGGGCGGGCGTGCTGTGCGAAGCCACTCGCCGATCCTTTTTATTCAGCCGGTACGCCGGTACAGATTTCAGTAACTCCGACCACCCGTAACGATGGCCGGTCGATAGGAGTGTGTCATGTCTGATGTACGTCATTCCCGAGTGATTATCCTCGGCTCCGGCCCTGCCGGTTACAGTGCTGCGGTTTACGCTGCCCGCGCCAACCTCAAACCTCTGCTGATCACCGGCATGCAAGCGGGCGGTCAGCTGACCACTACCACTGAAGTCGACAACTGGCCGGGTGACCCCCATGGGCTGACCGGCCCGGTATTGATGGAGCGCATGCGCGAGCACGCAGAGCGTTTCGAGACCGAGATCATCTTCGACCACATCAACGCGGTGGATCTGGCCGGCAAGCCGTTCAGTCTCAAGGGCGACAGTGGCACTTACACCTGTGATGCGCTGATCATCGCCACGGGCGCCAGCGCTCGCTACCTGGGCTTGCCGTCGGAAGAAGCGTTCATGGGCAAAGGCGTCTCGGCCTGTGCGACCTGTGACGGGTTTTTCTACCGCAACAAGCCGGTAGCCGTAGTCGGTGGCGGTAACACGGCTGTGGAAGAAGCGTTGTACTTGGCCAACATCGCCAGCAAAGTCACCCTGGTTCACCGTCGCGACACCTTCCGCGCCGAGAAGATTCTGATCGACAAGCTGCACGCGCGTGTCGCTGAGGGCAAAATCGAACTCAAGCTCAACGCAACGCTGGACGAAGTGCTGGGTGACGGTATGGGTGTGACAGGCGCTCGCTTGAAGAACAATGACGGCAGCTTCGACGAACTGAAGGTCGACGGCGTGTTCATTGCGATTGGCCACACGCCGAACACCTCGCTGTTCGAGGGCCAACTGGCGCTGAAGGATGGTTACATGGTGGTCAACGGCGGCCGTGAAGGCAATGCCACGGCTACCAGCGTCGAAGGTGTCTTCGCTGCGGGCGATGTGGCGGATCACGTCTATCGTCAGGCAATTACCTCCGCCGGCGCAGGTTGCATGGCTGCACTGGACGTCGAGCGCTATCTGGACGGTTTGGCGAACGCCTCGTTCTGACCGTACCCGTGCAAAACGAAACCGGCTCATCGAGCCGGTTTTTTTGTCTGCGGACAGGCAGAGCTGCAACAGTATCGGCGTTGTCGTCAGGCCTTGCGGGTGAGTGGCTGCGCGCTGAACTTCACACCGGTTAGACCATGTGCCATCAGCGCACGAATGTTGCCATGGTCGTTGCCTTCCGGCGTCGCCACCACGGAACGGTAATGTTCGCCAAAGGCCAGCAAAGCCTGTTCATCGCTCAAGCCTTCCAGCAGCGCCAGGCCGAGGGTCTTGCAAGAGCCTTCGTTCTGACCGGCAGCGTTGACCACCGGGCCATTGGTGAACGCCTGCGGCTGGTAGTCGTAGTGCGCGGCGATGAAGGCGAGGGTGTCGGCGAAGGCGTGGTCGCCGGATTTCAGCCGAGCGCGCAGGGCGGTCATGTCAGTCATGTTTCTTGTCCTTGGCAAACGCCGCCTGCTGCTCGGCGCTGGCTTCTTTCTGATAGAGGGATTTCCACTCGCCGTAGGGCATGCCGTACACCACTTCACGGGCGTCATCGAGGGTGATGTCGATCTGGCGATCGTCAGCGGCGGCCTTGTACCATTTGGAGAGGCAATTGCGGCAGAAACCGGACAGGTTCATGAGGTCGATGTTCTGCACATCCTTGCGGCTGTCCAGGTGCGCGACCAGACGACGAAAAGCGGCGGCTTCGAGTTCGAGGCGTTGTTGCTCGGTCATGATGGGCTCTGAGGGAGTAGAAGATGGGCGGATGATAGGAGGCCGAGCGCAGCTGAGCAATGGTTCAAGACGCCCACTGCGTCATTGGAAGCAGGCTCCGTCGATCCTCGTGAAGGCCTGCAGGCCAATCACTCAGCGCTCTGCCGCCAGCGTAATGGAGACCGACTCGGCGAACCGCAGGGCGTGGGGCTTGTCGACTTCGACCTCGGCGTACTGCACGGCCTCGTGCGCCATTACCAAATCCAGCACTTCCTGGGTCAGACGTTCCAGCAGTGCAAAGCGGTTGTTTTCAACGTGATGAATGATGGATTTGGTGATGGTCCGGTAATTCAGTGCATGGTCGATGTCGTTGTCACGCACCGCTTCTTGGGCCGCGTAGAGGATCGTCAGGTTGATCAGCACGTCTTGCTTGTTGAGGATCTCCTCTTCATTGATACCGATGTAGGTGCGCAGGCACAGGTCTTTGACCCGTATGCGCGCAGTGCCGGGTTCGAGTCTTGCCATGGACTATTTGCTCCGTCCGATCAATTGCAAAAATTCCATTCTTGTCGTGGTGGAGGCGCGAAAGGCGCCCAGCATCACCGAGGTGTTCATGGTCGAATTCTGCTTCTCAACACCACGCATCATCATGCACATGTGCTGGGCCTCGATCACCACGGCTACGCCTGCCGCCTGGGTCACGTCCTGGATGGCATCGGCAATCTGGCGGGTCAGGTTTTCCTGAATCTGCAGTCGGCGCGCGAACATGTCGACGATGCGCGCAATTTTCGATAATCCGAGAACCTTTCCAGTAGGCATGTAGGCTACATGGGCTTTGCCAATGAAAGGCAGCAAATGATGTTCGCACAGCGAGTACAACTCGATGTCCTTGACGATGACCATCTCATCGTTGTCCGAGGCGAACAGGGCGCCGTTAACGATCTCTTCCAGCGTCTGTTCGTAGCCATGACACAGGTATTGCATGGCTTTGGCGGCGCGCTTCGGCGTATCCAACAGGCCTTCGCGCTCGGGATCTTCACCCAGGCCAACAAGGATTTCGCGGTAGTGCTGAGGCAATGACAGGGTCATCGAAAGTTTCCTTGGGGCGGCCTACTTGACGTGCCGTCCACCATTTAAGGTCAATGTAGTGCCGGTGACATAGGGATTATCCAGCAGGTAGCGCAGGCTCTGGTAAACCACGTCCGGCCCAGGCTCCACGCCCAGCGCGGACTTGGCTAGCGTGCGGGCGCGGTACGCCGCGTCGTCGTCGGGTTGAAACATCAACATGGCCGGGGCGATGCCGTTGACCTTGATGCGAGGCGCGTAGCGTGCGGCGAAGGACAGCGTCAGGTTATCGAGTCCCGCCTTGCTCGCGCTGTAGGCGATGTGATTACGGCTGCCCTTGCGCGTCACGTCGTCGCCGATGTGAATGATGTCGGCCCTCTCCGAACGCCGGAGCAGATCGGCACAATGCAGGTTGATCAGATACGGCGCGAGCATATGAACGTTGAACATGTTCTGGAACACCTGCGCCTCGTCGCCTTCGGTTTCCGCCTGCCATTGCGAAGCATTGTGGACAATGGCGCGCAAACTGTCTGTGCGCTCCTTGAGCTGTGAAATAAAGGCCATCACGCCCTGCTCGGACGAAAAGTCAGCCTGTATCGCAGTGGCACCTGACGCCTTGAGTTGCTGTACGGCCGGTCGGTCGGTGCGGTAGCTGATGATCACGCGTTCGCCTTCCTCCAGCAGCCTTTGCGCGCAATGCAGACCGACGCGCTGGCTTGCGCCAGTGATCAGGACAGGGGCAGAAGAGGAGGCCATGGCAGCTCACGCTTGATCAGGGAGGGAAACGGCGTCGGTCGCTGAGGCTGGGCCGCTCATTGCGAGCAATGAGCCATCAGAAAACGATCGTCAGCGGCAAAATTAACCCAATGGTCAGTGGCGCACAACAGCGGAGCCTTGTTTGCGTCCCACGGGCCGAAACCACGGTGGCTTCAAGCATCGTTGGGCGGCGGTCACTGCCGGATGACAGTGACCGTGAAGGTGAGTCCATCGTCGAGCGCGATCATCCGCAGGGTGGCTGCGATGCTTTAAGCGCCCTCCGCTCAGGGCTAACGAGGACCGACAGGCTCAGTGTGCCGAGCCGATTCCGCAGGTGCCGGTGCTGCAGTGGGTGCGCTGTGCAGCCATCCAGACAATAGGTGCGTCGAGAGAGGGATGAACCAGAACACCATCAACGGCGTCAGGATCAGGGTGCTGATCAGGATGCGAGGAGCCAGATCGAACTGACTGAGCAACGGACCCAGCACGTAGTTGAAAATCAGCGAAACCGGGAAAAACGCCAGCCAGATCGCAATCGCCTGTTTCCAACGCGGCGGGCGCTGACCAACGGTGCCGAACCACCCGTCCATGCCGCGCACCCGGTGGACGGAATTCTTGGCAAAAAGGCCGCTGCCCCGCACCAACCAGGAGCGTCGGGACGCAGAATGCTCCCAAGCGTGCATGGTGGCTTCATCGGCGAAACGGAAAATGATCTGAAATTCGTCGTCGCCCGGCGGCGGTGCGAGCACACCTGAGCCCAGGTAGCCGGGAAAGTCGGTAGCCAGTTGCTCGCCTTCGTGCAGCCAGGCAATCAGTTCCTGATAGCGGCCATGGGCGACGCGACGCGCAACCATCAGCGTGACGGGGGACGTAGACATTGTGTATCTCCGGTAGACGAGTGAGATTCCCGGGTAGGGAAATCACATGGCGCAGCGCCGGGGTGGTGGCGTTGCGTCAGCTTCGCAGAAAAGCGTGCAAATAGTATTCCTGATGCCAGTGACAAGCTTCAAGCCGCAAGTGACAAGAGGAGGAAGCAGGTGGTATCGAAAAGCGCTGATCGGTCGAAGATTAGCGGTCGCCAACTGGATGCCGCTTCAAAGGTGCATGGAAGGATGGATCTTGCGATGTTCCTGGAGGATGTATTGACGCAACCGCTCAATGTCTTCTTTGCTGTTTTGGTTCAGGCGATAGGCAGCCAGGCCTTGTTCGGTGAGGCGCTCGAACGTGCCGCGCAGGGCGATGGGGGCAAGGCCGGTGGGCGTGAAATAGGCAGAGAAATACTTGGGCGGCTTGGTCTGCCTGCGGTTCTCCAAGAGAATGCCCTTGAACGAAATTTCGTGAACCCACAGCGCTGTCAGTGACCCTTTTTCGGTTTCCAGCGCAATGGGCTCAGGCAGGATCAGCCGCCATGGGCGGATGCGAGGGCCTTCTTCGAAGATGCTCGGTGCACCCAGCTCAAGATGCAGCGCATGAAATTCGTCTTCCACCAGGTGCAAGGGGAAGGTCATCTGCTGGTTGTCGAACTGGGCTTGAAGCGTGACCTGCTCGTGAGCAGCCAGACGCGTCAACAGATCCTGGATCTGCACGCCGCCGTTAACCACCAGGCTACGTGACTTGTCGCGCACGTTCAGCTTGGGGTTATGCTGCATATTCAGGATGAAATCGAGTTCATCCTGAGTGAGAAGGTTGTCGTGTTGCATGGTCAAGCTCTGTTAACCGGTAATTGAATTAGCAGACACAAAATTCACTATTTGGTTGCCGCCGTTCGTCAGTTGCTCGGCGGCTTTGCGTTTTCAGCCTGCTTCCAAGGAGCAGCATGCGCTTGTCTGCCGCGTAATGCGATCCGTTTCGCGGGTATCTGACGTGAGCGCCATTCTAAGACATTCCGTCGCGCTGGGGCATAATGCCGCACGATTTCAACTCTCCACGGGATTCCCAATGAAAGTCGCCATTGTTTCGGGCTCGGTGTACGGGTCGGCTGAAGAGGTCGCTCGGCATGCCCAACAGATCATTCAGGATGCCGGTCACGAGGTTCTGTTCAACCCGCGCGTGACCCTGGCCGATCTGCAAGCATTCTCCCCCCATGCCCTTCTGGCCGTCACATCGACCACAGGCTTGGGAGAGCTACCCGATAACGTCCAGCCCCTTTACGCGCAGATCCGCGACGTGCTGCCCGCCGCTTGGCGGGGGCTTCCAGGCGGGGTCATCGCACTCGGGGATGCCAGCTATGGCGATACCTTCTGTGGGGGAGGCGAGCAGTTCCGTGAGCTGTTCATGGAGTTGGGCGTGCGCGAAGTGCAGGAGATGTTGCGTCTGGACGCAAGCGAAACCGTTACCCCTGAAACCGACGCCGAGCCCTGGCTTGCCGAATTCGTCGAGAAACTCAACGCCTGACACCCCGTGTCAGCGTCTCACCAGGTCCAGCCATGCTTGGGCCGCCCTTGAAAGATACGCGCCTTCACGCCAGATGAAGGCGATATCCCAGCGCAGAACTTCAGGGGCCGTGAGCGTGACGTGCACGACGCCGGGCCGAACCAGGGCCCGCGCCACCACCTGCGGCAGTAGAACCACTCCCTGACCGGCGGCCACCAGTGCCGCCAGGAAGTCCGCCTGCCCGCTACGGCCTCCTTCTCTCGGGGTGAAGCCAACCTGCTGACAGGCCTGCAGCAGCCGGTCATTGAGCACGAAACTGCGCTGGTAGAACAGGAAGGGCGTGTCGGCCAACTGGCCGAGTTCCAGTGTTTTCAAGTGCGCCAACGGATGGTCTGCGGGCAGCAGTACGTCCAACGGTTCGTCGCAAAACGCCTGTGAGGCAAACGCCGGATCGCTCGGAGTCAAACTGGCACCGACCTCCAACTCTCCGCTCATGACAGCCTGCTCGATGGCGCGGCTGCCGCCTTCCAGCAAATGGATAGTGACGTTCGGATACAACCGGCGATATTCGGCGAAGGCTTTGGCAAACAGTGTGTCGCTTCCAAGCATCGGGAGCCCAAGGTGCAGTTCGCCACGGGCCAGATTGCTCAAGTCGTCGAGCTCACGCAGCAGCCCATTGCGCAGGATCAGCATTTCTTCCGCCCGATTCAGCACCACGCGGCCTGCTGCCGTCAGATTGACCTGGGAACCGTGACGATCAAGCAACGTGACGCCCAGACTTTCTTCCAGTTGCGCCACCTGTTTGCTGACCGCCGATTGGCTGACATACAACGTTTTGGCCGCTTGCGTGAAGCCCCCTTCGCGAACCACCTCCACGAAAGTGCGCAGTTGCTTGAATTCCATGAAATAACCGCCCCGTCATGCCCGTTCGGCAGCCGGGCGATGCGTGCAGTGTGGCGTACTGAATTCCGAATTGGAATACATTGAAGTCGAACAATTCGTTATTGGGATGGGAGGTCGGCCTTTACACTAGAGGCCATCGGAGGAACTGAACATCATGAAACGCTTGCCTCGTCTCGCACGCCTGGTTGTCGAGCTCATTGCTCTGTTGGCGGTGTACTGGATCGGCTGCCAGATTGCTTCATGGCTTGATTGGCCAATACCCGGCGGGGTCATTGGCCTGGCAATATTGCTGGTCATTTTCGCCACGGGCGCGGTAAAACCCGCGTCGCTGCAAACCGGTGCCGGGCTGCTGCTCGCAGAAATGTTGCTGTTCTTCATCCCGCCGCTGATGAGCCTGTTGGACTACGGCGCCTTGGTGCGCCAGGAAGGTTGGCGGATCATGCTGGTCATCGGCAGCAGCACTTTGATGGTGATGCTGGTGACTGCCGTGACGGTCGAGGTGGTCTGTCGCCTCAGAGATCGGCCGGCGGAGGATCAGGCATGACCCTCGAGCTGATGCCGGTCTTCTGGTTACTGATGACGCTCGGCACTTACTTTGCCAGCCGTTGGTTGTATCGCCGCACTGGGCGTTACTTGCTTTCCCCGTTGATTCTGGTGCCTACCGTGTTGCTGGCGGTCGCGCTGCCGATGCACACCCCTTACGCCGAATATGCCACCGACACGCACTGGCTCATGCGGGTGCTTGGTCCCGCCACTGTCGCGTTTGCGGTTCCAATCTGGCAACAGCGCGCCTTGCTCGCCCGGCACTGGCCAGCGTTGCTGATCGGCATGCTGGCAGGCAGCGCGGCTTCGATTGGCAGTTCGTTCGGATTGTCAAAGGCGCTGGCATTGGACACGTCGGTCGTGATGTCACTGGTCCCTCGCTCCATCACCACCCCGTTTGCCATGCCGCTGGCTCATGATCTGGGGGGCGTTCCCGAACTGACGGCGGTGTTCGTGATGTGCACCGGTGTGTTCGGTGCAGCACTGGGCGGCGTGTTGCTCAAGTGGCTCCCACTGCGCACGGCCTTGGCGCGCGGAGCGCTGTTTGGCGTCGGTGCCCATGGTGCGGGGGTCAGTCGGGCAAGGGAGGTCGGTGGTGAAGAAGGCTCGGTGGCCGGGCTGGTCATGGTGCTGACCGGGCTGCTCAATCTCTTCGCCGCACCGTTGTTGGTGTGGCTGCTCTGATCCGCCTGCCGCAGTGGCGTGGGATGGCCGCTGACTCGCATGGTCATTAAGCTGGCTGCCAAGGCAAGTACCGCATTCACCGGCGGTGACTAGACTGCTGATCCATTAGAGCAGAACAAATGCCGAGGGAAGCCGATCGTGAACGTCGCACAGGCCGTTGCCGAAACCGTCAGCCACATCAATCACACCGTCAAAGACCAGGTCAGCGCAGAAGAGTGGCAAGCCCGGGTCGATCTGGCCGCTTGCTATCGATTGGTCGCCCTGCATGGCTGGGACGATCTGATCTTCACCCACATCTCGGGCAAGGTGCCGGGCACCGAAGACTTTCTGATCAACCCTTACGGCATGATGTTTCATGAGATCACCGCGTCGAGTCTGGTCAAGGTCGACCAGTCAGGCAAGAAACTCATGGACAGCCCCTATGACATCAACCCGGCCGGCTACACCATTCACAGTGCGGTTCATGAAGCACGGGACGACGTGCTCTGCGTGATGCACACCCACACCGCCGCCGGTGTCGCCGTATCCGCTCAGAAACAGGGTGTGCTGCCGATCAGCCAACAGTCGTTGTTCGTACTGGCCAGCCTTGCCTACCACGGCTATGAAGGCGTCGCTCTCAACCCTGAAGAAAAGGCGCGCCTGCAAGCCGACCTGGGTGGCTGCAATTTCCTGATGCTCAATAACCACGGGTTACTGACGTGCGGTTCCAGCATCGCCGATACCTTTCTCATGATGTTCACCTTTCAGCGGGCCTGCGAGATTCAGGTACTCGCCCAAGGCGGCGGTGCAGAGTTGATTCCCATCGACGGGCATATTCTGGCGGGCGCCAAAGCCATGGTCGCAGGCGTCACCCGCAGCGCTGAAGGCATGGGCGGCAAACTGGCGTGGCCAGCGCTGTTGCGAAAGCTTGACCAATGTTCCCCCGGGTATGCGCAGTAATGAGGCCTGCCGAAATCCCGCTCTGCGTCTGGCGAACACGCGGGCGTGATTTCCAATTTCGCGGCCGAAACATTCGGTACTGGGTCGCGGGGCAGGGGGAGCCCCTGCTGCTGATTCATGGCTTTCCGACAGCGAGCTGGGACTGGAATTACCTGTGGCAGCCGCTGTCTCGCCAATATCGGGTGATTGCCTGTGACATGCTCGGCTTCGGTGATTCGGCCAAGCCGCGTCGGCACGCCTACAGCCTCCTTGAGCAGGCCGATCTGCAACAAGCGTTGCTCGACCATCTGGCGGTCTCGCAGCCGGTGCACGTCCTCGCCCATGACTACGGCGACAGTGTCGCGCAGGAATTGATCGCGAGGCATGCCGAGGGGCAGTTCCGCATGGCCAGCTGCGCGTTTCTCAACGGCGGACTGTTTCCAGAGGCGCATCGGGCGGTACGGGCTCAAAAACTCCTGTTAGGTCGCGTGGGCTGGCTGGTCAGCCATTTGTTTGATCGAAGTTGGCTGGATCGGGATTTCAGCCGCATTTTCGGGCCCGATACCCGGCCCAGCGAAAGTGAGCTGGATGACTTCTGGAGTCTGATCGCGGCCCATTCCGGCCAGCGAGTCTTGCATCGCCTGATTCATTACATTCCCGAACGCATCACGCACCGAGAGCGCTGGGTGAAAGCGATGCAGCAGCATTGCGTACCCATGCGGCTCATCAATGGTGCTGCCGATCCGGTTTCCGGCGAACACATGGCACAGCGGTATCGGCAATTGATACCTGAAGCCGACGTCGTTTCGCTGCCCGGTATCGGCCATTACCCGCAGACCGAGGCGCCTTTACAGGTGTTACGCCTGTACGACAGCTTTCGTGCGGCATTGACGGGTTTTCGGCCAGCGCCGCTCACCCCGCGCACGGCACCGATCCTTCAGTCGATGAATCATCCCGTTGCGTTATCGAGCACCATTCAGCCTGCCCCGTATTGATTGTGACCCCGGTTCGGGTAGCTGACACTCCCGTGACTGTACAGCGGCTGTCGGCCTCGCAGGGTCGAAGCGCTTCATCATCGGGGGGGAAGGTTCAATGAGCAAATCCATACGTTATGACGCAAAGGTAGTGATCGTGACGGGGGCGGGCGGTGGCCTCGGACGCGCCCATGCCTTGTTGTTCGCCCGCCACGGTGCGCGGGTCGTGGTCAATGACCTCGGCGGGTCTGCCCATGGGGAAGGCGCCAGTGCGTCGGCGGCCGATCGCGTGGTCGCAGAAATTCGAGCATTTGGCGGCGAAGCGGTGGCCAATCACGACTCGGTCACCGAGGGCGGCAGGATCGTTCAGCACGCGCTGGATGCGTTCGGCAGAGTGGATGTGGTGGTCAACAACGCGGGCATCCTGCGCGACAAGAGTTTCGCCAAAATGGAGGACGCGGACTGGGACCTGGTTTACAAGGTGCACGTCGAAGGCGCCTATAAGGTCACCCGTGCCGCTTGGCCGTATTTGCGCGAACAAAACTATGGCCGCGTGGTTTTCACCTCATCCACTTCGGGCATCTATGGCAACTTCGGCCAGTCCAACTACGGCATGGCCAAGCTGGGGCTGTATGGTCTGACTCGCACACTGGCACTGGAAGGGCGCAAGAACAACATTCTGGTCAACGCCATTGCCCCCACGGGTGGCACCCGAATGACTGAAGGCCTGATCCCGGCGAGTGTATTCGAGTTACTCAAGCCTGAGCTCGTCAGTCCGCTGGTGGTGTATTTGGGCAGCGAGCAGTGCCAAGACACCTCGGGCTTGTACGAAGTGGGCGGGGGCTGGATAGGCAAAGTACGTTGGGAGCGTAGCCTGGGCGCCGGGTTCGATCCACGTGCGGGCTTCTCTCCTGAAGACGTCGCGTCGCAGTGGAGCAAGATTGACGACTTCAACGATGCCGTGCACCCAGCAGACAATGTCGAGGCCTTGAAAGAGATGATGGCCAATTTGCAGCGGTTCGCTAGGTGATCGCCTGAGCGTGCGCTTGGAATGGCCGGTTCGGGGGATTTAACAGGCCATTTTTGTAGGAAGTTTTCTGAGGCGATAGTAGGACGGCTCTCGAAACTCGAAGACGGCATTGTTTTGATCATTTCTGCCTAAACTCTTGAGGTCCTCGCACGACATTCCTGTCGATAAATCTATCGACAGGAGGTTGTATGATCGGGAATTTGAGCAAAGTCGAAAACCGGCTGAAAACGTATTTCGCAGCCCCCGACCGGCGTTTCAACGTCAAGTCTGGACTTACACCCTCCGAAGAAGCGGTCAAGTCAAAAGTCAGACAGTTCTGGGCTGATAAAGACGTATCCGGCCTAAAAAAGCTGGAGGGGCTGAATATTGATTTGTCCGGATTCGATCCCCGAAAGACAAGTAGCAAGCAACTGAGAGAGATCGGCGCCATTTTGGCCGATCGGGGCATAATTGATGGGGATCTGGTGGGCGTGATGTCATCAATCAACGTGAAGTACGATGCCACGGGCCGAGAAATCGAGATGGACCGAGAGGTGAATGCCTATCGGTTTTTCGATGAGCAACTGACACTTCTTCAGGGTGTCATCAACGAAGGTAACGAAATTGCAAAAGGCGCAATGGTTGAGCTGAAAACCTCTATTTCAATCATCATGGCGCTGGAGGAGTATGCGAAAACGCCCCGGCAGCGATCCTTGGTGAATATCCGCGTGTAGTGACCTTTCAGGTGGTATGCCTGATTAGTCATCGAATTGTGTGCCTCCACTAAATGACCTGGGCAATTCCGTGTCGATGGCTGATGTTTAAACACAGTCAGGCTGCTCGTGATAATCGAGTCGCAGATGTCTGAAGAGTTGAGAGTTTTGAAAATGAAAAAAAGCCGCTGCAGGCGCAGCGGCTAAACAAGACGTTAGATCCAGGAGCTTGAAAATCTACGTCGTAGAACCCGTTCGAGAAGTTGATGCCGGTAACAATCGCGCTTCCCCTTCGGGTTCCAGGTTCGCGGCGAGGGCAGCCGCGAGGTGAGAGAAGAGTAAGATACTCAATCTTTCCCAAACAGCCCGGTTCATGACATGCAGTTTTACCCGGATGGCAATAATGCCATCCGTCCTACCATTTAAGATGGTTTTTCCTACCGATTACGTCGTATCAGCCTTTAGCGACCAAGCAATATTTACCGCCAACCAGTCGCTACAAACCTTTTTTATAGACGCTCCTTTTCATCGCCTCTCTGCGTGCCTGAACGGCTGGATGCCGCGACGGAGAAAGGTGATTCAATCTTGGAGCGTTACCTATGAACTCTGTAACTGACAACTCATCTGCCCTCGGCACCTTCGACCGTGTGACCCGCCACTTGGCGGCGCTCGCAGAAGCGGGTGCTGAATCCGCCCATCTCTTGGACAACAGTCAGTCCTTGCACAGTCTGGCCCATACGTACCTGAAGACTCGCATAAGCAAGGAAACAGGGCTGAGCGTATCCAACCCCGATGCGCTGTTTTTCAACCGTGAGGACGCGCAAGTCGGGCGGGTTTCCCGCTCGGTCATGAATATGATGATCGACGTGTTACGGGGTGCGATTCCCCTCGAGGTGCTCGAGGACGCCGAGGTGTTTCTTCGCCATGACACGTTCGATCCCGCCCTACGCATCGCTGTCCAAGAGCGCCGATCGGTGATCGAGATCGTGCGCGATGCCGCCGCGCAGTTGCCGGACATCTATATACGCAACCTGGACGGCTTCTGGGACCAGCCCGAGCCCATGCACGAAGGCTCGGCGCGCCAACAATTGTCGGCGCTGCATGACACGGCGCTCAAAAACGACATCGCACTGCTGGGCCTTTCCCGCCAGCTGTCTGAAGAGGAGCAGCGGCGACTGTCGGAGGTTCTAGAGAGCCGGGGGCCTGTGGGCGTGTTTTCGATCGATTTGGCGGTCGACGATTCGGTGATAACGCTGCCGTCGGCCTGGGCCGTCAACGCATCGGCTGAGCAGAGTACTCAGCCGCAAGGTGAAGTGTTTCTGGTGGCGGTCGGAGGCGGCATCGCGCGTTTCGGGTCGTTAGCCGCACTGCGCGAAGAGCTCTCTCGCCGAATCAGCGACCCCGCCGACGCATTGACGCTCCTCCTGAGGTCGCGTGACCAGCAACGACTGAGCGTCCACGGGCCTGTCGTCGCTCACCTGTGGGCCTTCACCCCTCTGAACGCTCCTTTGATAGACACGTTCACGCGTGCGGTGCAGGCCAAGCAGAGGGACGATTCGCATCACCTGCTGCAGCACAGCGATGCCGGGTCGGATACCGATTCTTTTCTGCGGGACCTCGAGCGTGTACGCGTTTGCAGCGATCTGGATGAAGCGGTGGGTCAACGCTTCGCCCGTCTGTCGAGCGACCTTTGCACGCTGGTCCAGCCTCGCTGGCGCAAATTTGCGCAGCCTGACCATCAAGTCCATCTCACGAATCTTGAACAGGAGCATTTGCGCCGTAAGCGAGATGTTGAAGCCGTGCTCACCGGCCTTGAATCCGTCGAAGGTTTCGCAGCCGCTGAGATGGTGAAGTATTGCCGTGAGCGTCTTGGGTTGACCCTCGATCCTGCCGCGATCGAGCTGACGGTCAACGACTCGATTGGTGTCGATGGAAGTGATCCGTTGAACGCGGTCTACCAGGGGACGTTGCTGCACTTTGCGGTCAACGGGCTGCCAGCCACCCGCGATGAGGTCCAGGTCGCGCCCGCTGGGCTGCACGTGGACTTTACGAGCACGTTCATCGATACCATGCTCAATGAGTTGGACATTCCACAGCGATACGCACATGCCCTACGCGATCGCTATCTGGACGAGGAAAACCTTCGCACCATGGCCCGCCATCGCGACAGCGCCCTGGCGATGAGCGCGCAGGCAGCGTTGATGCAAGGCCATCTCCTTCAGGACCGAAGCCACGAGCTGTTGATACAGATCCGCGGGGATGTCCGCAGGCCGGACGCCGATCACAGCATCGGCAGCCTGCACATCATGGGCACAGGAGCGCGTTTCAGAGACCTCATCGTGTTTAGCGAGAAGACGGCGGTCGACGAGCATTTCGTGCTCTATGCGCCCGGCGCTCCGGGGGGCCAGGATTTTTATGAGTTCGCTTCCTGGCGGCAGCTGAGCTTTCACGTAGGGGGTTGGCTGGCCAGCGAGTCCGGTCGTTCCTTCGTTCATGACCAGTTGGCGGGCCCCCTGCAACACGGTCTCAACGCTCAGCTCAATGACATCCAGCTCAAGCCCACGCTGTGGGGACCGGACACCTGCGTGTTCGAGCCTTGCCCGCATGAGAACTACGAAGCGAACCTGGCGTTGCTGGTCCTGTTGAAGGTCGTCGCGATCGTAAAAGGAGAAAAGATCGCCGTCTCACCGCTGGACGCACCAGGTTCGCTGGTCTCCAGGCAGTTGCTGGCAACGGTGGAGGCACGAATCGGTGCACTCAATGCTGAATTTGCAAAGCTCAGTCCGGGGCTTGTCACACTGCAGGACTACGCTCACAAGCACGTCTCCGCGGAATTGAACGGTTTTCTGCGCAGTCAGGGGTATGAACGCCATGTCGATCCCGACACGCTCTACTTCGGGTTGGGGCAGCCGTACTTCGAGACGCCGGATTTCGGTGAGCACACGCCATTGCGCTCGCTGACTGAACTGGTCATGTACGGTACAGAGGACATCCTGTCTCACCGTCAAGCCATTCATCTTTACTCGTCGACGGGTCTCGATGTGTCGCAATTGCCGCGCCACCTGATTCAATTCGCCGACAAACAGGTGCGGGAAGCGGATCTCGGTGCGCGTTACATGGATTTTCTCACTGAAGGCTTTCTCGGACGCAAAGACCCGCGTTACGCCCGCCGCAAGGCGTTGATGGCCAAGCGTGTGCAGCACGAGATGATTCGCGGCGCAATGCTGCAATATTTAGAAGGCGACCTGAGCGACCCGCAATATAGCTGGCTTCGCGGCGCCATCATCGCGCTAGGCACTGATCAATCGAGCAACGTTGGTAATGGGACCACTGGCGTTTCGGCATTTCGCATGGCGGGCCAGATCGTCGAAGGCGTATACATCTTCCAAGACTTTGCTCGAGGCGAGCCGGGCTACAAACTTCTTTACACCCCCGGTGCGCCGGATGGAGTGCACTTCAGGCCCTTGACCGATTATGGCGCGCTGCTGGGTTCGGTCTCGATGCAGAGCTACTTCTATGGTCGGGTGGCTTACGCTGGGCAGCGCAGGGTTGGGACCTTCATCGACAACTTCGAGCGAGGCGGCAAACACGATCCTTCGTTTTTGACCATCGTCAACCGAATGGAAGATCGCCTGCGCGATGCCGGTCAACTGTATGGCGACATGCTCGAGCGGATGATTGCGGACGTCGACGAGGAAATCGAGAGCTTGGCTGAAAAAAGGCTGTCGACGGCATGGAATGTCATCAGATGGACGGGGACCATCCTTCTATTGCCATTTCCGGTCGCCAGCTTTGCCTGGGGCACTCTGACGAGCGTTGTGACCTTGATCAAGGCCTACGACGCTTACGCCTCCGGGGACAAAGCGGCGGCATTGCCTTTGCTGATCTTCGGCGTGATAGGGATAGTGACCACGGCCGACGGAGTTCGCGCGTTCCTCCAGGGCTCCCTTACGCTGCTCAAGGGCATCGGCGTGCGCGCAGGGGTGTGGGCCTGGCGCAAACTTAAACTGGATCGGGCGTACACTATCCCTGCCTAGTGCACGGCGCGGCTTGATGGCAATTGCGCCAATCGCTGCGTCAAGCGGATTTGCTGAACCGGGTCGTCGCTCAACATCAGCGCATGCTCTAAGTCGTACCGTTCGGCCTGAGGGCATTCAAGCGTCTGGTACAGGCTGGCACGAGCGAGGTAATCGCTGGTGTTGGCCTGCCCCAGTTCCAGAACCCGATTGGCATCTTTGAGCGATGCAATGAGATCGTCGTTGATTTGGTGCAGATGGCGCAGGTTGCGTGACAACCGCTGCAGCATCGCCTGAGGAGTGGCAGTGCGCATATGCTCGGCCCTGAGTGGCATGTCGGGGCCGAACTGGCGCAGCAACAGTTCGCGACAATCCTTGGGGTACAGGCGGCGACCACCGCAGGGGTCCAGCGCATGGTCCGCACCCGGCACACGCAGGAGGAAATGCCCGGGAAAGTTCACGCCTTCCAATGGAATTTCCAGGCGACGGGCCAGCTCCAGTGCAATGATCCCCAAGCCCAATGGCTGACCTCGACGACGATCGATGATTTTGTGCAACAGCGCCACTGGCGGCTTGGGCTGGGCGACGTCGTCTTGCTGGAAGCCGAGGGTCGCCATTTGCCGTAGCAAGGGTTGAGCAAGCTCATTGGCAGGCAGCAGCGGCAGCGCCGCGCTGATGCGCCGGTGGACCTCGTCCATCGATTCATGACAATGCCGAAGGTCGGCCTGAGCATCATGTTCGACCGAAATCCACAGCGCTGCCTCAAAGGTGGCAGGCGGAGTGCGGTGCAGGCAGTCAAGGCAGCACTGGCGTGGGTTCATCGACGTCTCCCGTCGGAACAGGCGGCTGAAACGGTACGTTGGAAGTTTCGTTTTAGCGCTGGCGGCGGTGTTCGTCCAGTGGCGAATGCCGGCTGATCGTTTCTGCCCGGTATTCGTCGATTCCCTGCTGGAAGATCGCTCGTTCACCCGTCGTTTTTTTCGGCAGCGCCTATACTCGCAATACAAAAAAACCGGGAGCACTGCCAATGTTCGCTCTCATGCAAAGCGCGCGCGTTCAGTCGTTGCATTTGATCGTCGATCCGCAGACCTGCCTCAAAGCCGTGATCGCGATCCACAGCAGTCAAAAAGGGCCTGCACTGGGCGGCGTGCGCTACCTTTCCTATCCAAATGAAGAGAGTGCTGTTGAAGATGCCATTCAATTGGCAAGGAATATGAGCTACAAGGCCGTGCTGGCTGGCCTGCCTTTGGGCGGAGGGACGGCTGTCATCTTGCGACCTGCGCACGTGCCCGCCCGCGCCGCATTGTTCGAAGCGTTCGGACGCTTCATTCAGACCCTTGATGGCCGTTACATCGCCGCCATCGACAGTGGGACGTCCAGCGAAGACATGGACTGCATCGCTCAATACACCCAACACGTCACCAGCACCACTGAGTCAGGCGATCCTTCGTCTCACACGGCCATGGGCCTGTACGCCGGGATCCGCACCACCGCGATGGCGCGGCTGGGAAGCGACAACCTGGAAGGACTGCGGGTGGCGATTCAAGGGCTGGGTCACGTCGGCTGGGCACTGGCCGAGCAACTTCACGCGGCAGGGGCCGAACTGCTGGTCGCTGACCTTGATAGCGGCAAGGTGCAACTGGCAATGGAGCAGATGGGGGCCAAACCCGTCGCGAGCGAAGCCTTGCTCAGTACCCCGTGCGACATCCTCGCTCCCTGCGGACTCGGGGGCGTGCTCAACAGCCACAGCGTGACCAAGCTGCGTTGCGCCGCCGTGGCCGGAGGGGCCAACAATCAGCTGAGCTGCGCGGCCATCGCCGATCAGCTCGAAGCACGCGGCATCCTGTACGCGCCCGATTACGTGATCAATTCCGGCGGGTTGATCTACGTCGCCCTGCAACATAAGGGGGAAAACTCGCACACCATCACCGCACATTTGTCCCAGATAGGAACACGGCTAACCGAAGTGTTCGCTCATGCGCAGGCGGAAAAGCGCTCACCCGCGCGGGTGGCTGACGCCTTGGCGGAGCGTCTATTGAACCTTGAGTGATGGTCTTACCCGCGCTGCTCAATGAGAGCATGCGACGTGCATCGAGTGCCCCGTCGCATTTGCGGCATCGGGTGGCTCACGAACAGTAGTCGTCCCGCTGCTGCTCGATCATTTCCAGTGCGGCCGCCCAGGCCAAGTCCACGATTTCTTCTTCCCCTTCACTTTCGAACTGACGCGCGGTGAATTCGCAGGTTTCGGGCGTCGGTGTCAGCAACGCTGTGCCCCCGGCAAGGGCTTGAACCTGTGCCTGACAGGCTCGCTCCAAGAAATAGATGTTGATGAACGCTTCGGCGGTGCTGCCCCCAGCAGCCAGCAGGCCATGGTTGCGCAGGATCATCGCCTTGTGGCGCGGCCCCAGGTCTTTGACCAGTTGTTCGCGCTCGGCGGTGCGCAGCGCAATGCCTTCGTAAGCGTGGTAAGCCACGCGATTATAGAACTTCAACGCGTGCTGGCTGATGGGCAACAATCCTTGGGCTTGTGCCGAAACGGCAATCCCGGCAGCGGTGTGGGTATGGATGACGCAGTGCAGGTCGGGTCGTGCCTGGTGGATAGCCGAATGGATGACGAATCCTGCGCGATTGACGCGATGCTCAGGATAGCATTCGTCGACCACGCGGCCTTCGCCGTCGATTTTGACAAGGGTGCTGGCTTTCATCCGCTCGAATAGGGTGCCGTAGCGGTTGATCAGAAAATGGCCGTCCGGGCCTTCCAGCCGCAACGAGATGTGGGTGTCGATCAGGTCGGTCATGCGCAGGTGCGCAATGAGTCGATAGAGCGCGGCCAGGTCGCAACGCGCGGCCCATTCCTGAGCAGACATTCCTGCGGGGCGTTCTGACATGGGGTGTCCCCTGAGTGAGTTGGCGTATTTGATGCACACGTTTTAAAGACAACCTGCCACCAGCTCAATGTCGCATTTCTTATAGTTAATATTCCGTGTGCCAATAAAGGCTGACGCCGTGACAACGCCCTCACATCCCACGCCACCTCGAACCTCTTCGCGCCCACTGAGCGAGCGGGTCGACTGGAACCTGCTGCGCACCTTTCAAGTGGTGGCCCAAGAGCTCAGCATCAGCCGCGCCGCCGCTCGTTTGCATTTGTCACAACCGGCGGTGAGCCAGGCGCTCAAGCGACTGGAAGAGCAAATGGGGACCGCCTTGGTGGAACGCCACGGGCCTCGCTTCAGCCTGACGCGTTCGGGCATCGAGGCGCTGCGGGTCGCCACCGAACTGCAGGGGCAATTCGCGCAACTCGACGCCGCCCTCGAACAGTCCAGCGGTCAGGTGGTCGGCCGGGTTCGTCTGCTGACGGTCAGTGGAATACAGTGCCCGCCCTTCGACCGTTTTCTCGCGCAATTGCACCGTGACTATCCGGGCATTGCCCTGGAGGTCGAAGTGCAATCGAGCGACGCCATCGTCAGTGCGTTGGCACAAAAAACGGCCACTTTCGGGCTGGCCGTCCATCGCGTCGCTCAACCCTGGATGGGGCAATCCTGGCTAACGAGGGAGCGCTATGGGCTGTATTGCAGCGATCAGCACCCCTTGTTCGGGCGTAAGGACCTGAGCCTTGACGACCTGCGGCATGAACACTTGGTGAGCTTTGCCGGGGATCTGCTCGGCGGGACCCTGTCAGCGTTGGCGGAATTTCGCGGTCGGCATGCCCTGGACGGGCAGATCATCGCATCGTCTGCCAACACGCAAGAAGTGCTGCGATTGGTGCTGGCCGGGTTTGGCATCGGCTGCCTACCGGAACATCTGTGCGAAAGGGGAGTGTCGGAAGGCACGCTTTGGCGACTTCCCCCAGACGACAGCGTCTGTGAGATTGATATCCATGTGCTCTGGAACCTCGAGCAGCGCCTGACCATGGCGGAAACCGTTTTCCTGCAAGGAATGAAAGCCCTGAATGACGAACAGGTTTCCAATATCTGCAAGTAGACTTGCCATTTGAAACATTTGCCCCTCTGCTGAAGTTTCCTAGCATCCCTGTCCTGTGACCGATTCTGCGTTCGCGATTCAGCAACCACCGTGTCAAAGGAGAAGGTAAATGTCTGATGCTACCGAGCGCCTCTGGGGGGCGCGGTTCAAGTCCGGTCCTGCCCAAGCCATGGCCAACCTTTCACGCGCGCCTCATGCCTATTTCCGTCTCCTGCCCTACGATGTGGCCGGGTCGAAGGCCCATGCTAATGAATTGCATCGTGCGGGCTTGCTCGATGCCGACGAAACCCGACGCATCATCGAAGCGCTGACGGCCATCGATTCGGACTATGCGGCGGGCGTCGTGCAGCCGATTGCCGCTGATGAGGATGTACACACGTTCATCGAGCGTTTGCTGACCGAACGGCTGGGTGCTCTGGGCGGGAAGCTGCGTGCCGGGCGTTCGCGCAATGATCAGACGGCGAACGATATGCGACTCTACCTCCGGGATCAGGTCCGCCGCTTGACCCTTGCCATTCTGGAGCTGCAAACGGCACTGGTCGGACAAGCCGAGCAGCACATTCACACCATTGCACCAGGTTTCACCCACCTGCAGCAGGCCCAGCCCATTGTCTTCGCCCATCATCTGATGGCCCATGCGCAGGCCATTCATCGCGACATTCAACGGCTGCAGGATTTCGACAAGCGCTTCAGCCTGTCCCCGCTGGGCGCGGCCGCGCTGGCGGGTTCGGCGATCGCACGCGACCCGCAGCGGTCGGCTGCGGAGATGGGGTATGCCGGGCCGTGCGAGAACTCCATCGACGCTGTCGCCAGCCGTGATCATGTGGCCGAGTTCCTGTTTTGCGGCAGCATGCTGGGCATCAACATTTCCCGCATGGCGGAAGAGTTCTGCCTCTGGACCTCAAGGCAGTTTCGCTGGGTCGATCTGGACGATGGCTACGCGACCGGCAGCTCGATCATGCCGCAGAAAAAGAACCCGGATATCGCTGAGCTTGCGCGGGGCAAGTCGGGGCGCATCATTGGCTCGCTCACGGGTATCCTCTCAGTCCTCAAGGCGCAGCCCCTGTCCTACAACCGCGATTTGAGCGAAGACAAACATGCGGTCATCGACACGCTGGATACGTTGAACCTGGTGCTCCCGGCGTTTGCGGGCATGGTCGCGACGATGACTGTACGCAAGGACGAATTACTGCGCCAGGCGCCGCTGGGCTTCACGCTGGCCACCGAAGTGGCGGATTGGCTCGCCTTGCGGGGCGTGCCATTCAAAGAGGCCCATGAGATCACAGGGCAATTGGTGCAGCTCTGCGAGGCCCAAGACATTGGGCTGGAGCAGCTCACTCCCGACATGCTCGCCCGCACGGATGCCCGCCTGACCCCTGAAGTGCTCGACTGCCTCACGCTCGATGCGGCATTGGCTGCGCGTAGCGGGTGGGGCGGTACCTCGCCGGAGCGCGTCGCCGAGCAAATCGCGCGTTTCAAGGGGCAGTTGCATGCGCAGGAGAAATGGGCGCTCGACTACACCGGACCGCGTGCCTGATCCGCGCCACCTCAGGCTGTTGCTGCAACGCGAAAAGCCCGCGAAGGATCACGATCACCTCGCGGGCGGGATGTGGCAGGGCGATCAGTTCAGGTGGGCTTTGAGTTCACCTGCGGCCTGACGCAGGGCGGCCTTGACCTCCGGAATGTTGGCCAGTGGGTTCAGCAAGCCGTAGTCATGGACCATCCCGTTGTAGCGTACAGCGGTGACGTCGACACCCGCGGCATCCAGTTTGCGGGCGTAGGCCTCGCCTTCGTCCCGCAGCACGTCCAGCCCGGCTGTCTGAACCAGTGCCGGCGGTAGCCCCTTCAGTTGCTCGGTGGTCGCACGCAGTGGTGAGGCATGGATCTCGGCACGCTGTTTGGCGTCAGTGGTGTAGTTGTCCCAGAACCACGTCATCATGTTTTTGGTCAGGAAGTGGCCTTCGGCATAGGCTTGATAGGAGCCCGTGTCGAAGTTGGCGTCCGTCACAGGCCACAGCAGCAATTGGAAGCGAAGTTTAGGCGTGCCCTGTTCCTTGGCTTTCAACGCCACGACCGCGGCCATGTTGCCACCCACGCTGTTCCCTGCCACCGCAAGCCGCGAGCTATCGACCTTGATCTGTTTGCCATGTTCGGCGACCCACCGGGTCGCGGCATACGCCTGATTGATCGCGGTCGGGTAATGAGCTTCAGGCGAGGGGGTGTAACCGACGTAGACGGCTACGGCACCCGAGCCAACCACCAGATCACGAATCAGACGCGCGTGAGTCGGGTAGTCGCCCAAAACCCAGCCGCCACCGTGGAAGTACATGAAGACCGGCAATTCGCCCTTGGCCCCGGCCGGACGCACGATGGTGAGTTTGAGGTCCTGGCCGTCGGCTTTGATCGTTTGTTCACTGACCTCGATGCCTGACATGTCCACTTTTACCGAATTTTGAGCGCCCGTCAGCACGGCGCGAGCGTCTTTCGGGCTCAGTTGTTCCAGTGGACGACCGCCACCGGCGGCCAGCGCGTTGAGAAACGCTCGGGTCTGATGCTCGGGTACCGCGGTTTCAGCGGCGAAGGCGCTACTAGCGGACAGTGCGAGGAGGGTAGCGGCCAGGGTCTTCTTGAGCGTCTTCAGCGTGCGGTCGGTCATGTTCAGATTCCTTCGGATTCGATTCAGAGAGTTCGGATCGCCACTGTCAACCTGCTTGCTGCATCGTGGCTGGCTTGGAAGTGAATTTACGGACCGATGGATTGGCAGACAATCAGGCTAATGTGAGACTCATTGTTTCTGATTTGGGGACGGTGGGTTTTGCTCTTTCGCTCGAAGGCGTGCGTCGCGGCAGGCGCCCGCGTGAGGGCATAAAAAAACCTCCCGAAGGAGGTCGTTTTTTTCAGCTGGCACATCAGCTTTCACTGTCAGTGTTGCCAGGCTCGGAAAGCTCGTTCAATGCCGTGGCGTTGTTCTTGAACGCCGCCGCAAACACTGCGCGATTCTTCGCCATGTAGATGCTCGCATCTTCCGCATGCTTCTCGGACAAGCCCGGTACGTTCTTCATCAAAACGTCGGTGAGGAGCTCTGCCAGCTCGAGCATTTGATCATGCGCATCGGCGAGTTTGCGGTCCACGAACGTAGTCTCCAAATCGCGGGTACTGCGGTAAAGGGTTTCAACAGCCATTTTGGCCTCGTCGTCATTTCCAGTGTGGTGGTGAGCCCGGCCGTGCAGCGACCCTCTGACGCGCGGCGAGGGTTGCGACCTCGCCTGAAGCGCATAGGGACGGCTGAGGCGGCGGGCCAACAGTCGGCACGTGGCGGCTACTGTTTATTTATACAGTGCGCAGCATAAGGCAATTTTGGTCGCCTGGGTAGTGGCATTTCGTATGCATTATTGATGCTCATATAAAGCCTTGCGACAACCGGTCACGTTCTCAACCGTGAGGGATGGCCCTTTTAATGCACGGCCATCAGCGCGTCATACGCGCTTGGCATCCTCCGTTTCGTGTCATCCAAGGAAGTGCATCGTGAAAATCAATTGGGCCGAGTCCCTCCGTCAGCACGTACACAGCTGCGCCGAATCGCTCGGCAATCTGTTCGTCGAAACCTTCCATTACCTGGCCTTGTTCGCCATCGGCGCGGTCACCGCATGGGCGGCGGTCATGGCGTTTCTGGGCATGCTCGAAAAAGGGCATATCACGGTGGACGATATCCTGCTGCTGTTCATCTACCTGGAACTCGGGGCGATGGTCGGAATTTATTTCAAGACCAAGGTACAGGTTTCTAACAATTTCTTTGCCAGTCAGAAAAACCGTGCAAGCCCTGATATTTTAGCGGCGTGGTGTGCATGACCCGATTCAGATGCGCGATGTGGTTGGCTTGATTTGCTCAATTTATGAACAGTGGTGGGTACAATGACGCAAGAAGTGAAATGGGCTGAAAGCCTACGCAAAAAGCTACATGGTGCTGCCGATTCGATTGGCAATTTATTCGTAGAAACGTTTCATTATCTCGCGCTTTTCGCCATTGGGCTGATAACTGTTTGGGCAGGAATATCGACCTTTCTAGGAATGCTTCAACAGCCAAAAGTAACGGTTGATGATATTTTGCTGCTGTTTATTTATCTTGAATTGCTGGCCATGGCGGGCATTTATTTTAAAACTAATCACATGCCCCTGAGATTTTTGTTGTACATCGGCGTAACCGCATTGATTCGATTGTTGATAAGTGATGTTTCTCATCACAATGCCCCAGATACGGGAATTCTTTACGTTTGTGGTGGTGTATTATTACTGGCTGTGTCGATTTTGGTGGTTAGGTATTCCTCTTCAAAATATCCTTCAGTAAAAGAAAAATCAGATTGACAAAAATTTGCTTTCGTTTAATCGCTATGCTCAAAACCGAACTCCACAAGCGTAGCTTTTAAATAGTGGCTATCGCCTTCCTCTAGGTCGTGTAACCATGATTGCTCCCTCAGTCATTCGTGTCACGCCGAGACTACACGTAACTGTGTTTTTGTACAGGTTTCCTGTGGGGAGGAAGGTTGGAATACGCAGAATGTGGTCAAGAGCAGCTGAGAACTAGACCGACCCCTTCGTGGTGTGGCATATTGCCACATTAGGGGCTGTTTTCCAAAATTCGTCTTGTTATTTAAGAGACATGCAAAGGAATGCAGCGAGCCACAGTTCTTCAAAAGCCGCCAATATGATTCTTGAAAATATTAAGATAAAAAACTTTAGGACACTTGTCGCTGATACGCTGATCAGTTTTTCTAATGGTATTACGATAGTTGGACCTAATAGCAGTGGAAAAACAAATATTCTCAAAGCGGTGGAGATGTTTTTCACAGGGTTCGAGAATAAAAACAAGTATTGTGTAGAACGTGACTTTCCTGTCGGACTGGAAAGTGGCCAAACCTCCTTAACGGCTAGTTTTATACTTGAACATGATGATGAAATGGCGCTTGAGTATTATCGACTATTAAACTCATGCTTAGATCAGCCGAAGACTCTGAGTGATAAGGTCACGGTCTACCTCACTTTTTCTAAAACAGGCAACCCTTCATATAGGTTGTTCGTTGGTGATAAATTTCACGATGATAAACGAGGCCAATTCAACGCTTATCAGAAGTTTTTCTTGGAAACGTTGTTTGGTAAATTTGAATGCCACTATGTTGCATCAAGTAAAAATATTGATGACTTATACAGCGAGTTGCTTCTTCCATACATAAAGCGTTCTGTATCAGCGCGATTGGATGAAAAGATAGCAGAGATAGAAATATGTCTTGGAGGAATATCTGCTGCTATTGATGATCAACTCAATGCGGTTGGGATGGGTAATATCAAGACGCATTTTAAAATCCCGAGTAACTCCTTGGAGAAGTTGTTAGGGAGTTTTGAGTTTCATCTTTCAGATCCGGTTATTACTGAAATTGATAGAAAGGGTATGGGAATCCAGTCCGCCTCGATTATTGCGTCGTTTAGCTGGATTACTCAAGAAGAAAAAAAACTTGGAAAGACTCCGGTTTGGTTAATCGAAGAGCCAGAGTCTTATTTGCATCCTGAACTTGCAGGGTGCTGCTATGAAATATTAAGAGATCTCGGTGATATAGCACATGTGATAGTGACAACACATAGTTTAGCATTTGTGCCCAAAGATCCTAGAGCTGTAATTAGGACAGAGATGGAATCAGGTGCTACAAAGATAGCTATTTGTGCCTCATATATAGAGGCAACGCGAGCAATACGCAATTCTTTAGGAGTAAGATTTAGCGACTTTTGTAACTTGGGATTATGGAATGTTTTTGTGGAAGGAAAAACTGATCGAGAACTTTATCAGTGGGTCTTGGATCATATTGAGATAAAGGCCACAGGTAAGCATGCTTGGGATAATGTTAGGCGTGCGGACTTCTTAGATTTCGGTGGGGTTGGTGCGTTAGAAGGTTTTGTAAAAGCTTCATGGGAGTATGTTCATAAAGAGCGCCCTGTGGTCTGTATTCTAGATGGGGATGAAGCCGGTGATAAAACTAGGCGTAATATTCAAGGGTTTTGTGGTAACAAAGGCTTGCCATTTGAAATTAATAAGCATCTTGTTCTTCTTTCGAAAGGGTTCGCTTTGGAAGGAATGTTTCCTCATGAATGGATACTCGATGCTCATAAGGAAAATGAAGCTTGGTTTAAAGACTTCGCAACAGATTTGGATGGGCAATTAATGCCTTTTGTTTGTAAGGATGAAGCAGCAAAGGAAAAACTCAGAACATACTTAAAGGCAAGAGCGGAAAATTCAAATAATGACGCCTGGATTGAGCGGTTTGAAAAGATATTTAATGCTGTGGATGATGCGCTGGCGCTCCAAGCAAGTAAAATCTACAAGCATGATTACAAAGGTAACTTCAGTCCAGTTCATGCATTGATGGATTAAAAGGGTACTCAGCGTGGCATCCTTTTTTAATTACGGATGGTGAGAAAGGCTGCCTTTGGACTTTTGGCATGCAGACGCTTTTAGTTGTTACGGCTTCGGATTAGCGATGTCTCACATCGGAAATCCATTTTATATATTGGCTGTTTCTAGCCTCTTAGGTTTGTCTGTTAGATGAGGGTTGTTGGCGTCGATAGTGATTGCAAAAAATTATTTGGAGTGTCACGGCTTGCGCTTAGGTAGATGCTTTTCTAATATATAAGTGCTGTAAAAAACTGCCTAAGTCTTTATTGTAATTTATTTCCCTGAATGGCGGGGTAGTTTCTAAATGGGACCACTAGATTATCTAAATCCGTTCTCAAAGCGCGGGTTTTTTGCTTCGAGTAACTTCAATTTAACACTCTTTGACCGCAAGCAGCTTAATCACCTACCTCTGCGTTGATCACAAAGTCTAGGAGTGTTTTTTCCAGTTTAGAGTTCGGGGTAGATATGCTGTAAAGGCAGTTAGATTTAATGTCCAGAGTTACTGGGGTTCCATCTTGGTAAGACTCTATTTTCACCCTTTCAAACTCTAGTGGGACGTCTTGTATTAACCGTTGAGCTGATAGAATGGCATTCTCGTTGCTGTAAATTGAAAAGGATATTTTGTCGTGTTGTGTAATAGTCTGGTTTGAAGAGTAGGAGTGTGTGATTCTTACACGCGAATTTTCAGAGTCTTGTATATGTGTAGACAGCTTGAGTAGAGATATTTTAATCTGCGAAATAAATATTTTTGATTGAATTGCCTCCTCTAGGCTTTTGAGAAATGGTTTGATTGACTTTGATGATGAGTCAATCGTTAGTATTAGCGATTTGTTCTTGATGCTCTGA
>NZ_QARE02000015.1 GCF_003052515.2 Pseudomonas sp. RIT409 | reverse complement strand
CCAATCTGATAACCGGTGGCGCCCTTTGCTCAATTATTTTTGTTCTGTCAGATAGAACGAAATGTCTTCTGATGGAACAAATGTCGGCATTATCTCTCCGTATGTCAACCCATTAACGCCGATCAATCACATTGAGTCAGCGTCGCAGACTGTTCCTGTGAACTCTTCAAGCGAAATGAATGGCGTTGACAACCATCCAATCGAGGTCGATGATTTATTTAGAACATCGTTCTGCAGAGTAGAACAATTTCCATTGCCTCATCAGAGAACCGATGATGAACCCTAATAAAAACATCGACATCCTGATCAGCGAAGTCGGTCCTCGAGACGGTTTGCAAAGTGTCAGTACGACGATGCCGACCGACTTGAAACTGAAATGGCTCACCGCCTTGGCGGACTCAGGGCTGAGCGAAATCGAGATTGGCTCGTTCGTTTCGCCCAAGCTGCTGCCGCAGATGGCTGATGCGGCCGCGTTGGTGGCTCACATGCGTCAGCGGCCAGAGGTGTTCGTCACTGCGCTGGTGCCCAACCTGAAAGGCGCGCAAGCGGCATTCGATGCTGGCGTGCAGAAAATCACCCTGCCTGTTTCGGTCAGCGAGCCGCACTCGCTGGCCAATATCCGCAAGACGCATCAACAGGTGATCGACGAAGTGCGTGCCGTCATCGCATTGCGCAACGAGCGGTTTCCCCACATTGAAGTCGAAGCCGGGCTGTCGACCGTATTCGGTTGCACCCTCCAGGGCGTCGTCCCGGAAGATGACGTGATCCGCATGGCGCTGACGATGGCCGAACTGGGCGTCGATGAGGTTGGCCTGGCTGACACCGTGGGGTATGCCAATCCGGCTCAGGTGCGACGCATGTTCACCCGGCTGCGTAACGAAATCGGTGACACGGCGGGCAGCGCGCACTTCCACAACACCCGGGGGCAGGGCCTGGCGAATGTGCTGGCTGCGCTGGAAGCGGGTGTGACGACGCTTGACGCGTCGCTCGGCGGCCTCGGTGGCTGCCCTTATGCGCCGGGCGCTTCGGGCAACATCGTGACTGAAGACCTGGTCTACCTGCTCGAAGCCATGGGGCTGCGAACCGGGGTCGACATCGACAAACTGGTGGCTGCGCGTGAGTGGCTGAAAAAAGGCCTGCCTGGCGAACCGCTGTACGGCTTTATTCCGGATGCCGGGGTGGGCAAGAACTTTCAATACGCCGGAGGTGCCCGATGAGCGCGCAAAACCCGAACCTCAAGGGCTTACCGCTGGCAGGTGTGCGGGTCGTCGAATTCGTGCACATGGTGATGGGGCCGACCTGTGGGCTGGTGCTGGCAGACCTCGGCGCCGAAGTGATCAAGGTCGAGCCGACACCGGAAGGCGACAATACCCGCCGCCTGACGGGCTCCGGGGCCGGCTATTGGATGACCTACAACCGCAACAAGAAGAGCTTTGCCGTCGATATCAAGACCGAAGAAGGCATGGCTGCGGTGCGCAAGCTGATCGAAAGCGCGGACGTGGTGACCGAAAATTTCCGCCCCGGGGCCATGGAAAAACTGGGACTGGGTTACGCGCAGGTGAAGGCGATCAAGCCCGACATCATCTACAGCTCCATGAAGGGATTTCTCCCGGGGCCCTATGAGCACCGTACCGCGCTCGATGAAGTGGTGCAGATGATGACCGGTCTGGCGTACATGACAGGGCCCGAGGGCCGTCCGTTGCGAGCGGGCGCGTCGGTCAATGACGTCATGGGTGGCATGTTCAGTGCCATTTCGATTCTCGCGGCCCTTTGGCAGCGAAAGGCGACCGGTGAAGGACAATTCGTGCAGACGGGCCTGTTCGAGAACTCCGCGTTTCTCGTTGGCCAGCACATGATGCAGATGGCGACCACTGGCAAGCCGGCGGCACCGATGCCCAGTCGCCTGTCGGCCTGGGCCATCTACGACGTGTTCGATACCCTGAATGACGAGCAAGTGTTCATGGGCGTGGTCAGTGACAGCCAGTGGCAGAGTTTCTGCGCCGCTTTCGGCTTCGAAGCGCTGGGGCGCGATCCGGCGCTGGCGCGCAACACACAGCGGGTGCAAGCCCGTGCGAGGATCCTGCCGCTGGTCAAGGAGCGCCTTGCGACCCTGGATAAACAACAGGTCATGGTCATGTGCGAGCAGGCCGGTTTGCCGTTCTCGCCGATCCAGCGGCCACAGGACCTCTTCGAGGACGTGCACCTCAACGCTTCCGGCGGCCTGGCAAAGTTGGCGCTGGACAATGGTCAGGAGGTGAAGGTGCCGATGCTGCCGTTCGAGATGAATGGCCAGCGGTTCGATGCGCGCCTGAACGTCCCGCTATTGGGCAGCCACTCCCGTGAGCTGCTCGAACAGATGGGGTATGCAGCGTCGGATATCGAAGCGCTGCAGGGGCGCGGCATCGTTCGCTAGATCCGGCGCGCCACGCCCCGTTCAGACCGTGGCTGGCGGTCATTCCCGCCGCCAGCCCTACAATAATAATGTCGAGGAAATCAGTCATGGCGATCGTCACGACGTCTGCGCAAAGCAACAAACAGGTCCAGCCCGACACACTGAGTGCCGAGCAGACTCGCGTATTGCACAAGGCCGCCTGGCGCCTGATTCCACTGCTGGCGCTGGCGTATTTCTTCAATTACCTGGACCGCACCAGCGTCGGCTACGCCGCACTGCAGATGACCGACCAACTGGGCCTGACTGCCACGCAGTTCGGCCTGGGTGCGGGCATCATGTTCTTTGGTTACTGCCTGTGCGAGGTGCCGAGCAACCTGGCGATGTACCGCTTCGGCGCGCGGCTGTGGATGGCGCGGATCATGATCACCTGGGGCCTTGCCGCCGCCGCGACGGCTCTGATCGTCGGGCCCTATAGCTTCTACCTCGTACGGCTGATCCTGGGTATCGCCGAAGCCGGCTTCTTCCCCGGCGTGATCTTTTTCCTCACGCTGTGGTTTCCTGCGCAATACCGCACCCGCGTATTGGCCTGGTTCACCGTGGCGACGCCGATCTCCTTCCTGGTCGGCGGCCCGCTGTCGATCTGGCTGTTACAAATGCACGGCACCCTGGGGCTGGCCGGCTGGCAATGGATGTTCATCATCGAGGGCGTGCCCGCCTGCATTCTCGGCCTGATCACGCTCAAGGTGCTGAGCAATCAGCCCTCCGAAGCCAAGTGGCTGACGGCGCATGAGCGCGATGTGCTGACCGGCATGTTGGCCGATGAGCAGACCAAGGGTCGCCACAGCCACGGTTTCACGGCCGCGTTGAGAGATCCGCGGGTGTGGATCCTCAGCTCCATCACGTTCAGTTTCACCCTCGGCTCTTATGGTATCGGTATCTGGTTGCCTCAGATGCTCAAGGGCCATGGCGTGGAAGTCAGCCTGATTGGTTGGGTGGCCGCCATTCCGTACTTCTTCGCCACCGTAGGCTTGTTGATCTGGGCCAAGCATGTCGACCGCACCGGCAAGGGCATCCTGAACCTGACGTTGGCCATGCTGCTCGCCGGTGTTGCGTTGCTGGTGGCCCTGCAGATGAACGCGCTGATTCCGGCATTGGCCGGGATCACCATGGCCCTGGTCGGGACCATCGCCGGGAAAACGATTTTCTACACTTTGCCGGGCAAGTTCCTGCGTGGTCAGGCCGCTGCGGGCGGCATCGCGCTGATCAACTCGATCGGTGCGTTCGGCGGTTTTGTCGGCCCTTACCTGATGGGCTTTTTGAAGGACTACACCGGCTCTTTCAACGCAGGCCTGATGGCGATGGGGTGCATCATGTTCGTGGCAGCCGCCATGGTGATGTCGTTGCGTCTGTTCTTGCGCGAAGAATGAAACGGGCCCAACGGGATGATCGGAGAAAAGAGCCAGCGAAGATCTGATATTGTCTGGCAGGTGACCGTCGCGGCAGTGAAGCCCTTCGGTCGCTTGCCAAAGACACCGATTATGAGTGGCCATGACTAACCCATCCGACAACAAACTGACTGAACAACCCGAAAGCGCGGAGGGCGGCGTTGCGGCCGTCGATCGCGCTTTTGCCATTCTCGCAGCCTTCAACGTCGAGCAGGATTGCTTGAGTCTGGCCGAGATCGCACGGCGGACGGGGCTGTATAAAAGCACGATCCTGCGCCTGATCGTGTCCCTGGAAAAAGCCGGGTTCGTGCGCAAGCTGGTCGATGGTCGCTACTCGGTCGGTCCCGAGCCGCTGCGTCTGTCACAGCTGTATCAGACGTCTTTCCGCCTGCGCGATGTGATTCACCCCTTGCTGGAGTCGATCACCGAAGAAAGCGGAGAGACGTCGTCGTTCTACGTGCTGGAAAACGGCAGTCGCGTCGTCTTGTTCCGCGTCGAGCCCAAACGGGCCGTTCGTGTCTCCGTGGTGGAGGGGGCGCGCTTTCCGCTGCACACAGGCGCAGCCGGGAAAATTCTCCGAGCCTTTTCCAAGCTGAACGATCCTGCGCTTGTCGAGATCAGGGAGCGTTTCTGGGCCTGTTCATTCGGCGAGCGGGACCCTGAGACCACCGCCGTGTCTGTCCCTGTTTTCAGCATGGGGTATGAACTCAAAGGGGCGCTGACCCTCTCAGGGCCGTCCGACCGGCTGCTCAAGGACCACATCCGGGACACGGCGGCGATTCTGTTGCGCAATGCCGCTATTGCGACCAGTGCGTTGGGCGGCAACAGCCATGAGCTGCGGGCGGCCCTTGAGCGTCTGGATTCGTGAGAACGCTCCGGTCATTCACCACCGTCATAAATGGGCAACCGCCAGCATCACGCCACTCAACGTGACTAACGCAAGCACGGTGGAGGCGGCAATACTGGCGGTGACTTCCTGCTCTGCGACTTTGTAGCGGGTGGCGTAGAGGTAGACATTGGCGCCGATGGGTAACGCGGCGCTGACAATCATGACCTTGAAGCCCACGCCTTTCAGACCCACCAGCATGCCCAGCGCGAACAAGACCAGCGGATGAATGCAGTTCTTGGTCAGCGCCAACCAGAGCCCTGTCCTCAGGTGCGCCAAGTCCTTGTTGATCGCAAGCGTCGCGCCCACCAGCATCAGCGCGATGGGGGAGAATGCGCTTCCGATCAGTTGCAGCGTTTGATCCAGGGCGGAGGGCATGGCCAGTCCGCTCGCGGAATAGATCAGCCCCAGCAGGATGGGCAGTGGCACGGGATGAAGCAAGGTGGCTCGCCCGGCCTTTATCAAGGTAACGGCGAACCGGGTGAAGGGTGACCGGCTTCCCATGGAAGAGCCATTGGCGCTGGCCTCACGTGCGTCCGCGAACTCTACGATACTGGTCACCATCGTCAGCATGATGAGGGAGTGCACCGACATCAGCGCAAACAGGGTCACGAGCCCCTCTTGCCCATAGGCCATGCTCACCAACGGCACCCCGATCATCAGGGTGTTTGAAAAGGTAGTGGACAAGGCCAGGACCGCGGCGCGCTTGTTGAACCCGTGCCTGACCATGACGAGGGTGAAGACCACCCAGATGGCGCAGAAGTAGAGGGCGACCGGGGTGAAATCGATCTCTGCAAGGTGCACGGTGGCCATGCTGCGAAACAGCAATGCCGGGGCGAGCACCAGGAACGCGACGTTCGAGATGTCCCTCATGCCCTCGGCCCGCAACCATCCGACTCGGACAATCAGATAACCGAGGACGATCAGCGTGACTACAGGGATCAGTGCCTGGAAAACCGGCCCCATCATGACTAACACCTCGGCGTGTGGGCTTGTTCAGCAGGACAGCATACCCGACGGAACGACACGCGGAGTTCACGTCCGCGGGTCGGTTTGCGCAGGCGCAAGGGGGGCGGTCTCCTGGATTTGCTCAAACCCTGTGTGAATCACGTCGCAAACGAAAGCCTGTGAAGGCCTCGTCTGCGACGATGTCGGCATCAGCGAAGGGTGGCTCTCACGCGCTCGCGGAAGGTGTTTTCGATGCCGTCCTGGATGGAGAGCTTTTCGGCCAGCGTCGGCAGGATGTGTCGGCTGATGACGATGATGCCGTCGCGATCTCCCAGGATCGCGTCGCCGGCATTGCACACGACATTGCCACACGCCACGGGCGCCCCTACATGACCTGGGCCGTGCTTGGACGGCCCGGCTGGGTTCACTGCTCGTGCATAGACGGGCAGCCCCATGGTGTCGAGCTCTTCGATGTCGCGCACGGCACCGTCGATAACCACCGCTGCCACGTTTCGGGCCAGGCAGACCTCGCCGAGCAGGTCGCCGAACACGGCACGGTTGGTTTCGCCGTTACCGTTGATGACCAATACATCGCCCGGCTGCGCATCATCCAACGCTCGGTGAATCGCGAGGTTGTCGCCTTCCCAGGTCAGGATTGGCAATACGGTGCCAAAGAAAGTGGGTTTCCCGGCGACGTGGCGGATGGCCGAGGCCATCATGCCCAGCCGTTGAAGCACATCGCCAATCAAGGCGACGGGATAACGGGAAATGTCTTCGATCAGGTTGAGGGGCGCCCGCTCCCAGTTATCGCTCACGGCGATGTTTTCATCGGATGCATTAATGAACATGGAGACCTCTGACAGTAGAAGGACAAGGGGGTCAATCGAACGATCGAGCGACGGGGGCGTTCACCGGGTGTCGAGGAGCCTCACCTCTGAGCACCGCTGCGATGGCATCGACAGCGCTCATACCCACCCGAAGCAGGGACTCGTTGGTCTGTCCGGCTACGTGCGGGGTCACGATGAGGTTAGGAAGCTCGGAGATGGGAAACCTGTTGTGCTTGAATGGATGGATCATGTCGACGTTTTCCGCGTCCAGCACATCGACCCCGGCTCCCCCCAGATGTCCGGACCTGAGCGCTGCGGCCACGGCGGCTTCATCCATGACGCCGCCACGGCTGGTGTTGATCAAGATCGCGCCTTTCTTCATCTTCTCCAGCTCGGCGCTGCCGATCAGCTTGCGGGTGCCGGGGAGCAGTGGAACGTGCAGGCTGACGACGTCGGCGTTGGCCAGGAGGGTGTCCAGGCTGACCAGGCGGCTGTCGAAGCTCGAGTCGTAGGCGGGGTCGGTGGCCAGCACGTTCATGCCGAACGCTTGCGCGACAGGTGCGACGTGTTGGCCAATGTCGCCGAAACCGATCAGCCCCATCGTGCGCCCTTCCAGCTCGATGCCGGTCAGGGATAGCCGGTCTTCTGCCCATATGCCGTTTCGGGTCTGTTCCGAGGCCATCTGCAGTTTGCGGCCCAGGCTCAGAAGCAACGCGAACACGTGCTCGACGACGCTGCGTCGGTTGGCGCCCGGGGTGTTCGTCACCCACACCCCATGGTCGGCAGCGGCTTTGAAATCGACGTTGTCATAACCCGCACCGTGCCGGGCCACGATTCGCAACTTTGGCGATGCCGCGATCATTTCGGCAGACACCTGTCCGCCACGGAGAAATACCGCATCCACCTGTTTTTGAATTTCTTCATACGCTACAGCGTCAGGGCCATAGCCCAGACGGATTTCTCCCACGGCTGCGAGCCGTGTCAGCACGTCCTGATGGACAGGGCTTGTCACGTAAATCAAAGGCATGAGCGCCACCTCAGGAATATTGATGGGTCGTGGTGTCTTGGTCGGCCGGCGCGTTCTTGCGCACGGTCGAAATAATGATCAGCCCGATGACGCCGGCGATGCACAGGATGTAAGCCGGGGCGTATTGGTTGCCGGTGGCACCGATGAGCCAAGTGGCGAAATATGGGCCGGCGCCGCCGCCGATCACCGCGCCCACGCTGTGGCCGAACGCCACGCCGGTGTGACGGATGTGCATGGGGAAAAACTCCGGCATGACCGAATAGGTGCCTGCCTGGCACAGGGCGTAGGGGATCATGCCAAGCGCCAGCCCGGCGATGGCGAGGCTGACCGAGCCCTGCTGCATCAGAATGAAGGACGGGATCGACAGCACCGCGTAAGCGATGTACGAGAGGCGCAGGATCGATTTCCCACCCCGGTAAGAACCGAGTTGGCCAGCCAGTGGAATCAGGAACGCAGCGAAGATCACCGCGATCAGCACGATGGTCGATGCCTGGCCTTTGCTGTAACCCAGGATGGAGCTGAAGTACGCGGCGATGAAGACGGTGCCGATGTAGGTCCCGATGTTCTGGACCAGGGCGATCAGCACCACTTTGAACAGTGCGCGCGGGTAGCTGCTGATCAGTTCGGCAAAGGGCTGGCTCTTTTTGCCGGCTGTGTCGTCTTTCTTCGCCTCGAACTCCGGACTGTCTTCAATGCTCAGGCGCATCCACAGGCCGATGATGCCCAGCGGGAGCGCCAGGAGGAAGGGCACGCGCCAGCCCCATTCGAGCATTTGCGGGTCGGTGAGCGTTGCGGCAGCGAGGCCTGCAATGGCAGCCGCCAGGCCCTTGCCCAATTGGGCAATGGAGGGCAGGAAGGAGATGTACAGCGAGCGGCGGCTGGGTGGCGCCCATTCCCGGATGTAACTGGCTGCACCCCCGATCTCCCCGCCCGCCGAGAAGCCTTGGAGCATCCGCAGTGCCACCAGAAGAGTCGGCGCCCAGACGCCAATGACGGCATAGCCCGGCAGCAGGCCTATCAAGGTGGCTGCCGCGCCCATCAAGGTAATACTGGCGATCAGGCTGGTGCGCCGGCCCACCTTGTCACCCAGCCAGCCGAACCCGATGGCCCCCAATGGGCGCACCAGAAACGCCGAGCCGAACACCAGGAACGCGTTAAGCAACCCGATGGTAGGGTCATCCGACGGGAAGAACACCGTGGCCAGCGTGGCAGCGACGTAACCGTACACGCTGAAATCGTAGTATTCGACGAAGGTTCCGAATACCGCGGCGCGAGTGGCCTTCTTGGCCTTGGTCACCTGCTCTCTGGTTTTGGTCGGCAGCACCGCAGGCTGCGCCATCGCATTGTTGTTATTCATGGCCACTCCAGATTATCGGACGCTACCATTCAAAAAATGGGACAGTGTCCTGCTTTTGTTTTTTCTAGAATCCAGAACGCTGAGCGGCTTGTCAACTGCCGCGTATCATTGCGGTGAGCGCGGCTTCCCCCGCAGAATGAGCGCCCCTGCCAACGATTCGATCTTCCGATGCCTCAAGTACCGCCAGCCAATCGCCGCGTCCAAGCCGGTTCACCTGCTTCCAGCCACATCCGACTGATCGAAGTGATCGACGCGCTCGTTTTCCGGTTCGGTGCCGAGCCTTGGGGCGTCCGGGAACTCGCGGCTCGCCTGGACGAAAGCCGGAGCACCGTGAATCGGATCTTGCTCACACTGGTGGAACAAGGGCTGGCGCTCGAAGCCGGGGCGGGGAAATACACGGTGGGGCCGAGGTTGAATGTGCTGACCAACGCACTGATCGATAGAAGTGCCCTGTTACAAATTGGCCGCACACGACTCGCCGAGATAGCCGACGCCACGGGGGCGACCGTGTTGCTGTCCATTCACAGCCCCTGCGAGGGCGGCTATTTCGTGGCCGCGTGCGGTGAGCCGAAGGCGTCGCTCACCTTCAGGCCAGAGTTGGGAATCATGCACCCGCTGTCGTTCGGTCACATTGGCCAAGCATTTTCGGCGTGGATGGGGCCGGACGCGTGTGGCCAACCTGGCCGCGCCGACCCCGCAGACCTGACGGCCCATGAGTTTCCGGAGCCGTTGGCCGTGACGGTTCGCACACTGCGGTGTGGTTTGCTGATCGCGGTCTCCGTGCATTCGGCAGACGGGGCGCCGGCCCAGTCGCTGGCGCACATCAGCCAAAGCGTGTCGCAGTTTGCCGAGGAACTGGACAGTGCGCTCGATGGGATCATGCGCGACGGTGAAAGGTCTGATCCGGTGATTTCACTGGAGGATGCCAAGACCACTGCCTCCCGGCTGGAACGGCTCATGCTCATCGCCTGCGCCCTGCCGCAAGGCGTGAAGTACACCGTGGGTTTGCATGACCAACTGCTGTGCAATGCAGCCACGGCCAAGCGCTTGATGCAGTCGGGTCTTGAGTCCGAAATCGTGGTGTCGGTCGACGCCGTGTTGTACCCGGGGCCAAAGTTGTTTCAGTGGGCAGCCAGACTGGGCTTTCGAGACAACATCGCCGATCTGACGCGCTCGACGGTCAGCAGGCTGGTGCAGGAAACCGGGGAGACCATCGCGATTCTCGCGTTCGACAAAACGCTCAATCGTGCGCAATTCCTCGACGTGATACAGGGATGGCGTCCCATCCAGTATCAGCTCTCGGTTCACACGGAGGTGCCTCTGTACGCCGGTGCGGCGGGCAAGGCGGTGCTTGCGTTCTGCGAACCGGATGTCATTGAGGCGATCGACCTGGTCAAGCTGACCGATGCCACCATCACCGACCGTGACGCCTTGCAAAGCGACCTCGATACCATCGCGCAGCGTGGCTGGGCAACGGGCACTGGCGAGCGTGTATTGGGCGCTTTCGGCCTGGCCGTTCCGTTTTTCGTGGATGGCCAGATTCGCGGCTCCATTTCAGCGACCATCCCACAAAACCGCAAGGATGAGCGTGATCTGCCTCGTCTCACCCTGTTGATGCAGGAAGCGACGAAAAAGATTGGCCGGCTTTTGTCCTTGGGGATATGAGAGCAGTTGCCAACCCTCAGCGGTGTAGGTGCGTGCTTCGGCTCGACCGTGGGTAGGCTCTGAAGCGCTCGTCACGAGCCCCGGTCGAGGGGCTCGCGAGAGCAGGGCGGTTGCGGGACGTGCGACGGGTCAGTGTGCGGCCTTGCGCTGGGCCTGCACATCGGCAGCGCTCACCGGCTTGCCGGTGTTCCCCCATCCGGTGCGGATGAAGGTGACCACGTCAGCCACTTCCTGGTCGGAGAGACGCCATGCGAAACCCGGCATGGCGAACGCCGTCGGGGCGTGCTGGTTCCCGGGGAGGTAGCCGCCATCGAGCACGATGTGAATCAGCGACGTCGCATCCTTGCCATTGACGACCGAGTTGCCGGCCAGTGCCGGGAACACCTGCGCGTAACCTTTGCCGTCACTGCGATGGCAAGCCATGCAGTTATCTGCATAGGTCCGTGCTCCGACCGCCTGCACGTCCAGGTTGGCCATCTGCTTGGCAGTGTCGGAGCTGCCTGATGCTGCAGGCGCAGGGCCTGACGCGGGCAGGCTCTTGAGGTAACGCGCGATCGCCAGGCGATCCTCGTCGGTCAGGTACTGCATGCTGTGCTGCACCACATCGGTCATGCTGCCGAACACTGCCGTACGGTCGGTGCGACCTGTCTTGAGGAACTGGGCGATTTCCGCTTCGCTCCAGGCGCCCAGACCATCATGGGTGTCGCCTCGCAGGTTCTTGGCGACCCAACCTTCCAGCGGAGCGCCTCCGGCGAGGAACTGACCTTGCGCATCGGCCGACAGGGCTTTTTCCTGCATGCCGATACCACGCGGCGTGTGGCAACTGCCGCAATGGCCCAGGCCTTCGACCAGGTATTGACCGCGCGCCAGTTGAGGGTCGGATGAGGCAGGCACCGAGCTCGCCACGGCCGGTGCGAATGTCCAGCGCCAGATCGTCAACGGCCAGCGCATGCTCAGCGGCCATGGGATATCGGCATCGCGGTTGGGCGTTGCGGCAGGCTTCACGGCGTTCATGAAGTACGCGTACAGATCCGCGATGTCCTGATCGGAGACTTTGGCATACGACGGAAACGGCATCGCCGGATACAGGCTCGAGCCATCACGCCGGATACCGTGACGCACGGCCTTGTCGAAGTCCTCCAGCGTGTACTCGCCGATGCCGTGCACGGGATCAGGGGTGATGTTGGTGGCGTAGACCGCGCCGATCGGCGTTTCCAGGCCCAGCCCGCCGGCATAGGGCTCGCCGCCCTTGACCGTATGGCAGGCCATGCAGTCGCCGGCGCGGGCCAGGTACTCACCCCGCTGCACGGCTTGAGGATCAGCCGACGCGGCCATCGCATGCAGGCTGATCGAGCCCAGGCACAATGCGCTCCACTTCAACAGTGTGTTCAACGTCGTCATCTCAGGCCTCCACCAACGGCTTGCCGGGGTTCTTCAGGTAGTGCTGTCTGATGGCATTGGCCGACCAGTACGCGAGGGCACCGACGAGTCCCGTCGGGTTGTAGCCGATGTTCTGCGGAAACGCCGATGCGCCGATCACGAACAAGTTGGGCACATCCCAGGATTGCAGGTAGCGGTTGACCACGCTGTTGGACGGGCTGGTGCCCATGATGGCGCCGCCGGTGGTGTGCGTGCTCTGGTAAAAACGGGTGTCGTACGGCGTACCGAGCTTCTTGACATTGACCTGGTAGGAATCAGGCTTCATCGCCTTGACGATCTCCTCCGCTTTGCCTGTCACGTACTGCGACATTTTGATGTCGTTGTCATGCCAGTTGAAGGTGACGCGCAACAGCGGCTGGCCGAATGAGTCGCGGTACGTCGGGTCAAGGTCCACATAGCTGTCTCGGTAGGCCATCACCGAGCCTTGGGTGTAGATGTTCAGGCTGCGTTGATAATTGTCGGCGACAGCGGCTTTCCAGCCTTTGCCCCAGTTCGGCGCGCCTTTGGCGACGCTGCTCTGCCCGATGGGACGCCCGCCTGTGCGGTGGTGACCGATGTTGGCGCCACCGATGAAGCCCAGGCCGGTGTGGTCGAAATTGTCGCCGTTGTAATTGTCGATGGCCGATCCGCCCGCACCCGTCCCGATGAAGGGGTTCAGGTACGTGCCCTTGGGCATGACCACATTGATCGAGCTGAGCATCTGATACCCGTAGTTCTTGCCCACCAGACCTTCGCCGGTCTGTGGGTTGTAGGGTTTACCGATGCCCGACAGCAGCAGCAGGCGCACGTTGTGCAACTGGAAGGCGCTGAGGATCACCAGCCGTGCCGGTTGCTCGGTCTCGTTACCCTGTGCGTCGATGTAAGTCACGCCTGTCGCCTGTTTCCCGGTGGAATCCAGGTTCACTTTCGTGACGTGGGAGAGCGGGCGCAATTCGAAGTTCTTCCGGCGACGAAGTGCGGGGAGGATCGTGGTCTGCGGCGAGGCTTTCGAATACATGTAGCAGCCATAGTTTTCGCAGAAACCACAGAAGTTGCACGGCCCCAGGCGAACGCCGTAAGGGTTGGTGTAGGGCCCGGACGCATTGCCCGCCGGGATCTTGAAGGGCGAGTAGCCCAATTGCTTGGCAGCGGTTTCGAACAGCGTATCGCCGTAGACCGGTTTGAGCGGTGGCAGCGGGAATTCCTTACTGCGCGGGCCTTCGAACTGGTTTCCGCCTTCGATGAGCTGACCCTTGATATTGCCCGCTTTGCCGGAGACGCCAGCGACGTCTTCGAAGCGAGTGAAGAAGGGTTCGAGTTCTTCGTAGCTGACCCCGTGATCCTGAATGGTCATGTTGTCAGGAATCATGTTCTTGCCGTAGCGCTCGGTGTAATGGCTGCGCAGCTTCAGGTCGCTGGGCAGTGGGCGCCAGGTCAAGCCGTTCCAGTGGAAACCTGCGCCGCCCACGCCGTTGCCCAGCAGGAAGGTGCCTTGCTGCCGGTAGGGGACCGCGATGCCGGAGGGCGTGTGCCGAATGGTGACGGTTTCCTTGGACAAGTCCTGATACAGCTTGCCGCGCACCGTGTAGGCGAGTTCGTCGATGACTTTCGGGTAGCTCGCGTCGTCAGGGGTGTCCTGATCAGGCCCACGTTCCAGGGCGACCACGTTCAACCCGGCCTCGGTCAACTCGGCCGCGAGAATCGATCCCACCCAGCCCAGACCGACGATTACGGCATCGATTTCCGGTTTTTTGATTGCCATCTGCCCTTACCCCTTGAGTCCGTTGATGGACACAGGGCCGAGCGGATAACGCTCGTTGGGACGATCCACCCAGTCCATGAAATCTGCGCGCGCACCGGGGAAACCGATCATCTTCCACCCCGCCATGTCTTGGTTGCCGCCGTATTTGGGGTCGGCGAAGTAGCCTTCCTTGACGTTTTTCAGCAGCAGCGCGAAGAACATTTCGCCCGGCACGTTATTCAGTTTGAGCTGGCCTTTTTCCAGTGCCGTCAGCGTGGCAACCCGGACCTGTTCAGGCAGCTCTGCGAAATGCTTGCCGTGGGCGGTCTGGCAGACAGCGTCGACCTCTGCGATGCCCAAGCGATACATTTCACGCGGCACCAACTTGTACTGGAAGCCCAATTCCACCGGTTGGTCGGTGATGAAAGGACCTTGCATGTACCAGAGTCGGCCGTAGGCGTAAGGGGTTTCCATCTGACGATCCAGAAACTCGGGAACGCCTGCCGACACTGCGCCAGGGCCTTCTTCGTCTTCGGGGATGATGACAGCGCACGCTGCATTGACGAATTGCCACTCGGCGGCGGTGAAAAAGCTCGGTTCGTAGGCCTTCGGCGCATGAGCCGGTTCGTCTGCTGCAGCAGCGGCCTGCACCGGGGCCGGCGCCACTATCTGCGTCGCCGAATACCCGCCCAGGCTGACTGCGGGGATCAGAATTGCGCTTCGACGCAGGAATTCGCGTCGGGAATTAGGTGTATCGCTCATGGTTGCTCCGTCAGGCGTGCGGCAGAAGGTGCTTGTGTAGTGGCCTGCTGACCATCTTGGACGTGTGGGTCTTTCGGGGAGGATGTCGGAGCTGTGGAAGCGTGCGTCAAACGACCACAGCTGCATCGGGCGAGGAATGGTATATCAGCGAAATGGCAAATAATAGAATGACATTTCATTAAGCCGATATTTTTAACCCTGGCTTACATCTTGAAACTGGCCACCAGGCGCGTCAGCGAGTGGCCCAATTGCTCCAATTCTTCACTTGCCGAGGCGGTCTGGCGGGCCTGCTCAGTGGAAATGATCGACAAATTGCGGATGTTGATCAGGTTGCGATCCACTTCCCGGGCGACCTGAGCCTGCTCTTCCGAAGCGCTGGCGATCACCATGTTCTGCTCGTTGATCTGCAGCACACTGGCCATGATTTCCTGCAGGGCATCCCCGGACTGGCGCGCCAACGTTCGCGTTTGTGTGGCCTGGTCAGTGCTTTCGCGCATGGCAGAGACGGCGTGATCGGACCCCTCTCGAATGGTGGTGACCATCGATTCGATCTCGAAGGTGGATTGCTGCGTACGGGCCGCCAGGGCGCGCACCTCATCGGCCACCACCGCAAACCCGCGACCTGCTTCACCGGCCCGCGCCGCTTCGATGGCTGCGTTCAGTGCCAGCAGGTTGGTCTGTTCGGCGATGCCGCGGATGACATCCAGCACTTTGGCGATCTCGCGCACGCGGTCGGCGAGGCCTTCCACCCGTTCCGCGCTTCGCGCCGCATTGCGTTCCATGGATTCGATCGCTTCGATGGTTTCACCGACGCGGGCATTGCCTTGCTCGCTGGCCGAGCGGGATTCTTGCGACGCCTGCGAGGTGGCCACTGCGTTGCGTGCCACTTCCTCCACGGCAGCGGTCATCTCCGTAACGGCGGTCGCGGCTTGCTCGATTTCATTGTTCTGTTGAGCCAGATTCTGATTGGACTCTGAAGTGACCGCTCGCAATTGGCTGGACGAGGACGCGATGACTTCGGCCGACCGGGCAATTTCCTGCAAGGTGTTCTTGAGGTTGCCCTGCATGGTCAGCAGGGTGCCATTGAGCTGGCTGACCTCATCCCGTCCGTCTGTGGCGATCGGCTGGGTCAGATCCCCGGCAGCCACCTTCTCGGCCGCCGACAGCGCATTGCCGATCGGACGCACGATGCTGCGGCTGACGAGCAGGGCGACGGCGATCGTGATCAGTAGCGCGAGCACAATGATCATCACGACATTGTTGCGGGAGCTGGTGTAGGTCTGTGTCGACTGGTCGAACAGGCCTTTCATGTTCTGTTCGTTCAGCGCGGTGAGCTCGTACAACTTGGGAAAGGCCTGCTCGGAGTTCTGCCGCAGGGGGCCGTTGAGCAGTTCGATCATCTCTTTCTCACGGCCCTGCTTGCCCAGGTCGATCAATTGCCGAATACCGGGTTCGGTCGCTTGCAGGATCGGCTTGATGCTCTCGAACAGCGCGCGCTCGTCCGGTTTTTCGAGGCTGGCGGCATAAGCGGTCTGCGCTTCGCTGAATTTCTTGAGCTGGACTTCCAGGCGGCGGTTGCTGTCCTCGCGCATATCGGCAGAGGCGTACAGCGCCAGTTTGAGCGAGTTGATCCGCAAGCCAAGGACCGCTTCCCTCATGGCACCCAGAGCGGCGGACGACGGAATACCCGTCTGCTGGATCGTGCGATTGGTGTTGTCGATCAGAGACATCTTGAACAGGGCGTAGATGCCGACGATGACCACGATCGAAGCGATCAAGGTGAAGCTGATCGCGGATCGTGCAGCGATGGAGATGTTGCGGATCATGGGACTAACCTCTGCGCGGGAAAAAGAGTGCCACGGACGGTGGAAAATCCTTATGTCGGCGAGAGAGGGGAACTCTTAAGACATTTTGAAACACAATTTCAAAATGCGCAGTTTTCTGCCCGTTCGGACTCGGAGAAATCGAGGGTGTCGGCACTGACGCGGGGTGACCGTTCGTACCCTGTACAGCGCGGTTTTTCCCGGCTGGTAGCTATCCCTTTTCAGCTATCGGATAATGTCAGCCAGTTCGTTTTCGACGTTCAGTCAGTCGCCTAGGAGTCATCGATGGTCAAAACGCGTCCGCGCCCCGCGGTCAACGGTGTGGCATCCGCGGATCGTGTCCTCACCGTGCTCTCCGCTTTTAGAGTGGGGGACACCGCTTTGAGTCTCGTCGAGTTGGTCGAGCGCACCGATCTGATCAAAAGCACCATCATGCGGCTTATGGTGTCTCTGGAAACCTACGGTTTCGTCAACCGGCTGGCGGATGGGCGCTACATGCTGGCCAGCGAAGTGATGCGTCTGAACGCGGTGTATCAGGACGCCCTCGACCTTGAACGGCATGTGTTGCCGAGGTTGCACAAGCTCACGGACGAAACGGGGGAGACGGCCTCGTTCTATGTGCGTCACGGCGCCTATCGGCTCTGTCAGTACCGAGTCAACTCCCCGCATCGCTTGCGTCTGCACTTGCAGCCCGGCGACATGCGCCCGATGGACGGCGCGGCGGGCGCAGAAGCGTTGCGAACACCCTCCAGTCGCGCGAAGGAGGGCCTGGAGCCGTTCTATTCCAGCGGTGCAACCGACCCACATGCCGCCTCGATGGCATTGCCCATCTTCGGCCCGTTGCAGGAGGTCGTTGGCGCCTTGGTGCTTTCAGGGCCCGCGACCCGGCTGACCAGCGAGTATGCAAAATCGATTCGCGACGTGTTTGTCGAAGTGGCAGAAGACCTGACCCGCAGTCTGGGCGGAAAGACCTTGAGGGACGACAAGGGCGCTCAACCCGCCCCTGCCTTGGAAGACATCAACTGAAACCGTAGAGGCTGACCGGGTTGTCTCGCAGAATGCGCGTCCGGTCGCGCTCCGAGGGCGCCCATTCGGGCAACAGGTCGAGAATGCCTGCATCGTCGGGCTTGTCGGTGGCGACGGTCGGGTGTGGCCAGTCGCTGCCCCAGACCAGCCTTTCCGGATTGATCTTGACCAGCGCTTGCGCGACCTGTCCGACGTCGCTGTAACGGGGCGCACCGATCTTGGATCGAATGTACGGCCCTGACAATTTCACCCAGGTACGTTGGTTGTCCAGCAGTCGGGTCAGCGCCGCGAATGCAGCCGAGCGCACGCCCTCGGGTTGAGGGACATGGCCCATGTGGTCGATGACCAGCCGAGAGGGCAGTTTGGCCAGGCGGGTTTCCAGATCGGTCAATTGAGACCCCGGCGCGACGACCTGCACGTTCCAGCCCAGTGCGTTGACGCGTGCAGCCAGCGGTTCCAGATCGTCCAGGCTGGCGCCGCCGTAGCTCAGGTTGAAGCGAATACCGCGCACGCCCGCTGCGTGAAGCGCTTCCAATTCCTTGTCTGAGATCGAGGCGGCAACGACGGCCACGCCACGGGCGTCGCCGTTTGCCTTGCGCAGGCCTTCCAGCATCACCCGGTTGTCGGTGCCGTAGGTGGAGGGTGTGACGATCACCATCCGCTTGATGTGCAGGCGTTGCTGGATCTGGCGATAGTCTTCCAGCGAGGCATTGGGGGGCAGCAGTGTTGCCCCGGGTGCCGCTGGAACCTGGTCGTCGTACAGGTGCATATGGCAGTCCACGCTGCCCGCGGGAGGCACCAGCACCGAGCTGTTCTCGCCGCTGGAATAGCGGAATCCTGCGAACGCATTGAGTGTCATGAAGGCCCCCAGTGAAGCGCTTCCCTGAATGAACTGACGTCGATTGATGGCCATGTTGAATTGCTCTTTATTGTTTTGGAAGGTGGTGAACCCATTGCTGCTCGGGAGGGGCTCTGCCGGGAGCAGGCTCGGCAGGGGTCGAGCTTGAAAGTTGGGTGATGAGCGGGCAGAGCTGGCGGCAGCCTGGGTTAGCGGGTTCGATCTGCGGTGGGGCGGTATGCAGTGCCCGGCTTTCGGGCGCTGCATACCGGGGTTACGGTTTCAGCTCGCTTTGACCGAGCCGACTTCTTCAGCGGTGTGCTGCATGCGCGCGCGACCCATCAGCAGCACCCCAATCCCGCCGGCGGCGCACAGGGCGGCCAGTGGCAACATCGCCAGCGCATAGCTGCCTGTGGCGTCGTGAATGGCCCCGTAGACGTTGACCATCAGGCCGCCGCCAATCAGGTTCGCCAGGGCGCCGATCGCCGCCAGGCCGGCAGCGGCGGTGGTGCTGGAAAGCCAGGTGGACACCAGCGCCCAGAACGGACCTTTCATCGAATAGGCGCCGATGAGCACCATGGTCAGCAGGCCCACGGTCGCCGGGAGGGACGAGGTCACCAATGCCAAGAGCAGTCCCGCCGCGATCAGCAGCAGGGTGAGCGATGTGTGCCAGCGCCGCTCGTTGGTGCGGTCAGAACTGCGGCCCCAGACGATCATCGCCACCGAGGCGATGCCATAAGGAATGGCGTTGGTGAGGCCAATTTCCAGGTTGGACAGGCCGAAGGTCTTGAGCAGTTGCGGCGCCCAGACGCTCATGGTGCTGCCTGCTGCAGAAGCGCCCGAGTAGATCAGCGCCAAAACCCAGATGTCTTTGTGTTTGAGCAGCTTCCACAGCGACATATGGCCGATGTTGGTTTTGCGCAGCTTCTCCTCTTGCAGTCGCCCTACCAGCCATTGACGCTGCTCGTCGCTCAGCCACTTCGCCTGTTCAGGGCGGTCGGTGAGCACGAACAGGCAGGCGATACCCAACAACACCGCGGGAATGCCTTCGAGAATGAACAGCCAGTGCCAGCCGCGCATGCCCATCCAGCCGTCCAGCGTGAGGAGGAAGCCGGAAAGGGGTGAGCCCAGGAAGTTGGCGCCAGGAATGGCCACCATGAAGATTGCCACCATGCGAGCACGATAGGCCGAGGGCAACCAGTAGGTCATGTACAAGAGTACGCCCGGGAAGAAGCCGGCTTCTGCCGCGCCCAGCAGGAAGCGCATCACGTAGAGCGAGTTGGTTCCCTGGACGAAGGCGGTGCCGGCGGAGATGAGGCCCCAGGTGATCATGATGCGGGCGATCCAGATTCTCGCCCCGAATTTCTGCAATGCCAGGTTGCTCGGCACTTCGACGAGGAAATACGAAACGAAGAACAGGCTGCTGGCGAAACCGAAGACGGCCGGGGTCAAGCCCAGGTCATGGTTCATTTGCAGCGATGCCATCCCGATGTTGCCGCGGTCGATGATCGCGATCAGGTAGCAGATGATGAGGAAGGGTAGCAGTCGCCAGGCGACTCGGTGCATGGTGGCCCGTTCGATTTCACTGACGGGGGTCTTGGCTGGCGTCGTGGCCATGGGGCTCTCCTGTGTTTATTTTTTTGGAGAAACGGTTTGGGGGCATGCTCGCGACATGAAGGCAGCGAGCCCTCTTCCATTCAAACGTCAGTCAGTCATCAAGTGACGGTTGACGACACAACGCGGGTCAAGGGTTTCCCCTTCCCAGACCTTCACGACCTGTTGCACGGCCAGCAGGCCGACACGATCGCGGGCTTCTGTGGTGTTTGCGCCTACATGAGGTGTCGCGACCAGGTTGGGCAGGCTCCACAATTCGCTGTCGGCGGGCGGAGGCTCGGGGCTGAAAGTGTCCAGGCCGGCACCGGCGATGGGACCTGTCTTCAAGGCCTCAATCAGCGCGGGGGTGTCGATCAGTTCGCCTCGAGCGGTGTTGATCAGAATACTGCCCGGCCGCATGCGTTGGAATTGTGCGGTGCTGAACAGGTGGCGATTCTGCTCGGTCAGCGGGCAATGCAGGCTGATGATATCGCTGCTTTCGAGCAAACGGTCGAAATCGTTTTCGCGCTCGACATGGGCGCGGTCTGGCAGCGTTTTCAGGAAGGGGTCGTAGACCTTGACCTTCATCTGCAACGGGGCCACCAGATCCATCAGGATTCCGCCGATCGAACCCAGTCCGATCAGCCCCAGGGTCTTGCCAAACAGCTCGGTGCCGTTGGCGGTCGACTTGTCCCAGTGACCGGCGCGCAGGCGCGCATCCTGATAGGCAGTTTGACGCGCGACGCTGAACAGCAGCGCGAATGCGTGCTCGGCCACCGATTGGGCATTGGCACCCAAGGCGATCGTGACCGGAATGCCACGGTCTGCCGCCGCTTTGATGTCGATGGAGTCGTAGCCTACGCCATGCTTGGCAATGACCTTGAGCTTAGCCGAGGCCTCGATCATTTCGCGGGTCAGCTTGCCTTGGCGGACGATGATCGCCTCCGGCTGTTCAGCACGGATGATTTCAGTCAGCTCGCTGGCAGGGAGATAGGGCGTGGTGGGAATGATCTGGATACCCAGGTCGGCCGCATGTTGCATGGCATCGACCATCAGGACAGGGCCTGTCAGCAGGATCTTGCGTGTCATGGTTATGTACCTTGTTCTTATGGCGTAGGTCCGGCACGCAGGGTGGCGGACGTGTTTCAAGTCAACCCTAACACAATGAAATGCCATTTCAATAAAGAAATATGTTGAGTGATGAAAGGCGAAGAAAAAGGCGCCGATGTCTATTGAACATCGAAAATTGAAATGCAATTCTAATAGTCAAGACGGACGAATGCCGTCGGCACATACAATTTCAAGAGAGAGATGCCATGAGTATTGGATTCCGCGTTCTGAATGCCGCACGCAAGGTCAGCGCCGAGTGGGTCACCCGTTACCGCGAAGTGCCTGTCGCCAACGTCAGTGACTCAATGAACCGCATGACCGCCGGCGGCGCTCGCCTGCGACCCATGCATCGCGAAGGCGTGCTGGCGGGGCCGGCGTTGACGGTCAAGGCGCGACCTGGCGACAACCTGATGCTGCACTACGCAATCGATATCGCGCAGCCGGGTGATGTGATCGTCGTGGATGCAGGGGGCGATCTGACCAACGCGCTGATCGGTGAAATGATGGTGGCCTACGCCATCAAGCGTGGCTTGGGCGGCATCGTCATCAATGGAGCGATCCGTGATGCGAGCGCCATCCGCGCCGGGGATTTCCCATTGTTCGCCGCAGGCATCTCTCACCGTGGCCCGTACAAGGACGGTCCAGGTGAAATCAACGTTCCGATCGCGATCGACGGCATGGTCATCGAACCAGGGGACTTGGTGATCGGTGACGATGATGGTCTACTCTGCGTGCCGTATGATCAGGTGTCTGAAGTCTACGATCGTGCGACGGCCAAGCATCACGCAGAGCTCAAGCAGATGGAGCAGATTGCCCGCGGCGAAAACGACCGTAGTTGGGTGATCGAGTCGTTGAAGAAGAAGGGCTGCCAGTTGCCGGAGTGATTTGGCGTACCGCATCCTGAACCGCGAGCCGCCTGCTTCCTATACAAAGCGGGCGGTATCAGGCCCGCGACAGAGGCCTTGAATGACATCTCACACTCCCTCCCGACCTCGGTCGTGGCCGGCGCCGCTGCGAGCGTTGGCCCATCGCGATTTCCAGGTTTATTTTCTCGGTCAAGCCGTTTCCACGCTCGGTAAATGGATACAGCAAGTGGCACTGGCCTGGCTGGCGTATCACATCACCGGTTCGGCGTCGCTGTTGGGGCTGCTCACCTTCCTCTCGCTTGCGCCGCAACTCGTGATCGGTCCGTTGGCAGGGGCCTGGATCGACAAACACGACAAGCGTCGTCTGCTGCTGATTGCACAGACCTTACTGGCCTGCCAGTCACTGTTTCTGGCGGTGATGATCTGGCTGGGCGCCATGAGCACGGGATGGCTCATCGCGATGGCTGCCTTGCTGGGCTTTCTCAACGCGTTCGAAACGCCCTTGCGGCAGTCGCTGATCAGCAGTTTCGTTGCCGATCCGGCCGACCTGCCCAACGCCCTTGCGCTGAATGCGATGTTGATCAACGCGGCGCGGTTCGTCGGCCCTCCGCTGGCGGGCGCGCTGATCGCCTACAGCGGTGAGGCGGTGTGTTTTCTGGTCACGACCGGTGCCTATTCACTGCTGCTGTTTGCGCTGTTCAAGGTCAAAGGTGCGCCTAGCGCACGCGTCGCAGGCAATACCGGGCGGATCTTCCGGGAAGGCCTGAGCTATATGTGGGGCACCCTGGAGGTGCGCCGGTTGTTGCTCGGCGTCGTCGTGGTCAATCTGCTGTCGTCGATCTACGCGGTCTTGCTGCCGGTGATCACGCGGGTGTCCTACCACGGTGACGCCACCACGCTTGGCTGGCTATGGGGTGCGGCAGGCGCAGGCGCATTCGTGGCGTCAGTGGGTCTGGCCCTGGGTGGCTCGCTCACTCGGCTCAGCCGGTTCATCGTGGGTGCCACGGCCTGTTGTGTGCTGGGGCTCGGCGGCATGGCGTTCGACATTCCGTTGAGCTTGGCGATGGTGTCGTTGGCACTGTTGGGGTTCGGCATCACCGTCAATAACGTCAGCAGTAATATGCTCCTGCAAAGCCAAGCACCGGCCGAGTTGAGAGGCAGGGTGATCGCGTTCTACATATCGATGCGCTTTGGCTTCGAAGCGGTGGGAGGGCTGTTGGCCGGCGTCGTTGCGGTGGGTCTGGGAGCACCCGCGACGATGGGCGTGGCGGGTGTATTGCTGGCGGGGTATCTGGTGCTTGACCGCTTCTATGCGAAGAAGCGGTCAAAGGGCGAGAGCACTAGTGCTTCATAGCCGGTTCCGGTGCGGCGGCAGTCAACGCCTGGCGCTTGGCCGGATCGCCCAGCCACAGCATCAGGCAGGCCCCGAGCATCAGGATCGACGCCACGGCATAGAAGGGCACTGAGAACGATTGGGTGGCGTCTTTGATCAGGCCGATCATGAACGGGCCGGCGAAGCCGCCCAGATTGCCGATCGAAACGATCAGCGCCAACCCGCCTGCCGCTGCACGACCAGTCAGGAACGTGGACGGGATCGCCCAGAAGGTCGCCTGGAACGAGAGGTTGCTGGCGACCGCCATGGCCAGGAAGGCAACCTTCAGGACCGGGTGATCGGTCAGCCCGGCGGCGACCAGCGATACCGCGGCCAAGCTCAGTGCACTGACCACGTAGGGCAAGCGCTGCTTGCTGCGGTTGGCCAGCCGTGCCCAGACGGTCATGCAAATGGCGCCCAGAATGTAGGGCAGGGCGGCGACCAGGCCAACCGTGCTGTTTTCCATGCCCAGGCTCTTGATGATCTGCGGCATCCAAATGCCGATCCCGATCGAGCCGACGATGCAGCAGAAGTTGATCGCCGCCAGGACGAAAACCTTTGGATTGGTCAGTGCGCCGCGCAGGGTATTGCCGTGGGATGCGCTGATCGACGCCTGCTCGCTGCTCAGTTTGTTGTCGAGCCAGGCCTTTTCCCGAGCGCTCAGCCAGCGCGCCTTGGCGGGTGAGTCGACCAGCACGAACAGGCAGGCGATGCCAAGCAAGACGGCTGGCAGGGCTTCGGCCACCAGCAGGAATTGCCAGTTTTTAAGACCCAGCACGCCGTGCATATCCAGCAGCCAACCGGAGAGCGGCGAGCCGAAAATATTGGCGGTCGGAATGCCCAGCAGGAACGCGGCCGTGGCCTTGGCGCGCCATTTTCCCGGGAACCAGTAGGTAAAGTACAGGTACACCCCGGGGGTGAAACCGGCCTCCGCCACGCCCAGCAGGAAGCGCATGATACTGAAGCTGATCGGGCCAGTGGCGAACGCCGTTCCGATCGAAATCAAGCCCCAGGTGATCATGATCCGGGCGATCCACACCCGTGCGCCGAAGCGCTGCATCAGCAGGTTGCTGGGAATCTCGAAAATGAAATAGCCGAAAAAGAACAGCCCCGCTGCCCAGCCGAACAGAGTGGCGGTCAGGCCCAGGTCCTTGTTCATGCTGATGGCGGCGAAGCCGACGTTGGTCCGGTCGAGGTAACTGATCACGTAGCAGATAAAGATGAAGGGTACGATGCGCAGCAAAACGCGGCGCAGCAGCTTTTCACCTTCGGCGTCTGTGAGTGGAGCGTTGGTCGAATGTTCCTGGGTCATGGCGTCACTTCTTTTATCGTTGTTTTGGCGGACTGTGTGGGGTGTCGCGGGGCGTGTTCAGCTGTGTGAATACATCTCCAGGCCGGGTGTGGGTGTGCGAACCTGCAGGATCGAACCGGTTTCGGATTCGGTGATGTAAAGCGTGCGGCCGTCTTCGCCGCCGAACGCCAGGTTGGTGTTGCTGATGCCTTCGCACGAGACGTAGCGCTGCAGCGGTTCGCCGACCTTGGACAGGCGCCAGACGGAGCCGAAGCCGGTGTGGGCGATGTACAGATTGCTTTGATCGTCCAGTGCCAGCCCGTCGGGGCCGCCCAGGCCGCCGTGCAACTGCGCGAACACACCCACCTTGCTGACGATCGAGCCGTTGCCCAGCGGGATGCGCCAGATTTGCTGAGCGCGGGTCACGGCGATCAGCAAATGATTGAGCTTGGGGTCGAAGACGATGCCGTTAGGGCTGGGAATGGTATTGATCAGGCATGTCAGGTTGCCAGCGGTGTCCAGTTTGTAGACCCGGCCGGTGGGGTCTTGCAGGCCGGTCTGGCCCTGATCCGTGAAGTACAGATCGCCGGCGGGCGAAAACACCAGGTCGTTCACGCCCTTGAAGCCTTCCGAACCCGCGGACTCCAGCAGCGGCTCGATCTTCCCGGTGCGGGGATCCAGCAGCATGATGCCGCGCTTGTAATCGGTGATGAAAATGCGACCGTCCCTGTGGATCTTCAAGCCATTCGGCCAGCCGTCGTATTCACACACCAGGGTCCACTCGCCCGCGGGTGAGATTCTGAAGATGCGTCCGTAGGGGATGTCGGTGACATACAAGTTGCCTTCGCGATCGAAGGACGGCCCCTCCAGGAACGAATCGATGACCTTCCCCTGGCGATTGGCATTGGCCCATGCCGTCGGACGCGGATTGCGAAAGTGGTCGGGCAGACGGGTGAAGACGGTTGTTTCAGTGATCTGAGGGGCGGGAAAGAAGCTCATGAACGCTCCTGATGCAATCAGCCGGGACGCCGGGTTTTTATTTAAATAGAACTGCATTTCAAAAATAAAGCATTTTGAAAGGCCGCGCGAGTGCTTTTAAGCACTGATCGTCGGGATGCTCGGATGACGCCTAGGGGAGTTTGCGCAGATTTTGCAATTCTGTTCTACAAGCCTAATCCCCGCCAAGGGCGCCTCGGGTTCATCCTGAGGCGCTCGTGGAGCGGTCGGCTGTTTGCAGAGGGTCAATGGGTGATGGCGATCCCTTATTGCACCGGTTTGATCAATTGCAGTTGCTGGCGGTAGTCATCCGTCACCTGTCTGGCCTGGCTGTTGCTGGTCACGACGCGCGGCGTAATCAGCACGATCAACTCAGTCCGCTTCTTGCTTTTGCTGGTGGTGCCGAACAGCCAGCGCAGCCCCGGTATGCGCCCCAGGTAGGGCACCGATGAGGCGGTGTCGCTATTGTCCTGTTTGATCAAACCACCCAGAAGGACGGTTTGCCCGCTCTGCACGGCGACCTGAGTGGACACCGAGCGAGTGGAGATGCGCGGGTTTCCGTTGTTGTCGGTCGTCGCGGTGTTGTCGGCGTCGCTGACCTGCTGCTGGATGTCCATGTACACCAGACCGCCGGGGTTGATGCGTGGAACGACGTCCAGGATGACCCCGGTCTGGACATATTCGACGCTGCTCAGCGTGGTGTTGGACACGTTGGTGTTGACCGTCGTCTGGCTGATGGGAATGTTGTCGCCGACCTGGATTTGCGCCTGCTGGTTATTCATGACCACCAGCGACGGGGCGGACAGCACCTGCGTGCGGCCGTTGGTTTCCAGCGCATGCAGTGCCACCTGCAGGTTGTTGCTGACGAACGAATAGAACAGCGAATCCGTGGCGCCGAGGCCGGCGCCGCCGCCCCCGAGCGCGCCTTGACTGCCGGGGGTGTTGGCGACCGTGGTACTGCCGGAATTACCGGCGAGCTTGCCCAGGTACCATTGCACGCCCAAGTCCAGCTCACCGCTGAGGTTGACCTCGAGAATCCGCGTCTCGATCTGCACCTGCATCGGTGCATTGTCCAGCCGCTTGATCGCAGACTCGATTTCAGCCCATTGCGCGGGACGGGTGCGAATCAGCAACTGGTTGCTGCTCTTTTGCGCGGTGATGCGGGTGCTGTCATCGAGGCGCTGGCGCGCGCCGGATGACGAGTCGGCGGTTTCGCTGTCCGTACCCTCTACGCCGCCGGCGTCATCATCGGTCGGTTCGTCTTCTTCTTCGGCGAGCGGCTGCACGTTACCCTGCCCGTTGCCGTTGAGTGTGCCATTGCCGTTCAACCCCATGCCTGACGCCGTGCCGATTCCTTGTCCGGCCCCTCCGAATCCCATGCCCGTGCCCCCTGAGCTGCCATTGAGCGAAGACAGGGAGCGGGTCCGCAAACCGGGTGCGACCCGGGCCGCGCTGTCGTCCTTGATCTGGCCGTTGCCGTAGATCTGGCGCAGGTATCGGGCAAGGTCCGTGGCCTTCATGTTCCGTACGTCGTAGACGTACATCTGCGGTTCGTTACCGCCGCCTTCGTCGATGGTGTGAATCCAGTCACCGACTTCGCTCAGATAACGAGGCTGCGCGGAAAACGCCACGACCGAGTTGGTGCGCTCAATCGGCAGGAAGCGCACCATCCCCGCCATGGGCATGCCGCTGTCGGGGCCGAACATCTTCTTGAGTTCCGGCATCAGTTCGCCGACGGTCGCGCGCTGCAGGCCGTAGACCCCAACGGACATCCCTTTGAGCCAGTCGACATCGAAGGTGTCGATGGTGTCCTGATAGTTGGCCAGTTCGTCGGGCGTGCCGGCCAGGCTGAGCACGTTGCGTCCCGGGTCGACGAGCAGAAAGGCGTTGTCCCTGGCAAAGGGCTTGAGCAGCTTCTGCATTTCGGTGGCCGAGATGTAATGCAGGGGGAACAGGCGCGCCGAGAGGCCGCTGGACGGTCGCGCCACCGGCATCTCCGGCACCAGTTTGCCGGCCACGGCCTGATTGGCCGGAAGAATTACGTAGCGGTCGCCTTGGCGAATCATCGCGTTGTCAGTCCATGACAACAGGGTTTCCAGGATGGACAGCGCCTGTTGTTTGTTGACTGGCTTTGACGTGGAAAAGCTGACGTCGCCTTTGACGCCTTGGGCAATGCTGTAGTTTTCGTGCAGCAGATCCCCCATCACGCTGTTGATCACCGCTTCGATGGGCTGATTGGTGAAGTTGAAGACGATATCGCCGCTGGGCTGCGCAGCACCGGCCGATGGGGCTGCGGGGCTGTGCACGAATGTTTGGCTTCCCCGAATGATCTGCTGGCGCGGCACCGTCCTGGCGTCCGGATTCGACGGCGCAGATTGCGGGGGCACGTCGGCTACCGGCCCGCGCTGGGAGCCGGTGCCTTGCAATGCTTCGTGCATCAGTGCCGGGTCGTTTTCGAAGTGGCGGGGCGTCTCGGCGCAACCGGCCAGTGCGATGGCGGCGGCCAGGCAAATCATCGGGCTGCGCAAATGGAACACGTGAAGGTGGCGATCGTTCATGGTGTGCGTACGTCTGGAAGGGTAATAGGGGGAACGTTTGAGGGCGGTGGCAGGCGAAGCAAAGGCAGGCGCAGCTCGCGGGTCTGACCCTGATGGCTGAAAGTCGCCTGCTGAGGTGTCGCAGCGGTGAGGGTCCAGCCGTTATCGAGCGTGCTGCCGACGGCCAGTTTCAGGTTGCGTTTGTCTGGCATGCGCAGGAGCACCCATTGAGCTTGTCCTTCGATGATCACGCCGCTGAGGCGAATGCCGTCCAGGGATGAGGGCTGATTCTTGCCGGTTACCAGGTCCGGCTTGCGGTCGGGGCTGAACATCGACTGCTGCCAGACCAGCGCCACGGCCTGAGGGGGTATCGGCTCAATGGTCGGGGGCCTGGCAGCGGGGGCCCATTCACGGGTTTCGCCCGCTGGCAGCCACTCAGGGGTTTGACCAGCGCCCAGGAGCAGACCGACGGTGGTTACCGTCAGAAGGGCGGTCCCTGCCAAGAGCGTCAGGGTCAGGGTATCGAGCCTCATGCTTCGGGGGCCTCGCTGGGTGCGGACTGTTCGCGTTGTGGTCCTGGGGACGATGGAGTCGGTGCCTGTTGCAGGTAGCCGCGCAGCAGCAGGTGCACCTGCAGACGCCCGGCACCGCCCGTGGCGGGAGCCGATGTGGCGCGGCGCAGGCTCAGGGTGTCGACGAATAGAAAGGGCTGGCCGTATTCAATGTCGTGCAGCAGGTTGGCCAGAGGCTCCAACGCGCACTCCAGGGTCAGGCTGACTTTGACTTGGCGGTAGGGCTCGGCGCTGTCGTGCTCCGGGGTGATCGGCATGCGTTGGGTGACTTGGCAGCCCGGGCCTTCCGAGGCATGCGCTTTCACCAGGTCCAGGCTGCGTTGCATCAGGTCTGCGGCCACTGCACCCGGGTCTTCGCCCGGCAACAGGCTGCTGCGGCTGGAAGGGTCCCGGCGCGCAGCCTGCAGGCGCTGTTCCAGGCCGTCGCGTTCTGCCAGGACGGCGGCGTAACGTTGCTGTTGGGTGCGCAGGGCGTCAGCCTGTTCCTCCAGCTCATTCAACGGGTCGAGGAACCAGCTTTGTACCAGCAGCCACCATGCCGCCCACAGCAGCAGGGCCAGGACGATGAGCGCCGCCCCGCGGCGCTCTCGACGAGTCAGTTCACGGCGCATCGACCGCCTCCTTGCGCAGGTGCGCACGCAGCGAAAACCGGTCTTTTCCGGTCTGGGCGTCGGGTTGGATGATGCCTTGGAACTGCGCGTCGCTCAGGGTCTTGCAGTCTTTCATGCGAGCGATCAGCGCGCTGGCCTTGGCACTTTGACCGGAGAGCGATACGCCGCCGCCGTCGCTGATTTCCAGCTGCTCGACCCAAGTGTCGGCACCCAAGCATCCCGTCAGGTCCACCAGTACGCTGGACAGCGTCGGCTGCGCCGCTTTTTGCTGAGCCAGGTAGCGAGCAGCCCCCTGGGTATTGATCAGTTCACGGCGCAGATCCTGGACGGCTCGGACATCATCCCGTTGCGCATCGACGGCGCGCTGCATGGCCTCGACCCTGGTTTGACGCGCATCGAGCCAGAGCACCATGCAGCTCACCACCAGTGCACCGCACACCAGCGTCAGGTAGCCGCTCAACCGTGCGTGGGCCTTGCGTGGCGGGCGCTGATCGACCGGCAACAGGTCGATGCCCAACCGTTGCCCCTGTGCATTGCAGCCATCGACCGCATGCAGCACCAGGCCTTGCGCACGGCAGGCATCGAGTATCGGCTGCAAACGCTCGCGCAGCACGGCCACCAGGAGCACCTGAACCCATGCGCCATCCTTGCCGGTGACGCGGGCGACGTACTGCAGTTGGTCGCGAGGGAAGGGCGTGTACTTGTCGAGCTCGAAACCGATGACGGTCTGCAGATCCCGCATTGCAGCGGCTGGCAGGTTCAGGGTCTGAATCAGCAGCAGATTCGCAGGCAACGTCAGGACCAGGCGATCTTCGTCCGCTGCGTCAACGGGGAGACTGAGCGGCCATTCGATCACGCGTTCACGGGCCTGCGCCAGCCAGCGGTCACGGACAGCGGCAGGGAGCAGCGCCTGCAGCTCATTCAGCCAGGCGCGCCAGGCCTGTTGGGCGAGGCTCCCATCCCACTGGCTGTGCAGGCGGGCCTGGAGCGGGGCGAACCGCTTGGAAAGTAAATGCTTCATTCTTGCCAGCGCAGGACCCGATAAGGCCTGGCACCCTCCTTCGATGGGTTGAGTAACAGCGTGACGATCAGCGTCGCGTTAAAACCGCCGGGCAATGTCGCCTGGCTCTGTACGGTGACGACGGGGCCCGCGTCTTGGGCAGCGGAGCTGGCCTGAGGCAGGTTCAGGACCCGCCGCAACCAGCCCGATGCCAACGCAGCATCCGGTGCTGGCAGCCCGCTCCACAGGGTCAGGTGCGCGCTGGCGCACTGGTAAACCCGTTGATCCATTGCCGGTAATTCCCGGACCTCCTCGACCGTGCGCAGCGGCTGACGGTCTGCGCCCCGTCGTTGGTTCAGTGCGCCCGAAACGGCCTGTGCCTGTGCGTTCGATCCACCACACGCCAGCACCAGACGCATGAACGACTCGACGGGCGCAGCATTCACGTCCAGCTTTCCAGCCTCACTGACCAGGCTGACGGCCAGGGTCGCGTCGTCGAAGCGCAGCGCATGAGGCTGCCCGTCGGCCAGCCAGTGACGATGCGGGTCGCGATCCAACTGTGCGGTCACCGCCATGGCCAGGCCTGCTTCAGCGGCCAGGACGGCCTGGGTATGCTGGCGCTGCCACAGAGCCTGACGGTTCTGCAGATGCACCCACCCCAACAGCCCGGCGAGCAGCGTGCTCAGCAGCGCCAGCACCCAGAGAACGAGCAACAGGGCCACGCCGCGTTGACGCGTCATAACGTTCGGGCCTCTGACGACAAGTCCAGTCGCAGATCGATACTCTGCTGTGGCCAAGGCACGGGGCCCGCCAGTTGCACGTCGATCCTCACGCTCACCGGCAAACGCCCCGGCCACGGCCAGTGATCGAGCCAGTCCGTGGCCACGCCCTGGGGGGAAATCCCGCGATAGCTGAATGCAAGGCTGCTGACCTGGTGCAACAGCACCTGAGGCTCATCCTGTGCAGGCAGCAAGCGTTGGTCACTCAGGCGTTCCAGATTGACTTGCAAGCGATGCCCTGCCGCGAGCGAAACGCTGTAGCGGTACAAACCGCCGCCGAGCCAAGGCATCAACGGCGCATAAAAGCGCAGGCTGTGAGCGTGCCCCTCGAACACCGGCGCTGACGCGGGGCCCTCCGCACCGGCGGCCAGTGGCAAGGCCTGGCCGATGGCAGTGCGCAGAAAATTCTGGGTCGAACGCACTTCGTCCAGTCGTGTACTGAAACGCTCAGCCTTGCCCAGTGCGCGGTTGGCGCCGGTGAGTCCGGCTGCGACCAGCGTCAGCAGCACACCCAGCAGGCTCAGGACCACGAGCACTTCGAGCAGCGTAAAACCCTGGGTGCGGTGCTTCATCGGTCCGCCCTGGTTCCGGCGCTGCGCACTTGCAGCGTGCTGTAATGCACATGTCGGGTCCCCTCGCTGACCTGAAGGTCCAGCCGCCATGTGGCCAGCGGTGCTTGACTCGCCGGCGCGGCGCTGACCTCCAGCCGCCATTTCGCGCCTGACCTGTCGCCCTCTGTCACGCCGGCCCGCAGGCGGCTCGAACGCGCTTCATCCATCAATGACCGGGCGATCAGGCTCAGCCGATCGCTGCGCTGGGTCTGCTGCAGGGCGCGGGCGCTCTGACCGAAGGCGACCACCAGCACGCTGCTGCAGACCGCCAGCACCGCAAGGGCGGCGAGCATCTCCAGCAGGGTGAAACCGCGCTGAGCGCTCAATTGAGCGCCCGCAACTGCACGTTGCCGGTGAGCCAGTTGATATCGACCCGCCATCGCTTGTCATTGCGTGTCAAGAGCACATGCCCGCCGCTGGCTCCGCCGTCCGGATAGAACTCAAAGGCCGAGCCAAGTCCTTCCGCCGTTTGCAATTGCACGTGCATGTCGCTGGGCAGCCGTCGGACTTTTTGCAAGGGACCCTGAAACTGCCCGTCTTTCAGATCGAAACGCGTCTGCGCCGGTTGCCCGGTAACGATGGCCTGAACCCGCGCCGCGCGGAGTGCCTGCACCACTTCACTCAGCGCTCGCCGCTCGCTGGCGGCATGCAGACCTTTGCCCACGCCATAGCCCACCAGCGCGACGCTGATGCCGATCAGTACGATCACCACCAGCAATTCGAACAGGGTGAAGCCGCGGGCGCGGGGCAGGGCACGCATGTTATTCCCAGTTACCGAGGTCGGCTTTGTAGCCATCGCCGCCGGGCTGGCCGTCCTGGCCATAGAAAATCAGATCGAAGCTGCCGTGCTCACCGGGGTAGCGATAGCCGAATGCATGACCGAACGGGTCCTTGAGGTCCGACGACTTCGCGTAAGGCCCTGCCCAGCCAGTGGCATTGGCCGGTTTGGTCACCAGTTGCTGCAGGTTGGCCGGCGGTGACCCGACATCCAGCCCATAGCTTTCGATTTTCATGCTCAAGCTGGCGAGCTGTGCCTTGCCGGCGCCGTATTTGCCTTTATCCACGTTGCCGCCGACCTGACGCACGACGATGGTGGCGACGATGCCCAGCAGCACGATCACCGCGAGCATTTCCAACAGGGTGAAGCCGCCTTGGCGACGGCCAGGCGCTGAGGTGAATCGAGTCATGTATAAGTCCTCAAATGTTACTGGTCAGGCTCATCAGGGGGAGCATGATGGCAAGCATGATCACGGCGACCATGACGGCCATGATCACGGTCAGGCTGGGCACCAGCGCGGCGAGCAGGCGGTCGATGCCACGCTTGGCCTCAAGGTCGAAAACATCGGCGATCTTGAGCAGCATGCTGTCGAGGTTGCCGGCCTGTTCGCCGACCTCGATCATCTGCAGTGCGAGCTCCGGCAGCAGCGGCTGCTCGCCGAACGCCTGGGCGAGGGTGCCGCCGCCTTTGACCCAGTCGGTCGCTTGCTGAACCTGGGCGCGAAGGGCATGGTTGCCGCACACCTGGCGCACGATGTTCATCGCCTGCAGCAGTGCGACGCCGTTGCTCAACAACGTGCCGAGCGTGCGCGCCAGCCTCGCGGCTTCGATGCGTTGCAGCAGGGGGCCAATCACCTTCAGCGAGAGCAGACGACGATCGTGCCGCTGGCGGCGCCGCGGATCCCGTCGCAGCACTGCGATGCCCCATAACGTCGCAACGAGGGCGCCCAACACCATGAGGCCGTACGCGCTGAAAAACTCACCCAGGCCGAGGATGGCTTGAGTAATCCACGGAATGGGTACGCCCAGGTCCCGGAAGATCGGTACGAATTGCGGGACGACATAGGCCAGCAGCAGGGCCAGCGAACCGAGTACCCCCACCACGAGAAAAATCGGATAAATCAGCGCGTTGACTACCTCGCCGCGCAGCTTCTGACTGCGCTCCAGGTAGTCGCCCAGTTGGCTCAAGGTGTGCTCCAGCGAGCCTCCGGCTTCGCCCGCGCGCACCATGCTGACGTACAGACTGGAAAACTGACCGTGCTCCTCTTCAAGCGCCTGGCTCAACGGTTTGCCGGCCTTGACCTGTTCGCGCACGCGTTCGAAGAGTGCCAGACGTTTAGGGTCATGCTTTTGTCTGATCAGGGTCGACAGCGCGCGCTCCAGCGGTTGACCGGCACCGATCAGGGTGGCCAGTTGCTGCGTGAAGCTGACCAGGGCCGGGCCATTGAGCACGCTACGGCGCATGGCCGCACGCAGCCCGACCGGGGCGCCAGCCTCCAGACTCAGCAGTAGCAGATTGCGCTGTTGAAGACTCGCTACGGCGGCATCTCGATCGCTTGCTTCGAGCGTGCCGTTGTGTGCGACGCCATCGGCGTCCAGTGCGCGGTACTTGAAATGGGCCATGGTCATTCGCTGCGCGTCACGCGCAGGACCTCTTCCAGGGAAGTCACCCCGGCCACGGCTTGTCGCAGGCCTTCTTCATAGAGCGTGCGCAATCCACCGCGTCGGGCGGCCTGTTCCAGGGTGGCCGCGTCTGCCTGACGCATGAGCAGGCTGCGCAGTTCTTCTGTCATGACCAGCAACTCGGTGATTGCGCTGCGCCCGTGGTAACCGCCGCCAGGCAGGTCGCTGTCAGGGCGGTACAGCATGATCGGGCGCTGATCGGTAAAGCGCTCCAGGCCGTGCTCCGCCACCAGTTCGGCCGGTGCTTCGAAAGCGATCCTCGTCACGGGGTCGAGTCGGCGCACCAATCGCTGGGCCAGAATACCTTTGACCGTGGAGGCGATCAGGTAGCTTTCCACGCCCATGTCAAGTAACCGGGTGATACTCGCCGCGGCGCTGTTGGTGTGCAGGGTCGACAGCACCAGGTGGCCGGTGAGCGACGACTGAATCGCAATGCGGCAGGTTTCCAGATCGCGCATCTCGCCGATCATGATCACGTCCGGGTCCTGCCGCACGATGGAACGCAGCGCTCCAGCGAAGTCCAGCCCGATGGAGGGCTTGACCTGAATTTGGTTGATGCCCTCGAGCTGGTACTCGACCGGGTCTTCGACGGTGATGATCTTGCGCTCGGCGGTGTTGAGCCGTGACAGTGCGGTGTACAGCGTAGTGGTCTTGCCTGAGCCGGTAGGGCCGGTGACCAGCAGGATGCCGTGGGGGTTTTCCAGGACGTCCAAAAAGCGTTGCAGGCGTTCGCCATCCATGCCCAAGCTGGGAAAGTCGAAGCTGACGTTCTGGCGATCCAGCAAACGCATGACCACGGACTCGCCGAAGCTGGTGGGCACGGTACTGACCCGCAGGTCCAGCTCCTTGCCCTGAATGCGCAGCATGATCCGACCGTCCTGCGGCAGGCGCCGCTCGGCGATGTCCAGCCGCGCCATGATTTTCAAACGGGAAATGATCGCCGCCGATGAGCTCGACGGCGGGGCCTCGGCCTCGTGCAGCACGCCGTCGATGCGATAGCGCACCTTGAGCTGGCTTTCGAAGGGTTCGATATGAATGTCGGAGGCGCGCTGCTCGACCGCGCGTTGCAGAATGAGGTTGACCAAGCGGATGACCGGCGCTTCGGAAGCCAGGTCCTTGAGGTGTTCGATGTCTTCATCGGCCCCGCGCTGATCGTCCATCGTTTCGATCAACGATCCCATGGCTGAGCGGCCCTGGCCGTAGAACCGCTCGATCAATCCGTCGACTTCGCTGGACAGCCCGACCGACACATACACCGGCGTCTGACAGGCGTAGCGCACAGCGTCCAGACCATAGGCATTGGCGGGATTGGCCGCCAGCACATGCACGCCATCGGCGTGGTTGCCGATGGGCAACAGACGGTGGTGGCGCATGAAGCGTTCGCTCAGCGGTGGCAAGGTGTCGTTCGGCGGCGTGACGGCGTCGGCGACCAGCAAGGGCGCCTCCAGGGTGGCGGCCCACGCTCGGGCCAGGTCAAGTTCCGACACCAGGCCAAGGCGTGTCAGCAGTTCGGTCAGCGAACTGCCTGGAGAGTCCTGGGCAAGGCGCTGTGCCCGATCCATGTCTGCCATCTTGAGCCCTGAGTGACTCACCAACCAGGCGCACAGCGCTTCAGCCGAGTGCTCGCTCAGTTCTTCGAGGGGGACGGGATTCAAACGATCGGACACGATTAAAGTTCAAGTAGCGACGCACCGAGGGCTGCCTTTAGTGGCGCCCTCGTGTACGTGATTAATAAGTGTAAGTGATTGATCTTAGTTGCTGGTGTGCGAAGTCTGGTCGGTAGGGCGACCCCGTTTGTTTTCATCGGCTTGAACTTGTTTATGCTGTTTCTTCGCGACTTCCACCGTTTTAGTTTGCGTCATGACCGTCGAGTCCGGTGCGCCGGAAACCGATTCCTGGGTATTTGATTCGGTCGCCATTGCAGCGGTTGATACTGCCAATGTCATTGCGGCCAGTGCACCAATCAGGGGCATCTTCATTCGGTGATTCTCCTATGGGGTTAACGGTAAAAAGGGACTCTCCTGCCTGCCGGAGGTGACGGTCAGAGCCGTCCACCAGGGCGGCTCTCCCCCGTAATCACTGGCGGTCAGGCGCAGTGTCAGGTCATTTTGCTAAACCTACAGACCTATAGGTTTAGTGGGAGTTCAGTGACTGTATCAAAAAATTTCAGCGATTTCTAAGGCGATTATTTTTTATTTGACTTCAACAAAAAACGCCTGTCTTAATTTAAGAAGCGCGGTCCAGTACTGCGTATTTAGCTGGCGCATTGCCAGTAACTTTTGGTCTTACCAAGCCTGTTGCCCAAGTTTCCAGCTTGTTGGCGCGCTCTCCTTTTTTTGCCCGCTGTTTAGTTAATGAGCTGCGGGATAGGTGTTTTATCGCCTTGAAATAAGGGTTTGCGCCTGTCAACTGCGACAATTGCGCACAGGGGCGATCTGGAGATTATTTATGCGAACCCGTAGAACGATCGGTGCCCATTCGGCATTGGCACTTTTGAGTCTGGCCATTGGTCATGCCAACGCGGCGACGACCACCACCCAGGAGCAGTTGGCGGCCAAGGAAGTGCGGGCCGAAAAGGCGGCGGAGAAAACGCTGGCGAAAATGACTCAGGAAGAAAAGCTGGCCTACATCGGTGGCATCGGCGGCTGGGACGTCAAACCACTGCCGCAATACGGCGTTCCGCAAATTCACGGTGCCGACGGCGGCGCCGGTATTCGTTACACCAGCGAGGGCAATGATCCGGGTGTGGTTTACCCCTCCGGTCCGAACCTGGCGGCGACCTTCAACCCCCGTCGCGCCATCGACTTCGGTCGCGCGCTGGGCTACGACACCGCGACCGGTGGCTATCAGTTCGTGACCGGTCCGGGCATGAACCTCTATCGCATGCCCTGGAGCGGTCGTGCCTTCGAATACCTCTCCGGCGAAGACCCGTTCCTCGGTGCCAGCCTCGGCCCTGCGGTGATCAACGGTATCCAGCAGCGCCGCGTCTGGGCCGAAGCCAAGCACTACGCAGGTAACGACCAGGAAACCAACCGCTTCATCCTCAACCAGACCATGCCTGAGCGCGTGCTGCGCGAGATGACGCTGCCACCGTTCGAATCGGCGACCAAGAACGGTACCGTCGCGATGATGATGTGTTCGTTCCAGAAGGTGAACGGCGAATACGCGTGTGAAAACAAGCACTTGATCGCTGACATCCTGAAGAAGGAGTGGGGCTTCAAGGGCCTGGTGCAGAGCGACTACAACGCCATCGTGCATGGGCTGCCGGCGGCCAAGGCCGGTACCGATCTGGACATGATGGGTGGCCAGATGAACAGCTCGGTGCTCAAGCCTTACCTGGACAGCGGTGAGCTGGACATGGCGACTGTGGACGACAAAGTCCGTACGATCCTCAAGAACATCTACCTGTACCAGTTCGACAAGTTCGCGCCGTTGACCGCCCACAACATGAACAGCGCGACCAGCAACAAAGTGGCGTTGAACATCGCCCGTGAAGGCATCGTCCTGCTGAAAAACCAGAACGACGTGCTGCCGCTGGACAAGGCCAAGGTCAAGCGCATCGCCGTGGTCGGCGACCTCGCCAAATACGCGCCGCCAACCGGTTTCGGCAGCGCCCATGTGGACGCGACCCATTACATCAGTGAGCTGAGCGGCCTGCAGCAAATGGCGCCCAACGCCAAGGTCGAATTCCTCGACGGCCTGTCGCTGGACCCTAAGGCTTCGAATTGGACCACCACCGACAGCAAAGGCAACACGGTCGCGGGCCTGAAGACCGAGTTCTTCACCAACGCCAACTGGTCCGGAGACCCGTCGGCCACGCGCATCGACACCCATGTCGACATGGACTGGTCCACCGACGATCTGCCGAGCAATGGCGATACAGCCAACACCTCGATCCGCTGGACGGGCCAGATGAAACCGGTCACCAGTGGCGAGCAAGTGTTCAAGGTGCGCGCCGACGGCGCTGTTCGCCTGTGGATCAATGGCGAGAAGATCATCGACAACGGTGATGGTGAGAACATCACCAACAAGAGCATCCCGCCGACCATTCCGGTGTCGGGCAAGATCAAACTGGAAGCCGGCAAGACCTATGACGTGAAACTCGAGTACTCGCGTCGTGACGGTTACCTGTCCACCATGGGCGGGCTGGTTGGCGTGCAAATGGCCTGGGCTTCGCTGGCTGCGCCTCAGGACCTGTCCCAGTACGACGCGGTCGTGGTGGCAGTGGGTAACAGCAACGAATACGAAGGCGAAGGCTTCGACCATGGGTTCGACCTGCCTGAGTACCAGAGCGAGTTGATCCAGAACATCGCCAAGGCCAACCCGCACACCATCGTCACGATGCACGGCGGTACCGGGCTGAACATGAGCGACTGGATCGATCAAGTGCCAGCTGCGCTGCACGCGTTCTATCCGGGCCAGAACGGTGGTCAGGCCCTGGCCGAGATCCTTTTCGGCAAGGTCAACCCGTCCGGCAAACTGCCGATCAGTATCGAACGTCACATCGAAGACAACCCGCTGTACGCGGACTTCCCGCATTACGACAACACCCGCACGCTCAAGGAAATCAGCTACAAGCACGACCTGACGATGCTCGGCTATCGTGGCTATGACAAGACGGGCACCAAGCCGCTGTTCGCGTTTGGCCATGGCTTGTCGTACACCCGCTTCACCTACAACAACATGTCGGTCACGCCGGGTGTCGCCGTGGGCAACACGCCGATCAAAGTCTCGTTCGACCTGACCAACAGTGGCCAGCGTGCCGGTTCCGAAGTGGCCCAGGTGTATGTTGGCCAGCAGAATCCGAAGGTCGAACGCGCCGTCAAAGAGCTCAAGGGCTACAAGAAGGTGTTCCTGCAGCCGGGCGAAACCCGTCATGTCACCATCGAACTCAATGACCGTTCGTTGGCGTACTACGACGATTCGAGCAAGCAGTGGGTGATCGATCCCGACACCTTCAACATCAGCCTGGGTGCGGCGTCGGACGATATTCGTCTGACCGGCAAGCTGGTCAATCAGTACCGCCAGGAGCTGTCGACCACCACCAGCAACCCATTGCCTCGTTCTGCACTGAACTCGGTCAAGGTCACGCTGCCACCGGTCAAGACTGGCGGCGTGTTCGATCAGGATGAGAACGTCAATGACGGTAACGGTAACGCCGACTACGACGGCAACACCGACTACTGATGGCCGCACGGGGTAGGGGCAGGGCGCGAGCCAGGTCTCGACCTCACCGGAGATGAAGGGAGCGGGGCGATCCAGCGAGTGGATCGCCCCGTTTCATTTCACCTGAATTTCGCGCTTGACCTGCGCCATGTAGCACTCGAAGTCCTTGACCAGATCGACTCGGTCCGGAAACCGCAGCCATTGGAACTGCAGGCCGTCCATCATCGCCAGAATTTGCTGGATGATGACGTCAAGGTCGACGTCTGCGCGCACTTCGCCGGTCGACACCAGGAAGTCAAGGCGGGTACGCATACGTCCGTAGATGCCTTGGTACCGGTTCTGGAACCACTCCCAAGCCGGGTGGCTGTCCACCAGGCTTTCGGCATTGAGAATGCTGAACGCGCGGATCACCCCGGGCGCCGTCGCGTTCGATCGGTTGAGTTTTTGCAACCCGTCGATGAACCCATCCAGCGTCGGTTCGCTTTGGGCCTCGTCGACCACCTTGCGGTTGACTTCGTCCCTGCGCGTCAGGACGGCCATCAGCAGCGCCACCTTGTTAGGGAAGTGGTGCAGCACACCCGCCACCGATATCCCGACATGCTCGGCGATTCTGGCAATGGACGCGCCGGTGTATCCCTCGAGCGAATACAAGGCCAGTGCGGCATCAAGCAATTCTTCACGACGTTTCTCGCCCTTGGGGGCGCGGCGGGTGCGGGCAGGCGCTTGGGGGGTGGCTGACATATCAATCCCTTGGGTTACGACTTGCGGGGGGTCACTGTACGTGAGCCTTCACCCTCGTCGCCAGTGCGATATCGCTCCCGAGCGTCGCTTTGCACACGCCGTCGCCCCGCCTGCTGCCCCGATGGACGTCCGGGCAATGGTTGGGCCATCTGGCTTTCGAGCCCTCAGACCACCAGCACCACCTTGCCCTGAAGGCCCCCTTTAGCGGCTCGACGATGGGCGTGCGCAGCCTGAGCGAGTGTAAAAGTGCTGTCGATCACCACGCGCAAGGTGCCGTCTTCCAGCAAGCGACCGGTCTCCTGCAATTGCGCCCCATTGGAACGCACCTGCATCGATGAGACCGTAATCCCCCGCTCAGATGCTTCGTCATGGCCGGAAAAACCCAGCGGGTTGACTAGAAACAGCCGGCCGCCGGGCCGGATCACGCTCAGGAACCGTTCCATGTTGGGGCCACCCACGGCGTCGATCACAAGGTCCACGTCCTGAGCGACCGCTTCGGCGGCGACCTGAGTGCGGTCGATGAAGGCATCGGCACCGAGTTCGCCAAGTAGACGCTGGTGTTTGCCGGAGGCGACGGCGATGACGTGTGCCCCTCGCCATTTGGCCACTTGGACCGCCAGGTGACCCACGCCGCCTCCGGCACCGTTCACCAGCACGCGTTTGCCTAGGAGTGGGACGGGCTGATGCTGAAAGGCCTGAAAGGGGTTCGGCGTGTCATGGCCAGGATCGACGAGAAATTGCCAGGCGGTGAGCAGCGACATGGGCGCGCCTGCCGCTTCGATGTGATCGATTTTGTCGGGCTTATGGGCCAGCTCGGTCTCGTGGACACGGACGTACTCGGCATAGGCACCACTGCCGGTCATCAGGTCAGCGGGAAAGCGCACCATGGCATAGACCTCGTCGCCGACGCTGAACCGGCTCGCGCCTTCGCCGAGGGCCACGACCTCTCCGGAAATGTCGGTGCCTAACACCAAGGGAAATACGGGGTCCGGGCGCCATTCAGGCGGCAAGGCCCGGTAGCCGTCCCGCAAGTAGAAATCGGGCGGGTTCAAACCCGCCGCACGCACGCGCACCAGAACCTCCCCGCACAGTGCGACGGGGCGCGGCGCGTCCTCGTAGCGCAACACGTCAGGGTTGCCAAATTCGTGCAGTCGCACGGCTTTCATCGTGTCGTTCATCACAGCCTCCTAGCGTCAAGTCGATGGGGTCAGCACAGGCTATGTCCAAACGGTGAGGTTGATAATGAGGCTGTCATTCGTTTCAATGGTGACATGAAGGAACCAATCGGATTCGAACGACTGAGCGGGTTGATCGCCTTTGCCCGCGCGGGCTCTCTGGGCAGCTACAGGGCAGCGGCCCGCTCGCTCTCGCTGTCTCCCTCTGCCATCAGCAAAAGTATTCAGCGGCTGGAGCGGCATTTTGGCGTTTCGCTGTTCACCAGGACCACCCGCTCCTTGGTGTTCACCGCTGAAGGTCGCGACCTGCATGAGCGGGTGCTGCAATTGTTGCGTCAGGCAGAGGAGATCGAGCAGGTCGCCAAATCGGCTCGTGCCGAGCCCGCCGGCACGCTGCGCATCGCAGCGTCACTGCCCATCGGGTTGCACATGATCGCACCCGCCATTGCCGCGTTCCGCAGCCGCTACCCCAAGGTGTTCGTTGACCTGCGGCTGAGCGATCAGATCGTCGATCTGATTGGAGAGGGCATCGACCTGGCAATAAGGATCGGTGAGCTTTCGGATTCTTCGCTGCTGTCGCGGCGACTGATGCCCTACACCTTGGGTTGCTACGCTTCGCCGGACTACCTCGCCCGCTGTGGCACGCCGCAGCATCCCGATGAACTGGCTCGCCACGAGACGGTGAACCTGCGCTATCAAAGCACCGGTCAGGCCATGCGCTGGCCCTTTCGTGTTGCAGACAAAGAGATCGAGGTGGTGCCGGCGTCACCGGTTATCGTCGATGCCAGTGAGGCCGTCGTCGCTGCCGTGGCCGCGGGCGCGGGGATCGGCATGTTGGCGAGCTTCATGGCCGATCCGGGCGTCCAGGCCGAGCGGCTGGTTCCGGTGCTTTCCGAGTTTGCGGTCCAGCGGCAGAACATCACGGCCATCTGGCCAGAGAGCCGACGCACCAACCCCGCCGTCCGTGCGTTTCTGGACATGCTCATCGAGATGGGCTGACGCGGCCCTCCGGTTGGTCAAACACCGGCTTGCTGGTGGCGCCATTCCTGCGTGCGTCCGCCGTAGCCATAGGCCGCTGCACGCGCGTCGATGAGGTGGATATAGGACACCTCGTGCACATCAGGAAGCAGCGCTTTCAGACCCGCATGGACGTCTGCGAGGAAGCGCGCTTTCTCCTTCTTCAGGTTAGTCTCGTCGGTGATGCTGATGTCGAGATGAAAGGCATTGCCGCCGATCTTCGACAGGGGTTGGCCGGCGATGAACCAGTCTTCTTTGGCGATGAACTGGACGGTCGTTGCCATCAATTCGGGCTGTTTGCCCAGCACCTCGGCGGTGAGCTGATTGATCAGCGCCATCGCTTTGTGAGCCAGATCAGGATTGCGCGAACCGGACAGTTGAAGGGTGATTGCAGGCATGAGAGGTATCCTTTGAATGGTTGACGGAGCCATTGTGCGAAGCTTCTTCCTATTGGAAAAGCCGTAAGATACGATGTCATTTATCGTTTTTTCGGATGGATAAAAATGCGCGGATTTGATTTCGAGCAGTTGAAGACCCTTGTGGCGGTGGTCGATGCGGGCAGCATTTCCGCAGCGGTGTCGACGCGCTTTCTGTCGCAGTCCTCGTTGAGCGAGCAGTTGCGCAAACTGGAGGAGGCCGCTGGGGGGCAACTGCTGGTGCGCAGCAAGCTTGGGGTGCAGGCCACGGCGGCGGGCGAGCGTATGGTCGCCCACGCTCGCAAACTACTGGCTTTGTCCGAGGCGGCCTGGCGAGACATGCACGGCATTGCGTTGGAGGGCGAACTTAATCTCGGCCTTTCCGATTATTTCAGACCGAGCCACCTCATGGGGCTGCTGAACCGGATCGCTGAACATCACCCGGGCCTCAGGATTCGCACGCAGGTGGGCAAGAGTGACGACGTGATCGCCGCTTACCGCAACAACGGTCTCGACCTGGCGATCGTCATGCGGATTGCCGGTGCTGCACGGGGGGCATACGGCGACGCACGGGTTTTGCGAACCGAGCGGCTGATCTGGGTCATGGCCAGTCAGAAGAAAATGACCGAGGCACAAAAACCGGTGGAGCTGGCCTTGCTGCCTGAAAGTTGCTCCCTTCATCGTTTGGCACGTCAGCAGCTCGACGCCCATCGGCGCCCCTACGTCATCGCCCACATCGCCTCGGGGGTCGCGGGCCTGCAAGCGGCGGTGGGCGCAGGACTGGGAATCGGTTGCCTCAATGCCTCCGCGTTGATCGAGCCGGGGATGACGGAGGTGCCTGACGGTCTGTTACCCGCGCTGCCGGACGTGGAATTTGTGTTGCTGGAAGCCACACAAAGCGATCCGATGGCCACCGCACGACTGCAGTCGATCACCGAGGTCATCGTCGAGACCTTGGCGACGTGACAGCCTCGCAGATGAGCCGTTCGAGGCCGTAATTCATTGGTTGGGATCATGGTCTTTAATTTAACAGGCATTTCCCAATCCATTTAGATACCGATCAATATATAAATCGTTGACCCCTCGGTTCACTCTCCTTATATTCATATCGATCAGTATATTAGTAAGGAGGAGACGGACATGGCTGTAGGTTCAGGACAGGATGGAAAGCTTCCGCTGGGGGCGTTGCTCGCACTGGCGATGACGGGGTTCATTTGCATCGTGACGGAAACGTTGCCCGCGGGCTTGCTCCCGGAGATAGGACGAGGGCTGGAGGTCTCGCCCTCGCTGGCGGGGCAGATGGTCACGGTCTACGCGCTGGGTTCATTGCTGGCAGCGATCCCCTTGACGATTGCCACGCAAGGCTGGCGCCGCAGGACCGTGCTGTTGCTCACGGTTGTCGGGTTCTTGGTGTTCAATTCCGCGACGGCGTTGTCCTCCAACTACTGGCTGACGTTGATCGCTCGGTTCTTCGCTGGCGTCTCGGCCGGGCTGGCCTGGAGTCTGATCGCAGGCTATGCGCGGCGCATGGTCGCTCCTCGGTTGCAGGGGCGTGCGTTGGCCGTGGCCATGGTGGGTACACCGATCGCCTTGTCACTGGGTGTGCCGTTGGGAACATGGCTGGGCGGCTTCATGGGCTGGCGCATGGCGTTTGCGCTGATGTCGGGCCTGACCTTGGTGTTGATCGCGTGGGTGCTGATCAAAGTCCCTGATTATCCGGGCCAATCGTCCCGCCAACGCTTGGCGTTGCGGCAGGTATTGTTCACGCCCGGCGTACGCTCGGTATTGGCCGTCGTCTTCACTTGGATGCTGGCGCATAACATCCTCTACACCTACATCGCCCCCTTCGTTGCCAAAGCCGGGCTGGCCAGTCAAGTCGACCGGGTGCTCCTGGCATTCGGCGTGGCAGCGCTGGCGGGCATCTGGCTGACCGGTCAATTGGTCGACCGTCATCTGCGTATGGCCGTGCTCGCGAGCCTCGCAACTTTCGCTGCTGTCGCAATCTTCATGGGCCTGTTTTCGGGGTCAGCGGCGGCCGTCTACACGGGCGTTTTCCTCTGGGGGCTGTCGTTCGGCGGCGCCGCCACGCTTTTGCAGACGGCGCTCGCCGATGCGGCGGGCGAAGGCGCCGACGTCGCGCTCTCCATGAACGTCGTGGTCTGGAACAGTGCGATCGCGGGCGGTGGCGTATTGGGAGGTGTGCTGCTTGATCAGTGGGGCGTCGTTGCGTTTCCCAGCGTTTTGCTGGTGTTGCTATTGCTCAGCCTCGCTATTGCGTTTCGGGCACGCGTGCATGGCTTTCCCCGAGGCCACCGGCGCAGCGGGCAGGTGATAGCAGGCCATTGATGGCGTGGATGCGACGCACATTCTCGAAGCGTGAGCGGCTGCAATGCGTCAGCCGCGTTGTGCGATCGCACGATACTTCGGCAGTACCAAGCACGCCGTGATGGGCAACATCCCTCCGCGGACCGGGCGGTTCGCGGAGGGTCGAAGGCATTGCCTAGATAACGCCGCAGGCCACGCGGTCTCCGCCACCGCCCAAGGGCATTGGCATGTCGGAGTGGTTGTCCCCACCTGCATGGATCATCAGGGCGTGGCCCTTCACCTCCGAAATCTTTTTCAGGCGAGGCGCCAACACTGGGTAATTCGCCATGCCGTCGGCCGTCACGTAGACCGCCGGCAAGTCGCCCAAGTGCCCATCGCCATAGGGGCCCAGATGCTTGCCGGTCTTGGCCGGGTCGAAGTGCCCTCCCGCGGCGAGGGCTGCGACTTTCTTGCCGTCCTTGGTGCCTGCATCGCAACTGCCGTTTTCATGCACATGGAAGCCGTGGATTCCAGCGGGCAAGTCGCTCAGTTTGGGCGTGAACACCAGACCGTACGCGGTCTCGCTGATGGTAACCTGACCGATCGGCCGAGGTGCGCCATCCGCGCTGACCAGGTTCATGGGCACATCCAGCGATGCCGCCTGAGCTCCCAGAGAAAGCGTACCGAGAAGACCGAGCCAGACATAACGTTTCATATGCGTTTTCCAATTCAGGTGGATGAAGGGTCAGGATAGTTGAACGACTACAAGAAGACGTTTCAAACGGTGAGCCAGCCTCCTGCGTCGCTGCTGCCAAGGGCCTTGAAGGGCCGTCCCGTGTGAAGGGCCCATGAGAGCCGCTGCGCTAGCCTACCCACGAGCAGCTTCTTGTCATGACCGACGATCGCCATGGTGGTTCCGGCCGGAATGTGTCTTGCAGAAAGCGCATGAAATGTCGGGTTCACTCCGGGTATCCATCGCGCTGATGGGACAGCGCCACGACATCCCCATCGGGCAACTTCCAGCCGGGCAGTGGCCTGAAGGATTTGCTGCCTTTAAACATCGGCCCATAGACCGCCGCACGCTCATGCTCCAGTACGGCGCCTTGGACCCTGCCCCCGCGAGAAATGCCGGTTTCTGTTCGACGGTTTTCCGCGTGTGCGGTGAAGCTGCGAAGCTCATCCCGTTGCCGTTTCATGCCGGCGTTAAACGGCTGGAAAGGGCGTCAGACCAGTTAAAAAAAGAGAAACAGGCAGGATTGAGCCAGGATCAAGCGGGTCAGTGTCAGTGCGGAATATTAACCTGACGGTACTCATCACTACGGAGTCCGTCATGAATGTCATTGTCATTACCGGTGGTAGCCGGGGAATCGGTGCCAGCGCCGCCATCGAGTGTTCCCGTCGCAATTTAGGGGTGGTGCTGACCTATAACCAGAACGCGGAGGCGGCTTTTGACGTCGTCCGACGAATCGTCGACGAGGGCGGCAAAGCTGTCGCGTTGCCGTTGGATGTCGCTGAGGTCTCGACGTTTGGCTCTTTCAAGGACGCATTGGAAAATGCATTAGAGGCCACGTGGGGAGAAGTTGGTCTGAGTGGGCTAGTGAACAATGCAGGGTACGGAATGTATAACCCTATTGTCTCCACGACCGAAGCCGAATTCGATGGCTTGATGAACGTGCATCTGAAGGGGCCGTTTTTTCTGACGCAGGCGCTGCTGCCATTGATGAAAGAGGGGGCATGTATCGTCAACCTCACCAGCGCCACGACGCGTGTAGCGACACCTGGTGTGGCGCCGTATGCCACGTTCAAGGGTGGCCTGGAAGTATTGACCCGCTACATGGCGGCTGAATTCAGCGCACGACGCATTCGCGTCAACTCAGTCTCGCCTGGCCCTATCCGAACAGAGCTGGGTGGCGGGCTGAGCGACGAATTCGAATCGTTGCTGGCTTCTCAAACGGCCCTTGGACGAGTCGGCGAGCCACAAGAGGTTGCTCGTGTCATCGCCTCATTGCTAACCCTCGACGGCGGCTGGATCAATGCTCAAAACATTGAAGTCAGTGGCGGCTACATCATCTGAGGATAAGCACATGATTGACCATATTTTTCTCACCGTTCGTGACATGGATCGCTCCATCGCCTTCTACGACAACGTGCTTCCAATGCTGGGTATCACCAGTCGCCTTGATTACCAAGGGGCATCCGAGGTTGAAGGGCCCATTGAACTCAAGGGGTTTGGCGCCAAAGGCCGTATGTTTTTCTGGTTGCGTAAGGGCACCCCAGCGCCCGGGGCGGTTCATGTCGGGTTCGTAGCGGACTCAGAAGATCAAGTGAACGCAACCCATGCGCAGGCATTGTCCTGTGGCGCGGTGGATGTGCATCCGCCTGGGGCACAGCGTCATTATGATCCCCGCTACTACGCCGCTCAGGTCAAAGACCCTGATGGGTACAGTTTGGAATTCGTGTACAAAAGCTGGCAACACTGAGGTGATGCAATGGACGAGCAGGATAAGCCCGCACTGACCGCAATCCATGCTTTTTTCGCGGCCACGAACCTATTCGATGTACCCGCCGCCTTGGCGGTTTTCACAAACGACGCCGTGATCGACGACCCATCCACAGGGCATATCTTCACGGGGCTGCTAGGTGTTCAAGATTATCTGGAACGGTATTTCGTCGCCTACCAAACGGTAACCCGCATGTTGGAGTGTGAGCTTTTCGAAGCAGGTCGAGCCCATATAAGGGTCGACTTCACGGGTGATTTTGGCCACGAAATTGGGGTGATGGACATCTCCTTGAATGCCGAAGGCTTGATAACGCACATCCACGCCTACTTGGAATGACGTTTACCAAGGTGAATTCATGAAAAAGCTCATGATCTACGGCGCTACTGGTTACACCGGTGCGTTGGCTGCGGAGTATGCCGCATCTATCGGTCTTGATTTAATAGTCGCAGGGCGGGCACGCAACAGACCGGCGCTTGAAGCACTGGCCCGACGGCTCGGTGCCGAGGCGAGAGTTTTCGACCTCCATGGAGGCGACGCTCTGGAAGGATTGTCCAAGGACGTATCCGTCGTACTGAATGCTGCGGGGCCTTTTGTAGAAACCGCCGAATTTCTCATGTCCATAGCCATTCGGGCAAACGTTCATTACCTCGACTTTTCAGCTGAGCTAAGCAGTTATCGACAAGCGCTAGCACTGAGTGATGAGGCGCAGGTTAACGGCGTAATGCTGATGCCAGGAAGCGGCGGCAGCGTAGCAATGCTGGGCAGTCTCGCGGGTCATGCTGCGTCTCGAGTGCCTGAACCGCGTAGTTTGAGCATCGCCCTTGAGGTGACAGGTTCAATGTCAAAGGGGTCAGTTGCCACTGCTGGGATGGGGATGGCGATGAACCCCCTGAAACTGATCAACGGAAACCTCGTAACTCGCAGCCCGGATGAAGTCCGAGACTTCGATTTCGGCCGCGGCCCTCGCTCATCGTTTCCAGTAACCCTACCTGATCTCCTGACGCTGCATCACATGACCGGTATAGGCAACATCGAAACGTTCGTTCATATAAGCGAAGGCGAATTTTCGACGAGTTCGGGCGACGCGCCGACGGCCGGTCCGACACCCGAGGAGCGTGCTGCTAACAGGTACCGAGCGACGGCGGAAGTTACCGGTGCAGATGGTCGAGCGATTCGATCATCACTCTCATCTGTAAACGGCTACACCTTTACCGCCATGGCTTCGGCCGAGGCCGCGCGGCGGGTGTTAGCAGGCGAGTATTTGCCGGGCTTTCGAACTCCTGCTGGATTGTTCGGTTACGGCTTCGCCCTCACGATCGCCGACACGACAATCACCGATTTTGCCAGCCAGGATAGCTAATGACACAGCTAGCTAAGGTGCGTGGCCCTCTGCTTCCTGTGACCTGAGATCGTAAACCGGGAGCGAACATCGGCTTAAGGTGCTAACCATTCGAATCACGCCGCAGCCAACGTGTTTCGGCTCCAAGGCTTGAGCTTTTGCCGCCCTACAGCATGGGCTCAAGACCTTCATGTTGGCGAACCGTCGCAACAAGCTGGCGCAAGCCGGGCGGCGGAAGCCGACGGTTGGAATAGTAAAGGCAGAATGGAGCTCCTGATGAGGCCCACTCTGGCAAAACAACGCGCAAGTGGTCTCGTTCAATGTCGAGATTCACGCGGCGCTCAGGCAAATAGGCGAAGCCTAACCCACTAATGGCTGCGCCCACTGTGTGCTCGGTTTCGTTAGCGCAGATCGGGCCGTCGACGTGGAGTCGAACCGTCGATTCACCGTTGCCCAGCTCCCAAGGGTACAGGCTGCCATCGCCGATTCTCATCTGTATGCAAGGTAGCTGCAGCAGATCCGCGGGCGACTCAGGCAATCCGACTTGGTCGATAAGCATTGGGGCCGCTACCACTACCCAGCGTACTGGAGCCGTGAGCGCTACACACACCATATCGTTCGGCACCTTGTCCCCATAGCGAATGCCAGCATCAAATCCTCGCTGAATAATGTCGACCATCTGGTCATCAACACAGACGTCTAGTTTTACGTCGGGATAGGCTGCGAAAAACGATGTGAGTGCTGGCGCCAGGACAAGCCTGGCACCATCGCGTAATGCGGTAATTTTCAAAATGCCTTTTGGCGTGCCCCGGCTCCCCTCTAACTCATTCAGGGCGCGCTGTATCGACGCGAAACCTACCCCCAGTTGACGCGACAGCGACATACCTGCCTCGGTCACTGTTATCGTGCGACTGGAGCGGTTGAGAAGACGTATTCCCAAGCGTTGTTCTAGCCTGCGCAGCCGATGGCTCAGCGCCGAACGGGTCACATCCAATTCAATTGCCGCTTGGCCAAAGCTGCCATGGCGGACAATTACCTGAAAAACATACAGATCGCCCAGCATTGCACTGTCTGTTTCCGTCATTTGAAGTTTCCTAACGCCGATGTTGAGTAATAGTAAACGATTGTACGCAGCTTCTCGTTGTCAACCGAAAGCGAATCAAGTTCGCGTTTCTAACTATCATGAGTGAGGTTCTATGAAACGTCTAAAAGACACTGTTGCAATCGTGACGGGCGCGGCCACCGGTATTGGGCGAGCGACATCTATTGCATTTGCGCGAGAAGGGGCCCGCGTGGTCGGGGTCGACGTCAATGAAGATGAGCTAAAACGTACTGTGCAGGAGATTGTTAACTCGGGTGGTCTGGCAGAGGGATACACGCTCAATGTGGGAGACGAAGAAAAGATCATTCATTTCACTCGCTACGTCAATGAACATTACGGGAGGGTCGATGTGCTATTCAACAATGCTGGAGTGGATGCAATCGGCGGGAAAGTGCACGATTATCCGACAGAGCTATTTGACAAAATCGTGGCGGTTGATCTTCGTGGTACATTTTTGATGAGTAAATACGTTATACCCCTGATGCTCCAACAAGGCGGTTCAATCGTCAATGTATCTTCAATGTCAGGCTTGGCCGCCGATCTTGATCGGTCAGGCTACAACGCGGCTAAAGGAGGTATTACCAATCTTACGAAAGCGATGGCAATTGATTATGGACGTCAGGGTATACGTGTCAACTCCATTTGCCCTGGGACGATTGAGACGCCGCTAGTGGATACCTTGGCAGGGGCCAAGGAAGACCGTGATGGGCAAGCTTTTCGAGACGCGCAAACATGGGTTACGCCGTTAGGTCGGATCGGGCGACCTGAGGAAGTTGCAAGCGTAGCTGTATTCCTGGCTTGCGATGAAAGCTCTTTCATGACGGGTGAGTCCCTGCTGGTCGACGGAGGAGTAATGGCTTATACATGGCCCGGAAAAATGCTTATCGACGATAGCTGGAAGCATCCCAAGCAGTAGGACGCTCGGCTCGAATGTTTTTGCATGAAAACGTGGAGGGGGGTTGATTATCGCCAAACAAATGACTAGCGCTTAATTTTTTCTTACTACACAGGAATCAACAGATGGCTTTCAACAAATTGATAGAGTACGACGATGCATCTCCAGAGGTCAGAGATGTCTACGACGATATCATGTCTCATCGAGGCGTCGAAGATGTCAACAATTTTTGGAAGTGTGTTGCTGCTCACCCACCGACACTTCGGGATACTTGGCACTCTGTCAAGTCAATCATGGACGAAGGGGCGCTGAGTCCACTAGTCAAGCAAATGATCTACATGGCTGTCAGCATCACCAACGCCTGCGCTTACTGCACAGCTTCTCACACCGCTGCAGCGAAGACCTCCGGAATGACCAGCGAAATGTTTGGTGAATTACAAGCAGTTATCGCATTGGCGAATGCAACCAACCGCTTGGCGCTCGGCTATGATGTGCCGGTGGATGATCAATATTTATCAAAATAGTCTAACTGCTGACCCGCGTGAAATGACGGGGCCATCGTTGGCCCCGTTTGTGGGTGGCAAATGCCAAAGCGCTGCGAGTGGGCAACGTGGCGAGTTCTAATACCTAGGCTTTCGGTTTTGGTGGCAAGTGGGCACCTGCTGCGATGAGCTTTTCATGCAACAGCTCCTCCCAGAACTCAGAGGGAATCTTCGCCTGCATCGAGTTATAGTCCTCTAAAATTTGCTGATCGCTATGAGCTCCCACCACCAGTGCAACCGCCTCGGACGCGGAAGCGGAAAATTGCAGGGCGGCCGTGCGCAGGTCTACGCCATGCCGCGCGGCAACTGCCCGGAGACGGTCACGTTTAGCGAGAACCGCTGCTGGAATCATGAAGTTTTGCTTTCCATAGTTATAACGCGAGCTGCCGGAAATAAAGCCGGCGTTTAGCGAGGATCCCATCACTAGAGAAACCTGCTTGGCTCGAACAGCCGGAAAGAGCCTCGTAACAGTATCTTCATGATCAATAAGCGAATACTGTCGCGCGCACAGGCATACATCCGGATCCGCATCTTCTATCACTTTCAGTATGGCGTTAGGGGTATTTACCCCAACGCCCCAACCTCGGATGATGCCTTCATCTCGCATCTTGGATAGCGCGGGGAAGGCCCCTTTGCGTGCGATCTCGTACTGCTCTTCCCATCCATTCGGGAAGTAGGCGAAATCGGGTGACAAATCATGCACAAAGGCTATATCCAGATGTGATACACCCAAGCGTTGGAGACTGTCCTCAATGGAGCGGCGCACCCCGTCGGCTGTGTAGTCGATGATCAAATCATTTGGGGAATCGGACAGCGGAAAAATTTCTGCATGTTTATTATTCTCGGATGCTTTGAAAAGTTTCCCTACTTTTGAGGACAGTAAGTATTGGTCGCGGCGTTTGTTGTGAAGGAAGCGACCAAAGCGCCGCTCTGCCAATCCGAACCCATACCACGGAGCGACATCGAAGTAACGAACGCCCGCATCCCAAGCTGCTTCCAACGTGGCATCTGACTGCTTATCAGTATGCTTATCGAATTCGTTGCCCAGGGGAACGCCCCCCAAGCCAAATTTGAATTCAGGCTTGAATATCTGGTGCGCGCGGGTCGTCATGGTGTGTTCTCCGTGATTCGTTTGGCTCGATTCGTCGCCGAAGGCAGGCAGCAATGTCGCGCCCGCTGCAGCGGTCGCGGACATGGCTAAGAATCTTCTCCGTGTACTGTTGTATTCGGTCATAACAACCCCTTTACCGAGAACGGTCTCTATTGAAGACGACCGACCGAGTTCGATGGTCATGGTTAGCGTTAGCGACACCTGATAGTCGATGTATTCCCATCGCGGCCTGAAGCTGCACACTGTTCTGACCCCAAGGGGCAAGGAGCGCGTGACCAGGTTCAGCTTTAGAAATATCTGTTTGGGTGGTGGCGCATTAAAAGAGATAGTTCCACGGATGATTTGGTTCGATGAGGAAACCTCATCCTAGCGACGAGTATTTTGATCACCGGTTACACAACGGCGATCGGCCAAGCCTGCTCATCGCCGAGTTGAATTTCTTTCATCAAACATCTTCCTGTTCAATCGCTCAATAGAACACCTCCATACGACGATTTCAAAGTTCAAATGGAGATCGGCGCAGGGGACGTGAAGAATCCCTGCGGCTGCAACCCATCAACTATCAGGGAGTGCCAGCATGCACAGCCTAGTTTCACTCGAACTGACCGATGCGAAGTCGCTTATTGCTGCCGCCGAGACAGAAGCAAACAGGCTTTCCAGTCCAAGCAATATCGCAATTGTGGATGTCACAGGTTACTTAATAGCTCATGTTCGGATGGATGGTGCTCAATTGGGCAGCGTACATCATTCTATTGATAAGGCTTTTACGAGCTGCGTACTGCGTTCAGATACAGGCGTGCTAACTGATCAGGCGCAACCCGGAGGTTCGCTGTACGGGCTTGCAGGCAGCATCAATGGAAGAGTAATCACGTTCGCAGGTGGAGTTCCTGTCAAATCAGATGGCTGCGTCATCGGAGCCATTGGGGTCAGCGGCGGCACGGCCGAGCAGGATCATCAAATCGCGCTAGCGGCGGTGGGTGCGTTTGAAAAAAACGCACTGCCAAAGTCAATGCATTCTCAAAAAAACTGAGGCGGACTTATATCTATGTCATCCAAAACTATCCTTATTACGGGCGCTGGAACTGGGTTCGGGAAAGAAATCGCGTTACAAGCCTCGGCTGCGGGGCATCATGTGATTGCCGGGGTTGAAATCACTGCACAGATCGCAGACCTCAGCAATGAAGCCAAGCGCCGAGGGTTGGATCTTCAGCTTGAGAAGTTAGACGTGACCGATGCTCAGGACAGGGACCGAGCACAGCTGTGGCCAATAGACATTTTACTGAACTACGCTGGTATTTCTGAGGGCGGAAGCGTCGTGGATATTCCATACGCACAGCTCCAGCGTCAGTTCGAGGTTAATGTATTTGGGCCTGTTTTGTTGACGCAGGGAATCGCGAAGAGCATGGCCAGGCGGGGTCAAGGAATGGTGATCTTCATGTCGTCTGTGGCCGGCCTGACCGTTGACCCCTTTACCGGTGCATATGCGGGATCTAAGCACGCTGTGGAAGCTTTCGCGGAGGCCCTTCGAAAGGAGATGCTCGAATTCAACGTCCAGGTCGCTACCATTAATCCAGGCCCGTTTTTGACCGGATTCAATGACCGAATGTTTGAAACTTGGCAGACATGGGCCAGCGACCCTAAATCTCGATTGTTTGATTACAGTTCAATTGCCTTTCCCCACAAGCAATTTGATTTCAAACCGGTGGTCGACGCGGTCCTCGATGTAATTGAAGGCCGTTCGAAGCGCTATCGAAATGTCGTGCTCAAGGCCTTTGAGACGCAGGTCAAAGATGAACTGCAAGCGGTCTGGGATCGTTCGTTTCAGGACGGACTTGGTACCCGACATGAGCTCGTGCAGGCCGCATACGACCTGAAGCCCGCAACGCCAGTCGAGTGAGTAAAGGTTCCTCAAAAAAGCACCTAAGTTGTGTTCATCCTTCGAGCCTACCCTGGCACCTAAGCTGAAGTTGTATCAAGGCCGTCGGTGCCATGGGAGGCAGCTATGAAGGACATACAGCCTCCGTGCCTAATGAACCGATATCACAGTGCGCCTTGCTGTGCTGCGGGATAAGCAAGGCGAGCGTTAATCGCTGCTCACCGTGCTTATGTGCAGCGGTATTTACTGGATTGATTCAGTGCCAGATCATGCGGCGCTCGCTTGTCCTAACGAATGTGGCGGCGTGACACAAATAAATTAAATCTGAGTCATACCGCCATCGGCAACCAGATCGATGCCGGTGACGAAGCTTGAGTCGCTAGAGGCGAGGAAAAGAGCTGCCTTCGCCATCTCCTCGGGCCGACCCATGCGGCCGAGGGGCACATTCGCCACTATTTGCTGCATAAACTTCTCGACCTCATCGGGAGTGAGCCCAGATGTGCCCATGATCGGTGTATCGATAGGACCAGGGCTAAGGGTATTGACGCGGATGCCTCGATCTTTGAATTCAGCGGCCCACGTACGAGCAAATGAGCGAACGGCTGCTTTGGAGGCGGAATAGGGGGCGAAACCGGGAATACCCAGATAATGGGCGTTCGACGCAGTGAGGACGATAGACGCTCCATCGCTTAGTAGTTTGACGGCCTTCTGCACGGTAAAGAAGACGCCTCGGGTGTTCACGTTGAAAACTCGATCGAAGTGATCCGGCGACGCGGCGGCACCTGGCGGAGCCAACCCCCCAACGGCAGCGTTTGCGACGATAATATCGACGCGGCCTTTCTCACGCTCAACGATGCCGTAAAGCCTCTCGAGGTCTTCTAAGTCAGCGACATCACCCTGAACAGGGGTGACATTCCGTCCTATTTCCTTAGCCGCTTTTTCAAGTTCAGCGGCGCGGCGGCCGGTGATGAATACGTAGGCGCCTTCAGCGACAAATTCATTGGCGATAGCGAGACCAATTCCGCTCGACCCGCCTGTGATAACAGCGATTTTATTGGAAAGTTTGCCTGACATTAGTTGATCCTTTCGTTTAAATGAGACTGCGACATTCACAGTTGTTCAGGGTGAGCCAACGTTATGCCTAAGCTGTGGCCCTCCACCATGAGCATTTTGGCTGCCAGATTCTTTCAATGTATTTACAGTGCTCGCGGGTGACGCCCGCCATACGGCCACGAGTTACCCGTTCAACAGAAACTTATCTGGCATTCTGGACAACTTTACTCTAATGGGGTCTGAAGAAACTTCAGGAAACGCGGCTCTGACAGAGTTCGTACTCATGGACCGAGCGTCATAGTTTTCTTAGTTCTTACCCAGCATCCGTTACCACGATCGGAACTGGCGTTTGCCCGGAACGACGGCCATGGCTTCTACTTCCACCAGATACTCCGGTTGGGCCAACGCTTGGACCCCGATCCACGAGGAGGCCGGTGGGTTTTCGGAGCCAAAAATCTCAACTAAAACCTTTGCAAGCACATCGGCATCCGCACCCGATCGGAAGTTTGGAACGTAGATTCGCAGGTTCTGAATATCATCCGACACGCCGCCAGCCGCCTCGACAGCGATAACGACCTGCTTCAATACCTGGCGAAACTGGCCCTCTAATCCTTCTGCGTTTCGCGTACCCGTAGCGTCCCAAGCGACTTGCCCGGCGATGGATACAATGTTTCCTGGCCCACAGACCACGACTTGCGAAAATCCCCACTCAAGACTCGAAAACAAAGAAGGCGGTTGGATAGTCAGTCTAGGCATTTAATGGATCCTCTAATGCTGTGTCCTGGGTGCTTTGGCAAACCACCTCAATGTTAAAGCCATCCGGATCCAGCACATAAGCGGCGTAGTAGTGGGCGTGGTACTGGTTGCGCACGCCCGGTGGTCCATTGTCCGTCCCTCCAGCTTGTAAAGCCGCTTTGTAAAAGGCGTCGACCAAGTCTCTTGAGTGTGCGGCAAATGCGATATGGATGCCGACGTTGGGCTCTTCATTGTCGTGGACCCACAGACTGGGGTACCCCTCCCTGCCAAAGCCATGTCGCGTCCCGCCCGTACGTGTCCGCGAAGGTTCGATCGTGATGATGCGACAGATGCCCAAAGGTTTCAGGGCTCGTTCGTAAAAGTGCCGCGACGTCTCAGCGTCACTTACTGCCACTTCGATGTGGTCTAGGACTGTCATGGATGCGAGCCGCTCGTGGGGGCGAGTAAAGCCTCGAAGCTCTGGCCAGCAAGGCTCGCGACTTTCGTGAGGCGAGGCCGGGACAATCCTGATCGAGCCGCCGCCGAAAAGCCCTGCAATGTGGTCACAACGTAATCCGCCAGCTCGCGAGAGCGTTGCGGCTGAGTTTGGCGGATATAGCGCTCGATGAACGAAGCGGCAGCGTCTCCATAGCCGTTAGCAAGTGCACGTACCTGCGGATCAGCAGAACGCATGCCTTCCGCGGCCATGCAGCCCCGCTTGACCTTTGACCGAGTGTAGAGCGCGGCTGCATTAAGAAATAAGTCGGTCATCGCTTCATGCAAGGGGCGATCATCCGTCAGGATTTTATCCGCCGGCAGGTTTGCTTCTTCGACGTAAACTGCGAGACATCGCTCAAATAACCCGGCCTTACTGCCATAGGCAGCATAGAGGCTGGGTGGATTGATGTTCAGAGCACGCGTCAGCTCCGCGATACCAACAGCATCAAACCCTCGTTCGTGAAACAGATCCTTCGCGATGAGTATTCCCGCCTCTCGGTCCAGGGATCGCCTTTGCTTACGGACAGCCAAGTCCTCAGCGCCTTGTGGTGTTGCTTGCGAACGTTGATTTTTCATATTGGATTCGCCTGTCCAAAATTTATTCGGAGCCAATGCAACGGTAATCGAGCGATGGACGCAAGCTTTGGGGTGTCATTCGCACCGCTGAAACAGCCTCGACCGCGAGGATGGGTCTCATGCGATACACAGGAATGTTTCGTCACCAAGGCTGCACACCCTCGTGCCCGAAAAAGCCTCCCGTCGGACCGTCATCCCCTATAGTGGCCAGCCGTATCGCTACAGATGCACCTTCGTCCGGCGTCAGCGCGCCTTGATGCTCATTCAAATCGGTTGCCACACTTCCCGGCTCAATGACATTGACCTTTATGCCGTCTGGCGCCAGCGCTTTTGCAAAAGAAACGGCAACGGCATTAACGGCTGTCTTCGATGAGTTGTAAGCCAGAAAATTGGCCGTCGAGTAAATAGACGCTGCGTTATTTACAAGACCCAACGAGCCCAAGCCGCTGCCGATAATCACAACCCTTGCGCTCTTCGACTTGCGAAGTGCTGGCACAAAGGCCTGCGTCACCCGGATAACTCCAAATACGTTGACTTCATACACGGCCTTGACCTCGGCAAGCGATTGCTCCAAAGGCGAGGCATCCGCTCCTAATATGATGCCCGCGTTATTCACCAGGATGTCGAGGTGCCCGGATTCCTTTAGCACTCGCCGCGCCGCGGCATTGACGCTCTCATCGTCGGTGACGTCAATGAGGAGGAGGCGAGCATTTATGCCCATTGCCACCAACTGCCCGACCGCCCGCTGACCTCTGCGAACATCGCGAGCGCCGACCCACAGGCTGTATCCCTGCTTGCCTAGCCCGGTGGCGATGGCAAAGCCAATGCCTTTATTGCCACCGGTGATCAAAGCCGTCTTACAGGCGGTAGCCGTTGCGTTCACGACGCTGTGTCGCTGCTGAGGCCGCCAACATGAAACTTCAAATCACCCATCAAGTGGGCGGTAACAGCCCTTCGCACAAAGTGCCAGCTGCCGTTGAGCTTGCAGAAAGTGTCGTGGTAATGGCCCGCACAAATGGCTTGCAGCGGGAAACCCTTGAGTTCCTGATGAACCGTGAAGTAGCTCTTTGACGTGGCTGAGCCCTGCTCAACATCGACATCAATGAGCATATTAGAGACCGCGTGCCAGGTGCGAGGGGTACCGTCTTCATGGCGCTGAACTCCCGAGATCAGAAACTTTTCGATATCGGCCTCTCCTTCAGCAGTCGCCCCTGGCACTTCGAGCGTGGCATGTTTCAGGAGCTTGGCTACCTCGTCGAATTTTCCGCTGTCGAGAAGGTAGGAATAGGTCGAGATCAAACGACCGATCTCACGCTCGGCCGAGATCGAAGCGTTAACGTTGGCATCAGCAAAAGAATTCATTGCGCATTCCGTGTTGGATCGATGTTGGATGAATGGCTAATGGGTAGGGTCAGTGCACATTCATGCTTCCTGTAGTGACCACTATATTTATATGTATCGATCACTACAAGTGCAATGTGAAAATTTAAGCATTTGAGGGCGAGCTCACCCCCGTACCTCGCGTAGGATGGTCAAGTCATCGCTGCTCCCCTTGGGCGGTTTCGCGGATGCGACTACCGCCAGTTGGGACGCGATCTTCGCTGTCCACGCCCGCGCGCCATTCTTCGTGCTCCAAAACGCATTGAGTCGGCTTGCAGAGGGTGGACGGGTGATCAATATCTCTTCAGCGCTTGGCACTCGCCCACTGCCGGTTGTACCGATTTACGCCATGGCGAAGGCGAGCATCAACAACCTCACGCATTCGCTTGCTATGGAACTGGGGCCACGGGGTATCACCGTGAACGCCGTTGCACCGGGCTGGGTAAAAACCGACATGAATGCGGCTGTTCGTGAAAATCCCGACACGGTGAAAGCAATCGAGGCCGATACCGCCCTGGGGCGTTTTGGAGATACTGCAGACATCACATCGGTCGTTGCTTTTCTGGCCTCTGATGCAGAGCGCTGGATAACCGCACAAGTGATTGAAGCGAGTGGTGGCTACAAGCTCTGACCCGTCGGGTGAGAATTGGCAACGGTTTGAAGCCGTTGCTTGCGATCGACCGGTTCTAACCGAGCGATTGCGTGCGGACGCTGCCGAACTTCAGCGTGCGCTTCTGGCCGCTTGCTCGGTCGGCAAAATGACTCGACGTTGGTTTCCATGCCCGCGACGTTGGACCTTACTGACGAGTTGGCGAATATTCCGTTGGGCTTACCGGAAAGCATGGCGCATGATGACTGGTCGTAGAAGAGGAGACACGTCATGGTCAACGTAGCGTTGTTCGTTCGTCTCGAAGCAAAACCCGGGAAAGAGAAAGAGGTGGAGCGTTTTTTAATGAGTGGTCTCGCTATCGTGGAGGAGGAGCCAGCCACCACGGCCTGGTTCGCCATCCGCTTGGGGCCTTCCAACTTTGGCATCTTTGACGCCTTCCCGGATGAAGCAGGCCGACAGGCTCATCTTTCGGGCAAGGTCGCCGCCGCGCTTATGGCAAAGGCTGCTGAATTGTTTGCCGAACCGCCGTCAATCGAGAAGGTTGACGTCCTTGCGGCTAAGCTGCCCGGCTAAGCACGCTCGACAAGGCACTCCAACTCGTCCCTGCCACTTTTTACGCGGCGGAGTTCGGACGTACCGCAGGTCTCTTTTCGGTCGGCAGGTGCCAACAGCGACTATAGTCATGGGTGCGCCAGATCAGATCAGCCATTGTGCTGCCAACCTGGCCTCAACCCCCATTCCGCAAAAGCACGGCGGACCTCCTCATGCTTGTCGATGCGGCCCCTAACCTCGCAGCCGAAGACACTCAGGCTTGTATCGAGGCATCTTCGCCATTTTGAATCCCTTGACGGTGGATGGAGTGATCCCGCCGGGTGAGTCGTATCCGGCTGAGCAGAACCCACCTCCACCTATCAGGGCTCAAGCAATGAACACCTCAGCATTGGATGATGCAAAAGAAACGACCGACAGCCTGATTCAAGAACCCCTTTCAGCCAGCACTGTCGCTCCCGATTTCTCCCTGTACGCGACCCCCGATCAGCGGCTGTCCCTGCACGAGCTGAAGGGAAGTCCCGTCATACTGGCGTTCTATCCCGCCGACTGGAGCTCGGTGTGTGGCGACCAACTGACTTTGTACAACCAGGTGCTCCCCACATTCAGAGAGTACGGCGCGACGCTGTTGGGTATTTCCGTCGACAGCGCCTGGTGTCATCAGGCCTTCGTCAAAGATCGTGGTTTTCACTTCAGCCTGCTTGCCGATTTCGAGCCCAAAGGGGCAGTGGCGCGACAGTATCGTGCGTACGATGCCCACCTTGGAGTGTGTAAGCGAGCGTTGTTCGTGATTGACAAGGAGGGGGTGATCGCCTGGAGCTACGTTTCACCAATGGCAATCAACCCTGGAGCGGACGGCATTCTGGATGCGCTGGATGCTCTGGCAGATTCCCCACACAGCACGCCCGCCAAAAACCAGTAGGTGATCACATGGCCACTCTCAAAGTCCCGGTAACTGCAAACGATCATCGCCAGGGAAGGGCGGATGCCAAGGTCACTCTGGTGGAATATGGCGACTATGAATGCCCCTATTGCGGTTTGGCGTACTGGGTCGTCAAGAAGCTGCAGCAGCATTTTGGCGGGGACCTGTTGCTTGTGTTCCGCAACTTTCCACTGACCACCGCTCACCCGCATGCGCTGAGCGCAGCTGTCACCGCGGAATACGCCGGAAGTCGAGGGTTCTTTTGGGAGGCCCACGACGAGTTGTATGAACATCAGGATCGATTGGGTCTGCCGTTGTATGACGCCATCGCGCTGAGACACGGCCTTTCCAGCGATGAACTCGCGGTTGCCATGCAAACCGATATCTACCTGCCCAAAATACAATCCGATTTCAATGGCGGCGTCCGTAGCGGGGTAAACGGCACGCCCGCATTTTACATCGACGGTCTTCGTTATGACGGGCCCCCCGAGGTCACCGAGATGAGTCAGGCGATCGAGCTTGCCTCAATGCGTGGGCTCAATCGCTAGAGAGCACGTGGGTGGATAGGTGACGACAGGTCATTTTGTAAACGAGCTGTCTTGGGGTCGTTCGTCGGTAATCGGGTCGACGAGGCGCACATTGATGAGATCGCGACTATGTTGATCGGGTGGCGTCGCTTCCCAAGGCCGCCATTCCCTCCCACGCAATCGTATTCCCGACCACGCTCAGCGTATTGCTGGTCTCATGCCCCTGTTTCTTGAGCATCGCTTACGGGCACGTAGATCCATCTGTATGAGTCCGTGTTATCCATTTTTGGAGACAACTCATCATGGCTACTCTCTGTGAAATATGTAATGCCAGACCGGCCGTCGCGCGAGTGACTGTATCGCAAAATGGCCAGGCCAGAACGATGTCCATTTGCGACCACGATTACCGTCGACTTTTACGCCATCAAAGCATGTTGAATCCCTTCGACTCTTTGCTGGGCGGTGGCGTGTCACGCTTTTTCGACAGCATGGGAGGTGCAGCGGACCCGGGAGGGGACGAATTCAGGCTCTCGGCGCATGTGCCTCGCGAATCTGTCGATGCAACCGATGCCTTCAGCTCCCAGACCCTGGAAATCCTGCAACGCGCTGCAGAGAAAGCCCATGAGTTGAACCGCAGCGAGCTCGATACCGAGCACCTGCTGTATGTGCTTGCCGACACCGACGTTGGCACCGCCTTGCTCAAGGAATTGAAGCTTTCAGCCGACGACATCAAAGGCTACATCGATCAACACGCTCAAAGGGGCGCAGCGGAGGCGCAGGCCCCGGTGGATCAGATGAGCATCTCGCCTCGCCTGAAAAAAGTGTTCAATTTTGCATTCCAGGCATCTCGTGAGTTAGGGCACTCGTACGTTGGGCCCGAGCATCTATTGATCGGGCTTTCCTCGGTGCCCGAAAGCATCGCCGGAACGCTGCTCAAAAAATACGGCGTAACCCCTGAGGCCTTGCGGCAGAAGGTGGTCAAGGTGGTGGGCAAGGGGGCTGAGGACGGGAGAGTCGATACCCCGACGGGAACACCGACGCTCGACAAGTTCGGTCGCGACCTGACGTCATTGGCTCGCGAGGGCAAGCTGGATCCCGTATTGGGCCGCGCGCAGGAAATCGAAAATACCATCGAGGTGCTCGCCCGCCGCAGGAAGAACAATCCGGTCCTGATCGGCGAACCCGGCGTCGGTAAGACAGCCATTGTCGAAGGGCTTGCACAGCGCATAGTCAAGGGCGATGTCCCGGAAATTCTACGTGGCAGACGACTGGTTGAAGTCAACCTGAACTCAATGGTCGCGGGCTCCAAATACCGGGGCGAGTTCGAGGAACGCGCCAAGCAACTGCTCGATGAAGTGGCTGCAAAGAGCTCGGAGCTGATTCTGTTCATCGACGAGCTGCACACGATTGTGGGCGCGGGGCAGGGAGGCGAAGAGGGCGGCCTGGATATTGCCAACGTATTGAAACCCGCCTTGGCGCGCGGAGAGCTCAGCCTGATCGGTGCGACGACGCTCAATGAGTACCAAAAGCACATCGAAAAAGATGCGGCGCTCGAAAGGCGTTTTCAGCCTGTCCTGATAGCCGAGCCCACCGTAGAACAGACCATCGTTATCCTGCGTGGACTGCGGGACAAGCTTGAGGCGCATCATCAGGTGACGTTCGCCGACGAAGCATTCGTGGCCGCCGCGGAACTGTCGGACCGTTACATCACGTCGCGCTTTCTGCCGGACAAGGCCATCGACCTGATCGACCAGGCCGCGGCCCGCGTGCGCATCAGCGCCTCCTCAAGGCCTGCTGGGATTCAGGAACTGGAAGCGGAAATCACCCAGCTCAAACGCGAACAGGACTATTCATCCTCGCGCAAACGCTTTGATGAATCCAAAGGCTTCGAAGAGCGCATCGGTCAAAAACAAGCCCAGTTAGGAGAGGAGACAGAAGCCTGGGAGCGCAAGACGGGTTCAGAAACCCTTGAGGTGACCCTTGAGTCGATTGCCGAAGTACTGTCCCGTCTGACGGGTATTCCGGTGACCGAACTCACCCAGGAAGAGCGTCAAAAGCTTCTGAACATGGAAGACACGCTGCGCGATCGGCTGGTGGGGCAGGAGGACGCCGTGCTGGCGGTCAGCGATGCCGTTCGTTTGTCTCGGGCCGGCCTTGGTCAGCCCAATCGACCCATTGCCACGTTTCTTTTTCTTGGCCCGACCGGCGTCGGAAAAACCGAGCTGGCCAAGGCGTTGGCGGAAGCGGTATTTGGTGACGAGCAATCGATCATTCGGATCGACATGTCGGAGTACATGGAGCGTCATGCGGTGGCCCGGTTGATCGGCGCCCCGCCCGGTTATGTCGGATACGACGAAGGCGGTCAGTTGACAGAGCGCGTCCGCCGCAAGCCCTACAGCGTGATTTTGCTCGACGAGATTGAGAAGGCGCACCCCGATGTGAGCAACGTATTGCTGCAGGTGTTCGATGATGGTCGTCTCACGGACGGGAAGGGACGCGTTGTGGACTTCAGCAATACGATCATCATCGCCACCAGCAATCTGGGCTCTTCCATCATCATGCAGAATCTTGAGCGGCCAGAAGATGATCGCCTTACGGATAAAGCGTTACGTGATGAATTGATGGGCGTCTTGAAAGGGCATTTCCGTCCCGAATTCCTGAACCGCATCGACGACATCATCGTGTTCCATGCCCTCACTCGGGACAACATCCGATCGATTGTGGGCATTCAGCTTGATCGGGTCATTCGAACCGCGGCTGCCCAAAACATCACGGTGAAAGTGGCTGACACGCTCATTGATCACCTGGCGGAGGTTGGCTATCAGCCCGAGTTTGGCGCGCGGGAATTGAAACGTCAGATTCGCCAGACCGTCGAAACGCGTCTTGCCAAGGAAATGCTCGCCGGCAAGCTCCAGGGCGGCGACAGCGTTGAGCTGAGTTACGACACAACGCGTGACGAGGTGATGTTCAACAAGCTGGACGCGCCAGCGACCTCAGCAACTGTGAGTCCGCCTGACCGGCCTGATGATCGCGTGCCTGTAACGGGGACAGGGACTTAACGCAACCCACTCCCGTCATTGGGCAGCGGCGTTGTCGATCACGTCGTGAGATGAAGCATTGGATCTTTGGACGCCTGGCCGAGCCCGGCGGACGACGATTCGCCCTTGCTGCACGCTCCGGAGGGTGCCGGGTCCTGAAGCCTTTTTCAGGGCCGGGCACTTTTTTCATCGCTCTGTTCAGCACGCCTGCCTGCGGATGCCTTACGGTCCTGATGTGGGATGAGGGTCAATGCCATGGTCGTTGAAGGCAATGCGGGCCAACTATTCACTGTCGTCACTTTGCTTGCCGCTGCGGTGGTGGCAGTGCCATTGCTCAAGCGCATCGGGCTCGGCTCAGTGGTCGGTTACCTGGCAGCGGGGCTGATCATTGGCCCTTTCGGGCTGCAACTGATCAACAACCCCCACACCATCATTGATATCGCCGAGCTGGGTGTGGCGATGTTTCTCTTTGTGATTGGCCTGGAGATGAAACCCTCGCATCTGTGGGATTTACGCCGGCAGATCTTTGGGTTGGGCAGCCTGCAGGTGCTGGTCTGTGCTGCGCTGCTCACCCTGGTGGGCATGGCCTTCGGGTTTCCATGGCAGGTCTCGTTCGTGAGCGCGGCGGGTTTTGTCCTGTCGTCCACGGCCATTGTTACCCAGGTGCTCTCCGAGCGCGGTGACATCACCGAGCCAAGGGGACAGCACATCGTGTCCATCTTGTTATTCGAAGACCTGATGATTGCGCCGTTACTGGCAGTAGTCGCCTTCCTGGCGCCCCCTGAATGGGCGCATGAACCTGCATCCCCTCTCTGGCAACGCGTCGGTATCGCCGCGCTCTCCCTGGGCGCATTAACCGCCATCGGTCTGTGGTTGCTCAATCCGATGTTTCGGGTATTGGCCCAGGCCAAAGCGCGCGAAGTCATGACGGCTGCGACGCTGCTGGTGGTGTTGGGCGCGGCGCTGCTGATGGAAGTTGGCGGTCTTTCAATGGCGATGGGCGCTTTCGTGGCGGGCGTGTTGCTGTCGGAGTCGACCTTCCGCCACCAGTTGGAGGCCGACATAGAACCGTTTCGTGGCCTGCTGCTGGGGTTGTTCTTCCTCGGTGTCGGAATGACGCTGGATCTGCAAGTCATGGCCAGAAACTGGGCACTCATCACCTCCGGCGTGCTCTCGCTGATGGCGGTCAAGGCGCTGTGTATTTATGGCGTCGCTCGCTTCGCGAAAAGCAGCCATAGCGACGCACTGGATCGCGCCATGCTGATGGCACAGGGGGGCGAGTTTGCGTTTGTATTGTTTGCCGAAGCACTCAAACTCAGGGTCATCAGTGCGGAAGTCAACGCCAACATGACCGCTATCGTCGTGCTGTCCATGGCGCTTACCCCCGTGACGCTGCTGCTGTCTCGACGGTTTGCTCCCGCGCGACCCGTTTCCCTGGACGGGGTGGAGGCCGCACACAATCTGCGATGCAATGTGCTCATCATCGGTTTTGGGCGTGTAGGGCAGATTGCCTGCCAGGCGCCGCTCTCCCAGGGGGCGAACATTTCCATCATTGATATCGATCCGGAGGTCATCCGCGCCGTGACACCGTATGGGTTCAAGGTCTATTACGGCGACGGCGCGCGCCATGAAATCCTGCACGCGGCCGGGGCGCATCACGCTCGCGCCATCATTGTCTGTGTTGATGACAAAAAAGCAGCGACACGCATTGTGGAAAGCACGCGGCACTACTGCCCGCACGTGAAACTGGTGGTGCGGGCCTTTGACCGTGAACACGCGCTCGAGCTGATCAAACACAATGCGGACTACATTGTGCGAGAGACGTTTGAAGCTGCCCTGTTGCTCGGTCGTCAGGCAGTGTTGACGCTCGGTGCGTCTGAGCGAGAAGCCGACGCATTGGTCGACGAAGTTCGCAAACGCGATGCCGAACGCTTTGCCCTGGAGACGGCGGGCGGCCTGTTTGCCGGCCGTGCGCTGGTGCTGGGAAATATTGATCGCATCGATCCGCCGAGCGGATAGCGCATCGAGATCGCCAGGATTGTTTCCGATGTACCCCTGAAACTCTGCTTCACTCAACCCTCCGGCGCGCTGGATCAGCGGCTACAGGCGGGCCATGCCGACGGCTAAAACCACACGAGCTGGAGAAAAAACTAATGAATAATCCGGACCCCTCAGCGCCACTGCCTTCGAGGTCGACGTTCAAAAACCTTCGTGTCCAGTGGTCACTGATGAACGCCTATGAGCGATTCGAGCAAATCATCGTGCTGGCGCTCGGTGTGATCATCTCGTGCGTCATCGTCATTGCTTTGATTCAGCTCTACAGACGAGTGCTGCCGCTGGTGGTGGGGGGCGCGATTGATCCCTTGGATCACGGCGACTTCCAGGTACTCTTCGGTTCGATATTCACCGTGTTGATCGCTCTGGAGTTCAAGCACTCCATCATTCGTCCAGCGTTCAGGCAAGGCAGTATCGTGCAACTGCGGACAGTGATTCTGATCTCGCTCCTGGCCCTGAGCCGCAAGTTCGTGATTCTTGATTCCGCTTCGACGCCCGCTGCCACTATCGCTGCAATGGGGTTTGCAACGCTGGTCTTGGGTATCATCTTTTGGTTGTTTAGCAAACAGGGCAGATTGTCGGAGGAAAAAAAGTCGTGACACTCAGCCCAGCTTCGTCAGGGCGTGTCGACCACGCCCCAGCACAAGACGCCGTGGGCGTTTGACGACTAAGGCGTGGTTGCCATTAATCACCCTGACGGTCGATGACCTCAATGAAATTTCTGATCAGGGGGGACTGCTGGTTCTTTCTCCAGACGAAGTAGATATCGCTTGAGTCCAGACTGGGCGCCTGGTCAGCCTGAAACGTGTGCGCCTGACTGGCAAAACGATCCACGTAACTCTCCGGTACGCAGGCGAAACCTATCCCTTGCGCGATACAGGCGAAGATGGTCGGATACGATTCGATTTCCAGAATAGCCCTAGGCTGGATGCCGCTGCTTTCCAACCAGTCATCGACCTGTTGTCTGTAGTGACACGTGCGACCGAATACATACAGTTCGAGCCTCGACAGGTCTTGAGGCGTGGGCGGGGAAAGCGATTTGGGCACTACTCTGAGCAAGCGCTCACGAAACGCTAATCGGCTATCCAGCAAAGGATGCTGAATCGGGCCGTCAGTAAGAATCAAATCAAGCTCGCCATCCATCAAAAGCCGCTCAAGGAATAGCGAGTGCTCCGGGCGAATGTGAACTTCGACCCCCGGTGCCTCAAGGCGATAGCGAACCAGGCGTTCTGGTAAATGATTGGCCAGCGCTACATCGAGCGCTCCGACGCGAAGCACTCCCTGGATGGAATCGTTTGAGAAGAGCGAGCGCGTTTCAGCTGCCAGGTCAATGAGCTGTTTGGCTTTTCGGTAGACCAGCCTGCCCTCGGGAGTGACCAGCAATCGGTTGTTTTCGCGGTTGAACAAAACGACGCCAAGTTGACTTTCGAGCTCTCGCAGTCTGGCCGTGATGTTCGAGGGCACACAATGCAGCGATGCGGCTGCTGCGGCTATCGTGCCGTGCTCGACGACGGCGCAAAAAAAGCCGAGCTGCGAAAGCTTCAAGAGAATCTCCTTTTGTGATGGTCTGGCTCACATATAGTCACTTTTAGTGATTGAGTGGGCAGCTTAACATTCTCCCATCAAGGGCTTCCAGCGTTGAACAGCCTGGCTGTTTGCGCAGAAATAGGCCTGGAATCGGGCCACGTGAAGCCTTTCAAGAGATGTTGGCCATGCAATGGGCCAACGCTGCCGTGGAGAAATAGATGCGCATACTGCATACCATGTTGCGTGTAGTGGACCTGGACAAATCCATTCACTTCTACACGAGGCTGCTTGGCATGAGCCTCTTGAGACGCAAAGACTATCCAGAGGGCAAGTTCACACTGGCTTTCCTGGGTTATGGTCCGGAGACCGAGACGGTTGCATTGGAGCTGACGCGAAACTGGGGTCAGCACAGCTACGAGCTCGGGGATGCTTACGGGCATGTCGCTATCGAGGTTGAAGATGCGGAAGCGTTATGCAGCCGTGCTGCGATCATGGGATATCGCGTTCCGCGACCTGCAGGTGTTATGAAACATGGGCGCACGATCATCGCGTTCATCGAGGACCCCAATGGCTATAAGGTTGAGTTGATTCAAAAAGGTACACAATTCGACTGAACGGGCGCCGCGAACGCGAATAGGATCATTGACGTCCACCCATCACCACTCTCATTTTGAGGGGCTTGAAGTTTGAAGGCCTTTGCCGGATGAAGGGATACGGTGGACAGGATGCACTCTGATCTGCTGCAGCTTTATGTGAAAGCGACGCCCCTGTCCGGGGGCAACGAACCTGATTGATCTGCAGTTCAACTGACACGTTCCGGCTTCTTACACCATCCGGCGGGTTTCATCGTGCCGGCACGGTTGCTTTCTTCAAACGGGGTGGGTCGCGACCCACTCTTTGAGATGAGCAACGAAGCTGAGCACAGTCGGAGAGATGTTCTCTCTTGAAGGGTAGACCGCATACATTCCCACCGGCGCCTCAATGGTCCAATCGGACAACGCCTCGACCAGTGCTCCTGAATCGAGATCATCTCGGACGTGCCAGTCCATGAGCAGCGCTACGCCGTGCCCATCTATCGCCATCTGGCGAACCACTTCCCCAAGACTGGATGAAAACCGTTTGCGTATTTTGCAGGTTTTTTTGATGCCTCCGCGGGACATCGCCCAACTGGAATCCTTTCCGATGATGAGGCCATCCAGTGTGGCCAACTCCTTTGGCGAGACAGGCATGCCCTGTTTTTCCCAATACTGGGGAGCGGCGCAAATCAGGCGTCGGGAGTCAGCGATTCTTTGCGCAATCAGGGACGAATCGGCCATCACGCCGTGTCGAATCGCGAGATCAGTACCATGGGCAGCGAGATCAACCAGTTGATCCGTCGGATGGAGGTCAACGATGACACCAGGGTAGCGTTTGAGATAGCTGCTCACGACGCTCGATAAATAAGCTTGGGCGAATGTCGCGGAAGCGGTGACGCGCAGATGACCGGTCATCTCAGTCTTTTGAAAGAATCCTCGCTCGGCCTTCTCGACACTTTCGAGGATGCTCAAGGCATGCTGATACAGCTTCTCGCCGTCCGAAGTGGGGCTGAGTTTGCGGGTGGTGCGGTTAAAAAGTCTCCGACCGACGCTGTCTTCAAGGGCCAGAAGACGCTTACTTCCACCTGCAGCCGTCATCCCCAGTCGTTCGGCAGCCGCTCGGATTGAGCCCTCCTCGAAAACGGCAGTAAACAAACGTAACTCATCGATGGAATCCAGCACGATTACCAACCAAAAGGACCGAAAGATTCAACGATCTTAGCGTATTTATCCTGTTTTATTGATGATAATTTATTCGCCTACAGTTCCTCGGAGTTAAGCACTTGAAAGCCATAGTGATAAATCAGCATGGTGGCTCGGACCTCTTCGTCGAAGTTCAGACGGACGATCCCGTTGCCCGAGCGGGGCATGTGATTGTCGACGTGCAAGCGACAAGCGTAAATCCAGTGGACACGAAAATTCGTCGAGGCAGCGAAGGTACGGCCGGTCTGACGTTTCCGGCTATTCTTCACATTGACGTTTCAGGGGTAATCCGCTCCGTCGGCGCTGGCGTAACGCGCTTCAACCCAGGCGATGAAGTCTACGGTTGTTTCGGCGGCATCGTGGGGATTCCCGGCGCGTTGGCAGATCAGATGGAAGTCGATGCCCAGATGCTCGCGCTAAAGCCCAAGTCGCTCTCGTTTGGCGAAGCAGCAAGCTTGCCGCTCGTGGCAATTACGGCATGGGAGGCGCTGATCGACCGTGCTTCGATCAAACCCAATGACAACGTCCTTGTACATGGCGGCACCGGTGGTGTCGGGCACATAGGCATCCAGTTGGCCAAGGTCCTGGGAGCCAGGGTATCGACGACGGTTTCCACGCAGGTAAAAGCGGATATAGCCCGTCGATTGGGCGCCGATGACATTATTTTTTATGCCACCGAGACGCCTCAGGAATACAGTCAGCGAATCACCGGAGGACAGGGGTTCGATACGGTCTTCGATACCCTGGGCGGCGAGGTCTTACAGAATTCCCTCAAGGCTGCGAAGCTCAAGGGTCATGTCGTCTCGATCATCGGTTACGACACTTACGATCTGACCGAAATGCACTTCAAGGCATTGAGACTCGACTTGGTATTCATGGCTGTCTCGATCATTCACAACCAAGGCCGCAAGCACCATGGGGAGATCCTGGAAAGACTGGCTGCCTTGGTTGATCGCGGCTTGGTCAAGCCTCTGATCGATGAGCGCCATGATTTCACTGCAGCGGGTGTCAGTGCCGCACATGCTCGCCTGGAGTCAGGTCGTGCGATTGGCAAAGTCGTCATTGAGCGAAAGGCTTGATCGCGCCCACACAGGTTCGCGTCCACAGCGCCTGGAACACGGTGATTCAACTCTTCTCCAGCCATGAGGTCATGCCTGCCGTGTCCATGGTCTGGATTTCGACCAGGCAGGCACCTCGCAATACCCCGGATTCAAGTTTGTCGGCCCCACGGCCGCCAGCGGGGTTATCGTCGATAAAGCCGTGCCAGCCAGCGCGCTCTTTTTCTAACGCTCATCAGGAGGTTTGATGACCCCCCCTCTGACACTGATTGCCACTTTGATCGCCAAGGGCGGACTTGACGGCGAGCTGGAGCAGACGCTGCAGGGCCTGCAAGGCCCGAGCCGAGCCGAAGCGGACTGCATCCAGTACGACTTCCATCGTGATGCCGAGCAGCCTCGCACCTTCCATATGATCGAACAGTGGCGCACTGAAGCGGCGCTGACGGCACACGAAGCGACACCGCATTTTCAGGCAGCGCTCCCTATCATCGAGCGTGCTGCTGAAAAGCTCACCTTCACAAAAATGTATCGCATCTCCTGAGGTCCTTCGAATGAAAGCCATTGCACACTTCAAATGCCTGCCTATCGAACATCCCGATGCCTTGGTGGAGATCGATATGACCGAGCCAGTGCCGAAGCCGCGCGACTTGCTCGTAGAGGTGAAAGCCGTATCGGTCAATCCTGTCGATACCAAGGTGCGACAGGGCTACGTACCGCATGAAGACGAAAGCCAGCCCCGTATCCTCGGATGGGATGCTGCCGGCGTGGTCAAGTCGGTTGGCAGCGACGTGACGCTGTTCAAGCCGGGTGACAGGGTCTGGTACGCCGGGTCGTTGATCCGCCCAGGCAGCAACAGCGAGCTGCAACTCGTGGACGAGCGTATCGTCGGTTCGATGCCCCAGTCGCTGGATTTCAGCCACGCAGCGGCATTGCCACTGACTTCCCTGACCGCTTGGGAATTGCTGTTCGATCGCCTCGGTGTTGCGCGTGATACCACCGACCGGGGCGAAACCCTGCTCATCGTCGGCGCTGCGGGCGGGGTGGGTTCAATCCTGACTCAGTTGGCGCGTCAGCTGACTGGGCTGACAATCATCGGCACGGCTTCGCGCCCGGAAACCCAAGCCTGGGTCACCGAGCTGGGTGCGCATCACGTCATTGACCATACCAAGCCACTCAGCGAAGAGCTCAAGCGCATTGGCATCGGACAAGTCAGCTATGTCGCAAGTCTGACCCAGACTGATCGGCACTACGAGCAAATCATCGAATCTCTGAAGCCCCAGGGCAGGCTGGGCCTGATCGACGATCCGGCCACGCTTGACGTCGTACCGCTGAAGCGTAAGAGCCTGTCGTTGCACTGGGAACTGATGTATACCCGCTCGCTTTACGAAACCGAGGACATGCAGGAGCAGCACAACATCCTCAACGAGATTGCGCGGCACGTTGATTCGGGTCTCTTGCGCACCACGGTCGGCGATAACTACGGACGCCTCAGCGCAGAAAATCTCCGTCGTGCCCATGCGCTACTGGAAAGCGGCAAGGCGAAGGGCAAGATCGTTCTCGAAGGCTTCTAAGGGCTGCCACAGAGACGGTTCGGTAGTCTCTACCTGGAGCAACCGTGCGGTTGCTGGATTGATGACGTGGCGGCGGGGGCCATGAACCCCCGCTTTCACGCTTCCATCGATCAGATATCGGATGTCGATCTGCAATGGCGTGGGCTCACCCGCCAGATCCCGAGTTGCCCCAGGGCTATTCATCGGACGGGTCGAGCTTATTGCCCAGGCAGTTCGCTGCCGTGGCGGTTGACGAAGCGCAGGCCTGGTTCCCTTGGTTGTCCGTCAGCCGCTGGAGCATCCGCTGCCAACGATCGTGTAATCGAGAGTATGAACCAGGCCCTCGGAGTCCTTGTACACCAGGTGCATCGGTACGAGGCCACAACGGCCATCGTCAGTGGTCTGGCTGATGACTTGGACAATGTCCAGTGATCGTGCCGAGGTAGGCGAAGCCTCCTGAGCGAAGGCATTCGCCGCGAAACATGCAAAGACGAGCGCAAGTGCGGAGGTTTTCATCAGACGCTCTGAGCTTCGTAAGCCTGTCGAGCCGATTTTTCCTGAAGCAGTTGGCGAGCCGAATCCGCAATCATGACCACCGCTCCCGCCAGCATCAGCACATCCTTGAGCACAAGCCGTCCACCTCCCGACAGATAGGGGAAGCCGAAGTCCGCATCTCCAAGGTTCGATACCCAGGCTTCGGGTGTGGTGATCAGGAATGACAGCGTCACCAGCGGCGTCAGAAATGCGAGAACGGAACCGACCATGCCCAGGCGTCTTGAGAAGGCGTACGACAGTACCAGCAGGCCAATCAGAATTTCGATTGTTCCCAAGCCGTCGGAGAACGCGTAGGTATGGTTGTCGGTCTGCCATTGGCGCTGCACGGGGTCGAGTTGGCCTTCGTGAGTCAGGTGAGCCTTGTATTGCTCGGGGTGTGCGTAGAAGAACGACATGAAAGGACTGTTGGCCACGAACGGCGTAATACTGTCGGCTTCGTACGGCACGAATTTCAGCGCGCCAATCCAGATGAAAATGATCGCGACCCCGATACGGATCAGATGTACGCCGAGTTTATCGAGCTGGGTTGCCTGGATTAGAAGCTTTTGAATCAGGGTATTGGGGGAGGTCATGATGATGAGCCCTTAAGTTGGTGTGGGCTCAGATTAAGGGGAGGGGCGAAGCCGATTATTCGCGATGGGATCATTTCTTTGTGCGATCTGCTCAATCTTGCGATGGCTTTTTTCTTGAGGGTCGCTGACAGGGGCTCAAACGAAAACCGCCGTCACCGAGGTGATAGCGGCCGTGCCGGAAAGTGCCAGAGCAGATCGTCGATCATGCGTCCCGCCTGATCGTTCTGTGCCTCCAGCGCTGCCTCGGTTTCATCGGTTTTGCCTTGGAAATGGTCGTAGATCGCCCACAGGGAGTGGCACTCAGCGCTGCCCACATCGATGCTGGACACTTGAAGGAAGTGCTCCCTGATTACACCTCAGGCGCACAAGGCGTGCATCTTGTCTATCACAGTCGCCGTCAACTGCCTCGTGGGGTATCGCGTTCATCGAATTCGCAGCAAACACCCTCAAGGAAATGGGTTGATGGACCTCGGCCAGCGTAGCGGGAGAATCGCTTGATCTCCCGCTTGTGGGGCAGCTATCGACCCAAAGCGGACGCTCGGGTCGCAACCGCGGCTGTCCGGTTACTTTTCAGTAAGCGCATGGTATTTGTCGCTCTGCCCATGTGAACTCTGACGCGACTTGCGGAATGGGCCAACCTGAGGGGGGCGCTATGTCATCGCGATAAGCTAAGTAACTGGGAAACGCTCATTTTGAAAAAGCTGCATGTAGGCTGTTACCAATACGCGTCCCCACTCTGCAAGATTTCACCGGGCTGCTGAAATAAAAGACAGTGCTCCTATAAAAAACTGTGCAAAAAACCGTATCATTCAGCGACTTTTAGCTGAGCTTGCTCAGTAGAGTCGCGTTTTGCGGAGCATGAGTTGAAATATCTAATGGGTTCGGGGTATTTTGCTTCTGGCATTGTTGTGCAATGTACATGGTTTCGGTGATGGGTCGTTAATTTCTTCGTCTTTGGAGCGGTTATGTATATCAGTGATTTCCAGTATTCGTCGCCTGCAATGTTCACTACTGAGTTGCAACGAAAGGTGTATGAGGTCTTAGAGATTTTAAAAATTCCATTTGTGCGCGTAAGTACTGACGCGGCTATTTCTATGAGTGATTGTAAGCTCATTGATGAAAAGCTAGACATGCAGATGGTTAAGACGCTTTTTCTGACCAATGCGCAGAAGAGCCGTTTCTATCTCTTTGTTACATGCGGCCAAAAAGCATTTGATTCTAAAGCTTTCAGCCAGGCACTAGGGTGCTCTCGCGTATCTTTCGCTCCAACAGCTTTCATGGAGGAAAAAATGGGCGTCACGGTGGGGGCTGCCACCGTCTTCTCAAAGCTTCTCGATGACGTTGACGCTGTGCAGGTAGTGCTGGATAAGGATGTAGTATCAAATCCTTGGTACGGTTGCAGTGATGGCACCACCACAGGCTATATGAAGCTCAGAACGCTAGACGTTGTCGAGACGTTTCTTGACCATATCAAGCATGTACCGAAGGTGATCACGGTTTGATCGTTACCTTTCGTCCACCTAAGTCGCTGAAAATTTAATCCGCGAATATATATTCCCGAACGGGCTGGCAACTGCACAGTGCTAGTGTGAGAGTATTTGAACTCTGTTTCTTGGCAGGGCTGAGCAAGTTTAGTCAATTGCGAAATGGCTTATAGAAGCAGCCGAATGGGCGAACATGTTCAGTGTCGTGGGTGATAATCTACCTGCGGCATACTTCAGTGCCTCCTAACCTCTGCGGCTGTATTACCCCCCCTTTAAGATGTATGCTTGCAGTCAAAAGCGAGATTGTTAGACATTATGTGTGAACCGTGTGGGCACTACGTTTCTTAGGATGAGGCTGAATAGGAGCATAGTTTAAGCGGATTTGGAATTACGGTAATCGCGCGGAGTGAAATGCGTCGCCACTTTAAACTGGCGGGAGAAAGCGCTGTGGTCCGAGTAGCCGCATTCTGCGGCGACCTCGGTAACGTTCAAGTTTGTCGTTTCAAGTAGCATGCAGGCTCTGTCTATTCGCATTTGCAGAAGTAATTGCTTGGGGGTTAGATGAAATATCTCTTTCGATAGCTTTTCGAGTATGTCAACGGAAATGCTCACGCGTTTGGCTACTTCACTGATGAGAATCTTGCGACTGCAGTCCTCGCCTAGAATTTTCAGGAACTCATCCAACCGCTTGTAGTTAAGGTGGTTTTCATCAGGGCGTGGGAGTCGCCTGGATATTCCGATAAGGCCTTGAATCTCGCCATCGTCTCCACGAATGGGATACTTTGTACTAAGGCACCACTGCCGGCCGCCATCAGCAGAAAAGTAGAGACGCAGTAGGTCAATAATCTCCTTCCCACTGTTGATCACTTCCATATCCTGCGCCCAAGTGCTATACCCCGTGACGGGAAACAGCTCATCAGCGGTTCTGCCGCAGACATTTTCCTTGCTTTTGACACCACTCTGTTGCACGACAGCCCAATTGACGACTACATACCGAGATTCTCGATCCTTGATGTAAAACAGCACATCTGGGAGTCGGTCAAAGATGTGTTCAAGTAATGCGACGTCGCGTCCCGCAGCGCGAAACAATCCTTCGCAGTCAGTCATCATCGCTTGTATTCCTCATAACCATCGCACCCAGTCGGGTTCTCACCGATCCTGAGACTGGCTGGAACCCGAGCGTTACGCAGATGCTTCGTGACTATTTGTTGAGCACATCGAGCGCTTGCTCTAGGTCACCGATCAGCGCCTGAATCGGTTCGATACCAACCGAGAACCGGAGCAAATTCTTCGGCACTACGCTATCAGGCCCTTCAACCGACGCACGATGTTCGACCAGGCTTTCAACACCGCCAAGTGATGCGCCAATAATGAACACCTTCAGCGCGCAAGCGACCCGTTGCACGTCTTCTGGCGACCCGTCGAACAGAATAGACATCATCCCGCCGAAGCCATTGGTCATCTGCCGCTTTGCTACTTCATGACCTGGATGAGACTCAAGGCCGGGGTACAGTACGCCCTGTACCTTAGGGTGCTTGAGGAAGTGCTTGGCTAACGCTAGGGCGTTGTCGGATGCGCGCTCAAAGCGTACCGACAACGTACGCATACCTCGAATCAGTAGCCACGATTCGAAAGCCCCAAGGACCGCTCCCGATAAATTGCGAATGACGTTAACTTCATCCCAGCGTGCGTCAAGCGTATTGGTAACCAGAACTCCAGCCAATACGTCACTGTGCCCATTCAGGTATTTGGAGCATGAGTGGAAAACGATATCCGCGCCTAGCTCCAGTGGGTGTGAGGTCACAGGAGGCGAAACGCTGCCGTCTACGCACAGAATGCCGCCAACCGCGTGCACCGCGTCTGCGGCTTCTTTGATATCGATGATATCCCACGTTGGATTGACTGCGGCTTCGATCCACAACAAGCCGGTGTTTGGGCGGATTGCCTTACGCATCGCGCCTGGCTTCGATTGGTCGAAAAAGCTGAGTTCGATACCCCGGCGCTCGGCAATCCGGCGCATCCATTTTTGGGCGCCGTGATACATAACCTGCGGCGCGAGGATATGCTGACCGGTTTTGACCGTTTCTAGGATGGCGGTTGTGGCCGCTAAACCTGAGCCGAACAAGCGAGCTTCTCGTCCACCTTCCAGCTTCGCAAGCAGCTCCTCTGCCAGAATGGTCGTAGGATTGCCATATCTGCCATAGCGGATGTTGCCGATCAGCTCGTAATTCTCGTCGCGCGCGAAGACAGTAGAAGTGTGGATAGGAGGCACAAGTGCGCCGGTGCGATCGTCTACAAAGTGATCAGCCTGGATCAGCAGCAAGCTTCTGTCGTCATCGGTAATCGGCAAATTCTGGTCGTTCATGTGCAGCTCTCGCTCTGTTGTTCGCGGGAAATGGATCGTTGTTATCGCGTATTCAGCCGTGAATTGTTTTCAGTTGTTTGAGACTGTTCTCAAGAGACTGGGCTTGTGCGGCATCGTAGAGTTCGAACTCGTCCAGCACTGGCAGACCCAGAGCAGCTTCGAACGTGGTTTGGTTGGACGGGATGCCATAGTCGCCGTGAACCGCTTCTCCCAGGTTTGACTGGAAGATGCCCGCCGCGCTGACTGGCAAGAAGTCTTCGTAGATCAGTGGAGCGATGGTCAGATATCCGTGTTCCAACAACGCTTCGACGTTCCAGCTTTCATCGAGTGGCGGAGCATCGGCGGGTTGCGCGGTGCTGTAGCGGAAATACGCAAGGCCCAATGTTCTCAAATCTCTGTAATCGTCTGGAATTTGAGTGAACGCCTTTTCAAGATGCTGCCCATATGTCGCAGGTCCTCCACCAGCACTGGTGTGTGCGGCCTTGGCTTGGGTGAGAAGTTGGTCATACAGTTCACGGCCTTTGCGGGTCAGAGCGATCCCCCGCTGTTCAATCTCACCGAACCGGGCAGTGTGTCGGCCCTGTGCATCGTTCTGATCGGTAAACGCGACTGCCTCTTCCAGCGCTTTGAAGCTGGTCTGACGCAGCAGGATTGGGCAACGCCGCAGCGGCGGGCCCTCGATCAGTGCTTTTGCATCGATGCCGTAGGAAGGCATCAACGCCTGTACGCGGTCGATGTCTAGGGTACGAGGCGTCAAATGGTTTATATGCGGTCCTTTGAACGCGGCGATATCCGCAACGAGTCTGTGCTCCGCATTCAGGCGGGAATACTGCTCACTGGTGACAGTCGACTGACTGTGCCATTTGAAGGTTTGCAGTGCTTGCGCTACGAATTCCCGTACTTGGGGCTCAGTCAGCCCACCGCAGGCTTCGAACGCTGCGACCAACTCCCTTGCGCGGTCAGTAAAAATGTCGCGTTTTTCGATCAACTCGCGCGCAAGCTCCCGGGATTCCGGGTCGCTTATCAGTTCAAGGCGCAGCAACGATGTAAATAATCTGAAGGGGCAGGCATGCAAAGCGGCGTCAGTGACAGGGCGAAATGCAGTCGCATGAACAGGGACGCCCGCAACGCTCAGATCGTAATAGCTAACCGGATGCATACCCATAACTGCCAGCAATCGCCGCATCATGTTGAGTTCCTTGGAACTCCCGAGGCGAATGGCGCCGTGACGCTCGACTGACAAACGACTTAAATGATCATCGTCACTGAGCTGGCTGGCCAACAGAGGCTGTTCGTCCAGCACTTGAGTATTGGTTGCGTTGACCAATTCCAGCAGGTCACCGTAAAGCGGGACCTCCTGCTTATACATATCGGACATCGCCTCGGAAAATTGCAGGCGGATGGAATCAGTGCTCACAAAGGCACTTTTTGTCTCGGACATGGCTAACCTCTAGCGCCTCTACATAGGCTGGGCGATCGTTCAGCAGTTGGAGATAACGGATTAGGAAACGAATCACTCGACTTCAAAAATCGCTTCGATTTCGACACTGATTCCACCGGGCAGAGACGTAGCACCCACGGCAGAACGAGCATGCCCTGGCGTTTGGGGCAGAGCCTTGTTGAACAAAAGGCTGCAGCCGTCTACTACCTTGGGGTGGTCCGTGTACTTGGGTACGCAGTTGACCAGCCCCAATACCTTGACCACGCCCTTGAGCCGATTCAGGTCGCCCAATGCAAGCTTGGCGGTGGCCAGCAATTGCAGGGCAATACGCTGAGCATCCTGAGACGCCTGCTCGGTGGTATATCCGGCACCTACTTTGCCCTTAAGGAGAGTTCCCTGGTCGTCGCGGGGGCCTTGCCCGCTAAGGAACAGCAAACTGCCGGCCAGGTAATAAGGCTTGTAGCTGCCAACGCCTGCGGACAGTACGGGCAACTCAAGTCCTTGTTCTTGCAACAGTTGTTCGATTTTGCTCATAGGTAGTTCCTGCTGACAGGTGTATCGGACCTCAATAGACGACTGATTCCACGATGGGCTGGTTGTTACGAATGCGCTGAAAACCAAGCGGCGAGAGATCCAGCGAGGTGAACTTGCCGTGGGTAATCAATTCGGCGACTCCACGGCCAGTCGCGGGTGAATGCATGACGCCATGCCCGGAAAATCCAGTCGCCAGCACGAAATTCTTCAGAGTGTCGTGGGCACCGACGATTCCGTTGTGGTCCAGGAGATTCATCTCGTAATGACCTGCCCATGCACGGCGCAGACGCAATTGCTCCATTGCCGGAATACGGTGGGCAAGTAACTCCCACAATTTGCCTTCGAGTAGCCCATGTGCGGGTTCGAAATCGTCGTTGGGGTGAGCATCGTCGATCTCGTCCGGTGCGATACCAGCGATGAAACCATCACCCTCAGGACGCACCCACAATCCAGAGTTGTCGAACAGCATCGGGAATCCCTCGCTGGCGACGGGCGAAGTAAAGTGAAAGACCGTACGTTTGCGCGGCTCGACCGGGATTTGCACCCCTGCAAGCCCAGCTACTTGGCCGCCTGCCGGTCCAGCTGCATTGACACACCAGTCGCAGGCAACTCGACTACCGTCAGCGAGCCGAACTCCTACGACTGCGTCTGCTGAAGTCTCAATGCCAGTAACCTCGCCATTGATGTACTCAGCGCCGAGTTTGCGTGCTTGCTTACGCACCAGTTGCAGGAGTGCCCAGGCATCGAACCAGCCTTCGTTGGCACTGCCATAAGTCGCGATGCCTATATCGTCGACGTTCAGCCAGGGATAACGAGCGCGGATATCTTGAGGTGTCAGAATCTCGATACTCGCGCCTTGCTCGCGCTGCATCATCGCGTTTTCACGCTGACTCTGCGCCGCATCATGCGACCCCAGCATCAGATAGCCGCGCTCATCGAAGCCGATGTCGGCGTCGTCACCGAAGTACTGTTGGACGTTCTTGAACACATGAACGCCAAACAGGCTCATTCCAATGTTGAATGGGCAACCAAACTGAGTACGTACTGATGCGGCAGACAGAGCAGTAGAAGAAAACTGGTAGGTGCTGTCCTTCTCGATGATCTTGATCTGTCCTTTGAAACCTTCCTGCCTCAGAAAGTACGCAGCAAAGCTTCCAATGATGGCGCCACCAATGATGACGACCGTTTCTGATACCTGGCTCATCACGTCCTCTCCACACTTCTCTCTATTGAGCCAATAGTGTGCAGCTCGCCTTGTTTTATTGTCTTGCAGAGGCTCCGTCGATAATCACGGTTTACTGCATAGTTTTCGCAGCCAGACGGATATTTGAACGATGATGATTTTTGCGCTATGGGCTTGCACTAGCTCTGTTAATCCACGCACAAACGTTCGCTTTTAGCGCGGAAAAACTACCAGGTGCGCCCCTGAACTGATGAGCCAGATAAGGCGTGGATCCGTCAAAAAAGCGGCAATAGCACTCATTCTGGCGAGCATAACTGTGCAAAAAACCGAGAAAAGCCACCACAGAGGGTGCAAGCCAGCTAGAGGCTAGCTCCGTAGCATTGAGACAGTTGCCCTGAGCCAAAACCCAGGGAAGTTTCAATTCATCAACGGAGATGGCAGGTAATGAAGCATCAAAACAAAGTTGCGCTAGTCACAGGTGCCGCTCAGGGGTTGGGTCTCGCATGTGCCGAACGGTTCCTGGCAGATGGTGCAAAAGTGGTATTGGTGGACGTGCAGGGCGAGAAAGTCAAAGCACAAGCCGAGCGTTTGGGTGAAAAAGCTACCTGGTATGCGGCGGATCTCAGCGAAATTGATAGCGCGATGGCAGCCGCGATTGTCGCTAAAGCAGTCGATCACTTTGGCTCGATTGATATCGTGCTCTGCAACGCGGGCGTCATCCATACCGCCGACTTCGTAGATTTCCCTGAAGATCAGTTTGATCGGATTCAACGCATCAACCTCAAGTCGCCTTTCCTGATCGGGCAAGCAGCGGCACGCGTCATGATCGATCGTGGCATCAAGGGTGCCATCATCAACATGTCGTCCATCAACGCGATCCTCGCCAATCCGAGTGCGGTGGGTTACGCCGTTTCCAAGGGTGAAGCAACTGACGGCCGTTATGGCAGTGGCGCTGATTAAACACGGTATTCGCGTCAACGCTCTGGGCCCAGGCACCATCGGAACCGAACTGGTGATGAACTCGGTCATGGCTAGTGAAGAACAGCGTAAGACAGTCCTGTCACGTACTCCGATTGGCCGACTGGGCGATGCCTCCGAGGTGGCTAGTGTGGCCTCGTTCCTCGCCAGCGATGATGCTTCGTACATAGTTGGGCAGACCATCTATCCCGATGGCGGCCGTCTGATCCTCAACTATACAGTCCCTGTTAACGAGTGATCGGCTTATGCCTAGCCTCAATCTCCAACCGGTGTTGAGCGTTGCAGGAACTCGCGGCATTTTTCTGAATGCCGCGCAGGCGCAGTTCAATGATCAGGTACAGAGCAGAATCCTGTCCATGGCCAGAACGGTCGACACTCATCCGTTTGTGACTGAGACGGTGCCTGGCGTGAACAGTTTGTTGGTGGTTTACGAGCCACGCAACATTAGCGCAGGCGATCTGATGAGAAAGCTCTCTGCGCTATGGGATCAGACCGATTCCGTTAACTCGCCGGGTCGCCTGTTTGAAATCCCCGTTCAGTATGGGGGAGCGAAAGGTTGCGATCTCAAAACCGTCGCCGATTACTGCAGCGTGTCGGTGGAAGAGTTCGTCCGTATTCACAGTGAGGCTGAGTACCAAGTGGCTTGCTTGGGTGCCATGCCAGGTTTTCCGTATCTCACGGGACTCGATGCGCGCATTCAGGTGCCGAGACGTTCATCTCCGAGGCTGAGCCTCGACGGAGGGTCCGTCACCATCGGGGGCAGTCACGCCGGTATCACGCCATGCGCTGCACCGTCTGGATGGCATGTCATTGGCGGTACGGCAACCCGACTGTTTGATCCGAGCGCTGAACAACCGGCTCTGCTGCAACCAGGCGACCGGATTCGTTTTGTCATTGAAGGAATCCAATCGTGATCGAGATCCTTACTACGGGTGCTTTGAATTCGGTTCAGGACACCGGTCGGTTCGGCTATCTGAACCTTGGCGTCGCGCAGTCCGGCGCTATGGATGCTACTGCACTGGCGGTTGGTAACTTGGTGCTGGGCAACGACCCAGCTTGCGCGGCGCTTGAAGTGGCAATGTACCCGTTCAAATTAAGGTTCACCAAGGAGCAGACCTTCGCTGTCGTAGGCGCACATTGCCAGATCACGTTAGGCGAAAGAGTCGTGCCACCTCAATGGGTATGTCATGCCAAAGCCGGCGACACTCTTGTGCTGCAACCACCGAGCGTCGGCGTGCGCAGCTATGTCTGCTTCGCCGGCGGGCTTGATGTTCAGTTGGTCATGGGATCGCGTTCGACTGATTTGAAAAGTGCATTGGGTGGGCTGGAGGGTCGTGGTCTGAGGCGCGGAGACACGATTGATGTGTATCAGTCTGCTGCTTTTGAGTTCAGCGGTGGCGTGTGCGCCCCCACTTCGGTTGTCACAGGGGAAGCTGAAATCCGAGTGACCGCTGCTTCTGAGTACAGCGAGTTCTCAGACGAAGAACTACGACGTTTTTTTACAAGCAAATGGACAGTCACCCAAGAGTCCAACCGGATGGGTATCCGCTTGGCAGGTCCAACAATCGCCCCCCGGCAGAAAATGGAGATGCTTTCACATGGCATCTTGCCTGGAACGGTTCAGGTCCCCCCCGCCGGGCAACCCATCGTGCAAATGGCCGATGCGAACACCTGTGGAGGCTACCCGAAAATCGCCAACGTGATCGACGTTGATATTGCTCGCCTAGCACAGCTTGCCGTGGGATCGACGTTCCGATTCGTCGAAGTCACGCATGACCAAGCGCTGCAGGCGCAAATCCAGCTTGACGATGAACTGTACCGGCTGCGGCGAGTCGTCGGCACTGCGTACAAAAAATTAGTCTAAAAACGAGGAACAAGCCGTGTCGAATTCATTCAAGGTCGATCTCAATACCGATATGGGCGAAGGGTACGGCGCCTACAAGATGGGCGATGACGACGCCATTCTGGATGTCGTGACCTCAGCCAACATCGCCTGCGGTTTTCACGCCGGTGACCCTGAGATTATGGCGCAGACGTTCGCTATGGCCAAAGAGCGAAACGTGGCTGTCGGAGCGCATCCAGGGTTTCCGGATCTGTGGGGGTTCGGCCGGCGAGTGATGGCATTCACGCCAGGGCAGATTGAGCGCCTCGTTGCGTATCAGATTGGTGCGGCGCAAGCGATGTCCGCTCTGGCTGGTCATCCAATTACTCACGTGAAGGCACATGGTGCCCTGAGCAATCTCACCGCACAGGATCCGCAGGTGGCGGCCGCGGTGTGCCGCGCTGTGAAAGCAGTCGATCCCACACTGATCTGTTTGGTCATGGCCGTCGGCGACCACGCGAAGATCGCCCAAGACATGGGGCTGACCACCCGCGCTGAGATCTTCGCTGATCGCGCGTATACCGAAGACGGCCACTTGCAAAATCGCAAGGTGGCGGGCGCGGTCATTCACGACCCGCAGCTCGCAGCAGAGCGTGTTATACGCATGATTCGCGGTGGGGGCGTTGAGACTGTATCGGGGAAAATCTTCAGTTGCCCAGTGGATTCCATTTGCGTCCACAGCGACACGCCTGCGGCAGTAGAGATCGCCCGGACGATCCGTAAGCTTTTGGCGACCGAAGGCATCGAAGTCACCAATTTCAGTTGAATCGTGCTTTATATAAGAACAGGTGCCTGTATGAAGATTGAGTTCATCGAGCGGTTAATCCAGCTCGCGGAGCGTACCGGATTGGGAGAGCTGGAGTACTCCGAAAACGGAGACGTAGTACGGTTCAAACTGGATGCCGATGAGGCCTCACCCTTAGGAAGCGCTCAAGCAATCAGTGACGACGCAGCGACGACGATGGTGCAAACAGCGGCCCAGACTCCTCTTCCAGGAGCCGACGGTCAAACGGTCATCTCAAGTTTGGGCGGGGTGTTCTATCGCGCACCAGCTCCCGGTGAGCAACCGTTCGTTCAGGTCGGCGATTGGGTGGAAGAAGGTCAGACGCTCGCGATCATTGAGGCGATGAAGATGCTCAATCCCATCGAATCTCCCGCACAGGGCCGCGTTTCGGCAATCCTCATTCGCGAGGGCGAAATGGTTGATGCGGGTGCGCCGCTGTTCACGATCAATGAGGAGGCTTGAACATGGCCAGTGCTGCTTTTGACACATTGTTGATAGCAAACCGTGGCGAGATTGCGCTGCGTATTCTGCGTTCGGCCCGGGATCTAGGGTTACGCACAGTGGCTGTTCATTCGGAGGCCGATCGCGACCTATTGCATGTGAATATGGCCGATCAATCCCTGTGCATTGGCCCTGGAGCAGCCAGCTCCAGCTATCTGGATGCCAATCGCATCTTGCGGGCCGCCGAGCTGACCGGGGCCGGGGCAATTCATCCCGGATACGGTTTTCTTTCCGAAAATGCCAACTTTGCTGAGTCAGTTGAAAAGGCCGGATTGATCTTTGTAGGACCAGATTCGGCAGCTATTCGCATCATGGGAGACAAGGTCAGCGCCAAGCAAGCCATGCTTCGAGCGGGAGTTCCCTGTGTACCTGGTTCTCCGGGCGCGCTTCCAGCTGATAAGAAGGAGACCCACGCGCTCGCCAAAGCCTGCGGCTATCCCCTGATCATCAAAGCCTCCGGAGGAGGCGGAGGACGCGGAATGCGTGTGGTGCGCTCTGCCGAGCAGCTTGACGAGGCAGTGGCCGTGACTAAGGAGGAAGCCGGGCGAGCGTTCGGCAATCCTGAGGTCTACCTTGAAAAATTCCTTGAGCATCCCCGTCACATCGAGATCCAGATTCTTGCCGACGGTCACGGTAACGTGGTCTGGCTAGGGGAGCGTGACTGTTCGATGCAGCGGCGTAATCAGAAAGTGATCGAAGAGGCACCTGCGCCAGGTATTGATCGTGACGCGCTTCGGGATCTTGGCAAGCGTTGTGCGAAGGCTTGTTCAATGATCGGCTACCGTGGTGCCGGCACGTTCGAGTTTCTCTATGAAGATGGCGAGTTCTACTTCATTGAAATGAATACCCGTGTGCAGGTCGAACATCCAGTAACCGAGTTGGTGACTGGCGTGGATATCGTCCGCGAGCAACTGCGTATTGCAATGGGTATGACCCTGTCCATCGAGCAGAAAGACGTCAGGATGCGGGGGCACGCTATCGAGTGCCGTATCAACGCAGAAGATCCGTACACCTTCGCCCCCTGTCCGGGCAAAGTTGAGCAATGGATTGCGCCCGCAGGTCCTGGCGTCAGGGTCGATACGCACTTGTATAGCGGTTATACCATCCCGCCTTACTACGATTCGTTGATCGCAAAATGCATCGTGCACGCAGCTTCTCGTGAGGAAGCTATTGCTCGTATGCAGGGCGCGCTCAGCGAGACACGGCTAAGTGGTGTGAAGTCCAACATTCCATTGCATCAAACGCTGATGACGGAGGACGGATTCGTGCAAGGTGGCGCGGACATCCATCACCTTGAGCGTTACCTCAGCCAAAGCGATGAGCGGACCAGGGAGCATGCGAAGTGACACACGAAGAACTTGAAAGGCTGGTGACGTTTGTCGCTTCGACCCAAGTCCGTAACTTTGAGTTCGAACACGGAGGGCAACACTTGAAGTTGAGTGTCGCACCTCGCCCGAAAACGGCCACGAAGGTGGTTGCGTCCTGCGAATCGATCAGAAAGGCGAAAGTGGTCGAGTCACCTGAAATGGGCGTCCTCAGACTGACCCATCCGCAACAGAGCGAGCGTTTTACCGCATTAGGGGCAACCGTCAAGAAAGGACAAATAATCGCATTCGTCCAATACAAAGATACGCTTGAAGGCGTGGTGAGCGAACACGATGGTGTGCTGGCGCGAGCGTACGCAACTGATGGCGCTGTCGTCGGTTATGCCGACATCCTTTTTGAGCTGGAGTGATACATGACACAAACCCAGTTAGCCGAGCCTTTGCAGAGCCCCGCCGAAGCCATACTGAATTCAGCCATGCAACTGATCGCCGAGCTGGGTTTTTCCGCGATGTCGATGCGTTGCCTGGCTCGAAAGCTGGGATTGCAGCCGGGAAGCCTTTATCACCATTTCAAAAGCAAAGCTGAAATGCTTGAGCAGGTCCTTGAAAATATCATCGATCAAAGATTCGAGCGCTGGCAATGCGCCCGACCTAAGGGTGCCACCCCGTCAGACCTGCTTACCGCATTCGTCACGTTTCACGTGAACGATCAACTGACGGTTGGCAGGGTGGAAGGGTTGGTATTATCAGAAATGCGCCACTTGGGTGAAGACCAGCGGGCGCGTCTAGCCCAAGAGCGCGACCGGTATCTACTTGAACTCATAACAATTATTGCTGGGTGCACAGGGCGGAAACATCATGACTCAGATCTAAGGTTGATGGCGACGAGTGTCATCCTGTTACTCGACAGTGCGCCTGAGTTGATAGCGCGCAGCCAGATAACGCTGCACAGTCAAGCCGTGTCCGCTCTTTTGGCGCTTACCTATAGGCTGCTGAGACTGGAGGGTGGGCACTCGCAACGCCTGCGCCTGGTTCCTTGAGCGACTGACTGCCAACTGGTGCCCGATTCCGGCTAAGTACGCCGATTTGCTCATTCGATTTTCAAATAGAGCTATACGAAATATAAGTTGATCAAAAGGGTGATTTGATCGTGATACTTGCCGGGGCGGCGCAATTTGCTGTGTCGGATCTCTGGGGTGAACACGTGCCGACGGTGCCTTTGGTCGTATCAGTTTTAGCCATCAATGCCAGGCATCTGCTCATGGGGGCCACCCTTTATGCTTGCCTAAGAGATCTTTCGCCCGCCCAACGCTAAGGCGTTCTGGTGATTAGCTCCGATGCAAATTGGGCAATGGTGGGCCTGTCCCATGACAACGGATGCCAAGAAGCTGGCTCGGCCTTCATTTCGGCAATGCCCTGCATGATCCAGTGAGCCTTGGTCTCGACATGGTGATGGGCTGCTTTCTACTCGCTATGGTGGTGGGTGGGAAGAAGGGTCTGCGCATGCTGGTCTATGGGCGCGCGGCCTGCTCTTCAATCGGCGCTTACTGGTTTCTTCCAAAGTACAGCCATGTTGTCTCCGGCGCATTGACCGGTGGCATGCTTGGTGCGCTCTGGGGGGAGAAATCCAAATGAAAATCGAGCCAACTGGTAATGGCACGTTGATCGTGATTCTAATCATGGCCTTGGTCCCACTATCTGCGTGCTGCCCAGATGTCGGAGGGGTAATGAATCTACGGCCGTCGATCTAAATCTATTGGTTATTTCCGATGCGTTGATGACAGAGCGCTATGTGAGGCGTGCAGCCCTAAAGGCGCCGATGAGTCAGCCGGCAATGAGCAGCGCCCTATCGCGCTTGCACGTGTTGTTCAAGGATGACTTGTTCATCCGGGTTGGCAGGATGATTGAGCCTACACCGCGCGCAATCGAATTGAGCGTCGGTGTCATCAGGATGCTGCGAGAGATGGAGCGTTTGATGACCTCTGAGGTTCCCTTTGAACCGGCCTTGAGCGATGATCATTTTTTTGGTCGCCTGTCAGATCTGGTCACCTACCTCGTAATGCCACAGCTGGCTGGTGAGTTTCTTGTCCAGGCACCCGGCTTAAAAGTGGATATTACTCACGTCTCCGTCGATCAGACGATTGTGATGCTCGAAAACGACCAGCTCGATTTCGCAATCAGCACGCAACTTAAACTTCCGTCGAATATCAGTGGTGAACCTCTTTTCACCGACCAGATGATTTGCGTTATGCGTAGTGGTCATCCCCCTGGCAGCAGGAGATTTGACGTTGGATGAGTTTCTACGTGCGCATCACGTTCACGTGACGGTTACTCAGCACGACGTGCGTTTTGTCGACAATGTGTTGGCCGAGCGAAGTCTTCGTAGACAAATTACGCTAACCATCCCCCACTGGTTGGCATTACCGGTGATACTCACGGAGACAGACTTGATTTCCGTTGTGTCCGAGCGGCTGGCATGTTGATAACGCCGTGGCCCACAGTTGTTGCCTGCAGGGCAATCATAAGCGGCTTGCTCTCCGATCGCTTTAGCCCCGATGTGCTCTGCACCACCGGACTGCTTATTCTTTCTCCTGGGATGTTCGCGCTTAGCGTTCTTCCGGATCACGTCGCGTTCATCGACGTTGGATGGCGAATGGTGGTTTGTGGAGTTGGTTTTGGGCTCTACCAAGCTCCGAATCTCAGAATGATGATGTTCAGCGCTCCATTACAACGCGGGGTCGCGCTAGCGCAATCGTCGCTCTCTCAAGATTTCTGGGTCAGTGCTTTGGCGCAGTCCTGGTGTCGTTGGCTTTCCACTTATTACCTGAGCGTGGGCCTTTCATTGCGCTGGGGATTGGGGCGGCATTCGCGATGCGGGGCGGAGGCTTCTCGGTAGCTCGGGCCAAAGCTTAATCGAGGTGTAGTTTTTGAATCCATCAGGCGGGGAGTGAATCTTGTGGTACGGCGCAATCATGCGCCGTACTACTTGAAGCGATTACGTGTGGGTCAAGAAAAACTCTCAATCTTGTAGTGATTGACTTCAGACTTTTTCCGTACGAGTGCGATGAGCAACATCGTCCCGGCCACCGCCGCAGTCATCAAGGTCTCATAGCGGTAAGATGGACTCAATACCATATACCCGAGTACTGCACCAATCAGCACGATGACAAACCAGGTTAGCCATGGGTAGAGCCACATTTTGAACGCAGGATCGATTCCCTGCTTAGTCATGATAGAGCGCATACGAAGCTGCGACACCGCGATTACCAGGTACACAATCAACGCAATGGCGCCAGTGGTAGACAGCAGGAAGCCGAAAACCTGGCCAGGCAGCGCGTAGTTAACAAAGCAGCCTATGAAGCCTGCCAGCGTTGATCCCACTACTGCGACGGTAGGTACACCATTGCGGGAAATGTGTTTGGCTTTACGAGGAGCTTCGCCGCGCTCGCCCAGCGAGTAGAGCATACGCGAAGCAGTGTAGAGACCAGAGTTCATGCAACTGGTTACGGCCACCAGCACCACAATGTCGACCATCAATTTGGCGCCAGGTACATTCAGGATCTCGAGAGCTCGCTGGAATGAACCAGCCTGCACGAGAGTAGGATCATCCCACGCCACCAGACAAACGATGAGGAAAATAGACAGCAGGTAGAAAACCGCGATTCGATAGACTACGAAATTGGTTGCCCGCCGGATTTTTTCTTTCGGATTGGCTGTCTCACCGGCTGCAATCGTCACGATTTCAGCCCCGAAGAACGAGAAAATGGTTACAAGAACGCCACCAAGGACAGCGCCAAAACCATTTGGCATGAAGCCACCATGAGCATTCAGATTGCTAACTCCTGAGGCTTGCGCAAGAGGCCAATACCCGCTGATTGCTAAGCCGCAGACGACAATGAAAGCAATGATTGCGACAACTTTTACCAATGAAAACCAATACTCAAACGCGCCGAAGTTTCGAACACTTACCAGGTTGGTTCCGGACAGAGCGGCCATGATCAGGAACGCAAAGAGCCAAGACGGCACCGTTGGAATCCAGGCATGCAGGATATCTGCGCCGGCGATGGCCTCGACCGGAATGACGAGCACCCAGAACCACCAGTACAACCAACCGATTGTAAAGCCAGCCCACGGCCCGATCGCACGGCCCGCGTAAGTTGAAAATGATCCGCTATTAGGGTTAGCGACAGCCATTTCACCGAGCATGCGCATGACAAGAAGCACCAGCACGCCTGCGATGAGGTAAGAAAGAAGAATAGCAGGGCCTGCGGTAGCGATCGCTTTTGAGGAACCGATAAATAATCCGGCACCAATAATGCCCGCGATTGAAATCATTGAGACTTGTCGGGAGGTCAACCCGTGTTTTAAAGCCCGAGGTTCAGGACTTGCCATTTTATCGCTCCTTTCATTGACTTCGAACGGCGGCAGAAGGGTAGTTTAGCTATTGTTATTTTATGGCTTTAGCTGCTACACATTATTTTGGCGTCCACCTCCATATGGAATGCTGCGCCGGCCCTGAGCCCGGGCAGCGAATTGAAGTAGTTGAGTCGTTTTTTCAGGCTGATGCAAATAGACATTCCTGCCCTCACAGAGCGTTGGCTCATAACAATATTCGCCACGAGGTTTGCGAGCGAAGTGGATGTTTGGCAGTGAGAAAGGCGTTTAGCACTACGGATAGATACCGCTTGGCTGGGTCACTGACGTTATTGTTTTTAGATCAGTCGGCGGTCCGAAACCGAGCGTCGCCGTATCCAGATGCTACGTAGGGTTGTGCAGCGTTGGCTTGCATGAAAACAGTATTTAATCACGGCTTTTCTGCATAGCTTGCAGACGGGGCGCAACCCATCAGGCAGCGCACACTTTTAACTTTTGAAATTGTGCAGAAAACCGACGATTTCTTAGGAATTATGGATGATATTCGCAAAGGTAAGCTTAGATGATTTCGACTTTGACTTCAAACTGGTTGTTTTGCTGGGCGTCGAAGTGACTCCCGGCTTCGTGCGCCTCCCAGGCACCGTCAGAGGTGAGCTTAGCTGTCAACCGAACTGAAATGACCTGCATCGTTTCGCGCTGGCTTGCGCTCAAGACATAAGCTTCAGGATTCATAACGCTTACGCTTGTGCTGCCTGACTCGGCAGTGAATGCGATAGATTTCACTGCGCCATCAAAATAATCATTCACTTGAAAATGGAATCTTCCTTCTGATTAATTTGGGAAATTAGCTAAACGAGTCGCACGGCGGCTGACTAAGTAAATCGCATATTTTATGATCGTGATGCCTACTGCATTGTTGACCAGAACAACAGCGGGGGCTTGTACTAACAGGGTGTTCATTATCACTTTTTCAGCCCAGGTCCCATGCCCATCTCGTAAAGTTAAGAAGCGAGGGGGGTATGGCGTCCCTAATACCCTCCATTCTTATCTCCTTGGCAACGCCAAACACTTCATCTCACACTATTTTTTCGATGGCTCAGCCCAATACCCTGGACCGGGTGGAAGAATGCTCGCGTTGCGGAGGGCGTGTGGATCGTTACGGGTTGTGTCACCTGAACGTCCGCTCCGAGCCGATAGCTGACTTGCGAAAATTGCGCGTGAGTGCGCACATGATCACCCCCGTCTCACCCATTTTGAATGCAAATGAAAAACGAATCTTCACTCGATAAATCTACCTACCGCGCGGCATATCGTGTAGCTCAAAACCATGGTGCCGGGCCGCTGTCGGTTGATGGCTACTATCAGACAGTTGAACCTTGCGGTGGCCTCGCTAGTGGCTGGTTATTCCGCTACATGATCCATTACAGTTTGGAAATTTCTGTTGATGAGCAGGCGTCGTTCGCTGGCGCTGCGGGCTGCTTCTTTGCTGACGGTGGTGCAGTACAAGATTTATCGGGCCCGATGTTCATAAACAGGTTGTGCACGCTGGCGTAGCTCGCACCTTTAATTCTGGCGGTTACGGTCTGCCTCCAGAGGCCGCTTTCGACCCAAAGCGGACGTACCCTGGTAATGCCGATAGCTCTATTACGCAAGATCACCGGTGGCTAAGAATCCTTACCAGCTTTGAACCTTCGAATATTAGGTGTTGGTACATACCGCCTCGGGGCACATATACCCACTCCTCAGTTCCAATGAATTTCCGACGATCCAACACCCGCCTGTCTTCAATCATACCGGTCTGCTTCCGGCTAGCCGGAGCACCGCATTTACGGAGTACTTGCTCGGTCGAGTCGCCTTCAGACGCAATGCCGTTCTCACACCGCATTGACGCCTGTGCGCTAAGAGCGGTGAGCGCCATCAGTATTATCAGGCTCATTGCCACGCCCTGTGGACGAGGGTTCTTTCTTTCACTCATCACGTCGTAACTCCGTCATTTTTAGCGTACTTCAGGTAATGCTCGTTCCAGCGAATACGCCAGGATCCATGCGTTAAGATTCAGCGCTAAATAAGGGGGGGCTGGTGAGCGTGGACAGCCTTTCCGTAGTAGCAATATGTCTCGTCTTTGCGACCAGTACAGAAGGCGCCCCAAATGCGGCTTGGGTTTCCTCGAACATTCTTTTCACGTCGGCAGATGACCCGACATCACCTTGAACTGCGATTGCTTTTCCTCCTTTATTCAGAATCTCAGCCACAGTGCGGTCCGCGCCAGACTTGCTTGACGCATAGTTAAAAGTAACGGCGGCACCCGCGGAGGCCAAAGCCTTGGCAATCGCCGCGCCGATACCTTTTGATGCCCCAGTGACGATGGCGACTTTGCCGGTCAGATCGTTCATGTATATCGCTCTCGATAAGATTTAAAAAAGGCTGGTTCCCCAGCCAAAGGGATGAACAAGGTCAGTGCGGATCACACTGCAGTGAAACCACCGTCAACGACGAGATCGGAGCCGGTCATGAAAGAAGCCGAATCGGAAATGAGGAATGCGATGGCCTGGGAGATTTCAGCGGGAGCAGCGGCGCGCTCCATTAGCGTTGTCCCCAGCAGTTGCTTGGCAAGTTGGGGGTCCTTGAAAAAGTCCGCTGCCATAGGGGTCTTGACGACGCCAGGATGCACCGAGTTGACACGAATATTGTCTTTAGCCAAATCTGAAGCGACGGCTTTGGTCAGCATCTTGATCGCGCCCTTACTAGCGCAATAGGCGACTTCACCGTCCAAGTTAGCGACCATTGCCGCGATTGAGCCAGTGTTGACGATGACACCGCCGCCCTGTGCACGCATGACAGGCGCAACCGCTTTGCACCCCAAAAACGTGCCCTTCACGTTGATTGCCATCACTTTGTCGAACTGCTGAGCGCTAATCTCTTCAAGTTGGGTGCGCAGATAGATCCCCGCGTTGTTCACCAGAACGTCGATACGACGATGTTGGCCGAGAACCTGCTTGATGACCCGTCCCCAGTTGGCCTCATCGCTTACGTCCAGTTCTTGGAAATTCGCGACATACCCCATGCCCGTCAGCTCTTGCGCGAGTCTGAAGCCAGCACCGGTCTCCACATCGGTGATCACCAAGTGAGCGCCCAGCTCTGCGAAGAGCCTGGAATGAGATTCGCCTAATCCTTGGGCCCCCCCCCCCCGTGATAACAACTACTTTGCCGTCTAGCCTGTTCATCCGTGCCGCTCCGATTCAAGGTTTTAGATATCCTAATCGGCCTGGCTTTTTGCACCATCCGCCAAATAATCGTTTCATTTGTGCCTGGAGTTCTCGAATGGTCACCATCGTTGAAAAAACTGCGGGGCTAGCTGCTTTTGTGCGCACGGTTGACTCAGGATCATTCAGTGGCGCCGGGAGAATATTGGGCGCAAGCCCGTCCGCAGTGTCCAAAAGCGTGGCTCGGCTGGAGAAGCGACTGGGTGTCAGGTTGCTGCAACGGTCTACGCGAACGCTGAGTCTTACAGCGGAGGGAAGCGTCTATTACGACTTTGTAGCACCTCTGCTTCAAGGTATCGAAAGCGCGGAAGATGTTGTGCAATCCGCCGGGTCAGCCAAAGGGCTTTTGCGAATAACGGTGCCCGTGCTGGTTGGCAGATCGTTGGTTTCAGGCTGGGTCAAAGAGTTCTCTGAAAGGAGCCCAAACATCAAACTTGAAGTCACGGTGACTGACAGAAATGTGGATATGATCCGTGAGGGATATGATTTGGCCATACGCATAGGCAATCTCGACGATACGGGCTTGATCGGGCGGCACCTGGCAGACATTCCGTATCTCTTGGTGGCGTCACCTGCTTATCTGGCCAGTCGGGGGCATCCTGAAAGCGTTGCCGATCTTCAAGACCATGCCTGCCTCAGATACCTGCTTGCAGGGCGCCCTTACGCTTTCATATTTGCGGATGGGCGCAGTTACTTGCCTGATGGCTGCTTTGACACAGATGATGCGGTCACGCTGATTCAAGCTGCCATGGAGGGCGTTGGAATTGTTCAGCTGCCCGCTTTCGCATTGCGCACTGAGATAGAGCGCGGAACGCTTACCCGAGTATTGCCAAACGACCTAATGGCAACCACCTCGATCCATGCCCTGCACGCGTTTGGCAGGCAGGTCCCAATGCGCGTGCGGCTCTTCATCGACTATTTGATGGAAACAAGTGAGCGGCTTCTGTGATCATCAGCGATCAGGAATGTTGAGGCCTGTTACCGAGGACTGTTTCTGGCCGACAGCGGCCTGTCTAGGCGCGCGCACTGCCTTCTGAAACTCGATTACTTATTCCAAGCTTGTCAGGAAGTTGAAGAGATTCGCTGCCTCCGGAGATAGACGCGTGTTGGCAGCAACACCTGCGAACAACGTTCGAGATGCCCAATGATCCTCAAGCGCGACTGCTTTCAAACTCGTCTCAAGAAGCCCATGCCTCACCGACTCCAACGGCAAAATCCCGATACCCAAACCGGCCTCGATCATTCGGCAGATGCCATCGAAGCTGGCTACCTGAATTCTGACTTTCAGCAGTTTCCTTGCATCATGGGCGGCATCGCTGATGCGCCGTAATAGCGAGCTGCCTTGATTCAGCGCGACATAATCGTAATCGAGCGTGTCAGCAAAGCTCAGCTGTGAGCGTTCGGCCAAGGGATGATTGTTTGGCACTAACAGCACTAATTGGTCTGCGCGGTAAGGGCGTACCTCCAGATTTGGAGCCAATACATTGTCAGCGAAGATCCCTATGTCGGCACGACCGTCCTCAACGGCCTGAATCGTCGAGTCGCTTAGCGCTTCCTCCATACCAATGCGCACGTGCGGGTTCGTCGCAAGGAAAGTGTTGAGGTCCTTGGGAAGGAACTGGATCACCGCTGATGTATTGGCGAACAGCCTGACGTGCCCCCGAACGCCATGAGAAAAGTCATTGGCGTCATGTGCCATGCGCTCGACACTTTCGAGGATTAATCGAGCATGTTCGGCCAGGCCTCTTCCTGCGGGGGTCAACTGAAGTCCCCTTGGAAGACGAATGAAAAGAGTGCAGTCCGTAACGCGTTCAAGTTCAGCAAGCCGCTTGCTGGCTGCCGATACGGTCATGTGCGCTCCGTCCGCAGCCTTCGTTAGATTCTGGCTGCTCGCCGCGAGTACCAGAAGTCTCAGAGACGCCAGGTCGAGTTGAAGGAGATTGAGCACACATTGCTCCAAAGGTTTCCATTTTGGAAAGAGTAGTGGAAAACTTTGAAATTCTCACGTGGACCGTTCAGGGGGATGATCCAGACAGAACCTCCAACAAGAACGGAAAACGTCATGAGCCTACCTCTGGATGGCATCAAAGTCGTCGAAATGGGCCAGCTAATCGCTGGACCCTTCGCTGCAAAAATCCTCGCCGAGTTTGGCGCCGAAGTAATCAAAATCGAACCTCCGGTGACGGGCGACCCTCTGCGTAAATGGCGATTACTGCACAATGGCACTTCTGTGTGGTGGGCGGCTCAGTCTCGTAACAAGCAATCCGTAACACTGGATCTTCGTCAGGTCGAGGCGCATGCCGTCGTGAAGCAGCTGGTGAAGGATGCTGACATCCTCATCGAAAACTTTCGTCCGGGAACCTTGGAGAAATGGGGTTTGGGATGGGATGTACTGAGCGATATCAACCCGAAATTGATCATGTTGCGCGTATCAGGCTACGGGCAGACCGGACCTTATCGCGACCTTCCAGGCTTTGGCGTCATAGGCGAGGCCATGGGTGGGCTGCGTCATCTATCTGGTGAACCAGGGCGCACTCCTGTGCGTGTTGGCGTATCGATTGGCGATTCGTTATCGGCGCTGCATGGCGTGATTGGTGTTCTCTTGGCTCTGCGTCACCGGGAGCAGAATCACGGGGCAGGTCAGCAGGTAGACGTGGCGCTCTACGAATCGGTTTTCAACATGATGGAGAGCCTGATTCCTGAACACTCGGTGTTCGGCACAGTGCGCGAGCCAGCTGGCAGCAGCTTGCCGGGAATTGCGCCTACCAACGCGTATCGTTGCCAGGATGGAAAGTACGCGCTGATTGCAGGTAATGGCGACAGCATCTTCAAGCGTTTGATGGAGAAGATCGACCGGCAGGATCTGGCCGACGATCCAGAGCTTCAGCAGAACGACGGTCGTGTACGCCACGTCGCCAGACTGGATGCCGCGATTTCCACCTGGACCGCCGAACGTCCTCTGGACGAGGTATTGGCTGTTCTGAGGGACGCCAACATCCCGTCCGGAAAAATCTACGACGCCGCCGACATCGCTGCCGATCCCCACTACCAGGCCCGCGATATGTTGATCCGCAGCCAACTGGATGACGGTACGCCGGTCACGTTGCCAGGCGTCGTCCCCAAACTGACCGCAACACCAGGTCAGTTACGTTCGACTGCTCCGATGCTGGGTGAGCACACCGACGCCGTTCTCGGTCGTTTGGGCATCGATGTTCCCACGCGTGAGCAATGGCGCCAGCGCGGCCTTATCTGATTAGCGGAGTACCTTGAATGAAACGCCTGTTCATGCAGGAGGTCGCGACCCGTGACGGCTTCCAGAACGAAAAAACCTTCATACAAACCGACGATAAAATCGCGCTCATCAATGAGTTGAGCCAGTGTGGCTACGCCAAGATCGAAGTCACATCGTTCACGTCACCAAAGGCCATCCCGGCGCTGCGCGACGCTGAAGCGGTCATGGCGGGTATCGCTCGCCAACCGGGCGTTGAGTACACGGTGCTCGTGCCAAACGTGACGGGTGCTGAGCGAGCAATGGGCTGCGGCATCGATGAAGCCAATCTGGTGATGTCAGTCAGCGAACCGCACAACCGCTCGAACCTGAGGATGACGCGGGAGCAATCGTTCTCCCAGCTCAAGGATGTGGTGGGGGTAATCGGCACGGGCCCGGTGGCCGTAAACGTCTCCTTGTCGACCGTTTTCGGATGCCCAATGCAGGGCGATGTCACGAGCGCTGACGTGCTTGGCTTCGTCGAGCGTTTCGCTGCGCTGGGGGTGCGAGGGGTGACGCTGTGCGATACCACGGGCATGGCTTATCCGTCCCAGGTTGAAGCGTTGTCTCGGCAAGTCCTGGAGCGCTTTCCCCATCTGCAAGTCACCCTGCATTTTCACAATACCCGTGGCATGGCCCTGGCCAACACGCTGGCCGCACTTGCCGCCGGTGTGGACCGTTTCGATGCTTCGCTGGGCGGTCTGGGCGGCTGCCCCTATGCGCCGGGAGCGAGCGGCAACGTATGCATGGAAGACCTGGTGCACATGCTCGGTCTGATGGATTACGACACCGGCATGAATCTGGACCGGGTACTGGCGGCGTCAGCGCGCCTGCCTGCTTTGATCGGCCACGATACGCCTAGCCAGATCCTCAGGGCCGGCAAGCGCCTGGATCTGCATCCGATTCCGGAGCATGTGCACACGCTCACCCGGCAGGTGACCAACACCGAGTTGGAGCGTGCGCAATGATCGACCGTCTCGACCATCTGGTACTCACCACAATCGACATCAAGGCGTGTAAGGATTTCTACGTTCGGGTGCTAGGAATGCGTGCTGAAACGTTCGGAAATGGCCGGTCTGCATTCCGTTTCGGCAATCAGAAAATCAACGTCCACGAGCGCGGGCGTGAGTTTGAACCCAAGGCACATCTACCTGTGCCGGGTGCGCTGGATCTGTGCTTTATCGCAAGCGTCGGGCTCGATGCCGTGGTTGCGCGACTGGAGTCCGAGGGCTGGCCAATCATCGATGGGCCTGTGCAACGAACGGGCGCGACCGGACCGATTCGCTCTGTGTATGTACGCGATCCTGACCTGAATCTGATCGAAATTTCCGAGCTTCTCGCGCCTGACCGCTGAAGAGACCCATCGCCATGAATATCGTATTTCTTGACGGCGCCAGCCTGCCGTCCCCATTACCACGTCCGCTGGAAGCCACTGCTTGGATCGAGCGTGAAAAAACACCGCTCGATCAGGTGGTTGAAGCGCTGGACGGGGCAGACGTGGCCATCACCAACAAGGTGCGCCTTGACCGAGCTGCGCTGGAGCAACTACCCCAACTCAAACTGATCTGTGTGGCTGCCACCGGCTATGACTGCGTCGACATTGCTGCCTGTCGCGATCAGGGAGTAACCGTGTGCAACGTTCCGGCTTATAGCGCGGTGAGCGTTGCCGAGTCCGTGATTGGTTCTTTGTTTGCGCTGCGCCGCCATCTGCTCGCCTACCAGGCTGCATCTGCGTCCCAATGGCCCGGCTCATCGCACTTCTGTGTTCATGGAGAGCCGATTCAGGATCTGCAAGGTTCGACCCTCGGCATCGTTGGTCGTGGCGATATTGGCAGTCGCGTCGCACGCCTTGCGCGCGCTCTGGAGATCAATGTGTTGTTCGCCGAGCACCGAGGGGCTCAGAAGGTACGGGAAGGCTACAGCGCATTCGACGAAGTACTGGCCAAGTCAGATGCACTGACGCTCCATTGCCCGCTGACGCCGCAAACCCGCTATCTGATTGGCTCTGCGGAAATAGCCCGGATGAAACCCGGTGCAGTCCTTATCAACACTGCGCGTGGCCCGCTGGTCGACGAGAACGCTGTGCTGGCAGGACTCGCCAATGGGCGGTTGGGCGGGGCGGCACTGGACGTGCTCTATGCCGAACCACCTAGCGCAGATCACCCTTTGCTCCACAGCCCACATCCCAATCTGATCGTCACCCCGCACGTGGCCTGGGCAAGCCAGAGCAGCGTTGCACGGCTTAAAAGCGTGCTTGCCGCCAACATCACAGCCTTTGCCAAAGGTGCACCGATCAACGTGGTGACCTGAAACCCCATCATCGAACCCATTAAAAAATAGGTAGAGCCATGACAAAAACAATCAGCTCTTCGATAGACACAGCCGACGTCGCCTTGCCACGTCGTAGACCCTTCTACCGCCATCTTTACGTTCAGGTGCTCGTCGCCATCGTTCTGGGTGTCATCCTGGGGCATTACAGTCCAGGGCTGGGTGAGCAGATGAAGCCGCTGGGTGACACGTTCATCAAGCTGATCAAAATGCTCATTGCGCCGATCATCTTCTGTACGGTGGTCAGCGGGATAGCCAGTATGCAGGACCTCAAGCGCATAGGGCGGATCGGCTTCAAATCCCTCGTGTATTTCGAGGTGCTGACCACCATCGCATTAATCATTGGCCTGATCGGTGTCAATCTGCTCAAGCCGGGAGTGGGTATGCACATTGATCCTGCGACGCTGGATGCATCAGCGATCGCTGGATACGCCAAAGCGGCTCATGACCAGAGCGTCGTTGGGTTTCTGACCCATATCATTCCGAGCACGGTATTCGGGGCGTTCACCGATGGTGACATCCTCCAGGTGCTCTTCATTTCCGTGTTGTTCGCGTTCGGGCTGCAACTCCTGGGGGAGGTGGGCAAGCCATTGCTGAACACCATCGACCTGATTGCCAAAGCGTTTTTCCGGATGCTCAAGATCGTCATGTATCTCGCACCGCTTGGGGCGTTTGGTGGTATGGCATTTACTGTTGGTAAGTATGGTGTCCAGTCGCTGGGAGCCTACGTAAACCTGCTGGTGTGCTACTACATTACAGGCCTGGTGTTCGTCTTTTTGGTCCTGAATATCGTGGCGCGACTGGCCGGCTTCAGCCTCTGGAAATTTCTCAAGTACATCCGCGAAGAGTTGGTTCTGGTGCTGGGTACTTCATCCTCGGAGTCGGCACTTCCGCGTCTGATGGGCAAGTTGGAGAGGCTTGGCTGCGAGAAATCTACCGTGGGCCTGGTGGTGCCCTCCGGCTACTGTTTCAACCTCGACGGCAGCTGTATCAACATGACGGTGCTCGCAATCTTCATCGCCCAGGCGCTGGACATCGACGTATCACTTTATCATCAGGTGACCTTGCTGCTGATCCTGCTATTGACGTCCAAAGGAGCAGCCAGTGTGACCGGTGGGGCTTTCATCACCTTGGCCGCGACGCTGGGCTCAATTGACGTCATTCCTGCTGCCGGACTGGTGTTGGTGCTGGGGGTTTATCGCTTTATTTCGGAAGGCGGCGCGTTGATTAACGTGATTGGCAACGGGGTCGCCACCCTTTTCGTTGCACGCTGGGATGGCGCGTTGAACAGAGAACAACTCGAGCGAGAGCTAGGGTAATTGTTTGCTCTCGGCCCCTTGGCTAGCCGCCACGCCCGGCGTGCTGAGGGGCTGTGAGCATCTGGATGAAGCATTAATGATCGAACAATCGACTTCAGTCGGCGGGCCTCCTCGCGCGAGCGGCTAAAATCGACCCAAAGCGGACACTGCATCTGCGCTCGCCCCATGAGTAAGCCATGCTGTCCGGCGCTCGACTTGAATCAGGTCGAGAATGTGTTCGAGGGTTTTTTCTGGCCCACCTCAAGCACCGTCACGTTGCTCGATTGATTACGTGACGGCGGGGCAATGAACCCCGCTTTCACGCCTATCGATCAGATATCAGATTTCGATCTGCGAATGTCATGGATTCACCCACCAGATCTTAAAGTTTCCCCCTTAGGCCTATTCTCCGGACGAGTCGAGCGTATCACCAAGGCAGTTCGTCACCGTGGCGGTTGATGAAGCGCAGGCCCGGTTCTCCGGCGTTGCGATTGACAACGTCAACGACCAACGGAATGCTCTCGGACACCTCCAGCAGCGCGTCCTGCGAACCCATGTCGGTACGAACCCAACCTGGAGCGACGAGCAGTAGCGCGCGAGTGTCTTCCACATGGCGCGCGTGAAAGCTTTTCATCAACATGTTCAGTGCGGCTTTGCTGGAGCTGTAGAGCTCCCAGAAACCGGTGCTGTCAGCGATACTGCCCAGCTCCGACGACATGGCCGCAACGACGCCGTTACCTTTGACACGGTCATGAAAAAGCTCGATGACGCGCATTGGGCTGAGGGCGTTGGTGAGCAACATATCCAAGTAGTCTTTCTCTGCAACCTGGACAGGCGTAAGTTCGTTGGCTTTGCAGATGCCGGCGTTTACGAAAAGGGTGTCCAGTTCACGCGCATCCAGGCGTCGGCGCAGTGCCTTTACGGAACTCAAGTCAATTATGTCGACTTGCTCGATCTCCAACGCAACGCCAAAGCGTCGCTGCAGTTTGTCCAGACCTTCAGAAGTGCTACGAGTGGTTGCAATGACTTGCCAGCCACGTGTGAGGTACTCCTCGGCGAGCGCCAAACCAAGTCCGCGAGAAGCACCGATCACTAAAGCGGTAGATTTATTGCTCATATTTTTTCTCCTGTATGAGGCCGTCACCCGGCTTGCTGGGCTGTAACGAGTGATTCAAATTACTGATCAAGGAGGATTTGATCGACGGATCAGCCATCAGCTGAGAAGTCACCCAACGTCACTTAGGGTCTGCTCAAGGGCCAATCTTCATCACTATTTGGAATCGCTAGTCGTTTGTAACGTCAGGCCGTGCTCGGTAGTTAAGCCGCGCTATTGGATAGTCATGTTTCGGAAGCAGAAGGATGTAGCTATTTGATGGAGCGCTTTTTTTGATGAAACTTATCTTGATACGCTAAAAAAGCTCTTTCACCCTCGGCCGCCACCAATACGTAAGTTCAAGTTTAGGCAGCACGGCATTAGAACCAAGAGCATCAGCATGAAAGCATCTCTGACAACACGTCTTTCAACCCTACGCGCCCCTTGCGGGGAACACCCTCGAACCGGATCCAGCCCTCATTGAATCCATGAAGCATTTGAATGCGCGGATGAGGATTCTTCATACCCTGAGAGCTGAACACCGCTTCCCAGGTGTTGCTGGGTACTGCTTCCATTCTTACGTCTTTATTCAGCAATTCCGAAAACGCAGCAGCGATGTCATTGGGAGTGACTTGATGCTCAGATTCCAGCTCAACGATTTGCTTGCCCGAAGACTCCTCCTGCAGCAATTCAGCGCTTACCCTGCCTACGTCCGCTGTAGCGACCATTGGAATTGGCTTGTCCAGCGGCTGAAGGAAGCTTGGTATCACGCCCCGGCCCTTGGCGGGCTCGATGTCCCAAAGGCAGTTTTCCATGAACCAGGCAGGGCGCAGGAATGTGACAGACGTGTTCAAAGAGCCCAAGCCCTCCTCGAGGATTTGAAGCTGAGTGAGCAAGTTAGACTGACGCGCTTGAACACCAATGGTTGAAATGCACACCACCTTCCTGGGGTTGGCGTGCTCCAGGGCGGTGCGCAGGTTTTCAACGATGATGCGAGTCTCCGGAAAACCTTCGGAAGGGTCAAAGTTGGGGGGCAGCAAGATGAACACACCCGTGCTGGCATGGAAGGCCCTCGTTAATGCGTTGACGTCGTTAGCATCCGCTATCGCAACTTCACATCCTTGAGTCGCCCATACGTTGCCTTTCTCGGCATCACGAACCACTACTCTGACCCGTTGATCATCGTCAAGAAGAGCGCGAGCAACGTGTGCTCCAACCTGGCCAGACACGCCCATTACCGTATACATATTCGTTCCTCCGCCAAAGCGATCCGTTACCGCCGTGAGAGGAATATTGCCTTGAGCTAATAAATTCGGCTATATCATGGATGGCATTACATACATGACAGAGAATCATTAATGAGCTTCGATGGGCGACTGGCCAGTGGAATGGGAGTGCTGTCTGCAGTGGTCGACAGTGGAAGTTTCGTCAATGCGGCGCGTGCGCTGGACATGACCCAGTCAGGCGTCAGCAGAGCAGTCGCGCGGCTTGAGGCAAGACTCGGTATCCGCCTATTCGACAGAACGACCCGGTCAGTCACGCTCACGGCTGAAGGACGCCAACTCTATGAAGAGATAGCGCCATTGCTTGCCGGACTTGAAGAGGCAGCGACGATGGCATCGGGCAGTGCTACTACAGTGCGGGGGCGACTCAGGGTGAATGTTGATCCGTATTTCTCCAGAGTGATCCTGGCACCGGCTCTTGGAAGCTTCATGGAAACCTACCCTGAAATTGAGCTGGATCTCTTCACTCGGGAACAATTGGGCGACTTGGTGGCAGAGGGTGTCGATCTGGCTGTGCGGTTTGGCGAGCAACCTGACTCTTCACTCATAAGGAGGCTTTTGCTGAAAACGCGCGTCCTCACAGTCGCGTCTCCCGCTTATCTGCAAAAGCACGGTCATCCCCAACACCCGACCGAGCTTGAGCACTCGGCTCATGTCTGCGTGGAGTTCAGAAATCCCCAAACCGGCAAGCCGTTCACCTGGGAGTTTCACAGAGGCGCCGAGCGCTTGACTGTCAAAACGCACGGGAGGTTGATGGTCAACGATGTCGGCACCATGCACCGAATCTGTGAGGAGGGGCAGGGCGTCGCTCAGGTGTTGGAACTCGGCGTAGAGGCTGCACTGCGAGAAGGACGCCTCATCGAACTTTTTGCCGATTGGCCAGATGAATATTTCCCGCTGTACGCGCTCTATCCTTCGCGGCACTTGCCCCCGGCAAAGGTACGTGCATTCCTGGAGTTCGTTGTCGGCATCAGCCAATAACAAAAGTTTCGAACAAACTCGTAGAGGGCTTGATTCGGCCTGTCATGTCGGGGTGAATGACTGCTACCGGTCGAAAGCAGCCTTTTGCCATAGTCGGCAAGTGGTTGTACGGTCAGTCATGCTCGACTGCTTCTGATGCGTTTAAACCAGGGCAATGAGTAATCAAGGCCCGCGAGTCGCTATGTTCAATAGCTGAGAAAAATGGCTGATGGCAATGTTGATGTCATCTATCGTGTCGCCATCCCACTCTTCGACCATCTCCAGCTCGGCCCTGAGGCACATGATGCGTCTTTCGATCTCTGCAATTTCCGCAGCCTCGCATTGTGATGCTATCGCCACCCATCTTTCATCGGGGATCCGCTCTTGGATGGAAAGCCCTGACCGAGCCTCTGCGATCAAGGTTGAAAGTCTGCTCATCGAATTTGAGTCCTGAACGATAAAGAGAGCCATTGGTTTTAATCCTAATAGGTCCGCTTCTGGCCGATAGCTGCCGCCTAGATGATAGTGCGACCCTCCCACCGGAGTTGAATCGACGCGTAGGAAGCGAAGATGCTGAAGGATGCGTACCGGTATTAAGTATGGGCCGATGAGCGCACCTTGGCCCCCTTGGCAGACTTCGAACGGAAAGAACAGGCCTCGCCCGCGTCCGCATTCATGCGTCAACGGCACAACCTTGGCACTATTCATACAAACATCGCTATGCAGCGCTCATTGTGACGGTGTAAGCGCAGATGCGATGTTATTAGTTTGAAGGCAGGCCTAGAATGAGAGCTTTCATGTAGATATCAGCCAGAATGCGTGGATCTGAATTTTCCGAGCTCAAAGCATTTGTCGCGGTCGTCGAGCGGCAGAGTTTCGTTAGAGCAGCAGAATACCTCGGCCTATCGCCTTCAGCGCTCAGCCAGACCATTCGCCAGCTAGAAAGCCGCATTGGCAGCCGCTTGCTCAATCGCACCACTCGCAGCGTCGCACCGTCGGCAAGCGGCGAGCAGCTGTATCAGCGCTTGGCCCCACTGTTTCGCGAGATGGACGTGGCGGTTGCCGAAGCCAGCGAGGCCGCAGGGCGGATGAGTGGTACGCTGCGCATCAACACGCTTGGGATCGGCGCCCGAACCATCATTGCGCCACGCCTCGCACGCTTTCATAAGGCTCACCCCGATATCGTCCTCGACATCGTGGTTGATGATGCGCTGGTCGATATCGTCAGTGGCCGCTTCGATGCAGGCATTCGCGTGGGCGGGCAGGTCGAGAAGGACATGGTCGCCATCCGCCTGACGCCGGACATGAATATGGTCGTGGTGGCGTCCCCCGACTACCTCGCCCTACACGGCACACCCAGTTCACCCGCCGATCTGCACCAGCATGCCTGTATCAACTGGCGGCTGCAGGTGGAAGGTAGGCATTATCGATGGGAGTTTGAGAAGCGTGAGCAGAGCATGGAAGTCGTTGTCGATGGGCCAGTTATCACAAATCATGCCGACATCGGCATTGCCGCCGCGCTGGACGGACTGGGGATTGCCTATCACTTCGAGCGGGATGGTGTGGGCGAGCTACTGGCGCAGGGGCGGCTCATCCAGATACTTGCCGACTGGTCGATTACGCGGCCCGGGCTTTTCTTGTATTACCCGAACAGGCAGCATCAACCTGCCCTCCTAAGTGCCTTCATCGACTGTCTGCTGGATCGAGGCCCCTTCAAACAATCCTGACCAAGCATTTTTCCAACGGCGGGCGGGCCGCTGCATTATGAGCGCGATCCTACATAGCCCACACATTTTATAGATTATTCTCTGATGAAACGGCAGTGTGCATGATGGGGCGTCAGTCAACACTTGAGGCCAAAAATATGCGCACCCTGATGCTTCCCGAACCCATCGCTCAATACTTCGCGTCCGCACACAATCCGGAAGCGTTGGCAAAGTGCTTCAAAGCAGATGCCATCCTGAAGGACGATGGCCACACCTACGAAGGCGTCCAGTCCATCACTGCCTTCCTAGGCGCCGCATCGGTCAAATACAACGCCACGACCGAGCCGTTCGACAAGAGAGACGACGATGGGTACCACGTCGTCCGCGCCAAGGTTACCGGCGACTTCCCCGGCAGCCCTGCCAATCTGACCTACCGCTTCGGCCTCGATCGTGGTCTGATCGATTCGCTGGAGATCAACGCATGAGTTTTGACCTCGAATTGAAAGGCAAGCGCGCTCTGGTCACTGGCGGCACCAAAGGCTTGGGCGCTGCCCTCGTCAAAAGTTTGCAGGATGCTGGCGCAAAGGTGATGACGTCCTCACGCTCGGCCCCGGAGAAGCCGTTGCAGGGTGTGACCTACATAATGACCGACTTGTCGACTGCTGAAGGGGTGGCCGAGCTGGTTGATGCGGTCGAAAAGCGCTGGGGCAGCGTCGACATCCTGATCAATAATCTTGGAGGCTCGACCGCTCCGGTCGGTGGTTTCGCGGTCCTCGATGACGCCGTCTGGTTCAATGAACTGAACCTCAACTTCATGTCTGCGGTACGCCTGGATCGTGCACTGGTGCCGCGAATGCTAGCAAATGGCGCAGGCGTCGTACTGCACGTGAGCTCGATCCAGCGCATCCTTCCACTCTGGACATCGACGACCGCTTACGCCGCGGCCAAGGGGGCCCTGTCGACCTACAGCAAGTCCCTTTCGAAGGAAGTCACGCCGAAGGGGGTGCGCGTGTTGAGTGTCTCCCCGGGCTGGATCGAGACTGAGGCGTCGGTTGAGTTCGCCGAGCGCATGGCGCGCGAGCACGACACGGACTACGAGGGTGGCAAAAAACTGATTATGGACTGGCTCGGCGGAATTGCCGTAGGCCGCCCCGCCAAGCCGCAGGAAGTGGCGGATTTCATTACTTTTCTTGTGTCGCCACGCGCCGCTTCAATAGCAGGCTCGGAACATGTGATCGATGGCGGAACGGTTCCGACCATATAGTCGTCAGCTTCGCAGTAGCGCGACGCCTTGTACGACCTATCCCAAGGTCATGCGTAAATGCTTTGGACATGCTCTCTCGATCAGTGCCTGATCAGGCGCAAGTCGCAACTGTTTTGCATACCGCCATACGCTGCTGATAGTTGAACAGAGCCTCAATCATTCGGCGAAGGCAGCTATCGACCCAATGCGGCCCTCGTAATAGGTCAGCGGTCGACCGGAAGCTAGTAGAACGTGCAAGGGAGGCCGCGCGACAAGTTGCCCGGCCATCTTCAAGAGAGGCAGATTCGAACAGCTAAAGGTGCCTGTAAGGCACCTTTAGGCGAATCGGTATGGGCGCCGGTTCTGCTACACCAAGTCCTCGGGTTGCATCGTCAAAATAATTTTCCCAACATTCTCCGAAGACTCCATCCTGCGATGAGCATCGGCAGCCCGCGACAGCGGGAACGTGCTATCGACGACGGGCTCCAGGCTTCCCGCACCATCAAAGCGATCCAACCAGTGCTCTCGGAACCGACTGATCATGTCGTGCTTCTCGGGCTGGGTGCGCGACTTCATGACGGTGCCGATGATTTGCAGGTGACGATAGAGAATTTGTTCCAGCTCCACGGTTACTTTGCCGCCACCACCGAGGATACCGACTTGGATCATTCGACCGCCATGTGCCAGGGACGCAATATTTCGCGCGAAGTAAGGCTCGCCGACAAAATCAATTACGACATCGACACCACGACCTTTGGTTTTATCAGCAATGACCTGGGCGAAATCCTGTGTTTTGTAGTCAATCGCGACATCGGCGCCCAAATGCTCCACTCGCGATAATTTGCTGCCTTCCGTCGTGGCATACACCGTGGCGCCTGTGGCATAAGCCAACTGCACTGCGGCGGACCCTACGCCACCAGCGGCAGCATGTATCAATACCGAATCACCGGACTTCAACCGAGCAAGGTGCATCATTGCCTCATGAGCGGTAACAAAGACCTCTGGAATTGCCGCTGCGTGGACATAGTCGAGCTGTGCCGGGATTTGCATGGCCATGCGATAGTCGATACGAGCCAGCTCGGCATAGGCACCTCCTCCTACCACACCCATCACACGATCCCCCACTTCAAATCCTGAAACCGCGCTCCCTTTTTCGATGACCTCTCCAGCGATTTCCAATCCGATTATCAATGAGTCGCCGAAGTTTGGATGGCCATAGCCACCAGTCCGATGAGTCAGATCTGCCCGATTCACACCCGCCGCATATACACGCACCAGGAGATCGGGAGGACGTACCTCAGGGTTGGGGGCATCGGCGAGCTCTAAAACTTCCGCCGCGCCGAACTCTCTGATGTTGATAGCTTTCATCCTAGTTTTTCTCCGATTCGGTCAGCGTTGCGTTGGCAATTGCAGATGCGGTGATGGCGCCGGGGAAGCCCACGTAAAAGGCCAAGTGGGTGATCGCAGCAGCAATCTCGTCATGTGTCAGACCATTACCGACTGCCCGCTGCAAGTGCGCAGGCAGCTCTTCCGAGTGACCACCGGCAATCAATGCGGCGACGGTGATCAAGCTGCGGTCGCGGGGAGACAGTGCTGGATCACTCCAGATTTGCGGGTAAAGCGTTGAGTCGACAAATTGCGACAGCTTGGGTGTAAACGCTCGGGCTGCTTCGCGGGGGCTGCTGAAATTGATAGTGGACATGTGACTGCCTCCTTAAACCTGACTGATGAATTTGTTGGTGAGATAGTGCTCAATGCCTTCGACGCCACCCTCTGAACCGTGACCACTTTCTTTCATGCCGCCGAATGGCAGCTCGGTGGCGACGATGCGGTACTGGTTGATCCCGATCATTCCGGCCTCCAACCCGTCAGCGACATCGATTGCAGTTCGAGCGCTGGAGGTAAAGGCGTAGGCAGAGAGTCCATAAGGAAGGCGATTGGCTTCTTTCAGGCCATCAGCCAAGTCATCGAACGGCATCAGTACAGCGATGGGGCCAAAGGGCTCTTCATGCATGACGCGGGCGTTCATAGGGACATCTGCCAGTACGGTTGGCTGAAAGAAAAAGCCTTCACCTGGCAAGGCCTCACCACCTACCAATACCCGTGCACCTTTCTCGACTGCATCGGCTATCAGCTCTTCCATTTTTGCCAGTTGCCTCGGGTTGGCGAGCGGCCCGACTTGAGTCTCAAGATCCAGGCCATTGCCGATTTTCAGGGCTTTAGTGGCACTGACAAATTGATCAACGAACGTTTGATAGGCGCCACGCTGGATCAGAAACCGGGTCGATGAAATGCATACTTGCCCTGTCCCTCGGAACCGATTGGCGACGCCTTCTACTGCGGCTTTTTCAATGTCAGCGTCTTCAAATACGAGCACGGGGCCGTGGCCACCTAGTTCGAGCGTGATGGACTTAACGCCGTCGGCAGCGCGGGCAGATAAAAGTCGTCCGATAGGTACCGAGCCTGTAAAGGTGACCTTGCGAATGATCGATGAAGCGATCAGATGACTGGAAACCTGATCTGGAACACCAAAGACCACTTGCAACACCCCTTTTGGAAGCCCAGCATCATCAAGGGCTCGCGCCAGAGCCAGCGCGGTGGAAGGGCTTTCCTCACCAGGCTTGAGGATGACACTGCAACCAGCAGCCAGCGCTGCTGAGAGTTTTCGAGCGGGTGTAATAGCGGGGAAGTTCCAAGGGGTGAACGCAGCAACAGGGCCGATAGCCTGACGCTTCACCAATTGCAGTACGCCAGGACGGTTTGCAGGCACGACGCGTCCATCGATACGGCGGGCGCTTTCGGCAAACCATTCGAAATACTCGGCGGCACGCAACACTTCGTCCATGCTTTCACCCAGAGGCTTGCCTTCTTCTAGCGTCATCTGCGCGGCAATGTGAGGTGCTCGCTCCAGGATAAGATCGGCTGCACGCTTGAGAGTTTTCGCGCGCTTGTCAGGTGTGGTGTGGCGCCATACTTCGAAGCTCAGTCGAGCGGTTTCCAACGCATGATCCAGGTCACCTGCTGTAGCGAGTGGGACACGTCCGATTTCACGACCGGTTGCCGGATTAACCACCGATGCCGTATTGCGTCCATCGGCATTGAGCCATTTACCGTCGATGAAAAGGTAAAGCGAATCGTAGGGAATATTCATGATTTGGCCTTCATTAGTTGTCAGGGATTCGTATGAAATCAAGCGTCTGAGGAGCAATGCTGCGGAGCCTCAAGCGATCCGTGGAACCAAGTCTATGGAAGGTCTGCCTTCTGATTTAGCCAGCCAAAAGGGAATCATTGTTGTGCACAGAGGTAATATCGAGTCCTGAGGTGAGGGTGTAGCATCTGCGGCAATTTCAATAACGCGCAGTCCTACAGGAGCTCAGGATGGACAAGCTTTCCAACATGTCGGTGTACGTGAAAGTCGTCGAGATGGGCAGCTTTACTGCGGTGGCAAACTATATGGACTCCACGGTAGGAAACGTATCCCGTGCAGTTTCTGCGCTTGAAAGCGTGCTCGATGCCCGCTTGATACAGCGCTCGACTCGACGTCTCGCTGTGACGGATGCAGGGCGCAGGTTTTACGAGCGTTGCATCAAGATTCTGGCAGACCTTGAGAGCGCGGAAGCCGAAGCGAGTAATGCCGCACTGAAACCCAGGGGAACGCTGCGGGTGCATTGCGTACCAGGCCTCGCCCGGCAACTCGTCACCGGCGCGGTACTGGAGTATCGCAAGGAGTTCCCGGAAGTCACGGTCGATCTGATGCTGTCACAACGAATGCCGAACCTCCTTGAAGACCAGTTGGATATTTCGATTTTGATTGCCAGGACGTTGCCCGACTCGGCATATGTCAGCCAGAAGATAGGTGTCAGCCATTGTGTGTTGGTAGCGTCTCCAGACTACCTAGAGGAGCATCCTGCGCCCGCTACACCTGCTGATCTCTGCGATCACCAATGCCTGCTGCTGGGAACTGTGGACTATATGAGAGATGAATGGCAGCTAAAGAGCAACTCAGGAGACGCAACGTTCGCCCCGTCAGGGCCAACCTTCAGCGTAAATGATATGGATGCGATGGCGGTCGCCATACGCGAGGGAGCCGGGATCGGCCTGTTGGCTGGATTTACAGCTATTGAGGATTTGCGCTCTGGAAAGCTAGTGCGGGTTTTGCCCGAATACCATACGTATGAGCGCAACGTATATGCCGTATACACATCTCGGCAATCTGTGGACGCGAAGATTACCCGCTTCATTGATGCGCTGAAGGTACGGGTGGGCAGTAAGCTGGCGAGCACTGCTCAGGAACTCATCAACTGAAAGCTTGGAGGAATGTGAATATTTGCGCCTCGGCGATATAACGCTGCGAGGCGCAACATATGTGCAAAGTCACTGATCAGCCGTTGCTGCAACCATTGCCCATCACTTGATATGCCAGCGTATGCCTTTTGCCCTGAGAGCCTTGATAGGTCATATGCATAGGTACAACTCCGCATACATCCGGTACTTGGTCTTCTGCAATAACTCTGGCGACGTCGAGATGGGTTGCATGGCTGTATTGCTCGACAATGGGCTGTTGTGCTTGAGCGCTGACAGCACCTTCTTGCGCCATTGCCGCAGCGCTGAAGCCCAACAGTGCGATGAGAGTAATAGAAGTTTTCATGATGTATTTCCTCAATGCGAGTCTAAATGCTTAGTTAGAAATTTAGTCGATACGCCGCCACGAGTAGTTGGTCGCAATACCAAGCATGAACTTCCCAGTTGATTTATCTTTTTGACGTCTGGTGAGAAGGCTTCCCAAGTTGAATCGTGTTTTGCGCCTGCAGGACGAACTTTAGGACTGAGGCTGATGCAGAAATAGACGGGAATCCGGTAAAGACTTTTATGCGTTTGGCCCACAATCGGAAAAATGTCGCTGGATCTCTCAGATTGAGAATGGCCCACTCCGGCTTGGCGACTTGAGCCGCAATTGGCCTCATGCGAATTAGAGGAAGCCCTTGGTATTACCCCCGCTAGCCTGCTTGTTGTCACCTCGCATTGACCGTCTGGAGCTGGTCTAGCCTCTTCGTAAGATGCTGGCTCATCAGGTCCCGGCGCATTGCCAGTCAGGTGCAGCGGGCACGCTGGCCAGGTGTCCGCTTCTGGCCGATTGCAGCCTCCAGCACTCTGCTGAGCTGATCTAACCCCTTGTGAATGATCGACGCCGTAGCAGGAAACTTCTAGCCATGCGTTGCCCCTGAAAGGGTGACGGTTCGACTCCGGACGACAAACCAACGACAGCAGGTCAACAGAATGGGCGCTCCCGATCAGCCCATATCGAGACCTCCCATGTCCTCAAACCGTACCGCCGTACCCGCCTCGAAGCTGGCATTTCCGCTGGCATTGGTCGTGGCATTTGCGCTGGCATTGCCCATTCCCGGCTGCAGCGCGGCGCCTTCCAGTCTTTCCTCCACAACTTCCCCCGGCCTCGCGCCTGTGGCGACTGCGCATACCTTCGCTCAGGTGCGAAAAGGCACAGTGACCAGCACGCTGCTGGTTATCGCGCGCACTGATGCCAGCGTAACGGCCATTGATTTGAGTGAACTCGCCGGGCTGTACAGCGCCGATGCCTTCGACGTCATCGACCGCTTCGGTGTTGCGCAACTCGATGCGCTGGCAGGGGAGAAGTCCCGCACGCAGACGCATCCGCTGGGACGACTGCTCGGCGTCGGGCCAAGGGGCGTGGCGCATATCGCTGCGGGCACCAATTACCCGGAACACGGCAAAGAAGTGGGCGTCGACGAAGCATTCCTGTTCCCCAAGATTTCGTCGGCCAGCGGCCCTCGCTCGAAACTAGTCGCGGCACCGGGCGCTTTGATGGATTACGAGGTTGAAGTGTGTGCACGGTTCGATCGAGAGCTGAGGTCGGTCGCCGACTTCGATGAAGCCCGCAAGGGATTCTTTCTTTGCGGCGACTTCAGCGACCGGGCAACGCTGGTCAGGAACATCAACTTGAAAGATGTCACCTCCGGCGACGGCTTCCCTGACGCCAAAAGCGGCAGCGACCGCTTCCCCGTCGGTCCATTTTTGGTGGTGCCCAAAGACTGGAAAGCCTTTTTGGCCGGAGTGGTTATCGAAACCCATGTCGACGGCGAGCGGCGTCAGCACGCGAACGCGGGTGACATGATCAAGGACCTGCGCATGATCGTTCAGGAAACACTCGCTCAGGCGAAGAAGCGCACGTGGTCGTACCAAGGCGGGCGCATCCCTATGGTCGATCGGCCGGCCATCGCTACCGGTACCGCCGTTCTCACCGGCACGGGCGAGGGCGTGGTGTTCAAGGAACCGGGGCCCGATGTCATCAATGCGCTGATAAGCGCAACCGACCGGGCTCAACAAAGAGGTGTGATCGAAAAATACCTGGCGGCCGAAATTGCCAAGGGCATCTACCTGCGCCCTGGCAACGCCGTGCGGTATTCCAGCAATTACCTGGGCTGGATCGATACCGACGTGATCTCGGCGACACCTTCTGCGGCAATCCATCCGGCACTTCCCGGCGACATTCCAACGACATTCGTGGCTCAGAGTTCTTCCTGCATGCGGCCCCTGGCCTTTCCTCAATCGACTCCATGTCAGGAGATGCAATGAAACCTTCGCTGATTTTATCCTTGACCGTCTGTGTTGCTTCCACCGTCGTCAACGCGCAAACCACGCTCACAGAATCCAGCCCGGTTTTCACTGAACAAGCACAGGAGGCGCGCTGGGGCCTCGGACTTGGCGCCGCATTGTCCAGTGGCGTGTACGCCGGTCAGAACGCGCAACTGACGCCGTTTCCGCTGATCAGTTACGAAGGAGAGCGCTTATTCTGGCGCGGCATTGCAGGCGGCGCTCATCTGTTCGAGCGCGACGGGTTTGCTTTCGACGCAACGCTTTCCGCACGCATGGACGGCATTGATCGATCGGACTTCGGCAGGCGCGAGCTGGCCAAGCGTGGGATCGACCGGTCGTTGCTCAAAGACCGTGATGACGGCGTTGACCTGGGTTTGGCCGGCCGCTGGAGCGGCGCGTTCGGTGAGCTTGAGCTCAATATCAAAAGGGACATCAGCAGCGCGAGCGACGGCTACGAGGCAGGCCTGACCTACGGTTACCCGATTCAGTGGGGCCAGAACAGCCTAACGCCCCACATCGGCGTCGCCCATCTTTCGAAAAAGCTGGCGAACTATTATTACGGTACGCTGCCTGGCGAAACCGCTCGCGGTGTCGTCGACTACCGACCCGGCCGCGCGACCCTTCAACGAGTGGGGCTGGATTACGTCCGGCCATTCGCCGAACGCTGGGCGTTCGTCGCCAATGTGTCGTACGCGCACCTGCCCGGTAAAATCACCGACAGCCCGCTGGTGGACAACGACACCGACGGTTCGATGTCCGCGTTCTTCGGGATATCGCGAGGCTTCTGATCCGCACCGCGCCCCGGCCGGTCGAATAGGCGCAGTGGGTGGCCGATGGAAAACAGGCGCGGCTCTTTCCGCTCCAATTATTGAGCGTCAAGCATGGATAACTCGGTCAAGCAGGCCCTGAGCGTTCTGATCATCGAAGACAACGCTGCCCTGGCTGCCAATATCTACGACTACCTGCGGGCCTGCGGGCATCACCCCGACGCCGCCCCCGATGGGGAGACGGGCCTAAGCCTGTTGGCAAGTGAGCGCTATGACGTCATTGTCCTGGACTGGATGATGCCGCGGATGGACGGGATGACGATGTTGGCCAAGCTGCGCACGACATTGAAATCCCGCATCCCGGTGATCGTCATTACGGCCAAGGATCAGGTTGAGAACAAGATTCAGGGGTTCCTGACCGGCGCGGACGATTACATCGTCAAACCGGTGGCCCTTGCTGAGCTCGAGATCAGGCTGCGGGTGGTCACCCAGCGGGTGAACGGCGCGCAACTGGAATCCCAGGTGTTGGAAGTGGCCGACTTGCGCTTCGACCTCGGCACCTTGCGGGTGACCCGGGCCGGCAAGACCATCCCCATGACCCCTGTGAGACGAACACTGCTGGCGTTTCTGATGCGGCGGTCACCCAATCTGGTGCGTCGGGATGAACTAGAATCGCTGATCTGGAATGACCGCGTTCCGGACCATGATGCCTTGCGCTCGCACATGTACATGCTGCGCAAGGCCGTTGATGGCGAGGCTTCACTTAAGCTCATAAAAACAGTGGCAGGCAGCGGTTATCGTCTCCATGCAGCCGATGAATGAGTCAACCCAATGAGGTCAATCCATGGCAGCCAGCAGTCTGAGCCGCAGGATCAGCGCGATCTTTTTCGTCTTCGGCCTGATCCTGGCGGCGGGGCTGACAGTTCAGGGTAACCTGAGCCAACAAATGATCGTGCATCCGGTCTGGCACGAGATTCTGCAATCGAGCACCGACCCCTATGTGTCTGGAGGAGGGCTGATCCCAGGCAAACCTCTTCCCGCTAGCGGCGTGATCCGGGGCTGGCACCTTACCAGCAACGAGGTGCCAGCGGACATGCCCGGCTATTTCGCGCGGCTCGATGCGGGATTTCACGATGAGCATCAACTGGACTTCTACGACAGCGAGCGCAGTTATGCCGTGCTCGTAACGCCGGTGGCAGACGGACGCGTCATCATGTCCGTCGACATCACGGACCTTGAGAGCTATCAGAACATGACTGCGCGAGTGAGCGTGCTCATCGCTCTGCTAAGTGGCGTGATGATTCTGGGGGCGATCCTCTGGATTTACCGCACCATGAAAAGGCCGATGCAGGCGCTCGCGCAGCGAATGGAGCAACTGGACCCGGAACAACCGGCCCAACGACTCGCCACCGACTTCACCTTGAAGGAGCTGCAAGACATAGCGCTTATCGTCAACCGCCATCTGGAGCGGGTAGAGCGCTTTATCGAACGGGAGCGCAGCCTCCTGGACCAGGCCAGCCACGAATTTCGCACGCCTATCGCAGTGATTGCCGGCGCGGTTGACGTGATCAAGTTGTATGAACTGCCACCTGAGGCAGAGCGCCCCCTCGCGCGAATTGAGTCCACGGTCGGCACTCTGAAAGAAATCATGTCGGCGCTGCTCTTTCTGTCCAGAGAGCCAGACCTGACCAGCCCCGTGCAGAGCACTCGGCTGGATACCCTCACTGCCGCGCTGATTGAAGATCATGGGTATTTGCTGCAGGGCTCCGGCGCGGCGTTCGTGATCGATGAGCTCCATCCTGTGGTGCTTGAGTGCCCCGAAGCCATGGTGCGCATTGTCGTCAGCAACCTGTTGCGCAATGCGGCTGAACACAGCCACGAAGGGCCCATCTTGATAAGCCTTGACGCCAACCGGCTCAGCATCGTCAACAGTACCGGCGACTTCGATGCCGCCGAGGCCGCCCGACGTTACACCCGCGCCCTGGGCGATTCGACTAAACAGGGTGGTGGGCAAGGTCTTGGTTTGTTTATCACCCGCCGGATCTGTGAACGGTTTGGCTGGACCATGCTCATTGCTTCGGAGGGTGCGGGTCAAACGGTCGCGAAATTGCGTTTTGCGTAGAGGGTCAATGTAGCTGGAGCCTTCACCGATCGACATCTCCGTGCTACAGACTTATCGCATCGTTAGAGCTGAGTCGAAGCGAGTCAATCATCGCCTGGTCAACAGGTCCTCTAATGGCCCCAAGCTGGGCATCGTCTCTGCATCGCCCCTCTCTGATCCTGATCCGCCAGTTGCAATCAGAGTTCGGTTTCACATTCATTTTTGAGCGATGAACCTCCCCCTGCCGGTTAGGTTATGCGGCGCAGAGGAGGGCGAACTATTGTCAAAGCTCATCGAGCTTTCTGAATGGACGTAACCTTTCGAAGAAGTCGCCTGGCCTATCCCAATTGTTCGTTCAGGGTCTTCGCCCAGTTCTTCCGTCGTGCGCGACAGTGGCGGCAATGGACAGTTTCTCCGCTGCGCAGCCAAAGAAATTTTTCAGCCTCGGACAGATAGCAACGGAGGTGTGGACATTCTGTACCGATCACTCATGTCCTTTCAAAAGCGTCAATACCTGTCAGTCGAGCCGATAGTGCCCAAAGGCGTTCGGCTTGATCAGGGTCGACGGCATAAGGCCGAACGCCGACAAAGGATGGTGGTTCGCTTGCATCCAGCGAAGCGATCTCACAGTCCTCGCAGTAGAGGCCTCCCATGCCATTCAACTGTGGGGCTGTTGCGGCCCAAACTTGGGTTGCCGCACCTTGCTGCGTCGTCTTGAATGTTGGATCGGCAAGGTGGCCGTTGATGTCGAGCCAGCCGGCGGCAATCATCTCATCCTGCGCCAGATGACGCTGAAGTGGAGTGAGAATCTTGCCGGGGTGAAGCGAGAAGGCCCGTACGCCCTCGTCTTGACCGAGTCGATCAAGGTGGACAGCAAACAATGCATTGGCCGTCTTCGACTGCCCGTATGCCAACCACTTGTCGTAGCCCCGCGTAAATTGCACATCGTCCCAACGGATACCCGATTGGTGATGCCCCGCCGATGACACCACTACCACCCTTGCTCGACCCCTGAGCGCAGGCCATAGCAAATTCACGAGGGCGTAGTGCCCCAGATGATTGGTGGCGAACTGTGACTCCCAACCCGCTCCTACCCGCGTTTCTGGGCAAGCCATGACCCCCGCGCTGCCGATCAGGATGTCGACGTGTCGGTCGCTTGCCAGGAAACGCTGAGCGAAGTCACGAATGCTGGTCTGATCGGAAAGATCAAGTCGCTCGATTTCTACATTGGCGATTGCGCTCGTTTTTGCGCGAGCAGCGTCTACATCACGCGCCGCGACAACGACGCGCGCGCCAGCGTTCGCCAGTGCTTTCGTCGTCTCCAGGCCCAGGCCGGAATGCCCCCCGGTGACAATGGCGGTGGTGTTGGATAGATCGCAACCTTCAAGTACCTCTGCGGCGGTGGTTGCCGCGCCGTAACCGGAGTTGATGGGAACCTGTTTGCTGGTCATGGTGAGTCCTCTTTCATTCATGAACTTGTTTGCTGTCGCTCGGCGCTTGATCACGATCCTCAAAACTGTAATCTCGAACTACTTGGGCGACGCGCAGGTGATAGTCATCGAAAACCTGCCTACGGCCTGCTAATTGAGCCGCACGATGCCGCTCAAGGCCGCGCCAACGCTTGATGGCTTCCTCGTCACGCCAAAATGACAGCGAGAGAACCTTTCCCGGTTCACTTAGGCTTTGGAAACGCTCAACCGAGATGAACCCATCCAGCTCTGCTAGCAATGGTTTCAGTTCACCGGCAAGTTCTAGATACCGCTCGTATTGATCCTCATGAGGCCATGCTTCAAAGATAACGGCGATCATTGCTGAGTTCCTGTTCACGATAAAAATGAGGGACGCGACCATTAAGCGAGGGCAAATAACGCCAACGGTAAGGATGAGCAGATAAGGCTGGTTGTAGATGCAGCCATGCCGAAATCGCCTCAGAGGCGATCGCTAATGCAAGTCGTTGGCCGGGACATTGATGTCTTCCTGAGCCGAAGCTGAAGATTCGTCGCTGCGTCCGTTTTACCAAAAGGCTATCGGGGTCTGGGTTCGCGTAGGGATCCCTATTGGCTGAAGCGAGCAACACTAGAACGGTATCACCCGCCTCCAAGACGCAGTCCCCGATGGTGCATCGCTTCGCAACGAATCGCCGGGTGTTTTGCACAGGCGAGTCGTAGCGCGCGACTTCTTCCACGAAGTCTGCAACGAGCGTCAACGTGGGTTGCATGTCTTTAATCAGATCAGGGTCACGATGGAGTGCTACGAGGGTATTGCCGATCAGGCCTGCGGTGGCTTCGCAGGTCTGTGACAAAAGGCCGATCAGGTTAGCAATCAATGCATCATGATCTGTCCAGGCGGAGGCTTCGCACCCGCTCCAGATATGGCTCAAGAAGCGGCTACTTTCATCGCCCTTACTCAGCAGCGCGCTGAATAACTGACTAAGCCGAGTGGCTCCGGAATGAGCTTCGTCGAGTTGAGTGCTGTCGCTTAAGGGTGACAGACAGGCGACAAAATTACGTGTCAGCCTCGCGACTTCCCTTAGCCGGCTGGATGGAAGGCCTATCAAGGCGGCAACGACAGAAACCGGTAACGTGAACATTAACTCATCTAGGTTTTCGACCGGGTTATCGAGGGTCTCGAACACGCGAGACACGACGTTCGCTATGCAATCTGTCTCGACAGAGGCCAAGGCAGGTTCAATAGCCATCCTGGGGCATAGGTGCTTCGGGCCCTCGTTCATGCGCATCAGACGACCGAAAATCACTCCTGCCACACCTTGCGCAATGGCAGGAGGTACCGGCTCGTTTAGCGGACGCACCAGACAGTCAGGATGCCCCAGAATGGCTTCGACAGCTTTGGCACTGCTTGCAATCCATAAACGAAGATCTGCATCGAACAGCAGGCCGTTTTGTCGCCTGAGACCTGAGTAATAAATGTAGGGATCTGAATGGGTAGCGGCTTCAAAAGGTGTCATTCCGGAAGTCCAGTTCACAAAGAACGGCTACTATCGAACATCCTTCATGGTGACGATTCGCTCAGGAACGAAATATGGATGCTCGAAGCACTGACACCGCGATTTCCAGGGTAGCCGGGGCTATTGCCGAATTGGCCAGGACGAAAATGCTCTGTTCGCTGATGGACGGTCACGCCCGTACCAGTACCGAAATGGCCGTCGTCGCCGACGTGAGTGCATCCACGGCGAGCGCGCATTTGGCGAGACTGACAGAGGACGGATTGGTTAGGTTGCACACCCAGGGCAGGCATCGCTACTACAGTCTGGCCGACGCGCAAGTGGCTCAGGCTATCGAGGCGCTCATGGTGATCAGCCAAAACGCAGATACCCGATATGTGTGCACGACCCCAACCCGATTGCAGTTCGCGCGTACCTGTTATGACCACATGGCAGGAACATTGGCTGTGCAACTGCATGACCGTTTCATGGAAGTCGGCTGGTTAACGGTGCCGGCTTCTGGGGAAAGGACATATCAGCTCACGATGAGCGGCGAAAAAGCCATGACCGATCTCGGTATTGATATAGAAAAAGTAAAGGCACTACGCCGTCGTTTCGCGTGCCCTTGTCTGGACTGGAGCATGCGGCGCCCTCATCTCGCCGGAGCGCTCGGAGCGGCTTTTCTGCAGACGGCCATAAGCCGCAAATGGGTCATCCAGGACCTTGACAGTCGGGCACTCGCATTGACATCCAAGGGACGAAAAGAGCTGTCTGGCCGATTCGGGATCATGCTGGAAAGCGAGAATAAAATACAACGAGCAGGTGATGGTTTGGCTGGGCGCACTGTGCGACGAAGCCACGCGCCCTAGTGCGAATTAAGTCACAGCATTGGTATCGCAAGGATCGTCGCTCAGTAGGCGTCCTGCACCGGCAGCACTTGAGCGAGGAAAGGGAGAGTGCATGTGGCCGACCGACCGCTTCGGGTCGACAGCTGTCCGCTGAAGACGCAGGATCGTGACCCGCTGAGCGTTCATTGTACAAACCAACCATAACGACCAAGGGCAGCCCTGGGTCGTTAGCCGCAGTAGGTTGGGAGTTGGCTCTTGGCCGACAGCGAACACTCACCGACCAAGCAACTGCAATCCCGCCCCGTCTGTCGCTCAGGCCACCGGCATGTATAACGCCAAGCGCAACTGAGGTGCATCCGCCGGGTGCATGCTGAGGTATTCGAATGCGCGAAGGATGCCAGACTGGTCGCGCAAGTGTTTGCGCCCTGTGCCTTGGGAGATGATGTCGTGCCGCTGCCACCAAGTGACAAAGCAGGCAGAGGCGTCATTGAGATCGCCGATGAGGGCGTCGAATGCCTTCGAACCGGCGTGCTGGTCATACAGTCTGCGGAATTTGCCCACCATGCGTTGCGCCTCCTCGGCCCAAGTGTCACCGAAAACCTGCTGGGCCGTTTCATCCAGCAGCATATAGCGCAGCAGGTTGGCACACTCTCCTGGCTGACCGCCGAAATCACCAAACACCGCAGCTGCTGCATCGTTCCAGGCCAGCAGGTCCCAGCGCTCGTTGACCACGTAAGAGGGGTATTGCCACTGTTCGACTACGCGTGCCAGCGCAGCAGGTATTCGTTGCGCCGGTACAGCAGGTGCGGAGTGGGGCTGGATGAGCAGTTGCAGATGAGCGTACTCAGCCGGCGCGAGGTGTAGCGCGCGGGCCAACGCATCGAGGGTATGTGTCGACGGCGAACCGACTCGGCCCTGCTCCAAGCGCGTGTACCAATCCACGCTGATACCGGCAAGCTCGGCCACCTCTTCACGGCGCAGCCCGAGCGCGCGGCGTCGCAAGCCAGTGGCCAGGCCTACGGCTTCAGGCGTCAAGCCCTCACGGCGGGAGCGAAGAAACAGGCCCAGTTCTCGGCGTCGGCTCATGGCGGAAATATCGAAGGGGGGAGTGGGCAATCCTAGGTTAGGCGCCGCCCTTGTTACAAGCGCTGCCTCGCGCACACTGGCGCTTTGTGAGAAGGAGATAACCATGCGCGCCGCCATTTTGAAATCCTTGAATCAGCCCCTTTTCGTTGAATCCGTCCCTACACCCACCCGTGGCAGCGGCGAAGTATTGGTGGGCGTCGTGGCCGCTCCGGTACTGGCCTACGCAAACGAAGTGTTCAATGGTGCTCGCCGTTACAACATAGAGCTGCCACTCATACCGGGCTGTGGCGCGATCGGTCAGGTGTTGGAAGTAGGGCCGGACGCGACAAGGCTGCGTTGCGGAGACTGGGTGTTCTGTGATCCTACCGTACGTTCTCGGGATGATGCGCTGATGCCGGATATAGTGCTCCAAGGCTGGAGCGCTCGCGGTGACGGGGGGCTGCATCTGCATCGTTATTACCACGATGGGCCATTCGCAGAAGTCATGCGGGTGCCCACTGAAAACGCCGTACCCATTGGCGATATCCAGACAGAAGCCGCTCCCGCGTGGTGCGCCCTCAATACCTTGCTCATCCCTTATGGAGGCTGGCTGGCAGCAGGCCTGAGACCCGGAGAAACTGCACTGGTCAGTGGCGCGACCGGGCACTTTGGCAGTGCAGCCGTTCTTGTGGCGCTTGCGATGGGGGCTGCACGCGTTGTGACGCCCGGGCGCAATGCCGATACCCTTGCCGACCTGCTACGACGGTTCGGTGATCGGGTAGTGCCCGTGGTGCTCAGCGGCGACGAGGCCCGTGACCGGGATGCGATGCAGGCTGCTGCGCAGGGGCCCATCGATTGCGTCATGGACATACTCCCACCCTCCGTCACAACGTCCACGGTACGTGCGGCGGTCATGGCGGTACGGCCCTATGGCCGAGTTGTTTTGATGGGCGGCGTTGGCATGCTGGGCGGTGATGACCTGGCGTTGCCCTATCCTTGGCTGATGCGCAATAACATCACCCTGACAGGCCAGTGGATGTACCCGCGTAGCGCAGTGGCTACCCTTGTGGGCCTGATCCGCGCACACCTGCTTCCGCTGAGTCACTACGCGGTCAGCACCTTTCCTCTAGCATCAGTCAATGAAGCAGTCGAACATGCCGCGAGTAACGCAGGTGCTTTTCGCATGACCGTGCTTCAACCCTGAGTATTTCGAAAATTCAAACTGCTCTGTGGCTACTCATGCTATGAGCGATTTGAGTCGGCTTTTGGCTCACTCCAATTGCTCATCAGCATAGGGGGAGGCTGCCAACGTCTGCTGTCGATCCGGAGCGGACGGTCAAAGTGAACGGGTGCGCATTGCTTTGACGATCCGTCATCGGTTTTTCAAACGATTTATTTCCCTAGGCACCTCATACTGGCACCTCATCCCCAGGTTTCTTTGAGTACAGTTCGAAACAGCTCCGAAAGTAATGGCTCGACGTCTTTGCGCTCGGTGCGTATAGGCTTAATCGACTCAAGTCGATTCAGTTCACGCTCAATGAATTGTTGGATGGGAGTGATCTGGGGTGATAACCCCATCTCCGGAGACGCGCGCTTGATCGCAAGCAATTCATCAATGGCCTGCTGGAGCCCGGACTCTCGCTCGATGACACCGCGCAGCTTCTCAAACTCTATGGGGGCAGGTGTACCAAACTGCTCAAGCCACCGCACCGATAACAGCGGGCGCAGAACGTAGAAGTATTTTTTCATCGGTACCTGAAGGGCCTGCAAATATCCCCTATAGTTGGTTTTGGCCATGCTGCGATAGTGGTAGATGCCCCTCTCCACCGAATACACCTGCGGCAATAACTCCTTTGCCCGCTCGTGGAAACAGCCAGCATGCTCGTAAATGATGGTCGACTGTATCCACTCCACAAAGCCTGGATTGGACTTCCAGAATAGCCTGAGTGCCTTACGTAGATCCCAGCCATTGATATCCATGTCGTCAATGATCGGATACTCAATGACGTCGCGTTGCTCCTCGAGGCCGACAGAGAGATACCACTCGGGTTTATTTACGTAGATGAAGCGTGCGTCGTAGTCGCTGTTGGGAGAGGCAAAACCCCAGGCACGACTGCCAGACTCAATAGCTAAAAGAACTTTTACGTCATGCTCGTTCTCAGCACGACGTAGCCGGTCTCGAACCTCTTCTTGAACAACGATAGAAACCATGAGCCAACTCTAATTAGACGATGTTTCGAGTGCACGCTACTCATACCGCGGGGGGCTGTCCAGCGTCCGCTTTTGGCCGTTAGCTGCCGCCTGCACGGCAGTGCTACCCTTTCGCCGGAATTCAATCCACGCGTAGGAAGCGAAAATGTTGGAGGATGCATACCGTTATAAAGTGTGGGCCGATGATCGCACCTTGGCCGCGTTGGCAGACTTCGAACACAAAAATCCGGCCTCGCCAGGGTTGGCATTCATGCGCCAACAGCTCAACCATATGGTCATTGTCGAGGAGCTGTTCAAAGCCCGCCTGCTGGGCGAGCGAGCGCCACATCCGGCAACCAATACCGAGGTCGTTCCTGACCTGCGCGTGCTTACGCAGCGCCTGACTGCAAGCAACGCCTGGGCTACCGATTACCTGACGCGCCTTGCCTCGACGGAGCTTTGCAGCCCCTTAAGCTTTGTGTTTGCGGACGGGCAGCACGGGACGATGACGCGCCAGGAAATCTTCTTCCACCTGATCAACCACGGCACCTACCACCGGGGCGCGATTGGCCATGCCCTGGATCTGGGCGGCGGCAAACGTCCGGCCGATACCTATAGCGTGTTCATTCATGGCGCCGAGCCGCAGCGTCGCCAGCGGGCCGGTGGGTAGACGCTTTCTGTTCATGAGCCTTGGAAGGTTGCTGGTGGGGAATTTTTTGGCTTCCCTGCACCGATAAATGAGAGAAGAACTTGTGCAAGCGTTTGAAATTGTCGGCTTGCTGACTGACTTGAAAGCGATTTACCACAATGAGAAGTGCAAGGATTTTGACGGTGGTATCGATGCGACTGTCCAGATTTTAAAAGAAAATCCTGCAAGCAATAGCGACGAATGGGATCAGGCCGCTTCTATTTATCGAACAATGGCCGGATCGAAGTCGGGTTTTTCTGACGTCTATGTCGCTGGAGACGATGCCGAGCAGCGAGTCGCTGCAAACGCTAGGCTGGATTCGATCAGAGAAATGTTGTGGCGGATTTTCACCCGAGCATGATGGCCACCCGTTTCTAAGCGCGAGCAGGTTCGGAAAACAGGGGGGCGATAACGAGTCAAAAACAGCGGGTACGAAATCAATGATTAGTGTCGTTCGACACTTGCCAATCGAGTACCTATGTCCTGCAGAGACGTCGCATGGATGAATAAGCATCGTGCACAGGAGAGGCTCGGACCTTTCCAGTGCTCAGGCGGCTCCCCCAATCATCCCTCTTCTAGCAGTTTGTAATGGTCTACTCGCTCCAAACCCCCATTCAGGCGCAGAGCGGCCTGTCTGGTGCTCAATCCTGCCGCTGAAAAAGCCCGTCGAGGGGATGAGAAGTCTCTTGTGTCCGTCCACGAATGGGGGACGATGGTTCGACGGCGGTCTGTCGTGGCCGACACCACACGACCTGAAGCGGACACCCCATGATGTCCGCCTCGCTGTATGCGCTTACTTGGGCATCAGCACGGTGTCGATGACATGAATGACGCCATTGGCCTGCATGACATCGGTGATGGTGATAGCGGCCTTGCTGCCTTTGGCATCCATCACCCAGAGCTTTCCACCGTGCATCATGACGGTCAGCGGCTCGCCTTGGACGGTTTTGAGCATCACTTTGCCGCCGTGAGCCTGGGCATCTGCCATCAATTGCTTGGCGGTCAGCGTGCCGGGCACTACGTGGTACGTCAGAATCTTGGTCAAGTCAGCCTTGTGTTGCGGCTGCACTAGGGTGTCGACGGTACCGGCAGACAGCTTGTCGAATGCCTCGTTGGTCGGTGCGAAGACCGTGAAAGGCCCTTTGCTGTTGAGTGTGTCGACCAAGCCCGCAGCTTTCACTGCAGCCACCAGTGTGGTGTGGTCGTTGGAGTTCACCGCGTTCTGGACGATGGTCCTGTCCGGATACATCGCGGCACCTCCCACCATCGGCGGGCTGGCGGCGAAGCTCATGGACGCCCCCAGACACAGAACGGCAAGGCTGGTAGCGGCAATGCGGTGCATGATTTTAAGCATGATGCGTCTCCTGGATTCTTCGACCCTTCGGATGAAGGTGAGAGATATACGCAGCAGGCGCCTGAACGGATGCATCACAACGTCGATATTTTTCCTTGGGCGATCACGGGGCCGGTAGGCAGACCGGTTGGCGAGCCGTTCGGCGGCTCCAACGACACCGCCAGCGCCGCCCCCTTGGTGATCGCTCCCACTAGTTCCGCCGGTATGTTCAGTGCGGCGGGCGCGTTCGGCGGCAACAGGCCGAGGGAACGCGGTTTCCCATCTCCCGCGATGATCCAGGCTTGGGCGCTGCGACCCTGCCAGGTCGTGGCTCCCGTGGGTACGAACACCACAGTTTGCGCCCCAGGTTGCACCGTTGCGGCGAACAGCAGGTGGCCGTCGTTCTGTTCCAGGCGGGCGAGCATCGCGGGGGCTGCAGGGTGGCCAGGCTGGACCCAGGGAAGCAGGCTGACCAGCAAGCACGCCGCCAACGCGGCGCAAGCCCATCGCCAGAAACCGGGATTGCGCCATAGCCCTGGCCGTTTTTCCGGCTCGGAGGCACGGGTCGCAAACAGTCGCTGATCGATTGCCTCCCATACAGAGGCGGGGGGCCTGACTTCAGGCAACTGTCCAAGCCAGCCCTCGAAATGAGACTGCCAGGCTGAAATCGCGGCGCGAACCGTGGAATCGCGTGCCGCCAGGGCCTCGACCCGGGCACGCTCCTCGCTGGCAAGCACGCCCAGCACGTATTCCGCTATCAAGGTGTCGCGGTCGTCGGTTGGCGGCAAATCGTTCTCGTTCATAGCCCCAGACACCTCCCCAGGCGCTGCAGTCCACGTCGGATCCAGCTTTTCATGGTGCCCAGCGCGATGCTGTGCCGTTCGGCCAGTTCGGCATAAGAACAGCCCTCGAAAAAGGCGAAGCGGATATAGCGCCGTTGCGCTTCTTCTAACGTCTCCAGGCAGCGGTCGATGGCGCTCCCCTGACGCTCGCGTTCGACACTGTCGACGACCGTGTCCCCGGCGGTTAATTGCGAAAAGGTGCCCAGAGGCTCGTGCACGCGTCGAGCGCGGCGCCGGTCGATGGCTTTGTGTCGAGCGATGCTCGCCATCCAGGTGCTGGCGCTGGCCTGCGTCGGGTCGAAGCTGGAAGCCTTGAGCCACACGCTGACGTACACCTCCTGCAGAACCTCTTCGGCCTCGGCGCGGTTGGCCAGGTAATGCAGGCAGATGCCGAACAACCGAGCGGAGGTGGCGCGATACAGCGTTTCGAACGCCCATCGGCTGCCGCCAGCACAGGCCTTTACCAAAACATTCAGCGCCAGGGGATCGTCGTTCTCCAGGGCATGCGCTGCATCCGAACTGTTGGGCAAAGGGCTGTCTCCTGCGACCTATGCATCCACTCTAGCCTGCTTTGCCAGTGCCGCTGAACAGGGAGGGCGAAAGTTTTTTTCATGCCCTGCATCCAAAGCGCTGGCTGGCGGGTAATGGTAATGGGCGGCCGGTGCTGCCCAGCCAAATGACCTGTCAGGAGCTCTGCCCATGAATATCAACACCACTGCCTGCCTCTTCGCCTGCAGCCTCGCCCTCGGTCTGCAGACTGCGCACGCCCAGTCCACCCTGCCCGATGCCGTCAAGGTTCCCGACGGGCACAGTGTCATGCTGGAAACCGTGGGTGTCGGCGAGATCACCTACCAGTGCCGTGATAAAGCGAACGCCCCCGGTCAGACCGAGTGGACCTTCGTCGGCCCCAAAGCGGTGTTGAACGATCGCGCAGGCAAACCGATAGGCGACTATTTCGGCCCACCGGCGACCTGGCAGGCAAAGGATGGTTCGAAAGTCACCGGCACCCAGTTGGCGGTGGCGAAAGCGGCTGAGGGCGACTTGCCTTACCAGTTGGTCAAGGCCAATCCGGCCGAGGGCAAGGGCGCAATGCAGGGCGTCAGTTACATCCAGCGCTTGGCCACCCGCGGGGGCGTGGCGCCCACGAGCGCATGCACCGCGCAGAACAAGGGCACACAGGAGGTCGTCAACTACCAGGCAGACTATGTGTTCTGGACAGCCAGGTGAATGACGAGTAGGCAGACGCCTTGCCTTTCATCTTCTACGCTCTTGGGCAGCCCCCGGCTGGATGGCCGGGGCACCCTGTCATGTACAAGGACATCGCACACGTTGAATTCGCCCGCCGTTTCCTTTGATTTCCATCGCTGCCTCGAGGCCTGTGCACAGGGCGACCGGAGCGCCCTGCAGGCGCTGTACGATCACGAAGGAGCGCGCATGCTGGGTGTGGCGCGGCGCATCGCCCGGGACGACGCCACCGCCGAAGACATTGTCCACGACGCGATGATCCGTATCTGGACTCGTGCCGCCAGCTACGATCCCGCCCGGGGCTCGGCGCGAGGTTGGATTTACAGCATCACGCGGCATCTGGCACTGAACGCGATACGAGATACGCGGCGGGAAACCCCGTTGGACGGGTCCGGCATCGACAGCCTGGCCACGGTGCCTGGTACCGATGACGACCGAGCGCTGTGGTCCGGGTCAGCGAAGATTTACCGTTGCCTCGAGCAACTGCAACCCGCACCGCAGCGCTGCATCCTGCATGCCTACGTGGACGGCTGCAGCCATGCCGAGATTGCTGGTCTGCTGGGGGCGCCTCTGGGGACCGTGAAGGCCTGGATCACGCGCAGCCTCAAAGCGCTGCGGGAGTGTCTCGAATGAAGTCCGAATCCCTGGAAGCGCTGGATGCACTGGCGGGCGAATATGTATTGGGAACGCTGTCGGCCGAGCAGCATGACGACGTGACCGAACGCCTGCGCACCGATGCTTCGCTGCGCGACGCCGTGGATGCGTGGGAGGCGCGTTTGCTCGAACTCACCTCGCTGGCGGCACCGCTGCCACCCAGCGCCCGTTTGTGGGGCCGTATCCAGCGCAGCCTCGCTGAGCTTGCCACGCCGTCAACGCTGCCACGAGTCCGTGTGTGGCAGCGCTTGGGGCTGTGGCAAGGGCTGAGCGCGGCAGGGCTTGCGGCGAGCCTGGTGCTGGCACTCACACTGCTGACCGCGTCCCCCGTCACCACCCAATATGTCGTGGTGTTGGTCGCCCCCACCAGCCAGGCGCCGGGTTGGGTGGTCCAAGCCAACGATGACCGATCCATCGCGCTCCTTCCGTTGGCTCAGGATTCGGTTCCCGACGGCATGGCGTTGCAGTTCTGGACCAAGGGCGAGCAGTGGCGCGCGCCGGTTTCGCTGGGGCTGGTCAAGCCAGGGACCTCCAACCGCGTTCCGCTGGACAGGCTGCCTCCTCTAGAACCCAACCAGTTGTTCGAGTTGACCTTGGAGAAAGCCGGCGGCTCCCCGACCGGATTGCCCACCGGCCCGATCAAGTTCATTGGTCGGGCGGTAAAAGTGATATGAGGTCTTTTCGGGGCGTGCGTCGGGGCGGGTTCCGATCAGCGAGCCTCCGGAGAGTGCCCGGCAGATTCGAAATCCGTCTGGCTTGCCACGCTTCGCCACGCCGCAGTGTCGGCTTCGAGCGAGGCGATTTTCTTGTCGATGATGTCGAACACCACCGCCCCGACCGGGAGGTGCAGCGGTGGGTGAGGGCTGTCCACCGCCGCCAGGATCACGCGGGCGGCTTTTGCCGGGTCACCGCTTTGCTGCCCGTCTCGAGTCCTGCTGTATTGGCGCTTGGTTCCGGCCGTCTCGGCATAGAAGGGAAGCTCCTGCGCCGCGAGCACCACTGAACGGCCAAGAAACGCCGTACGAAACGGCCCTGGCTTGGCGATGATGACGGCTATGCCCAGCGGGCCCACTTCCTGGGCCAGCGCTTCTGACAGACCTTCCACCGCGAACTTGCTCGCGTTGTAGTAGCCGTACCCCGCCGAGCCGGATACCCCCGCTCCGGATGACAGGTTGACGATCCTCCCGTTGCCTCGCTGGCGCAGGGCGGGCAACGCCGCCTTGGTCACTTCGATCAGGCCGAACACGTTGGTATCGAACAACGCCCGGTATTCGTCAGGCGAGCCTTCTTCGACGGCGCCAATCATGCCGTAGCCCGCATTGTTGACCAGCACGTCCAGGCCGCCGAACGCTTCTTGCGCCACCGCGACCGCGCTCACCGCCGTGTGGGGGACGGTGACGTCAAGATGAGCGACTCGCACGTGTTCGGGGTAGCGCTGCTCAAAGTCTCGAAGCGTCTCGACATTGCGAGCAGTTGCAACCAATCGGTCGCCGCGTTCCAGCACCGCCTGTGCCAGCGCATGGCCGAGGCCATTCGAGCAGCCGGTAATCAACCAGGTCTTCCTCATCGCATGTATCTCCTGCAAACGTGCCGAAGGCGTGTGCATCGGTCTGATGGCACAGGCCGGGGAAAATGAATTGGGCCGGTCGATGACCGACCTTTCAGTGGTTCATGCGGGCTCGGCCGCCTTCACGGCATCGGCGAGCCATCGCGTCACCACCGCAAACGACGCGTCGGAATTACGCTCGTAAATCAAGCCATGCCCGTTACCGCGGATGCCTAACGCAGGCAGGTCCAGGTGATCGACCCTCGCGCCGGCGTTGTGCAGGAACGGCACGATGCTGGACGCAAAGGTGGCGAATACCGACGTTTCGCCTGTCAGCAGTGCGACCGGCAAGCCCTCCAGGGCAGGAATCCTCAGCGTGGACGTGGCCGCTTTCCGGACCTGTTCCGGCGTCTCGTGAGGTGGGTCGAACGTAATGGGCGCTGCCGTCAGGCCCCAATCCAGCGTGCCGATACCTGGTGTTTGGCCAAACACCGGGCCCATCGGCTCAACTGCCACGATCGCAACCACGTGGTCGGGGCGACGGTCGGCCACCAGCCAGCCGAGGGGACCGGAGGCTGAATGGGTGACAACGATGGCCTTGCCGATTTTGTCGAGCAATTGCGCCAACCGGTCAGCGTCCAGGGCCTGGCCAGCCGCCAAGTCGGCCGGCATCGGTCCGTAGGCGGCGATGAACGCATCGAAGGCAGCCTCATCGTCTGGCGCGAACGGCCATTGGGTTTCACCGCCGCCCTCTGGGAAATACACCTCGCGCCCACGTTCGTAGGAAAACGCAGGGCCCATCGGCCCCATGATGTCTGGGTGATAAGGCGAACGACCGTGGCCCGGGCGGTCTACGCGAAACACCACGAAGCCCGCTTCGACGAACCGCTGCGCCCAACCTGGCCGACCGTCGGGTGTGTCCAGCCACTCGGTACTTTGCAGCGTTCCGCCATGAACCAGCACGACAGGGTAGGGCTGAGTGACGAACTCGGGCGCCTCCCAAGCCACGTACATGGGGCCTTTCTGGTAATGCTTGCCGTTTTGGGTGACGCGCGGCCCAGTGATCCAGAAATGGCCACGGCGGGAGCGGGTCACGGCTGCTGTGAGCCATGGTTGCTCGGACGCCTGCGCCGAACGGGTGACGGTTTCCGTGGCGAACGACGACCAGTCCTTGTGCCCTAGCCCATGGGCCAGCGCCGCGGTCATCTTCGAGCGGACCGCATCGGCTCCCGGTAAACCGAGGTCCTTGCGAAGGGCGGCATCGATGGCCAGGTTGATGTCCTTGAGCCCCAAGGCCAGTTTGAAGCCTGGCTCATAGGTGCCGTTGACGATGTTCTGCCCGTAACGCTGATAACTGGGGCTGGGGAACTGGGTCTGGGTCATCAATTCGATGAAAGCGGCCGGGCTCAATCCGTAACGCTCGGCGAGGGCACTCGCCTCACCCAGCGACTGGATCGCATGGGTAATCATCATGTTGCCGGCGATTTTCGCGATGCAGGCCTGAACCGGGTGGGCGCCAAGGCGCCAGGTCTTCTTCCCCAGCACATCGAAGATCGGCTGGACCGTGGCGATCGCTGCAGGCGACCCTGCGGCCATGATGTTCATCTCACCCCGTGCTGCCACGGCCGGCACGCCGAACACGGGCGCGGCGACCAGTGCGACACCCGCGTCAAGATGGAGGGCTTGCAGCTCTTCGATGAGCAGCGGTGAGAGCGTCGACATCACAATGTGAATGCACGCCTTGTCCGCACCATTCAGTGCCCCGGAAGTCAGTAGCACCTCCCTGACGGCGCGATCATCGGCCAGCATGCTGATCGCGACGTCTTCCTGAAACGCGGCCGCCGGTGAATCCAGGGCTATCACGCCTTGCAGGTCGACCAGCGCATCAGCGCTGCGGTTCCAGGCTGACACGCGATGGCCGGCCTCGATGAGCAATGGAATGATGGCGCGGCCCATGCTGCCCGTTCCGATAAAGCCAATGTTCATGTTCAATCCTCCGGTTTGCAGGTTGCGTCACTTGCATGCGATTGAGTATGTGAGTTCGGCGCGGGCTGCGGGACTGCCATCCGTGCAACTTCTGCGTTCATTTTTGTACGAGGGCGCAAGGTCGGTGATGTCGGATGCTTGCGCGTTGAGCGACTTGCGCGATGTCGGATGGGCACCGCCAGTGAAGGCTGGCGGGTGCGAGGAGGGGGGAGGGGCTGAATGTTGTTCAGGTCGACCGGACGGCGGCGACGGCAGGTAAAGCGGCGGGTTGCCGCACCCCATCGGTCCGGTTTACAGCGAGCTGATCCATTGGCGAGGGTCACGCAAACGACGCTTCGCTCTTCGCTTTTGATCTTCCCTACACAAACAGCCCAGTCACCGCCGAACGCGACTTGGGTGCAGGCTGAGCGGAGGTGTCGTGGAGTGGGTTGAGCGGCCGGGAGCCGCGAGAGTCGCCCGTAAGGGGCGAAATCCCAACTCCCAGCCCACGCGCAAACGGATCTGCTCCGATCTCAGCGGCGCCTAAGACAAGGTTAAACGGGTCTCGACACCGAGGGCTGATCCATTGGCGAGGGTGACGCTGATTCACCGTTCCGCTTTTACAGCGGCCCCATTTGTCTTGGCAAATGGGGGAAACCGCTTGCTC
>NZ_QARE02000014.1 GCF_003052515.2 Pseudomonas sp. RIT409 | reverse complement strand
GAGCAAGCGGTTTCCCCCATTTGCCAAGACAAATGGGGCCGCTGTAAAAGCGGAACGGTGAATCGGCGTCACCCTCGTCAATGGATCAGCTCGCCTACATCCGGACACACGGCTCAACTGGAATGCTGAAACTGGCGTGGCTGGAATCGGGGGCAGATCCGTTGGCGCGTAGGCTGGGAGCTGGGGTTTCGCCCCTTACGAGCGACTCCATTTTGTCTTGGCAAAATGGAGCAAATGGCTTTGGTCACTTTCCCCGAAAGGAAAGTGACCCGCTGTAAAAGCGGAATGGTGAATCAGCATCACCCTCGCCAACCGATCAACCCGCCGTCATCCATACCAGCCAATCAAGGCTGGCCATCACGCCAAGCTCTTACTCACCACCTCATACACGTCCGGCGACAACTGCCCGGAAGCACGGATGCGCTCCAGTTCCTCTTTCATCAGCACTTGACGTTTCTCGTCGTACTTGCGCCAGCGAGTCAACGGCGCCAGCTGCCGAGAGGCGATCTGTGGGTTGAAACCGTCCAGTTCAATCACCAGATCCGCCAGGAAACGGTAGCCCGACCCGTCCGCCGCATGGAAGTTGATCAGGTTCTGCCCAGCAAATGCACCGATCAACGCCCGCACCTTGTTCGGGTTCTTCAGCGTGAATGCAGGGTGTTGCATCAGCGCTTTCACACGCTCCAGACCACCGGGCAGCGTGCTGCCCGCCTGCACACTGAACCACTGATCCATGACGAGCGCGTTATCCTTGAAGTTCTCGGCAAATACCGCCAAGGCCTGGGCCTTCTCGGCTTCGAATGGAGAATTGACCAGCACGGCCAGCGCGGTCAGACGCTCGGTCATGTTGTCGGCGTTGTCGAACTGTTCGATGGCAGCCGCCAGCACGTCCGGTTTGCCGTTCAACATCAGGTAAGACAGCGCGATGTTCTGCAGCGCCCGACGCGCGAAGTGCTCGGATTCAGCCACGTAAGGCGTTGCCTTGGACACCTCGCGGTTCGCTTGGTAGCGCTTCCACAGTGCGTCGCTCAGGCCATCGGCCAACTGCTGACGGGCGAACTCGCGGCCCGCGTGAATGGCATCGACATCCGCCACTTCGCTGATTTCAGTGAGATACGCTTCACCCGGCAGCGAGAGCATTTCTGCGACCATCGCCTGATCGAGGCTGTCGTCCGCCAGCACGGTGCCGAGCGCGGTGAGCAGGCGTTGATCCAGTACCAGCGGCTCGCCTTTCTGATGCTGGCCGATCAGTTCCTGCAGCACTTGGACCGACAACTGCTGCCCGGCGTCCCACCGATTGAAGCCATCAGTGTCGTGCTGCATCAGGAACATCAATTGGTCGCGGCTGTAGGGGAAGCTCAGTTTTACCGGCGCCGAGAAACCGCGCAGCAACGACGGCAGCGGCCGCTCGGCGATGTCAACGAAGGTCACCGTCTGTTCGGCTTCGCTGATGGCGATGACGCGAGACGTCCCCGCCGCCGCGGACTCACCCTGCAACCGCAACGGGATTTCCTGCCCTTGGGTATCCAGCAGCCCCAACGAAACCGGGATCACGAACGGCTTTTTCGCATCGCCCGGTTGCCCAGGCGTCGTGGGCGCCGTCTGACGGAAAGTCAGGCTGTAGGTGTGGGCGGCGGCGTCATAAGACTCCGTCACCGCCAGGCGTGGCGTACCGGCCTGGGAGTACCAGCGCTTGAATTGGGTCAGGTCGACACCGTTGGCGTCTTCCATGGCCTTGACGAAGTCGTCGCAGGTCACCGCTTGGCCGTCGTGGCGTTCGAAGTAAAGGTCGCTGCCCTTGCGGAAGCCTCCGGCGCCGAGCAGGGTATGGATCATACCGACCACTTCCGAACCCTTTTCGTACACGGTAAGGGTGTAGAAGTTGGAAATTTCGATGAAGCTGTCCGGGCGTACCGCGTGTGCCATGGGGCCGGCGTCTTCCGCGAACTGGTGGGTGCGCAGGTATGCCACGTCCTGGATACGCTTGACGGTCGCCGAGTGCATGTCGGCGGAGAAACCGGCATCACGGAAAACGGTAAAACCTTCCTTCAGCGACAACTGGAACCAGTCGCGGCAGGTTACACGGTTGCCGGACCAGTTATGGAAGTACTCATGGGCGACGATCGCTTCGACCCGCTGGTGCGCCGCGTCCGTCGCTGTTTCGGCACGGGCCAGCACGGCGCTGGAGTTGAAGATGTTGAGGCCCTTGTTCTCCATGGCGCCCATGTTGAAGTCGTTGACGGCAACGATCATGAAAATGTCCAGATCGTATTCGCGGCCGTAGACTTCTTCGTCCCAACGCATGGATCTCTTCAGGCTGTCCATGGCGTGCTGGCATTTATCGATGTTTTCCTTCTCGACATAGATGCGCAGCGTGACCTTGCGCTCGCTCATCGTGACGAAGGTGTCCTCGATGCACCACAGGTCACCGGCCACCAGTGCGAAAAGGTAAGCCGGTTTCTTGAACGGGTCTTCCCAAGTGATCCAGTGACGTTGCTCGCCCTCGGGACCTGCATCGACCGGATTACCGTTGGACAGCAGGATCGGATAATCCTGTTTGCTGGCGATGACCGTCGTCGTGAAGGTGCTCATGACATCCGGGCGGTCGAGGTAATAGGTGATCTTGCGGAAGCCTTCGGCCTCGCACTGGGTGCAGAACATCCCGCTGGACTTGTACAGCCCCTCCAGCGCGGTATTGGTTTCTGGATGGATCTTCACGCTGGTATCGAGCGTGAAGGCTTCAGCGGTGGGATGGACGGTCAGGCTGTCCGGCGTCAGTTGGTAGTCTTCGGGGGTGAGGTCCACGTCGGCCAGTTTGACCGACAGCAGCTCCAGCAGTTGACCATCGAGCACCAGCGGCGGCAGAGCGCCCCCCGGCAAGAGCTGGGCACGCTCCGGGTTGCGGCGCATGACCAACTGCGCGTGGACCAAGGTGTGGTCCTCGAACAATTCGAAGGTCAGGTGCGTCTCGTCGATGAGGTACTCAGGCGCCTGATAATCCTTCAGGTAGATCATTTTTGGCTGTTCGGTGCGCATGATGCTGTCCTTAGTGATGCACGGCGAGTTGATACGCCGTGTATTTGCGAATGTTGATCACGCCGGTGTCGAAGATCAGGTACTGGCCCTTGACGCCCAGCAGCGTGCCTTCGGCGATCGGATCTTTATCGAGATTGAAGCTGACCACCTTGGTCGGGTACGCCTCCACCGGGTAGCGGATCTCGATCGGCTCGACGTCGTCGAGCACCTGAATGGCTTGCAGGCCGAAGCGCTGCTGGAGCATGCGCAGGCCTTCGGCGCAGGACTCGAACAACTGCTGACGGATGGCGGCCAAGTCAACGGCTGGGGCATCTCCTTTGAGCAGCGCTCGCCAGTTGGTGCGGTCCGCCACCTGAGTGCGAAACAGGTCCTCGACGAACCCGGACTGCTGGCGGGTGGCGACCCGCACGATCGGCAATGCCTGGCTAGCGCCCTGATCCAGCCAGCGGGTCGGCAGCTGCGTGGCGCGGGTGATGCCGACTTTGACGCCCGAGGAGTTGGCGAGATAGACCACGTGCTCGGTCATGCAGAACTGCTGGCCCCACGACGGATCCCGACAGGTGCCTTGATCGTGGTGGCATCTTTCCGGGCTGACGATGCAGACGTCGCATTGCGCCAGTTTCTGCATGCACGGGTAGCAATACCCTTGGCTGAAACTGGTCTTGGTGCGTCGGCCGCAGTGGCTGCAATGAATGGCGCCCAGGTATTCCAGGCGTACGGTCTTGCCGATCAGCGGGTTGACCGGAATCTGCGCGTCACCCAGACGAAACGCATAGTGCACCTGCGCCGCATCGAGCCGCGCGGACATTTTGTTGACGGAGCCTCGGCCAATCTCGATCAATGGATGGCATCCGACTTGAAGAGGATGTTTGGAATCGGCGCCGACTTGGAGGCACATTCCTGCGGGCCCATGTAGCCGATGCGCTGCTCTTCCGGCACATTGCGCACTTCCCAGGCGATGAGTGCCTGAAGGGACAGCTCACGTTGCTCCTGGGTCAGTTTGCGGCCATCGGACCACTTGCCGATTTCCACCGCCAGCTTGAGGCTTTCGTAAATGTCCGGCGTGATGTTTTCGATCATTTCAGCAAAAGATGACATGTGAACAACCTCTGATAAACGTCGCTGGTTCAACCAGCGCAATTATGACCTTTCGACACTGGGCATGATGCCAGCTCGTCAGAATTCCTTGGACAGTTTCACCTGCACCAGCTCCTTTTCCAGCAAACGGCGGAAAATCTGCGGCGCGGCGAAGGTGTAGGCAGCGAAGGCCAGCCACACCCAGTCGACCAGTTGGGCCACTTGGGGGTGGCCCTGCGCGGCGAGCGTGATCACCACCACGCGGTAGGTGACGAACATGAACAGCAAGAGAATGATGGCCCGGGTGGCACTGCGTTCGTTCATCCAACTGTTGAAGCGCCACCAGGCTCCCAGAAAAAGACTGCTTCGCGCCTTCACCGCCGTGAGCAGGTGCAGCGCGGCAACGTTGTTGGCATTTTCCTGCAGCGCCCAGATGGCGTGGTCGCGAGCGCCGCCGATGTCGCCTTCGCGCAGCAGCAGATGCCCCAGCACAATGACCGCGCCGGGGTGGCCCGGGGACGCCTGCAAAGCCTGCCGAGCGAATTGATAGGCCTGCTCCCAGTGGCGGCTGGCGCGGTGAAACTCGGCCATCGCCACCAGATTGGCGGCGTCGTCCGGGCCCAGTTCCAGCGCTTTTTCCAGCGGCTCACGGCTCTGTTTCAGACGCCCCGTCAATTGATACAGCTCGGCTAGGCAACGATGGTTCAACGGGTTGAGCGGCTCCATGTCGAGCAACTGCGCAAGATGCTCTTCGGCCAGCTTGAATTTGCGCTGGGCAATGGCCACCTGTGCCGCCGCATAGTGGGCCAAAGGCAACTGAGCATCGGCGGCCAGGGCGAGTTGCACCTCACGGCGAGCAGCATGCACACGCCGCATGTTCATCAGACAAATGGCCAGTAACCCGTGCGCCTCGGCCGAATCCGGGTCATTGGCCAGCAATTGTCGAAGGGCATCGATGGCGCCGTCGTTGTGATCGGCCTGCAGGCGCTGATAAGCCAACTGCAGCAGGTAATCGGTATTCATCAGCTCACCACCAGGTACCAGAGGGTGTAGGGCAACAACTTCACGACCATGCCTTTGAGCACGAAACCGCCGATCAGCGCCAGCGGCAGACCGAAGCGGCTCAACTCACCGCCGTAGTACTGGTAAATCTCGATGGTCTGGTTCTGCTGCATGTACAGCAGGTATCCAATGGTCAGTTTCCACACCACCAGAACCAGCAACGCGTACTGAACTTGCGCCTGGGTTGCCAGGTACCCCGCGCCTGCCAATTGCATCAGTGCCAGGCCGATGGCCACACTGCCCACGAGCGCCACACCGGCCAGGCAGATTTCACGCACACGCGTAGGGCTGCCGACGGCAATCGAATTGAACACGAACCACGGCAGGCCCAGCCAGGCACCGCCGAGCATCATGCCCAGCAGCGGCCAGAACGGCGAAACGGCCCATTTCGCCAACGCACCCGGACGCGGCTCGTCCTCGATGCGGTATCCCCCATAGCGCGCCATCAACGACCCTTCCCGTGCTTGTCGAGGAACGCCAACACTTCATCGTATTGATTGCCCTCGTTGGCGTAGCGGGCGTAGTTGCGGGCGGTGGTCAGCCACTCGAGCGTGGTGGCTCGCACTTCTTTCAACGCGTCCTTGAAGTGCGCGTCACAGATCACGCGCTCGCTGCCGCTGCTGAGCGAATCTTCGATGGCCCCGTCTGCAGCGGTCTCCACCAGCTCGCCCAAATCAGCGCCGGAGAAGCCGGAAGTGCTTTTCGCCAGGAACGCGAAGTCGATGTCATCGGCCATCGGCCGGTCTTTCATCATCATGCGCAACATGCTTTCCCGGGCTTCGCGATCAGGCGGCGGAACAAACAGCACCCGGTCGAACCGGCCGGGACGACGGAACGCCGAATCCACCGACCACGGCACGTTGGTCGCGGCCAGGATCAGCACGCCCTTGTTGTCCTGAGTGAAGCCGTCCATTTCCGAAAGGAACTGGCTGACCAGTTTGGAGGACGTCGATTCGCGCGTGTTGGCGCGCTTGCCACCCAGGGCCTCGACTTCATCGAAGAACATCACCGCTGGCGCCTTTGCCCGAGCTTGCTCGAACAGCGCATGAAGTTTGCGTTCCGACTCGCCGATGTACATGTCCAGCACGTCGGAAATGGCGATGTTGAAAAACGTCGCGTTGCACTCCCCCGCCGTGGCCCTGGCCAGGAGGGTCTTGCCGCAACCGGGAGGACCGTACAGCAGCACGCCTCCGCCGACCTTCTTGCGAAAGCGCTGGAACAGGCCGGGCTTCTGGTAAGGCAGGATGATTTTCTTGTGAATGGTTTTTTTCAGATCTTCCAGGCCGCCAATGTCGCTGAAGGTGACGGTCTGGTTGTCCGGCTCAAGCAGCCGCACCACTTCGCTCTGATCGGTGTCGTCGTTAGAGATCACACGCAACCGCGGGCGCCCGTCGGCACGAGGCACCTCGGTCACCGAGGCATTCAGACGACGCGAGAACACCACATCCTCCAACGCCGGGTTAGCTTCGATCGCCGCACGGTATTCGACCTGTGCGTCCTTGAGGCGGTCCAGGTCGGCCAGCACGCGCGCCTTGAACAGCCGCGTGTTGGCGTCAGGCTCCTCGGCCAGCCGCAGCGCTCGGCTGGCATCGCCTGCGGCCAGGCACAACTTCGCCGCTGCCAGTTTCAGCGCGGGGGCCGATGGCCATTGCTCCAGGTCGTCGGGCAACAGTTTCAGACCACGCGCGTGCTCACCGCGCTGGACGCTGGCGTCGATCAGCATCGTGAGCAGCGCGACGTTGCCGGGGGCTGCTTGCAGCGCAGCCTCCAACTGGTCGAACGTCGAATCATCCATGGGGGGTCCTCACAATCAAAGGGTACGGTGCTGCCGTGCGCATCAAAGTCGCTCAACCGGCCGTTCGACATCGACCCAGACAAACTTGGCCGGGTCGATGACGGTTTCCTGGTCCAGACGGTAAGCCACCAATTTGCCGTACAGCACGGCGCTGTAGTCCAGGCACGCCAGATTCGGGCGAATCGGCGCGGGGATTCCACTGCGCCAGTAATGCCCAACGAACAGCAACGGCTGATCGGGGCCATAGCGCAGCAAGGCGTTCTTTTCGGAGTCGGAGAGCGGGCGCTTGGCCACAGGCTCGGGCAAAGCGTCAGGCTGGAACACCACATCGCCATAGGTCTGGGGATCGTCTTCCCAGAACTTGGTACGAAACGACGCACGCGTGAGGCCGTCTCCACCGGTCAACGTCATGCCATGGGGCAGCCGCATGTCGGTGCCACGCAGCAGGCGGTCGAAAACGGCGCTGGCAAAACTGCCGGGCACCGCCGAGGCCTGAACGAAATGCTGATCGACGCGGCCATCGCCGTGCGCGCTGCGCAGGGGCTCGATCAAGCTGGCGTCCCAGCAGGCATGGACCAAGCGAAAGCGCTCGGCGTCGATGAACAGCGGCAGTTCATAGAACCACGTGAGGAAGTCATTCCAGTCACCGGGATGGCCCTCGAACTGCGCCAGGGTTTCGCCCAACAGCCGTGCGTGGCGCGGCGTATGTTCACGCACGAACTGTTTGCCGCTCTCCGGTGGCGCCGGAGTGGCCCAGCCCAACGCGTTGAATTCGTGGTTGCCCATGATGCAGAACGCCTGACCGGCGACCACCATGTCGTGGACGATGTGCAGCGCCTCGCGAATGCGTGGGCCGCGGTCGATGATGTCGCCCAGGAACAGGGCGATGCGCTCGGGATGGCGCCAGACGCCTGCCTGAAAGCGGTAACCGAGGGTGTCGAGCAAGTGCTCAAGGGTCTGGGCACAACCATGCACGTCACCGATCAGATCGTAGCCACGCGCGGGATCGAGCATCAGTCGCCCCCGCCGCCAAGCCGACTGCCCCAACCGAGTTTGGTCCGGCAGACTTCGTAATAGTTGTGGTCCAGCGGGTGAATCAGACGCAGTTTTTGCGGTTTCTTTTTCACGGTCACGGTGTCACCCGGCGCGCAGGTGAAGTGGTTTTGTCCATCGCAGGAGACCTGGGGGTAGATCGTCATGTCCTTTGAGACAACGATTTTCAGCTCGCTATTTCCATCGACGACGATTGGCCGACCGGACAGGGTGTGCGGGTACATCGGCACGATGACGATGGCGTCCAGCTTGGGGTGCATGATCGGGCCACCCGCCGACAAGGCGTAGGCGGTGGAGCCGGTCGGCGTCGCCACGATCAGCCCGTCGGCCTTCTGGCTGCAAACGAACTGACCGTCGATGTAGATTTCGAATTCGATCATCCGCGTGGATTTGCCGGGGTGCAGGACCACGTCGTTCAGCGCGTCGCCCTGGCCGATGGCCTCGCCGTGGCGACGGACTTCGGCTTGCAACAGGAATCGGTTTTCCACCAAGTAATGGCCGTCCAGCACCTCGGCCACCTTCACTTCCAGCTCATCGGGGCGGATGTCGGTCAGAAAGCCCAGGCTGCCCCGGTTGATCCCCAGCACCGGCACATGGTGCTTGGCCAGGGCACGGGCCGCGCCGAGCAGGCTGCCGTCGCCGCCCACCACGATGACCATGTCGCAGACCTCGCCCAGCAGCTTGCGTGATGACGTTTGCAGGCCATGGCCAGGCAAGACCTCGGCAATGGTGTCTTCAAGGATCACATGCAGGTGCCGAGACATCAGGAATTTCTTGAGCCGGCGGACGGTCTCCAGGACCTGAGAGCTGCCCAGGCGACCAATGATGCCGATATTGCGAAACTGCTCCATGGGGCTCCTGCGGTGTTCATGCCGGTAAAGAACGCGATTATGGGCGATGGGGTCGATAGCGGCAAACCGACAAACGCCAACGCAGCGCCGCGACGCGGTTTTCGTGCATGAAAGGTGACTGTGAGCCATCGACGGTCCTGCTATTCTGCCGCGATGACGCCATTTCCAACCCTCACCGCCCTGCCCCGCCAACTGCGCACTGCACAGGTACGCGACCTGGCGTGGGTGATGGTTTCACCGCCCATGCTGAGCCTGACCGAATGGCCGCAACGCCATCCATTGGCAGGCAGCGACTGGGTCGAGGACCCGCAGGCGCTAACGGACTTTCTGCATCGCCTGGACCGCGATCCCCAGCCTTTGAGCCAGTGGCTCTCGCGCCGTTCCATCCGCCGACTGGGCCTGTATTACGAGCACTTGTGGCAGTTTGCGATCGAGCATGCCCCAGGCGTGGAGCTGGTGGCCGCCAACCTGCCGATTCGGGTCGCCCATCATACGCTCGGAGAACTGGACATGCTGGTGCGTGACAAGGGCGGCGTACACCATATCGAACTGGCGATCAAATTCTATCTCGGGCCCCAGCAGGCCGATGGGATTGACCCGATGAACTGGCTCGGCCCGGGCTCCCATGACCGGTTGGGCGCGAAACTGGCGCACCTCAACCAACATCAGTTGCCGATGTCGGGACGCCCGGAAAGCCGCGAGGCGCTGGCCGTATTGGAGATCGAGGAATTCCAGACACACCTGTGGATGGGCGGCTATTTGCTGTATCCCTGGCAAGGCGAATGCCGGTCGCCCGTCGGCGCGCACCCGGCCCACTTACGCGGGCAGTGGCTGCACCAAAAGGACTGGCCGGCGTTCATCGAGCAACGCTCGCCGCAGCGCTGGCAATGGGTGCCTCGCGCCGAGTGGCTGGCCCCGGCTCGCGTCGAGGCTCCTTGGCAGGGGGAAACCGTGGCGGCGTGGCTCCCCGCGTCAGATCCCCAGGCCCATGCGCAATTGATGGCGCGCCTGGCCCCTACGCCTGAGGGGCATTGGGAAGAAGCCGAGCGCGTCTTTGTGGTTCCGGATCACTGGCCTCTGGCGGCCGAACCCGGGCAGCTCACAGGCTCAGCCGCACCACCAGCGCCGCCAGGGTGATCAGCAGCACTGGCACGGTCAACACGATGCCGACGCGAAAATAATAGCCCCAACCAATGCTCACGCCCTTGCGCGCCAGCACGTGCAGCCAGAGCAAGGTCGCCAGGCTGCCAATGGGCGTGATTTTCGGCCCCAGGTCGCTGCCGATCACGTTGGCGTAGATCATCGCTTCCTGCAGCGGGCCCTGCGCCTGGCTGGCATCGATCGACAGCAGCCCGATGAGCACCGTCGGCAGGTTGTTCATCACCGATGACAACAGGGCGGTCAGTACCCCGGTGCCCATGGCCGCGCCCCACAGCCCATAATCGGCGAAGCGGTCAAGCCATCCGGCCAGGTACGAGGTCATGCCGGCGTTGCGCAGCCCATAGACCACCAGGTACATGCCCAGGGAGAAAATCACGATCTGCCACGGCGCTTCTCTCATCACCTTTCGCGTGGCGATGGTGTGCCCTTTCGCCGCGATGCCCAGCAGGATCGCCGCACAGACGGCCGAGATCGCGCTAATAGGGATGCCCAGCGGCTCTAGCGCAAAGCACCCGATCAGCAGAATGACCAACACCCACCACCCGGCGATGAAGGTCGCCCGGTCGTGAATGGCCGTGGTCGGGTCCGCCAATTGCGCGGTGTCGAATGTGTCCGGAATATCGCGGCGGAAGAACAGCATCAGCACCGCCAGGGTCGCGGCGACGCTCACCAGATTGACCGGCACCATCACCGATGCATAGCGGTTGAAGCCAATGCCGAAGTAGTCCGCTGAAACGATATTGACCAGGTTCGACACCACCAGCGGCAGGCTCGCGGTGTCCGCGATGAAGCCGGCAGCCATGACGAAGGCCAGCGTGGTCGCGGGTGAAAAACGCAGCGCCAGCAGCATCGACATGACGATGGGGGTGAGGATCAGTGCGGCGCCGTCATTGGCGAACAGTGCCGAGACCAGCGCACCGAGCAGCACGATGAAGGCGAACAGACGCCTGCCGCTGCCCCTTCCCCAGCGCGCCACATGCAAGGCGGCCCAGTTGAAAAAGCCGGCCTCGTCCAGCAGCAGGCTGATGATGATCAGCGCAATGAAGGTGCCGGTCGCGTTCCAGATGATGTGCCAGACCTGCGGAATGTCCGTCAGGTGCACGACCCCGAACAGCAGCGCCAGCACCGCGCCGAACGTCGCACTCCAGCCGACGCCCAACCCCTTGGGTTGCCAGATCACCAGGGTAATGGTGACCAGAAAGATAAGAACCGCTGTCAGCATCAGTGTGTCGTCTTCGGAAGCAAAATGGCCAATATGCCCAGCAGCGGGAGGTACGAACAGAGGGTGTAGACAAACACGATGCCGTGAAGATCCGCGAGGTGACCAAGAAGGGCAGCGCCGATGCCGCCGAAGCCGAACATCAGGCCGAAGAAGATGCCGGCGATCATCCCGACATTGCCCGGTACCAGCTCTTGGGCATAGACCACGATGGCCGAGAACGCCGAGGCCAGGATGAAGCCGATGATCACGCTCAGCACACTGGTCCAGAACAAATCGGCGTATGGCAAGGCAATGGTGAACGGCGCCACGCCCAGAATCGAAAACCAGATGACCGCTTTACGGCCAATCTTGTCGCCGATCGGACCGCCGAAGAACGTGCCGGCTGCGACGGCCGCCAGAAACATGAACAGGTGCAATTGCGAGCTGGCGACGCTGAGCTGGAATTTGTCGATCAGAAAGAAGGTGAAGTAACTGGTGAAACTGGCCATGTAGAAATACTTCGAGAAAACCAGTAACGCCAGCACCACCAAGGCGCTGGTGACACGCGCCCTGGAAAGGCCATGGGTCGCCGCCGTGCCCGCCTTGAGCTTGAACAGCGCCAAGTGTTTCTTGTACCAGCGGCTGATGGCGTACAGCAGCCCCACTGAGAACAGCGCGACCAGACCGAAATAGGCGATGTGCCCTTGACCAAACGGAATGATGATCGCGGCCGCCAACAATGGCCCTATGGCCGAGCCGCTGTTGCCCCCCACCTGGAAACTCGACTGCGCCAGACCGAAGCGGCCGCCGGAGGCCAGGCGCGCAATGCGCGATGCCTCAGGGTGGAAGGTCGAGGAACCGATGCCGATCAACCCGGCGGCCAGCAGAATGAGCGGGAAACTGCCCACCGTCGCCAGCATCAGCACCCCAGCCAGAATGCACAGCGAGCCCACTGGCAGCACCAGCGGATTGGGGTGGCGGTCCGTGTAATAACCGACCCAGGGCTGAAGCAGCGAAGCGGTCACTTGAAACGTCAGGGTGATCAGGCCGACCTGGGTGAAACTCAGCCCGTAGCTGGCTTTGAGCATCGGGTAGATCGACGGCAGGATCGACTGGATCAGGTCATTGAGCAAGTGGGCCAGCGCCACGGCGCCGATGATGCGCATGACCAGCGGGCTGGATTGAGGGCGTGCAGGCGTCGCGGTCGTGGGGCTGGGAACGGCCATCCGGGTCTTCCATCGAGGGGGAGAGGCGCCGCCCGCTTATTGGTTACAGAAGATGTCGGCGGCACAAAGGAGGGCCAATGTGCCATTTTTTGGGGCAGCTTGACCATGCCCTGACACAAATTTGTGAACGGCCCTTTGATCGGCTGACCGCTCACGGGTGCCGTGGTCGGACGCCGCCATGGCGTCCCTTCCAGGCAGCGGCGTCGCTCAAGACACCACCGCCTGCAAACCCACCCCCAGAGCCGATCACGCGGCGGGCTGCATCCGATGACGCTGACCCAATGTGCCGTCCACTTCGTCCAGCGAGACCTTGCAGGTTTCGCGCAAGGCCAGTCCGCCCACCAGCCCCAGCAGGGCGATGGCAATCAGGTAGAACGCCGGGGCCAGGTTGCTGCCCGTCAGGCCAATCAGCCAGGTGGCCATCAGCGGTGCGGTACCGCCGAAAATCGTGTAGGCCATGTTGTAGGTGATCGCCGAAGCGGTGTAGCGGGTGCGGGTCGGAAAGGTTTCCGAAAGCAGCGCGGCCGTCACCACGTTGCACAACACCGCGCCGGTGGCCAAAAGCATCACGCCCACGATTGAACCGGCGAACGAACCGGAGCTGGCCATGAGAAACGATGGGTACACCATGACAGCCAGCAGCACACAGGCGGTGATCACCGTGTTACGCCGCCCGACCTTGTCGGAAAACGCCCCCGCGACCGGGCACATTGCAGCGGCGAACAACAGCGCGATCAGCGACACCAGCAACGCCGTGGCGCGGCTCAGGCCCCCCGCCACTTGCAGGTAAGTCGCGAAATACGTGGTGAACATGTAAAACGACAGGGCCGTCAGGGAAATGAAGGCGCCCAGCGCCAGAATCGCACCTCCATGGTGGCGCAAGGTGTCCTTCAGCGGCGAGTGGGCGACGGCATGCTCTTCTTCGACCGCTTGAAACGCCGGCGTCTCGTCCAGTTTCCACCGCAGGTACAAGCCGACCAGCCCCAAGGGCGCGGCCACCAGGAAAGGCAGGCGCCAGCCCCAACTGCTCATGGCTTCAGTCGACAGCGAGGCTTCGAGCGCATAGGCGAAAATGGCTGCCGAGGCGAACGCGGCAAAGGTCGAGACGGGCACGAAACTGCCGTACCACGCGCGCTTGCCCCTTGGTGCGTGCTCCATTAGGTACGCGCACGCGCCGGCATATTCGCCGCCTGCGGAAAAACCTTGCGCGCATCGAATGACCGTCAACAGGATGGGAGCGGTGACGCCGATGGCGGCGTAAGTGGGCAGCACGCCGATCAGCGTGGTGGCGCCCGCCATCAGCAAAATGGTGAATGCCAGCGTACGTTTGCGGCCGATCCTGTCGCCCAGCATGCCGAAAAACAGACCACCCAGCGGGCGGAAGGCGAACGCCACCGCGAAGACGGCGAACGTCTTGAGCAAGGCGGCACTGGCATCGCCGCTGGGAAAGAATTCCTGGGCAATGGTGGTGGCGAGAAATCCGTACACCGCGAAATCGAACCACTCGACAAAATTGCCGATACTGGCCGCAACGATGACTTTTCTCAAAGTGGCAGGATCGACCTGCTCAGGGGTGGGAGTGGTCATGCATACCTCGGCGCGGGTGAAAAGAATCGATTATCGAGACAGCGCGTGAGCGGACCGACTCCAGATGAGTCGCCGACATGCTCAGAACCGACCTGTCGTCGCGTCTGGTGCGCAGGATTCGTGCCACCCCAGGCTCGGACCAGAAAGGTGCGCCGGTGGCACTGGCAGTAACGGCTGCCGGGCCGGGCCGAGGCAGGACTCGAAGGCTCTTCGTCGAGCTGATTGGCTAGAGGGCGGCGATGGCCCGTCTGCCCTGCAGGCCGCCCGTGTGCACCAAGATCAGTCGGGTGCCCGCCGCAAAACGGCCCGCCTCGACAGCCAGCTTCAATGCCAGCAACGCCTTGCCGGTGTACAGGGGCTCCAGCGGAACACCACTTTGAGCCTCGCTGGTGGCGATGAATTCGAGCAATTGAGCATCGACTTTCGCGAACCCGCCCCGGCTGGCGTCGAGCAATTCGTACCGATCATCGAATGGAGCGCCCAACAGGCCACGGACATTCTCGGCGACGCCGTGTCCTTCGGGCACCGCCATCGCGCCGTAGACCTTGCGCGGCCGGTCTTCAGCCAAGGCCAGCCCCGCCAGGGTGGTGCCCGTTCCGCAGGCCAGCCACCAGCCTTGGTAATCGTTCCAGCCCAACGCTCCAAGCCGGGCACGGGCCTGGTGCACGATGGGCGCGCAGCCCAGCGCGCCGTCCCTGCCCCCTCCGCCTTCGGGAACGGGATACAACCTCGGATAACGGGCTTGCCAGGGCAGCCAGAAGTCCGCTTCATGTCGCGCGCGATACCCTGCATAGCCGAGCCAATGCAAGGCCATCCCGAACCCTTCGAGGTCGCGAACGGTCGGGGTTTGCACGGGATGGCCGCGCAGCAGGCCGACGGTGGAAAAGCCCAGGCGCTGCCCCGCCGCTGCCAACGCATGCAGATGGTTGGAATGAGCGCCGCCCAGGCTCATGAGCCCATTGGCCCCTGCAAGCTTGGCGGCGTCGAGATGATGGCTGAGCTTGAACCACTTGTTGCCGCTGATGAGGGGGTCGATGAGGTCCAGGCGCAGGATCGCAACGTCGACCGCGGCGCGAGTGAGCCACGGAAGGGTGAGCAGGTGGAGTGGAGCTGGAGCGAACATGGCCTTCACCGCACGACGGGGCGTGCGAGTTTAGCGGGCTGCAGGGCTACCTGGAAACGGCTCGCTCGGGACTGCGAAGGATCACGCTCATTGACGCGGGTGGACGTGCACGCGTGCGGCGTCCACCCGAACCACCAGGGCACCCCGCCTACAGGGCCGCTGCCAGCCGCGACCCCTGGTTGATGGCACGCTTGGCATCCAGCTCCGCAGCCACGTCGGCGCCCCCGATCAGGTGCACGCTCTGCCCCGCCGCTTGCAAGCCCTCGTACAGCTCGCGCAACGGGTCCTGCCCCGCGCAGATCACCACGTTGTCCACGGCCAGGACTCTTTCCTCGCCCTCGGCGCCGATCCGGATATGCAGGCCAGCGTCGTCGATCTTCAGGTACTCCACACTGTTCAGCATTTGCACCTGCTTGTTTTTCAGCCCCGTACGATGAATCCAGCCGGTGGTTTTACCCAGGCCATCGCCGACCTTGGACGCCTTGCGCTGTAACAGAAACACCTGACGCGCCGGTGCGTGAGGGTGCGGCTGGATGCCGGCCACACCGCCGCGGGCCTTCAAACTGCCATCGATGCCCCACTCTTCCCAGAAGGCGTCGCGGTCCAGGCTGGTCGATACGCCTTGGTGCACCAGGAATTCCGATACGTCGAAACCGATGCCACCCGCACCGATTACCGCCACTGACGGCCCGACCGGCTTGCGCTGCAGGATCACGTCCAGGTAACTCAACACACTGGGGTGATCGATGCCCGGAATGGCGGGGACCCGAGGCGCGATCCCCGTGGCCAGAATCACTTCGTCGTAACCTTTGCCTGCGAGGTCCTCCACTGCCACCCGCGTATTCAGACGCACATCGACACCTGTGGTCTGCAATTTGCGACCGAAGTAGCGCAGGGTTTCGTAGAATTCTTCCTTGCCTGGGATGCGTTTGGCGATGTTGAACTGCCCCCCGATCTCGGCGGCCGAGTCGAACAGCGTGACGTCGTGCCCGCGCTCCGCCGCCACAGTCGCGGCCGCAAGTCCGGCAGGGCCAGCACCGACGACGGCGATCTTTCTCGCCTGCTGGACCGGCAGGTAGTTGAGTTCCGTTTCGTGGCAGGCACGCGGATTGACCAGGCAACTGGTGAGCTTGCCGCCGAAGGTGTGGTCCAGACAGGCCTGGTTGCAGCCGATGCAGGTGTTGATCTCATCGGCGCGACCGGCAGCCGCCTTGTTGACGAAATCGGCGTCGGCGAGGAACGGGCGCGCCATGGACACCATGTCCGCGTCGCCCTCGGCCAGCACCTGCTCGGCCACCTCCGGGGTGTTGATGCGGTTGGTGGTAATGAGCGGGATCGACACCGACCCACGCATCTTCGCTGTGACCTTGGCAAATGCTGCACGCGGCACTTTGGTAGCGATGGTCGGAATACGCGCTTCGTGCCAGCCGATGCCGGTGTTGATGATCGTCGCACCGGCCTGCTCGATGGCCTGGGCCAACTGCACCACTTCTTCCCACGTGCTGCCGCCTTCGATCAGATCGAGCATCGACAAACGATAGATGATGATGAAATTCGGCCCGACCGCTTCTCGCACTCGGCGCACGATCGAGACCGGCAGGCGCATGCGGTTTTCATAACTGCCGCCCCATCGGTCAGTGCGATGGTTGGTGTGCGCTACCAGAAACTGGTTAATGAAATAGCCTTCCGAGCCCATGATTTCCACACCGTCGTATTCGGCGCGCTGGGCCAGGGTGGCGCAGGTCACGAAGTCTTGAATCTGCTTTTCGATGCCTTCTTCATCCAGCTCTCGGGGCTTGAAGGGGTTGATCGGCGCCTGAATGGCGCTGGGCGCGACCTGTTGAGGGCTGTAGGCATAACGCCCCGCGTGGAGGATCTGCATGCAGATCTTGCCACCGGCCTCATGCACGGCCCGGGTCACGATGCGATGGTGGTCGGCTTCTTCGGGCGTGGTCAGTTTGGCCGCCCCGGCATACACCCCACCCTCGGCATTGGGCGCGATGCCGCCCGTCACCATCAGCCCGACGCCGCCGCGGGCGCGCTCGGCAAAATACGCGGCCATGCGCTCGAAACCGCCGGGTTTTTCCTCGAGGCCAGTGTGCATCGACCCCATCAGGGTGCGATTGCGCAGGGTGGTGAATCCCAGATCCAGCGGGGCCAGCAGGTGCGGGTACTGAGCGGCGGCCATACACAACTCCATCGAACGTGATCACGGAAAGCGCAGGCACTCTGGGGGCCTGTCGCGTTGTCGGGGCCACTCTCTGGGTCCCGTTCATGGCGCAGACATTAACCACCACTCCGGTCACGCTCAATGACCCAAAGTGACAACTTGATGATCGAAATGCGCAGCAGACCGGCAATGCTTATGCCAGGCCGATAAACGCTCCTTGATGACTGGCGCTGGCGCTCAGTGCGATGCCAAGCCCGGCCAGTTGCGCCGCCAACTGCTCGTTCGACGTTTCGAACGCCCACTGCACCTGAGTCTCGGTCTGGCCGTCGGTGTCGGCCAGCGCCTGCAGCCATTGCTGCCCGTCCGGTAGCCAGGCGGTGTAGCCATTGCCTCGAATGGCGCTGACGTGGATGCCCAACCGTTCACAGATGGCCACTTTGCGAACGATTTCATCGCGATCGGCCTGGCGCGACCGCTCGATCAGCGCGCCCAGTAAAGGGTCCACGCCTCGCTCTCGATGGATCAGGACGGGACCCTCGACCCAGACCTCCTCAGGACAGTCTTTGGCCTGGGGATTCAAGGTAATGGATGGATTGATTTCGGCGGGATAGATCCGGCATACCAGAGGCCGGCTTTCATACTGGCCGCAGCGGTTATCGTCCTGCAGGTATCGGCAGCGCCCGGGATTGAACGCGGCAAAGGTGATCATCACGCGGGGTTGCAGCGTTGCGCAGTGAACGGCGCGCGAACGTCTCATCAGGTGAGCGCGTTGGGCGCTGTCGAATCCGGGGCCGTCTTCGACAAAGCCGTCCACCAGAATGATCAGTTGGCCGCCGTCGGCGACCCAACGCACAGCCTCATCCAGGGTCAGCGGTATGTGATGATTCTGGCAACAGCGGCCACAGCCGTTGCACTCGAACCGCACCTCGTTCGCTTCGTTCAACCCGCCACACTCCCGACCGAATATCCGCGGGATAGTAACCGAAGAGCGCGCAGGCGTTGAAAGGATTCTGCAACGGGAGCGGCAGCGGGGTGTGAATGAGCCCCGCGCGTATCTTTGACGCGGGATGCCGTTTGGGCCAAGCCTGTTGAAGCGTCAGGCTTTCGTCACGACAGACTCAATACAATCGATGATCAGTTGTGCGTCGTACGGTTTGCCCAGGAAACACAAGGCCCCGCCTGCGATGGCCGCTCTGCGCGCAGACTCCTTGGGATAGGCGGTGATGAACAGGATGGGCAGCGAACGTCCCTTGGCGAGCAGCGAGCGCTGCAAGGCCAACCCATCCATGCCGGGCATTTGCACGTCGGAGATCAGGCAATCGACATCCTCGGCATCGATCAGCGCGAGGAAATCTTCGGCGCTTGAGCATACACACGGCACATAGCCGAGCGAACGCACCAGGCTGGCCAGTGCCATGCGACAGGATTGATCGTCGTCGACGATGGCGATACGGGGTATGTGATCCACCCACTAGGCCTCTGGCTGGCATGCGTTGGATTGCCAGGATTTCGGACTGATGCCATTCAACTGCCTGAATACTCGGGTGAAGTAGGATTGATCCGAAAAACCGCATTCATGGGCCACCTGACAGATCGGCAATTTACGCTGGCGCAGCAGCGCTTCTGCCCGGCGGATCTGCTCCCTGCGAAACCAGTCATGCGGCGCCATCCCGGTGGCATTTTTGAAGGCGCGGGAAAAATGACTTCTGGAAATGGCACACTCCCTGGCGATCCACTCGATCGAGCAGCCCTGGGCCATGAGCCGAATCATCAGGTCCTTGGCCTTTTTGACGCGCCAGGGCGCCAATGACTCCTGAGGCCTTTTGAGGGGGCGATCGGCGGACGCATCCTGGGATGTGCCCGGTGCGCCGGCCCCCTGGGGCGCACGGACGGCATCGCGTAATGAGAATTCAAGGGCTGGCATTGCAGACATGTGCATGCTCTCCGCGCTACGACAGTTCCAGTTGACGACTCGCCCGCACCACGTCGGCGACGGTGCGCACGTGCATCTTTTTCATCATGTTGGCGCGATGAAGCTTGACCGTGATTTCGCTGACTTCCAGTTGGCTGGCGATCTGCTTATTGAGAAACCCGTTGGCGACCCCGCCCATGACTTGACGCTCTCGGGGAGTCAGGCATTCGAATCGCCTGCGCAACGCGTCGACAGCTTCCTGTTTTTGCAGGTACTCGGCGTATACCGCGAGCGCCCTGGCCACAGCGTCGATCAGATCCTGGGAGCTAAAGGGCTTGGTCAGGAAATCCGCGGCCCCTGCTTTCATCGCACGGACCGACATGGGAATGTCGCCATAGCCGGTGATGAAGATGACCGGCAGGCGGCTGCCGGCGTCGCTCAAACGCCGTTGCAGATCGAACCCGCTGTAGCCTTGCAACCGAACATCCAGGATCAGGCAGGCCGCTTGCCCGGCCAGCGGGTGCAGGAACAGTTCCTCCGGGTCGCCCAGCGCCACGACGTGGTGGCCAACGGACCTGAGCAGGCTGGCCAGTGCACCGCTGAGCACCGGATCGTCGTCCACCACGAAGACGACCGGCTCGTCCATCCGGGTCGCCGTCGCAACCATCATGTTCTGCATGTCAATCTCCCCTGCCATCGCTGCTGTTGAAAACCCGGCAGAATGAGAAGAGAGTCCGTTCCTCGGCGGTTGAACTAACTTCGATATTCCATCCTGCCCACTTGATGTTCGAATCAAGTGCATATACGGATCGTACTGGGACACTTCAGTGGTGCAAGCGGATCAACAAGAACATCCGATAAGTCCGCATCCCTTACAGGATGCGGTGAACTTTGTACCGCGCGGGGCTTAAGGTCAATTCATACCTAAGGTTAGGTCTGATGCAACTAAAGGACTTACAGCAAACGTCATCGCCGTTATGAGCCGGAGACCGAAGACGCGTCGCTCACTGATTCATTCTCGCCCTCTCTGGCCTCACGCCGGAATGACTGGGGCGATACGCCAAGTTTGCGAATGAACACTTCGCGCAAATGACGCCGATCGCGGAAGCCGGTTTCCCGCGCAATGATTTCCAGCGAGTGCTGACTGCGCTGAAGCATGTTGCGCGCCGTCTCCAGGCGAAGCTGTTCGACGGCCTTGGCCGGAGACAGTCCGGTTTCGGACAGAAACACTCGGCGAAACTGACGTTCGCTCAGGTGCACGGTGCGAGCCAGGGCCTCGGCACTGAGGTCATCTTTCAGGTGAGATCGGGCGTAATCCAGCGCCGCCTGCACGCGGTCGGATTTGGGCGCGATGTTCAGCATTTCCGAATGCTGGGACTGGCCGCCGGAGCGTCGGTGATACATGACCAGCACCCGTGCCACCTTGTTCGCGATCTCGTGGCCCAGGTCCTTCTCGACCATCCCCAGGGCCAGGTCCATCGCGGCGGACAAGCCGGCGGAGGTCCAGATGGCGCCGTCATTGATGAAAATGGAATCCGCTTCCACGAGGGTCAAGGGGAACCGCTCCTTGAGAACGCTGGCATAGGCCCAATGGGTCGTGACTTTCTTGCCATCGAGCAGCCCGGCCTCGGCCAGTACGAAAGCCCCTGTGCACATCCCGCCCACCCGCTGCGCCTGCCCGGCGGCGCGCTGAATGAAGCCGAGTTCTTCGGCAGTGCTGACATGGCCGATTGGATCGACGATACCCGACACCATCCAGGTATCGGCCCGCGATTCGGGCGTCACAGGCTGAGTATTGACCGAGGCGCCGATCGATGACACGACCACGCCCCCCGACAACGAATAATTGGTGACCTGATAGACCTGCTCCCTGGCGACGACGTTGGCGAACTCGAACACCGACTGGGTGCCCAGTGCCATGACCTGAAATCCATCGGTCAGGAAGTAGCCGATTGTGTGCATGCCCCACTCCGTCCAGCGCCATGTCCGAAAACATGACCGTAAATGTCGTTTTATTTCGCGTCAACGCCCTGCACGATGCGCACGATGCGGTGGCGATCATCGAGAGGATGAATGGCTTCGCATCCTATAATGAATATCAGGTTGCATCGAGGGCCTCTTATTCATTAACGCGAACGGCAAACTGCATTGAGTGTTGTAGTGTGCCGCTGTGCGCCACCCATTATAAAAAGAGCGAGCCAAGTGCCGAGAAACCCTGTAATTCGCACCAGAATCCTATTCATCCCGTTCTTCTACTCGTACTAATGAACACCCAAGGGTCAACTAACGACGTTGCGGATGTCCCGTTGATCGCAGACTTTCTCTTTATTCGATAACAAAGAGCCAAGGGCGATGACTGAGCAATCCACAAGTTCCCCTGCGCCGGTTCAATTCATCCTAATTGCGAGCGATCCATCATGACATCCCTGACCACCTATAAAGCCGTCGTCGCGACCGCCCCAGGCCAACTGGAACTCGTCGAGCGCCCGATTCCCACGCCAGGCCCTGGCCAAGTGCGCATCCGGATCGAAGCCTGCGGTGTGTGCCATTCCGACAGCGCCACGGTCGAGGGTTTCGCGGGCGTCCCATATCCCCGTGTCCCCGGCCACGAAGTGATTGGCCGCATCGAGGCACTCGGCGATGGCGTACCGAGCTGGCGTATCGGTCAACGGGTGGGCGTTGGCTTTCTGGCCGGTGAAGACGGCACCTGTCCGTCCTGCCGGCAAGGGGATCCCGTGACCTGCCAGAATCCGGTGATCACCGGCATGACCACCGATGGCGGTTATGCCGAAATCATGATTGCCGAGGCCCGTGGGCTGGTGAAGGTGCCTGAAGACCTGGACGCCGCTGAAGCCGCTCCGCTGCTGTGTGCCGGCCTCACGACCTTCAATGCGCTGCGCCATTCAGGTGCTCAGGCCGGTGATGTCGTGGCCATCCACGGGCTCGGCGGGCTCGGCCATCTGGGCGTGCAGTTCGCTCGCAAGATGGGTTTCCATACCGTGGCGATTGCGCGCGGCGCCAACAAGGCCGAGCTGGCCATGTCGCTGGGCGCTCACCGCTACATCGACGCGACAAGCGAGAACGTCGCCGAGGCGTTGCGTAGCCTGGGTGGGGCCAAAGTGGTGCTCGGCACTGCACCGACCGCACAAGGCATGGCGCAGACCATTCCCGGTCTGTCCCCTCGTGGGCAACTGGTGGTCGTGGCCGTGCCGGGCGAGCCCTTGGCCGTCAATGCCACAGACCTGATTTTCGGTGCGCGCTCGGTCAGCGGCGCCCTGACCGGCACGGTCATCGACAATGAGCAAACGCTGGCCTTCGCCAACCTGCAACAGATCCGGCCGCTGGTGGAAACCTTCCCGCTTGAACAGGCGCCGCAGGCCTACGCGCGGATGATGCGCGCCGACGTCAAGTTGCGCGCCGTGCTGGTCATGGGCGCGCAGACAGCGAACGCCAGTTGAACGTTGGCCAGGGCGCTACGTACAGCAGCGCCTTGGCCTGTAGGGTCACCCACCGGGACGGAACTGTCCCTTGCCCACACTGCTGCGGAGAGAAATCAATGCCTCGTTTCACTGCTATTCCCGCCGACCAAGCCACAGGCGCCACAGCCGAGACTTACGCCAGCATCAAGAAATCCGTAGGCAAGGTGCCCAACGCCTACGCGGCGCTCGCCAGCCTGGCGCCAGCCGCACTGCAGGCGATGCTCGCAGCCGATAAGGTGCTCGCCAGCGGCCCCTTGAGCAAACCGGACCAGGAAACCGTCAAGCTGGTCATCAGCGAACTGGCGGGCTGCGACTACTGCGTCGCTGCGCACAGCATGGTCGGCAAGCTGGTCGGCCTGTCTCCCGACACGCTGCACGCGATCCGTGACGGCGTAACGACCGGTGATGCCCGTCGAGATGCCCTGGTGTCATTCGTACGCCACCTGGCGCTCAATCCCGGCACGCTGCCGGAATCGCAGGTGCAGGCGCTGCAAGCGGTGGGCTACCAGGGCGAAGACATCGTGCACATCGGCCTGGCAATTTCGGTGATCACCTTTACCAACGTGTTCAACCGCATCAACGATACCGTCGTCGACTTTCCCAAACCCGAATAGCCGCCTTTGTGGCAAGGATGTCGTTTTGAACAGCCTCCTATCCTTTCTCCCGGCGGACCCCGAACTGCGTGCTGCGTGCGAAGCTTTCGCGATTCCGGAGCGCGTGCCGGCCTCTGCCGAAGAAGTGGCGTTCCTGGCCACGGGCAGGCGGACTTCCCTGACCCTGGATCGACAGGAGGTCGCCTACTGGACCTTCGGCGACGGCCCTCGCGTGCTGCTCATGCACGGCTGGTGCAGTCGTGGCTCGCACTTGGCCGGGTTCGTGGCGCCGCTGCTCGCAGCGGGTCGCAGCGTGGTGCTCTTCGATGCGCCAGGCCACGGCGACTCCGACGGGGCGGCTTCGAGCATGATCCACACGGCGCGATGCGCCTTGAGCCTGGCCCAGGCGGGCGGCGGGTTCGAAGCGCTGATCGCCCACTCCGCCGGCTCGACCGCGGCGCTGTGGGCGCTGGCCAACGGCTTGTCGGTGCAAAAGAGTGTGCACCTGTGTGGGCCGAGCTCGATGAAACAGGTCGTCACCGGAACGGCACGCGCCCAGGGGCTCGAACAAGGGCTTGCATTGCGCTTTGAGGCGTGGGTCGAAACCTTCACCGGGGTCGACCTGGATTCGACAACGCTGTCGAGTTTGACTGCAAACCTTCATCATGCAGGGCTGATCATTCATGACAGCAGTGACCGAGTCGTCGATCTGTCTCAATCCAGGGCCTTGCAGGCGGCCTGGCCGGAAGCCAGATTGCAGGTGACGGAGGGGCTGGGGCACCGTCGGATACTCGGGGATGCCCGGACCATCGCCAGCGCGGTCGCGTTTCTGGCGGGTGAGGCCTGAGCGCATGCCCGCCCGACACCCTACCGCAACACATCACCCTGACAGTGCGCGGAGAACAATCCCATGACGCCCCCCCTCTCCCGTGCTGAGGCCGAGGTGTTCGAGCGTTTTCACGACGCGGTATTCGTGCGGGACATGGAAGGAACGATTCACTTCTGGAACTCGGCGTCCGCCGCGCTGTACGGATGGCCCTCGCACACCGCACTCGGCGCCAACGCGCGTACCTTGCTCAAATGCAAGCATGGCTGCGATGCGCATTCGACGGCCGATGCCCAGGTGCTCGCAGACGGCTACTGGGAAGGGGAATTGTCGCGACTGACCGGAAGCGGTGACCGCCGACTGGTGAACGCTCGCTGGTCCCTGCTCAAGGATGCTGGCGGCAACCCGGTCGGCATTCTGGAAACAGGCTATGACATTTCCTCGGCCAAGGACCTGGAGCGCCACCTCAAGGCCAGCGAGTACCGTTACCGCAATCTGTTTCAGGCCATGGCGGCGTCCTTCTGGGAATTGGACTTCACTGCTGTCGGCCCCAAGATCCGGGCGCTGCTGGACGCCGGCGTGCGGGACCTGGAGCCGTATTTCCTGGCTCATCCCGAGGTCGTGCGCGACATGATGCAAAGCACTCGGGTGCTGGACCTGAACGACCACAGCCTGCGTTTGTTCGGGCGGGGCGACCGCAACGAAATGCTCGGAACGATCGACCGCTATTGGCCAGACGAAAGCATTCAGGTGTATGCCCGCTGCGTGGTCAAATCCCTCGCCGGCCTGCCCAACAACATTGAGGTCACACGGCTCAGAACCCTGGAAGGCAACGTGTTCGAATGCCTGTTCACTGCCTGCTTTTCCAAGGAAAACCTGGCCCGAGGGGTGATTCTGATCGGCATCATCGACCTCTCGGAACTGGCGGCGGCGCGCCACGCGCTGGAGATCATGCAAACCGAACTCGCCCATGTCGCGCGTATCTCGATACTCGGCGAGCTGAGCGCATCCATCACCCACGAAATCAAACAGCCGCTGACCTCGATTTCCACCTATGCCCAGGCGGCGCTGCGCTGGCTGAAACGCCCGCAGCCCGATCTTCAGGAAGTCGAAAATGCCCTGCTGCAGATCATCGGCGAGGCGCAACGGACCGATGACGTCATCGGCCGCATCCGTGCCATGGCACTGCGTCGCCCGGCTGAAGAGACGCAGGTGTCGCTCAACGAAGTGGTGCAGGATTCCCTGAAGTTCACCGACCATGAACTGCGCAAGCACTCCATTCGCCTGACCCTGGATCTGACCGGCGCGTTGCCGCCGGTAAGAGCGGACCGCGTATTGCTGCAGCAAGTCATCGTCAATCTGGTCATGAATGCCGCTCAGGCGATGGCCTCTGCCAACCGTTCACCCAGGGCATTGACGCTGCGCAGCGACTGTCCGGACGGTCGGCAACTGCGCATCGAAGTCCTGGACAGCGGGCCTGGAATTGCGCCGGGCCTGGAAGACAAGGTGTTCCAGAGTTTCTTCACCACCAAGAGCACCGGCATGGGCATGGGCTTACCGATCTGCCGTTCCATCATCGAGGCCGCTGGCGGCCAGATTCGCATGGCGAACCGGGAGGATGGCCAGTCCGGCGCACGGGTCACGGTCACCTTGCCGGGGCTTGCGGTGTCGGCGTGATCGCCCCGGTAGGGCCATTATCGACTGGCACACACGTGACGGGAGGCGCGAGGCTCACGAACGCCTGCGCAACATGACGGCGGCCCGAACCCTTCGGCGACCGAACACGGTCATGCGCTGAAATTCGCCGTGGCTGACCGGCAAGTGCTGGCAATCGAGGCCGCGCTTGTAGCGGCTGTGGTCCACGTCGGGGTCGTGCAAGTAGACGAAGTCGTCATCGCAGCCGGTGATCAACACCCAATGTGGCGCCTTGAGGCGGGTGAATCGGTAGCTGCTGATCAGCACCACCGGCTTGAAGCCTTCGGCCAGGGCCCCACGGATATCCAGGGTGGAGGACAGCACCTGCTCCACCTGCGTCTCGCCCAGCGCCTGGGCGAAATTGTCTTCCACCAGCGTCATGATGGCTTTCTTCTCCAGGCTGCGAACACCCTCCAGAAACAGCGAGCCTGGCGCACTGACCACAAGCCGCACGTCGAACCCGCGCCGCCATGCCGCCAGCGCAAGACCTTGCGGACTGCAGCCGCCGTGGCCTGCGGTCATGAAGATGGTGGTCGCCTCCCGCCAGAGCTGGATTTCTTCAGGACGGCTCATCGAGCGTTGCGCGTCCAGGGCTGCCATGGCCATCAGCAGGCAGGCAGCGCCGCAGGTGAACTCGGTCGTCTGGGGGTAATACGGTACGTGGCGAGCGGGCGCCGGGGCGTCGCGCAACAGGCGCTTCTCGTAACGCAACGCTTCGGCGTGGTCTTCGTAATAGTCTTCGACGATCGCAAAGCGCTCAAAGCCGTTGGCCTCGTACAGGCTGATCGCGGCGGGGTTATCGGGGCGAACTTCCAGCCGCAGCCAGGCGCAATTGCGAGCGAGTGCACAGGCCTGCGCCTCGTCCAACAAGCGCTGACCCAGGCCGTGCCCCCGCCAGGTTTGACTGACGGCAATCGAATAGAGCCGAGCCAGGGAAGTGCCGCGATGAAACAGCAACAGGGCGTATCCGGCCAGACAGTCCTGTGCCGTCACGACCATCAGGCAGGCATTCGCCCGGCTGACCATCCACTGGAAATTGCGCGAGCTCAACCGATCGAGGGTAAAACAGGCCTGCTCCAGTTCCACCAGAGCCTGCACATCGTCCATCGACGCAAAGCGAACATCAAAAAGCATGGCGACACCGTAATGTTTGAGTAACGAACCGGGACAGGGCCAAAGGCCCGTGATTTATTGAAGCGGCGTCTTCTTCAACACGGATCGATTACTCATGTCAGCGGTGCCAGCCAACGTGAACGCAGTATTGGACAAATCCGAACGTTCGACAATCTCTCTGGTCGAGGAACCTCCCAGTGCCCACCCTTCCGGCAGTCGACTGCTGATTCTGGTGGAGCGCAAAGAGGACTGGGCCGACTACTTGCCCAGCGAAAGCCTGATGCTGGCGCAGGACTACCTCGAACACAGCGATGATTTTCCCCATCGCACCCAGGTCATCAACCTGTGCCGTCATTACAAATACCTGGGGCAGGGTTACTACTGCTCGTTGCTCGCAGAAGCCCGTGGGCACAAGGTGTTTCCTTCGGTGAGAACGGTCAGCGAACTGGCCCGCAAAGCGCTGTACGGGGTCGGACTGGACGACCTGGAACGCACTCTGGAACGGGCGCTGGCCAACCACCCTTACGGCAGCACCGAGGCATTCACCCTGTCGCTGTACTTCGGCAAAGCCTCCATCGCCTCGCTGCAGGAAATTGGCCGCCAACTGTTCGAGATTTTCCCCTGCCCTATCCTGCTGGTGGAATTTCGTCGAGGCGAGACCTGGCAGATCGCGGGGATCAAAGCCGGTGCGCTGCATAGGCTGCGCGACGAACAGCAGCACGTTTTCGCCGACGCGCTGGATGCCTTCAATCGCCGCACTTGGCGTCAGCCTGCCTCCCGCCGGGTGGCGCGTTACGATCTGGCCATCCTGCACGATCCGACTGAAGCTCTCCCCCCTTCCAACCCTGAGGCGCTGGAACGTTTTATCCAGACCGGTCAACGGCTCGGCATCGATGTCGAGTTGATCGAGAAGAAGGATTACGCACGCCTGGCCGAGTTCGATGCGCTGTTCATCCGCGAAACGACGCGGGTGGACGATCACACCTACCGCTTTGCGAAAAAAGCCGAGCGCGAAGGCCTGGTGGTGATCGACGACCCCGCCTCGATTCTTCGCTGCACCAACAAGGTCTACCTCGCTGACTTGCTGAAACGCCGGGGGCTGGGCATGCCTGCCACGGAAATTCTCTACAAGGATCGCGCGCAAGAGCTGGAACACGTAAGGCGCCGCCTGGGCTTTCCCCTGGTGCTGAAGATCCCAGATGGTTGCTTCTCGCGCGGGGTGATCAAGGTTACCGACACCCCCGCCCTGATGGCCGCCGCCCACGAGCTGTTCGAGCACTCGGTGCTGCTGCTCGCCCAGGAATATTGCTACACCGAATACGACTGGCGAGTGGGTGTGCTCAACGGCGAAGCCCTCTACGCCTGTCAGTACTTCATGTCCAAGGGGCACTGGCAGATTTACAACCACAAGGCTGTCGCAGGCGAGGTCAACGGCCAGTGTCGCGCAGTGCCGGTGGAACTGGCGCCACCCGAGGTGGTGAAACTGGCCGTGGACACCGCCCGCCTGATCGGGGACGGGCTGTATGGCGTCGACCTCAAGCAGACCGGCGATCGGGTACTGGTCATCGAAGTGAACGACAACCCCAACCTGGACGCGGGCATCGAAGACGCTGTGTTGGGCGACGAGTTGTATCGCCGGGTGTTGCAGGCCTTCACCCAACGGCTGGAACGCAAACACCGCGGCCAGGCGTGGTGAATGATGATCGACGGCTATTGCATCGAATCCGGTGCGCTGCGCGCCGCGCCTGAAACTCACGCCGAAGTATGGCTGTGCACCGCACCGGACGCCCTTGAACAGAAGGCGTTGCAGGAACGGCTTGGCGTCGGCGCCCAAGCGATCGCCTCTTCACTGGACCCGGACGAAGTGGCCCGCATCGAAATCAAGCCCGATCACCTGTTCCTGATCTGGAAACGCCCGGAAAGCTTCGATGGCCGCGCCTTCAATGTGTCGTCGTTCGGCGTGGTGCTGAGTGAACGGCGCCTGGGGGTGATTTGCGCCAGCAATTCGCTGCTGTCGAGCCTGAACGAGGCGCCCGACCTGGCCGGCCCGCTGGATGTACTGATGGCGCTGCTGGCTGAAAGTGTTCATCACTACCTGGGGCATCTGCGGGTGGTGAAACACGTGGCCCGAGAGATTCAACAGCAATTCACCCAGACGATGGACAACCGGCAACTGGCGCAGATGTACAACCTCAGCGAAAGCCTCGTGTATTACGTGAACGCGATCCATGGCAACGGCACGGTGCTCACCCTGCTGCGCAGTCACGGCCAACGACACGGGTTCAGCGACCACCAGTTGCAGGTGCTCAACGACCTGATCATCGAAAACGAACAAAGCTATCAACAGGCCAGGATCCACGCGAAGGTGTTTGCCAACCTCATCGAATCGCGCGGCAACCTGGCCAACAACGGCATGAACCTCGCGCTGCGCAAGCTCACCCTGATCAACGTGGTGTTCCTGCCCTTGAACCTGATTGCCGGCATTGGCGGGATGTCGGAGTTCAGCATGATGACCGCCGGCGTGCCCTGGTGGATTTCGTTTCCGAGCCTGATCGTCGGCATGGCGCTTCTGGGCGCTGGCATGGTGGTCGCGCTGCGACGGATGGCGTGACCCGTCCTCTTTTTCAATTCTTCCCAAGGCATTCAGGAGTCAATGATGCACGCTTCAGATGTGGGTCTGGTCATGATGGGGGTGATTGCGGTGCTGGGCACATTGATCAGTCTGTTGGACCATCGCATGCAGGACGAGCCGCCCGCGGCCAAACCTGTTGACGAGCGGGAAAGTCGTCGTTGAGCGCCAGCTCACCTCGGGCACGTTCACTGGTCAGCCAGCACTCCCCTAGCCCCCCACAGGCCTGGCGAAATGCGGCGACTGTCCAAAGGCCTCGATCAAGAACTCGGCGAGCGCCTGGATCTTGCGCGCGGGATGGGCACCGGGCGGGCGCACGATATACGCCCCTGCCGGGGGCGGCGGATACCGCGTCATGATCGGAACCAGTGCGCCAGACAGCAGGTGTTCATAGGTGAGGCAATCCGGCAGGTAGGCAATCCCCAGGCCTGCCTTGGCCGCTGCGACCAAGGCCACGCCGCTGTCAGCCTTGAACCGGCCCTGCGGGTGAACGGTCACCACGTTGGCGCCATCCTTGAATTGCCAGCGCTCGGTGCCCTGCATGAGGGCCTCGTGCGCGGGCACTTCATCCGGCGATTCCGGCGCGCCCCGCGCACTGATGTAGTCGGGGCTGGCGACCAGTTTGGTGTAGATCGGGCCAATTCCCCGGGCGATCAGATTGGAGTCGGCCAGGTAACCGACGCGAATCGCGCAATCGAACCCCTCGGCGATGAGGTCGACGAAGCGGTCGCTGTAGCACGTGTGGATGTGCAAGGCGGGGTGCCGCCGCGCCAGTTCCGCCAACATAGGTGCGAAATGGGTCGGCCCGAATGAAAGGGGCGCAGCGATGCGTAACCGGCCGCGAAGAGGCCCCTCCGGCAGGATCGTTTCGCGAGCGGCCTCGATTTCAGCGCAGATTCTGGCCGCGTGATCCCTGAACGCCGTCCCGGCCTCGGTCAGTGCCGCGCCCCGCGTCGTGCGGGCCAGCAACTGCACGCCCAGACCGGCCTCGAGGCGGGCGAGCCTGCGGCTGACCATGGATTTGGACACCCCGAGACGGACCGCCGCTGGCGAAATCCCCCCGGCGTCGGCGACTTCCACAAACGTCTGCAACTCGTCGATATCCACGCCAGCGTTCCTCTTTGTGCAACACAGCAAGGCTCGACATGCTACTACTGAGTCGAAGAATGCAACAGCACAATCCTGCTGCCTGATGGCTTCCCTCTCCGGGAGGCCGTTCGGGTATCGAGTTGATCTCGATTCGGCGAGGACAGACTCTGGCTCGTCCGTTTGCAACGGCGAGCGTACGGCCCGTCCCACACCTCGACAATAAATCCAAGCAGGAGCAGCACATGGCAAGCGAGACCATTCGCAACCCGTTGACCGATCATCTTTTGTCGCCGGAAAATTCGGCGCTGATCATCATCGATTACCAGCCCGTCCAGGTCTCTTCGATCCGCTCGATGCCGCGCGACGAACTGGTATTCAACATCACCAGCGTGGCCAAGGCAGCGCTCAACTACAACCTTCCGATCATTCACTCCACCGTCAACGTTGCGACAGGGCGTAACAAACCGCCGATCCTGGCGCTGCAGGAGGTATTGGGCCACCTGCCGACCTACGATCGAACGTCCATCAACAGTTGGGAAGACATCGAGTTCAAGCAGGCGGTCAAGGCTCTCGGCCGCCGCAAGCTCATCATCACCGCGCTCTGGACAGAAGCCTGCCTGGCGTTTCCAGCCCTCGACGCTTTGCAGGAAGGTTACGAGGTCTACGTACCGGTCGATGCCGTGGGTGGTACCTCGGTGGCTGCGCACGAAGCGGCGTTGCGTCGAATCGAGCAAGCGGGTGGGAAGCTGATCAGCCGCGTGCAGATGTACTGCGAGCTTCAGCGTGACTGGGCAAGGGCATCCACGGTGCCGGGCTTCATGGGCGTCTTCGAAAACGCCGACGGGTTCAACGCGGAAAAATCCATCTAAACGCGGCTCGATTCAGGCCAACCGAGCGCCAGGGGATGGGGTCGCGCACAGCGGCCCCCTCTCTCAACCGTTGGCGATCAGTCGCCCCACCAAAGGCTCGACGATCGTACCGAACACCTTGGGATCTCCATATGCACGGGCCGAAAGCATGGCGCCGTGGACCGCCGCCATGAAGGCTTCGGCCTCCGTGCGGGCGTCGCTGGACAGCACAAGGCGTCCACGCATCGCGCCACGTTCCAAGACCGACGTCAGCCAGGCACTCAATGAACGGAAATGCGCACGCACTTCGAGCACGATTTCCTGAGGCAATACCGGAATCTGGGTCGCCAGCAGCGCACATACGCAATAACCCTTGGCGGCATCGTCGATGCACCCCATCCAGTAACCGATGTAGGCGCGCAACTGATCGGCCGCGTCCGGGCACTGGCGCTCGAGTTCGGCAATCCCGGCCTCCGCCTGCTGGCGGTACTGCATCACGAGGGTGCGCACCAGGTCGACCTTGGTGGGGAAATGGTGGTGGATACTGGCCTTGCGGATACCGACGAATTCGGAAATATCGGCGTAGCTGAAACCGCTGTAGCCGCCCGCGACGATCAACGAGCGGGCGCAGTCGAGGATATCGAAGTAAGTCGTAGAGTGCGTGTTCATGGGCGCACCCTACCTTCTAGTAGATCACCCGGTCAAGCCGTGCCGTTCAGCCGTCCGACATCACGTTTTCGCGCAGACGCTTGGCTTCGGCGACGTCAGTGGTGCGGGGAAGCTGGATGCCGTTCTTGGCCGCCAGAATTTCCGCCATGACGCTGACGGCGATCTCCGCTGGTGTCTTGCTGCCGATGTAAATGCCCATCGGGCCGTGCAGTCGGCGAAGCGAGGCATCGGTCTCCCCGAAATGCTCGATCAGACGTTCACGCCGCAGCTGGCTATTACGCCGCGATCCGATGGCACCGATGTAGAAGGCCGGGCTCTGCAACGCTTCCAGCAATGCCAGGTCGTCCAGCTTGGGATCATGGCTCAAGGCGACGATGCAGGTGCGCAGATCGACGGCGAACTCACGAACCACGTCATCCGGCATGCCTACCCGGCACTCGACCCCGGCAACGGCCCAGGTTTCGACGTACTCGGGGCGCGGGTCGCAGACCGTGACCTTGAAGCCATTGAACAGCGCCATCGTCGCCAGGTATTCGGCCAGCGCACCGGCACCGATCATCAACAATCGGTACCCCGGCCCCAGCGTGTTGAGCATGTGCTCGCCATCGAAGCTGAATTGCTCCGGCTGGGCGCTGTGTTCGAGGGCAATCGCGTTAGTGTCCAGGCGTAACCGCCGTCGCACCAACTGACCTGTGTCGAGCCGCGCCAGCAGTTCATCGAGGGAGCGCCAGTCGGGGGTGAACTCGAGCACCAGTTCCAACGTGCCCCCGCAGGGCAAGCCGAAGCGATGGGCTTCGTCGGCACTGACGCCGTAGCGCACGACGTCAGGCTGACGGTCCGGCAGCCCGCTGCCACCATAGGCCGTGGTGTAACGGTGAATCAGATCGTCCTCGATGCAGCCACCGGACACACTGCCCACCACCCGCCCGTCGTTGCGCAGCGCCATCATCGATCCCACCGGCCGCGGCGAAGAGCCCCAGGTGCGGGCGACGGTTGCCAACAAGACCCGGTGGCCCGACGCGAGCCAGTCGCGCGCGGTGCGTAACACCAATAGATCGATGCTTTCCATCTGACGTCCTCAACGCATGTGCAGAATGATCGGGCTGCTGCTGGCCGGATCGGTGTGCTCTCGCAGTTTGCCAACCGATTGTGCATCCACCGCCGTGCCGTGATTGCCCCAAGTGGTGCGAATGAACGTCAGGACCTCAGCGATTTGCTGATCCGACAACTGCTCGCGAAACGCCGGCATGCGATAGGCATCCGGTACCCCTGCCGCGACCACCCGTTGCGAGCCGTTCAACGTGATGTTGATCGCTGAAGCCGCCTCCTTCGCCAGCGCCGAAGTGGCGCCCGCCAATGGGGGCATCGCCTCAGGCTGGCCCTGTCCGTCCACCCCGTGGCACGAAGCGCAGCGGGTAACATAAGTGTGAGCGCCGGGCGTGTCCAATCGTTCCGCAGCGGAGACGGCCTGATACTGCCAAGGCGTGCCGTCACGCTGGCTATCCCCCGGCAGCGACTTGAGGTAGCGGGCGATGGCAGCAAGGTCGTTATCGCTCATGAACTGAGTCGAGTTGTTGAACGCTTCGGTCATCGAGCCGAACACCACGGCGTGCTGGTTGCGACCGGTTTTGAGGAACTGCACGATCTGCGCTTCGCTCCAGCGACCCAGCCCCGTGTTGGGGTCGTCCCGCAGGCTTGGCGCGTACCAGCCATCCAATAATGCACCGGCCAGGAACGGCTTGCCGGACTCATCCAGCGCCTTCTCATTGAATGCCAGGCCACGCGGCGTGTGGCAACTGCCACAGTGACCCGCGCCTTGCACCAGGTACGCGCCCCGATTCCACAGTTCATCCTGTCCGGACTTGGCCACATATGGCGTGGTGTCAGCGAACACACCATTCCACAGCGCGATCGGCCAGCGCAAATTCAAGGGCCATGGAATCGAGCTGGGGATATTGGCCTGCTTGACCGGCGCGACCCCTTTCATGAAGAAGGCGTACAGCGCACGCACATCGTCATCATTGAGCTTGGCATACGACGGATACGGCATTGCTGGATACAGGCGTCGGCCGCCCGGCGCGACACCGTGGCGCAGGGCCCGATCAAAATCGGCCAGGCTGTAACTGCCAATCCCGGTTTCTTTGTCCGGGGTGATGTTGGTGGCATGAATCGCCCCCAAAGGGGTGGCCATTTCCAGGCCGCCTGCGAAAGGCGCGCCATTCGGCACGCTGTGGCAGGCCACGCAGTCGCTGAGCCGGGCGACGTACTCGCCACGGCTCACCAGGGCAGGGTCGATGTCGGCGACCGCAGTGGGATCGTTCTGCAACGACGAGGCGGGTTCGCGGGTGACGTACCAGGCCAGCAGCATCGCCGCGACCAGGCACACCACGACCACTCCCCCAGCGGTTCTTGCGAATCGGCTGTTCTTCATAGGCATTGCTGTAGACGCTCCCTGCAGGTCAGGTAAAAGAATGTCGGCTCAGTGGCAGGCTGCGCACGCGCTGCCCGGTCAAGGTCGCCACCGCATTGGCCACGGCAGGCGCCACCGCAGGCAGCGGCGGTTCACCGATGCCGCCCATCTTTTCCCCACTCTCGACCACCTTCACATGCACCCGTGCCATGCGTGACGGCGGCAGGATCGGGTACAGGTCATAGTTGCGGCCTTTCGGTATGCCATTGACGTAAACCACCTCTTCCACCAGCGTCTGCGACAGCCCGAGTGCCACCGCACCATTGACCTGCGCCTCGACAATGGCCGGGTTGACGATGTTGCCAGGGTCAATGGCCTGCCAGATGTCATGCACCACGACCTGGCCGTCCTTGATGGACACTTCCGCGATCACCGCCGTCTGCGTCCCGAACGGTGACGCCATGGCGACCCCGCGCGCACGCCGGGTGCCGTCCTCGGCGGTGAACGGTCCGCGCTTCCAGCCGCCCGACAGCTCGCCGACCGCGGTGAGCAAGGTGGTCAAGCGTGAGTTGTCGCGCAGCAGATGCTTGCGCAACTCGAAGGGATCCTTGCCGCCCTTGTCTGCCAGTTCATCCAGGAACGACTCATAAAAGAAGTCGTTGAGTGAATTGCCCACGGAGCGCCAGTAACCCAGCATGACCGGGCCCTTGACGTAGATCTGCGCGATCCGTTTGTTGGGGATGGCGTACGATTTGCCCGCCAGGCCTTCGAGGGCGGTGGGGTCGATCTTGTCGCCCTGCTTGCCCGCCAGTGCTTCAGTCGGGCCTTCCGTCGCGCTCACCGCTTCGATTGCGACCGGCCAACCGTTTTCGTCCAGCGCTCCACGGAAATTGACCGCCGCGATGGGGCGCATTGCATCGCGCAAGAACTCTTCCTCGCGGCTCCAGATCAACTTCACCGGCCGGCCCACCGCCTTGGCCAACTCAATTGCCTGCGGGTAGGGGTTGGCCGATTCGTACAGGAAATGGCGTCCGAAAAACCCACCCAGCAGCGGCGAATGCAATGTGATTTGCGCCGGGTCGAGCCCGGTGCGTTTGGCAATGTCCGCTCGGAACATGTCCGGCGCCTGGTTGGGCAACCAGATCTCCAGCGAGCCGTCGGCGTTGAACCGCGCCAACGCCGAGGACGGTTCAAGCTGGGCATGGTTCAGGTACTGGTTGTGATAAGTCGCTTCCACTGTCGATTTGGCCTTGGCCAGGACGCCCGCGACATCCCCCTCTTTCTCGTCGTCGCGTGCCGGGCTTTTTTCCGCGGCCAGACGCTGGACGTACGCGTCACTGGAAAAGTCGGCGGGCATCGTGCGCCCGCTCGCATTGGCCGGGGCCTCCTGCCAGTCGACCTGGATGGCTTCCACCGCCCGTTTGGCCGTCCACCAGCGCTCGGCAACGACCGCTACAGCGCCGGGCAACCGGTGCACCGAGTGCACGCCTTTCATGGCCTTGACCTGCTCTTCATTGCGCAGATTGCCCACGGTCATGCCCAGGCGCGGCGCATGCTGGACCGCCGCATGCAGCATGCCATCGACCTTCATGTCGATGCTGTACAGCGCTTTTCCGGTGGATTTGTCGTAGGCGTCGAGACGCTTGACCGGTTTGCCGATCCAGCGGAACTGGCTTGGGTCGCGCAGTTGCACACTGGCGGGGTCGGGCACAGGCAGGTCCATGGCCCGCTCGGCCAGTTCGCCGTAGGTCACTGAACGGCCGGAGGCCGCGTGCACCACTTTACCGGGCTCGGTGGACAGCTCGCTCACCGGCACGCCGAGCTTTTCCGCCCCGGCCTGGAGGAACATGGCGCGGGCCAAAGCGCCCATGCGCCGCATAGTCGGGTAACTCATGCGCACCGACATGCTGCCGCCGGTGATGCGCATGCCGTTTTCCATCACGTAATAGGCATCACCAGGTGGCGCGGCGTCGACGAAGAAATTCGCCGGATCGACATCCAGCTCTTCCCCAACGATCTGCGCCATGGCGGTGAAGGTGCCCTGCCCGCCCTCGATGAACGGGCAGCGCAAGTGCACGGTGTTGTCCGGGCGGACTTCCAGGAAGGCCGGGACTTGCGTGCCCCGCTCCGTCGCGTTGCCGGCCGCGGCGGCCTGCACACGGGAGGCGCCCAACGGCAAGCCAAAACCCAGCACCAGGGCGCCGAGCGCGGAACCGGTGAGAAAGCGACGGCGGGAGAAATTAACCGGCCCCGTCAGTGGTTGACCCAGCGCCTGCTCGATGGCATCAAGACGAGCGTTCATCAGGCTTCCCCCTTCGCCAGATCGTGCACGGCGGCATGAATAGCGTTATAGGTGCCGCAGCGACACAGGTTGACCATGGCCGCCTCGATCTGCGCGTCGCTGGGTTTGGGATTGTGTTTGAGCAGCGCCGTGGCCGCCATCACTTGACCGGACTGGCAGTAGCCACACTGGGCCACTTGCTGATCGACCCACGTTGCGACGACGCGCTTGCCGACCTCGTCCGACTCGATTGCCTCGATGGTGGTGATTTCACGCCCCACCACCCCGGCAACCGGCGTGACGCAGGAGCGCACCACGTTGCCGTCCACCAATACCGAGCACGCACCGCATTGCGCCAGGCCACAGCCATATTTGGTGCCGGTCATACCCAAATCGTCGCGAATCACCCACAGCAAGGGCGTGTCCGCATCCGTATCGACCTGATAGGTCTTCTGGTTGATTCGTAGTTCCATGGTTCACCCGCTGATCATCGGTTATGTTGCGTTTTGTCATTCGTGACCCGCGTCGAGGCGGATCATCGGTCATACGGATTGCGGCCTAGGCCGTTTCACTGTCCAGGGACGATTCATCGACCCGCTGGCCCCGCCGTTGGGCGATATCCAACCGGGGGGCCGCGCCGAACAGGCGACTGTATTCTCGGCTGAATTGCGAAGGGCTTTCGTAGCCGACCGCGAAAGCGGCACGGGACACCTCGAGCCGTTCGCTGAGCATCAGGCGCCGCGCTTCATTCAGCCGCAGCCATTTCTGGTATTGCAGCGGGCTCATCGCGGTGAGCTGGCGAAAATGGTGGTGAAACGTGGGGGCGCTCATCTGCACCCGCGCGGCGAGCTCTTCGATACGCAGCGGCGCGGTGTAATTCAGCTTGAGCCAGTCGATGGCCTTGGCGATGCGGTAACCCTGTCCGTCCACGGCAGCGATTTGCCGCAAGCGAGCGGCCTGATCGCTGTGCAACAGGCGGTAGTGAATCTCCCGCAGCACCAGCGGCGCCAGCACTGGGATGGCTTGGGGTTCATCGAGCATTTCCAACAGCCGGGCAAGCGCCCCTTCCAGCACCGGCGACAAACGACCGATGCCCACGCCCGTCCCCGCAGCCCGCGCTTGGGGCGCGGGCGTGACGCCTGCGGCAATCACCTCGGTCAACAGGGTCACGTCGAGCTTGAGCACCAGTCCGACGCAGGGCTGCTCCGGGCTTGCAACGAGCACCTGACCATTGGCAGGCAGATCCAGGGAAGTCACCAGAAAATGCGACGGGTCATAGCTGTACGCTTCACCGCCGATCCACAATTGCTTCGCACCCCGTGCGACGAGAATCAGGCTCGGCTCGACCAGGCATGTCGCTGGCGGCACTGGCTGGTCGCGACGAAACAGCGCCAGCCCGGGGATCGACGTCTGGATGTCGCCCGGCTCGCGGATACGTGGGTCGATGAGCTTGGCCAGTGACGAGGCCTGGTGCACGCGGGGGTGAATCATCGTTCGAACTCCTTTGTGCAGACTCTAGTCTGCAATCCCGGCGTTTCCTATCCGTGCGCCTGCATTCTCAGAGGATTAGGCAAGCATTCCAGAGGATTGAACTACGGCTGGGTTGATCCGCATGAACGCACTGCACGCCACTCGAGGAATCAGTATTGCCGGGCTGTAAGCCCTGCCACCCATCAATCGCGTTGAACGCCTGACAGCGGTTCCGATCCATTGAGACAGCGGTTCAACCCACGCGGCCGCACGTTGCGGACCGCAAGAACCCTTTCTCGCTCATCACCCTCGGGAGTTTCCATGAACTATAAAACCTACCTGACTGCGTTTTCGCTCGTGGCACTGTGCGCTGTTTCCAGCATCAGCCAAGCGGCCGAGGAGCCCACCGTCAAGATGGACCGGCCTGGCGCGGGCGTTCGGGAGATCAAAAAGGGCGACAACGTGCCTGACGAGTATCAGCGTGAAAGTATGGCGATCAAGGACTGGAAAAGCCGCAAGCTGACAGCGCCAGGGGAGCATGAGCAATGGGTAGAGATCGGCGGTAAATACGCGCTGGTCAATATCCCGACGGGCACCATCAAAGAGATGGTCAACAAGAAATAGCGTCGTGGGTACACCACCCACAGGCTGCGGAGCTTTTGCGCAGCCGCGTGCCGCCTGCTGGTCAGGCGGCCTTCATTTCGCGATGGCTCAAGCGCGCCGACCTGTCCTTCTGCTCTCTCTGCCGTGGGTTTGGGCAAATCGAGTACGCAGTTGAGCCACCAACTCGGCAATGGCCCGACTGTTGTCCAGCGATGCGGCATTGATTCCACCTGTCACCAGGTTGGCGCCGGTGGCGGGATCGACGAGCTCGATCGTCAGTTCATTGGAGGCGCTTGCCGTGCACCGGCATTCCAGAGGCAGGAAGCCCGATTCGATGATGTGACGCAGTTCAAGCAGAGAAATAGCCATCGCGATTGTCCTTGTTATGTCGGCAGTACAGCGTCAGGTTCATCCCTTGAAATCTTTCGGCCCGGCTCATCGGGCACCGTTCGGCCTTCCGCTGGCCTTTATCGATTATTTATGTACCCGCCGTAGCATGGATGCGCATTGATCGGCATCAACGTCTTGGGCGGGGGAACTGTTTCAGCGCTGGGGTGGATGCTCCGAGGACACCGAGTTGTTGGCGTCTACGTCAGACATGTCCTCGTCCTCCAAAGCCGCCTCATCGTCCGGCTCGAGCGGAACATGGGCGTCCTCGGTCGCTGGATCGGGGATTACGTCCGGCCTGCCGGATTCGAGCGGTTCAATGGAGTCGACCGCGTTTTCGCTGCCACCGGGAATGCCTGTTGATGGGCTCATATACACCTCTTGGTTCAGGGTTGGGTCGTGCTTAATGGTTTCGAATCACCCCCGCCCCTGTCGTTCAACGAAGTTCCCGAACGGTCGTACCGAGCATGTTGCTAAACATGTCGCCAAACCTGTCCGAGCTTTGAGTCCGAGCTTTCAGTCCGAACTTCGCCCTGCCCTGCCCCTCAGATGAGGAAGTGGGCCAGTTCGAGAGGTATACGCAATGGGAGCGCTGAAAATTGCCACGTTCAACGTCAACGGTATTGGCGCGCGCCTTCCCAATCTGTTGCGGTGGCTGGAGCGTGAACAACCCGACATCGTCTGCCTGCAGGAGCTCAAGGCGCCAGACAAGGCCTTTCCTGCCCGGGAGATCGAGGCAGCGGGCTATGGCTCGCTCCACTTGGGTCAGCCTTCCTGGAACGGCGTTGCCATTCTGGCGCGCGACACTGAGCCCTTGCTGATCCGCAAGGGGCTGCCTGGGGAAGAAGCCGATACCCACGCGCGCTACCTCGAAGCAGCGGCTCACGGTGTCATTGTCGCGTGCCTGTATTTGCCCAACGGCAACCCCCAACCAGGGCCGAAGTTCGATTACAAACTCAGGTGGTTCGAACACCTGATCAAGCACGCCGAAACGTTGCAGGCGAGTGAACATCCCGTGGTCATGGCGGGCGACTTCAACGTGGTGCCCACTGACGACGACATTTACAACCCGCGTTCATGGCGCAAGGACGCTCTACTGCAACCTGAAAGCCGCGAATGCTTTCAGCGGCTGCTGGCCCAAGGCTGGATCGACTCGGTCAGGCATCTGTATCCGGAGGAGCGCGTCTTCACATTCTGGGATTATTTCCGGCAGCACTGGCAAAAAAACTCCGGGCTGCGCATCGACCATCTGCTTCTCAACCCCGTACTTGCCCCGCGTCTCGAAGACGCCGGGGTGGACGCGTGGGTGCGGGGAGAAGCGCATGCGAGCGACCATGCGCCTACCTGGATCCGCCTCGAAGGGCTGTAGTGGCGGGGTCGTCAAACGGGTCAGGGCTGGCGCTCGAGCGTATCGGTCTCGGCGTTCGTCACAGCAGGGCCCAGCAAGCGGTAATAGCGCATGTGAAACCGCGACTCCTCCTCACGCCCCTCAAGTCGCGCACGCAGGGCCGTATCCAGATGCCACTGGCGAATGCGGCACAGGCTTTCGATCTGGCGTTTGGATCGGGTGCTGTCACTCATCGGGCTCTCCTTGCCTCAATTCTTGGGGAAGTCGGCGGACGGCTAGACACTTGCCTTCAGCCCGTCGCAGTCGTAGGAATGACCTCGGTCCGTTCGCGGCGGTTCAGCCACGACTTCAGCCGAGACGACGGATGGCGCTCCCCGCCTGCCTAGCGCCTTCGCCGCTTGCGAAAGGACCGACACGAGCAGGCACCTCCAGGGTCGGCAGGCGCTTGCTCATGGCCTGAGCGATCAGGCGGCCGGTTTCAGGATGACCTTCGTCCACCCTTCATCCCGCGCATCGAAGTGCTTGTACGCATCAGGGCCTTCCTCCAATTTCAGGCTGTGCGAAATGATCTGCGAAGGCTGGGCGCGGCCATGGTGAATCAATGCCGCCAACCGCCGGTTGTAGGCTTTCACATTGGCCTGGCCGGTGCGTACCTGCTGACCCTTGAACCAGAACGTGCCGAAATCGAAGGCCATCTTGCCCTCCTTCGCCAGCGCGTTATTGGCGCCCGGATCCTGTGGAACGAACACGCCGACTGCGCCAATCCCGCCCGTGGCCTTGGTCGATGCCACGAGATTGTTCATGGTCAAATGATTCGCTTCGTGCCCATGCCTGTCACAGCATTGATAACCCACGCATTCACAGCCCCGGTCGGTGCCCCGCCCGTTGGTCAGATTGAGGATCTGCTCGACGGCCTCCTGCTCCAGACCGGAGATCGGGGTAGCGCCCATCTGCGCAGCGAGCTTGAGCCGGTCAGGGTGGGTGTCGACCACAAAGACTTGAGACGCCCCTTTGATCATCGCCGCATGGGCGGCCATGAGCCCTACCGGTCCGGCTCCGTAGATGGCAATCGTCTCGCCGGGCAGCAGACCGGCGAGCTTCGTGGCATGCCAGCCAGTGGGAAAGATGTCCGAGAGCAGGACGTAATCGTTTTCTTTTTCTTGCGCATCTTCAGGAAGCACCAGGCAATTGAAATCCGCGTAGGGCACGCGCAATAACTCGGCCTGCCCACCTTGGTACGGCCCCATGTCGGCAAACCCATAGGCGGCGCCCGCCGTTCCCGGATTGGCCGTCAGACAGAATCCCGTCAGCCCCTTTTCACAGTTCTCACAGAAACCGCAGCCGATGTTGAATGGCAGGCAGACGCGGTCGCCCACCTTGACTCGGTCGACACCCAGGCCGACCTCCACCACCTCCCCGAGGTTCTCATGCCCGAACACTCGGCCGGTTTCCATGGACGTGCGGCCTTCATACATATGCAGGTCAGAGCCACAGATGTTCGTGGTGGTGATGCGCACCACGACATCGGTGGGTTTTTCGATTTTCGCATCGGGCACGTTTTGCACGCTCACGTCGCGCGGCCCGTTGTAGACGATGGCTTTCATAAGACACTCCCGTTCAAACACCAAAAGGTTTGTCGGCTCACAAGGTATCTGTCCGGTGGGGGCGGCAATTGGGTCAACGATTCGTTCAGGCATATGACGAGTGGCGCTCTTTTTTTTTCGGCCCCGCGGCGCAACCAAGTGAATTTGCATCGAAAGCAGGGATCTATGATCGGATTGATCGCCGGCCGTTTAAGAAATAAACGCCTTATGCGCCGCAACACTTCGCCATGAAAACGCACAAGGACTGAACATGGATTCGCTCAAACGTGACGACCACTCAACCGCTGAAAGCGACGTGTGGTTTTTGTCGGATACCAGCGAAGTCTCAATCCTTCTGCGCCGCTTGAGTGCGCAGGATTGCCCTCTCGGCGCGCCCGCTGCCTGGTCGAGGAGCCTGCAAACCCTGGTCGCGACGATGTTGCCGGTCAAGGCCCAGATCGTGCTGTTTTGGGGGCCGGATTATGTGGCGCTTTATAACGACGCCTACGCTCCGACCATTGGCGCAAAACACCCGCGAGCACTGGGGCGTCCTGCGGTCGAGAATTGGAGCGAGCTGTGGGACGACCTTGAGCCACTGCTGCGCGGCGTGCGTGAAACCGGGGAGACGTTCAGCGCGAAGGATCGCCCTTTCTATATTCAGCGCAGTGCCCGGGGCGAGGTCGTGTACTTCGATGTGTCCTATTCGGCGGTGCGCGCCGAAGACGGCTCGATCGGCGGCGTCCTGTGCATCGTCACCGAAACGACCCAACGTGTTCAATTCGAGGAACTGCAGGCATTTCTCGTGCAACTTGGGCACTCGTTCCCCGCGTTCGTCGAGCCGGAACAGATCGAAACCCACCTGCTGAATGCGTTGAGCGCCAAGTTGCGGCCGGGGATGCTGTGCCTGGGGCGTACGGAAGACAATGGCGGTACATTCTTGCCGGCGCAGGTTCACGAAGGGGGAAGGCTGTTGCGGCACTGCGTCATGCCGGCCTGGCATGGCCTGAACCTCCAAAGGCTGCGCACCGGTCAGGCGCTCTACTATTGGAACGATGATGTGCACGTGGACGAATCGGTGCACGCCCCCTTCTTCCTCGAACAGGCCATCCCCGCGCGAATCGACATCCCGTTACTGCGGGACGGCCGGCTGGCAGGCGTGCTGACCTTCAAACCCGACCCGGCGAACGAATTCGGCCCTCATCAACTTCGCCTGGCCATCGAAGCTGCGGGGCTGGCCTGGCTGTGGATGAACCACGCCAGTGCAGAGATGGCGGTGCGTGTCAGTTCACGTCAGCTTTCAGCGATGTTCGATCAGGCAAGCGCTGGCATCGCGGTCTGCGATGTGAGTTCGAAACTCGAGCGTATCAACGAGCGTTACTGCCAGATGCTGGGGTGCTCCGGCGATGCGACGACCCTGGGTAGCCTGGACCGTTTGATGCGAGGTGAGGCGTTCAGCCCCATGCGACCGGAATTCGAGCGCGCGCTTTACAGTGGCGTGCCGTTCGAAAGCACACAACGCTACCGACGCCAGGATGGAACGGACGTCTGGATTCAGAACCATGTGACCCCCATCAGAGACGGCCGCGACCGCTATTCCCGATTGCTGTGCGTAGGCATCGACGTCAGCGCCCGGATCGAGGCGGAGAACGAACTGCGGCGGTTGAACGATGAATTGGAACGGCGCGTTGGTGAAATGGTGGCCGAGCGCGAAAAAGCGCTGGCGCAGTTGCACGAGTCTCGAAAGATGGAAATGGTGGGGCAGATTGGCGGTGGCGTGGCCCATGACTTCAATAACTTGCTCACCCCCATCATCACCTCGATGGAGCTGATCAAGCGTCGCGTCACCGACGAACGGATCTCCCGGCTGGTGGACGGTGCCTTGCAAGCGGCGGACCGCGCGCGGGTCCTGGTGGGTCGCCTGCTGACCTTCGCTCGCAGGCAGACGCTCAGACCCGAACCGACCCAGCTTGCGCGGTTGATCCATGACTTGACCGACCTGATCGAGCGCTCTCTGGGCCCCACGATCCCAGTGACCCTGAACATCGATGCTGAGCTGCCCAATGTGTTGGTCGACGCCCACCAACTGGAGCTCGCCATCCTGAATCTCGCAGTGAATGCACGCGATGCCATGCCCCAGGGGGGACACTTGGTGATTTCGGCGACCCACGCCACCGACGCCGCGAGCAAAGGGCTGGCAGACGGAGATTACGTCAAATTGTCCGTACAGGATAACGGCTGCGGAATGGCCGAGGACGTGCTGCGCAAGTGCGTGGAACCGTTTTACTCCACCAAGGGCGCTGGAAAAGGCACCGGGCTAGGCCTTTCCATGGTGCAGGGGCTGGCGCTCCAATCGGGCGGTGCGTTCGATCTGACCTCTCGGCCTGGCGCTGGCACCACCGTCAGCCTCTGGTTACCGACCACCTGCGAAGCGGTGAGGCCCGAAGAGCATCCTCAGGTCGAGGCTCCGACGGCGCAGGCCAAGACCCATATTCTGTTGGTGGACGACGAAAACCTGGTCAGGCAAAGCACCGCATTGCTGCTGCGCGACTTGGGCTATCAGGTCACCGAGAGCAGCAGCGCCACCGAGGCGCTTGCAAAGGTCGCGGACGGCCTGCTACCCGACCTGCTGTTGTCCGACCAGGTCATGGCGGATCGGTCGGGACTTCAATTGGCGCACCAATTGCGCGCGCAATTCCCGCACCTGCCTGTCCTGATCATCACCGGGTACACCCACATCGAACTGCCCCACGGTGAGGGGTTCGAACTGCTGACCAAACCCTTCAGCCGCGAGGACATCGCGTCGAGAATTCTTCATCTGCTCAAGGGGCGTGAAGCGGCGGGGTGAATGGCGCTGACACCGCGGATGCGGCAACGCCTGGTGCTCCAGAGTGCCGACGTGCAGGAGAATGACAAGCGTGTGGTACGCGCAGCCGCAGCGCTTATCACCTGAAGGTCGAGACAACATTGACAGCCCAAGGTCTCACTGGCTATAACTGCCTTGTTGTACGACAACATATGATTCAAAGCGACAACATTTCCAAAAAATAAAAACAGTGTCGGCCACCCCCATGAATCCAGACTGCTTGCTCATTAGCCCTAATCCCCGGCCTTTTCACGCTTTTTGGCGAAATGGCGAGCCTCCCGCAGTGAAGCCCCTGGCCAGCGCACTGCCCATTCCACCACCCTCCACTTGTTAGACGTCTGACTCCGAGAGCCTACTCGGGCCAATCTGCACATTCTCGGCACACGGCCGAGAGACCATCACACCTCCAAGAACAAGAGTGATGTCATGAACCTCAACGAGTCCACTCACCCGCAAAGCATGACCCAAGCGGCAACCCGTTCCATCGGCAAATACCGTTGGACGATCTGTGCGTTGCTGTTCTTCGCCACCACGGTCAATTATCTGGACCGCCAAGTGCTGAGCCTGCTGGCGCCAGACCTGTCCGCTCAATTCGGCTGGAGCAACACCGACTACGCCAACATCGCGTCGGTCTTCCAGTTTGTCTACGCTATCGCGATGGTCTTCGCAGGCCGAGTGGTCGACAAGATCGGGACGAAAACTGCGTACATGGTGGCCATTGGGGTCTGGTCGACGGGCGCTGTGATGCACGCCTTTGCGGTACCGCTGGGTCAAGGCATCGGTGCGATCGCCGGCGCGTTGGGCCTGGCGGCGATCCCGGTGTCCATCGCAGGTTTCATGTTGTCGCGGGCGGTGCTGGCGATCGGCGAAGCGGGCAACTTCCCCATCGCGATCAAAGCCACGGCCGAATACTTCCCCAAGAAAGAACGCTCATTCGCCACGGGCATCTTCAACTCCGGGGCCAATGTCGGGGCGATCGCTGCGCCCATCTGTGTGCCGCTCATCGCGGCGGCATGGGGTTGGGAAGCGGCTTTCATCGTGATTGGCCTGCTGGGTTTCGTCTGGCTGGGCTTCTGGCTGGCGCTGTACGAAAGACCGGATCAGCAAAAGCGCCTGACCGCCGACGAGTTGGCTTATATCCGCAGTGACGAAGCCGAATCCACCCAGCCCCTCCCGGCTTCGAACGTGCCTGGCCGAAAGGTCTCGTGGTTCAAACTGCTCACCTATCGTCAGACTTGGGCCTTCGCGTTTGGCAAGTTCATGACCGACGGCGTGTGGTGGTTCTTCCTGTTCTGGCTCCCGACCTACCTGGCTGCGCAGTACGGAATGAAAGGTCCCTCCATCGTGATGCCGTTGTTCGTGCTGTACAGCATGACCATGGTCGGGAGTATCGGCGGTGGCTGGTTCCCCAGCTATTTCATGGCACGCGGCGACAAACCTTACGACGGCCGCATGAAGGCGATGCTGGTGATCGCGCTGTTCCCACTGCTGGTACTCCTGGCGCAACCGCTGGGCTACATCAGCTTCTGGGTGCCCGTCTTGCTGATCGGCATCGGCGCGTCCGCCCATCAGGCATGGTCCTGCAACATTTTCACCACGGTTTCCGACATGTTCCCGCAAAAAACCGTGGCCTCCGTGGTCGGCATCGGCGGCATGGCGGGTGGCCTGGGGGGCGTGGTCCTGACCAAGATTGGGGGCTGGGTATTCGACTATTACAAATCGATCAACGATATCCACACCGGCTACATGATCATGTTCGCCATCTGTGCACTGGCGTACCTGGTGGCCTGGGGCGTGATGAAGACGCTCGTCCCGCGCCACAAGGAAATCACGGACCTCTAAGGTGCCCTGCCCGACCGATTACACGGCAATGCCGTACCGACACGCGGGGGTGTTCTGCCCCCGACGACAACAAGAAGGAAAGAGCGATGACCCGATACAAACTGCTGCTGGGCTTTCTGGGCGTGTTTTCCGGATATGTGTTCGCCGCGCCGTCCGCCGACGAGCAAGCCGTGGCCAAGGCGGTCGACAACATGACCCAAGCGATGCTGCACAAGGACACCAAGGCCCTGAGCGCCCTGACGTCCGACAATGTCACCTACGGCCACTCCAGCGGCAAGATCCAGAACAAGGCTGAATTCATCGCCGACATCGAGACCGGACGCAGTGGGTTCAAGACACTGCAGATGTTGAACCAGAAAATCACCCTGGACGGCGACGTCGCCCTGGTGCGCAACCACTTTTCCGCACAGGCCGTGAACAGCGGCGTGGAAGTCCCCACCGAGATCGAGAACTTCCAGGTCTGGCAGAAGCAAAAAGGTCAGTGGTTGCTGATCGGACGACAAGCCTTCAAGTTCTGACATTCCGCCCCGTATGAACTGATCGGCAGTGAGCAGTCAGCCTCCCTGCCGGTGAGTGCGTGCATCCTGAGTCTCCCGGCACCGACACCTCAGATCGGCGTCCCCCATACTCACGCCCGCGGCTCACACCGCCGCATCACCGATTTGAACGATCCGCCCTGCCGAGATATCGCCCACGATGGCACTGAGCCGACTTTCTTCGCGCTGGAACATCGCGATCATCCGCTGCAACGCCTGGGCATCCGGTTCATTGCCTGCCTGGCTCAACCGCTCGGCAATTCTGACCAGTTCTACCGCTGACCACTTGAGATCGGCTGCCAGACCTTGCAGGTCCCTGCGCAGCGTTTGCGTGGTGGTGTCCATCATGACGCTCCTGTTCATTTCTTCAGATGCATATCGGCAGCGAACCGAGAGGGTTGCATGTCCTTCGTCGGTTCGTAAACGCGAGGTTCACGCCTCGCGGCCTTGATCGCCTTCGCAGGGAGGGCGCGTGCCCTTCTGCTCGATGGCATGGCTGTACGCGGCGTCGGCGTAATCCAGCATTTCGTCGAGTTCGCTGGCCGTGATGATACCCAGCCTGGCCAACGCCATGGCATGCCCGGTGAGTTCGCCGCTCCAATGCTCAATCGCCAGCTCCCGACGCCCCTCGTGGTTCAACAATATGTTCCACAGTTCCAGCTCCCGGTCCCTGACCTGTTCATCCCCCATGACGCTTCCTCCTTCAATCAACGGGCCTGCACCACCAGGACTGGGCATACCAGACCTCCCCTTCGAGCTGAATGCCGCTGAGGGTGAACCCCTCCCGCGCCATGGCCGACAGGCTCGCGTCGTAAAGCTCCGGCAGCAGCAGCTTGAAATCACCGTGGGTCGCCCTGAGGGTGGCGACGTTCGAGTGCCGGTGCAGGGGCTCGCACACACGGTTGGTGATGGTGAGCTCGCCGTGGATCACGGTCGTGCGTTTGGGCGGAACCATCGGCAGCGCCTTGCCGTTGCTGCGTCGGGGGGTGATGAGAAATTGCATCGAAGTCACTGCCGCTGTACTGTACACATATACAGTTAACTAGACCCCTGAGCGGTGGTCAATGCTGTATGGCATGAGTGGCGTAATGTGAGGTGACCAACATGTGTGGCGGTGTCGAAGCGAAGGACAAGAACCGAGCGTATGAGCCCGTGCGCGTCTACTTCCCCAATCCGATGGCTGCGCTGCCGGTGGTGCTGGAAGATGGTACGGATCTTGGGTGGGTACGCTGGGGGCGACGCAAGGAGCAGCCGGGCTGGGGCCCACAGGGTGGCTGGGCGAAGCATGAAACCATAGAACGAGGCGGCTGGGAAAAGTATCACCCGCAACGTGCCATCGCGTTGGTCAGCCGCTTCATGGAAAAGGACGCTGAACGGGTGTCCCACTGGTTCGATATGAACGACGGCTATGGCCTTGAGTGCCTGGTGATCGGCGAGGCGCAGGAGCGACGGGTTTACGTGGTCACCCGCGCACCGCCTGCGGCGTACGAATGGCTGCACGACCGTTGGCCGGCAGTCACGCCGGTTCCTGGAAATGACCGTGAAATGTGATTTCGGCCGCTTGCCCCGCGTCAAGTGAGCTATTGCCCCCACCGCTGTCGGGGGACTGATGACAGGGCCCTCCATGCAAACGCTGTTGAACGACATTCTTGATGAAGTCCGTCCCTTGATCGGCAAGGGCAAAGTGGCTGACTACATACCCGCGCTGGCCGACGTACCGGCGCAGCAGCTAGGCATTGCCGTGTATGGCAATGACGGCAGCTACCACTGCGCAGGCGACGCGCTGGTGCCTTTTTCCGTACAGAGCATTTCCAAGGTGTTCAGCCTGGTTCAAGCGATCGGCCACTCCGGCGAAGCCATCTGGGAACGCCTGGGCCACGAGCCCTCAGGCCAGCCGTTCAACTCGCTGGTGCAACTGGAGTTCGAGGGCGGACGGCCGCGTAATCCGTTCATCAATGCGGGCGCATTGGTCATCTGCGATATCAATCAATCGCGCTTTGCGGCGCCGACGTTGTCGATGCGCGATTTCGTGAGGCGCTTGTCGGGTAATCCTCACGTCTTGATGGACGCCCGGGTGGCCGACTCGGAGTACCAATTTCGCGCGCGCAACGCGGCGATGGCGTACCTGATGCAGTCGTTCGGCAACTTTCATAACGAAGTCGAGACGGTATTGCGCAGCTATTTCAGCTATTGCGCGCTGCGCATGAGCTGCCTGGACCTGGCCCGTGCATTCTGTTTCCTGGCCAACGACGGCTTCTGCAAGCACAGCGGCGAGCAGATCCTGACGCGCCGCCAGACTCAGCAGGTGAATTCGATCATGGCCACCAGTGGGCTGTATGACGAGGCCGGAAATTTCGCCTACCGCGTGGGGTTGCCCGGCAAGAGCGGCGTAGGAGGCGGGATCGTCGCCATCGTACCCGGGCAGTTCAGCGTGTGCGTGTGGTCACCGGAGCTCAATGCCGCAGGCAATTCCCTCGCCGGAATGGCCGCGCTGGAATTGTTGAGTTCGCGCATCGGCTGGTCGGTGTTCTGAAGAGCGCCCCGGCTCTGTTCCGGGGCAAAGACAGCGCAGCGGGGGCGGGGCTGGTCGGTAACTATGGAAAGACTCACCGTCGGACGACCGTCTGCTTCTTCCACCCAGGCTCCCATTTCCCTGTAAAATGGTTGCACTTGGCCATGAGCATGTCGTGCATGGTGGGGCTACCAGGACGACTTATGAGTGATCACAAACCGCAACGCAGTTTCACCTCGATCAGCTGCGCTGAATGCCGGAATCTGAGTGACCTGGGTTTCAACTTCACGATGGCCTTTCAGCCTATCTTCGACGTACGCACCGCGCAGCCGTGGGCCTATGAGGCGCTGGTGCGGGGCATCAACGGCGAATCGGCAATGAGCATCCTGGCCCAGGTCAATGACGATAACCGGTATCGCTTCGATCAGGCTTGCCGGGTCAAGGCGATCGAACTCGCGGCTCAATTGGGTTTGCCCGCGCTTGCGGACTGCAAGCTCAGCATCAACTTTCTGCCCAATGCCGTCTACCGGGCCGAAACCTGCATTCGCGCCACGCTGGAAGCCGCACGCGCCTTCAACTTTCCAACCGAGCGCCTGATGTTCGAGGTGACCGAAGGCGAGCGGGTGGACGACCCCGAGCATTTGAAAGCCATCTTCAATGAGTACGAGCGGCAGGGATTTACCACTGCCATCGACGATTTCGGATCGGGCTATTCGGGCCTCAACTTCCTGGCGATGTTTCAGCCCAATGTGTTGAAAATCGACATGGCGTTGACCCGGAACATCGACTCCGACCCGGTGCGCAAAGCCATTGTGGAGGGCATCGTGCTCGTCTCGAGAAGGCTGAACATCACGGTGGTCGCCGAAGGTATCGAAACCGCTGAAGAACGCGATTCGCTGCTGGTCCTGGGCGTCAACCTCATGCAAGGCTACTTGTTCGCCAGGCCACAGGTGGGCGCGTTGCCGAAGATGCTGGCCCAATAAAGCCCTGCACCTCTGCAAGGCAGTGTCGCGAAACGTCATGCCCCGCGTCGCAGGCATCGAGAACGTTTACTGACGAAACAGGGTCACAACAGCTGACTGCACAGGGGTGACGAGAATGATGGTGAATACGCTGGTGTTTCTGACCACGCTGATCGGCATGGAAGGATTTGCCTTCGTCGCCCATAAATACATCATGCATGGCTGGGGCTGGGGATGGCACCGCTCCCACCATGAGCCCAGAACGGGGTGGTTCGAGAAGAATGACCTGTATGCGGTGGTGTTCGCCGCTTTCGCCATCCTCCTCATCGCAATGGGCAACCAGGGCGTGCACCCGCTGGAATGGATCGGCGCCGGCATGACGGCCTATGGGTTTCTGTACTTTTTGGCCCACGACGGGCTGGTGCACAAGCGCTGGCCCTTGCGCCACGTGCCGCGCAGCGGTTATTTGAAACGCCTCTACCAGGCGCATCTGATGCACCATGCCGTGGCGGGCAAGGAGCGGTGCGTATCGTTCGGTTTCCTGTATGCACCTTCTATTTCATCGCTTCGGGCTCAACTGCGGCGTTTGCATGGGGGGGCGCTGGAAAAGCGTGACGAGGACGCTGCCAACCGTCAGCAGGGCGGTCAGGCCAGCGACGGCCTCGGGAACTGACGGCGCGCCAAAGCCCGGTCACGACCAGCCGGAGCTTGTCAGGCTTCGACGTCGATACGCGGGTATCCCACGCCCGGCTGCCCCGCTCCTTCACCTTGACACCAATCTCCCGGTACACCCCGCTGGCCGTCGCCACTGCCCAGGCCGAGCGCCACGGCAAGGCCGTCAGACCGGCCTGGGCACTGGCGTAAAAAGGCTCGGCCAAGTCCACCAGGCGGCGGGCCAGCACGGCCAGCGCCGGTCGGTACTGGGGTTCGGCAAGGTGCTGCTCGGGAATCGACAGTTCACGCAACCAGTCGTCAGGCAGGTAACAGCGGCCAACGCTCGCATCTTCAATGATGTCGCGAGCGATGTTGGTCAGTTGAAAGCCCATCCCCAGGTCGCAGGCGCGATCCAGAGTACGTTCATCGCGGACGCCCATGACCTGCGCCATCATCAGCCCGACAACGCCGGCCACGTGATAGCAGTAGTCGAGCGTGTCTTCGATGCGCTCGTAGCGCCGCTGCTGAACGTCCATGGCGAACCCGGCCAGGTGCTCCAACGCATAGGTCTCGCGAATGCCATGGCGGCGCACCACCTCGCGGAACGCGGCGAATGCTTGACTGTGGACGGGCAGCCCGGCGTACACCGCCTGGGTCTGGGCCACCAGTGCCGCCAGTCGCGCGTTGACCTCTTCCTGCTCCACAGGCGCGGCCAGGTGCCCTGCCTCCTGGCCGTCGATCACGTCGTCGCAATGCCGACACCAGGCATAGAGCATGACTGCGCTACGCCGGGTGGCGGGGTCGAACAGGCGCGACGCGGCGGCGAAGCTTTTCGAGCCGACGGCAATGCTTCGGGTCGCATGATCGAGCAGGGCTTGGTCGTCATTTTCGGCAGCTATCATGGGTGCAAGTCCTCCAGCATGAGACCGGCAGTGGCCTTGGCGGACCCCACGACCCCCGGCACCCCCGCGCCGGGATGCGTGCCTGCGCCGACCAGGTAGACGTTGCCCAGCGCCGCATCGCGATTGTGCGGCCGGAACCAGGCGCTCTGGGTGAGGATCGGTTCGAGGGAAAATGCCGACCCGAGGTGCGCATTCAGCTCACTCTCGAAGTCCGCCGGCGTGAAGATCCGACACGTGACCAGATCCTCCCGCAGTCCGGGCATGTAGTGTTTCTCCAGGTAATCGAAAATCCGGTCACGGTAGCGCGGGCCTTCGATCGTCCAGTCGATGGGGGCATTGCCCAGGTGGGGTACCGGCGACAGCACGTAATGGCTCGAGCAGCCTGGCGGAGCAAGGCTGGGGTCCGTCACACAGGGCGCGTGAAGGTACAGCGAAAAATCTTCGGCCAGCGCCTGCCCGTTGAAAATGTCCTGGATCAGCGCTTGATAGCGTGGCCCGAAGCAGACGGTATGGTGCTGCAATTGAGGCTGCGGGCGCTTGAGGCCGAAGTGGATGACGAACAGTGAGTTACTGAACCGCTTGCGCTTGAGCCGGGCACTTTCCTTCTCGCCGCGGGCGTGCCCACCGAGCAAGGTGGCGTAGGTGTGGACCACGTCTGCATTGGAGGCGACACAGTCGGCGGCGAACTGTCGGCCATCCGCCAGGTGTACCCCGGTGGCGCGGTTGCCGACGGTGTCGATGCGGGCCACGTCAGCGTTGAGTTCGATGCGCCCACCGATGTCCTCGAACAGGCGGACCAGCGCGTTGACCAGCGCCCCGGTGCCGCCCCTCGGAAACCAGACGCCCCACTCTCGCTCCAGGGCATGAATCAGGGTGTAGATGGACGACGTGGCGAACGGATTGCCACCCACCAGCAGGGAGTGAAACGAAAACGCCTGGCGCAGCTTGTCATCCTCGATGAAGGCCGAGACCTTGGCGTACACGCTGCGCCACGCCTGAAGCCGCGCCAGTTGCGGCCCGGCGGCCAGCATGTCGCGGAACGACAGGAACGGGACGCTGCCCAGCTTGAGGTACCCTTCGCGGAACACGGCTTTGGAATAGGCGAGAAAGCGCTGATAACCTGCAACGTCCCTCGAGTTGAACTGGGCGATTTGCCGATCGAGTGCGGCCTGGTCATTGGCGTAATCGAAGCTTGATCCGTCCTCCCAGCGCAGCTGATAGAACGGCGCGACAGGCAGCAGTTCGACGTAGTCGGCCATCGTTCGACCGGCTGCGGTGAACAATTCTTCGATGGCCGTCGGGTCGGTGATCACCGTAGGGCCCGCGTCGAAGGTAAAGCCCTGATCCTGGTAGACATAGGCGCGCCCGCCGGGCTTGTCGCGCTTTTCCAGCAGCGTCGTCTGCACCCCCGCCGCCTGCAGGCGGATCGCCAAGGCCAGCCCTCCGAATCCGGCGCCAATCACAATGGCTTTTTTTGCCTCGGTCATTCTCGATTCTCGTACTGTCTGGGGTGGTAACGGAACATCGCGCGAAGCGCCTCGTCAACTGGCACAGGTGGCTTGCCGGAGACAATCCGCAGCTTGTCGGCGAGGCTGCTTTGTTCGGCATAGAAACGTTGGATCAGGCCCTCGGGAAGCCCATAGAAACGCTGCATCACCTTCCAACGGTGATCGGGCCGCCCCGCCAGAAACAGCATGCGGTTGAGCAAGCGATAGAAGCGTTGGCGGTGCCAGACCCGAGCGGCATGAGTCCGTATGCCCTTGGCCAGGATCCTGGCGTCAAGCTGGCGCTGTTCGGCGATCCAATCGGCCAGGCGTACGGCATGGGGCAACGAGTAACCGGTGGTGCAGTGGAACAGGCCTGCGCGCAGACCCGATAACGGCTGGCCCTGGGTGTCGCTCCAGAACCGAGAGAAATCACCGGCCAAAGTGATCGGCAGCACCCCATGCTCCTCACGCAGGCAAGCCGCGACAGCCCAGCCCCGAGCCTCCACATACTCGGCGATGTGGCTGCGCAACTGTTCGGCGGACAATGCCTGGCGATCCACATAGTGCGTATCTTCCACCAGCACCGTATCGGCACTGAACGGCAGGACATAGACGAATCGATACCCCTGGCCCTGGGGCACTCGGGCATCCATGATGATCGGCGCCTCCAGGCCATGGGGCGCGTGCAACTGCAGCAACTGCCCCAGGAACGCCTGACGACCCAACACCATCTGAGGACTGGCCTGAACGCCGCGTCCGTCGATGACCGCGCGGGCCTGCAGAGACTCTCCATTGGCCAGCGACACGGAAGTCGGGCTGAGCCGAGTGATCGCCACGCCCGTGCGCAAGTCATCCCCCAACGCGGCCCCAATGACGTCGGCAAAGCGCTCGGAATCAATGCTGGCGTAGCCCGAAGACAGGCGCCGGGATCGACCGGGAAAATGGACGTCGTAACACGGCCAGCGCTGCACCACCAGCGGAGCGATCCAGCGGTGTTGGGCCGGGTTCAGGTCGCCGTCGTGAAACGACCAGGTGTGGTTGCCGCCGATGCGCGGCTGCGCCTCGATGCACAGCACTCGCCATTCGGGACGCACGTGTTTCAAGCGCCAGGCGATCAGCCCGTTGGCCAGTCCTCCACCCGCCAGGATCAGGTCGTAGGTCATGGAATGGCCTCCACAGGCACAGGCTTGCCGGTCCGCACCACGGCTTCGACGATGTCGGCAGCCCGTGAAGTCCCCCCTGCCCGATCCAGCTCTGACGCCAGCCGATGCAACGCCTCTTTGGGGTGCTGCAACAAGTGGGTGAGCGCGGTGTGAATCGAGCCCGCTCGAGCCCGGCGACTGAGGCGCAAACCTATGCCCGCGTGGATGACCCGCGCGGCCACGCCCGGCTGGTCGAAGCCGATGGGCATCACCAGCACCGGCGTACAGGCCTTGACCGCATCCATCACGGTATTGAGCCCGCCATGGGTGATCGCGATATCGGCGTGTTCCAAGGCCCATTGCTGAGGAGCAAAATCGGTGACCCACGTCGCACCGCTGCGCCGTAGCCGCTCTTCTTGAGCCGTTCCAAGGCCGCCGCAGTGCGCGATCAACAGTTGAGCCCCGAGCCGGGCGCAGGCTTTGGCGATCTGCTGGAACATCCCCATTCGGCCACCCTGCAACGTCCCCAGGCTGGCGAACACGAAGGGGCGCTGCGGATCGATCGCCCATTGCCCCTGCGCCGGTGCATCGGAACTGCGCAAGGGCCCGACGGCGTGAAAGGTCGAAGGCAACTGCTGGCGAGGAAGGTCGAACCCGGTGATCGTCTGGCTAATCTGGGCGTAAGGCGACAGGCATTGGTGAAGACCGTCGCGGGGGGCGATGGCGAGTTGTTGGCAGGCTTGGCGAATGACCCCGCGCAAGGGCCACATCAGGCCATCGTAAACGCGCTGGCTGGCGACATACAGGCGACGGCTGCGCTCATCCTGGCCGTAGGCGAACGGCATCACAGGCAATGGGATGTCGGGCTCGCGGTTGACCGGCAATGCACAGGCCACCGACACGAACGGCATTCCTATGGCCTCGGCGACCAAACCGCCAGCGGCCTCCATCTGATCGCACAGCAACGCGTCGACCCCCGCGTGCGCGAGCGCCGTTGGCAGCTCGTGGCACAGCATCCGAGTGGTCCGGCATAAATCCCGGATCACGCCGCGCAAGCGCAGCGGGTTATTGGAGGTCGCCGCCCGCCGCAACACAGCGTCAAGGCTACCGGGTGGATGACTGACGGCGCCCAACGCATGAAACCCTATACGCGGGTCAGCCAGCCAACGCCGTGCGTCGGCCGGTTGGAAAAAGGTGACACGGTGACCGCGGTCGATCAACGCCGAGGCAAGCGCCTGCAGCGCCTGGGAATGGCTGTAGAAAGCGGGCGCTACGACGCCGAAGTGGCTCATGGGAACAGCGACAGTGTCGGGTCGGCTGGCAGCAGACGCGCGCGGCGTAACGCCGCGAGATTGGCCGAACCGGTACAAAAACACGCAATCCGAAGCTGCCGAATGACGATGCGGAAATGCTCGATGACCGCAGGCGTGGACAGCGTAGCTTCGCGCAACACACCCGCCGCCTGACCGATGACATCGGCGCCCAGGCAGATCGCTTTGGCCGCGTCGACGCCGTTGCGAATCCCGCCCGAGGCGATCAGGGGCATCTGGGGCAATGCGCGGCGGACACTCTGCAGACTGATGGCGGTGGGGATGCCCCAACCGCTGAACGCTTCAGCCACTCGCCGGTCTTCGGCCCGTACCGCCCGAGCGGCTTCGACCGCCGCCCAACTGGTGCCCCCCAGGCCGGCCACATCGATCACCTGCACGCCCGCATCGGCCAGCGCCACCGCTACCGGCGCGGAGAGCCCGGCTCCTACCTCCTTGACGACCACTGGCACGCCCAGCGTCTGGACCGTGCGTGCAATCGCCTCCAGCACCCCGCTCCAGTTTCGGTCGCCTTCGGCCTGCACGGCTTCCTGCAAAGGGTTCAGGTGGATGATCAAGGCATCGGCATGCAGGCTGTCCACTGCTCGGCGCGCCAGGTCCAGGCCGTCACGCTCCAGCAATTGCGCCGCGCCGATGTTGCCAAGCAAGGGAATGTCGGGCGCCAGCCGACGGAGTTCGCTCGTCAGCCCCTGGTCATTGCCACTTCTCAGCCCGACGCGTTGCGAGCCCACCCCCATGGCGATGCCCAGCTCCTGAGCGGCCCCGGCCAGATGCCGGTTGATGGCCGTTGCACGCTCGGCGCCCCCGGTCATCGAACTGATCAACAGCGGTGCGCGCAGCGTTTTCCCCACCAACGCGCTGCTCAGATCGATCGCGTCGAGGTTCAACTCGGGCAAGGCACAGTGTTCGAATTGCAGCGCATCGAGCCCGGTGCCCCGGCCACGAGGACCCGCGCGTCGGTCGAGCACGATGTTCAAGTGGTCATCCTTGCGTCTACTCAAATCGCTATTGCTCATTACAAGCCCCGACTGGCTGGAATCATTTCGTATACGGCGTGGTCATTTCATGAGAAAACTTATACAAACGCCTCGACAGTACACGTTTTGTACAAGATTGGCTCAACTGAGGCACCTGCGTTGCGAAGTCGTTCCCCGACTTGTAGCGTGACAGGTCTACGCAACCGTTCCAGTCGCGACAGTAAAGGAAGATACCCCGATGAGTACGGACTCCGCTGCCATCCTCGACCTCGGCTTCACCGAGCGTCTTTCTGTGGTGCGCGCCGCCATCGAGCAGCGTCTCGATGAATTGCTCCCAGAGAGTGGCAACGAACGCGATCTGGTGGCGCTGGCGATGCGTGATTCGGCGCTCGCGCCCGGCAAGCGGATGCGCCCGGTGCTGCTGATGCTCATTGCACAGGGGCTTGGCCATGAAGGGACGGCGGCGCTGGATCTGGGTTGCGCGGTCGAGCTGATTCACGCGGCTTCACTGGTGCTGGACGACATGCCGTGCATGGACAACGCGTCTTTGCGGCGTGGCAAGCCAACGGTGCACCTGAAATTCGGCGAGGACGTGGCGATTCTGACCGCGGTGGCGCTGTTAAGCCGCGCGTTCGGCGTCATCGCGTCGATCGCCGACCTGGCGCCGACGATCCGGACTCAACTGGTCGAGCTGGCTGCGAACGCAGTGGGCATGCAAGGGTTGGTGCGCGGCCAGTTCCTCGACCTGCGCGACGGGCAGCACAGCCGGAGTGCGGAAGACATCGCCATGACCAACGACCTCAAGACCGGTGTGCTGTTCGGTGCCATCGTCGACATGGCCTGGTTGATCAGCCACGGCGCCGAAAACGCCCGTGCCCCGCTGCAGAACTTTGCGATGGAACTGGGTCAGGCATTCCAGATGTATGACGATCTGTGCGATGGCTGCAGCGACACCGGCAAGGACTCGGGCAAAGACCTCGGCAAGTCGACCTTCGTCTCGGTCTACGGCGAGGAAAAGGTCAAGGCCCAGTTGCACCTTCACCTGACCAACGCCGAAACCCACCTGCGCCAGGTGTTCAATGACGCCCATATGATCGAGGGCTTCATGGCCATGGTGTTCAAGAAGCGGTTTTGATCAACCGTTCAGGGCTGGGGGCGCTCGGCGATGGCCTGCTTGAGCGCCGCGCCATCAGTGAACCGCTTCTCCTGCACCACTGCGCCGCCCTTGAGCGCCAGCCATTGGACCGACTCCCGATCCCCGTTGTACTCACTGGCGACCCGGCCGTCGCGATCCAGCAGAATCCGGTAGTTGGCCGAGCGCATCGCAGGCACGGCCACCAGCTTGATGACTGACGGCATTTTTTCGATGTCCGCGACATAGATCACGTGGCGCGACTCCAGATAGCCTGCGGGCGCGTCCTCGATCGCCGCGTTGACCATTTTCGCCGCTGCCATGCTGCGCGCGACCAGCAGCACCTGAGCCTCGTCATCGAGGGTGTAGGCCTTGTCGTTCTGATCCAGCAATGTCCATTTCCGGACGGGCTGATGAGCGTTGTCGGCCAACGCGCTGAAACACAGGAAAGCCCCTGCCACGAGAACAAGTCGGCGCATCGTAAAGACCCTGGATAGCCAAAAGGACCTCCATCTTAAGGCAGCGAAGACCTTTTGGCCCGCCCGGATCGAGTAGGTGCCTGTCGGTGGTTCCTTGGCTTTCCCGCGATCGCGATTGCTGAGTCAGAACAGGGTTGTCTGACACGCCGCTGTCGCGGGCAAGCGCGCTCCTACAATCGACTTCGGATCTGCGCTGTCGCCCTGCACGTTGGGCGCCGGTTTTGAAAAATGCCGGAATCTTCCCATGTAGACACGATCTTCCTGATAGCCATGAAGTCAGGTAATGGCGTTCGCCGTTGCCGGTTCATGCCACTCAAGCAGGGAGCACCGCATGCCAATGACACCCCCCTCATCCCGGCCAACGCTCAAGCGCGCCGTCACAGGTCCCATGCTGCTACTGTTCATCCTCGGCGATGTGCTCGGAGCCGGCGTCTATGCCCTGGCGGGCACCATCGCCGGCGAAGTGGGCGGGGCGATCTGGGTTCCCCTCCTGATTGCGCTGTGTTTTGCCTTACTGACGGCCGGCTCCTACGCCGAACTGGTGACCAAATACCCCCATGCAGGCGCTTCAGCGGTGTTCGCGGGCAAAGCGTTCAACTCACCGCTGATCGCCTTTCTGGTAGGTTTCTGCATGCTGGCCGCAGGCGTCACCAGCGCAGCGGGCCTGTCGTTGGCGTTCGCCGGGGACTACCTTTCGGCATTCGTGCAGGTTTCGCCGCCCGTTGCGGCCCTGGTGTTTCTGGGGCTTATCGCACTGCTCAATGCCCAAGGAATCAAGGAATCCCTGTCGGCCAATCTGGTGATGACCCTGATCGAGGTGTCGGGGCTGCTGATCGTGATGGTGGCGGCCCTCTGGTTTTTCCGCACGGGTGAGGCTGATCTTTCACGGGCGTTGTCCTTCAAACCGGGGGTCAACCCTGCGCTGGCGGTGCTGAGCGCCGCGTTGCTGGCGTTCTATTCGTTTGTCGGCTTCGAGACATCCGCCAACCTCGCGGAGGAAATCCGCGACGTGCGCAGGACCTATCCTCGCGCACTGTTCGGCGCGCTCTTGCTCGCAGGCGCCGTTTACATGGGGGTCGCCATAGCCGCTGCGTCGGTGATGCCTGTGGAGCGGTTGCTGACCTCGTCCGCCCCGCTGCTCGAAGTGGTCAAAGCCTCGGGCCTGGGCGTCTCCCCACGCCTGTTCGCGTTCATCGCGTTGGTGGCCGTGGCCAACGGCGCGTTGCTGACGATGATCATGTCGAGCCGACTGGCTTACGGAATGGCGCGCCAGGGATTGCTTCCACGCGCACTGACGCAGGTCTTCCCGCAGCGCCGCACCCCGGGCATGGCGATTCTCGCCACGTCGGTGGTTGCGGTGGCGCTGACACTGACAGGCTCCCTGCAGACGCTGGCGCAAACGGTAGTGCTGTTGCTGCTTTTCGTGTTCATCAGTACCAATCTGGCGGTCTTGGTCTTGCGCAAGGACAAGGTGCAGACGCCCCACTTCAGAGTGCCGACCTGGATGCCTGTGCTGGGCATCGTGTCCTGCCTGCTGCTGTTGAGCCAACAGAGCATGGGCACATGGCTGCGCGCCGGGGCCCTGATCCTGGTCGGCGTGGGGCTGCACGCGGCAGCACGGGCGGGCGGCGTGAAACCCGTGGTCCCTACCGACATTGAACCGGCCCACGAGAAAACATCATGAACCTTCGTCATGCCACGCACGGCCCTTCCCGCTTCAAACTGGCATACCTGAGCCTGGGCTTCGCTTCGCTGGCGGCGTGCGGATCTCACACGTCGCCTTCCCCCGTGGACGCTCCCGGCAAGCCCACCGCCCCCACGATCCAGGCCCTCGACACAGGCGCGCACCTGTTGCAAAGCCGACCGCCGATCGATCGACTGAATGCCTATCTGGACGGCTTCCATTTCTACAATGGCCACCAACAGGCGCAGATGGAGGCGCACCACTACTGTTCGGTGCTCAATGACGACGTGATCCAATGCGTCATCTTCGATGGCAACACCCAAGACGCGAAGCTGATGGGGGTGGAGTACATCGTCAGTGCCGCGCTTTTCGCCCGATTGCCCGAGGGGGAAAAGGCGCTCTGGCACAGCCACCGGCATGAAGTGACATCAGGGCAGTTGATCGCGCCGGGTATTCCCGAACCTGCCGAACATGCGCTGATGGAAAAGTTGGCGAGCACCTACGGCAAAACCTGGCACACCTGGCATACCGATCAGGACAAGACCCTTCCGCTGGGCATGCCGCAATTGATGATGGGCTTCGTCGCCGATGGTCAGGCCGATCCGCGCATGGTCCGCGAACGGGATCGCCGGTTTGGCGTCAGCAGTGATGCCAAGCGGGCCGCACGGTCAGACATCACGGCCCCTGAACCGCTCCCGGGCGCAGATGCCTGGCGTCAGGGCAACGTGATTCAGATCAATGACCCGACCGGCACGTCGCACGCGGGGCGCACGCAGGCCCCTTAGAACGGACAGAGAGGCGCCAGCACAGGCGCCCTGACGTGCACCCGAGTCGGCGATCAAAACGAGGGCGGATCGAAATACACCAGCTCGGAACTGGACAGTGTCGATTTGACCTGTACGGTGCCCTCATCGGCCAGGACCTCCAAGGCCCCGGCTTCCAACCCGGCATAGACTTTCCTGGCGACCAGATCAGGACTCGACTTGGGCATGTCGAACCCCTTGGTCATATCCGTGTCGAGGAAGCCCACATGCAGCGCGACGACCTGCGTCCCCTGGCTCTTCAACTGCAGGCGCAACGCGTTGGTCACGCTCCATGCTGCGGATTTCGACGCCGCGTACGCCGCCAGCATCGGAACGCTCAGCCAGGTCGCGTCGGATAGCACATTGATGAATGCGCCCCCGCCATTCGCGGCGAGCACAGGGGCAAACGCCTGCGACACCCGAATGATCCCGAAGTAGTTGGTCTCCATCAGCGTGCGCGACAGTTCGTCCATGTTCTGATCGAGCGGGCCGTTCATCAAACTGACGATGCCGGCGTTGTTCACCACCAGGGTGACGTCTTGGCACATCGCAGCGGCAGCCCGGACCGACGCATCGTCGGTCACGTCCAGTCTGACGGGGGTCAGACCGGGGACGTCAAAGCCCTCCGTATTGCGCATCCCCGCGTAGACTTTCGAAGCGCCCAAGGCGTGAGCGGCTTTGGCGAATGCCAGGCCGAGGCCCCGGTGGCATGCGTGCCTCATGCAGGGTGGATCGCTCGGCAGACCACCGCTGCCGAGCGAAAGCCCGCTCGCCCCTTCAAGGCTCAAGCGCTACAGGGCTCGGACCACACGAATAAGCGCGTCTTATCACTCTCATTGATAAGTATTATCGAACCGCTCGCCTGTGGCGCGCGGCAGGCTGAAACCTACAATCCTCGCCAGTTCGTCTCCCCGCTTCAGTGCCTGCTTTCAGGCCACATCTCCCACTTGGAACCATGCCCATGCCAAGCGCCAGCCAGGCCTCCCAAGGCCGTCCCGAACATGATCAACAAAACGTCAAACAGCAGTGGTTAGCCATCCTTTCCGTGGCCGTCGGCGCCTTTGCGCTGGTGACCAGTGAATTTCTTCCTGTCGGGGTACTCAACGATGTGGCCCGGGATCTGGGCATCAGCGCCGGCCATGCCGGTTTGATGGTGACCCTGCCCGGCATCATGGCCGCCCTCGCCGCGCCCCTGTTGTCAGTGGGCATCGGGGCACTGGACAGGCGTTTTCTGCTGATCGGCCTGACGCTGATCATGATCGTCGCCAACCTGACAGTGTCTTGGGCCAGCGATTTCAACCTGCTGTTGTTCGGGCGCGTGCTGCTGGGTATCAGCATTGGCGGGTTCTGGGCGACGGCCATTGCCCTGAGCGGGCGATTGGCACCGCGGGGCGTCAGCGTCGCGCAGGCGACCTCGATCATCATGGTCGGCGTGACCCTCGCCACGGTGCTGGGAGTGCCAGTCGGCACCTGGCTGAGTGAGCTGATGGGCTGGCGCATGACCTTTCTGGTGACCGCGCTGGTGGGCATACCAGTGTTGTTGGCGCAGCTCTTCCTGTTGCCACGCCTCAACCCCGACAAGGCCATTCGCATCAGCGACCTGCCCGCGCTGTTCATCAATCCGCAAGCGCGCGTGGGGTTGATCGCCGTATTGCTGATCGGCCTGGCGCATTTCGCTGCCTACACCTACGTCGCGCCGTTCTTCAAGCACAACGCCGGGTTCGATGGGCCCACCATTGGCTCGTTGCTGCTGCTCTACGGGGTGGCTGGGGTGTTCGGCAATCTGTTCGCAGGCTTCGCCGCCAATCGCAGTGTGCGCCATACGTTGCTGCTGGTGGGCCTGATGATCGGCATCAGCACCGTCCTGTTCCCGTACTTCGCCACTCAGCTGACGGGGGCAGCGATGCTGATTGCGCTCTGGGGCTTCGCCTTTGGCGCCTTCCCAGCGTGCGCCAGCATCTGGATGTTCGTGGTCGCGCCGCAGGACGTCGAACGCGGCATGCCCCTGTTCGTCGCCATGTTTCAAGTGATCATCGCAGTGGGTTCATTCTTCGGCGGCCAGATCGTCGATCAGATGGGCAGTTCGGTGCTGATGAGCCTGGCCACGGCGCTGGTCGGCTGTGGCCTGGTGACCGTGCTGGTGCTGGGCCGCCACGTCAGTAACCACCTGGCCGGCGGTGCTGACGATCAACGTGCCGTCATCAGCCATCATTGATGACGACGTGCCCCGGCCCCTCGGATTCGCTTTGAAGGGGCCGAGCGCGTCAGACAGCCCTGCGCTTCACTCTCGACGCCAGTTTTTCCAGGCCTCATAGCGATTCAGCAAAGGCTGCACGCTGATGCCGTGGATCACGATACTCAAGGCCACCACGGACAGCACCAGGTTCGTGCCCAGCGCCGCATCGCCTGCGCCCAGCCCATGATTGAGCGAATAGAACAGATAGTAGAGGCTGCCCACGCCCCTGATGCCAAACCAGCCGAGCAGACTTCTCTGCCGGAGATTCAACACCCCTTGGGAAGGCATCAAGACGCTGCTGACCGGTCGCAGAAACAGAAACAACGCGGCCGCCACCCACAGCGCCCGGATGTCCCAGTGCTCCAGCACCACGACGCCGAGCAGGGTCACCAGAAACACCTCCAGCGCACGTTCGACCAGGCTGCCGAACGCCAGCATGTCACCTAACATGATCCCGGCGGCGACCTGCGACGTACCGAGCGACCCGATGTCGCCCTTGACCGCATGTTCGGGGGCCAGATGTTGGTGGCCGACCACCGGCTGCACCAAGTGCTCGGCAGCGGGTTCCTGAGGGTCGGACGACGTCTGCACTTCGGTCTGACGCAACCCCACCCCTGCGGCGAACACTGCCAGGAAGCCATAGCCATGCAATGCCTCGGCCAGGACGTAGGCGATGGCGATCAATGCCAACGCCAGATAATCATTGGGTGATACGGTACTGTCGTCATGTTGCAGACGCAGGTACAGGGTGAGTTTTCCCAAGCCGCGCCCCAGCCAATAGCCACACAGCAACCCCGCCGAGACCGACCACAGCACGTCCCGCAGCAGCCAGTCGCTCAGCCAATCGCCTTGTGGGTTTCCCAGCAGCAGCAGGCCCAGCAGCACGAAAGGGAACGCCACGCCGTCATTCAGACCGGCCTCGCCGGAGAGGCTGAAGCGCACCGAGTCGGAATCCTGCGCGTCCATGACCTGCACCAGCGTCGCCAGCACAGGGTCGGTAGGCGCGAGCATGGCCCCGATCAGCACCGACAGGCCCCACCCCAGGCCCAGGCCCATGTGCAGCAGCACGCTGACGCCGCCGATACAGATCACCATGACCGGCCCCGCGAGCCAACTGGCGGCCCACCACCTGCGGTTCTGTAAAGGAAGGCGCAGTTTCAGTCCGGTGAAAAACAGCGAAAACAACACCGCGACTTCGGTGAGGTGCTCCATCCAATGGCTGGCCTGACCGATATCGAGGCGCAACAGGCCCAGGCCGGTTGTGCCAAGCCCCATGCCAAGGCACAGGCACACGACAGAAGACGTGACCGGAATCCAGCGCAGGTAGGAAGAGGACAGCGCGAGCAGCAACAGCACAGCGCCGAGCATGGCAAACCAGACTATAAAGGTCATCCGTCATGGAACCTGATCGAGTAATGAATTCCCTTTTCGACTGGCGGATGCGTGGCATCGTTGCAGGAATTATCGATACACGGCTGTCACGCCACCTGCCGCGTGAGCTGCTATCTTGACATCATCCCTCGCGAGGCGTATTTCGGTGCGTCGCTTCCTTACCTTGAAGGCGGCAGAGTGCAGGTCGAATCGCGTGAGCCGAACATCCCCGTGTTATCCGGATTTATTGAACCTATGGCCGACGCCAAGCTCTCTCAATGACTAAAAAGGCTTCCCGCCTCCCCAGGAGTCATCTACATGGCAGCACTGCATCAAAACACCCTGAACGCTATCGCCCGCTCCGAACAGCAGTTGTCGGAAAACTGGTGGGCGGCGCTCGAGGCCAGTGGCTCCACGCGTAACCTCAAAGCGGAAGACGTACGTCAGCAAATCGCCGAATTCCTGCAACTCGTTGTGTCTGCGCTGACAGGTGGCGCTTCGCAAACGATCAGCGCCAGCGAATGGAACGACACCCGGCTTTTCCTGGAAAAGCTTTCCAGTCAGAGAGCCCTGGCCGGACAGGATTCCGAGCAGACCGCTCAGTTCATTTTTGCCTTGAAAGGCCCGCTGTTCTCCATCCTGCAAGCGGAGTACCGTGACCAACCCGAGGTGCTGGCTGAGCAGCTCTGGGAAATCTCCCAACTGCTGGACTTGCTGGCCTTGCACACCATCCGCACCTTCCAGAAATCCCGCGAGGCCGTCATCAAACGACAGCAAGAAGAACTGCTGGAGCTTTCAACGCCAGTGGTCAAACTGTGGGATGGCGTCCTGGCGCTGCCCATGATCGGCACGCTCGATTCCCAGCGCACCCAGATGGTCATGGAATCGTTGCTTCAGCGCATTGTCGACACTGGCTCGCAGATCGCGATCATCGACATTACCGGCGTGCCCACCGTGGACACCCTGGTTGCGCAGCACCTGCTCAAGACCGTGACCGCGATCCGACTGATGGGTGCCGATTGCATCATCAGTGGCGTGCGCCCACAGATCGCCCAGACCATCGTGCACCTCGGGCTCGATTTGCAAGGCGTGGTGACCAAGGCCAACCTTGCCGATGCGCTCGGCCTGGCCTTGCGTCGCCTGGGCCTGGCCGTCGCCAAGTCGTCGGTGTAACCCATGGAACGGACACCGATTCTACAAATGGGGGACTTCCTGCTGGTCACCATTCAGGTCGACATGCACGACCAATTGGCGATGACATTGCAGGATGACCTCTCGGAACGGATCAGCAAGACCTCCGCGCGCGGCGTGCTGATCGACATTTCGGCGCTGGACATGGTGGATTCGTTCATTGGCCGAATGATCGGCATGATTTCCGGGCTGTCCCGCATCATGGATGCAGAGACCGTGCTGGTAGGGATGCAACCGGCAGTGGCGATCACTCTCGTCGAACTGGGCATGACCCTGCCTGGTGTCAGCACCGCGCTGAATGTCGATCGTGGCATGGCCTTGCTCCGCGAGCGGGCATACCTCCAATGACCGTGCAGAGCAGCGGCACCCAAGAGATTCGCATCGAACAGGATGTCGTGCTGGCTCGCCAGTTCGTCCGCAAGCTGGCTCAGGACAGCGGCATGCGCCTGATCGACCAGACCAAGCTGGTCACCGCCGTGTCGGAGCTCGCGCGCAACACCATCGTCTACGGCGGCGGTGGCGCCATGGATTGGGAAGTCCTCGAGGACGCCGGCCGCAACGGCCTGCGCCTGACATTTCGTGACGAGGGGCCCGGCATTCCGGACATCAAAATGGCGATGACCGATGGTTGGTCATCGGGCAAGGGGTTGGGCCTGGGCCTGACCGGCGCAAAACGCCTGGTGGACGATTTCGAACTGGACACGGCGCCGGGCAAAGGCACGCGAGTGATGATCGGAAAATGGACCTGACGCTCAATGGAAGCCTGACCCAGGTCTTGCGTATCGAAGACGACAGTCAGATCGGACACGCACGGCGAACTGCGCAGAAGCTGGCCGAGAGCCAGGGCTTCGACACCGTCGACGTCGGCCGGGTCGGCCTGGTGGTGACTGAGCTGGCCAGCAACATTCTCAAGCATGCCGTCCATGGCACCATTCATCTGCGCGTCCTGCCCGGCCCCTCTGAGGGGGTCGAAGTGCTCGCGGTGGACCGTGGCCCGGGCTTCGATCCGGCGCGGTGCCTGCCTGATGGTTTTTCGACTCGAGGCACGCAGGGCATCGGGCTCGGTGCCGCGCTGCGCCAGGCCCAGGTATTCGACGTGCACACGGACGCCCGAGGCTCGGTCGTGCTGGCGCGCTTTTACCCCCGCAACTCGGCCATCGAGGACCTTCGCTACGGCGTCAGTCAACATTCGCTCCACGACGACCCGGTCTGCGGCGACCTCTGGGCGGTCTGCGTTCGTGACGAGAAATGCGTGGCGCTGGTCATCGATGGCCTGGGCCATGGTCCTGCGGCCGAACAAGCGGCGCGGGCAGGCGCCAGCGCTTTCCTGCGTCACCCCACCGACGAACCCGCCAGCCTGCTGGACGACATGCACCACGCCATGCGTGGCACCCGCGGCGGGGCCGTGGCAGTGGCTCATTACGACGGTGAGCACCGCCAGTTGCGCTTCAACGGCATCGGCAACATCGGCGCCCTGCTGGTCGGCAGCGAGAGGCCCCGGGGCCTGCCATCGCATCCGGGCATCGTCGGCCTGCAATATCGACGGGTCGCCTCGGTGGCCTATCCTGACTGTGCCGGACAGTTGCTGATCCTATACAGCGACGGCCTGCAGTCACGCTGGAATTTGCGCGACTACCCCGGCCTGACGTTTCGCCACCCGGCCATCATCGCTGCCGTGCTGCACCGCGACTACTGTCGGGGCAAGGACGACGTGACCGTACTGGTCATCGCACTGGAGAGCTCCCATGACAGGACCTGACACCCAAGAAACAGGCGGGGCGTCGGACGAAGTCGTGCGTTTGCGCGCCGAAGCGGACGCGCTGCGTGCCGAACTGGACGAGACCAATCAGGGCGTTCTGGCGTTGTATGCCGAACTGGACAACCAGGCGGAACAACTGCGTGAGGCTTCCGACCTGAAAAGCCGCTTCCTGTCTTACATGAGCCATGAGTTCCGCACCCCGCTGGGCTCGATTCTGAGCATCGCCAGCCTGCTGACCGATGAGCTGGACGGCCCGTTGAGCCCGGAGCAGCACAAACAGGTCACGTACATCAGCACCTCCGCGCAGGAGCTGAGCGATATGGTCAACGACCTGCTGGACCTGGCCAAGATCGAAGCCGGCCGGATCTCCATCTCACCCGCCTGGTTCGACATGCTGGATCTGTTTTCGGCGCTGCGGGGCATGTTCCGCCCCATCGTCGACACCTCGGCCGTCGACCTGATTTTCGAAGAGCCCGCCGGCTTGCCGCAGCTGTACACGGACGACAAGAAGCTGGCGCAGATACTGCGCAACTTCATTTCCAACTCACTCAAGTTCACCCAACGTGGCGAGGTGCGCATCTCGGCCGGGCTGGAGAATGACCGTGAAGTCCGTTTCGCCGTGAGCGACACCGGCATCGGCATTCCCGAAGAACTTCACGAAACCTTGTTCGAAGATTTCGTTCAGGTCGACTCACCGCTGCAGAAGCGGTTACGGGGCACCGGCCTGGGCTTATCGCTGTGCAAGCGTTTTGCCGAGCTGTTGGGCGGCCGCGTGGGCCTGACCAGCCAGCCTGGCCAGGGTTCGACGTTTTACGTGATCATCCCCTTGGCGTTGGCGCAGGAGCAGGCAAATGCATAGAAACGCGCGTCTGCTCATCGTCGACGACAATGTCGCGACCCGCTACGCCCTGCGCCGTCGGATGGAACGGCACGGCTTCACCGTTGCCGACGTCGGGACCGGATCGGAAGGGTTGGCACTGATCGCGGCCGACCTGCCCGACGCGCTGATCCTCGATGTCAACCTGCCGGACATGAGCGGCTTCGACATCGTGCGCCTGCTGCGCTCGGTGCCTCGCACGGCGCTGCTGCCTGTCGTCCATGTCTCGGCGGCTTCGATTCAGTCCGGAGACATCGTCACGGGCCTGGAAGCCGGTGCCGATGCCTACCTCGTTCACCCGGTGGACCCAGACGTGTTGCTGGCCACGATCCGCACCTTGCTGAGGGTGCGCGACACGGAAAGCGCGCTGCGCGAAAGCGAGGACCGCTTCCGCGAAATCTTCGCCAACGTTGCCGCGCCGATCGCGGTAATGGGCGGCGACCTCAGTGTTCACGAATGCAATCAGGCGTTCGCCCGTCTGTTGGATGATTCACCTCCCGGCCAGCCGATGACACCGCTGTTCCGCGATGGGCAGGCGCTGCAACTGACAGGCCTGCGCGAAGCGATCAACACAGGCGAGCGCTGGCAAGGCACCTTGAGCCTCTGGGTCAGGGGTGACCTGCGCGAAACGGAGTGGCGCGTTTCGCCTTACCGCGCCAGCGGCGCGAGCCTGGTGTTCATTGAAGACGTGACCGAGCACCACCTGCGCGAGCAGTCCCATCAGCAAGCACTCAAGACGGTCAATCATCAACTGGCCCTTGAAGTCGCCGAACGCGCCAAAACGGAAGAACGGCTGCTGCAGGCACAGAAGATGGACGCCATCGGCAAGTTGACCGGCGGCATTGCGCATGACTTCAACAACTTGCTGACCGGCATCATCACAGGCCTGGAACTGATCAAGAAGCGCACGCTGGATGCACAGCCGCAGAAATTGCTCACCTATGCCGAAGCCGCGCTGTCATCGGCCAAAAGTGCAGCGAGCCTCACGCTTCGCCTGTTGGCGTTCGCCCGCCAGCAACCGCTCGATGCCCAACCTTGCGACGTCAACGCGCGCGTGCGCTCGCTGGAAGACCTGCTGAGCCGTACCATTGGCGAGCGCATCAGCCTGTCGCTGGAACTGACCTCACGCAACGCGATTGCGATGGTCGACACCGGTCAGTTGGAAAGTGCGATTCTCAACCTCGTCATCAATGCACGGGATGCGCTGCCCGATGGCGGCACCATTCGCATCAGTACATTCGAAACCTGTATGCGGGGAGATCTCCAACTCGCCGACGGCCCCTACATCGCCCTGACGGTTAAGGACGATGGCGTGGGTATCGATCCCCTTGTAATCGACAAAGTGTTCGACCCCTTCTACACCACAAAGCCTGTCGGTCAGGGCACTGGGCTGGGCTTGTCGACCATCTACGGTTTCGCCCGACAATCCGGTGGGGATGTCAGGCTGCGCAGCGTCTTGTCACAGGGCACCGAAGTGACGCTGATGCTGCCTGCCGCCGAGCAGCAATCCGTCGCGGAGCAGCCTCCTGCGGAACCCGCCTCGGCTGGCACCGGCGAACACATTCTGGTCGTTGAAGACACTGACTCGGTGCGTATGTTCGTGACCGAGGTGCTGACCGATGCGGGCTACCGGTGCAGCGCGGCGGCGGATGTCGAAACGGCGCTGGATATCCTGGGCCGGGACCCTTCCGTCGACCTGCTGCTGACCGACGTCGGCCTGCCGCGTATGAACGGGCGCGAATTGGCCGATGCAATGAGACACCAGCGTCCTGACGTACCCGTATTGTTCATGACCGGTTACGCCGAAAACGCGTTGAATCGTCAGGCCTTTCTCGGCGACCGAATGGACCTGATCACCAAGCCCTTCCAGATCCCCGAGTTACTGGGCAAGTTGAAAAGCGTGCTGAACGCCAACTCGGCTGAGGCTGGGTAAACGCTCACGTCTTTGCAACTGAGCTTCGGCAACGCCCAAGGCGCGCGACCGCATCCTCCATGCAGCCGCGCGCAGAGCCCGAATCCCTCGATTAGAGAATCGGCTTGCCGCCTGTCACCGCGTACCGCGAACCGGAGATGTAGCTGCCCTCATCCGAGGCCAGCAGGACGTAAATCGGCGCCACTTCCACGGGCTGGCCCGGACGCCCCAGTGGGGTGGTCTCGCCGAAATGCTCCACTTCCTCGGTGGGCATGGTCGATACGATCAACGGCGTCCAGATCGGCCCAGGCGCGACGCTGTTGACCCGAATGCCCCGCGGCCCGAGCATCTGCGCCAGCCCGGCAGTGAAGTTGGCGATAGCGCCCTTGGTGGTGGCATACGGCAAAAGCGTGGGTTTGGGCGAATCGGAATTGACCGAACTGGTGTTGATGATCGAACTGCCCGCTGCCATGTGCGGCAACGCGGCCTTGCACAGGCGAAACATTGCCGTGATGTTGATATCGAAGGTCTTGACCCATTCTTCATCGGTGATTTCTTCGATGGTTTCGTGGCTCATCTGGAACGCGGCGTTGTTCACCAACACATCGATGCGCCCAAATGCATCGACGGTCTTCTGGACCACATCGGAGCAATGGGCCTTGTCCGCGAGGTCGCCCGGAATCAGAACACATTGCCGCCCCGCCTCTTCGACCCAGCGTGCGGTTTCCTTGGCGTCCTCGTGCTCGTCCAGGTACGAGATCGCGACGTCCGCGCCTTCGCGGGCAAATGCGATGGCCACGGCGCGGCCAATCCCGCTGTCAGCTCCGGTGATCAGCGCAATCTTGTTCGCCAGCCGACCGGACCCCTTGTAACGGTTCTCGCCACAATCCGGATAGGGCTCCATTCTGCCCTGGTCGCCTGGTACCGGCTGCTGTTGAGCCTTGAAAGGCGGTTTGGGGTAATCGGTCATGTCGTTCTCCTTGTGTAAGGTCACACGCAACGTGCATGCGTTATGGGTGGACTTGGCGAGCCGGCCAGGAGTTCGCACTCATTCACCCACTGCTCGATGAAACGTTCGCAGCGCGCCGATCATGCAAAAAGGCGGAACGATTCAAATGCAGATGCACTCCCACGCTGTGCCCTACCCCTTGAACCAAACCCATGTACCGAACCCATGAACCGCGCTTTTCGCAACCTGACAGACGCATGCCCGGCACTGCCGCTTGGACAGCCAAGCGGCATCTCGAAGTTGCCTGCGCGGGTGCACGAAAGCGATCAATCACCGGGTAACCGGTGTGTTCTTGACCCCACATTCCGCCACGAGGCTCAGCCATGATTGGTGTTGTCATCCCGGCTCACAACGAAGAACGCTACCTGGAGGCGTGCTTGCTCAGTGTCCTGACGGCCGCCGCGCATCCCACCCTGGCTGGGGAGCCTGTGAAAATTGTCGTGGTGCTGGACAGTTGCTCCGACGACTCTCTGGCCATCGCTCGGCGCTACCCAGTCGAAGTCGTCGAAGTGAGTGCGGGCAACGTGGGCGCCGCACGGGCCGCAGGGGCCCAGATCCTGATCGACGCCGACGCGCGGTGGCTGGCGTGCACCGACGCCGACAGCACCGTGCCGTTCAACTGGCTGGCTGCCCAACTGGCCCATCAGGCGGACGCGGTCTGTGGCGTCGTCGACGTAGACGATTGGAGCGAATACAGCACGGACGTGCGCCAGCGCTACGAAGCGGCCTATTCGGACCGCGACGATCATCGGCATATCCATGGCGCGAATCTGGGCGTGACGCGCGCAGCCTACGTGCTGGCGGGCGGTTTTCCGGCCATGCCCTGTCACGAAGACGTTCATCTGGTCCAGGCGCTTCAAGCGCTCGGCGCCAACATCGCCTGGAGCCGGTCGGTTCGCGTGCGCACCAGCGCGCGCATGGACTTCAAGGCACACGGTGGATTCGGAAGCTATCTGCAGACGCTCGCTGGCGGCCTGGAGGGAGGTGCGGCATGACCTCCCTCGACCCGTCGGCACTCGAAACGCTACTTCGGCCTGTGGCTGAGGCTGACACCCGCGATCACTCTGCCACGCAAATTGCCGAGGCGCTGCGCGCGCTGCATTCGGCTTCACTTGACCGGTTGCCCTTCCCCGGCGCCGGCGCCACGCTGGAGCGTTGGCAGCGACTGGCACAGGTGGCAGCCGCCGACCTGTGCCTGGCCAAGCTCTACGAATCGCACACCGACGCGCTGGCCATTCTCCATGAATGCCAGGCGAACGTACCCCAAACGAAGGGGCTGTGGGCGGTCTGGGCGGCAGAACCGCCTGACGCCCGGGTGCGGATTACCGCCCAACACGGCCACGTGCTGCGCCTGAGCGGACGCAAGGCCTGGTGCTCCGGCGCGCGGCAGGTGGACCATGCGCTGCTCACCGTATGGGACGACGCTCAACAGCCCCGTCTGGCGGCGATTGACCTTGACCGTCACGAAGGAAAAGTCATCGTCGACCAGTGGCAGGCCGTCGGCATGGCCGCTACGCAAACCGTCGACCTCGAACTGACCGATTACCCTGCCGTGCTCGTGGGCGAACCGGGACAATACGTCAATCGCCCCGGCTTCTGGCACGGCGGCATCGGCATCGCGGCCTGCTGGTACGGAGCGGCGTTGGGCCTTGCGGGTCACCTGCATCGGCGCTGCCAGTCATCCCACGTTGACCCTCACGCCTTGGCGCACCTGGGCGCAGTGGACGCTGCACTGGCCGGCGCTCGCGAGCTGCTACGCGCCAGCGCTGCATGGGTCGATGCCAACCCACATGCCGACGCATCACGTCAGGCGTTCCAGGCACGGGCCCAGGTCGAGTACGCCGTTCACCAAGTGACGGACCATGTGGGCCGAGCGCTGGGCGCCGCGCCGTTCTGCCGCAACGGCCATTTCGCTCGGCTCGCAGCGGACCTGCCGGTCTTCATGCGGCAGAGCCATGCGGAGCGCGATCTTGCCCAACTGGGGCAATGGGCCGCGGCGGGGAGTGACGCCTCATGGATGCTGTGACCTTTGAAGAGAACCCGATCCAAGGGCCAGGCACGCCCCTCGCCGCATGGCAGCACTCCCGCGCTGTGGCCCGTACGCCCTGGATCGAGGTGCTCACGCTGCGCAACAACTTCGAACGCCTGGTGGTGGTAGCGCCGCACCCAGACGATGAAATTCTCGGTTGCAGCGCCCTGCTTCGGGCGATGGCGGGTGACGAGGCGCGCCTGGTGATGATCGCGGTCACCGATGGCGAAGCCAGTCACCCCGAATCGCTGGAGTGGACGCCGGAAGCCCTGCGGCGGCAACGTCCCGAGGAGAGCCGCCTCGCGTTGGATCGTCTGGGGTTGGACAGCGAGCGAGTCGTGTGGCACCGGCTGGGCCTTCCGGACAGCGCGGCCGCTTCCCGAATCGATCGGCTGGAGCAGCACCTGCGCGCCGTGTTGCAGCCTGGGGATGCCGTGCTCACGACGTGGCGTCATGATGGGCATTGCGACCACGACGCCACAGGCCAGGCATGCGCGCGGGTAGCGTCAGAACGAGGTCTGCCGTTGATCGAGGTGCCGGTCTGGGCCTGGCACTGGGCTGATCCGGAAGATGAACGGCTCCCCTGGGCGCACGCGCGCAAGATTGCGCTGGACCCGCCCACCCTGCAGAGCAAGCACGCCGCCATCGCCGCCCACGTCACCCAGTTGACGCCCCAGGGCACACAACCGGCTGTCTTGACCGAAGCCACCTTGCAACGGCTGCTACAGCCCTTCGAACTGGTGTTTTTGAGCAGGTGCTCCCATGACGGTGAATGAAGCCTATTTCGACCAACTCTTCACGGATAGCGATGACCCTTGGTCCTTTCGCACACGCTGGTACGAGCACCGCAAGCGCGCCTTGATCATGGCCACGCTGCCCCGTCAGCGCTACGACCGAATCTTCGAGCCCGCCTGCGCCAATGGCGAGTTGAGCGGACTCCTTGCGCAACGGGCAAGGCACTTGCTTTGCCAGGACGTCAATGCCAAAGCCGTGAGCCTGGCCAGGGAGCGATTGAACGAATTTCCCCATGCCCGTGTCGAGCAGGCCACGCTACCGCGGGATTGGCCGCAAGGCGCCTTCGACCTGATCGTGCTCGGTGAGATTGGCTATTACCTGTCCACCGATCAATGGGACGCCGTCATTGACCAGACCCGCGCCAGCCTGACACCAGAAGGTGGCGTGCTGGCGTGCCACTGGCTACACCCCATCGACGGGTGCCCACAGACAGGAGGGGCAGTTCATCGACGATTGCACCAACGGTTGGGCATGACGCGTCTGGTCGTTCACCAGGACCAGGACTTCCTTCTCGAATACTGGACCGCGGCGCCTTTCCATTTCGACCTCACGGAAACTTACCCGGCCTCCGGCCCCAGGGGTTGAGCAGCGTACCGGCGGCCAGGGAAGACGGACGATTACGAGGTTTCGATCACCTCTTCGCGAGCGGCTTTCAGCGTGTCAAATGCGCGCTGCGCCTGCTCGACGGCCGACTGATACTCCACTGCCCATTCGAACAGCGCTGAAAACGGCTTCTGGAGTGAACAGCCCAGCGGCGTAATCGCATACTCCACCGCGATCGGCGATGACGTGATCACTGTTCTCGTCACCAGCCCGTTTCGTTCCAGCCGTCGCAGCGCTTCGGTCAACGCCTTGTGGGTGATGCCGCCCAGCCGTCGCTTGATGGCATTGAAACGCGACGGGCGGGTGCAAATCACCGTCAGGATCAGCACCGACCACTTGTTCGCGATCTGATCAAGAACCGGACGCGTCGCCAATACGTCGGCGAACACCTGTTCAGGGGGTGGGGTGAGTGTGGTTTCCATGGGTATACCTAGGCTCCTGAAAGTGCGTAATTGACACCAAGTATACGAAATATATCGTAATCCTCAGCCCACACTGGAGGATTACCGATGACAAAACTAGAGGGAAAAGTGGCCTTGGTCACTGGCGGCAACAGCGGTATCGGACTGGCAACTGCCAAGCGCTTCGTCGAGGAAGGTGCCACCGTTTTCATCACTGGCCGTAATCCGGACTCACTGAACAACGCGCTGGCCGAACTCGGTGAACGCGCCCAAGGCATCCACGCCGATGTCACCCACGAACAGGACTTGGCGTTGATCCTTCAGGCCATCGAACAGCACGTGGGGCGGTTGGACATTCTTGTGCTGAGCGCCGGAATTTCCGAGCACTCCCTGCTTTCGGAAACGTCCGCGGCGCATTTCGACAAGACGTTCGATACCAACGTGCGAGCGCCACTGTTCATTCTGAAAAGCATGCTACCGCTGATGCCGCACGGCGCCAGCGTAGTGTTGATCGGGTCGATTGCCGGTTTCATCGGCACGGCGGGCTATGGCGTCTATGGCGCCAGTAAGGCTGCATTGCGGGCATACGCTCGAACCTGGACACGCGAGCTGGCCGAACGGGGCATCAGGGTCAACGTGGTCAGCCCGGGGCCGATCGACACGCCCATGTTCGCAGGCGCGTCCGAGGACGTCAGAAGGTCGCTGACCGACCTCATCCCGCTCCGGCGCCTCGGCAGGCCGGAAGAAGTCGCTGCGGCGACACTCTTCTTGGCCAGCGACGAGAGCAGCTACATCGCAGGTTCGGAACTGTGCATCGACGGCGGTATGGGTCAGGTGTGAAGTCAGAGCCTTGTTTCCGGCCCGCATTGAGGCCGGAGACAAAGCGTCGAGAGCCCTGACATGGGCGGATGGGGAACGTAACGGTATCGCCATCTAGAACCACGGGAGGTGAACGACGACGCAGGGGGGCGATGCGACTCAGGTGTTTTCTATCTCTGAGCCCGCGCGCCCTTGACCTTGCTCGCTAGGCGAAAGCGACCCCGCGGCCTAACGCCTTCTGATACTGCTCCAGAAAGAAACTCCATTGTGCGTCGCTCCAATAGGAGTGCCGGCGCAGTTGCGTCACGTCGTGCCGCGCCGCCCGCATCACTGAATTTCTAGGGCGGGACTTTTCGAGATCCAACAACGCCAGGTCGAAGCGAACGTCTTGCTTGGCTGCATCGGCGTTGATGAAAATGTGCTTGGACCGCATGCACCCGTGCTGCTGACGTCCGCGGTGAAGCCTGGCGAGCAGTACGGCAAGGTTGTTTAGCAGCGTCAGGTGATCTTCCGGCGACAAATCCGCCTGGGCATCATCGGCAAACCATGAATCGAGGTCCGTGAAACCTTCGAGATTCCGCGTCACCAGAAGCCCTTGCCAAGTCCCGGACACTTTGCGAGCGCCATAGAAAATTGGCTGTGGGGCCTTGACGCCCAACGCCTGCAGCCTGTCCAGCGCGGCGCCTTCGCGCATCACGGTAGGGCGCCCGAACGGATAACGCAGGCTTCGGAACGTATGTCCCGTCTGCCGTTTTACATAAACGATCGATCCATCATGGACCACCCGCTGAACCCCGCTCGTCCCGCTACGGCGCACATTGGGCTCTTCTACCCACGGTCCGCTCGTGTTCCACCAACGATCAAAGTCTTGAGCGACAAGGCTACTCATTGTTTTAAATTCCTTTCGATGCCTGCTCGAGGGACCGGAATGCGCCCTCCACTACGCCATCAGCCCAGCGTTTTAGCATTATTTCCTTCACAATGCCTGTTTTCCTTTAGCAGGCTTTCAATTCCTCCGATCCATCCTCAGGAGCAGCCGATGAACGGTTCGAAACAGCCAGAAGGATTGCAACTGCCGGCACGCCGGGTGCCCTTCCCCGCGTCGGTCAGCAACGAAGCTCGCGCAGCACTGACTCGGCTGGTGAGCCCAGAGGGCGTGCCCTATAACGCAGGGCATGTCTTGCCTGACCTGACGGACCATGATGCATGGCGGGCGCTGCAACGGGCCATCGATGCCCAATATGAGGCAAGGGTCGATACCCGTGCCACCGACCTGCACTCAACGGTCGAAACGGTGCGGATCGGGCCGGCGACGGTGCATATCGCAACCCCAGCGGCGAGTTCACCATCTCCAGCGGCTTACCTATATCTTCACGGCGGTGCGCTGATCAGTGGCGGCGGAAAGGCATGCCGCGAGGCCGGACGCATCCTCGCCGATCGCCATCAGATTCGCTGCTACGCCATCGACTACCGAATGCCGCCCGACCACCCTTACCCGGCGGCACTGGACGATTGTCTGGCGACGTATGAGTACCTTCTGCAACGTTACAGTCGAATCATCGTCGGGGGCCAATCCGCAGGAGGCAACCTCGCCGCAGCGCTGGTTGCGCGTGCCCGTGACGCGGGGCTGCGGCTGCCGGACGGTTTGGTGCTGCTATCGCCTGAAGTCGACCTGACCGAGTCAGGCGACAGCTTCGCGGTCAATCGTCTCATTGACGTGCGGCTGCCGGATTCACTGATGGCGTGTAACCTTCTCTACGCCAATGGCGCAGACCTTTCCCATCCCTATCTGTCCCCGCTTTTTGCCGACCTCCATGGCTGGCCACCGAGTTTCCTGCAAGCCGGTACGCGGGACCTGTTTCTGTCCAACACGGTCCGCATGCATCGACGGCTCCGTCAGGCGGGCGTGGCCGCCGAGTTGCACGTCTTCGAGGCCATGCCGCACGGTGGGTTCGACATGGCCCCGGAAGACGAAGAACTGAATCAGGAGGTTGATCGTTTTATCCAGGCGATAGTTGCCAACCCAGTCTGAAGCGCCTGGCCGCGTCCCAGAATAAGGTTGCATTAGCGACCTACCTTCTAGTAGGTTTGCCTCATAAACGGTGAATGCTCGGCAGGTGTTTCATCCCGCGCCAACCGTACCGCGTGCTGGAAAAATTGAATAACCCACAGGAAACCGACGATGAAGTGGCCTTCCATCAACGAAATCCGCGTCTTCACCCCACTGCCCGAGGGTTATGTTTGGGATCTGCTAAGCCCCGCCGAAATCGCTACCGCCATTGAGTTTTTCAACACCTGGTTGCCGTCGATCACGGTCGGGTCGGCCAAGTCATTCCTCGACCCCGGGTTCTACGTTAAGGACGTGCTGGGGAGCGACCGAAGCAATACGCCGTTCCTCGTGGTCGTTGTCCGACACGCAGGTGAGATCGTCGCCATCGCAGCGTGGGAGAAGGTGGACGGCCCCGACATCATCTTCGGTCGGCTCGGCGCCGTTTCAGCGGCCCATCGCCACTCGAATCTGGCGGTCGCCGCTCAAGAACTGGGCACCCAAATGGGCCAACAAATGGGCGCCGGGTTGATCTACGGCATGGCGACTACCCACGCGCCCTACATGCAACGAGCATTGGAACGGGCGGGCTACATCGCCTCAGGCATCCTGCCTGGCTTTGATCGCGAAGAGCTGCAGCCCAGTGTGATTCGACGTGTCTTCGAGGTGATGTACGTGAAGCGGCTCGCGCCCCACGAGGACTTTTTGACGCCCTCACGGGTGAACCTGACGCCAGCCGTCGCCAGGCTCTACGACGAGATTTTCAGCCAAGACCCGAGCTTTCTGCCTCCTCCATAAGCTCGCTTCATCGAGCCCTTCATCACAGCGCTTTGGCGATCGCCTTGCCCAATAGCTCCAGGCCAAGATCGATTTCGCTGTCACTGACCGTCAATGGCGGAGCGATGCGGAAGACGCCGCCCATGCCAGGCAACTGCACGATGTTCATGCTCAGGCCCAGGTTCATGCACTCCCGAGTGATCGCAGCACCCAGTTCGGGAGCGGGCAGTTTGCTTTGGCGATCGGCGACAATTTCCATCCCCAGCAACAGACCGCGCCCCCGCACGTCGCCTATGCAGTCGAAACGCTCCTGCAGTCCCCGCAGCCCTTTTTCCAGATACGCGCCTGCCGTTTTCGCCCGCGCCACGAGGCCGTCTCTTTGGACGATTTCCAACACTTTGAGGCCCACAGCGGCGGGCAGAGGATCGGACACGTGGGTGGTGTAGAACAGAAAACCCCGTTCGTGACATAACGCTTCGATAGGCGTGCTGGTGATGACCGCAGACAGCGGCAGCCCGGCGCCGAGGGTCTTCGATAACGTCAGAATGTCGGGAACCACACCGTCCCGCTCGAATGCATACATCAGGCCGGTCCGGCCTATACCGGTTTGCGCTTCGTCGAGAATCAGCAACATGCCGCGTTCTTCGCACTTGCGCTTGAGGGCCGCCAGATAACCGAGGGGCAAGTCGATCAACCCACCGGAACTGAGAATCGGCTCAGCGATGAACGCTGCGAGGCTGCCGCTGGATTGGCGGTCGATCAGGGCGAAGGCGTAGTCCAACTCGCCCTGCCAGTCCATCTCACCCTCTTTTACGAAGTGGGGGCGATAAGGGTATGGCGCAGGGATGGCGAAGGACCCTACCGCAGCCGGACCGTAGCCTTTGCGGCCTGCACTGTACGTCGCCGATGCCGCACCGCCCGTCATGCCGTGCCAGGACTGGGCGAAACCGACGACCTCATATTTGCCGGTCGCGAGCTTGGCCATTTTGATCGCCGCCTCGTTCGCTTCACCGCCGGTGCTCAGGAACATGCTCTTGCAGAGTGTCTGGGGCAGTGTCTGCGCCAGGGCCTGCGCCAGGTCGACCACGGGCCGGCTCAGCATTCCGCTGAACAGGTGATCCAGGTCGCGGATATGGCCTTGCACCACTTCGCAGATCTCCGGGTGACCATGGCCGAGTAACGAACTCATCTGCCCGGACGTGAAATCGAGGATCGGCTGCTGGTCGGCGTCATAGACGAAGCTGCCCTTGGCGCGTTCGATGATCCGGGACTCGAACCGGCCGCCATAGCGAATCAGATGGCTCTGGGCCTTGTGCCAAAAGTTTGGGTCCACATTATTCGACACGTGAGTCTCTCCAGAAAGATGGCCGGAGACGGATGCCGGCGGTCAGTGCGTTGGAGAGGAGTCTAGGCGCTTGAAATACTCAACCAAAACGAATAGTTCTTATGCTTGAATTCAGCAGAACTTATACCTCAAAGGGCATCACGTTGAACGCCTACCTCGACCTGGACCTGCTCCGCACCTTCGTCATGATTGCCGAGACCGGCGCGCTCAGCCGGGCGGCAGATCGCGTGGGCAGGACCCAGGCGGCCATCAGCATGCAAGTCAAGCGGCTGGAGGAAACCGTCAATCAACCCTTGTTGCTGCGCACGGGCCGTGGCGTTCTGCTGACTGCGCACGGCGACCGACTGCTCGCCCATGCGCAGAAGATCCTGCGGGCGCACGATGAAGCCATCGCCGAGATGTCTGGCCGAGGGTTGTCCGGGCACATCCGGCTGGGATGCCCGGATGATTATGCCGCTGTCTTTCTACCACCGCTGCTGCGTGACTTCGCCGCTCGCCATCCGCAAGTCCTGGTCGAGGTGTACTGCGCCCCTACCCCGCGACTGCTCGAGCGGCTGGACGACCATCTGCTGGACATCGCGATCATCTCCCTGCCGCAAAACGCTGCGAGCAATGCTGTCATCCGCTACGAACCCCTGGTCTGGGTGGGTGCGCGAGGCAGCGATGCACCGCAGATGACGCCCTTGCAACTGGCCCTTTCCGACCCGGACACGCTGGACCATCAGGCAGCCATCATCAGCCTGGAAGGCATCGGACGCCCGTTCCGTCTGGCCTATGCCAGCCAAAGCCTGACAGGGCTGATCGCCGTTGTACGTTCCGGGCAAGCCATTGCCGTACTGACGCAGACCGCCGTGCCTGCGGATTTACATGTCCTGCCTGCTGACAGCGGGCTGCCGGTGCTACCCAACGTCGCGATTGCGTTGAAGACTGACCAACGCCAGCCGTCGAGCCTGGTGACCGCGCTGCGGGAGCATATCCGTTCGGCGCTGCCCTACCTCTGACGCGAAGCACCCGACGGCATCAGGCGCTGGCTGCCCGTTGCCGGGGATGCCCCGTCACACCAGCGCCGCAGCCGTGGCTCTGGAGCGCCAGGCAAACGCCAGGACCATCAACAGCCCCAGCCCCGCCATGGCGGCTCCGGCCAGGGAAACCGCCGGGTAACCGAGGCCGGCGTCGATCACGGCGCCACCCACGGCGGCACCGATGGCGTTGCCGAGATTGAAGGCACCGATGTTCACCGCAGAAGCCAGGTTGGGCGCATCTTTTGCCGCTTCCATGACGCGCATCTGCAGTGGGGGAACCAGGGCAAAGCTGGCGATTCCCCAGATCAGGATCGCGACCGCGGCCGGAAGTGGCCACTGCATCAGCACCGTGAAGGCGAGCAAGACGACGATCAGCACGCTCAGCGAGACGATCAGGATGCGGTCGACCGAGCGGTCTGCGGCTTTGCCACCCCACACGTTACCCAGGGTCAATCCCACGCCGAACAGCACCAGCATCGCGGTGATGAAAGCAGTGGACGCGTGGGCCTCGGCGTTGAGCATCGGCGCGATGTAGGTGAAGACGGTAAACATCGCACCGGAGCCGACCACCGTCAGCGCCAAGGCGCCCAGTACCGGACCGCGACCCAGTACGCGGATTTCGGCCAGGGCGCCGCCGCTTTGCGGCAAAGGCAAATTGGGCAGCGCCCACCACAAAGCGAGCATCGCGATAACCCCAAGCAAGGTGATGCCCCCGAATGCGGTGCGCCAGCCAAACAGTTCGGCAAACCAGGTCGCCAGTGGCACACCGCCGATGGTCGCTACGGTCAGGCCAATGAACATGGAGGCGACCGCCCCGGCTCGTTTTTCCGGGGCGACCACGCTGGCGGCGACAACGGAGCCCACACCAAAGAACGCACCATGATTCAGTGAAGTGACCACCCTGGCGATCATGAGGCTTGAGTAATCGGTCGCCAGGGCCGACATCAAATTACCCAAGGTGAAAATGGCCATGAGCCCAATCAGCAGGTAACGACGGGGCACCCGGCCTGTGGTCAGGGTCATCAGCGGCGCGCCGATCAGTACGCCCAACGCATAGGCACTGACCAGTAAGCCTGCGGCGGGAATGGATACGCCGAGATCGGCAGCGATGCCCGGCAACATGCCCATGGGGGCGAACTCGGTGACGCCGATACCGAAGGCGCCCACGGCGAGTGAAACGAGCGGAGGGTTGATACGCATGGAAGGCTCCTTATCTGTGCCGCCAATGCTACAATCCGGCGATTTCAGGCAGTAGCCATGATTTCTGGCAATCACCTTTGCGTAGGGAGCACAAATGGACCTTAGCGGAAGGTCGGGGGAAATGGCCGTGTTCGCTGCGGTGGCACAGGAAGGCAGCCTGTCTGCCGCCGCCCGCGCGCTTGGACTGACACCCTCAGCCGTCAGCCGGATCATCGCCCGGACCGAACAACGTCTCGGTGCTCGCCTGCTGTTGCGCACCACTCGGGCCAGCACGTTTACCGCCGAGGGCGAGGCCTTCCTGCGCGGCGCCCGACGCATCCTGGCCGACATGGCCGAGGTCGAAGCAGCCATTGCCGAGCAAGGCGTACCCCGCGGCCGATTGCGGGTCAGTGCCGCCCTCGGTCATGGCCGAATGGCGATCGTTCCTCTGGTGGCGGCCTTCAGCGCCGACTACCCGAACATCGTCGTCGACCTCACGCTCGGTGACGAAGTGGTCGACATCCTCGGGGGCCAGGCCGACGTGGCCGTGCGCTTCGGTCATCTACCCGACAGCCCGCTGACTGCGAGAAGGATCGGCGGCACCGACCAAGTCGTGGTGGCCTCGCCTGACTACCTGCGGCGCCGTGGCATTCCTCAGGCACCTGAAGACCTGCTTCAACACAATTGCCTGCGCTTCAATTTCCGGCGTGCCGAACCGAATTGGCCGTTCATCCGGGATGCAAAGGTGTTTTCACTCAAGGTCAGCGGCAACATCGAATGCAGCAGCGGTGAAGCCCTCGCGCAGCTCGCCCGGGTAGGCGCCGGCATCGCGCGCATTGGCCGGTTCACCGTCAGCGAGGACCTGCAACACGGCGACCTGGTGCCGCTTCTGGAGGCCTTCAACCCTGGGGATGAGGAGCCTATTCATGCGGTATTCGTAGGCGGCACGACGATGCCGGCACGTGTCCGGCTATTCGTCGACTACCTGGTGGCCCATCACCGGATCTAGGCATTTGCTCGGCATCCGGAAGGCACCCATCTGGTGCCCAATGTGGCCGATTCAAGCCCAGGCGTTGGGGCTGTAGCGCCCTCCTCAATGACCGCGACCCGCGCGCGCCCCCGATCGTCAGGCCCGCTCAAACCGGCGTTTGTGGCGGCGTGAAGTAGGCGGACTCATCGTCACCGGAATCACTTCCCGTCGCGGTGTAGTAGCTGGATGCGCCGTCGTCCGAGGCCTCATCAGGCTGCACCGCAGGTTGGCGCTGGATGTCGGCAGGTGCCGCTGAAGCACGCGAACCGGGCCGCACCGCCTCTTCGGAAGATCTGCTGGCGATCGTTGACTGCGCCTGCTCGCCGTCCCGTCTGGTCCGACTGTTGACCGAGGCAGCGCTGAGAGAATGACGCGGTGTGTTATCCGCGCTCATGATGCGGTTGCTGGTCAGGCTGGTGCGCGGAAGCGAACTGGCGTCGGAAGCAGCCCGCTGAGACCGCTGACTGGACGATCTGCTGCTCCGACCAGTGGCCTCTTCAGCGACCTCCTCGGGCTCTTCGGGCACCGAGCGAACGGACGCTGTCTCACCGGCCGCCGGTTCGGCGGTGGTCTTGCCTCGCGACCTCAAATCATCGACCAGTTGGTCTGCAACCGCGACGCTCGCGGCGTTGCCACCGAACACCACCGCGCCGCCGACTGTGTTGATGGCGTGTTTGGCCAACGACCCCAGGGCCGGGTGGTTACTCAATGCATTGACGGCAGCACCTTTGCTGGCCTCCAACACGGTGAAGCCACCGGTCAACGTAGAGACGTTGGCGGCGCCGGCAGGGGTGAAGGTGCCTTTGGCCGTTCTCGAGATCGCCCCCAACGGATCGTTTATCAAGGTGCGGCCTGCGTCGGCCAATCGCCCGCCTGCATTGGCAAGGGGCGTACGCGCGGTTTTTGCTTCGCGCAATGCCTGGAAGGTGTCGAACCATTCGGTTTCGTCATTGAGGTCCTGCTTGGGCTCCGTATCCCGACGCCCCAACAGGAGCGCGGGACCACTGGTGTGCTGCTCGGTACGGCGATTGTGGGCCAGGTAGCCCGAACCGGCGCCCGCGGCGAGCCCGCCTGCGATGGCAATGGCGGTATCCACAATGGGTTCGGCCGCCGGAGCGACTTTGGCGAGCACCGGAGAAAGAACGGTCCTGGCGGTATTACGAACAGTGAAGGTCTGCGCTTCTTTTGCGTTTTCGATGGCCAGGTTCGCTTTGGTGTCGATGGTCGCCAACGCGGCGTTCAACGACTCGTGAAGTTTGTCCGAGGGGGCGTGCAGGTAATAGGCATCTTCTCGAAGTTTTTTGATGGAGGCGCCACCCACCTGATCCATTGCAGATGCCGTTGCGAGCGATATCGCCCCAATAGCAGCGGCTTTGGCGACCGGGTTCGGGATTTTCGCACCGATCCCCGTAATGGCGGGAATGGCGGCTTGAAGCGTCGACGCCACTGCAAATGGCACGCCGCCCACCGTGCCCGATCCGATGGACGCGTTACGGTCCATCTTCTCGCCTTTCTCCATGACCGATCGAAGTTCCTCGAACGAAATATTCTCCTGCATCAGCTTGTTGACGCGGCTCTCAATGATCTGAGTGATCTCGCTGCGATGCGGTGATTCCGCGTCCAGGTGCTCCAGATAGGGCGCGAACTGCGTGCGCAGGTAGTCCGTCAGCAAATGCCTCATTTCGCGGGATTCGCTCGTTGCCGCTGCAGCCACCTGCCCCGATTGGGGATGACCCTGCGCCACGGAAGCGTGATCGCTGATCGCCGGCGACCCTGATCGGTCTTGAAGCTCTATGGAGGGTGGGGCACTGGGGGGTTGCTGGCCAGACACGCGCATGAAGAAGTCCTCTTGGTTACCGGAAAGCAGTCCGTCATCGCTGCTTTGCGCGATGGTTTCAACCTGCTGTGTGGCCGACCGCGCGGTTCCGGTTCCTCTAAAACGAGCGCTATTTGACGGTTGTGTTGCAGAAAGATGACTTTTTACACACCCGGTGCAGGTACTTGTCGATCACTTGGGCGCCGCTCACAGCCATGGGAAGCCCGGCGTCATTGAAAAAACCACTCATACAGCACTTTCCCACCGACACTTAACGGCGAATCGATGGGATACACCACGTAGTACCCTTTGCCCGTGATCAAAGTGCAGTCGAATAACTGAACCAGGCGGTGGCTTTCCAAATCCTCCTCTATCAGCCAGGGGCTGGTCAGCACCAAGCCCTGGCCTCGCCTCGCGGCGTCGATGGCCAACTCGGACTGGTCGAAGCGTACACCGCCTGCCTTGCCAGAGAGGGATGCCCCCGATTGCGCCAGCCAACGAGACCAGTTCGCGTGGGATGTCGTGTGAATCAGCGTCGCACGGCGCAGGTCTTCCAGCGCAAACAGCTGAAGACGCTCGCGGTAATGGGGGCTGCAATAAACCCTCACCTCATCATTCAAAAGAAGGCGGCTGTGAAGCCTGTCATCCTGGCCATCGAAGTGGCGGACTGCGAGGTCATAGGTGCCCGCACGCAGATCGACCGCCTCGGCGTTGGCGTTCAGGTGGAGCTGTAAGTCCGGCAGGTGCTGGATCAGGTCGGGCATGCGCCGCGCAAACCAGGTGCTGGCGAATGCCGGAGGCAGACTCAGGGAAACCTCGAATACAGACGTGCCACGCAGCCGGGCATGGATGTCATCCATTTGCGCCAAGGCAGGCTGGATCTGCTGCCAGTAGCGCACTGCTTCCTCGGTCGGTTGCAACTTGCGAACGCTGCGGATGAACAACTGCGCCCCGAGCCACCCCTCCAGTTTGCGCAGCTGTTGCCCCACGGCGCCGGGGGTCACGAACATCACATCGGCGGCCGCCTTTGCACTCCCCGTGCGCATGACGGCATCAAAACAAGCGATGGCCTTGAATGGCGTATCCGGTCGCATGGCGTAGTTTTTCTCTTGTATAGAGACAGAAGGGATGATTTGTAGCGCGCGAGCGGCGCCGAGACAATGGCTGAATCACAGGCCACAGGACAATCCACCGTGTCAGCGAGAAAACCAGTAGATGCCATTGCAGCCTTGGTCATGGTGACCCTGTGCCTGACGTGGGGGGCTCAACAGGTCGCGATAAAAGCCATCGCAGGGGCGGTAGACCCCATGATGCAAGTAGCGCTTCGCTCGGCGGTCGCCGCTGCCCTCGTCTGGCTGTTCGGTCGGGTCATCGCGCGGGAAGCCTGGCTGCCCCACCTCTGGCGTCGTTCAGGATTGGTGGTCGGCCTATTGTTCGCGGCGGAGTTTCTCTGCATTGCGCAAGGCTTGCGCTGGACGACGGCGTCGCACATGGCGGTGTTTCTCTACACCGCTCCCCTGTTCGCAGCCGTCGGGCTGCATGTGCGCCTGATTGAAGAGCGACTTGGCGTGCGCCAGTGGGTAGGTGTTGGCACGGCATTTACCGGAATCGCGATCACGTTTCTGGCGGGGAGCCATGAAGGTGCCGACGAGCCGGCACTGGCTCACCGACTGCTGGGGGATACGCTGGGGTTGTGCGCGGGTGCCGCTTGGGGCTTCACGACCGTGGCGGTGCGTTCAAGCAAGCTGAGCGATGCACCCGCCAGCCAGACGCTCTATTACCAGCTCATGGGGGCGGCGTGGGTCCTCTTACCCTTGGCTTTGCTCGCCGGGAAAACCCGACTGCCTGCATTCGACGCCATGGTTTGGGGGAGCTTGCTCTTTCAAACCCTGGCCGTCTCGTTCGCCAGCTACCTGATCTGGTTCTGGATGCTCAAACGCTACCTGGCGGCCCGGCTGAGCACCCTGGCCTTCATGACTCCGCTCTTTGGCGTACTGCTGGGCGTCTGGCTGCTGGACGAGACCGTCTCTAAAGGCTTCATCGCTGGCGCCCTTCTGTCTCTTGCCGGCCTGTTGATGGTGAACATCCAGCGCAGAGCCGATCGCCCGCTGCCCACACCCCAGTTGGCTGGCTCAGCGGAGAAATCGCGATGATCAACGTTACGGGGGAAGCAAACCGTCAGGTGCGCGACGTCCCTCCAGAACGGCTTACCCACTCGATGCGAACGGCCTCTTGTACATCCCGGCAGTGGGTGCGAACGCTTCACGCCGAGAGCACGCTCGCGTCGCTGCGACAACCTCAGCCTCCAGCCAGATCAAACGATCAACTGGGCAGACCTGTAATCAGCACGTTCTTATCGGCCTCTTGGTACCGCCTTTCGAGTTCGTGGGCCAGGCTGGACTTGGCTTGAGCCTCGCCGTGCACCAGACGGATCTCTTTCGGCCACTCTTTCATCCGTAAGACGAAATCGAGGAGATCGGCCTGATCGGCATGCGCCGAATAGCCCCCCACGCTTTCAATTCCCGCTTTGATGTCGATGCGCTCACCGTCGAGGACCACAAACCCGCCTTCCGGCCCATGGGTCTGGATGTCCCTGCCGGGGGTGCCTTTGCCCTGATAACCGACGAACACGACGTTGTGCCGGGCATCGCCCAATAACGCCTTGAGGTAATTGACGATACGGCCCCCCGAGCACATGCCATTGCCGGCGATCACGATGGCGGGTCGTGCGGTGTCATTCAGGTGTTCGACGATCCGCATGTGTTCGTCATGGCTGTCTACCGTGATCAATTGCTTGAAGGACAGCGGTTTGCGCCCTGCTTTGAGTCGCTCCAGCGCGTCCTCGTCCCAATACCCCTGCAGTGCCTTGTAGGTGTCGGTGAAGCGGCTGGCCAGCGGAGAATCGAGAATGATCGGCAGCTGCGGCCAATCCACATCCGGCCGATCATGGGCCGTTGACGTTGGCTCCTCGCGCTCTGGCGCCACCGCCCTTTGCATCTGCTCGTGGATGATGTCTTCCAGTTCGTAGAGCAACTCCTGAGTGCGACCGATGCTGAACGATGGGATAAGCACAGCCCCGCCGTCCGCCAGCGCCCGCTCGATGGCCGCGCGCAAGCGTTCCTCACGGTGCGTTCGATCCTCGTGCAATCGATCACCGTACGTGCTTTCCAGGATCAACAGGTCGGCGCGTTCCGGCGGCACCAGATCGGGCAAAATCGGCGAATGCGCCGCACCCAGATCGCCGCTGAACACGATGCGCCTGCTTTCCAGGTTCGCCTGGCCCAGCTCCAATTCGACGTAGGCCGCCCCCAGCACATGCCCTGCCGGTTGCAGGCGGACCTGACAGGTTGTAGCGCCGTCGTCGTGGAGGGTGAACCAGTGGTTGTACGGCAGCGCGATAAGCCGTTGCTCGACGATGGACAGATAGCGCTCCAACTCATGTGCGTCATCGCCTATCGCAAGGTGAAACGCGTCTTCGAGCACGATGGGCAACAGCTTCGCGGAGGGTTCACTGCACAGGATCGGCCCGTCGAACCCCGCCGCCAACAGGTTCGGAATGCGCCCGACATGGTCGATGTGCACGTGGGTGACCACCAGCGCTTTGATACCGGTGATCGAGAAGTCCAGCCCCAGGCGATCACCCACCTCATCGGCTTCCAGCCCTTGAAACTGGCCGCAATCGATCAACACACTCGTCTCGTCGTCCATCCAGAATTGGTGGCATGACCCCGTTACGCCCTGGCCCGCGCCATGATGGACGATTTTTGGAGGGTTCATCGGTGCTCCTTGGCCTGGGACACAGGCGTGAGTTCAGACTGGGCAGCGAAAGCGCGCTGCAGATGGCATCGTTAACGGATTCGGGGTCGGTTACGGACGCGAGGCGATTTCATCCAGATGATCGAGCAAATCCAACGCATCTTCGTACACCCTCAGTGCCCCTGCCCGCTCCAGCTCACTGATGTCATAGCCCCCCGACAGCAGGCCGACGCCGGTGGCCTTGCAGCGACGGGCCGCGAGCATGTCCCAGATGGCGTCGCCGATGACCAGGCACTCCTCGATCGGCACCTTCAGGCGCCGAGCGGCCGCGATGAACAGATCGGGATCGGGTTTGCCGTATTTGACGTCATCACGGTTGATCAGCAAGACATCTTCCAGCTTGAGCCCCAGCGCCTTGAGGTTGATCGTCGCGGTCTCGCTTCCGCCACTGGTTGCGATGCACCACTTTGTCCCGTTTCGTGTGAGCGTTTCCAGCAACTCATTGGCACCCGGCAACGGTGTGATCTGACCCTGAAGATCGCGGTACGCCTGAGCGTGAAGATCGCTCAGTCGCTCGGCCTGTTCGGCGGGAATCTCCAGGCCCGTTTCCCGGGCCAGCGACTTGAGCATCAACCCGCCGCTCATGCCGATCTTCCGGTGTATACGCCACATGGCGAGCGGGATGCCCTCGGCGTCCAGCGCTTGTTTCCACGCTGCAACGTTCTGGTAAACACTGTCGGTCAGCGTGCCATCCAGGTCGAATATGAAAGAAGTCGTCGGGCTCATGGTCTTGCTCCAGTACAGTGGCAGGCATACGCATTCGAGAACCGAAGTGGCGAAGCGTTCCGCGTTTCGCTCGGGAACGGTAGGCCTTCTGGAGACCCTGGTGAGATCAGGGAGCAACCGGCGCGGGAAACGTCGCCGCCGCCCAGCGCTAACGAGGCTGAAAAGGCCCGTGATCGATCGGTGAGGATGCACCGGTCATCTGTGCAGCGAGCAACTTGGCGCTGCCCAGTGCCAGCGTGAAACCCAGCGCCCCCTGCCCGACGTTCAACCAAAGATTGCCCATGCCCTGCGCGCGACCAATCAGGGGTTTGCTATGCGCCGTGCTGGGCCGCAAGCCCGCCCATGCCTGGGCCCGCCCAAGGTCCAGATCAGGGAAGGTTTCAGCCACCTGCTGTTTGAGCAGGCTGATGCGTGCAGGGTCGACATCGGCTCGGCTCACCCCCATGTCGACCATCGCGGCAATCCGCAACTGCCCACCCAAGGGCGCATAGACAATCTTGCGCGCGGCGTCGGTGATGCTCAGGTGCGGCACTTGGATGGCGGTGTCCAGCGGCACGCTGAGGCTGTAGCCCCTGAGGCCATAAAGCGGCAACCTGATACCCAGGGGCTTAAGCAACGGCACGCTGAACATCCCTGCCGCCACCACCACCGCGTCAGCGGGCAGATCACCTTGATCGGTTCGCACTGCGACCACTCGCTGCCGCTCACCTACCAGTGCGCGCACTTCCCGGCCCAGTGCCAAGGTGACGTTGGGCAGTTGCGTCAGCAACCTCTTCAACGCCTGACAGAACCGATAGCAATCCCCGGTCGCCTCCCCTGGCGTGTAGATTCCGCCCGCCAGCTGCCCAGCCACGGATTGCAGCGAAGGCTCCAAGTCGACGCAGGCAGGACCATCGAGCACGCGCTGGTCGGCGCCCAGTCCCCGCTGCCAGTCAACCAAGGGAACGGCTGCGGCCAGCGCGGCGGCGTCGCGATACACAACCAGCTTGCCCGTGCGGATCAGGTCGAAGTCCAATGGATGGGCGGCGAGTAACTCATCGAGCGCATCGCGGCTGAAGTAGGACAGGCTGAGCATTTCACCAATGGTGCGGCGGACCTGCGCGTCGTTGCAGGCGCGCAGGAAGTGCAGGCACCAGCGCCATTGCAGCGGGTCGAGGCGCGGTCTGAAGCGCAGCGGAGAATCGGCACGCAAGAGCCATTGCGGGAGCTTGGCGATCACACCCGGATCGGCAAGCGGTGCCACATAGCTGTAGCTCAACTGGCCGCCGTTGGCAAAACTGGTTTCCTGGGCGACGTCGGTGTGACGGTCGACCAGGGTGACGTTCAAGCCTTTTTGCGCCAGATACCAGGCGCTGGTCAGCCCGACCACCCCTGCTCCTATCACCACTACCTGCACAGGTCATTCCTCATTCGTTACGTGTTGCGAAGGCGGCTAGAAATCATGCTGACGCTGCCCTCGACGCCTAATCCACGATAAGGGCACGCTAGCGCCTGAGCATGCGCCCGTGCCGCCGTTGCACCTTGCCGTCCTCGTAACTGACCACGCCATTGACCACCACCAGGTCAATGCCGGGTGCCTGTCGGCAAGGGTCGCTGTAAGTCGCCACGTCTTCGATACGCGCCATGTCCACCAGGGTGAGGTCGGCGAACGCACCCTCGCGTACGACGCCGCGGTCCTGAAGGCGAAAACGCGCAGCCGAGAGGCCGGTCATCTTGCGCACCGCTTCGGCCAGGTCGAACAATTTCAGGTCTCGGCAGTAGTGCGCCAGCACCCGAGGAAAAGTGCCCCACAATCGCGGGTGCGGATTGGGGTCGTTGGGCAGGCCATCCGAGCCGACCATGGACAATGGATGCGCGAGGATCCGACGCACGTCGTCTTCACTCATCATGTGGTAGATCGCCCCGGCAGGCCTCAGCCGCTCGGTCGCTTCCACCTGCGACACGCCCCACTGCGCGGCGATGTCCTTGAGCGTCTGTTTCGCCATCTCCGGGTGCGGGTCCGACCAGGTGATGTAGATCTCCATCTGACCGTCCACCCGCCAGGCATCCAGCGTGGTGGAGCTCGCCGAATAAGGGTAGCAATCGCAATGACAGGGCTGTTCGCGGGCGGCTTTTTCAAGGGCGGCGAGGGCCAGCGGTGCCCGCCCCCAGTTACCCGCGCCGGCACATTTCAGATGGGAAATCACCAGCTCCGCACCGGCATGACGCGCCGTGGCGAACGACTCCTGCAAGGAGTCCAGCAGACCGTCGTGTTCATTGCGCATGTGGGTGGTGTACAACGCGCCATGGGCCCCGACGATGTCCACCAGGCGCTGCACCTCGGCCATCGGCGCCTGTTTGGCATTGGTGTACGCGAGTCCCGAACTGAGCCCGATGGCGCCAGCGTGCAAGGCGTCGTCGAGCGTTTGACACATCGCCTCCAGCTCGACCTCGAGGGCAGGACGATCGAACCGCGGCATGACATTCGCACGCAGCGCGGTATGGCCGACCAGCGCGGCCACATTGACGCTCGGCACCGCCTGCTCGACGGCCGCAGCGTAGGCGTCGAACGTCGGGTAGACGAAAGCCTCCTGCCTGCCCAGCAGGTTCATCGGGTCTGGAGGAGGGCCTGGGAGCGTGACGGGTGATGCACTGATGCCGCAGTTGCCGACGATGACCGTGGTCACGCCTTGAGCAATTTTCGCCAACATCTCAGGGGTGCGGATGACATGGGTGTCGTCGTGGGTATGCACATCGATGAAACCGGGCATCAGGCAGCGACCATTGCCCTCGATGACCCGCTGGGCCTGAGCGCCGACGAGATCGCCAATGGCGACGACCCTGTCGTCGCGGGTCGCCACATCGGCGAGGTACGGCTCGGCCCCCGTACCGTCTACCACCGTGACGCCTCGGAACAGCAAATCGAACGTCATGCCTGGCTCCTTTGCCCTGTCGCGAAATCCCAGCCCTTGCCCGACACCGCATCCATCAATTGCCGGGTATAGGGCTGTCGAGGGGCAGCCAGTACCTGGGCTGCCGGCCCGTATTCAATGACCTGGCCGCGCTGCATCACCAGCACGTCGTCGCACAATTGCGCGGCCACCCGCAGGTCATGGGTGATGAACAGAATCGCCACACCCATGCGCTGCTGAATGTCGTCGAGCAGCTGCAGTACCTGCGCTTGAATCGACACGTCGAGCGCCGAGACGGCCTCATCGGCGACGATCACATCCGGCTCCATCGCCAGCGCGCGGGCGATGGCGATGCGCTGTCGCTGCCCTCCGGAAAACTGATGGGGATGGCGCTCGATGGCATCGGCGGGCAGCCCGACCAGCTCCAGCAACTCTTGAGCCCGCGCCCATGCCTGGGCCAACGGCATGCCGTGGTTCATCGGCCCCTCGATCAGACTTCTGCCGATGCTGATGCGCGGATTGAGGGACCGGTTGGGGTCCTGGAAGATCATTTGAATGCGCTTGCGGTGAGGCTTGAGGCCCGCTGGCGAGAGCTCGGAGATGTCCTTGCCGGTGACCCTCACCGCCCCCTGGGTCGGCGCCAGCAAGCGCATCACACAGCGGGCCACCGTGGATTTGCCCGATCCACTCTCGCCGACGATGCCCAGCGTGCGGCCGCGTCTGAGGGTGAAGGAAACCTCATCCACCGCCCGCGTGCCTTGACGGGCCTTGCCGAACCACCGCCAAGTGCCGCCCGCAGGTGGATACACCTTGACCAATTCACTGACATCGAGCACGACCTGGGCGCTCTTGACCTCTGCGCGCGCAGCGCGGGGCTTGAGGCTCGGAACAGCCGCGAGCAGGGACTGGGTGTAATCCTCACGAGGCCGAGCCAATACCTCGTCTACCGCACCCGACTCGACCATCTGCCCCTGGCACATCACGCAGACCCGGTCGGCGATGTCCACCACCACACCCATGTCGTGGGTGATGAACAGCACTGCGGTTCCGTGCTTGCGTTGCAGCTCGCGGATCAGCTTGAGAATCTGCTGCTGCGTGGTCACATCGAGCGCGGTGGTCGGCTCGTCGGCGATCAGCAGCCGGGGTTCGAGCACCAGCGCCATGGCGATCATGATGCGCTGCCGCTGCCCTCCGCTCAGTTGATGGGGATAGGCGTGGTAGACCCGCTCGATGTCGGGAAGATGCACCTGCGCCAGCGCGTTCATGACCTGCTCACGACGTTGCGCGGCCCCCATGGTGGTATGCGTCTGCAGCACTTCGTCAATCTGACTGCCCACGGTGAGCACCGGGTTGAGCGCAGTCATCGGCTCCTGGAAGATCATCGCCATCCGACTGCCCCTCAGGGCCTTGCGCCGGCTGTCGCTGACCTGGAGAACATCTTCGCCTTCCAGCAGGATTCGGCCGCTGGTCGCACTCAATACCCCTTTTGGCAGCAAACCGAGGGTGGCCAGCGAAGTCACCGATTTGCCGGAGCCGCTCTCCCCCACCAGGCACACGGTCTCGCCCGGGCGAATGTCGAAACTGATGTCCCGCAGGATCGGCTTGCCCTCTGCCGTGTTCACGCACAGGTGCTCGACCCGCAGAATGTCCTTCGGCTGCTCGTTCATGCCGCGTTCCTTTTGCTCATGCGCGGGTCCAGCGCGTCACGTACCGCGTCGCCCAGCAGGTTGATCGACAGGATGCACAGCGACAGCGCCAGGCCGGCCCATAGCACCAGCGAAGGCTTGAGCTGGAAATACACCCGGCCTTCGGAAATGATGTTGCCCCACGTCGGGATCTCGGTACCGATACCGGCCCCGAGGAAGGACAGAATCGCTTCGGTGAGGATCGCCGACGCGCAGATATAGGTGCCTTGTACGATCAGCGGGGCAAGGGTATTGGGCATCAGATGCCGGGTGAGGATTTTCAAAGTGGAAGTGCCCATCAGCACCGCCGCCTCGACGTACGGTTCTTCACGTGTCGATAACACGCGTGACCGCACCAGGCGCACCACTTGGGGAATTTCCGGGACCATGATCGCAATCATCACGGTCCAGATGCCGGCGCTGCTCAGTGACACGATGGCGATGGCGAGCAAGATGCCGGGAATCGCCATCAGCCCATCCATCACCCGCATCAGCAGGGCGTCCAGGCCCCGGAAGTAGCCTGCCATCAGCCCCAAGGGCAGGCCGATCAGGATGCTCAACACCGTGACGCCGACGCCAACGGTAAGCGAGACGCGTGCGCCGTAGACGATGCGCGAAAACAGGTCGCGGCCGTAGGCGTCAGTGCCGAGCCAGAATTCGGCGCTCGGTGGCTTCAGGCGAAAAGCGGGCGCCAGCGCCACCGGATCGTGAGTGGCAATCCACGGAGCGAAGATCGCCATGCCGACGATCAATGCCAGCACCACCAGTGCCACCGCAGAGGTGAACGGCATCCGCGGCACACGGATGAATCGGCGGCGCGGCGCAGGCAGGCTCAGGGAAACGGGTTTGCTCATGGCCTTGCCCTCAGTAACGGATGCGTGGGTCGCTGATCGCGTACGACAAATCGATCAGCAGGTTGATGACGACGTACACACCGCTGGTCAGCAAGATCATGCCTTGAATCACCGGGTAGTCGCGGGCCAGTACCGCATCGACGATCAGCCGCCCGAGCCCCGGAATGTTGAACACGCTTTCGGTGACCACTACACCGGAAATCATCAAGGCGAAGCCAGTACCGATGACGGTCAGGATCGGAATCATTGCGTTGCGCAGGGCGTGACGGAACAGCACCCGGATTTCAGCCACGCCTTTGGCCCGGGCGGTGCGGATGTAATCCTCGCCCAGCACGTCGAGCATGCTGGCGCGGGTCATGCGCGCCACCAGCGCCACATAGACCGAAGACAGCGTCAGCGCCGGCAGCACGATCCTTTGGGCGAACGGGCCGAGACCGTCGCTGATACTGCGAAAGCCCTGCACCGGCAACCACTTCAGTTCCAGCGCGAATACCGTGATCAGTACATAGCCGATCACGAACACCGGGATCGAAAAGCCCAGCACAGACGTCGCCATCACCAGGTTGTCGATCCAACTCCCGTGCTTCCATGCCGCCAGGACCCCCAACGGCACCGAGATCAGGATGGTGAACACGATGGCCACCAGCGCCAGACTCAGCGTCGGTTCCAGGCGCTGGCCGATCATGCTCAGCACCGGGGTATGGGCCATCAGCGAGGTGCTGAAGTCCCCCTGCAGCAGTTGCCAGATCCAGACGAAGAACTGGCGGTACAGCGGCTGGTTCAGGCCCAGGCTTTCACGAATCGCCGCCAGTTGTTCGGGGCTGGCCATGTCCCCGGCAATGATCGCCGCAGGATCGCCCGGTGACAGGCGCAGCAGCAGGAAGACGAACAGGGCGACCACCAGCATCACCGGAATCGCCGCCAGCACACGGCGCAGAAAATAACCCAACATCGAAGCCTCCGAGGGCAGGAATCATGGCGCCGCGGTCAATCGGCTTTTTCGACATTCCAGAACACCGTGGACGGCCCCGTCATCAAGTGGCTGATGCGGCTGTTCCAGGCTGCGACGTCGAAGTACTGGCCCAGCGGGATGTAAGCGACCTGGTCCATGGCGCGCTTCTGGATTTCCACCGCAATTGCCTTCTGCTTTGCAGGCTCGGTGGCGGTGGCGAAATCCACTCGCAACTGGTTCATCTGCGGATCGGTTGGCCAGCCGAACCAGGCACCTTTCTGCCCGCTGCCGTCGAGCATCGGATTGACCACCGGGTTCCAGATGGTTTCTGCGTTCCAGTAGGTGAAGAACAGGTTCCAGCCCCCTTGGGCGGGCGGATTCTGATTGGCCCGCCGTGAGACCAGGGTCTGCCAGTCCATGGGCTGCAGATCGACGTTGAAACCGGCCTTGCGCAGCGCTTGCGCGGCAACGACCGGTTGCGGTGCCTGGCTCGGGACGTCGGTCGGTTGCATGATCACCACCGGGGTGCCGTCATAGCCGGCCTTTTTCAGCAGCGCCCTGGCAGCCTCCAGATTACCGCCGCTGGTGAGGGATTCGCCGCCCGCCTCGGTCTCAAGGGTGGTGCCGCAGCCGAATACCGACGCACATTGCTTATAGAACTCAGGATTGCCCACCAGCGCTTCGAGCACATCTTTCTGGTTCATCGCCAGCAAGGCCGCACGACGGATGTCAGGGTTGTCGAACGGTGGATAAAGGAAATTCATCCGCCCTCCGGTCATTGAACCGAGTTTGCTCAACACGCCCGACTTGAGGTGATCGTCGGCTTGCACCATGGGCAGCAAGTCGATGGGCAATTGCTCGATGAAGTCGATATCGCCGGACGCCAGCGCGTTGATTGCCGTCATGCGGTCAGGCATGTTGATCCACTCGACGCGATCCACCTTGACCACCTTGCCCCCAGCGGTGCCGCTGGCCGGCTCCTTGCGCGGTACATACTGTTTGAATTTTTCGTAGACCACGCGGTTGCCAGGGTCGAATTCCTTGGCCACGAATACATAGGGACCGGACCCGGTGTAGTCGGTGATGGTCTTGCCGTCGGGAATGCTGGCGACCCGCTCAGGCATCATGAACGCCGCGACCGAAGACGGCTTGGCCAGCAGTTGCAGGACATACCCGAAGGGTTTGGCCAGCGTCAGGGTGATGGTCTTGTCGTCGCTGGCGACAATGCTGGCGGTGTATTTCATCATCAGTTGACCACCAACATCGAAGCGCGCCCAGCGCTTGAGCGAGGCCACGCAATCAGCGGCGGTCACCGGTTTTCCATCGTGCCAGAGCAGGCCATCGCGCAGCGTGAAGGTGTAGGTCAGGCCGTCCGGCGACACGGTCCAGTCAGCCATTTGCGGCTGGGGCACGAAATGCTCATCCATGCCGATCAAGGTGTCGTAGATCATATACGCGTGATTGCGCGTGATCTGCGCCGTGGTGGCGATGGGATCGAGTACTCGCAACGACGACGACATCACTGCGTGCAGCGTCTTTTCGGCGGCCTGGGCGTACGGTGCACTCAGCGCGGCCACCAGGCCGACAGGCAGCAACAGGCGGGCGATCAGGGCGCGGGATGGACGTAATTTCATGCTCAACATTCCTTACAGATGGCTACGTTCGGTGTCGGCAGTCTTCCTGTTGGGTGCTAAAGGCTGTGATAGACCCGGCGCGTCTGCGCACGCCTGGGCCGTGAGGTGCAGCGGCTAGACCAGCACCGCCAGGGCGTGGTCGATATACAGCTGGCGCAGGCGCTGGGTCAGCTTGCCGGGCTTGCCGTCGGCCACAAGCTGACCGTCGATGCTCACCACGGGGTAGATGAACGAGGTGGACGAGGTAATGAATGCTTCTGCCGCATTGGCCGCTTCTTCAAGCGTGTAGGCCCGTTCCTCGAACCGCAGGTCGTGCTCCTTGACGAGCTCGATCAAGGCGGCACGTGTAGTACCGGGCAATAGTGCGCGCGACAATTCGCGAGTCACCACCGCCCCGTCGCGGGTGATGATGAAGGCATTGTTCGAGGTGCCTTCGGTCACCCAGCCGTCCTTGACCAGCCACGCATCGTCGGCACCTTGGGCTCGGGCCTGCTCCTTGGCCATGCAGGCGTACAGCAATTGGGTCGTTTTGATATCGCTGCGTCCCCATCGCAGGTCGGGCAAACCGATGATGTTCATGCCACGTTTGGCCAGCGGGCTGTCCAGCACCGTTTTGGCCTGGGTATAGAGCACCACGGTCAACGGGCTTCCTGCGGGTGGATAGAAAAAATTGCGGTCTTCGACGCCCCGCGTCACCTGCATGTACACCAGCCCTTCGGTTAACTGGTTACGCTCAATCAGCTCACGATGAATCGCGAGCAACTGCGCAGCGTCCAAGGGCAATTCAAGGGACATTTCCCGCAACGACCGCGCCAGGCGCGCCGTATGCAAATCGAAGTCCACCAGCTTGCCCTGCAGCACGGCCGTCACTTCGTAAATGCCGTCGGCGAACATGAAACCGCGGTCGAAGATTGAAATGCTCGCCTCGTTTTCAGCCACGAAGGCGCCATTGAGGTAAACGCTGCGCATGGGTCGCTTCTCCCGTTCGAAGACAGATCAGGGGCGCTGGACGCCGGTCTGACGCGTAATGATGCCGTAGTGTTCGATGCGCCGATGACGGGCGAAATCAAAGATCGTGGTCTTGCCGAAATTGCACAGGTCCATGTCGCAGGCATGCACGATCAATTCGTCGCCCTGCCCTTCGGCCTTGGCCACCACGAACCCGTTGGGATCGACGATCACGCTGCCACCCATCAAGGGGAAACCATCCTCGATACCGGCCTTGGCCACACCCACGACCCACGTCGCGTTCTGGTAGGCACCGGCCTGCATGCACAACTGAGAATGAAACAAGCGCTGCTCCTCGCCCTCACTCTGGCGCTGAGAGTTGATGGAGGGCGTGTTGTAGCCCAACAGCACCAGCTCGACGCCTTGCAGGCCCATCACGCGATAGGTCTCTGGCCAGCGACGGTCGTTGCAGATGCACATGCCCATGACGGTGTCCTGGGTCTCCCAGGTTGGAAAGCCCAGGTCGCCCGGTTCGAAATAGCGTTTTTCCAAATGCTGGAAATCACGTTCGGTGTCGAATTCGACATGGCCTGGCAAATGCACTTTGCGGTATTTGCCAATGATTTGGCCTTGGCGATCCGTGAGGATCGACGTGTTGTAGTGGTGACCTTCAGGTGTCAATTCGGCGTATCCGAATGAAATCGCGATGCCGTGTTCCCGGGAAAAATCGAACAGGGGGCGAGTGACATCACTGGGCATTTCACGCTCGAACCAGGTGTCGACCTCGTCCTGGTCCTCCATGTACCAGCGAGGGAAGAACGTGGTCAGCGCCAGTTCCGGAAATACCACCAGTTCACAGCCCTGCTCCCGAGCCTGTTCCAGTAACGCCAGCATGCGCTGGACCACCTTGGCCCTGGACTCACTTTTCTGGATGGCCCCCAACTGGGCACCGCCGATGATGATTTCGCGCATGTCGCCATTCCTCCACGAGACCGGCTTGGTGCCGGCAGACCTGTTGCACTGCGTGGGGTCATTGTGTGGGCGCTGGAACGGGTTGTCGCATGCCAATACATCGACCGTCATTAACCGGTTGTTAATCCATGCCAAAGAGTTCGAAACCGCTCGATGAGAGCGTCTGGCGCAGGTGCTCGACGAAACTTTGAGCGAACTGCGCCAACGGCTCACGGCGCAGGTGCACGAGACTGACCGTCAGGCGCTCGTCCGCCAGCAGCGGCAATACGGCCATTTGTTCGCTCCCTGACGCGCGCCAGGAAATCTCGTCGACGACGGAAAAACCGACCCCGTTTTTCACCAGGGCACACGCATGGTGAGGCGAGTCGACATCGATATCCGGCCGGTAAGCCCAGCCCCTGCGCTCGAATGCCGGCTTCACGAAACTGAAAAACGGGGTATCGGCCGGATAGCCCACGAAGGCCGATTCGGACAGCGCGTGCGACAGCTCGGCGGCAGGCACACGGGTCAATTCGTGATCGGCCGGGCAAACCACCAGTACACGTACCTCGCTCAGAGGGACCGCGCGCAGATTGGGGTGATCGATGGGAAACAGTGAAATACCCAGATCGGCCTGTTGATCCAGCAGGCGGTCGCGCAACAGGACATGGCGCAGGCACTCCAGACTGACGCGGATATCGGTGCTGCCCCGCCTGAAGCTGGCGACCGCATCCGGCACGAGCTGATGACCCAGGCTTGGGCTGCTGGCAATCCGTAGCACGCCATGACGTTGCTGCACCAGATCGTGCAGCGTCGTGTTGACCCTCTGGATGTCGCGGTAGACCGACTCGACGTCGGCAAACAGGCGGCGGGCCTCCGGCGACGGGTAGAGCCGACCCTTTACCCGCTCGAACAACTGAAAGCCGATGCGCGCCTCGGTGTGCGACAGCATGCGACTGATCGCAGGCTGAGACACCAAGAGCAATTGCGCGGCACCGCTGATCGACCCGGTGATCATCACGGCGCGAAACACTTCGATCTGCCGCAGATTGAGCGACTGCATGTGGGCGCACTCCTCGCTGATGTGCAGAGATCCTGGGCGGGAAGTCCTTAACAGGACGTTATGGGGTATTAGCAATTAGTGTGCCAAAAATAAAATAACGTAGAGATTTTCGCTGACAAGCCGCGAAAGACCCGGCAATAATGCGCCCACTTCTTCAGAGACCTGCGCCGTGCCCGTCCCGCAAACGATCCTGCCTATCTTTTTATTGATCATTCTCGGCTACCTGTTGGGCCATCGCGGGGCACTGGATGCGCACACCAACAAAGCGTTGGGCGGCCTGGCGTTCAAGCTGTTCATGCCAATGGTGTTGTTCACGGGAATGGTCGACGCGCCGCTCCATGACGGGCTGAATGGGAAGGTCTTGCTGGCGTACTTCGTGCCAGCCCTCATCGTTTTCACGGTGGTCAACTTCATCGCTCATGCCTTCCTGAAACACCCTGCACCCTTTGGCCTGACGGCAGCGTTCGGCAACAATGCGTTGATCGGCATCCCCATGGTGGCCGGCCTGTTCGGCAGCAGCGGCCTGGTACTGGTCTTCACGGTGCTGGCGGTGCACAGCCTTCTGTTGTTCAGCTTCCAGAGCCTTTATGACAGCCTCGCCAGCAACGAGCCGTTCAAGGCGGCAACGCTGATTGCAAGCCTGGCCAACCCCATGATCGTGGGCCTGATGTTGGGGGTAGCGGTCAATCTCTCAGGCCTCGCACTGCCGACTTGGAGCCTGCAACTGGCCCACTGGCTGGCGCAGGCGGCGCTGCCATGCGCGTTGATCGTTCTAGGTGCAAACCTCTCGGGCTATCGCCTCCGCCCGGGGGCCTATGCGATCGGGATCACCCTGGCCAAGCTGATCCTCTTGCCCCTATTGGTGCTGCTGGCCTGCATGGCGATGGGCATTGCAGGCACCCCCCGCGGCGTGCTGGTGCTGATGGCGGCCAATCCATGCGGGGTCAACGTGCTGGGTTTCGCACGCTCGCTGGAAGACAGCCAAAAAACCAGTTCGGCCATTTGCCTGTCGACCATTCTTTCGGCGCTGACCCTCCCCCTGTGGATGTGGATCAACAGCGAGCTGTGAGGGGGATCGCAGGAACGCTCGCACGTGGAAACCTTCGCGACGCTGCCAAATCATCGAGGGATTCGACGGGTCAGCGATTTCCCTCGGTGACCTGCCTCTGAGCCTTGGCACGCTTATACTGCCGGACATCAATCCCCCATTTTTTCAGCCGAGACGCCAACGTCGTGGGCTTCAAACCCAGCAGTTCGGCAGCACCACCCTCCCCTGACACCTGCCTCCAGTGCGCATGACATGGCCGTTCTGTACTTTTTGATGACGGTCCGACCCGCCGTGTCAGGAAATGAGATGGGGAGCCATCAGCTCTTCGAACCACTCGGTAAAGGCGAGGAGTCGCTGCGTTCTCTGGCGGCGGTGCGGATAGAGCAAAGAGACTGGCATCGGCTCGGCAAGGAATTCAGGCATCACTTCGATCAGTTCTCCACTCTCCAGCAGGTGCTTCACGTCGAAGCGGGGTACCTGAATCATCCCAAGCCCGGCACGGCAGCAGGCGATGTAGCTCTCCGCATCATTGACGACCACCCGGCTCGGCACAGGCATCGTCTGCCGCCTGCCATCGGCCGAGCAATATTCCCAAGGCAGCTCCCTTCCGGTGGTGGGCGATGCGTAGCCAATCGCCCAATGTCCGGAGGCAAGGTCTTTCGGTTGCTGCGGTGTGCCGTGTTGATGCAGATAGGCTTTGCTGGCGCAATTGATCAACGTGATCGCCCCCAGGGGTCGCGCGGCCAGGCTGCTGTCCTGCAAGGCACCCACCCGTATCGCGCAGTCGACGCCTTCGCGCACCAGGTCGATTGCACGATCGTTGGAGCCGAGTATCAAATTCAGTTGCGGATGGCGCCGCAGCAAGCCAGGCAAGGCGGGCGCGATGAGACGCCGAGCGATACGACTCGGCGCATCGACCCGGAGTTGGCCTGCCACTTGGCGCTGGGGACAATGAAAGAGTTGCTCGACGGTCTCCGCATCCGCGAGCAGTGGTCGCAAGCGTTCGAGCAATTGTGCGCCATCGGCTGTGAGATGGACCTGGCGTGTCGTGCGGTTCAACAGGCGCACGCCGACGTTCTCCTCCAGTTGCTGGACGGCCGCCGACACACTGGCGCGAGGCAGTGCCAATGCATGGGCGGCCTTGATGAAGCTGCCCATTTCGGCGACCCGTACGAATACGCGGTATTGATCGAGTTTATCCATACATGCACAGTCCGAGACGCTGATCACGGGGGTCCGGCACGGCCCGGCGTTGGCCAGAACCCCATTGCGCCGGACAACCTGTTGGCTCGGTTAGCTTACTTGGTCGTGTAGCCGCCGTTGATCAGAATGGTTTGGCCGGTGATCCACCAACCGTCGCTCACCAGGTGGCGAATGAAGGGCACCACATCCTCGATGTCCGTAAGGCCGGTTTTGCTCGACGGCGAAAGCGCAGCGGCGGTCTTGTGGTACGCCACGGCGTCGGGGCCTTCTGCGGGGTAGAAAAAAGGCGTGTCCATTGGCCCGGGGCCGACGGCAGTCACCGAGATGCCGCGCGCACCGAACTCCTTGGAGGCCGCGCGGGTGAAATGCTCAACGGGCGCTTTGGTTCCGGCATAAGCGGCGTAAAACGGGGTGAACGCACCCAGCAGTGAAGTCACAACGGTGCAAATCTTGCCGTTGTCGTTCAGATGCTTGCCGGCTTCCTTCAGGAAAAAGAAGGCGGTTTTGGCGTTGACGGCGGTCATTTCATCGTATTCCGCCTCACTGATCTCGGCCATGGGCTTCTTGAGCACCTTGCCAACCGTGTTGATCGCAATGTCCGGCCTGCCTACCGCGGCGATAACATCGGCGAACAGCTTCTCGACGGCGCCCGCGGTCTTCAGATCAGCCTGAAACGACACGGCGTGCGCACCGCTGGCCAGTATGGCCGCCACGGTTGCCTCGGCGTCGGGCTTTGTCGACGCGCTGTTGTAATGAATTGCGATTGCCTTGGCCCCTTGCGCCGCCAGGTCCCGAGCGATCAGGCCGCCCAGGTTTTTGGCGCCGCCGGCGATGAGGACGACCTTGCCTTTGATGGAGTGGTCTGCCATGGAAAATCTCCTGCACGGGTGTGAGAAGCCTGAGCATAGCTATCCCCATACGTTGGATAAATCGGGCTTCACTGGATGGATTATCCATAAAAGCCGTCCAATCCTGAGGCTTACTGGCGCTCGTCGGATTCCGCTTCTTCAGCACGGCGATGACCGATGGTCCGAATCTCGAGTTCCATGGCCAGATCATGCAGTGAACCACTGTTGCGCCGGAAACTTCCGCCGATAGACAGGTAAGCGTGTGCGATTCACGCCCGTACTCGAACCTGCTATGTGGACCTCCCCGGCAATGACCAGATCACTGAAATTCAGCCATAAGATTCTCCTCGCCGCCTCCCTCGTCGTTATTGCTGCTTTTACGCTGTTCACACTCTACAACGATTACCTGCAACGAAATGCCATCGCCAATCAGCTGAAGGAAAGCCTGGGTGAAACCAGCGCAGGCACGGCTGGCAACATCCAGAGCTGGCTGTCAGGGAGGATTTTGCTGGTGGAAAGCCTGGCCGAGAGTCTGGGCAGCGCCTCAACGGCGGATGCTCAAAATCTCGCGCTGAAACAGAAAACCTTGCTCGCCACCTTCATGAACGTCTATGAAGGCCAGGGAGACGGCGCGTTCATCATGCAGCCGCCGGATGAAATGCCTGCTGGCTACGATCCACGCACCCGGCCTTGGTACAAAGATGCCGTCAGCGCAGGGAAGACGACGCTGACCGAACCCTATCTGGACGCCGTCACCAAGGGCCTGATCATTACCATTGCCACGCCGGTCAAGACTGCCAGCGGCCAGCAAGGCGTGGCTGGCGGCGATCTGAGCCTGGAAACCCTGGTAAAGATGATCAGTTCGCTGCGTGTGCAAGGTGACGGCTACGCGTTTCTGGTGGATGCCACTGGACGCATCTTGGTGCACCCGGACACGTCCCTGGTCATGAAAACTCTGGCGGAGGTATACCCCACTGACACCCCGAAGCTCTCATCGGAGATCAGCGAAAGCGTGCTGGCCGGCAAAACCCAGATTCTTTCGTTCGCACGGGTCGATGGCTTGCCTTCGGTCACTTGGTATGTCGGCGTAGCGGTCGACAAGAGCCATGCGTACGGCATGCTCAAGGAGTTTCGCAACTCCGCTATCGTCGCCACCCTGATTGCCGTGCTGCTTATCATTTCGCTGCTCAGCATGCTCCTGAGCGTCCTCATGCGCCCTCTGAATCTGATGGGCAAGGCCATGCACGACATCGCCGCAGGAGAAGGCGACCTGACCAAGCGCCTGGAGGTTCAGAGCCAGGACGAATTCGGCTACCTGGGCAACGGCTTCAACCTCTTCGTCGAGCGCATCCATCAGTCGATGCGGGACGTGGCCGCTTCTACCGTGCAGCTCAATGAAGTCGCCCTCAGGGTGGTGAGCGCTTCGAACTCATCGATGGTCAACTCCGACCAACAGGCCAACCGGACCAACAGCGTGGCCGCAGCGATCAATCAGTTGGGCGCCGCAGCCCAGGAAATTGCTCAGAACGCTGCACGGGCATCGGGCCATTCCAGCGACGCGCGGAACCTTGCCCGCGATGGTCAGGAAGTGGTGGGTCAGAACATCCAGGCGATGAATCGTCTGTCGACACGGATCAGCGGCGCAAGCGAGCAGATCGAACAGCTGAACACCAAAACGGCCAACATCGGCCAGATTCTCGAAGTCATCACCGGCATTTCTCAACAAACCAACCTGCTGGCCCTGAACGCTGCGATCGAAGCCGCACGGGCGGGTGAAGCCGGGCGGGGTTTTGCCGTGGTGGCCGATGAAGTGCGCAGCCTGGCTCACCGCACGCAGGAGTCGTCGAGCCAGGTTCAACGCATGATCGAGGAGCTGCAGTTGGGCGCCCGTGAAGCCGTCGAGATCATGAACGAGAGTCAGCGGGAAAGCCGCGAAAGCGTGAGCATCGCCAACAGCGCTGGCGGCAGCCTGGAGAGTGTCACTGTGCGGATCAGCGAAATCGACGGTATGAACCAGTCAGTCGCTACGGCGACCGAGGAGCAGATCGCGGTGGTCGAGGCCATCAACGTCGATATCACGGAGATCAATACGCTCAACCAAGAGGGCGTGGAAAACCTCCAGGCGACGTTGCGCGCCTGTACCGACTTGGAGCAGCAGTCGGCACGTCTGAAACAGCTTGTAGGGAGTTTCCGCATCTAAGCCTTGAAAAGCCCCCTGAAAGAGGTCGCAAAGTGCGGCCTCTTTTCTTAGCTCCGTTACCGCATGGACAGTTGAAATCGATCGAGCCACCAGCACGGGCCACTGCCGTCGAAGCAGCGGCCACCACTGAAGGTCTTGGGCCTATCGCCATCGACTAAGGCTTTGGCAGGACGCCTTTCTCTGCAAGACGCTTCAGCGCATTCACCATGATTTCTTCGTTATTCACGACCTCCGTGAAACCAGCGCGGCGGATTTTGTTCATGTCCGAGATCATGTCGAATTCAGTGTTGAAGACGAAATCTCCGAACGGCCACCCCACCAGGTTTTCATAGGGCAGCGTGCTCAGCTCATGCTCGGATGCCAGTCGCTCCCAGTCCTTCGCTTTGCCGGGCATGTGCCTGGCGAGGGAAAACGGCTGGGGCCCAGCGACTTGCATGTCGAGCGCTTCGGCGACCTTGGCCCAGAGACGCTCCCAGCGAAACGGCTCGCCGACCAGGTTGAAGGCCTCATTGCGCGCACTGGGGGCCAAAGCTGCCCACATGCTCGCACGGGCCAGCCAATGGGCGTCGGTCACTTGGGCGACGACCTCCCGATACGTGCGCATGGAGCCGGGGAACCGTAGGGGCAAACCTGCCTGCTTGCTCAGCGCTGCAAACACGCCTATCACCATCGCGATGTTCATCGGGTTGCCAGCGATATCCCCTACCACCACATCAGGCCTGAGAATGGTCCAGTCCAGGCCGTCGCTCACCTGCCTCTCTTTGAGAAGATCCTCTTGGGCGTAATAGAAGTTGGCAGCCAGATGACGTGGGTCATCTTCGTAGAACGGTGCAACGCTGGCGCCCAAGTGAACGCCGTAGACCTTGGCCCCCTGATAATGCACAACCCGCTGCAGCGCAGCCCCGTTGGCCTTCAGACCGTCAAGCACGTTTTCAAGCATCACGGCGTTGATTTCGGACTCGCGCGCCAGATCAGCGTCGGCTCGAAGCGCCGCGTAGAACAGGTGTGTGGTGTCCGATGCGGCCTCCAGCGCCTTGCGAGTCGCTGCAGCATCGGTCAGGTCGCAATCGATGGCCTGCACATCCGGCACGCTCGTCTTGCGAAGGGCCCGTACATGCCATTCAGGCGCACAGGCGAGCGTTTCGACCAGCGCGCTGCCGATGATCCCGCTGGAGCCCACGACTAGTGCTACATGTTGATCTCTCATTGCAAAATCCTCGGTCATGTCGAAAGACTGGTATCTCGCTGTACGACCATTACCCTCGGCAGGGCGCACAATGGTTTTTTCGCACGGCCGATGAAACAACTCACTCCATAGGGGAAGCAGGATGTCAACAGAAGATGAGCCGTTGCCGATCCTGGCGTCAGATGCGCCTTTCAGGAACAGGCCGAGCAATTACCCTGAACCCTTCGCTTCTATGATGAAGAGCCGATCGAAGCAGCCGCTGGGCGATGTCTTCGGGCTCAGGAATTTCGGCGTCAACCTTATTCGCCTCGCACCCGGCGGGATATCCGCCCTGCACCACCGTCACACTCGACAGGATGAGTTCATCTATGTTCTCGAAGGCACTCCCACGCTGCACCGAGGCGATAAGACGCACGCGCTTGGGCCCGGAATGATAGTCGGGTTTCCCAGCGCAGGCTTGGCTCATCACCTGGAAAACCGCTCCAACACCGACTGCGTGGTCCTTGAAGTGGGTGATCGCAGCGCGGGTGACAGCGTCGAGTACCCTCATGATGACCTGAAAGCAGTGACCGGGCCGGAGGGCAACTGGCTGTTCGTGCACAAGGATGGCACTCCCTATCAATGAGCGCGCCGATGATTTTTCGACACACCCATGGATAATGAACGCCAGTCGGATGAACGTCAGAACCAGATAGGACGTGATCGTCAGCCGCAATCCGGCTGCGCGCGTGGCCAAGGCGAGCACCAGGGCCCTTATGGAGCTGATCTTGTCGATCCAACGCCCGGCGAACGGCGCGCGGCCGTGGGCAACGATTATGCGCAACGCTTCCAATCCTACCTGAAGAAGCGCCAGGCCCTGGTGGTGTCAGCCTGAGCCAAACTTGGACGGTAACCATCCGGGTGCAGGACGTTGGCAAAAGCGCATCCGTTTCTGCTCGAAAGCTGCCCGTTTCTGCTTTTTGCTTGCCGAGCGGATCCTCTGCCGTCAGCATGCTCGACATGAACGCTCAACTGAACGAACTCAGATTGCTCGCCGCCAAGGCTGAAAATCGGCGGACCGAAACCGGCATTCCTCGCGTAGCCATGGTCAAGGGCAGCATCCCCGAGCACCTGCTCTCGGCGGTCTACGACCCGATGATCAATGTGATCCTGCAAGGCAGCAAAAGCATGACGGTGGGCGATCGCACGTTACGGTACGACCCCGCGACCTACTTCGTGATGTCCATCGACTTGCCCGCCCTAGGCTCGGTGCACCCTGCCGAATCCGGAGAGCCTTACCTTGCCGTCAGTTTGACGCTCGATCCGATCGTGCTATCGACGCTGTTCGCCGACCTGCCCAAACCTGCGCGCCGAGACGAAACCCCACCCGGATTTTCAGTTGCCTCGATGACCGACGATCTGATGGACGCCTGGGTCCGAATGCTCAGGCTCATGGGAGACCCGGCTGGCATCGCGGCGCTGGCACCGGTCTACGAGCGAGAGATCATTTTCCGTGTCCTTCAGGGGCCACTTGGCTGGATGCTGCGCGAGATCGCAGCACCTGACAGCGCAATGGCCCGGGTCAGCCTGGCAGTGCAGTGGATCCGCCGCGACTTCGCCCAACCCATCGGCGTCGAACGCCTGGCCGAGCGGGCGTCGATGAGCGTCTCGGCGTTCCATCGCCACTTCAAGGCCGTCACCAACCTCAGCCCGTTGCAGTACCAGAAGCGGGTGCGTCTGCTTCAGGCCAGAACGCTGATGACGGCAAATGCAAAGAGCGTCATGGCGGCGGCGTTCGAGGTCGGCTACGAAAGCGCAACTCAGTTCAGCCGGGACTATGCGAAAGCCTTTGGCCTTCCTCCCTCCAAGGATGCGAGCAGACTGATAGGCCAGGCCAAGGCAATGGCAGGCGATGGAATGTGAAGCGAGCCGCTGCTGCGAGGACGTCTCGCACGAGAGGTCGTTTTCGGCCCATCGAAACAGAGCCTGAACACACAGGCCAACAGATCCAGGAATAAAGAGGTGATGCGTTGAGTACCGAACCCCAATCACGGCTCTTTTTCGCTATCGGTTGCTCCACGCCGTTGAAGAAGGAGATTTCCAGGTGGCGCACCTCGCTTTCATTGCGCGTTGGCCGACCAGTGCCCACGGCCAACTTTCACCTGACGCTGCTATTTTTGGGAAGTGTCGATAAGGCCAAGATCGCGGACCTCTGTACAGCGGCGTCCAACGTCAAGGTGCCGGAAAGAAAGCTCACTGTACTTCTGGATCGCCTTGAGGTTTGGCGCAAATCGGGCGCTTTGGTGCTGACGCCCGAAAACCCTCCGCAAGAGGTCATGCGGCTGGCGTATGCGTTGGAACAATCCATGCTGCCATTCGGCAACGACCAAGAGCAGAAAGAATTCCGACCTCACCTGACCCTGGCGAGGGACTATCGCCTCCCCGTTCCCGAGGCACCCGATGAGCCGGCATTCATGCTTCGCGCCGACCGCTTCGGGCTGTATCAATCCAGCAAAGGGGAATACCGGCTCATTGCAGAATGGCCCCTTGTTTCAACTGGTGGAGAGGCGTGAAGACAATTGTCGAGAGAGCTGAGCGTGGCAGTGTGCGCAAAACCAGCGGAAAGCAATCATGAACCCTACCACCCCTGATGGCCGGTATGTGGTCGTCAAAGGACGGCTGTGGCGTTGTTCGAATCCTGCGCTCGACGAGCGTGAGCGACAGCCTCTGGTGGATGAACTGATGGACGCCAGACGCGCAGTCAAAGCGGCCAAAGCGTCCGGTGACCCGAGCGAGATGCGCGCTGCGCGCAACCGCGTTCAGGCTGCCAAAGTGAAACTCGGAGAACGCGGCCCTGTCTGGTGGGATGACGGAGCGCCAGACCTGAATCGGCGTATGGCTAAAAACACGCACTACGCCGATTGGTATCAATCGTTGACTGTCGAACGCTCGGAGTAGTCAGAACGGACTTTTCTGTCGCGCGGGCATCCAACGCTCAGAAGGCCTGACGGCCCTACCCTACCCACGCCCGCAGAGGACAGTAAATGACGTTCTATATCTTTCTCATCGCGTGCTGCGCTGCGGCCAGCACCGGCATCCTCTTCAAACCGGGAAGCTGGTATGCAGCCCTTCAAAAACCAGGCTTCACCCCACCGAATTGGGTTTTTCCCATCGCGTGGACAACGATTTACCTCCTCATCGCTTGGGCGGGGTATCGGCTCACCCTGCTGCCAGGCAGCGAGGTGGCGCTGGCGCTGTGGGCCGCCCAGATCGCGTTGAACACCTTGTGGACGCCGGTCTTCTTTGGGGCGAACCGTATCGTCGCAGGCATGGTCATCCTTACGGCCCTTTGGCTGGTGGTCGCGGCCATGACGCTGCTCGCGTTGCAGCTGGACGTCATCACCGGCCTGATCTTGTTCCCTTATCTGGGCTGGCTTTCAGTCGCCGCGGCACTGAATTTTTCGATCCTGCGGCTCAACCGATAATGATGAGTCGCTGCATTGCTCTAACCTTGCCGGCGAAGTGCCCACTCGGGTCAGGACGCCTGCGATGCGACGCGCTCCCTATCTTTGCGTGGCTTCACTCGCGCCGCTTGGTGATCGCATCAGCAGCGACGGTGCTGTTTGTGGTGCCGAAACGTTGGAGGATATAGGTGCTCACCGCAGCCAGTTCCTCGTCGTTGTAGGCCTTGGCGAACGCGGGCATTCGTTGCTCGACCCGGGTCGCAGGATGCCCCTGCAGGATCACGCCTATGAGGTTGTGAGCCCCAGGGTCGTTCACCGTTTTCAGCCCCAAGAGCGTGGCCACAGGCGTCTGATTACCGTGCCCGTCCGGCCGATGACAGGCCGCGCAGGCATCGGCGAACACTTTCTGGCCCAGGGAGGGTTGGACGCTGGGCTCAACCCGCACTGCGGGGTCAGGCCTGGTCACACCCTCATCGCGGGCGGGTGACGATTTCAAATAGACGGCGATGGCGTTGAGGTCCTCTGTGCTCAGGTATTGCAGGCTGTTTTCAACCACTTCTGCCATCGGCCCGCTCGCGACCCCGAAACCTGGGGCCGAGCCTGTGCGCATGAAGTTCACCAAGGCCTGTTCGTCCCAGGCGCCGATGCCGTGCTTGACGTCGGAGCTGATGTTGTAAGCGTTCCAGCCTTCGATGACGTTACCCGCCAGGCTGTGACCGCTGTCCAGTGCTTGCATCAGGTTGCGCGGTGTATGGCATTCGCCGCAGTGACCCGGGCCTTCCACCAGAAAGGCACCTCGGTTCCATTCAGGGGACCGTTTCGGGTCCGCAGTAAAGCGCTCGTCGTCATGAAAGAGCACGTTCCAGATCGCCATGCCCCATCGCTGGTTGAAGGGGAATGTCAGCGTGTCCGGCTTGTTGGGTTGCTTCACCGCAGGCTGACTGAAGAGATAGGCCTTGATGGCGAGTATCTCGTCGCGGGACATTTTCGTGTAGGCCGTATACGGAAACGCCGGGTAGTAGTGCTTGCCGTCCTTACCCACCCCCCTCTGCAACGCGCCTACGAAGTCGTCGTCGGTCCAAGTGCCGATACCCGTTTGCGTATCAGGGGTAATGTTGGGGGCATACAACGAGCCGAAGGGAAGCTTGAATTCCAGGCCACCGGCGAAAGGCTTTCCGCCTTGGACCGTGTGGCAGGCAACGCAATCGGCCGCACGCGCGAGGTATTCCCCGCGCTGTAGTTGAGCGTCGTCAGCGAGAGCAGGAAGGCTCGCGCCTACCAGCAGTGCCAGTCCCAGCTGTCTGCTTAGCGTGATCATCAGCCTCTCCTCAAACCGTGTAGTAACCGAAGCGTGCCAGCGGTAACCGACGGATCCGGATTCCGCTGGCATCGTGGAGGGCGTTGACGAGGGCGGGCGCAATCAATGCTGTCCCTGCCTCTCCCACTCCCCCGGGCGCCTCTACGCTGGGAATGAGGTGGACTTCAACCGGTGGCGCGTCGCTCATGCGCAGCACCCGGTACTGGTGGAAGTTGGTCTGCTGGACCTGGCCTTTGTCGATGAGAATTTCGTTGAACAGGGCCGCCGACAACCCAAACAATGTTCCGCCTTCAATCTGAGCGATCACCGAGGTCGGGTTGTGGACGAACCCGCAGTCCACCACGCTCACGAGACGCTTGATGCGAATACCCTTTTCACCCTGCAGGTGCAGTTCCACCAAGGTCCCCACGTAGCCACCGAAGACATGGCTGACGGCGACTCCACGGCCTGTGCCGGCAGGCAGCGGTGTGCTCCAGTCCGATTGTTCAGCCAGCACCCGAAGCACATTCTGCGCCCTGGGGTGTTTGCTCATTAATGCGTGCCGGTACTGCAGCGGATCAGCCTTGGCGTTGCGTGCCAGTTCATCGATAAAGCATTCGTGGACATAGGTTCCCCGCAGTTGACCGACGCCACGCCACCAAGACACCGGGATCGCCTTGGGTTCCTCACGCACGTAATGCACTTGCAGGCCGGAAAGGTCGTAGAGGGGCTCGACCGAGACGTCGACCGCATCGAAGTCGATGCCGTCAGGCGGCAATCCTCCCATGTAGCGGGCCACAACCGACGCCCCTGCGATCCGGTGTTGCCAGGCCACGGGGGATTTATTCGCATCCAGCGCCGCTTCGATCCGGTCCACGTAATGCGGCCGGTACATGTCATGCGTCATGTCCTGTTCGCGACTCCAGATCATCTTGATCGGATAAGGCACCTGTTTGGCGATCTTCACGGCTTGTGTGATGAAATCAAAATCCAGCCTGCGGCCGAACGCACCCCCTATCAGCTGATTATGTATCTGGATCTGCTCGGGTTTCAGGCCCGTTACAGCCGCTGCCGTCATCTGGGCCAGCCCCGGGACTTGTGTGCCGACCCAGAGGTCGCAGTGGTCAGCCGTGACGTGAGCGGCACAGCTCATCGGCTCCAGAGGAGAGTGAGAAAGAAAGGGTTGTTCGTAAACCGCCTCGAACCGGCTGACCGCATGACCCAGTGCAGTGCCGACGTCGCCCTCTTTCTTGGCGATGACCCCCTGCGCACTGCTGGCGGCTTGCAGAGCGGCATCCAGTTGGTCTGAAGTGACACCCGCGTTCTCGCCATAATCCCATTCGACTTTCAATGCGTTCAGTGCCTGCTGGCAGGCCCAGAAGTTCTCGGCGGTCACGGCCACCGCGTCATCCAGGCGCACGATGTCGCGTACACCCCAGACCTTGCGTGCTGCGCTGTCGTCCAAGGACCGCAGTGTGCCGCCGAGCACCGGGCACGTTAAGGTCGAGGCAATCAGTGCACCCGGAATTTGCAGATCAATCGTGAAGCGGGTTTTACCGTTGACTTTGTCCGGCGTGTCGATCCGAGGCGTAGGCTTACCCAGCAGCTTGAAGGCCTCGACGGGCTTGAGGGCAACGTCAGTGGGCACCGGCAGCTTGGCCGCTTCCTCGACAAGCTTCCCATAACCGGCCGAGCGCCCGTCCGGACCGATGATCCGGCCCTGTTCCGCGTGGCATTGGGAGGGCGCAACGCCCCACCGTTGCGCCGCTGCTTGAATCAGAAGCACGCGCGCCGTCGCACCTGCGCGGCGCAAGGGTTCCCAGGTATAGCGCGTCGATGTCGAGCCGCCTGTGGCCTGGAAGGTAAGCAGCGGATCGGTGTAAAGCTTGGCGTCTGGCGGGGCCTCCTCCAGATCAACCACGTCCAGGCCCACTTCCAGTTCCTCGGCGACCATCATCGCAATGCCGGTGTGGATGCCCTGCCCCATCTCGATCTTCGGTGAGATGACCGTCACGCGGCCGTCGGCCCCGACGCGCACGAAGGCGCCAAACCCTTGGTTGATGTCACCCAATCGCGGCGCGGTGATGGCTTTCGCTGCGCCCTGGGCCTGCATTGACGGTAGCCAGGTGGCCAACACCAGCCCACCCAGCGCGAGACCGCTGCCTTGCAATAGCTGCCGACGGGACAGACCTGCCGTTGGCAGTGGAGTGTCAGAGTGACTCATAGGGTCACCGCTTTGATGGCGGCGCGTATGCGCGTGTAGGTCGCACAACGACAAAGGTTGCCCGACATGGCGGAATCGATGGCCTGATCATCGGGTCGGGGGGTGTGCTGCAGCAACGCACTGGCCGCCATGATCTGGCCGGACTGACAGTAGCCACACTGCACCACCTCATGGGCCAGCCATGCCGCCTGCACTGAGCGGCCCACGGGCGTTTCACCGACGCCCTCGATCGTAGTGATCGCATGGCCTGCGGCTGCGCTCACCGGCAGCACGCATGACCGAACAGCCATTCCGTCCATGTGAACGGTGCAGGCACCGCATTGCGCAATGCCACAGCCATATTTGGTGCCAGTCAAACCCAAGACATCACGCAAGACCCAGAGTAAGGGCATCTGGTCCGGCACATCCAGTTGATGGCTCTGGCCATTGATATTCAAGGACTGCATCACGGTTTCCCCTATCGTCTAGCGCACTGATGTTTTTCTCATGGGTACGTGCGTGGTTGGGTATGCCCACCAGGTTTCCGAAGCCGGACCTGCGGGATACCGGGATTCTATTCGCCCGGCGACGGGGCGCAATTGATACCGCGGTATAGTTGCGAGGTGTTGGTAATCGGCGTATGTCGCCTCGACTTGCCTGGTCAGCACGCGTTTGTTTCAGGCCAGCGGACGACCACCTATCCCACCGTATGAGTTGATCCGGGCAGCGGTATCGACCACATTCCACTTGAACGCTGAAGTGTGCAGTCCACGCACAGGGGTATTACCGGGTGAGCATTGACTGCGGGTTTTTCAACGAGCGATGCGTATGACACTGGCCCACTGCCTCACTTTCGGCATCGGCCAGATGAACCCACTCAGGAATCGCGATGAGTCATGATCGGCAATCGAATGGTGCGCTGCGTATCCTGAGTGTTGCGTACTTTGTCCAGGCAACCGGTGCGCTTTCTGTCATCGGAAGCCTGGAACCCATCGGGCAGGAATGGCATCTTGGCCACGCTGAAACGGCCTATCTGATGACGGCTTTCGGCGTCACGTTTGCGGTGGCTGCCCCCCTGCTCCAAGTGCTGTCAGGTCATATACCCAGGCAACGTCAGGTGTTGCTCGGCCTCCTTGGCTTCGGCCTCGGCGCCTTGTTGTTCGCGGCAGCACCCAATTACACGGTCCTCATCCTCTCCCGAATGATCATGGGCTTAGGGGCTGCCTTCATCGGGCCGGTGCTCGCGGCGTTAGGCTCGAGCCTGGTGACCAGCGAACGGCAGGCCAGCGCCATCGCGATCGTCCTGCTCGGGTTGAGTGTGGCGGGGCTGGTCGGCATCCCATTGTCGAGTTGGGTGGCTTATCAGGTAGGGGTTCGCAGCCTCTTCCTCGCGATCAGTGCAGCTGCACTGATCACCGCGCTGTTGGTGGCCTGGCAGGTTCCGAATCGCAGTCCGGGTCAACGGGTTGCCTTTCGAACACTCATCCTCATGTTGACTCAGCGTCACTCGTTGAGCGTTTTCGGCGTGGCGTTTTTCGCCACTGCAGCGGTCTACACCACGTATTCGTTCATCGGCCCTGTTGTGCACGATGTCTACAATGGCAGCGCGCACGACGTTTCCGTAGCGCTGTTGGTGTTGGGTGTGGCTGGCGTGATCGGCAATCTCCTCGTCACTCGCCTCTCGCTGCGTTACACCGCCGACCGTCTGCTGATCACCAGCATGCTCGTACTGGCGCTGCTGATGCTGATGCTTGGCGCAGGCCCTCACCGGCTTGGCTGGTTATTTGCCATGCTGGTGATGTGGGCCATCGCCACAGACGTCGTCTGGCCCTCACAACAGCGCAGAGTCATTGAGCACCTGGCCGACTACCGCGGGGTCGCGCTGGCCCTGACAGCCGCGTTCGTATTCTGCGGTATCGGCGCCGGCGCAGCGTTGGCTGGCTGGGTCTACCCGGTTGGGGGACTCGCAGGTTTGATGATCACAAGCACGCTCCTACTGATGCTGGCCTGCGCCTGCTTGCTTATCTCCGCACGTCTCAAACCGCTTTCCCCCTGATCAACACGGCTGTAGTCGATGTTTGATAGACGTCTGCCGGGACGTTTCCTGAATGATGCAAAGAGGCTAGTCGCCCCAGCACGCTGCCCTTAACGATCTGCGAGGGGTGGCTACGGGCATCGCCCCGGCTTTTGCGCACTGAGCCGAGAACAATCCGACCGCCAGCGTCGGAATCGAACTCACGAACATCCCACTACCCTCCAAGCGCATAACGTCGGCAGTGCTCCAAGTACCCTTGTTCATGACTCCCCACCAGCTGAACGACGTTGGTCCATAGCCAGGAGGGTGCGTCCAGGGTCTGTGAGCGATTCAACTGCAGCTCTCTCATCCAGGACGCGCGAGTCGCAAGATCCATCTGCCTTGCATGGGCGTGACCGACAACCCTGGAGAGGTACCCAGCGGCCTGGATCGCCTCTGTCTCGCTGATCTGATCCAGCTCGAGCTTCATGTCCTGGGGGAGCAATTCGCGCACGAAAAAGCCGTTCTCGCCCATGCGGGTAGCGACCATGCGATTGCCCAGCCCTGGCGACAGATGCCGAGCGCCTTCGACCACGCGTTTGGCATTATCACGCGGCATCGAGGTGCGTGGCGCACGAGGCGCCGCGGCGGCAACTGCCTGCTTGATGTCCAACAAGCAGTATTCGAGATCGTCCCCTTCGCCAATCCCCATCAGCACCGCATACCTCAGCAACCCTAGTGAGCTGCAGCCTTTCACCCAATAGGCCGAGTCCAACATCTCGATCTTATCGTGGTGAGAACGCCCCTTGAGCGACGTCACCAACGCATGGATATCCTGGGCCTTGCAGAGCTCACGAAGTGCCGAACGCTCGTCTCGGGACAGTGGCCAGAAGTGCTTGCCCAGCGGAAAGGTCGGCTTGGTGTTTTCAATCCGTTCCTGGGCTAGGTGTTTCCAGGTACGCCGCACAGCAGTGCGCATGCCAGCCTTGACCTGCGCCGGCCGTGGTGGCTCCTCATCGACGCTTTCCTCGAAGGCCACCTCGTACCCCCGCATCATTTCTTCGAGCATTCGCGCCGTGGTCACGCCGGGCAAATCCGAGCCTCTGGCAGCCGTGGCCAACGACAAACCCAGCCTCACCAGATCATGAGCCGGATTGCCGACAACCGTCTGATCCAGATCGCGGATGTGGATGTCGATGGCGCCCTTCAGATCACCCGTGGGGCCGAGATTCCCTGCATGACAATCTCCGCAGATCCAAACCGGCGGACCACTGGGCAAACGTCGCCCCGATTGGCTGTGAAGCCAGTCGTAGAACTGCACTGTGCTGCCTCTGACGTAAGCGTGCGCCGATCTGGCCATTTTGAGGTTTCGAAGCTCATTGAGAAGTTTCAAGCGGGCGGAAGGCCGGGGTGGTTTTTTCATAAGAGGTCATCAGTGGGACATACCCCTACGACTTCAGTGGTGCATGAATGTTGCGAAATGTTTCTGCGTTTCGCGGATGATTTTGACCATCGCCCTCCCCGGCCCTTCCAGCGAGGGTCGCCCCGCTCCCGGTGAGCGCTCACGAAATGATCAATCGCGGTCGGTCGCCCAGAATCAGGGTCATATCCGACTTCAATGATCAGTGAGCGACTGGCCGCTCCTTACTTGTCGCCTCGTAGAAAAGTTGCGATTAATACATCAATCAATTCACTTTACCCTTAACCCTCGCCCCATTAGTTTTCACATCGCGCCTACATGTTCACTCGTCCCATTATCAATGGCGACAGACACTTGATCGCGCTCACCTAGACGACGATGGTGCCATTGTCGCAGACGTATTCTCAGCAATCGCCGCAGGGCAAGGATTTATCTGCTCTTGAAACTCAATGGAGGCGGCGTACGGCAGTGTGGTCCCGGGGATAATGCCCGCGACGAGCTTGGACTTGTCGCTTTTCTTGGATGATTTACCCGCAACCCCAATCAACAGGGGTTTGCGGGCACCAAGCATTACGTCGATTATCTGCGCGTGCATTGGACCATTCCAATGTCCGTTTCCATCGAGTGGAAGCAGCACAGCGGCATACTCTGTCGTGTACATGTTCACTGGCTCACCCTTTTCACGTGACGTGACCGTTGAACCACAAAGCACATCCTCAGGTTTCAGTGTGAGAGCGGGTCGGTAGTGACCAAAGCTGTACACAGTTAGGATAAGTGCCTTACTTGTCAGCACGCCTAGGCCTGCCTCTGCGTGACACACAGCTTCACTGCCGTAGCTAAGCGCACAGAAGTTGGTTTCGGAGATGTTGATGATATCGCCAGCGTTGACACCTAGCTCCTGGCTGATCTGATGCTTTGCTTCAGGCGACTGGTAGGGAACTGCGCATCCGGATAAAGCGATGCAAAAAACAAGGGGGAGCATTCGTAAGGTACGCATGAAAGATCCTGGAAAATTCTACGAGGCTACCCTCGCATTTGCCTCCCGACAACGGTCAGCGAAGGGCAGACTCAATGAATGTCCCGATTCACATCCGTGCACCGGCGTATTAGCGCAAGAGTGCTGCTTGGTATGCTGGTGTGTATACAAATGCAGCGTCAACGTCTGTTAGCGTCGGCGACCGCTTCGGGTCGAGACCGGCCACTTAGATGAATGACCCAATTGGCTGACTTGCCCGGCACATACTGATTGAGACAAGCCGTCGCGATATCAGCAGGAGGGGAACGACTACCCCCCTCAATTCAGCCTGGCGACTACCCGGCAGCCTTACCTCCCTATGAAATGGACTCGTCATCGCCAGCAGCACGACGTGCATCAAACAAGCGATTAAGTTCACCCAGGCTGATGGCGCGAAACCGCTCCACCAGCATCGACTCCGCTTCCCGCAATGCGTCGTCGACCGCAAGATTGACCACCTGCTCGATCATGCAGTCGGGGTTGGAACGCTCGTTGCCGATGGCAAACAGCGAAGGTTGCCCCACCGCTTTATAGACGTCCAGTAGCGTGACTTGCTCAAGGTCACAGGTGATCACCCAGCCTCCACCATGCCCTTTCTCCGAATGAACGTAACCCGCGTCCCGCAAACCAGACATCGTTCTGCGAACCACCACCGGGTTCGTTCCAAGCATCTCGGCAATCCGGTCCGACGTGACGGGCCCGTCGTGGCGCACCATGTGCACCAGGATGTGTAGCATTCGCGAAAGACGGCTGTCGTTGCGCATTGTGTGCTCCTGTGTTTCCAACTTGGCAAAAAGCTTAGACTCATGATACTTATAAAGTTACATGAACTTCGAGGACCCCGCGATGCGTGAATTTGAGAATCCCGATCATTGGGACGTCGCTGCAAAGCACTACCAGCAAACGGCGCATCCCTTCACTGCACAGTTCGCAGAAGCGGCACTGGCACGGATCTCGCTAACTCCGGAAAGCAAAGTGTTGGATGTTGCCACTGGCACCGGAGCCCTGGCATTGGCAGCCGCACGAACCGGCGCACAGGTACTGGCAACGGACTTTTCCCCCGCCATGGTGGCATGTGTGAAGAACGCAGGACTGCCCAATGTCGAGGCCCGGGTCATGGACGGCCAATCGCTCGGTCTGCCAGATGCAAGCTTCGACGCGACGTTCTCGATCTTCGGTGTGATCATGTTTCCTGACTGGCGCAAGGGCCTGGCCGAAATGCACCGCGTCACCGCCATTGGGGGATATGGCATTGTCGCAACGTGGCAAGAAATGGGTGCGGCGACGTTTCTTTTATTGGGAAATGTCAGGCGAAAGCTTTTCCCGGATCGCGAGGGCATGGTGATGCCCGAGGCGGTAAAAGCGTTGGGCAACACACTGGATTTCGCCCGCGAATTAATCGCCGCCGGGTTTCGGGATCCTGTCATCGAGCGCGTGACACATGACTATCAGCTGGATGTGAAGTCGCTCGATAACCCTGACACGCTGTTTGGAATGTCACCCGACTGGACGAGCCTGACCGATATGGAAAAGGCAACAGTAATTGCGTACGTCAGGGAAATGGCTGGCGATAATCCTGTCTTGCCCATTCCATCTACCGCATTGATCGCGGTTGCGCAGCGGTAACTAACGATCCAACGGCAAGTGCTCAGTGGCGTATCGCGAAGCGCTCATCGCTGCGGCCGCTAGCCCTGCGGCCATCCATGCGGGCTTCAGACGAAACCCGCCTGACGCTGACGCAGCACCGCCAGCTCCTGCTCGGCGCGGGCCACATTCAAGTAACTCTCTATCACGCCCATGAGTTGGTCATCGCTCAGCGTTTTTCCGTTGACCCGGTAGCCCACGGACATGATACGTACCTTGGGCGTACCACCCGTGCGCGTCAACAGGGCTTTGGAAAACTGGAAGCTGACCTTGCGTTGGTGCGCGTTCTCGCCGGAGTCAGGGCCGAGTTCGAGCATCAAAGATTCCACCCAGCCGCCGTTTTTGTAGCTCACATGCCCCACCTGGAGCAGATCGATCGGCCGCTTCAGGTTGTGCACACGTAGCTGACGGTGATCAAGGGTCATGAACACAAACTTGCCTGAGTGGCGGTTGGCCCAGCTGGCAGCAACCAATACGGCAACCCCGACCAGGCAGAAAATCAAGCCAGTCACGCTTCCCTTGTCACCCGGACGGTGCTCCCCGCCCATGTCACGCAGCACCACCCAGGCCAGGAGTGCCATCACCAGCGCGGCAATGGGCAGGACGTATTTCACGCTGGGCGAAGAGGTGAACTCGGTCCTGTCGGGCACCGACTCGATGAAGCTTTGCAAGGTGTCAGCGGCGTCCTCGGCTTCGGTGCGTATGGCCTGGTTGTATTCGTCGGTCAGCGACGCAGCAAGATCGGTAGCGCTGCCAGGTTGGTAGGGTTGATTCATGGGTAGAGTCTCCGTACCGCTCACGCGGCGTGTGTCGTTTCGGTGAGCAATTGATTGAACCACTGGCTGTCGGCCTCGCTGGCCGGACGGGACGCCTGACGCAGTAAGTCGTCGTCCAGTGCCACCTTGAGGTGGTGTACGCGCTGCAAGGTGGGTGGATGAGTGTCGAAGGGGTGCTCGACACGGTGTTCGAGGGTGTGGGGGCTGAGCGGCAACGCGTGCTGCCCCAAGTGACTGTTGAGCGCTTGCACAATGTTGCCGGTCTGCGGGCTGGCCAGCAGCAGGTCGATCAGCTCGGACAACGCACATACTCGCAGCAAGGCAATGGCGAACATACGGGCGCCGGCCACGCTTGCCCCCACTTCGTCGGCGGCCAGCTCCTGCCGTCGGCTCCAGTGATGGAAGGCATGATCGAATTGCTCAAGAAAGTACAGCGATACCCAGATGCCCGGCCCGACCAGCAGGGTGTCGCTGTCATTGTCTTCGAGCAGGGTGTGGATGCGTGACCGCACGCTGTGGAACAGTGACGACAGCTGCGAGCCCTTCTTCGTGTCGCCGGACGCGAAGTGCCCCAGTTCGTGCCCCACCACCGCAGCCGCTTCGTCCTGGCTCATGGCCGAGGCGTAAGTGAGCGGGATGTACAGTGTGTGCCCAAGCAACGGCGCCTGCGCCGACTGCAAAAACACCTGGCTGCTGGTCACGAACCAGGAGCGATCGACGCCCACCACGATATGGTCCGGGGAAGGCACATTGGCTTTGCGGGCAATGCCATCTACCCAGCGCCACAGACCCGGTGCGTGCTCGCGTGGCAACTCACGCCCCAACAGCCCAATTGCAGGTGCCTCCAGCGGTGTGAGCCGCTTAAGGATGCTGCGCAGCGCCAGCACGCCACCGGTCAATACCCCCCACAGCGGCAGAGTGAACAGCAGCGCCATAGCCCCACCCCGGTCCCAGTGACTGTAGGCCCAGGCCATTTCGTAGAGCAGACACAGGCTGATACCCGCTATCAACAACGCCACATCAAGGAAGATCAGTTGGGTGACCCCCCGCCAGGCCTTCGTCAAGTGCTGCAGCATGTAGTCCTGTGAACGCATTGAGCGCAGGGCGTCGTACTTGAGCTTGGTCAACAGCGCCACACCAGTCAGGGCGGCTGCCAGCGCACAGAGCTCAGCCAGGTGCGCGAGGCCCCCACGCAGCGTCAGCCAGCCGTGGTCCTGCACGATACGGGCAATCTCCTTTTGCATGTACGGCACGATGGACTCGGCCCCTACATGGCCTCCGGTCAAGCGGTGGTGAATGGGCAACAGATGTGCGGGGTCTTTCACGGCGGCCACGATCCAGTCGCGCATTTGCTGCTCGTCGCTCAATGCCCAATGCACACGACCGTCTTGCAGCAGTGCATAGAGCATCAGCCCCAGCGGGACCAGAAACAGAAACGCCAGCAGCCGCAGCCTGCGTGATGGGGTGGACATGATCACTTCTGGTTCAGGTAATCGGTGAGGAACGCCTGGGCGTCGCCCTGTGACGACAGCCCTTCACTGTAGCCCACGTTCAATTCCTGACTTTCACCGGGCAGATACAGCTCGCCATAGCCGTCCTGAAGGATCAGCGCCACGAACTTCTGGCCGTTGGCCTCGGTGCTGTAGCGCGTGCCCTTGGCGGTCTTTTCCACGTTCATTTTCTGGATGCGCTGGTTCCAGTCATGGTCCACCCCTTCCACCTGCACCAATGCCTCGTTGGCACCGCGGGCACCGATGCGCAGCGTCCATACCTTCACGCCTTGCTCGCCCTGATAAGCCATGACCTTGTCGGCCACTTCCGGGCGGGCGTCATCGGCCAGGGTGATAGCGGAAGTCAGCAGCAGCGCGCCAAGGGTGAGTACGCGTACGCAGGTGCTCAGGAACATGCCAGTGTCCTCGGTAACAGAGTGAGGACACCTGATAAGCCAGAGTCGCCGCATCGGCAAGATGGCTGACCGCGTCACACAAGTGAATGGCCACCGGTCACAGGTATTGATTAAAAAAGCATCACCCGCACTATACTGCGGCCCCGTTGTCGGATTGACGTCAAATAGCCGTTAGCCAGTATTGAATGCCATGCAGAGCTGGACCCCTTACCACGACACCGAAGTGTTCTTCGATGGCCCACAACCCCTGAGCCGGTCGAACATCCTCGACGCGTCCGCGCGGGAGATCATCGGCAGTGCCAGCGGCCACTATCAAGCGCGAACCGTGCGCCCGTCGATGCAGTATTTCGACTGCGACCTACGCTTTACCGAGCCTCTGCGCATCCACAAGGTGCTGCCCGACAGCCTGTGCATCGTGCAGGTACTCGAAGGGGGATGGAGCCACAGTATCGATCGCCGCACGCCCAATCACTATACGCCGCAAGCCACGGTCAGCCTGGGCCTGAGCGAGCCGATGGAAGCGGTCGACATCCTGCCGGCCGGCAGCCACGCACGGCTGGCGGGGCTGCGCATTGCTGGCTCGTTCATTCATGAACAGGCCGAGGAAGGTGACACCACACTGTTGCCCCTGCTGCGTCTGCAACAGGACGGGGTACGTTTCACGCCACTGCCCCGCTGCATGGCGCTACGCTCGCTGTTCGAGCGTTTGTACCAGACGCCCTACCACGGCGCACTGGGCAGACTGCATCAGGAAAGCCTGACCCTGGCGGTACTGGTGGAACTGGCCGTGCACCTGGGCGGCCCGCAAAGCCGCCTCCAAGGCCAGACCCGGGCCCAGCGCGAGCTGGCACACGAAGCCCGGCAACGGCTCGAAGACAACCTTGCCCATCCACCGGCCAGCCAAGAGTTGGCACGCATGCTGGGTGTAGGGGAAACCACACTGCGCCGCGCCTTCAAGCAGGCGTTTGGCAGGTCGATGCTGCACTACCTGCGCGACCGTCGCCTGGAAGTGGCTCGCCAGTTGTTGCGCGAACGCAAATGGCAAGTGGCGCAGGTCGCGTACCGTGTCGGCTACGCAGATCCGGCCAATTTCACCCATGCCTACAAAGCACGGTTCGGTTATCCGCCGAGGCTGGAGTGAGCGGCGCATTGCAGGTAGACGCCAAGGTCTCGATTAACCGAAACACCCTCGGAATCACCTCTTTCGCGTGTAAGCGTTGAACCACACCGTCTTGGATCACCTGCCCCGTACACCCAAGCCCATCCGCGAGCTTCAAGTAAAGCTGGGCAGGAAGACACCCCGGTTCGTATTGCCGAGAATGCACACGGACATCAATTGCGCGTTGGCTCAGGTGATTCACCCAGTGCTTGTCGCAAAAACTCGACCAGCGCTCGCTGCAAGCCGGTCAACGCGCCTTCGCGGCTGATCAGCGCCAGCTCGGTCGGCGGCAATTCGGGGAGGTCGGTGCACAGCGCGAACGCAACCCGCCATGGCCGCTGCGCACATTCGTGTCGAGACCCTTCTGCTCTGCGACTTCCATGGCCAGGTGCTCGCTGGCCAAGCCAATACCCCACGACATGGCGCAACGCGCTTACGAGCAAATGCGCCATGGCGCCCCTGAAAGCGCCCGGGCGCATTTGGCGAGCGCCATGCGACGCTTGGCGTAAGCGAATCGTGCCGTTCGGCTTCACAGCCAATCGGAAACACATGAAGCCAGCGCAGGCCTTCGCTCAAGGGTGCAACGGCAACCCTTTGATCGCTTTGTCGACCGCTTTCCTGGGGCCTCTGAGCGCCAAGCCCACCAGTTGAAGGTTATCGGGATCTTCCTCCAGAAATACCGCTCGGTTGGCTTCGTCATGGCCGGTGGAAAACATCGCGAACACGTACGGCAGCATCGTCAGCGCTTGCTCCAGGCCTATGCGATGAGCCTTTTGCAGGCCGTCCAGCCCGGCTTCGAAAACAAGCATGGGTTGGATCGACATGCTCCCGTATTCGTGTCCGCGCGCATCCACATACGGTTCGCCCAGGATCTCGGGCGCTGCGGAGGCGATGCCGGTTGCGAGAAAGGCCACGACATTCATCCTTTGCCAGTGGGCAAGGTCGTTGCGGACAATGAAAGCGATTTTGGTATCAAACATGGGCAACTCCTCAAGGCTGGCTGGCGATGATGGAGTGGGCTGCCTCCGTCAGTCTGTAACGTTCGTGCAAGCACGCTTCGGGGATTGGGGGGCGGCACCGCAGAGCGCGCAACGCGAGTTTGCGTTGAGTAATACACCCCACTTGGTGTCTACCCGGTAACGCGCACTCATCCTGACGCTATGATTGAATTGCCCAGGGAGGTTTCGATGCCAGGACGCAAGGAAAAGCACTTCGCCGCAGGAACCGCCGCAGAGGAAGGCTTGATGCCGAGCGGACGCCGCGCATCGGCCGTATTCCGCATGACGTTGACCTTCATGCTCCTGATGGTCGCGAGTTTTCTGACGGTGGAGGGTTGGCGGTCATGGCGCGACTATCGCCATGCGTATGTCACCGCTGAGGACTCTGCGAAAAACCTCGCCCGCGCGACAGCACAACATGCCGAGGATGCTATTCGGCAGGTGGATGTGCTGACGGCTGAACTGCGCGAACGGGTGGAGGGCGATGGGCTGCAAAACATCGACATCCCCCGCATACGGGCATTGCTCGATCAACAAACCAGGATCATGCCCCAATTGCAGGGCCTGTTCATTTATGCGCCCAATGGGGACTGGATCGTCACTAACCAGTACATCACGCCCGAAACGGCGAACAATTCCGACCGCGCGTATTTCAACTACCACCGCACTCATCCCGGGAGGGACATACGGATCGGCGAAGTGGTCAGAAGCCGATCCTCCCGTGAGCTGGTCATTCCCGTGTCTCGCCGCCTCGATAAACCCGACGGTTCATTCGGGGGCGTTCTGCTGGGCACCCTCAAGGTGAGCTATTTCCTGGATTTCTACGGTGATTTCAAGATTGACGACAAGGGCGCCCTGGTATTGGCGTTACGCAGCGGTGAAGTGCTCGTGCGTCGGCCTTTCATCTCCCCTGCAACGGAGCAAAGCCTGGCCCGGAGCGAGATTTTTACACGTTATCTGCCCCAATCCAGCGAGGGGGTCGCGGAAGTCAGGGCCGTCATCGACAACACGCGAAGGCTGTACGCGTACCGCGCGCTGACCTCCTATCCCCTGGTCGTGGAGGCCGGGCTGTCCCGCGAATCGTTCATCGGTCCATGGCGCCATGACCTGTTCAAGACCGCGATGGTGCTGCTGGTGCTGATGGGCTTTCTCGCGAGTTTTGGCGCGATCGTGCTGGCGCAACTGCGAGCCAGATTCCGACTGGAACGGGAAATCAGGGTGGCCCACCAGACGCTTCAGGACATGGCGCTGACGGATAGCCTGACAGGATTGGGTAACCGTCGAAAACTGGACATGGTCCTGGAGCAGGAGATCGAGCGGGCCAGGCGCCAGGGAGAGCCTTTGGCGCTGATCATGCTGGATGTCGACTATTTCAAACGCTTCAATGATCGGTACGGCCATCCTGCCGGAGATACGTGCCTGCAGCAGGTCGCGCAGGCCATCCGAGGCACGCTCAAACGGCCGGCCGATCTTGCGGTTCGCTACGGGGGCGAAGAGTTCACCGTGCTGCTGCCGGGAACGGATGCCACAGGAGCGGGCCAAGTGGCGGAGGACATGATCCAGCGCGTTCGCGCCTTGAACATCGATCATGCCGACCACCCGCTCGGCATTGTGACAGCGAGCGCTGGCGTCGCGGCGGTGACGCCCGCGAAGGAGCCCACCAATGCCGCAGGCATGATCAAGTCAGCCGACGCTTTTCTGTACATGGCCAAGCACTCCGGCAGGAATCGCTGGTGTTCGGACGAAACTCTTCACAAGGGAAACGCCGAAACGCCCCTCCCCGCCAAGGCGAAACTTGCCAGTGAGCCCGATTGAAGCAGCGCTGCCCGTCGAACCTGTTGCAAGACTCGCAGGTGCCTGGGCCGCGCCTGCTGTCCTTGACGCCGATCCCGACCTGTCGTGCCGGGCCTTCCAAGCGCACAGCGGGGCATCGTCAGATGCCATCCGCGTGCGGCTTGCGTTCCACGTCATGAGGTTTTGCCTGCCCAAAGGTCCACGGGCCCCAGCCGGTCGGCCATCTGGGTGTCGAGCATCCAGCCGGGGTATTCAGGCGGCAGTTCACTGACGGCGTCGAGCTTGGCGATCTCATCCTGGCTCAGCTCAATGTCGATGGCTGCGAGGTTGTCCTCCAACTGGTCGAGGCGCTTGGCGCCCACCACGATGGACGTCACGACCGGCTTGGACAGCAGCCACGCCAAGGCGATGCGCGCTGGGCTGCAACCACGCGCTTCGGCCAGCGGTTTGAGCACATCGATGACGTCCCAGGCGCGTGCCTTGTCGACGATGGGAAAATCGAAGGTCGAGCGGCGGGAGCCTTCCGGCGTTTGCTGGTCGCGGCTGAACTTCCCGGAAAGCAGACCTCCGGCAAGCGGGCTCCAGACCATCAGTCCCATTTTCTCGGCGTCGAGCAACGGTTTGAGCTCTCTTTCGAGATCCCGCCCCACCACGGAATAGTAGGCTTGGAGGGTGTTGAAGCGTTCCAGATTCAGCCGCGCGGAAACGCCCAAGGCTGTCGCGATCCGCCATGCCTGCCAGTTCGACACGCCCAGGTAGCGCACCTTGCCCTGCCGTACCAAGTCGTCCAATGCGCGAAGGGTTTCGTCGAGGGGCGTCAGCGTATCGGTGGCGTGGATCTGGTACAGGTCGATGTAGTCCGTGCCGAGCCGTTTCAGGCTAGCGTCGACCGCATCCATGATGTGCCCACGCGACGCGCCCACGTCGTTGCGGCCTGGCCCCATGCGGCTATAGACCTTGGTCGCCAGCACCACTTCGTGGCGGGCGATGCCCAGATTCTTGAAGGACTGGCCAAGGGTGCGCTCGCTTGCCCCAGCCGAGTAGACGTCCGCCGTGTCGAAAAAATTGATCCCCGCCTCGACGCTGGCTTTGACCAACGCATCGGCACCAGCCTGGTCCACATTGCCAATGTGTTCGTATACACCGGTCCCGTCGCTGAACGTCATCGTGCCCAGGCACAGTTGTGAAACCAGCAGGCCGGTATTGCCCAATGTCTTGTATTTCATCTGATTTTCCTCCCAGGACGATGCTTGTCTTCATTCGAAAAAACGTGGCGTGTCTGAAGGCCGGGGCGCGCCAGACGCGACTCAGGTGTTCGGCTCGGAAACGGCCATGCAGTAGTGATTGCCCGACTCCCGCAGCCGGGCCACGTCCCGTCCCGGGGGTGCGCCGAACATCCGGCAATAGTCGCGGTTGAATTGCGAGGGACTGTTGTAGCCGACCCGGGCCCCGGCACTGGCGGCGTCGAGACCTTCGGCCAGCATCAACCTTCGCGCCTCTTGCATGCGCAACTGCAGACGAAACGCGAGGGGACTGAGCGAGGTCACCGCACGGAAATGCAGGTGAAAGTTCGACCGGCTCATGGCCGCCACTTCAGCGGCGTCCTCGATTCGGCAAGCCGTGTGGAAATGGCGTCGTATCCAGGAAATGGCCCGACTGATCTGCTGGAACTGACTCTGGCTGTGGACCATGTGCCGCAGCAGGCTGCCGCTGGGTCCGGTCAACAGCCGGTAGTAGATTTCCCGCAAGATAAGCGGCGCCAGCGCCGGGACATCCTGTGGCGCATCGAACAATGCCAACAAGCGGATGGCGGCATCGGTCAATGCTGGCAGCGCGTCGTAGATCGCCAGCCCCGCCGGGGGCGAATCAGGGTTCAAAGACGAGGGATGGAGCGCGGCCAGTTCCGCGATCTCTTTTTTGTCGAGATTGATCTGCAAGCACAGATAAGGCTTTTCTGCACTGGCCTCGACGACCGAACCCATCACCGGTTGAGCGATCGAGGCGATCAGGTAGCGGGTACAGTCGTAGGTCAAGGCGGTGGTGCCCACGCTCGCCTGTTTGCGGCCTTGCGCGACGAAGCAGACGGTCGGCTCGTAGATGACGGGCATCGGCTCGCTGGGCGTCGACCAGCGAATCAACTTCACCGCTGACACGGGCGTGTCGAATGTGCCGTCCCCGATGGTCTGACGTGAGATGAGGTTCGCCAAGCGTGCCTGCGGCGACATACCGTGCCCTCCTGTGATGACGTCCAGCGTTGTCTCACGCTTTCGGCACATAGGACAGGCATTGGTTCGCCTCGGTGGAGGATCGTGCAATCATCCCGGACAACCGTGCTACTGGCTCATCGATAGGGCATCGTGTCGTGCACGTGATGGGGCCGCGCTTCGCGGTGACCTGCTCCACTGGCCCGTGCAAAGGCGCAGTGGGCATCACGTCATTTGTGCAGGATTGCCTGATGAATCGCGTCCAGCGGCAGAATGCGCTGCGCGGCGTTGAGTTTGATGGCTTCCTTGGGCATACCGAACACCACACAGCTGGCTTCGTCCTGCGCCACGGTGGAGGCACCGGCGTCGAGCATTTCTTTCAGCCCTCGCGCGCCGTCGTCGCCCATGCCCGTCATGATGATGCCGGTGGCATTCTTGCCGGCCGATTTGGCCACCGAGCGAAACAGCACGTCCACCGAAGGCCGGTGACGATTGACCAGCGGACCGTCGATCACCTGCGCGTGATAGAAGGCGCCGCTGCGGGTGACCATAAGGTGCTTGCCGCCTGGCGCGATCAGGGCCAGCCCCGGATGGATGCGGTCGTTGTTCCGCGCTTCGCGGACTTCCAACTGGCAGATGCTGTTGAGACGGTCGGCAAACGAGGCGGTGAATTTCTCGGGCATGTGCTGCACGATGACGATCCCGGGGCAGACCCGCGGCAATGCGGTCAGCACGGCCTCCAGTGCCTGAGTGCCGCCGGTCGAGGTGCCGATGGCGACGAGACGTTCGGTGGTCTGCGCCATGGCCTGGCCATTGGCGGCCGGCAGGATCGCATCGGCCGTGAGCTTCCCGGCCGGCACCACCGGTGACGCGGCACGGACACTGCGCCTGCCCAGGTTCTTGACGTTGGAAAGCGCTGCGGCGCGAATCGCCGCGACCAACTCGCTCGCCGACTCGAGGAGGACATGCTTCAACCCTGTTTCCGGTTTGGCGATCACTTCCACCGCTCCGGCCGCAAGCGCTTGCAGGGAGGTTTCCGCCCCCTTCTGCGTGAGCGACGAGCAGATCAGCACCGGGGTGGGCCGCTCGCTCATGATTTTCTTCAGGAAGGTGATGCCGTCCATGCGCGGCATTTCCACGTCCAGCACGATCACATCCGGCCATTCCCGCGCCAGTTTGTCCATGGCGAAAATCGGGTCGGAGGCGGCCCCCATCACATGGATATCCGGCGTGTCATTGAGAATCGCCAGCATCACCTGACGGACCACGGCCGAGTCATCGACCAAGAGCACGCTGATTTTTCTGTTAGGCATTGTCTCGAAGTATTCCCATTGGTTTGTGCCGCACCCAGACGTTGCCGTTCCACAGGTCGAACATGATGGTGCGGTAGCCCGTACTGCCCAGGTCCTGGGCGATGAGCTTCAAATGATGGTGCTCGGCAAGGGCCAGCGCCGCCCGCACATTCTGACGGGCGACATCCTGCATGGGGAGCGTGGGCGGCTGGCCGGGAAACATTTCGCCGCCGCCGAACAGCTTGACCTGATAATCCTCAGCCCGCGTACCGTTGGCGCGGGCATGACGCAACAAGACTTCAAGCGCTTCGTCGGCATACCGGCCATCGAGGGGTTGAGCATGGCGCGCACGCGCCGGGAGCATGAAGTGACACATGCCACCGATGTGCCGCTGCGGGTGCCAAAAGGTAATGGCCACACATGAGCCTAGCAAGGTACGCAGGCGAGTTGGCTGGGTGGCGAAGCTCACGTCGCCAGGTGCCAGGATCACTTCGGCCGCGCCGACAGGCTTTCTCATGGCTTGCGGTAGATGGACGGCGCCACCAGCTTCAACGTGTCGTTCACGCCGTTGAGGCTTTCGGAGTGGCTGATGATCAAATAGCCGCCTGCTTTAAGCAGCGGCAGCAGGCGTGCGACGACCTGACTTTTGGTGTGGGGGTCGAAATAGATCATCACGTTGCGCAGGAAGATCACGTCGAACTCGCCCAGATTGGGCAACGCTTCGTTGAGGTTGACCTGAATGAAATTCACCCGGTTACGCAGGCTGCGTTCGATCAGGAACGTGCCCTCCTGGCGGCCAATCCCCTTCAGGCAATATCGGGTCAACAGCGACTGCGGCAGGTTGCCGATTCGCTCCATGCGGTAGTGACCGGTGCGTGCCTTGGCCAGCACTTGGGTGCTGATGTCCGAGCCGATCACTTCCCATGGCGTGGTGCCCAGCGCCTCGGCCAGGGTCATCGCCAGGCTGTAGGGTTCCTCGCCCGACGAACTGGCCGCACTCCAGATGCGGAACACTTTGCCGGGGGCCGCACCGGGCAGTACGTGCCGGCGCAGAAACTCGAAATGCTTCGGCTCACGGAAGAAATAAGTTTCGTTGGTCGTCAGCAGATCGAGCGCCACCTGCAACTCGTCCTTGCGCTGATCGGTCATGATCAGCTTGAAATAGTCGCCATAACTTTTCAGTTCATAGTGTTTGAGGCGCTTGAACAACCGGCCGGCGACCAGCGCTTTTTTGGCCGGCGACAGGTTGATCCCCGCAGCCCGGTGCAACCAGGCCTGGAACTGGCTGAATTCACGGTCATCGAGCGATGCGTTGTGTGGCATGGCTCGACCCTAGCGTGGATTGAAATCGAGAGCAGGCGTTTGAGCGGCCTCCGCAAGACTGGACATCTCGTCGAGGGAGAGCACCTTGTCCACCTCCAGCACGATCACGAACTTGCCATCGACCTTCGCCATCCCACCAATGAAATCGGCACGAATACGTGCGCCGAAGTTGGGCGGCGGCTCGATCTGCGCGTCCGGAATCTCTTGCACCGCCGAGACGGTGTCGACCAGCAACCCGACATCCTGCGCCTGACCCGTTCCGGAACCTGCCTCGAGGATGATCACGCAGGAGCGTCGAGTGATCGCTGAGTTCGCCCGGCCAAAGCGGGCCGACAGATCGATCACCGGCACCACCGCACCGCGCAGATTGATCACGCCGCGCACGAAGTCCGGCATCATCGGCACCACGGTCAGGCTGCCATACTCGATAATTTCCTTGATCCCGAGAATGCCGAGGGCGAACATTTCACCCCCCAGCATGAAGGTCAGGTACTGCGCGCCTTCGTCTTCGCCAACCGCTGCATCACGCGTCGTCATCACTGCGCCCATTTCGTTCTCCTTGTGACCCGCTCGCGTCTGCGATCAGAAACGGGTGAATTCCGACTCGTCCAATGTACTTTCCATGGCGTAGGCCACGGCCTTGCGCGGCGGCTGCACCTTGCGCACGGGCTGACGCGGCATGCTTGCGGCACCGTCCTGCGGGCCGGCCGGCGCGGCGGCGCGAGGGCTGGAATCCAGGACGAAGAAGCTCATGGCCTGCTGCAATTGTTCCGCCTGACTGTTCATCTCTTCGGCCGTGGCCGCCAGTTCCTCGCTGCTGGACGCGTTTTGCTGGGTGACCTGATTGAGCTGGGTCATGGCGGTGTTGATCTGAGCGACGCCCGCGGCCTGCTCTTCCGAAGCCGCACTGATCTCCTGCACCAGGTCGGACGTCTTGTTGATGGACGGGACCATTTCCCCCAGCAACTGACCGGCTTTTTCCGCCATGTCGACACTGCTGGACGACAGCTCGCCAATTTCCTGGGCCGCGACCTGGCTGCGCTCGGCCAGCTTGCGCACCTCAGCGGCAACAACGGCGAACCCTTTACCGTGCTCCCCGGCCCGAGCGGCTTCGATCGCCGCGTTCAGCGCCAACAGGTTGGTCTGGTAGGCAATGTCGTCAATGATGCTGATGCGCTGGGCGATTTTCTTCATCGCCACCACGGTCTGTTGAACCGACTCGCCGCCCTCGGTGGCTTCCTTGGCCGCCTTGCTGGCCATGCCATCGGTCACCTTCGCGTTCTCGGTGTTCTGATTGATGCTGGCGCTCATCTGCTCGATCGACGCACTCGTCTCCTCGACGCTGGCGGCCTGTTCACTGGTGGCTTGGCTCATCGATTGGGCCGTGGCGCTGACTTGCTCCGACGCGCTGGCCAGATTGTCGGCCGCGTTGCGGACTTCTCCGATGATATGCGTCAGCTTGCCGACCATGTTGCGCATGGCGTTGAGTACCATGCCGGTTTCATCTTTCGCACCCGGCTCGATGTGAGCGTTCAGGTTGCCTTCGGCCAGTTGTTCGGCCGCCCTCGCGGCTTGGCGCAGCGGACGAGAAACGATCCGTGCGATCAGCAGCGCCAGTGTCAGGCTGATCAGCAGCGCCACTACCAGCGCCACAACGATCGATAGCCGTGAGTTTTCGTACAGCGCGGTGCCTTTGTCGCCGGCTGCGGTGCCGCCTGCGGCATTCAGTTCGACCATTTTCTGCAGACGGCTCGTGAGTTCGTCGTAGTGAGTCTTGGATTCCCCACTGAAGACCGTTCGCGCCTGGTCTGTCTGGTTCTGCCGGGACAGCTCGAACAACCGCTTGCTGGTGGCCTGGTAGGCACTCCATGCGCTGGTGACACTCGCCAGCAACTGACGGTCTTCGTCATTCGAGAGCAGTTGCTGGTAGGTGTTGACGCGGGTTTCGAACTGCTGCGCCGCGTCTGCCGCTTCGCGCTCGGCCTGGACCTTTTCATCGCTGCTGTCGGTGCCCAGATGCCGGTACTCTTGCAAGCGGTAGCTGGCGATGAAGAAACGCATGCCCGAGGCGGCACGCATCGACGGCATCCAGTTGCCTCTGATGTCCTGGGCAGCCTGATTGACGGCACCCAGTTGGAGGATGGCGTATCCCCCCATGGCGGCGGTCAGCACCAGGACCACCAGGAACGAGCCAACCAACTTGGTTGAAATCTTAAGATCGTAAAACCATTTCATCGAAAATCTCCTTGTAGTGCACACACGTCAGCGGGCAACGACCGATGCCGGTAAAGGCGACGGGCTGGTGCGGGCTTCAAGTTGTACGATTTGATTGAGCAGCGCGGGTACATCGAGGATCAGCGCTACCGCTCCGCTGCCCAATATGGTCGAGCCACTGATGCCGCGCAGTGCACCGAACAGCTTGCCGAGGGGTTTGATCACGGTCTGGAATTCGCCCAGCAGGTCATCGACGACCAGCCCGGCCTTGTGCTCGGCATAGCGCACCACCACCACGTTCTGGCGACGGGCCGGAGGGCCTTCGTGGCTGAAATGAGCGCGCAGGTCCACCAGCGGCAACACTTCGCCACGCAAGTCCAGGTAACCCTGCTGGCGACCGGATTCACGCTGGTGTTCATCCAGTTCAATGCATTCCTGGACCATGTCCAGCGGAATGACGTAGGTCGAGCGGTCGATACCGACCAAAAAGCCGTTGATGATTGCCAGCGTCAGCGGCAGCCGGATGCGCACCAAGGTGCCCTGGCCCGGTTGGCTGTCCAGCTCGACGTTGCCGCGCAACAGGGTGATGTTGCGCTTGACCACGTCCATGCCGACACCGCGGCCGGACAGGTTGGTCACGGCTTCGGCGGTGGAAAACCCCGGCTCGAAGATCAGGTTGTAAATCTCCTGATCGGTGAGGACTGCACCGCTGGCCACCAGCCCTCGCGCCTGGGCTTTTTCCAGGATGCGTTCGCGGTTGAGACCTGCGCCGTCATCGGCGATTTCGATGACGATGCTGCCGGAGTCATGGTAGGCATTGAGGCTGAGATGGCCCTTGCTCGACTTGCCCGCAGCACGCCGTGCATCGGCACTTTCGATACCGTGGTCCATGGCGTTGCGCAGCAGATGCATCAACGGGTCGCCGATCTTTTCGACGACCGTCTTGTCCAGTTCGGTTTCCGCTCCGCTGATGCTCAGCTCGATGTCCTTGCCCAATTCCTGGCTGACATCGCGCACCACGCGCCGGAAACGGTTGAAGGTGTCGCCAATCGGGATCATGCGCAGGTGCAGGGCACCGTCGAGTATTTCTTCTACGAGGGTCGAGACCGTCGACGTCGCCTCTTGCAACGGCGCGTGATGACACGACCGCGCCAGCAGGTTGGCGCCGGCACTGGCAATGACCAGTTCACCGACCAGGTTGATCAGTTCGTCCAGCGTGTCGGCGTTGACCCGCACGAAATTGCCATCTCGGCTGCTCGCGTCGCGGGTGGTCGGCGAGCGTTGCGCGAGCGCTGCGGAGGGACTTTCCTCGACCGGTGCAATCAGGGGGTGGTCAGCGCAGACGGTATCGGCCACAGCGTCCTCGATGGCCACGATGCTGACCTCGCAGTCGTCCCGCACAAAGTCGAAGACCTCGTTGAGGCTGGCGTGGCTGGCTGCCGACCGCAGATCGATCTCGAAGCCCAGATAGCAGCTTTCCGGGTCCCAGCTTTCCAGCGCGGGCAGAGTGTCGGTGAGGGTCGTCACCTGAATCATCTCCCCCAGGGTGCCCAGGTAGCGCAAGAACGACAGCGGGTCCATGCCGTTACGGAAAACGTCCACCCCAAAGCGTAACGACAGGTGCCACAGCCGTGCTTCGCTGCTCGGCTCACTCGCAACGGCCAGTACCTCTCGATTGGCCTCGTGGGTGGCCTGGTAGGCAAGCAGCGCCTGCCGCAGCGCCCCCTCGCGCTCAAGGGCGGCGGGCGTGAGCGTCTCACCTTTGGCGGCGACGGTATCGATCAATTCCAGCATGTGATCGCCGGACCTGAGCAGCACGGCGATCAGCGTGTCGTCCACCTCGACGCTGCCATCGCGCAGGCGGTCGAGCACGTCCTCGACGATGTGCGTGAAACTGACCACAGGTTCCAGGCCGAAGAGGCCGGCGGAGCCCTTGATGGTGTGTGCGGCGCGGAAAATCGCGCCGATGCTGTCCTGATCGTCCGGCTCGCTTTCCAATTGCAGCAGGGATTGCTCCATGACTTGCAACTGTTCGCGTGCTTCGACGATGAACGTCTGCAGTGCCTGATCGAGATTGATGCTCACCTGGACTTCCTTTGTCTGTCTCTGGTCGGTGGTCAAGCTGCTACAGCGCAGCACGGCCACACAGTTGCAGCGCCTGAGCGACTGCCTGGCTTTGCCCGGTCAGGCGCAGCGCGGTGCCCTCGTGGACGCTTTCACGGTGGATCACGGCCAGCCATTGCACACCCGCTCCATCGATTTCCGTGACCTGAGACAGGTCCAGCGCCAAGCTCGGGGCCGAACCAACGTGGGGCAAGAGCGCTTCGGCGAGTTCGGCGACGGTGTAAATCGTCAACTCGCCTTCGATGGCCACCTGGATCGTGTCATCGACCAATTCGTGAGTGATCGGCATGGCTGCCTCCCTGGCGCAACGTGTTAGGGCAGAATGAGTTTGGAGACCGCCGCCAGCATCTGCGCCGGCTGAAACGGCTTGACGACCCAGGCTTTGGCGCCGGCCGCCTGGCCTTCGGCCTTCTTCGACTCCTGCGATTCGGTGGTCAGCATGATGATGGGCGTGAACTTGTAGCTGGCCAGCTTCTTGACCTCCTTGACGAAGGTAATGCCGTCCATGTTCGGCATGTTCACGTCGCTGATGATCAGGTGCACCTTCTGACCGGTGAGTTTGCTCAGAGCATCCCGACCGTCACAGGCCTCGATCACGTCGTAACCTGCGCTTTTCAAGGCAATACCGACCACTTGCCGAACGCTGCTGGAGTCGTCGACCACTAATACATTCTTCGCCATGGTGTGTTCCTAAAAGAAGGTGATGTCTTGAGTACTGGATTGCGTCGCGGCCTCACCGTGGTGAGTGCGTCGCTGTTCGTCGGTGGCGTAGGTGGCCTCCATTCGGGCGAGCCACTGGCGCGCATCGATGGCCACGGCCTGATCGGGCGACTGACTGGCCTGCACCAGATGCTCGTGCAGCGCGTGTATGTTGTCGCGCACGTGGCTGAGGATCTGGCTGACCCGGTCCTGGAATTGAAGGTTGACCAGCACCTCGGTCATTTCATCGCGAATGCCGTAGCTCTCCTGTTTGAGCAGATCGGCGGATTCAGCCAGGCTGGCGGTGATGGTCTGAAAGCGTTCGAGCACCGATTGGATGCTTTTCTCGGACGAGGCCACTGAGTGGCTGTCCTGGTCGGCGCTGCTGGAAGCGGCGTGGACCAATTGCGTGATCGCGGTATTGATGATGTCGACTTTGGCGGACATCTGCTGGCCGGTCTCGCTGGACTTGCTCGACAGGCTGCGCACCGCATCGGCGACGACCGCGAACCCTCGACCGGCCTCGCCCGCGCGCGCCGCTTCGATGGCCGCATTCAGGGCCAGCAGGTTGGTTTGCGCGGCAATGGCCGCGACGTCGGCGGCCATCGTCCGCAGCTCGCCCGTATAGGCTGTCAGGCCGCGGACCTGGGCCAGGGTCTGGTCACGGCTGGTCTGGCTGGCCTTGAGGGAATCGATCACCTGGCTCAGTTCGGTGTCGCTGGTGGCGAGCACCTTGAGCGCCCCTTCGGAGCCTTGCCCGTCCAGCTCACCGGCGGCTTGCTGCGAAGCCTGAACGGTGTCCTGCAAGCGCTCGGCGATGCCGGTGAACCGGCTGGTCAGGCTGACGATCGCTTCTTCGGTCTGCTGGCGCGAACTTTCTACCTGCCGCGACCAGATGGGCATCGCGCCCAGCAATACCTCATCCAGCTGGGTGCGTGAGGCCGAGCCACTGTGCTGTGCATGCGAACCGGCCTGAGTCTGTCGCGCCTGTTCCATCGACTGGAGCACGGCTTTGTGCCTCGATGCGCTCAAGGCACAGGCGATCAGGCTGATGGCGATCAGAGCGGCAGACGCGATCCAGTTGGCGAGGGAAGTGGACTGCGCGAGGATCCACGCCACGGCGGGAACGACCGGAATGAATGCGACCCCGCTGAAGAAGCGCGGGTGATCGGAAAAGGCTGGACGGTCGTGTCGAGACGAGGTCATGGAGTTCGTTCCTTGAACGTTGTTGCAGACATAAAAGTGACATACAGGTTATCTGCCCACTGTGTCGCAACTTGAGACTCGTCTGTGTACCTTCCGTCCGGTTCATGACCTGTCGAGGCGTGAGTGATCGCTCACGCCGCGGCCTGGTCCCTCATGTCGGTGTCCAGTTCTCACCCTTCTCGGCCATGACCCTGGCCGACGTGTCAGCGCTGCGCGCGCGTTCGCCTTTGAGCTTGAAGGACTTGGGTTCGAGCTGATCTTTGCCGTACTCGAAATTCACCTCGCCTTGCAGACGCTCCACACTCAACGAGCTACTGCTGCTGTAATTCACCCAAGGGGTGGGAAGCACGAAAGAGTCCTCCTTGGTGGCTGCCTTGAACACAGCGATGCTGCTGATGCGCAAGTTATTGCGGTCGGTAACCAGCCGCTTCAGTTGCTCATCGTCCAGGGTGCCATTGGCGGCGGCGGTTTCGATCTGTTCCTTGATGTCGTCTCGCAATTCCAGGATCACTTCAGCCCGGGTACCACTGCCCTTCTGCAAGGTGTCGAGCAGCGACTTGAGATGCGGATCCTTGGCCATCAGGCCCTGGATGATTTCCGCATTGCCTTGATGCCCCTCTCTGAAATACTGCGTCGCCCAGTCGACAGCGCGCTTGGTGTTGCTGGCCGAGCCGACGCGTCGAATGTTGTTGTGGGTGATCGTCATGTCCATCATGGTCATCAGCACGCCACCCTGTTCTGCCGCGGTGACCTGGCGCTGCATCTGGCGCAAGCTTTTCAGCGCCGCGTACTGACTGTCGTCCACCGTCGCGGCCTGCCCTCCATAGGCGGTGCTCAATGCAGTGAAGCGCGCCAGAGGGTCCGGTTTGCTGGCCTCGTCGGCCTTGGGAAGGGGCTCGATGTCGGGAAACGCTTCCTTGAGGCTTTTTTCCAGCGCATCCACTTCACTCTGCTGCGGCGGCAAGGCGGCCTTGAACCTGGAGTCGAAGGACTTCCCGGTCTTGGAATTGAGCACCAGACTCGCACTGATGCCCATGGGAATACCGCCTGAAATGAACGCGCCGTCGGGCTGGGCGACAAACGCCGTGTCGAACAGCCGCGCGTAACCGTTGAGTTTGGTCTGCTCGAAGAAACGCGCGCGGTTATCGCTGCTGATGCGCGTGTTCAGGCCATCGTCGCCGCGACCGGCGGTGCGTTGACGCTCGACGCCAAGCAGGCTTTGAGTGGCGACCAGACCGGCACCGAAACGCATGAAGCCCGAGACCGGTTTGGCTTTGGTCTGCCCGACGCTGACGCGAAACTCTGCAGCGGCAGTGGTTTCGACGTCGAGGTTGTATTTCTGCCCGGTGCGCACTTCGTGCTCGACGCCGCGGTCGATCAGCGCCATGGGCCGCAGCCCTTCCTGGGTCGGGTTCTTGCTGCTGTTCAGTGGCGCGGAGGTGAGGTCGTGAATGAACGCGTCCAACTCGTCCTCGCGCACGAAAAAACTGAGCGCCTGGGTTTGAGTGAATTTGTTCTTGACGTCCAGCGAGCCACCGAAACGGCCACCCACTGTCGTGTGCCGTTCATGATCACTGCCAGAGCTCGAAGTGTGCACCTCCGTGCTCCCCGGGACGTTGCCCGCGTTGCCAGCGTCCTTGCCGGTGACCACGCCGCCAGCGATCATCGACGTCCCCACGGTGAGCGCTCCGTCACGACCAATCGACACCTTCAGCCCTCGGTCAAAGCGTGTAAGGGTCAACGCGTAGGTGCGCTCGGGATCGACGCTCACCCGAGGCCCCAACACCGCAATACCCGCGTCGAACCCCAGGGTCGCCGCGCCACCGCCGCTGTAGACGCGGTTGATCTTGATGTTCTCTCTTGGCTCCAGCTCGCGGATGGCCGTCAGCAATTTTTCACCGATGCGCGCCTGATCGGTTTCCAGCCCCTGGCGCAGGTTCATCGACACCGGGTGATGTTCTTTGCGCAGGTACTTGAGGATGCTCTTGAGTGCGTCGTAGTCGGCTTCCAACTGGGTATGGTTGTTGAATCCGGCGTCCGTCAGTTGCTTGAGCTGATTATTGCCCCACTGCCGGTTGTGCAGGTCCGCCAGATTGGCGGCGACCGTCTGCACGGGATCCGGCTGCGCATTGGCAGCGGCGCCGGCCTGCGCGGTGGGTTGCGCTGCGCCGGCCAATGCCGTTTCCAGAGCGGTCAGTTGCGCCTCGATGTCATTAAACAGCACCGCGTTGTGCGCCAGCCGCGCTTTGACCAGCGACATGTCGTCGTGACCATCACGGCGACTGCCTGGCAATTTGCTGGATGAGCGTTCGATCACGACATGGTTCGACCTCATCTGGTCGAGCAGTTGGCGGGCGGGGTTGTCACGCGGCAACCCTGCCTCCTGAAGCACACCGTGCAGTTGTTCGACGAAGTTGTCCTGCGCGCGGGTCGACGGCCGATAGCCAGGGTTGGGGCCACTGTTGAGGTTCAACGGATTGCGAGTACTCAGGCCGATGCCAGGTGAATGCTCACCCAAGGTGCGTAGCTGCAAATGGAGACTATCGGTGACCTCTTTGCTCAACCACTCGAACAGTTGCAGAAGCTCCTGAGTGGCCGGGTCCTCATGTTGGGTCTTGAGCGCCTGAAGGCGATCGCCGATAGATGGCGTCGGCAAACGGGTGAGGTTGCCCGAGTCGCGCTGTTCCGTCCGGAGTTGATCGAAGGCCTGCAGGGCGCCCTCTTGCGCCTGGTAGACCTCACTCAGCCCGGCGCGGCCTCGGTATTTATGCTCGACGTAATCTTCCGCCACCTTGAGCATGGCCGGGGTTTTCAAGAGTCGGCTGGGTAACAGGTGCGCCTTCAGAAACCCTAGCTGGGTGGGCGCCAGCTCCTTGGCGTGCAATTGCTGAGCGTTGCCACGACCAAACACCGTGGTGTCGAACTTGGCCGTAGGGTCGAGTTTAGGCAGGTGCCCTACGGTGGGTACGCCAAACAACGCTTCACGATCCTTCAGCGCGCCGAAGCTCCCATGATTGGATGGGGCATTGGCTGTGCTCGCCTTATCGCGGCTCCAGGCGTTGCCGTCCAGCGCGAACTCGCCGTCGGCGGTTCTGGCCAAAAGCTGCCCGTCGCTGCCGGTGCGCATCTGAAGGATGGCGCCGCCTGTCAGGCCCGTAGTGGGGACTGCCTGCCAGGCGTCCGCTCGACGTGGAGTGATGTCGTTCGATGCCCAGGTGGCACCGTCCATTCGATGGATGCTGCCGCCACTGAGGGCGAACAAGTCCTTGCCACCGGTGGCAAGGGCGGTGACCTTCCCGCCTCCCGGCGTCGCGGGCAATTGATGCCGGGGACGCTTCTGATCGTGCACCCGCAGCTTGCCTTCGCTCAGGGTGACGAAGCGCTGATCGTTGAGCACCGCAATCTTTTCGGCCTTGATGCCTCCAAGCCCCGGCATGACCGAACCGGCCTTGACCTCGGTGGTCCGTCCCGGCAGGTTCAGATCCGGACCGTCATTGAATTGATGGCTGGCCGATTGCTCATTGACCGCCAACGGCTTGACCTCGCCCTCCTTGGTCACAATGTAAGCGTTCTTGTCTTGACCGATCTGCACGTCTTGCAGGTCTTTTTCCTTGGCCTTTTTCCACAGGCCGGTTCGGGCATCCAGCAGCATCAACTGCTTGTCGTGTGCGGCAATGCTGCCGTAGGGCAAGTGCAACTGCTCATGGGTCGGCGGCTTGACGTCGGGCAGCCCCCGTCGGCTGTCCAGTGTCAGGGCCTGTGTCATGTTCCAGCCAGGCTGGAAAGCAGGACGGGCCTGGCTGCCTTCCTGCATCGGACACGCGTGTTCCTGACCGTTGGCACCCTTGACCTTGGCATGCAGGGTACCGTCGCTGTCGGTGAACAGCCCGGTGAAACGATGGGCCCCGAGCGACGCCGCCAGCGAAGGTTGCTCACGAACCTGGCTGAACGACAATGGCAACTGGTTGATATCGGCGCTCAGCAATTTGCCATTGGCGGTGGCGACAAACACGGCGTTGCCGGCGACGGCCAACGCTTTGGGTTCATCGCCGCTGCCGAGCGGGCCAGTGCGCCCGGCAATGGCAAAGGGCTGAACCTGGCTGGCCGCATCGCCCCGCAGCAACTCGATGTTGAATGTCTCGTTCTCCTTGGTAATCGCCAGGTGATCGCCGCTTGCCGTTCTGGCGACGTCGCTGGCCTTGTGCAGGAAGGCCAGAGGTCGTTGGGGGTCTTGCAGGGCGCGCACCTTGCCGTCGTCATCAATGCCGTACACCGCATCGCGCCCCAGGCTGTGCAGGCTGCTGTAATCGCGGGCCGCGTCTTGCGCCTCCCACCCCGACGCCGTGAGCTGGTAAAGCTTTTTATCCTCCGTGCGCCAGTGTTTGCCATGCCCCTGATGCACGCCGTTGATCTGCGCCAGCAGCCCTGACTCTGGCAGCTTCAGGCCGGTGCCCGTGGCCGTCGCTGCGGTCTGACCAACCTGAATGCCGTGGTTGCCGACGCTCAGGTGACCGTTGTCCGGTGGCAGTGGACTGCTCAGTGCAACGCTGCCCTTGAGCAGGGTGATCGCACCGGGACCGGCGTGGGCATGCACCAGCCGGTTGTCTGTGTCGAGCAGCAGGTGATGCTGTGCGTCAAGCAACTGGAAGCGATTTTCCGGTTTGCCGAGCACCGCCTGGACCAAGTGATCCAGCGGTTCGGCACCCATCTGCAGTTGGTGATCGTGCAAGGCCATGGTCATGGTCGGCCCGGCCAGCGGCGCGTTCGCTGCCGCCGTCGCAGCCGGATTGGGCACAGGCGGCGGAGGCGTGGGAGGCGTTGGCTGCCGTCCGAGTTGTGCCAACTGCTGACGCAGCGAACTGATTGGTGGACGCGTGGGCAAGGGACCAGGCGTTGACGAAGCCAATGCCTGATGGATAGAGGGGCTGTGAGCGGGTTCTTCCATACGGTCGGACAATTCACCCAGCCGGGCGCGGGTGGCGGCAGCGTCCAGCGCTTGCTGACGCAACGGGCTGTTGGCCGCGTGTGATGGCAACCGACCGGGCGCCGGCGAATCCATCGTCTGCCCTATCGAAGTGCCCTGGTCCGGGGCTTCCATGCGGTCGGACAACTCACCCAGCCGGGCGCGGGTGGCGGCAGCGTCCAGCACTTGCTGGCGCAGCGGGCTGTTGGGCGCATGGGATGGCAACCGACCGGGCGCCGGCGAATCCATCACCTGCCCTATCGAAGGGCCCTGGTCCGGAACCTCCATGCGGTCGGACAACTCACCCAGCCGAGTGCGGGTGGCGGCAGCGTCCAGCACTTGCTGGCGCAACGGGCTGTTGGGCGCATGGGATGGCAACCTACCGGGCGCCTGCGAATCCATCAATTGCCCTATGGAAGTGCCCTGCTCCGGAGCCTCCATGCGGTCGGTGAGCAACCCCAGTGCGCTGTCCGGCACGCTCCCCGACGAGCGACCAAGATGGGGCGCCGACGCGCTCGACCTCACCGAGCGTGGCACATCTCGGGCGTCCTGGCCGCGACGTTGACGGGAAGACGGCAAATCCAGACTGGCACTGCGTCCCATCGTCGCCAGTGACGTGCTGCCCGGTGCGACGCATGGGCTGACGCCGGAACGCTGTGCCACGGAGCGGGTGCCACCGTCCATTGAGGGGGTGGTACTGGTGATGGCAGCGGTTACAGGTCGCGTGACGGGGGGCAACATCGGGAACCACCTATTCCATGTATTCGGTCCCCTTGAGTGGCCCACGGTCGATGACGGTTCCACGAAGCGGTTCGTGAGTCGGCGTCATGCTTGCCAATGGATCGGCCCTCGGTGTCGGGACCTGTATGGCCCAGTGATGGGTGCCGTTGAGATTGGGGGCAGATCCGTTTGCGCGTGGGCTGGGAGCTGGGGTTTCGCTCTTTGCGGGCGACTCTATTTTGTTCTTGCCAAAAA
>NZ_QARE02000013.1 GCF_003052515.2 Pseudomonas sp. RIT409 | reverse complement strand
GAGAGCCGCGCGGCCATGGATGGCCGTCCGCGGCGTGCCCACGGAACGGCGCCGGAGGGAAGGGACCCTGACGCAGTCAGGGCCAAACCAGGAGCAAGCGGTTTTCCTCCATTTTGCCAAGACAAAATGGAGTCGCCCGTACGGGGCGAAACCCTAGCTCCCAGCCTACGCGCCAACGGATCTGCTCCGATCTCAGCGGCGCCCTTAACCAGGCTATACGGGTCCCGAAACCGAGGGCTGATCCATTGGCGACGGTGACGCTGCCTCACATCGAATGCATCCCCTGAGCGAGCGCGAGGATCAATCAAAGGCAACGCAAGGAACTCGCCCTCAAGCCGAATTCCCTGGAAGCTTCGCAATCACCTTGATTTCAAAATCGAACCCGTACAACCAAGTCACACCCACCGCCGTCACCGTGGGGTAGGGCGCTTCGCCCCAGAACTCGGGAACAACGCTCCAAATGGTCTCGAAACGCGTCTGCGGATCCACGATAAAGACCTGCACATCGATCACATCATCGAACGTACACCCCGCTTCTTTCAGGATCGCATTCAGGTTGATGAACGCGCGCCTGACCTGCGCCGTGAGTTCGGGCTCCGGGGAGCCGTCCTCGCGGCTGCCCACTTGCCCCGAGACGAACAGCAGGCCATTGGCCTTGACCGCTGGGGAATAGTGGTTGCGCTCGTACAGCGCTTGCCGACCTGGTGGAAAAACAACCTCACGAACTGTCATGTGAATCTCCAGCAATGGGCCGAAACCGGCCCGTAATGAGGGCTGCGCAAGAAAGGTTCGGGTCGTGGGGCATGCCGGGAAAACGGCCACGCCCACGGCCCAGCGGCCTTACGTGCGTAGCCGGACGATGACGTGACTGTAAGGGGGTTGCATCGGCTCGATAAACGCGCAACCGTGTGCAGCACTGTTTGTGAATTCCAAACAATCCCATTGGATTGCGGAGGCGTGATGGACCGGTTCGATGCGATGCAGGCGTTCGTTCGTGTGGTCGAAACCGGCAGTTTCACCAAGGCCGCCGAAACCCTGTACATGAGCAAAACCAGTGTGACCCAGTTGATTCAACAGCTCGAAGCGCGTCTGCGGGTCAAGCTGTTGAACCGCACTACGCGCAAAGTCAATGTCACGGCGGACGGCGCCGCTTATTACGACCGGGCAGTGCGGGTGCTGGCCGACGTGGACGACGCCGAAACCAGCCTGTCCGCCGCCGCGGTGCTTCCCCGAGGGCGCCTGCGGGTCGATGTGCCCAGTCCCTTTGCCCGATTCATCCTGATCCCGGCACTGCCCGCGTTTTACGCGAAGTACCCGGATATCCAGATCGACTTGGGGGTCAGCGATCGCAGGGTCGATCTGATCGGTGAAAACGTCGATTGCGTGGTGCGCGGCGGCGAGCTGACGGATCAATCCCTCATGGCCCGACGCATCGGTGAGCTGCAATTGCGCGTTTACGCATCGCCCAGCTACCTGCAACGCGCGGGCACGCCGCACCATCCCCGCGATCTGGAAGACCCACGCCATCGCATCGTCGGCTATCGATGGGCGCGCACCGGTAAGCTGTTTCCCATCGTCACCCGGCGTGGCGACGAAACCGTTCCTGTACAGAGCCGCTACGCGCTGGCCGTTGATGACGGCAACGCTTACATCGCTGCCGGGCTGGCCGGTGTGGGCGTGCTTTGGCTGCCGACGTACATGGCCAGAGAGGCCGTAGAGAGAGGCGAATTGCTGCCGCTGTTCGAAGATTGGCAACTGGACACGATGCCAATGTTCGTCGCCTACCCACCCAACCGACACATCAGCCTCAAATTGCGGGTGTTCATCGATTGGATCGTTGGCTTGATGGCGGCGGTCGAGTGATGGCAAACCAGGTGCTCGACGAACGAACTGCACGTATCGGTCCCGTTCGGTTGATAATGGTCGGCTAAGCCATTCACTCAGAGACCTGCTGGCAACCTGATTCATGAAAACAGCCGTAGAAACCCAGACTCCCTCCCGCGCGCCTCGGCGCTTGCTGAAACTGTTGCTGGCAGTGCCGAGTGCGCTGATCCTGATCGTGCTGGCGTTCTTCGCCTGGCAACAGTTTTTTCCGGTGCAGGCGAGCGAGGGGTGGCGGTATCAGGTGCTCCACGACGATGTGTTCAAGGCGGCCTCGATGGTGATCAATTCGGACGGTTCCCTGGTCGTCAGCCAGGAACTGCGCGACGGCAAAGGCAGCATTTTGCGCATTCGCGCGGATGGTCACCGAGAGACGGTGGTGGGCGGCCTTTCCAAGCCCGACGGAATGGTCGCCGCTCAGGGGGGATGGGTGTTCAGCCAGGAAGTCGAAGGCGCCATGGTCAACTTCTTCAAGGATGGCCAGATCAAAGGGTTGTTCAAAGGCGCCAGTGTGCAAGGGCTGTGGAACGAGGGTGACGCACTGTATGCCATCGAAGATCGTAAGGGTGATGGCCGTCTGATGCGTTACCGGTGGAGCGACCAGTCGTTGAAAGTGCTGCGCAGCGGCCTTTCGGAGACTGAATCCATTACCCGCTGCACCGACGGGCGAATGCTCTACACCGAGAAGGAGAAAGGGGTGATCCACCAACTCACCGAAGACGGTCGCGACCCGGTGGTCCTTGGCGGTTTCAACCAACCGACCTTCCTGATGTGCGACCAACGTGGCTTGTGGATCAGCGAAGACTCGACCCACCGCGCGCGCTTGTTGCTCATCGACCCGCAGGGCGCTCAACACACCGTGTTGTCGTTTCTCAAGGCGCCGCAGGCCATCATTCCCACTGGCCGCGGCACGTACCTGCTCGCCGAAGGAGGGCGCGACAGGATCCTGGAGCTGACGCCCGATCGCTGACTGGAAATGCTACCTGCTCCAGCGCAGCAGCATCCCGGCCTCAATCCAATCGTCGACACAGGTAAGCTTGCGTCTGGTAGGGGAACTCAACCACCTCGCGCCCGCGCAGGGCCGGATGCGTCTGGATCAATTCGCGCAATTGCGCAGTGACCTCGGCTTTTTCAGCCTCCGGTAACGCGGCGATGAAGCTGACTGAAAGAAAGCGGTTCATGATCACGGTTTCCGCTGAGCCGCTGTGGTGATAGTTGAAGCAGGTCAGTTCGGGCTGGCCGAAGCAGTGTGAATCCTGGAAGGGGCGGCGCCACTGGCCGGTGTGGAAACGGGGTGTGTCCCCTTCGTAAGGCGTGATGATGCGGGTGATCTCGGCGACCCAGTCCACCGACTCGTCACGCACGTTCCACACCAGCCCCAGGCGTCCGCCGGGAACGAGCACCCGATGGATCTCGGCCAAGGCCGTGTCGTCAGCGAACCAATGAAACGCCTGTGCGCAGACCAGCGCATCGACGCTGCCATCGGCCAGGGGCAGGGATTGCGCCGTGCCATCGATCACGGCAATGCGCGGCAATCCCCTGGCAAACTCGCGCCGCATGGCCTCGACCGGTTCCACCGCAATCAGACGCTCGGTCAGCGGTTCCAGCAGCCGGGTGAACTTGCCCGTGCCAGCGCCCAGATCGACCACCGAACGCTGATCATCGATGCCCAACGTATGCCGGAGCCAGTGCCCCAGTTCATCCGGGTAATCCGGTCGTCCCTGGGTGTAAGTAGCGGCTTGCGTCGAAAAACCCACCTGTGCAGCGTTGTGAACGACTGACATGAACAACCTCCTGTGCGTGAGGAAAGGGCAGAAGCAGTATGGGCCAGTCGGGCGAACGATTCAGCTCGGATGGCGGTTTCTGACGCAATCTTCATCAGATGGAGGGTGCGCTTGCGATGGCGACACGTTCGCGGCGTGCCGCATTGCCACACAGAGAACGGTCATCGCTGCCTGCGAGGGTGAACGCACTGGCGCAGCCGTCGAGGTAGCGAACAGTGCCATCCGCCAATTCGATGCGGATCTGCGCGGGCTGGCCGATCAGCGACTTCAGCTCGGCACGCAAGTGGCGTTCGCGACGACACCGGCGGCTTCCAGAAAGGGAGGGTATTCGGCCAGTTGCGTGGGCGCCAACGGCCGGGCGAAGTGGTAGCCCTGGGCAACATCGCACCCGGCGAGCTTCAGGCACACCACCTGTTCGCGGGTTTCGACGCCCTCGGCCACAACGGTCAGCCCCAGGCGTTTGGCGAGAATGATGGTGGAGGACACGATCGGACTGTCGTCCGGGCTGTTGGACAGCGGGGCGATCAACGCGCGGTCGATTTTCAGCTTGGTCAATGGCAACGACTGCAGATGGGCGAAGCCAGCATATCCCTTGCCAAAATCGTCGAGGCTGATGTTCAGCCCGGCCTGACGCAGACGCTGCAACTGCTCGATGGCGCGGCCTTCCTCATCGAGCAGCGTGGTCTCGGTGATTTCCAGTTCCAGCCACTGCGGGGCCAGGTTGTGGCGGAAGAGTTTCCTCAGCACCCGGTCGCTGAAATCCGCCTGATGCAGTTGAATGGCCGAGACATTGACCGCCAGCCGCAGTTTGCGCCCTTCGGCGTGCCAACGCGCCAGCGTCTCACAGGCCAGTCGCAACACTTCCCAGCCCAGCGCGGTGATGAAGCCGCTGCGCTCTGCCAGCGGAATGAAGCGGTCGGGGTACAGCAGGCCGAACTCGGGATGCTCCCAGCGCACCAAGGCCTCGTAACCATCGACGACCATCGTGTCCAGCCGCACTTGCGGCTGAAAATGCAGAACGAACTGGCGCTCGTTCAAGGCGTGGCCGAACGCCTGTTCCAGGATGAATTCTTCGACGTCCGCCACGTTCAGCGACGGGTCGAAAAAGCGGTACTGGCCCCGACCTGCACGTTTGGCCGAGTACATCGCGGCGTCGGCACTGCGGATCAGGCCTTCGACGTTCTGGCCGTCGCGTGGGCAGATGCTGACCCCTACGCTGGGGCTGGTGGTGACTTCGTGCTCGCCCAGTGAGTAGATCGCCGACAGTTTCTGCACCAGCATCCGGACCCAGGCGTCGATCTGTTCCTCGGAGCGCTCGCCGGCCAGCAGCACGACGAACTCGTCGCCGCCGAATCGGGCCGCTTCGTCGTTGGGCTCCAGCAGGCGTTGAATACGTCCGGCCACGGCTTGCAACAACATGTCGCCGACCTTGTGCCCCAGCGAATCGTTGATCGATTTGAAGCGGTCCATGTCGATGAACAGAATCGCCATCAGCCGACGCTTGCCGCGCTGAGCCGACAGGGTGCGTGCGGCGACTTCAAGGAACTGGCGACGGTTGTGCAGGCCGCTCAGGTGATCGGTCGCGGCCGCATGGCTGCTGCGCCGGTGCGCGTCTTCGAGTCGGTCGATCAATTGCTGATTGACCTGCTGCGCCTGCTCCAAGGCGTTGAACGCCTCCTGACCCTTGCGCAACCCACGCAGTGTCCAGACCATCCCGCCAAGAATCAGCAGGGTCATGCACAGCGTCAGGCCCAGTTGCCGATCATAGGTCAGACGAGACGAGGCCAGTATTTCGTCCTGGCTCTGGCTCACGACCACGCTGAACCCGCGCTGGGGCACGCGCTGGTACAGGCTTTGGTAGTCGCGCGCGCCGCTGCGTTGAAGCAGTTGGCCGGTGGTGTCTGCGCCGCTGGACACTTCGGGAATCAACGGCACCCCCGACACGACGATGCCGGTATTGCTGATCCGCAAGCGTTCGTGGCCGGCGCCGTCGACCCATCGCATCATCCCGGTCTGGCCGAGGTCGAGGTGTTCGAACAGCGTCGCGAGATAACCCAGGTTCAATTGCACGACCAAGACCCGGTCCATGCTGCCGGTAGCCGTGTCACCCAGCGGTAACAGAAACGACAGGGGTGGGCGGGGTGGGGTGGCCTCGATCCGCTCTGGCAGCGAATTGGGCAGCAACGGTGTCAATCCGAACTGCGCGCTGTGCCGGTCGAGTTGCGTGAGCCAGTCGGTGGGCAACTGGCCCGGCGCATCGACGGTGGTTGCCGAAAGGAGGGCGCCGTCGCGGCTGTAGACTGCCACGCCGTCGAACGCGGGGTCGTCGGCGAGCGGGCGTAGCAGCCCGGTGTGGCGCTCATCCAGGCTGCGCACAGCGTCTTGGGAAAGGCTTGCGACGGCCTGGGCCCGGTCCACCCGTTGAAGCAGGCTCTGCGCGGCGATGGTGGCCAGGTTAAGGTGTTCAACGGCCTTGGCCGCCAGCGCGTCGCGACCGGACATGGCTTTCTGCTGAGCACAGACTGCCCAGAGGAACAGCAGCGTCGCCGCACTGAGCGTGATCAGCAGCCATTGCAGGAAGTTGAGGGAAGAAAAGGATCGGCGGATCACCGTGTAAAGCCCCTGCCGCGAAGTGATGGCAGAGTAATACTGCTTTGTGACACCTGCGTGACCGGCCCATCGGGTATCACCGGCGGATGGACAACCGATGGCTGAGGAAGCGGTGGTCTGCCGAAAACAGTCGGCTGAAGGTCAGCACCACCGCACACACCGTGCCCAGGGCGGAACCGGCGGCAATCAGGAACATGATCACGATCTGGTAGCGCACCGCATCCACCGGGCTCTCTCCGGCGAGCACCTGACCGGTCATCATCCCTGGCAGGCTGACGATGCCGACCACGGTCATCTGGTTCAAGGTAGGCATCATGCCGGCGCGCACCGCCTGCCGCGCGGCGCGTTGTGCGGCTTCCCAGCGGCTGCCGCCGAGGGCGAGGATCATGTCGATGGTTGCGCGCCCCGCGACCAATTCCTGGGTCATGCGCTCGATGCCCAGTGCCACGGCCGTCAGGGTGTTGCCCAGGATCATCCCCAGAATTGGAATCGCGTATTGGGGCTCGTACCAGGGGCGGATCCGAATGATGACGAACAGGCCGATGGCGGCCATCAGCCAAGAACTGCCCCAGATCGACACGATGCTGTCCAGCCGTTGTCCAGCGTAGGTACGTTTGCCCCGACCCGCCGCTGAGACTCCAGCAATGAGCGTCATCAGGCACATCAGCGGCAGGACGACGTACCAATGTGCGTTGCCGAACACCCAGCCGAGCAGATAGCCGATGGCCGACAACTGGACGACCGTGCGCACTGCGGCCCAGAGCAACTGCCGGCCCAGGCCGAGCTTGAGCAGCAGTGAAAGGGCACCGTTGATCAGAATCAGTGCGGCGGCAATGGCCAGATCGAGGGGCGTCAGGTTCTGGTAGTTCACGGCTGCCGCTCCCGCAAGGCACCCTTGGCCATGGTGAGGTGCCGAGTGCTCATGCGTTCGGCTTGCTCGGGGTCGTGCGACACCCAGACATAGGCTCGGGCGCCAGCGTCCGCTTGGAACCAGTGCAGCACCAGTGCCTCGACCGCGGCGGCCGATTGCGGATCGAGGGCGGACGTTGGTTCGTCGAACAACAGGACCCGAGGCTCCAGTTGCAACGTGCGCACCAAGGCGACGAGTTGTGATTCTCCCCCGGAAAGCTCGGCAACGGAGCGGTTCAGGAACACTGGCTCCTTGCCCGCCTGCGCCAGCAGATGGATTGCCCGTTTTAGGTCGAAAGCGCGTCCCTTCAAGCTTTTGAGGGAATAGGGCAGTTGCAGGTTGTCGAGCACCGACCCCTCGATCAGCGCCGGGCGCTGGGCGAGGTAGCTCACGCAGGTGCGAAAGGCGGGAATGGCGTCGGCGCGGAGCGGCCGCTGCAGCCACAGCAGCTCGCCACCGCTGGGCGCGTCGAGCAGCGCGAGGGTCCGCAGCAGCACACTTTTGCCCGAGCCGGAGGCGCCCGTGATCGCCACTTGGTCGCCTGGCATCAAGGTGAAGTGTGTGGGTTGCAACAGCAGGTCATGCCCGTCCGGCGCTAGACGACTCAAGTGCCGGGTTTCAAGCAGAGGAAGGGGGGAGGCGCTCGACGACACGGGACTTCCTTCTCAACGGGGGAACTGTCAAAGCAGTATTGCCCAGCCCGCGTACGCCGACCATCGTGTCGTTAGGGGAGGCCTTGGTGGCCGGGAGGCCAAGGGCAATAGCGCCGCCTGCAACGCCGACGTACCTAAACGTCGAGCGTGCAGGCGCTTTCGGCGAGGCGCCCCACCCGCTTTGGCTGACTAGGCCGGGCCCAGCGGAGGGGTACGCGGCGGAATCAAACGCCTGTTGCCCGTCGACTCGAACGCCGCACCCAGTTTCAACAGCGCCGAGTCGTCATAGGCGCGCCCGGCGAAGGTCAAGCCGACCGGCATGCCGATGTCCGCCATGACGCCCATGGGCACAGTGACCGTAGGGACGCCCAGATGACGAATGGCAAGGTTGCCGTTAGCCACCCACACGCCGTTGCTCCAGGCGATGTCTGCGGCTTGCGGGTCGACGTCGGCGTTGGCCGGTGCGACGTCAGCGACGGTCGGGAACAGCACGGCATCCAGGCCCAGTTGGTCCATCCAGTCTTCCAGATCCTGCTTACGTGTGCGTTCCAGGCCGCGCAAGCCGTCCGGCAAGGTAGGGATCTTGTCCCATGGCGTAATGCCGCGCTCGGCCATGCGCACGTACTCGTCCATGCCCGCGGCCAGGTCGCCTTCGCGGTTGGGCAGGGTGCCGGGATCGTGGGGGAAGATGTTCGGGCCATCGACGTCCACCAGCCGGTTCAGTTTCGGGTCGTCATTGGCCCGCAGGAAATCATCGAACGCCCAGGCTGTCAGGTCCCACAGTTCGTGATGGAGGAATTCTTTGGAGACGATGCCACGGTTGTACACGGTCGGCGCACCCGGGCGGTCGCCTTCGCAATTGGAGACCAGTGGGAAATCCACCTCGATCACTTGGGCACCCGCCGCTTCCAGGGCCTGGCGCGCAGCCTCCCACAGTTCGATCACCGACGCCCGCGTGCGAATGCGCTGCCCAGTGGGACCGCCAATGCCGGGCGCTTCGCTGGTGCCGGCGTCGGGATCGGCATTGATGTACATGCGGGGAATGCCGAGGCGCTTGCCGGCCAGCGCTTCTGCGCCCACGCGAAGCGCTGCATAGGTGTCAGGGCGAACCGACGCCACCGACGGGATCGGAACCCAAGGCTGCAAACGCCAAAGATCACCGCGGGTGTCCGGGTCCGGCGCGACCACCACATCGAGCACCTCCAGCAGGTCAGCCATGGTCCGGGCGAAGGGCACGACCACGTCCATGGTGGGCGTTAGCGGCCAGTTGCCACGGACCGAGATCACGCCCCGCGACGGGGTGTAGGCGCACAGCCCGTTATTGGATGCCGGGCCGCGGCCGCTGGACCAGGTTTCCTCGGCCAGGCCGAACGCCGCGAAGCTGGCGGCCGTCGCGGTGCCCGCGCCGTTGGATGAGCCCGACGCAAAAGGCGCGGTCAAGTAAGCGGCGTTGTACGGGCTCTCCGCACGGCCATAAACGCCGCGCTGCATGCCGCCGTTGGCCATCGGTGGCATGTTGGTCTTGCCCAGGCAAATGGCACCGGCGGCGCGCAGACGCTCGATGGTGAACGCGTCGCGGTAGGCGATCAGGTCGGCGAAGGCCGGACTGCCCGAGGCGGCGGTCAGGCCCTTGACCAGGTAGCTGTCCTTGGCGGTGTAGGGAATGCCATCGAGCGGCCCCAGGGTGTTGCCATTGGCCCTGCGTTCGTCCGCCGCTTGCGCTTCCCGCAGCGCCTCAGGGTTACGCACCACCACCGCATTGAGCGCGGTGTCCGTGTCGGGGCCGTCATAGGCATCGATACGTGCCAGATAGGCTTCGACCAATTCCACGGAGGTGGTGCGGCCGGCCGCCAGGGCAGCGCGTAAGTCGGCGATGGAAACTTCGGTGACTTCGATCATGTTGCCACCGGCGAGAGAGAGGTGTTGATAGGGCTGTTCATGGTGCCTTCCTGTTCATGGCCTGCCGATGTCGGTCGAAGCAGGCTGTACGTGTCATCCGCGAGCGGTATTTAACACCAAGTCAGGCAGCGGAGGCAGAGGCAGTCGGCGCTCACCCATGAACCCTTGGACGGGAAAGGCGCAAAGGGCGCCTTCAGACCTGCGTCTGCGGCGGGTCGTCCTTGCGACGACGCAGCAGGGTCCCGCGTTTCCAGTGCCAGCCAAAGCGTATTCCCGGCGCCTCGATGTAGCGATGGGTGAGCATCGACACCACGATGACCGCCACCACCACGAACAGCATGAGCAGGTTGTCGTTCAAGGTGCTGCCGGTGCTCAGGTAGCGCGTCATGAGCCCGCTGTCCTGCGCTGGCTTGTCGAGCAACAGTGGAAGACCGGCATATTTCGACGCCACCGCCAAGGCCGACCCCAGGACGAAGATCACCGCCGCATGGGTCAGGTAGATCGACAGCCAGAGGTTACCGAGCGCTGGGAATAGCCGCAGGCTCAACAGCCGCGAGACGATCCCGGCTTCGTGGGAAAAGATCAGAATCGCCGCGCAGAACAGCAGGCCTAGTTCGACCGTTATCGGACCCTCGACTTCGGTCATCACGAAGCCGATCATCCCCAGGATGGCGATTTCCAAGGTGCTGCTCACCAGAGGGCCGGGGGCCGAGTCACGCAGGCGCACGTACAGGCGATAAGTGAAAGTCCCGGCGAAGAAGCACGCCGCCCCCCAGAGGACGTTGCGCGGAATCTGCGTGACATCCAGATACAACGCCACGAAAGCCGCCGCGCACACCAGCAGGCACAGCGTGCGTGCCAGCCCAGGCAGCGCAACCATCAAACATCCGAAAAGAAGCCACAGGTAGAACTGCACGCTGATCAGCCAGGCCGGGTAATTGAACGAGAGCGCATTGAAGGTTGGCCACCAGGCTTGAATCAGCAGCAGGTTTGGCAGGATCTCACGTGGCGCGCGGTCGCCGCTGAAGGCGGGATAGCTGAGGGACAAACCGTAGCGCTCCAGCAGCAGTTTCAAGCATTCGAAACCGATGAAGAACAGCAGCACGGCAACATGCAGCGGCATCACCCGGCAGACACGGCCGATCATGAAGTCCCTCAGTTCGCGTGCGCTGCTCAGGTAGCTGACATAGCGGCGATAGATGAGAAAGCCGCTCAGCGCGAAGAAAAATCCGGCGAACTGGCTGGCATTACGAAAAAACGTGAGCTCGGTGATGCTGCGTTCAATGTGCGAATGATGAACGACCAAAGCCACTGCACAGAGGCCGCGGAAACTGTCGAGCACGAGAAATCGCTTCATCTGACGGGTCCTTTTGTAGATGAGTGTAGAGCGTGGCTGGCAGCGAGCTATCCCGCGCGGACGCGCGCAGGCAAGGCAGATCACAGGCAGGAACACAGCGCGGGGAGGTTACCACCTTCGGCACGGACGGCTGATGAATGGTGGGGTTGGCTTGAGGAAGGGGCGCCAACTGCAGGGGAGTATGCCTCAGTCCGCGAGGCGACTGCTAACCGGTGGTCGCGATGCTCGTCGTTCGGCTGCTTCGAAGATTAATCCCACTATGTGGGATGCAAATTTACATATTGAGAATTAACCGCTTAGGGGGGTATAGTCCGCCCACACCACCACCCATCAATAACAATCAGGTGAAGCCATGCAGGCGCAATTGATCGCGCTCGATTGGGGGACGACTTCCTTACGGGCGTACCGGCTCGGCGAACACGGCCGAGTGCTGGAACACCGCTCGCTGAACGCGGGCATCATGCAATTGCCGTCGACGCCTCGGTCCATCGCTGGACAGCTCTGTACAGACGGATTCGAATTGGCTTTCGACGAGGCCTGCGGCGATTGGCTCGATGCCGAGCCCCACGTACCGGTCATCGCCTGCGGCATGGTCGGCAGCGCCCAAGGCTGGCGCGAAGCGGCGTATCGGGAAACCCCGGCCAGCGTCAGCGCGTTGAGTGGCGCGCTGGTCACTGTGCGCAGCCTGCGCGGCGTGGACGTGTACATCGTGCCGGGCGTGCTGCAACGCTCGGCCCTGCCGAACGTGATGCGCGGCGAAGAAACCCAGGTGCTGGGTGTCCTCAGTGCGCTGCGGAATCACTCATCTTCTTTACTGATCGGGCTGCCGGGCAGTCATTCGAAATGGGTGAGGGCGGTGGAGGGTCGCATTGAACATTTCGATACCTTCATGACCGGCGAGGTTTACGCTGCACTGTCCACTCACACCATTCTCGGGCGGACGCTTCAACGCGGCGAGGCCTTCCACGAAGCGGCCTTTGATCGTGGCGTTGCGGTGTCGCGCTCACCCGAAGGCGCTGCCGGCCCGCTGTCGACCATTTTCAGCACCCGCACCCTGGGCCTGACGGGCGCGCTGTCCGCGACTGAACAAGCCGACTACCTGTCCGGGCTGTTGATCGGTCACGAACTCCTCGCGCTGGCCCAATTGCTCCACCGGTCCGGCGCTGAGTTGCCTGACGTGATTCTGATCGGCAACGGCCCGTTACTCGAACGTTACCAGCGAGCGTTGAACGCTCATGGCTTTGCTCAGGTGACGTTTGCCGAGCAGGCCACCGAACGCGGTCTTTGGCAAGTTGCACTGCAAGCCGGTCTGATCGCCCCTCTTTCTACCGTCGCGCCCCGGCGCCATCCCATCGAGAATTGACATGCTCAAACACGCCCTCGCGCAAAACGGCCTGGTCGCGATTTTGCGCGGCCTGCGCCCGGAAGAGGCCACGCAGATCGGTGAAGTCCTTTATGCCGCCGGTTTTCGGGTCATCGAAGTCCCCCTCAACTCGCCACAGCCCTACGACAGCATCCGCTCGTTGCGTCAGAGCCTGCCTGCCGATTGCCTGATCGGCGCGGGCACGGTGCTGACGCCGGATCAGGTGCGTCAGGTGAAGGCGGCAGGCGGGCAGGTCATCGTCATGCCGCACAGCGATCCCGAGGTGCTCCGGGCAGCCAAGGCCGAAGGCTTGCAGCTGTCCCCGGGGGTCGCCACGCCGACCGAAGCCTTCGCGGCATTGGCCAATGGCGCCGACGTCCTCAAGCTCTTCCCCGCCGAACAGATGAACCCCGCCGTGGTGAAGGCCTGGCTGGCGGTACTGCCTGCCGGCACGCTGCTACTGCCAGTGGGTGGCATCACCCCGGACAACATGCAGGTGTTCCTGGAAGCGGGGGTGGCCGGTTTCGGCCTGGGGTCGGGCCTGTTCAAGCCGGGCATGAGCGCGGCGGATGTCGCCGAGCGCGCCCAGGCGTATGTCGCGGCCTGGAACCGTCAGCGCCGGGCGAATGGCTGATGAACAGGCGTGGCCCCTGCTGACAGGTGGCCGTGACGCTGCGTTTTCGATTAGGCGTTTTCGAATAAGAGAGAAATGAAATGAAAATCACCAAACTGACCACCTTCATCGTGCCGCCGCGCTGGTGCTTTCTAAAGGTGGAAACCGACGAGGGTGTCACCGGCTGGGGCGAGCCGGTGGTCGAGGGACGGGCGCACACCGTCGCCGCGGCCGTGGATGAACTGTCCGATTACCTGATCGGCAAGGACCCGCGCAACATCGAGGACATCTGGACGGTGCTCTATCGCGGCGGCTTCTATCGCGGCGGCGCGATCCACATGAGCGCGCTGGCCGGCATCGATCAGGCGCTGTGGGACATCAAAGGCAAGGCGCTGGGCGTGTCAGTCAGCGATCTGTTGGGTGGCCAGGTGCGGGACAAGATTCGCGTGTATTCCTGGATTGGCGGCGACCGGCCGGCGGACACCGCGCGTGCCGCGAAGGAAGCGGTGGCCCGCGGGTTCACGGCGGTGAAAATGAACGGCACCGAAGAACTGCAGTTCCTCGACACCTTCGACAAGGTCGACCTGGCGCTGGCCAACGTTGCCGCGGTGCGCGATGCGGTGGGCCCGAACGTGGGCATCGGCGTGGATTTTCACGGTCGCGTGCACAAGCCGATGGCCAAGGTGCTGATGAAAGAACTGGACCCATTCAAACTGATGTTCATCGAAGAACCGGTGCTCAGTGAAAACTACGAAGCACTCAAGGAGCTGGCGCCGCTGACCAGTACCCCCATTGCGCTGGGTGAACGCCTGTACTCGCGCTGGGACTTCAAGCGCGTGCTGAGTGAAGGTTACGTCGACATCATCCAGCCCGATGCATCCCACGCCGGCGGAATCACCGAAACCCGCAAGATCGCCAACATGGCCGAAGCCTACGATGTGGCGCTGGCGCTGCATTGCCCGCTGGGACCGATCGCGCTGGCAGCCTGCCTGCAACTGGACGCGGCGTGCTACAACGCGTTCATCCAGGAACAGAGCCTGGGTATCCATTACAACGAAAGCAACGACCTGCTCGACTACGTCAAGGACCCGCACGTGTTCGACTACGAGAAGGGCATGGTGAGGATCCCCAACGGTCCGGGCCTGGGCATCGAGATCAACGAGGAATACGTCCAGGAACGCGCCGCTGTTGGCCATCGCTGGCGCAACCCGATCTGGCGCCACGCGGACGGCAGTTTCGCCGAGTGGTGATCAGGCTCGGGCAGGCGGGGTGCGCTCGTCCCAGAGGGGATACTGCGCATCCTGGCCGGCCCAGCCGCCTGGATCATCCGCCGTGGGAAGCCGGAAAAGGCCAACCCGACCCACCGCGGCTCTTGCAGACCTCAGACAACCATAAAAAGAGGCTCATCTCCCATGCGCACACAGACCTTGTCGCCGGCGCGGGCGATCACCGCCACGCCGACCCGCAAACGTTATTTCATCATGGTCCTGCTGTTCATCACCGTGGTGATCAACTATTTGGACCGTAGCAACCTGTCCATTGCCGCTCCGGCACTGACCCGCGAATTGGGTATCGATGCCGTGCATGCCGGGCTGATTTTCTCGGCCTTTGGTTGGACCTACGCTGCCATGCAACTGCCCGGCGGCTGGTTGGTGGATCGCGTGCCGCCGCGCGTCCTCTATGCCGTCGCATTGGCGCTGTGGTCCATCGCCACGATATGCCTGGGTTTCGTCGGCAGCTTCGTCGGTCTGTTCGTGTTGCGTATGGCCGTTGGAGCACTGGAAGCCCCGGCGTACCCCATCAACAGCCGTGTGGTCACCGCTTGGTTTCCGGAAAAAGAGCGGGCCACGGCCGTGGGCTTCTACACCTCCGGACAGTTCGTCGGGCTGGCGTTTCTGACGCCGATCCTCGCGTGGCTGCAGACCGCGTTCGGCTGGCACATGGTGTTCGTCGTCACCGGCGGCGTCGGTGTGCTGTGGGCGGTCATCTGGTACTGGGTCTACCGTGAGCCCCGGGATTTCAAGGGGGTGAATCAGGGGGAGATCGACCTTATCAAGGCGGGCGGCGGTCTGGTGGACATACAGGCCGAGTCGGCGAAATCCGGTTTCAACTGGGCCGATCTGGGCATCGTCCTGAGCAAGCGCAAGTTGTGGGGGATTTATCTGGGGCAGTTCTGCCTCAACTCGACGCTGTGGTTCTTTCTCACCTGGTTCCCGACTTACCTGGTGAAGTACCGGGGCATGGATTTCATCAAATCCGGATTGCTGGCGTCCTTGCCGTTCCTGGCGGCCTTCATCGGCGTGCTGTGTTCGGGCTTTTTCTCCGATTGGCTGATCCGTCGCGGCCATACGGTGGGCTTCGCGCGCAAACTGCCGATTATCGCGGGGCTGCTGATTTCCACTTCGATCATCGGCGCCAACTACGTGGAATCGACCCCTTTGGTGATCGCTTTCCTGGCGCTGGCGTTCTTTGGCAATGGGCTGGCGTCGATCACGTGGTCGTTGGTCTCGACGCTGGCGCCAGCTCGTTTGCTGGGCCTGACCGGCGGCACCTTCAACCTGATCGGTAACCTGTCGGCCATCGCCACGCCCATCGTGATCGGTTTCCTCGCGGCGGGTGAATCCTTCGCCCCGGCGATCACCTACATCGCCGTGCTGGCGCTGCTCGGGGCACTGTCTTACATCCTGCTGGTGGGGAAGGTCGAGCGGATCGAGTTGTAAGGTTGGCACTGCACAGGCTGGCGACGATAATGCCGCCAGCTTTCCGAATCGATAAGGCGCGACATGCACGACTCTTCCGACACCACGCCGCCCGCCAGCAAAGACGCCGCCCCCACTGGCACGCAAACCCTGTTGCGTGGTTTGGGCGTGGTGCAGGCCGTTGCCCGCGGCGCCCGGGACCTCAAGGAAATCGCCCAGTCCATTGGTACCACCCGCAGCACCACGCACCGTCTGGCCAGTTGCCTGGTCGAGGAACGCTATCTGCGGGTGTTGCCACAGGTTGGTTATGTTCTGGGCCCCAAGCTGATCGAATTGGGGTTTCAGGCGCGAGAGGAGCTGCCGCTGCCGATGTTGGCCCGGCCTTTCCTTGATGAACTGTCGGCGTTGACCGGCGACACAGTGCACTTAGCGATCCGTGAAGGCGATGACGTGCTGTACCTGCACAAGAATCCCGGCCGCAACGGCCCCGAAATGCGCTCCAGGGTCGGCCACCGCATGCCGTTGGCGCGGACCGGTATCGGAAAGGCGTTGTTGCTGGACAGCCCGGAAAGCGAATGGCGGCGTCTGTTCGAGATCAGCGTACCGGAAGGGGGTAGAAACCCATTGTGGCCCGCCTATCAAGAGCAGACTTGGGAGCAGGTCTGCGCGCGGATGCACGACTACGTGGAGGGGGGCTACGCGTTCGATCTGGAAGACAACGAACCGTCGATCCGCTGCGTCGCGGCACCGATCCGGGACGCCAGCAAGCACATTGTGGCCGGTATCAGCGTCGCTGGCACCGTGCCCTATATGCCGTTGGAAAAGATGACCGAGCTGGTGCCGGTGATCAAGGACGTCGCGGCCCGCTTGTCAGCGGAACTGGGCGGATGATCCCTCATGCCCCCAGACACGCTGAAGCCCATCCGATCGTCCTCACGCATCATGGGAGCACAGCGTCGATGACGCTGCCAGCGAGCGTGAGGGCGACCAGGGACAGGCAGTTCTCGGTGATGCTCAGGCCTTCAACGTTGCCATATCGATCACGAACCGATACTTCACGTCCCCGGCGATCATCCGGCTGTACGCTTCGTTGATGTGTTTGATGTCGAGCATCTCGATGTCGCAGCGGATGTCATGCTCGGCACAGAAGTCCAGGACTTCCTGGGTCTCGGCAATACCGCCGATCAATGAACCGGCCAGGACGCGACGCTTCATGACCAGATTGGCGGTGTGCAGGGCCGGGTCGACCGGTTCGATCAGGCCCACCAGAATGTGCACGCCGTCGAAGCGCAGGGTCTCCAGGTAGGGGTTCAGGTCGTGCTGCACCGGAATGGTGTCCAGCAAGAAATCGAATTGCCCGGCGGCCGCTTTCATTTGGGCTTCGTCGGTGGAGACGATCACGTGATCTGCTCCTTGGCGCCGAGCTTCTTCGGCCTTGCTTGCGGAGCGGGTGAAGAGGGTCACTTGCGCGCCCATCGCCTTCGCGAACTTGATGCCCATGTGGCCCAGGCCGCCCATGCCCAGCACGCCGACCTTGTCGCCGGCCTTGACGCCGTAGTGCTTGAGTGGGGAGTAGGTGGTGATCCCCGCGCAGAGGATCGGTGCCGCGGAGGCCAGGTCGAGTTTCTCCGGAATGCGTACCACGAAGTGCTCGCTGACCACGATGCTGCTGGAGTAACCGCCCATGGTGTTGGTGCCGTCGATGCGATCGGGGGCGGCGTAGGTCAGGGTCGGGCCTTCCAGGCAATACTGTTCCAGATCCGCAGCGCAGGCTTCGCACTGACGGCAGGAGTCGACCATGCAGCCGACACCGACCAGATCGCCGACTTTGTGGCGGGTCACGTTGGCGCCCACTTCAGTGACCTTGCCGACGATTTCATGGCCAGGCATCAGCGGGTAAACGGCGATGCCCCATTCGTTGCGCGCCTGGTGAATGTCGGAGTGGCAGACCCCGCAGTACAGAATGTCGATGGCGACGTCATCCGGACGCGGGCTGCGGCGGTTGAAGGTCATGGGGGCGAGGGGCGTGGTGGCTGACTGGGCGGCATAACCGATGGCTGTGTACATGGTGAACCTCGCTAGAACGTGAAAATAGAGGCTGTGCATTCTGCTCAGGGCTGTTGCCAGCGACCATGACCATTCCTACGCGTGTCATGCCTAATTCTCCGGAATCGCACCGACAGGGGCTGACTCTCGCCACGTATCTGCGATGATGGCAGTGTCTAATCCTATGTCCGGTCGTTCGATGCCCCTTTCTCTTCATACCGATGCCAATGACACGCTGGTGTCGCTGATCAAACCGCTGGCCACATGCCCTGGTTTTGTCGACACGCGCGTCGGCGGTGTCCAAGTCATGTCCTGGAATTATTACGTTGCCAGCAGCCCGCAGATTTACGAGCCGAGCCTGGTGGTGCTTGCCCAAGGCAGCAAACTGGCGCGTCTGGGGTCGCGCACGCTCGAATACGGCGCGGGCCACTATCTGGTCCAGGCGCTGTCGGTGCCGTTCATGTGCGAGACCTTCGCCACTGAAAACGAGCCGATGTACGGTGTCGCAGTGTCCATCGACCGGACCGTGTTGAGTGAACTGGTTCAGTCCATGGGGCAGGCCCCCGGTGTGACGGTCAAGGCGCAGACGCCGGAATCCATGAGTTCGGCGGCCATGGATGAGTCGATGCGCGAAAGCGTGGAGCGTCTGCTGCGCTGCCTGCACGATCCGCTGGATGCTCAAGTGATCGGCGCCGCGCGGGTTCGCGAAGTGCTTTACGCCGCTTTGCGCGGGCCGCAAGCCGGTGTACTGAGGGCTCTGGTCGAACAACAAGGGCATTTCGCTCGAATTGCGGCCGCCCTCCAGCACCTGCGGGATCACTACAATGAGGCGTTGAGTGTCGACGACCTGGCCCGGTGCGCCAACATGAGCGTGTCGACTTTCCATGAGCATTTCAAGCGCAGCACCTTGCTGTCGCCGGTGCAGTACCTCAAGCGGCTTCGGCTGCTCAAAGCGCAGCAGATGCTGATCGGAGAGGGGCTGGGTGTGGCGCAGGCCGCGCACCGAGTGGGCTATCAGAGCACGTCGCAGTTCAGCCGCGAATACAAGCGGTACTTCGAGCGCAACCCAGGCGAGGAGGGGGCTTTACTGCGGATCTCGGCGTGAAGCGGTCACCTGTTCCAGGAACGCGCGTGCCCGCGATGGCGATCTGTCGGCAACCGATGTGTTGACCGGCACGATGCTGTCGCGGGCAGGCGCGCTCCCACAGAGGGCGCTTACATATTCGGGTAAGTCGGCCCGCCGGCGCCTTCCGGGGCCACCCACGTGATGTTTTGCGAGGGGTCCTTGATGTCGCAGGTCTTGCAGTGCACGCAGTTCTGCGCGTTGATCTGGAACCGCTTGGTGCCATCCTCCTGAGTCACCACCTCATACACGCCCGCAGGGCAGTACCGCTGCGCGGGTTCATCGTACTTGGGCAAATTGACGTTGATCGGAATGCTGGGGTCCTTGAGCTTCAGGTGGCAGGGCTGTTCTTCTTCATGGTTGGTGCCGGAGATGAACACCGAACTCAGCTTGTCGAAGCTCAGCTTGCCATCGGGCTTCGGGTAGTCGATGCGCTTGGCATCGGCTGCCAGCTTCAGGCAGGCGTAGTCGGGCTTGTTGTCGTGCAGCGTGAATGGGATCTTGCCACCGAAGAGATTCTGATCGATGAAGTTGAAGGCGCCACCAAGAATCGGGCCGAACTTGTGGATCGCGGCGCCGAAGTTACGGCTGGCGAACAGCTCTTCGTGCAACCAACTGCCTTTGAAGGCTTCGACGTAGGCATTCAGCGCTTCACCGCCTTCGTTCCCTGCGAGCAGCGCATCGGCCACTGCTTCAGCGGCCAACATGCCGGACTTCATCGCCGTGTGGCTGCCCTTGATCTTGGCGAAGTTCAGGGTGCCCAGGTCACAGCCGATCAACGCGCCCCCGGGGAAGACCATCTTCGGCAGCGAGTTCAAACCGCCCTTGCAGATCGCGCGGGCGCCATAGCTGATGCGCTTGCCGCCTTCCAGGTATTGCTTGAGGACCGGGTGGTGCTTGAGGCGCTGGAACTCGTCGAATGGCGACAGGTAGGGGTTGGCGTAGGACAGGTCGACAATCAGGCCGACCACGACCTGGTTGTCCTCCAGGTGATAGAGGAAGGAGCCGCCGGTGTTCTCGGTGCCCATGACATCCAGCGGCCAGCCAGCGGTGTGCACCACCAGGCCCTGCTGATGTTTCGCCGGATCGATTTCCCAGATTTCTTTCAGGCCGATGCCGTAATGCTGGGCATCGGCTTCGCTGTCCAGATTGAAGCGCTTGATCAATTGCTTGCCGATGTGGCCACGGCAACCCTCGGCGAACAGCGTGTATTTGCCACGCAGCTCCATGCCGGGGGTGTACATGCCTTCTTTAGGCTGGCCTTCACGGTCGACACCCATGTCACCGGTGAGAATCCCGCGGACCACGCCGTTCTCGTCGATCAGCGCTTCCTGCGCCGCGAAGCCAGGGTAGATCTCGACGCCCAGGTTTTCGGCCTGCTGCGCAAGCCAGCGGCACAGGTTGCCGAGCGAGATGATGTAATTGCCTTCGTTGTGCATGGTCTTGGGCACGAAGGCGCCTGGGACTTTGGTCGACGCCTCGCTGCTGGTCAGCACGTAGATGTCGTCACCTTTGACTGGCGTGTTCAGAGGGGCGCCGAGTGCTTTCCAGTCCGGGAACAGCTCATTCAGGGCGCGAGGTTCGAACACTGCGCCGGAGAGGATGTGGGCGCCGACTTCAGAGCCTTTTTCGACCACGCAGACGCTGATTTCCTGGCCAGCTTCGGCGGCCTTCTGCTTCAGACGGCATGCGGCGGACAGCCCGGCAGGGCCGGCTCCGACGATGACGACGTCGAATTCCATAAATTCGCGTTCCACTGGCTATCTCCTGATCAAGGCTCGAACGGTATTTTTTTATAAGTCGTAAAAAACCGACACGACGGAGGCTGTCATTCCGGTGTCATCTCAAAGGGGCGCATTATATCTACACCACCTTGGAGGTCCAATACAAACGTTTGTTTGAATCAGCTGAAACCCTGATAAATCATAGGGAGACGGCTCATGACTGGCATTTTTGTCGTATTGACCGGAATAGGTCTTCCGGTCAAGATACGGGCGGTTTTGCGCTTGCCGTAAGCTGATCAAGGGTCTGAGAGCCCCTTTGAAAACGGCACGAAAAGCCGTGCGGCGCGCCCCCTAAAGGCTGTCGCATCGGCTAGCGGGTGCAGTTTACACGCGCGGCCAGAATATGACGTGGGTTGCGGCGGGTGAGCGGTTGTTTTTTGCTGAACTCCCCGTTAAGCAACCACGAATACGCTGTTTTCAAAGGTGTTCTTTACACTGACGTGTATCCATCGCCAGCCAGGTCTGGCGACTTCTTTTCACCGGAGAGTACCGAGGAATCCATGAAGGTTCTTGTAGCTGTCAAACGAGTGGTCGACTACAACGTCAAGGTCCGCGTCAAAGCGGACAACTCCGGCGTCGATCTCGCTAACGTCAAAATGTCGATGAACCCGTTCTGCGAAATCGCCGTGGAAGAGGCCGTTCGCCTGAAAGAGAAAGGCGTTGCGACCGAAATCGTCGTCGTCACCATCGGCCCTGCCACCGCTCAGGAGCAACTCCGTACTGCGCTGGCGCTGGGCGCCGACCGCGCCATTCTCGTTGAAGCCGCCGAGGAACTGACTTCCCTGGCCGTGGCCAAGTTGCTCAAGGCCGTAGTCGATAAAGAACAGCCTCAACTGGTCATCCTGGGCAAGCAGGCCATCGACAGCGACAATAACCAGACCGGCCAGATGTTGGCCGCCCTGAGCGGTTACCCTCAAGGCACCTTCGCCTCCAAGGTCGAGGTGTCGGGGGACAAGGTTGCCGTGACGCGTGAAATCGACGGCGGCCTGCAGACCGTTTCGTTGAATCTGCCGGCGATCGTCACCACCGACCTGCGCCTGAACGAGCCGCGTTACGCATCGCTGCCCAACATCATGAAGGCCAAGAAGAAACCTCTGGAAACCCTCACCCCGGATGCGCTGGGCGTTTCCATTGCCTCCACCAACAAGACCCTGAAGGTCGAGGCCCCGGCTGTCCGCGGCGCCGGCATCAAGGTCAAGTCGGTTGCAGAACTGGTCGAAAAACTGAAGAACGAGGCGAAGGTAATCTAAATGACTATCCTGGTTATCGCTGAGCACGAAAACGGCGCGATCGCTCCCGCCACTTTGAACACCGTTGCCGCCGCCGCCAAGATCGGTGGCGATGTCCACGTCCTGGTGGCCGGCCAAAACGTCGGCACCGTTGGCGAGGCGGCTGCGAAAATCGCTGGCGTGGCGAAGGTGCTGGTCGCTGACCACGCGGCCTACGCCCATCAGTTGCCGGAAAACGTTGCACCCTTGATTGCCGAACTGGCTTCCGGTTACAGCCATGTGCTGGCGCCTGCCACGTCCAATGGCAAGAACACCCTGCCTCGCGTGGCCGCGCAACTGGACGTCGACCAGATCTCCGAAATCATTTCGGTGGAGTCTGCCGACACCTTCAAGCGTCCGATTTACGCCGGCAACGCCATTGCGACCGTTCAGTCGACGGCGGCCATCAAGGTCATCACCGTGCGCGCCACCGGTTTCGATGCCGTGGCCGCTGAAGGTGGCTCCGCTGCCGTCGAAGCTGTTTCGGCCGCTCACGATGCGGGCAAGTCGTCCTTCGTCGGTGAAGAGCTGGCCAAGTCCGACCGTCCTGAGCTGACCGCTGCCAAGATCGTCGTTTCCGGCGGGCGTGGCATGCAGAACGGCGACAACTTCAAGCATCTGTACGCGCTGGCGGACAAACTGGGTGCTGCGGTGGGTGCCTCCCGTGCTGCGGTCGACGCCGGTTTCGTACCGAACGACATGCAAGTGGGGCAGACTGGCAAGATCGTTGCGCCTCAGCTCTACATCGCCGTCGGTATCTCCGGTGCGATCCAGCATTTGGCCGGCATGAAGGATTCTAAAGTGATCGTCGCGATCAACAAGGATGAAGAAGCCCCGATCTTCCAGGTGGCTGACTACGGTCTGGTCGCGGACCTGTTCGAAGCCGTACCGGAGTTGGAGAAGCTGGTTTAAACCCGCCGCCTGACTTATAAAGAGAACCCGTTCGTTTCGGGCTGTCCGACCGCGCTGATCATCGAGCTTCATTGATGTCGACGCGGTCTGCAGCCTTCGACGAGCGGGTTTTTTATTCGTTTGAAGGAAAGGAAGATGGCCATGTCGTCGCCAAGGCAGACGCTGACCGCACTCGTCGCCGGCCTGTTGTTGTGGCCGGCGACCAGTGCCTTCGCCGCAGGGAAATGTGATCGGCTGGTGGTGACCGGCAGCCCGGATGCGCCCCCCTACCTGTGGCGCGATCCCCATGATCCTGTGCATCTGATGGGCGCCAATGCCGATCTGCTCAAGGACGCCGCGACGCAGATGGGGGTCAAGGTTGAGGTGCTGTATGGCGGCAAACGCAGTCAGGCGCTGGAAGAAGTGCGCTCGGGTCGTGTGGATTTGCTGGCAGACACGCCACTGAATACCAATGAGCTTGAAGCCCTGGATTTCATCCATCCCCCCATCGCGCAGAACGAGATCATGGTCTGGACCCGCTCAGGGCATGCTCAGCCGTTCAATGCCTTGGCGGATCTGCACGGGCATCCGGGCGCCATTTCGGAAAAGACCCGCATCACCCCCGGTTTTGAAAGCGCCATCAAAGAACACCTTGCCGTCGAGCGGCAGCCCAACCTGACTCAGACTTTTCAGAGGCTGATGATGGGACAGGTCGAATACGTACTTGCCGGTCGCTACGCCGCCATGGCGCTGACCCAAGCGCTGGCCATCGACAAGGACCTGCAGGCACAACCCCTTGCGCTGGACCGTCCTGGGCTGTATCTGGCGTTGTCGTTCAATTCCGCCTGCAACGAGCCTTGGCTGCGCGGACAGTTGGCGAAAAAGATGACAGAATTGGCGGCTTCCGGTCGTGCAGCCGAAGCCATCTCGCGCAATCTCGAATTGTGGAAGGCCCAGCTTCAGCAGCCGACCAGCGTTACCCATCCGTAGGGCCACCCATCAGTAGGAATGTTTTTTTGAGTTTCTTTTTGAAAGTCCGCCCCATGTTGGCGGCCATGGCGATCGCTTCGCTGTTCGGCTGCGCCACCGACCCTGCGCCGACAGAGCAACTCAAGCTCACCGAACAAGCGGTCGCTCAGGCCTCGGCCGTTGGTGCAACGGAAGATGAGCCGGACATGGCCGCTGCGCAGGCAAAGCTTGCACAGGCCAAGGCTGACATGACCCACCAGTCGTACAAGGATGCCCGCATGCAGGCAGAACAGGCCGAGCTGGACGCACGGCTCGCCGAGGCGCGTGTTCTGACGCAAAAGAGCGACGAGCAGTTGACTCAGGTGAACGGGCGACTCGAGCGCCTGCGTAAACAATTGGGGACCAGCCAATGAATCGCGTTCCCCGTACGCTGGCGCTTGGGCTGTTGTTGGGCTGCGCCGGCCTGTATGGCTGTGCCGGTCACCAGGCCAGCGAGCAAGCCCTGCAACGCGCCAATACCGATTTCCAGAAAGTGAAGGGCGACACCAATGTGTTGCGCAGTGCGCCCAGGGATGTGATCCGAGCCGGTGAGTTGCTGGCGCGGGCCGAGCGCTTGTCCAGCTACATCGGCAGTTCGGAGGACGTTACCCATTACGCCTATCTGAGCAGTCGCTACAGCGCCATCGCGGCTGAGCACAGTCGGCTGTTGCTCAATCAGGAGAAGCTTGCACGCCTGGAATTGGAGCGTCAGCGCCTGCAACTGGCGCTGCGCGAAGCGAAGTTGGCGGGCGCCCAGAAACAAGGCCAGTGGGCCGAAGATCAGGTGGTCAGCCTCTCGACCCAGCAAAGCGAGCGAGGGCTTGTCATGACCCTTGGCGACATGTTGTTCGACACTGGGCGCGCCGAATTGAAGAGCTCGGCGAACCGTACGGTGCTGAAGGTCGTCCAGTTCCTTCAATACAACCCAAAACGCGTGGTGCGGATCGAGGGTTACGCCGACGGCACTGGGGACAGTCGGGAGAATCTGCAGTTGTCTCGCGATCGTGCACAGGCGGTGGCCGATGTCCTTTCCGATCTCGGCATTGATGACGAGCGTATTCAGGTCGAGGGGTACGGCGATCAATTTCCAGTGAGTGCAAACACGTCTGAGCGTGGCAGGGCGCAGAATCGTCGGGTTGAAATCGTGTTTTCTGACGACAAGGGCGTGTTGAGCGCCCCTCGCTAAGCATCCCTCACCAAGCCCGGTTTTTCGTTGAAAAGCCGGGCTTTTTCATGGGCGGTGAAAAGAGGTCTGTTCGAGGGGTGGCGGGAGGAGTGCGCATGAATTGATCCGCAAACCGATGTATGACTAGTCGGAGGGCTAACTGTCCCCGTACACTTCGCAACTGTAATGGTGAACTGCTCGCGCCGGTGCCCGCTGATGATTGGGTCATGGCGCGTAAAACGTGCTTCGAGGGACTCGAAATGACCAATCTTCTGCTGTATCAACGCATCGCTCAGCAGTTGGCTGAAGACATTCGCCGAGGCGTGTATCAGCCCGGCGAGCGGGTGCCCTCCGTACGCAAGATGAGCTCACAGCTCAACGTCAGCCATGCCACGGTGTTGCAGGCTTATGCGAATCTCGAAGATCAAGGGCTGATTCGGGCACGCCCCCAGTCCGGTTACTACGTGCACCAGACGCCGGCTCTGACGGCCCCGACGCCGGACATCGCCCGGGTTGAGCGCCCCGGCCTCGTTACCCGTGCCAGCATCATTCAACAGGTTCTGGTCGAGGCGCGTCGCGAAGGCGTGTTTGCTTTCGGAGCGGCCGTTCCGCACATCGATTACCTGCCGTTGCGCGCATTGCATCAGCAGTTGGCCAAAGTCACTCGGTTCCACAGTCCGCGTGCATTCAATTACATGTTCAGCCCCGGCTTCGAGCCGTTGCGTCGTCAGGTGGCAATCCGCATGCGTGACGCGGGGGTCGTGGTTGATCCTTCAGACATTGTCATCACCCATGGCTGTGTCGATGCGCTGCAGATGTCGCTGCGGGTGCTGACCCGTCCGGGCGATCTGATCGCCGCCGAATCCCCCACCTATTATGGGCTGTTGCAACTGGCGGACCTGTTGGGCCTGAAAGTGATCGAGATCCCCAGCGATCCCAACACAGGCATCAGCCTGGAAGCCTTGCAGTTGGCCGCCAATCAATGGTCGATCAAGGCGTTGGTCATGACCTCGCGCTTGAGCAACCCCTTGGGCAGCACCATGCCGGAGGAGCGACAGAAACACTTGCTGCGGTTGGCGTCGGATTTCGATATTCAGGTGATCGAGGACGATATTTACGGCGAGCTGATGTATGAGCAGAACAAAACGAAGGCCCTCAAGGCGTTCGATCGTCTAGGGCGGGTGATCTATTGTTCGAGTTTTTCCAAAACGCTGTCGCCCGGTGTGCGTATCGGTTGGATGATCGCGGGCAAGTATCAGGCGGAAATTCAGCGTTTGCAGACGTTCAGCACGCACTCGGCGTGCAGTGTCACACAGATGGCGGTCGCTTCCTATCTGGAGAACGGCGGTTATGACCGCCATCTGCGCTACATCCGGCATGAACACCGGAAAAATCTGAGCGCATTTCAGCTGGCGGTGCAGCAGATGTTTCCAGAGGGGACGCAGATCAGCCGCCCTGCAGGCGGGTTCATCCTTTGGATCAGCTTGCCAGGTCGGGTCAACACGCAGGAATTGCACGTCCGGGCGCTGGAGCAGGGGATCAGCATTGCGCCGGGCCTGATTTTCAGCAACACGGAGCAGTTCAATCACTGCATTCGCTTGAACTGTGGCTTGCCGTGGAATCGGGAGGCGGAACGTGCGCTGATGACGCTGGGTATGCTTGCCAAACAACTGTGTCAGGACAGCGGTCAATCCTGGTGAACTTGGTCCGCTGAGCGCTTTCCACTCTATACGAGTTAGAGAGGTCGACTGGCAGTGCACTCACTTGTCAGCGGCCATGCAAAGGGCCAGCATATCGGCTTCTGCCTTTTTACTGCCGTTCGATTATGAATTTTCTTCGTTGTGTGGGACTTTCAGTGCTTGTCATTCTGTCAGGATGCGATCCCGACAAGCCGACTGCGCCGCCTCCCAAAGTCGCCGCTCAGGCACCACAGGCCGCCGCTCAGGCACCACAGGCCAAGGTTGAGCGCGCGTCCCCCGAACCCGAAAGTGCTCAACGTGCTCCCGTAGCAGCGCCTACCCCGGGTGAGCCGGTGCACGAGCTCAAGCCCAACATCAATGTCGTGCCGGTGACCGCAGGCTCCAAGCCAGCAGGGGGCAGGGCGGCTGAGGAGAAGTTGGCCAAGGTGCCTGCCAAGGAATCGGTTGGGCAGCAGAAAACCTCTGCAGCTAATGCCAAATCAGCCAAGGTCAAAGCGGATAACGCCGAGATCGCAAACCGCGCGCCGGTTTCCAGCAAGAGCAAATCCCCGTCGCAGGTGGTGAAAGAGACGCGTCTGCCCAAGGCCGCTCTGGATTTGAGCCTGCCACCGGACATGGTCAAGCAATTGACCCCTCCGGCGAATGTAATCACAGCGGGCGGCAGGACGAAGTCCCCGCAGGCGGGCGGCAAGCCGCTGTTGCCGAAGATGTTTCCGGATGCCCAGCAACCCTCTGACTTTCAGCTTCAGGGGCGTTTGTTGAGTAACGAAATGGAGTTGCAACTGCGCAATGAAGCGCGCAAAGAGGTCGACGGTGCCGCCCTGGATTTCAAATTCACTCAGTGATGTAGCCTGGTTTAGGCTGTTACGCGGCATTTCAAACGCGCGTTTCAGCGGTTAAGATCGTATTCGCTCTCATCACGTCTTTAGAGAAATCGTCATGGAATGCCGTCCGGGCTGCGGTGCCTGCTGCATTGCGCCGTCTATTTCCTCACCCATCCCCGGGATGCCCCATGGCAAGCCTGCGGGTGAGCGCTGTATCCAGCTTTCTGCGGACAAGCGGTGTCTGATTTTCGGCCAGCCTCAGCGTCCTCCGGTGTGTGGCGGTTTCTCAGCCGACCCCGAGGTCTGCGGCAGTAGTTTCGAAGAAGCTGTGCGTTTGATTGGGTGGTGGGAGCAGGCTACCTCGGTCGCTTGAAAGGCGGCGGGGGCGGTGGATCTGAGTATCTGAACGACAAACAATAAGGAATAAGAATATGGGTTCGCTGTACCGGATTGCCTTAGGGCTGAGCATGACTGTACTGGTGGCGAGCGCCGTCCAAGCCGAAGACTGGAAGGTCGCCAAGGACGAGGACGGCATCAAGGTCTCTCTAAGTGACGTTCCTGGCTCGCAATACAAGGCTTATCGGGGTGTGACCACCATCAAGGCCAGCGTTGCGAAGCTGCGCAGCTTGCAAGAGGACGTGGCGGGTGCCTGTGCCTGGGTGCATGAGTGCAAGCTGCAGAAAGTGCTCAAGCTCGAGGGTGACAAGGCCTGGACCTACACGCAATTCAACACCCCTTGGCCCGTTACGCCTCGTGACTCGGTGCTGCAAATCACAACGGTTGAAGGTGCTGATGGAAGCTTGACGCGCAAGTTACTCGGGCAGCCGACGTACATTCCGGAAGAGAAAGGCTTCGTTCGGGTGGCGCAAGTGGAGGGGTTTTGGAAACTCGTGCCCAAGGGGCCGAATGAAACAGAGGTGACCTACCAGGTGCATACTGAACCAGGCGGGAGCGTACCTTCCTGGGTGGCGAACAAGTTCGTTGTAGATGCGCCGTTCAATACGCTCAAGGCGCTGCGGGATCGCGCATCGAAATAACCCGGACGATTTTTCATGCGGAACAAAAAAGGCTGCCAGTGGCAGCCTTTTTCAGTTGTCTCGCGCTTACTTTCGTTCAGCCAGGGGCTTGATGTCGCGGGACGTTTCGCCAGTGTACAGTTGGCGCGGACGGCCAATCTTGTACGGACTGGAAAGCATTTCCTTCCAGTGGGAGATCCAGCCCACGGTACGCGCCAGCGCGAAGATGACCGTGAACATGCTGGTTGGGATGCCGATCGCCTTGAGGATGATGCCCGAGTAGAAATCGACGTTCGGGTACAGCGAGCGCTCGATGAAGTAAGGATCGGTGAGCGCGATCTCTTCGAGGCGCATGGCCAGTTCCAACTGCGGATCGTTGGTGATGCCCAGTTCGCGCAGCACTTCGTCGCAGGTCTGTTTCATTACCGTGGCGCGCGGGTCGCGGTTCTTGTAGACGCGATGACCGAAGCCCATCAGCTTGAACGGGTCGTTCTTGTCCTTGGCCTTGGCGATGTACTTGTCGATGTTGGAGACATCGCCAATTTCATCGAGCATGGTCAGCACTGCTTCGTTGGCGCCGCCGTGGGCAGGGCCCCACAAGGCTGCGATGCCCGCGGCAATACAGGCGAACGGGTTGGCACCCGAGGAACCTGCCATGCGTACGGTGGAGGTCGAAGCGTTCTGCTCATGGTCGGCGTGGAGGATGAAGATCCGGTCCATGGCCTTGGCCAGCGTCGGGCTGATCGGTTTGATCTCGCACGGCGTGTTGAACATCATGTGCAGGAAGTTTTCGGCGTAGCTCAGGTCATTGCGGGGGTACATCATGGGCTGGCCCATGGAGTACTTGTACACCATGGCCGCGAGGGTCGGCATCTTGGCGACCAGGCGGATCGCCGAGATTTCACGGTGCTGCGGATTATTGATGTCCAGCGAGTCGTGGTAAAACGCCGAGAGTGCGCCGACCACGCCGCACATGACGGCCATCGGGTGAGCATCGCGACGGAAGCCGTTGAAGAACGTCTTCAACTGTTCATGAACCATCGTGTGGTTCTTCACTTTCTCGACGAATTCGGCTTTCTGCTCGGCGGTAGGCAGTTCGCCATTGAGCAGCAGGTAGCAGGTTTCGAGGTAGTCGGACTGCTCGGCCAGTTGCTCGATCGGGTAGCCGCGATGCAGCAAGATGCCGTTGTCACCGTCGATGTAGGTGATCCTGGATTCGCATGAGGCGGTCGACATGAAGCCTGGGTCGAATGTGAAGCGTCCGGTGGCGGTCAGGCCGCGTACGTCGATAACATCGGGACCAACGGTGCCGGTCAGAATGGGCAGCTCGACGGGGGCAGCGCCCTCGATGATCAACTGCGCTTTTTTGTCAGCCATGTGGCCTCCTATTTATGCTTCAAATCATCAGACAGGCCCCCCACGCAGGGCCCGCATCACTATAGTGAGATAAATTCTAAAGTCAATTTGCCAAAAGTCTTCTGGCAGAGGGCTTTAAGTGTGGCTTTTCCACGAAATTCACTGCCATTTACGCCTTTTATTCCGCCAGCGCAATCCGCCATTAGGGGAGGGCAGGTGCGTTGTCATTAGTTGGCTAACTGTCTATACTCGGCACCCGACCGCCAGGGGCTCGCAGGCCCGTTTTTCTGGGGGTCGTCACTTCCTGGGTAGTGGGTACCTGACCAGTGCACTTCCCAACAACTTGCCCTGATTCCTAGGGGCTCTTCAGTGTGAAAAAAAAGCCGTGAAAAGCCAACGACCTGTAAACCTAGACCTAAGGACCATCAAACTCCCCATCACCGCGATCACGTCGATCCTTCACCGCATCTCCGGCATCATTCTCTTCATCGGCATTGCCTTCATGTTGTACGCGCTGGGCAAGTCGCTGGGCTCCGAAGAGGGTTTCGCCGACGTGAAGGCGTCCTTGACCAGTCCTCTGGCCAAGTTCATCGCATGGGGGCTTCTGTCTGCCCTGTTGTACCACCTGGTGGCGGGCGTTCGTCACCTGATCATGGATTCGGGTGTCGGTGAAACGCTTGAAGGCGGAAAGCTGGGCTCGAAAATCGTCATCGCCGTTTCCGTGGTGCTGATCGTTCTGGCGGGAGTTTGGATATGGTAACCAGCGTTACGAACCTGTCTCGTTCGGGCCTCTACGATTGGATGGCGCAACGCGTCTCCGCTGTAGTGCTCGCGGCTTATTTCATTTTCCTGATCGGATACCTGGTCGTTCACCCGGGCCTGGATTTCGCCCAGTGGCATGGCCTCTTCTCCCATAACGGAATGCGCATCTTCAGTCTGCTGGCCCTCGTGGCCCTGGGCGCTCACGCCTGGGTCGGCATGTGGACCATCGCGACCGACTACCTGACGCCCATGAGCTTCGGCAAGTCCGCGCTGGCTGTGCGTTTCCTGTTCCAGGCGGTCTGCGGCATCGTGATGTTCGCGTACTTCGTCTGGGGTGTGCAGATTCTTTGGGGTATCTGATTCATGGCTAACATCAAGACACTATCCTTCGACGCCATCATCATCGGTGGCGGCGGTGCAGGCATGCGTGCTGCCCTGCAGTTGGCTCAGGGCGGCCACAAGACCGCCGTAGTCACCAAGGTCTTCCCGACTCGCTCCCACACCGTATCCGCCCAGGGTGGCATCACCTGCGCCATTGCGTCGGCCGACCCGAACGATGACTGGCGCTGGCACATGTACGACACCGTCAAGGGTTCCGACTACATCGGCGACCAGGACGCTATCGAATACATGTGTCAGGAAGGCCCTGCAGCGGTCTTCGAACTGGACCACATGGGTCTGCCGTTCTCCCGCACCGAAACCGGTCGCATCTATCAGCGTCCGTTTGGCGGTCAGTCCAAGGACTTCGGTAAAGGCGGTCAGGCTGCCCGTACCTGCGCGGCCTCCGACCGTACCGGTCACGCGCTGCTGCACACCCTGTACCAGGGCAATCTCAAGGCAGGCACCACCTTCCTCAACGAGTACTACGCTGTCGACCTGGTGAAGAACTCCGAAGGCGCCTTCGTCGGCGTGATCGCGATCTGCATCGAAACCGGCGAAACCATGTACATCAAGTCCAAGGCCACCGTGCTGGCCACGGGCGGTGCAGGGCGCATCTATGCTTCTACTACCAACGCCCTGATCAACACCGGCGATGGCATCGGCATGGCACTGCGTGCGGGTGTTCCGGTTCAGGACATCGAAATGTGGCAGTTCCACCCGACCGGCATTGCGGGCGCAGGTGTACTGGTCACCGAAGGTTGCCGCGGTGAAGGTGGCTACCTGATCAACGCGCACGGCGAACGCTTCATGGAGCGTTACGCGCCGAACGCGAAAGACCTGGCAGGTCGCGACGTGGTTGCGCGCTCCATGGTCAAGGAGATCATCGCCGGCAATGGTGTGGGCCCTAACAAGGACCACGTACTGCTGAAGCTGGACCACCTGGGTGAGGAAGTGCTGCACAGCCGCCTGCCCGGTATCTGCGAACTGTCGAAGACCTTCGCCCACGTCGACCCAGTCGTCGCGCCGGTTCCCGTGGTTCCGACCTGTCACTACATGATGGGCGGCGTCGCTACCAACATTCACGGCCAGGCGATCACCATGGACGCCGAAGGCAATGACCAGATCATTCCGGGTCTGTTCGCCGTCGGTGAAGTGGCTTGCGTATCGGTTCATGGCGCCAACCGTCTGGGCGGCAACTCGCTGCTCGACCTGGTGGTATTCGGGCGTGCTGCGGGTCTGCACCTCGAAAAAGCGCTGACCGAAGGCATTGAATATGCCGACGCCAGCGACACCGACATCGATGTTGCCCTGAACCGTCTGAACGCGCTGAACAGCCGTACCGAAGGCGAAGACGTTGCCAGCCTGAAACGCGAGCTGCAGAGCTGCATGCAGAATTACTTCGGTGTATTCCGTACCGGTGAATACATGGAGAAGGGGATCGAGCAACTAGCGGGCCTGCGCGAGCGCATCGCCAACGTGAAAATCAACGACAAGTCCCAGGGCTTCAACACTGCGCGTATCGAAGCGCTGGAGTTGCAGAACTTGCTGGAAGTCGCTGAAGCCACGGCGATCGCGGCCAACACCCGTACTGAATCTCGCGGCGCTCACGCCCGTGAAGACTTCGAAGACCGTGATGACGTCAACTGGCTGTGCCACACCCTGTACTATCCGGGTGAAAAGCGTGTTGCCAAGCGCGGCGTCAACTTCGCGCCGAAGACCGTTCCGGCGTTCGAACCTAAAGTCCGGACTTACTAAGGGTGGCTGCTATGTTGAAAGTCGAAGTTTATCGTTACAACCCCGATACCGACTCGGCGCCTAAAACCCAGGTGTTCGACGTCGATACCGGCGGAAAGGACCTGATGGTGCTGGACGTGCTGGCGCTGATCAAAGAGCAGGACGAAGGGTTCTCCTATCGTCGTTCCTGCCGTGAAGGCGTCTGCGGTTCCGACGGCATGAACATCAACGGCAAGAACGGCCTGGCGTGCATCACGCCGCTGTCTGCCGTCGTGAAGAACAACAAGCTGGTGGTGCGTCCGCTGCCTGGCTTGCCGGTCATTCGTGACCTAGTCGTCGATATGAGCATCTTCTACAAGCAGTACGAGAAGGTGAAGCCATTCCTGCAGAACGACACGCCGGCGCCGGCCATCGAGCGTCTGCAGTCGCCTGAGGAGCGCGAGAAGCTGGACGGCCTGTACGAGTGCATCCTGTGCGCGTGCTGCTCGACGTCCTGCCCTTCGTTCTGGTGGAACCCCGACAAGTTCCTCGGTCCGGCCGCACTGCTGCAAGCCTATCGTTTCCTGGCTGACAGCCGTGATACCAAGACCCAGGAGCGCCTGGCGTCGCTGGATGATCCGTTCAGCGTATTCCGTTGCCGCGGGATCATGAACTGCGTGAACGTTTGCCCGAAAGGCCTGAACCCTACCAAGGCCATCGGTCACGTTCGCAGCATGCTTCTGACCAGCGGTATCTGATGTTCCGGCCCGTGCGGCAACGCTACGGGCCGGTTCGTTGCACCCTGTGGCATCGATACATCGCAGTATTTGAAAATGTTGTACCCGCAAACGCTGCGGCGCAGGCTTCAACCGGCGCCGGAGTTTAAACCTGAGCAGCGGTCATATGGCTGCGGCTCTTATTTGAAGAAATGAGACCAGCAGGGGCATCCGGGCTGGTACCCGGACTATCTGCGTGATCCCTGGCAGCCGGATTCGTGCGCGACTCGATATCGTCGCGGGATGGATTCCAAGCAGGCTCGGGCGTCGACGCCGGTGGTGTCCCCTAACCGAGGGTGACCAAGCATGCAAGAAAGCGTGATGCAGCGCATGTGGAACAGCGCCCACCTTTCAGGTGGTAACGCTGCCTATGTGGAAGAGCTCTATGAGCTCTACCTGCACGACCCTAACGCTGTGCCAGAAGAATGGCGCACCTACTTCCAGACGCTGCCGGCAGATGGCAGCACTGTCACCGATGTATCGCACTCTACGGTTCGCGATCATTTTGTGTTGCTGGGCAAGAACCAGCGCCGCGCACAGCCGGTCTCCGCCGGTAGCGTGAGCAGCGAACACGAGAAGAAGCAAGTCGAAGTGCTGCGACTGATCCAGGCGTACCGTATGCGCGGCCATCAGGGTGCGCAGCTCGACCCGCTGGGTTTGTGGAAGCGTACTGCGCCAGCTGACCTGTCGATCGACCATTACGGCCTGACCAACGCTGACCTCGATACCACCTTCCGTGCCGGCGACCTGTTCATCGGCAAGGAGGAGGCGAGCCTACGCGAAATCGTCGACGCGTTGCAGAAGACATATTGCCGCACCATCGGTGCCGAGTTCACGCATATCGTCGATTCCAATCAGCGCAACTGGTTCATGCAGCGCCTCGAAAGCGTGCGGGGCCGTCCAGCTTACTCCGCCGACATTCAGAGCCATCTGCTCGAGCGCGTCACCGCGGCCGAGGGTCTGGAAAAGTACCTGGGGACCAAGTACCCGGGCACCAAGCGTTTCGGCCTGGAAGGTGGCGAAAGCCTGATTCCGATGCTGGATGAGCTGATTCAGCGTTCCGGTTCCTACGGCACCAAGGAAATCGTCATCGGCATGGCCCACCGCGGCCGTCTCAACGTTCTGGTCAACACGTTCGGCAAGAACCCTCGCGAGCTGTTCGACGAGTTCGAAGGCAAGAAGAAGGTCGAATTGGGCTCCGGTGACGTGAAATACCACCAGGGCTTTTCCTCCAACGTCATGACCACCGGTGGCGAAGTCCACCTGGCCATGGCGTTCAACCCGTCTCACCTGGAGATCGTTTCTCCAGTGGTGGAAGGTTCCGTGCGCGCCCGTCAGGACCGCCGCAACGACACCACCGGCGAGAAGGTGCTGCCGATTTCCATCCACGGTGACGCGGCATTCGCCGGTCAGGGCGTGGTCCTGGAAACCTTCCAGATGTCCCAGACGCGCGGCTTCAAGACGGGCGGCACGATCCACATCGTGGTGAACAACCAGGTGGGCTTCACCATCAGCAACCCGCTGGATGCGCGTTCGACCGAATACGCGACCGATGTGGCGAAGATGATCCAGGCGCCCATCCTGCACGTGAATGGCGACGATCCTGAAGCAGTGCTGTTCGTCAGCCAGTTGGCGATCGACTACCGCATGCAGTTCAAGCGTGACGTGGTGATCGACCTGGTCTGCTACCGCCGTCGTGGCCACAACGAGGCCGACGAGCCAAGCGGTACCCAGCCATTGATGTACCAGCAGATCGCCAAGCAGCGCACCACCCGTGAGCTGTATGCCGATGCACTCGCTGCCGCGGGTGTGCTCAACGCTGAAGGTGCCCAGGCCAAGGTCGACGAATACCGCAGCGCGCTGGACAACGGCATGCATGTGGTCAAGAGCCTGGTCAAGGAGCCGAACAAGGAACTGTTCGTCGACTGGCGTCCCTACCTGGGCCATGCCTGGACGGCGCGTCATGACACCCGTTTCGACCTCAAGACCCTGCAGGAGCTGTCTGCCAAGCAGATGGAGCTGCCGGAAGGTTTCGTGGTTCAGCGTCAGGTTCAGAAGATCTACGAAGACCGCCAGAAGATGCAGGCCGGTGGCTTGCCGATCAACTGGGGCTACGCGGAAACCATGGCCTACGCCACGTTGCTGTTCGAAGGCCATCCTGTGCGCATCACCGGCCAGGACGTAGGTCGCGGCACCTTCTCGCACCGCCATGCCGCGCTGCACAATCAGAAGGATGCCAGCGTCTACCTGCCGCTGCAGAACCTGTTTCCTGGTCAACCAAAGTTCGAACTGTATGACTCCTTCCTGTCGGAAGAGGCCGTCCTGGCGTTCGAATATGGCTACTCGACCACCACGCCGAACGCGCTGGTGATCTGGGAAGCTCAGTTCGGTGACTTCGCCAACGGTGCGCAGGTGGTGATCGACCAGTTCATCACCAGTGGCGAGCACAAGTGGGGCCGTCTGTGCGGTCTGACGATGCTGTTGCCGCATGGCTACGAAGGCCAAGGTCCGGAGCACTCTTCGGCACGTCTCGAGCGTTACCTGCAGCTGTGCGCCGAGCACAACATCCAGGTGTGCGTGCCAACCACCCCGGCCCAGATCTACCATCTGCTGCGCCGTCAGGTGATTCGCCCGCTGCGCAAACCGCTGGTGGTGCTGTCGCCGAAATCCCTGCTGCGTCACAAGCTAGCGATCTCGACCCTGGAAGATCTGGCCGAAGGCTCGTTCCAGACTGTCATTCCGGAAATCGACACCCTCGATCCGGCCAAGGTGACCCGTCTGATTCTGTGCAGTGGCAAGGTTTACTACGACCTGCTGGAAAAACGCCGTGCCGAAGGCCGCGAAGATATCGCCATCGTGCGTATCGAGCAGCTGTACCCGTTCCCGGAAGACGACCTGATGGAGGCCATCGCGCCTTACACCAACCTGACCCATGTGGTCTGGTGTCAGGAAGAGCCGATGAACCAGGGCGCCTGGTACAGCAGCCAGCACCATTTGCGTCGTAGCATCGGCAATCACAACCGTAACCTCGTCCTCGAGTACGCCGGTCGTGACGCCTCCGCTGCGCCTGCCTGTGGTTACGCTTCGATGCACGCCGAACAGCAGGAAAAACTGCTGCAAGACGCGTTCACCGTTTAACGCCTTCGCGCACTAGAAACCGAATTAAGGAATTACAGACAATGGCTATTGAGATCAAAGCCCCCTCTTTCCCGGAATCCGTTGCCGACGGCACCATTTCCAAATGGCACAAGCAACCCGGCGAAGCGGTAAAACGTGACGAGCTGCTGGTCGACATCGAGACGGACAAGGTCGTCCTCGAAGTGCTGGCCGAAGCGGACGGCGTGTTGGCTTCCATCGTCAAGGGCGAGGGCGACACCGTCCTGTCCAACGAGTTGATCGCGACCCTGGACGCAGGCGCTACGGCCTCCGCCGCGCCAGCCGCTGCCCCTGCTGCCGCCGCTCCAGCTGCCGCACCTGCTGCAGCACCGACCGCAGCTCCCGCTGCGGATGACGACGCTATCGGCGCCCCGGCTGCCCGTAAGCTGGCTGAAGAAAACGGCATCGCCCTGTCCAGCATCAAGGGCACCGGCAAAGACGGTCGTGTGACCAAGGAAGACGTCGTCGCCGCAATCGACGCGAAGAAATCCGCTCCAGCCGCTGCGCCAGCCGCCAAGCCTTCCGCCGCTCCTGCTGCCGCCCCTGTCGTGGCGGTCGGCGACCGCACCGAGAAGCGTGTGCCGATGACTCGCCTGCGTGCCAAGGTTGCCGAGCGTCTGGTCGAGGCTCAATCGACCATGGCCATGCTCACGACCTTCAACGAAGTGGACATGACCGAAGTCATGGCGCTGCGCGCGAAGTACAAGGACCTGTTCGAGAAGAGCCATAACGGTGTACGCCTGGGCTTCATGTCGTTCTTCGTCAAGGCGGCCACCGAAGCGCTGAAACGTTTCCCGGCCGTCAACGCCTCGATCGACGGGTCGGACATCGTTTACCACGGTTATGCGGACGTCGGCGTTGCCGTTTCCAGCGACCGCGGGCTGGTGGTGCCGGTGCTGCGTAACGCTGAACAGATGAGCCTGGCTGAAATCGAAGGCGGCATCGCCACCTTCGGCAAGAAAGCCCGCGACGGCAAACTGTCCATCGACGAGATGACTGGCGGTACCTTCACCATCACCAATGGTGGTACGTTCGGTTCGATGATGTCGACGCCGATCGTCAACCCACCGCAAGCGGCCATCCTGGGCATGCACAACATCGTTCAACGCCCGATGGCGATCAACGGTCAAGTGGTCATTCGCCCGATGATGTACCTGGCGCTGTCTTACGACCACCGCCTGATCGATGGTAAGGAAGCCGTGACGTTCCTCGTGACGATCAAGAACCTGCTGGAAGATCCAGCGCGTCTGTTGCTGGATATCTGATGAGGCAGCCGCACGCTGTACGCCGAACGCTTCAAGAGGGAAGCGCACGGCGTGGAGCCTGCGGCCCGTAAGTCGCATCCAATGATGCTGGCCGTGAGTCGGGTCTGACGTTTGATACGGATCAGCTCGCGGCTTGCAGCTTGAAGCTTGTAGCTAAAGGAACTTTGTTATGTCCCAGAAATTCGACGTGGTAGTGATTGGCGCGGGCCCGGGCGGTTATGTTGCCGCTATCAAGGCTGCGCAACTTGGTTTCACGACTGCCTGCATCGAGAAGTATCAGGATAAAGAGGGCAAGCTGGCCCTCGGCGGTACCTGCCTGAACGTAGGTTGCATTCCGTCCAAGGCGTTGCTGGACAGTTCCTGGAAGTTCTACGAAGCCAAGAATCAGTTCGGGGTTCATGGCATCTCCGTTTCCGGCGATGTGAAGATGGACGTGCCGGCAATGGTCGGTCGCAAGTCGCAGATCGTCAAAGGCCTGACCGGCGGCGTTGCCAGCCTGTTCAAGGCCAACGGCGTCACCTCCCTGCAAGGGCACGGCAAGCTGCTGGCCGGCAAGAAGGTCGAGCTGACCAAGCCTGACGGTAGCACCGAAGTCATCGAAGCGGACAACATCATTCTGGCGTCCGGTTCGCGTCCGATCGACATCCCGCCGGCCCCGGTCGACCAGAATGTGATCGTCGACTCCACTGGCGCCCTGGAATTCCAGGCCGTCCCTGAGCGTCTGGGCGTGATCGGCGCTGGAGTCATCGGTCTGGAGCTGGGCTCGGTCTGGTCCCGCCTGGGCTCCAAGGTCACCGTTCTGGAAGCGCTGGAGAAGTTCCTGCCGGCCGCCGACGAAGCGGTTTCCAAGGAAGCACAGAAGACCTTCACCAAGCAGGGCCTGGACATCAAGCTTGGCGCTCGCGTCACCGGCTCGAAAGTCAATGGCAACGAAGTCGAAGTCAGCTACACCGACAAGGACGGCGAGCAGAAGATCACCTTCGACCGCCTGATCGTCGCGGTCGGCCGTCGTCCGGTCACGACTGACCTGCTGGCTGCCGACAGCGGCGTCGACATCGACGAGCGCGGCTTCATCTTCGTCAACGATCAATGTGAAACCAGCGTGCCTGGCGTCTATGCGATCGGTGACGTGGTTCGTGGTCTGATGCTGGCGCACAAGGCGTCGGAAGAGGGCATCATGGTGGTCGAGCGCATCAAGGGTCACAAGACCCAGATGAACTATGACCTGATTCCTTCGGTTATCTACACTCACCCGGAAATCGCGTGGGTGGGCAAGACCGAGCAGACCTTGAAAGCCGAAGGCGTGGAAGTCAACGTCGGGCAATTCCCATTCGCGGCCAGCGGCCGTGCAATGGCAGCCAACGACACCGGCGGTTTCGTCAAGGTCATCGCCGACGCCAAGACCGACCGTGTACTGGGCGTTCACGTGATCGGCCCAGGCGCTGCGGAACTGGTTCAGCAGGGCGCTATCGGCATGGAATTCGGTACCAGCGCTGAAGACATCGGCATGATGGTCTTCTCGCACCCGACGTTGTCCGAAGCGCTGCACGAAGCAGCGCTGGCTGTGAATGGCCATGCCATCCACATCCAGAACAAGAAGAAACGCTAAGAAAAAACCACGGCGGACCGCCCGTCGCCAGTCTTGTTCGCAAGCCTGGCCGCGGAAGGTCCGTCGGACTCGAACCCCTGTCAGGCTTCGTCTCCTCACCTTGGTGAAGAGAGGGCGCTTGCCAGGGGAAGCGGTCACAGGTGGTGCGGCACGCCTGGACGGGCAGCACCGAAGCGCAGTACCTAACGAAGACGGTAAAAAGCATGAATCTTCACGAGTATCAGGGTAAGCAGCTGTTTGCTGAATACGGCCTGCCAGTATCCAAAGGCTTCGCAGTAGACACCCCGGAAGCAGCAGCAGAAGCGTGCGACAAGATCGGCGGGACCGAGTGGGTCGTCAAAGCCCAGGTTCACGCGGGCGGTCGCGGCAAGGCCGGCGGCGTCAAGCTGGTCAAGAGCAAAGAAGACGCAGCTGCGTTCGCTGCCCAATGGCTGGGCAAGCGTCTGGTCACTTACCAGACTGATGCCAACGGTCAACCGGTCACCAAGATCCTGGTTGAATCCTGCACTGACATCGCCAAAGAGCTGTACCTGGGCGCTGTAGTCGATCGTTCGAGCCGTCGTATCGTGTTCATGGCGTCCACCGAAGGTGGCGTGGACATCGAGAAAATCGCTCACGACACACCTGAGAAGATTCTCAAAGCCACTATCGACCCACTGGTCGGCGCTCAGCCATTCCAGGGCCGCGATCTGGCATTCCAGCTGGGCCTGGAAGGCAAGCAAGTTGCTCAGTTTGCCAAGATCTTCACCGGTCTGGCCAAACTGTTCCAGGACCACGATCTGGCCCTGCTGGAAGTGAACCCGCTGGTCATCAAGGCCGACGGCGATCTGCACTGCCTGGACGCCAAGATCAACATCGACGCCAACGCCATGTACCGTCAGCCCAAGCTGAAGGCGTTCCACGACCCGTCGCAGGACGATCCGCGTGAAGCCCACGCTGCCAAGTTCGAACTGAACTATGTGGCACTGGAAGGCAACATCGGCTGCATGGTCAACGGTGCCGGCCTGGCCATGGGTACCATGGACATCGTCAACCTGCACGGCGGCAAGCCAGCCAACTTCCTGGACGTTGGCGGCGGCGCGACCAAAGAGCGCGTGACCGAAGCGTTCAAGATCATCCTGTCCGACAGCAACGTCGCTGCAGTACTGGTCAACATCTTCGGCGGCATCGTTCGTTGCGACATGATTGCCGAAGGCATCATCGGCGCCGTGAAAGAAGTCGGCGTGAAAATCCCGGTTGTTGTTCGCCTTGAAGGCAACAACGCTGAGCTGGGCGCAAAAGTACTGGCAGAAAGCGGCTTGAACATCATCGCAGCTACCAGCCTGACCGACGCTGCTCAACAAGTCGTCAAAGCTGCGGAGGGCAAATAATGAGCGTCCTGATCAATAAAGACACCAAAGTCATCTGCCAGGGCTTCACCGGCTCGCAAGGTACTTTCCACTCCGAACAAGCCATTGCCTACGGCACCAAAATGGTCGGCGGCGTGACCCCAGGCAAAGGCGGCAGCACTCACCTGGGCCTGCCGGTGTTCAACACCGTCGCCGAAGCCGTCAAGGCCACCGGCGCCGACGCTTCGGTCATCTACGTTCCAGCTCCGTTCTGCAAGGACTCGATCCTGGAAGCGGCATTCGCGGGCATCAAGCTGATCGTCTGCATCACCGAAGGCATTCCTACCCTGGACATGCTGGACGCGAAGGTCAAATGCGACGAGTTGGGCGTGACCCTGATCGGGCCTAACTGCCCTGGCGTCATCACCCCGGGCGAGTGCAAGATCGGCATCATGCCAGGTCACATCCACTTGCCAGGAAAAGTCGGTATCGTTTCGCGTTCCGGCACCCTGACGTACGAAGCAGTGAAGCAGACCACTGACGCCGGTTTCGGTCAGTCCACCTGCGTCGGTATCGGTGGTGACCCCATCCCGGGCTCGAACTTCATCGACATCCTGAAGCTGTTCCAGAACGACCCGCAGACCGAAGCGATCGTCATGATCGGTGAGATTGGTGGTTCGGCCGAGGAAGAAGCGGCTGCCTACATCAAGGCAAACGTGACCAAGCCGGTCGTTTCCTACATCGCAGGTGTGACGGCGCCTCCGGGCAAGCGCATGGGCCACGCCGGTGCGATCATCTCCGGTGGTAAAGGCACTGCAGACGAGAAGTTCGCTGCGCTGCAAGACGCTGGCGTAAAAACTGTCCGTTCGCTGGCAGACATCGGCAAAGCCCTGGCTGAGCTGACCGGTTGGGAAATGAAGAAGTAAGCATCGCTTACCGATCATCGCTCGATCCACAAAGGCCACCTTCGGGTGGCCTTTGTGTTTCCAGGCATTGTGCAATGAGTGTGGCAGGAGCGCGCTTGCCCGCAATTACGGTGCATCGGGCGGCAGGGTGCCGACGGAACGGTTATAGCCGCGAGCAAACGCGCTCCGACAAGTGAATCTGCGAAATATGTAGGAAACTTCCGAAATGCGACATGAATGTGCATGCATTGGTCGATCTGCCCTGTGTTGGAGCGGCAAATAGGGTAGGCTAGCCGCCGTTTTGCTCGGCCAGCTCCCAAAAGGAGCGGTCACGCTCCTAAGGGCCTGTCTTAAAAGGATGGGCAGCATTTCCCTCGACCCATTGGGAAATCTCCTCTTAATTCCGATTCTGCAGTGTGGTTTCTTCGATGAAAGTGTTGAAAGGTCAGGACATCCTGGCGCTTGGCTTCATGACGTTCGCGTTGTTCGTGGGTGCTGGCAATATTATTTTCCCTCCTATCGTCGGCCTTCAGGCCGGTCCTCATGTGTGGATGGCGGCGCTGGGCTTTCTGGTGACTGCCGTGGGCCTGCCGGTCGTCACGGTCATTGCGTTGGCCAAGGTGGGAGGCGCGATGGACGCGCTCAGCAGCCCCATCGGTAACGTGGCGGGCACGGTGCTCGCTGCCGTGTGCTATCTCTCGGTGGGGCCTTTGTTCGCGACGCCGCGCACAGCGACCGTTTCGTTCGAAGTGGGCCTTGCACCGCTGACCGGCGAGAGCTCGTTGGCCTTGTTTCTCTACAGCCTTGTCTATTTCCTGCTGGTGTTCTGGATCTCGCTGTATCCGGGCCGGTTGCTCGACACCGTGGGGCGCTTCCTGGCACCGCTCAAGATCATCGCACTGGCAGTGCTCGGGATTGCCGCATTTGCGCTGCCCGCAGGCGACGTCGGCACGGCGCAACCGGCCTATGTCGCCGCGCCGTTTTCCCAGGGTTTCATCAACGGTTACCTGACGATGGATACGCTCGGTGCGTTAGTGTTCGGCATCGTCATCGTCAACGCCATTCGCTCGAGGGGCGTGGATTCTGCGCGGTTGATCACGCGCTACGCCATCATCGCCGGGCTGATCGCCGGGGTCGGCCTGGCGCTGGTCTACATCAGTCTGTTCCGCCTTGGCTCGGGGAGCCATGCCGTGGCGGCTGGCGCGACCAATGGCGCGGCGGTGCTGCATGCCTACGTGCAGCATACCTTCGGCTCAATGGGCAGCGGCTTTCTGGCTGTCCTGATTTCGCTGGCGTGCCTGGTCACCGCGGTTGGCTTGACGTGCGCCTGCGCAGAGTATTTCAGCCGCTTGTTGCCGTTGTCGTATAAGACGCTGGTAGTGCTTCTGGCTGGCTTCTCGCTGCTGGTCTCTAACTTGGGGCTGACGAATCTGATCCATTTCTCGATTCCCGTCCTGACCGCCATCTATCCACCTTGCATCGCCTTGGTCGCGCTTAGCTTCTGCAAAGCGTTCTGGCATGCTCAAGGCCGGATTGTCGCGCCTGTGATGGCCGTGTCACTGGTGTTCGGAATGGTGGATGCAGTGAAGGGGGCAGGGCTCGACGCCTACTTGCCGGACGTGATGGCCCATCTGCCTCTGAGCGACCAGGGGCTGGCCTGGCTGGTGCCATCGTTGATCACGCTGTTCGCTGCGTTCGTGATTGATCGCGTCATTGGCAAGCGTGGCGAGGCATTGGCTTGAGCGTGATGCACTAAAAAATAAAGCCCGACGAGTCGGGCTTTATTTTTTTGAAACTTTGGAACTTACGGCTTAGTTGTCGCAGGCGCTTGTTCGTTCGCTTCTTTCGCGCGCTCTTGAGCGGCTTCAGCGTTCTTTTGCGCAGCTTCCTGACTTTCCTTGGCCGCGTCGTTCACTTTTTCTTGAGCCTTTTGCATCGACTCTTGGGATTGCTGGGCAGCCTTGTTCGCATCCTGTTGTTTGTCTTCGGATTTCTTGTCACAGGCAGCGAGGCCCAGGGTGGCAGAGAGCATCAGGGCAATGGCTAAAGTCTTACGCATGGGGTGTTTCTCCTTATTGATCATCAACGTGCCTTCGAACGCGGTCGCGTTAAATTGGTTCCATTTTTAGTGTGAATTAACAGCGCATTTCTTCAGACTCGACACGCCATCTTGTAGGAGGTATCTGATGAAACGTTTTTGCGCTTGTTGCAGTTCCAAACGTTTGCGTTAACGCCGCTAGTTGCTCGCGAAGATTCGACGCTCGTCGCTTCGGTCCCCTTGAAATCCACTGTTTCGACCCCACCTTCATGACAACCCGCCGTCCGGCCCTGTGCTGTCGGGTTCTTGGGGCGGCCCCCTATTCGTGTGGACTGATTGGAGTTTGATGACCATGAGTGTGGAAACTCAAAAGGAAACCCTGGGCTTCCAGACCGAGGTGAAGCAGCTGCTGCACCTCATGATCCATTCGCTGTATTCGAACAAGGAAATTTTCCTCCGCGAGCTGATTTCCAACGCCTCTGACGCGGTGGACAAGCTGCGCTTCGAGGCGCTCTCCAAGCCCGAGTTGCTCGAAGGCGGCGCTGAGCTGAAGATCCGCGTGAGCTTCGACAAGGCTGCCAAGACCGTCACTCTGGAAGACAACGGCATCGGCATGAACCGCGATGACGTCATCACGCACCTGGGTACGATCGCGAAATCCGGTACCGCCGATTTCATGAAAAATCTCACGGGCGATCAGAAAAAGGATTCGCACCTGATCGGCCAGTTCGGTGTGGGGTTCTATTCAGCGTTCATCGTGGCCGACAAGGTCGACGTCTTCAGCCGTCGCGCCGGCACCGACGCAAGCGAAGGTGTTCACTGGTCGTCTCGGGGCGAGGGTGAGTTCGAGGTGGCGACGGTCGAGAAGGCCGAGCGCGGCACCCGCATCGTGTTGCACCTGAAGAGCGGTGAAGACGAATTCGCCGACGGCTATCGCCTGCGTAACATCATCAAGAAATATTCTGACCACATCGCTTTGCCGATCGAGTTGCCCAAAGAGCAGGTTGCCGTTGAAGGCGAGCCTGAGCCCGCGCAAGAGTGGGAAACCGTCAACCGCGCAAGCGCCCTGTGGACCCGCCCTCGTACCGAAGTGAAGGATGAGGAGTACCAGGAGTTCTACAAGCACATCGCCCATGACTTCGAAAACCCGCTGAGCTGGAGCCACAACAAGGTCGAGGGCAAGCTGGAGTACAACTCGCTGTTGTATGTACCGGCGCGTGCGCCGTTCGACCTGTACCAGCGCGAAGCGCCACGGGGCTTGAAGCTCTATGTGCAGCGTGTGTTCGTCATGGACCAGGCCGAGTCGTTCCTGCCGTTGTACCTGCGTTTCATCAAAGGCGTTGTGGATTCCAACGATCTGTCGTTGAACGTTTCCCGCGAGATCCTGCAAAAGGACCCGATCATCGATTCGATGAAGTCGGCCCTGACCAAGCGTGTGCTGGACATGCTGGAGAAACTGGCCAAGAACCAGCCGGAGGACTACAAAGGCTTCTGGAAAAACTTCGGTCAAGTCATGAAGGAAGGTCCGGCCGAAGATTTCGCCAACAAGGAAAAGATCGCCGGGCTGCTGCGCTTCGCCTCGACCTCCGACGACAGCGGCGAACAGAGCGTTGCGCTGGCCGATTATCTCGGCCGCGCCAAGGAAGGTCAGGACAAGATCTACTACCTCACCGGTGAAAGCTACGCGCAGGTCAAGAACAGTCCGCACCTGGAAGTCTTCCGCAAGAAGGGCATCGAAGTGTTGCTGCTGACCGATCGTATCGACGAATGGTTGATGAGCTACCTCAGCGACTTTGACGGCAAAGGCTTCGTCGATGTGGCCCGCGGTGACCTGGATCTCGGCAAGCTGGACTCGGAAGAGGACAAGAAGGCCCAGGAAGAAATTGCCAAGGACAAAGAGGGTTTGATCGAGCGCCTGAAGACTGCACTAGGCGACGCCGTCAGCGAAGTGCGTGTTTCCCATCGCCTGACCGATTCGCCTGCGATTCTGGCCATTGGTGAGCAGGATCTGGGCCTGCAGATGCGTCAGATCCTGGAAGCCAGCGGGCAAAAGGTTCCGGATTCCAAGCCCATCTTCGAATTCAACCCGACGCATCCGCTCATCGACAAACTGGACAACGAACAGAGCGAAGACCGCTTCGGCGAGCTGTCGCACATCCTGTTCGATCAGGCGGCGCTGGCTGCGGGCGACAGCTTGAAGGATCCGGCCGCTTACGTGCGCCGTTTGAACAAGTTGTTGGTCGAGCTTTCGGCTTAACATTGAAACCCGCCAAAACCCGCTTCGGCGGGTTTTGTCATTTGATCTAGCCATTTTCAGTAGCAGGAGTCAGCAATGAACGACGTGACCGTGCAGTCCTTGGTGTACGCGATTGATGGGCAAAACTACGAAAGCCGGCTGGTGTTCAGTCCAGGCGCGAAAGCCTTGCCCGGCTTGGTGATGGCGCCCAACTGGATGGGGGTCAGCGAAGACGCTGAGGAAATTGCCAAGCAAGTGGCCAGTAAAGGCTACGTGGTGCTGTTGGCGGACTTGTATGGGCAGAACGTACGCCCCACCAACGCCGATCAAGCCATGGCCGCCATGCTGCCTTTGAAAAATGATCGTGGGCTGCTGAACAAGCGTATGCGTACCGCCCTCGATCAGCTCACCACGCAGTCGGTGGCGGCCGTCGATACCGGTCGCCTGGCGACATTCGGCTTCTGCTTTGGCGGCTGCTGTGCCCTGGAGTTGGCCCGCACCGGCGCGCCGTTGAAGGCTGCGGTGTCGTTCCATGGCACGCTGGATACCACCCACCCGGCGGATGCGAAGAACATCCAGGGCAAGGTACTGGTGCTGCACGGTGCGTCCGACCCGTTGGTGCCAAAGGAACAATTGCCGGCGTTCGAAGCGGAAATGAACGCAGCGAAGGTCGACTGGCAACTGCTGAGCTACGGCGGGGCGTTTCATTCCTTCACCGACCCACATGCCAACAACCCGGGGGTGCAGATGTATAACCCAACCGTTTCCAAGCGTGCTTTCACCGCGATGCATAACCTGCTGGATGAAGTCTTCGCCCATTGAGAGGCGCCCGCTGTAGCGGCGTCCTACCGCCGCCGTAGCGGCACGGCTCGCCAACGGTGGCACCCTGAAGGTCGCTGCCATCGGCGAGCGGTGCGGCTGCAGGGTCCCCGTCGTTGCCGTCAGCTCATCTGCGAGCGGGCGGCAGTTCGATCCGTTCGATTTCTCCGGGCACCGTCGGCCAGTCACCCACCGCCCATTTGGCCCTTGCCTGATCGATGAGCGCCTGATCACTGGCAACGAAGTTCCAGTTCATCCGCCGCGGGCCGTCCAGTGGCGCGCCACCGATGAGTACCGCGTGGGATTCTTCATTGGCACACAAGACGGGCTCCGCGTCTGCTTCCAGCACCACCAGAGTTCGAAGGGGAACCGGTTCGCCATCCAGTGCCATGTCGCCGTCGATTACGTACAGAGCGCGCTGCTCATGCTCGGTCGGAATCAGCAAAGTGGTGGCGGCTTGCATCTTCAGTTCGGCGTAGAGCGTCGGCGACAACACCGGGACGGGAGAGGCGAGGCAAAAACCGGTGCCCGCGATCATGCGCAGGGTAATGCCCATAGCGTCGCTCACCGGCAAACTGCTAGCGGGGTGGTGGCTGTAGTGACCGGCCCCTTGCTCATGGGCCTTTGGGGATGCCAGCCAGACCTGCAAGCCGTGCAAGCGAGACCCGCTCTGCAGCAGGTCGGGCGGGGTGCGTTCGATATGGGCAATGGCGCTGCCCGCCGTCATCCAGCTGACATCGCCTGGCTTGACGCGTTGATCGCTGCCGAGGCTGTCCTTGTGCTGGATTTCGCCTTCGAACAGGTAGGTCAAGGTCGACAGCCCGATATGGGGATGCTGACGGATGTCCATTCCGCTTTCTGGCGCGTATGTGGTTTTCAGCATGTGGTCGAAAAACACGAAGGGTCCGACGCTGCGGCATTGGGCGCTCGGCAGGGGACGCAGGATCGGCTGCCCTTCGACGTCTTCGGCGCGGGGTTTTATGGTCAGCATTTCATGGCTCTCGTGGGACGTATGTGCAGCATACAAGGCACAGGAACATCCGTCTGGTCCGCGTGTGCTCAGGCTGCGCGCCACTCATCGCGTGGGAAGTCGAATGGTTGCGCCATCTGCCGATGGAGGCGCACATCAGTCCACGTCGCTGCTCGCCCTTGAGTCGTCAATGGGGATCACCGGGGCAGTGGTCAGGGCAATAAAAAAGGCGCCTCGAAAGGCGCCTTCTTCATTGACGGGCCGCGCAGGGGGCGACAATCACTTGCCGGTCCAGCGCTTCATCACCAAGGTCGCATTGGTGCCGCCGAAGCCGAAGCTGTTGCTCATGACCAGGTTGATGTCCGCATTTTCGCGGGTCTTGGTCAGGATCGGCAGGTCAGCCACTTCGGGGTCCAGTTCGTCGATGTTCGCCGAACCGGCCATGAAGTTGCCTTCCATCATCAGCATGCAGTAGATCGCTTCGTGAACGCCTGCGGCGCCCAGGGAGTGACCCGACAGGCTCTTGGTGGAGCTGATGGCCGGTGCGTTGGCACCGAACACTTCACGCACGCCTTTCATCTCCGCGACGTCGCCGACCGGGGTCGAGGTGCCGTGGGTGTTCAGGTAGTCGATGGTGCCGTCGACGGTAGACAGTGCCTGCTGCATGCAGCGGATGGCGCCTTCGCCGCTTGGCGCGACCATGTCGTAACCGTCGGAGGTCGCACCGTAGCCGACCAGCTCGGCGTAGATCTTGGCGCCACGGGCCAAAGCGTGCTCCAGTTCTTCGACGACGACCATTCCGCCACCGCCTGCAATCACGAAACCGTCACGGTCGGCATCGTAGGCGCGAGACGCCTTCTCAGGGGTCTCGTTGCGCTTGCTGGACAACGCGCCCATGGCGTCGAACAGGAACGACTGGCTCCAATGCTCCTCTTCACCGCCACCGGCGAAGACGATGTCCTGCTTGCCCATCTGAATCTGTTCCATCGCCGTCCCGATGCAGTGTGCACTGGTGGCGCAAGCCGAGGCGATGGAGTAGTTCAGGCCTTTGATCTTGAACGGCGTCGCCAAGCAGGCCGACACGGTGCTGCTCATGGTGCGGGTCACGCGGTAAGGGCCGACGCGCTTCACGCCTTTTTCGCGCAGGATGTCCAGCGCTTCCATCTGGTTCAGGGTCGAAGCACCGCCCGACCCGGCGATGAGGCCGGTGCGTACGTTGGACACCTGGTCTTCGGTCAGGCCGGAATCCTTGACCGCCTGCTCCATCGCCAGGTAGGCATAGGCAGCGGCATGGCCGACGAAGCGATAGACCTTGCGATCGATCAGTTCTTCCAGGTTCAGGTCGATGGAGCCGGACACCTGGCTGCGCAGGCCCATTTCCTTGTATTCCGGGTTGAAGCGGATGCCCGGGCGGCTCTTACGCAGGTTTTCGGAGACGGTCTCTTTGTCATTGCCCAAGCAGGAAACAATGCCCAGACCGGTGATAACGACACGGCGCATGCGAATACCCTTAGAAATCGTCAGTGGAGGTGAAGACGCCGACGCGAAGGCCTTCGGCGGTGTAGATTTCGCGACCGTCCACGGCCACGGAACCGTCGGCGATGGCCAGGTTCAGCTTGCCTTTGAGGACGCGCTTGATGTGGATGTTGTAGGTGACCTTTTTCGCGGTCGGGAGGACCTGGCCGAAGAATTTCACTTCGCCCGAGCCCAGCGCACGGCCGCGGCCCGGCAGACCTTGCCAGCCCAGATAGAAACCGACCAGTTGCCACATGGCGTCGAGGCCCAGGCAGCCCGGCATCACCGGATCGCCTTCGAAGTGACAGCCGAAGAACCACAGGTCTGGAGTGATATCCAGTTCGGCGACCAATTCACCTTTGCCGAACTTGCCGCCTTCCTGGCTGATGTGGGTAATGCGGTCCATCATCAGCATGTTGGGGGCGGGCAGTTGCGCGTTACCCGGGCCGAACAGCTCGCCGCGGCTACAGCGCAGCAAGTCTTCCCGGGTAAAGGCGTTTTGTTTGGTCATGCGAGCTCCTCGATAATCCTGTGCGGCTGGGTGTGGCTTATGTTTGACCCAATCTGGCCAGCGGGTTTCCCCGGCGCTGGCAGCCTACCCATAGACTATTGCGTTGTAGTGAAAGTCACAGCACAAGTGAAATGAATGTACACCTGTACACTGAAATCGTCCGTCCGCGCGGCTGCACGGGTCGATCACGGCACACAAGACTGCCGCAATTTATCATTTATCGCCAGTCGCAGATGCCTTAATGGTCAGCCAGCGCTGCAAAACCTGCTGTAAATCAGTGCGTTTGAAGGGTTTGGCCAGGTAATCGTTCATTCCCGCCTGCAGACACAGATCCCGATCGCCATGCCGGGCGTTGGCCGTGAGCGCAATGATGGGCAGGCTCTCCAGTCCTGGCAGTGCCCGGATCCGGCGTGTCGCTTCATAGCCGTCCATGACCGGCAGGCGGCAATCCATCAGAATCAACGCATATTTTTCCTTGCTGGCCATGCTGACTGCCTGTGCCCCGTCACCGGCCACGCTGACCTGCAGCCCCAGGCTACGCAACATCGCCTCGACCACGGTGCGGTTGACGGGGTTGTCTTCGACCAGCAGAACGCTGCTGTCGCCTTCTTGCGGCAGCTCGCCCACTGCACCTGGCGGAGGGGAAGGGTCTTCTTGAGCCACGCGCAGCAGCGGAATTCGCAGCGTGAACACCGAACCGATGCCCTCGCTGCTCTGTGCCAGCAACGAGCCGCCCATGCGTTCGGCCAGGTTACGGGCGATGGGCAGCCCAAGTCCCGTACCTCCGTAACGTCTTGAAATGGAATTGTCCGCCTGTTGAAACGCGTCGAACATCGATTCAAGCAACTGCGCCGAAATACCGATGCCGCTGTCCCGCACGGCGCAAGTGAAGAGGACATGTTGACTGTCCGTCTGCTGCCAGGCGGTTTCGACCCTCACGCTGCCGAATTCGGTGAATTTCAACGCGTTGCCGATGAGGTTGACCAGTATCTGTCTGATCCGGGTCGGATCGCCTTTGACGCGCAGCAGATTCATGCCTGGAGGCAAATCCAGCTCCAGCGCGAGACCGCGCTGTTGCGCGTTGTGGGCAAATGCCTGCACGGACGTGGCGATCAGGTCCGCCAGGTTGAAGGAGATATTCTCCAACTCGAGGGCATCCCGTTCGAACCGGGAGAAGTCCAGAATATCGTTGATCACGCGCAGCAGATGCTCGGTGGACTCGGTGGCCAGTGCCGCGTACTCGGCCTGCTCCTCGGTCATTCGAGTCGTTTCCATGAGCTGGAGCATTCCCAGCACGCCGTTCATCGGGGTGCGCAACTCGTGGCTCATCATCGCCAGAAATTCCGACTTCGCATTGTTCGCGCGCTCGGCTTCCTCACGGGTCCTGATCAGTTCGTCCATGGCTTTTTTCTGCTCGCGGCTGGCTTTTTCCAGGCCCAGCGCGAGGTTGTTGATGTGGCGCGCCAGGTCACCCAGCTCGGCGTCGTCCGCAACGGGTAGGGGTACGGTGTAATCGCCATGCTGAATGCCTTTGACAGCATCGCTCATGGCACTGATGGGTTGGGACAGGCTCAGGGACAAGCGGCGCGCCAGGATGTAGGTAAACAGAAGCGCGAACAGGGCGAGAATGCCGGCCTTGAGCAGAATCTCCTGCTCCCTGATGTTGAACGCATCACTGGACATGCCGACCAAGACGCGGCCCAGGTAATCTTCGACCGGGACGCTGGTGAGATCATCGAGCTCATCCGCCGGTTTGACCCGTTGCAGGCGTATAGGCGCCTGGAACACCTCCAGTTGGCGTGAGTGCGTGGAGTCGGTCGCCTGCTCGACATGGACCAGTACCTTGCCCGTGCTGTCCTGAACCTCAAGAAAGCGCACATGCGGCGTGCTCATGGTGGCCTTCATCAGGCTCTCCAGCACGTCCTCGTTGCCCACGATGACGCCGTATTCGGAGGCAGGTGCCAGCTGGTTGGCAATCAATTGCCCCGTGTGGGTCAGTTCCTGACGCAGGTCCTGAATGCGCACCACGGTAAAAAAGCTGATCAGCAACAGGGTCAACAGCAAGGCCGGACCGAGGCTGAGGATTTGCGTGCGGGTGCTGATGTTCCAGCCGCGTTGCGCCGTCAAAGCCGGACTCCCGAGGTCAAGGGTGTCTCACAGGTCATCGTGGGTACGATTCTCATTGAAAGCGCTCTTACGATAGCTCATCGGCGGCGGGGTGGAATTTTCACTCGGAGCGCGCATCTTAACCGAGCCGTCGGGATTTTCCTCGTGAAGAGTAGGGTGCTTGCTATCTGATCCGTGGGAGCGTGTTTTGCCGCTGGTGGCGAGCCCGGCGCTCCGTATAATGCTGCCATCGCCAGTTTCGATGGCTCTAGATGGATGGTTTTATGACCCAACAGCAACCGATCGCCGTTTTGGGTGGTGGCAGTTTCGGCACCGCCGTGGCCAACCTGCTGGCCGGCAATGGCCACCGGGTCCTGCAGTGGATGCGCGACCCCGAGCAGGCCGAGGCGATTCGCGTGAACCGCGAGAATCCGCGTTACCTCAAGGGCATCAAGGTGCTCGAGGCCGTCGAGCCGGTGACTGACCTGCAGAGCGTTCTGAGCCAGAGTCAACTGATCTTCGTTGCGCTGCCGTCCAGTGCGCTGCGCAGCGTGTTGACCCCCCATGTCCAGCGGTTGACCGGCAAGATGCTGGTCAGCCTGACCAAGGGCATCGAAGCCCAGACGTTCAAGCTGATGAGCGAGATTCTCGAAGACATCGCCCCGAATGCTCGCATCGGGGTGCTGTCCGGGCCGAATCTGGCCCGTGAGATTGCCGAACATGCGCTGACCGCAACGGTGGTGGCCAGTGAAGACGAAGCATTGTGCCAGGCGGTCCAGGCCGCGCTGCATGGCCGCACTTTCAGGGTCTACGCCAGCGCCGACCGATTTGGTGTCGAGCTCGGCGGCGCGCTGAAGAACGTTTACGCCATCATTGCGGGCATGGCGGTGGCGCTGGGGATGGGGGAGAACACCAAGAGCATGCTGATTACCCGCGCCCTGGCTGAAATGACCCGCTTCGCCGTCAGTCAGGGCGCCAACCCCATGACCTTTCTCGGCCTTGCGGGCGTCGGCGATCTGATCGTGACCTGCTCGTCGCCCAAGAGCCGCAATTACCAGGTCGGCTTCGCTTTGGGCCAAGGGCTCTCGCTGGACGAAGCAGTGACCCGGCTGGGCGAAGTTGCCGAGGGTGTCAATACGCTCAAGGTGCTCAAGGCCAAAGCCCAGGAGCTTCAGGTGTATATGCCCTTGGTGGCAGGACTGCATGCGATTCTTTTCGAAGGCCGGACGCTGGAGCAGGTCATCGAGTTGTTGATGCGCGCCGAGCCCAAAACCGACGTCGACTTCATTTCGACCGGCGATTTCAACTGATCCCTCTCTTCTCTGGAGAAGCCCGTGAACGAATCGAAATTCAAGCAGCACGAATCGATCCTCCTGCGCATCGTATGGATGCTGCTCTTTGTTGTGGTGTGGGAGGTGGCGGTGATCGTGCTGGGGGTGGTGGTGCTGGTGCAGCTGGCGTACCGGCTGTTCTACGGCGCGCCAAGCCTGAGCCTGATGTCGTTTGGCGACAGCCTGAGCCAGTTCATGGCTCAAATCGGCCGGTTTGGCACGTTCCATACCGATCAGAAGCCCTGGCCGTTCGCCGACTGGCCGACTCCACGCCCACCGGAAGGCGAAGCACCGCACACCGTGCCTGCCGCAGCGCACCCGGTGCGTGACGAGGAACCCAAGCTATGAAAGTGTGGATTCTGCGCCATGGGGAGGCGCAGTACCGGGCCCGTACCGACGCCGAACGGGAGCTGACCGCCAACGGCTGCCAGGAGGTGCTCGCCAGCGCGGCGCATCTGCTCGGCGAGCCCTTGCGCTGGATCATTGCCAGCCCCTATGTCAGGGCGCAGCAGACTGCCGAACGCGTCCGTCAGGCCCTGGGGTTCGCGGATGCCGTGGTCACCGTGCCCTGGCTCACACCGGACAGCGATCCGCGCCAGGCGCTGGACAACCTGGACCTGTACGCACCGGACGATGTACTGCTGGTCAGCCATCAGCCGCTGGTGGGCTCGTTGATCAGTCTGGCCGTGCATGGCCATGTGCAGCAGCCTGCCGGGATGCACACCGCAAGCCTTGCCGAACTGGAAGCCGACTTTCCGCTGGCGGGGGCGATGAACCTGATCGGTCTGCGGCATCCGGGGTGATGCGCCTCGGCCCGGCAGATGATGTTCTTCTGTGAAAGCCGTTCAACAGTGGACTATTTAATAAAAAGGAAACCCCATGAGCCTATGGCACGACACCCCCGATCTCGACGCACTCAACGCCATGCAGAGAAACACCATTGGTGAGCTGCTGGATATCCGTTTCGAGGCGTTCGACGACCAGTCTCTCACTGCCAGCATGGTGGTCGACCACCGGACACACCAACCCTATGGCCTGCTGCACGGCGGGGCGTCGGTAGTGCTGGCGGAGACCGTCGGCTCGTCCGCCAGCTACTTGGTCATCGACCCCGCCAAGTACTTCTGCGTCGGGCTCGAAATCAACGCCAACCACCTGCGCGGTCTGCGCACGGGTCGGGTTACGGCCGTAGCGCATCCGGTGCATATCGGCCGCACGACTCACGTCTGGGATATCCGCCTGACCAGCGATGAGGGCAAGGCCAGTTGTATTTCACGATTGACCGTGGCGGTCGTGCCTTTGGGTGAACAGCCCCCTGCGCGTTAAAACTCCCGCTGTGACCGGAGTGTCATCCCCGATGGCAGTTCCGGTCATTGCCGCTGTGTCAGGCTCACGCCCACAATTGCAGCCTGATCACGGTCTCTGGATGTGCAGGCATGACTCAACACGTGTTTTTCGCCCACGCGAACGGCTTCCCGTCGGCCACCTACGGCAAGTTGTTCGCGGCGCTGGGAGATGAGTTCGAGGTCACCCATCTTGCGCAGCATGCCCATGATCCACGGTTTCCGGTCAGTGATAACTGGCCGAATTTGGTGGACGAGTTGATTCACCACCTTCGTGAACAACCGTACCCCGTGTGGGGAGTGGGCCACTCGCTGGGCGGCGTGCTTCATTACCACGCCGCGTTGCGGCATCCGGAACTGTACCGTGGGGTGGTGATGCTCGATTCGCCGGTGCTGACCCGCTTCGATCAATGGATGATCCGCGCGGCCAAGCGTTTCGGTTTCATTGACCGCATCACCCCGGCAGGCCGGACGCTGGGCCGTCGTGAGGTATTCAGCGATCTGGACGCTGCCCGGCATTACTTTTCCGGGAAGACCCTGTTCCGTCGCTTCGACCCCGAATGTTTCGAAGCCTATCTGTTGCACGGTTTGCAACCGGACGGTGAGCAACTGCGCCTGCGTTTCGACCCGGCCACGGAAATCAGCATTTACCGCAGCGTACCGCACACCAGCCCTGGCGTTGCTCGCCACCTTCGCGTCCCGTTGGCGATGGTCCGGGGGGAGCGCAGCGATGTGGTCCGGCGTCATCATGCGTTGCCCGTCAAACGTATGCGCGGGGGAGTGTACCTTTCGGTACCTGGCGGGCATATGTTCCCGCTGGAACATCCCGAAGACACCGCGAAGATGCTCAAAGCCCTGTTTTCCCGTTGGGCCGCGCTCGAACCTGCCGCTGCGCAGGTACCACCCCAGCGGCGAGTGGGCGCATGAGCTGTGCGGTCGAAGAAATACGTTTGAGCCTGCCCCATATCGAGCTGGCCGCCCATCTGTTCGGCCCGCAGGACGGTCAGCCGGTCATTGCCTTGCACGGCTGGCTGGACAACGCGAACAGCTTCGCTCGCCTTGCGCCGAAGCTCAAAGGTCTTCGCCTGTTGGCGCTGGACATGGCCGGGCACGGGCATTCGGACCATCGGCCAGCGGGGGCGGGCTACGGGCTGCCCGATTATGCCCACGATGTACTGCACGTGGCGCAGCAGATGGGCTGGGAGCGCTTCTCGCTGATGGGGCACTCGCTGGGCGCCATCGTTTCGGTGATTCTCGCCGGGTCGGTGCCGGACCGCATCGAACGTTTGGCGCTCATCGATGGCCTGATGCCTCTTCTTGGCGAGCCGGAAACAGCCGCCGAGCGCATGGGGGCTGCGCTGACGGCGCAACTGGCTCAATCCGGCAAGCGCAAACCGGTGTATGCGCAGATGGATCAGGCGATCGAGGCCCGAATGAAGGGAAGGGTGGCGGTGAGTCGCGAGGCCGCCGAGCTTCTTGCCCAACGGGGCCTGATGCCCGTGCCGGGCGGTTACACCTGGCGCAGCGACAGTCGACTGACTTTGCCATCGGCGATGCGCATGACCCGGGTCCAGGCGCTTTCCTTCGTCCATGCCATTCGTTGTCCTGTGCACCTGATCGTCGCCGATTCGGGCATGCTGGCGCAGAACACGTCATTGCTGGGCAGCGTGCCGTTCGGCGTGACTGTCCTGCCGGGCGGCCATCATCTGCATTTGAATGACGAGGCGGGTGCGGCCTCTGTTGCAGACTGTTTCAATCGGTTCTTCACCGTTCCTTGACTTGAGCAGCGCAACTGCCGAGGCTGAGCGGGTTGAAACAGGAGACTGCCCGATGGACCACCGCTCACACCTGCTTTGCTGCCCCGGACTGCGCCCCCTTGCCGTCCTGCTGTCCCCTTCGATGACGCGCCCATGAGGGCGTCCAAGCGTTTTGCGTGCTCGCTTGGCTGGCTGCTGGGCTTGGCTGGCTACGTCACGACCGGTCTGGCGGCGGATGTCGCCGGCAGTCAGGATTTTCCCAATCTTCCGCGCCCCACCGACGCAGAAATCGTCGACTACAAACCTGCCACGAGCCAGGAACGCATCATCCCTCTCGGCTCGATTCGCAAGATCAGTGGCCAATTGCGCTTCGATGGCCAGGTGGCTTCCCGAGGCACCAGCCGTTCCGTGACCTATCAATTACCGCCGGAGCGTTCCGCCGACGAGGCGTTCACGGCCGCCCGCGAAGCATTTCAGCAACAGGGCGCGCAACTGTTGTTCTGGTGCCAGGCACGTGATTGCGGTGAAAGCAGTCTGTGGGCCAATGAGGTATTCGGCAACGCCCGGCTGTACGGTGCCGACAATGGACAGGCCTATTTGCTGCTGCGTATGGCGCCGGACAGTGACACGCTGGTGGCGCTCTACAGCATCACCCGTGGCAATCGCAGGGCCATGTTGCACGTCGAGGAGTTTCAGGCCGATGCGCCCTTGGGTGAGTTGCTGCCCACGTCGGCGACCCTTCTGCGTGAGCTGAAAAGCTCCGGGGATCTTGACCTTTCCATGCTCAAGGGCGAACCCAGAGAGCCTTGGATAACCCTGTTGTCGAGGGGCTTGAACCTGGACAGTGCACTGCGGGTGATCCTTTCCGGGCCGACGAGCGAGGCATGGCGGCAGGCGTTGATCGACAAAGGCGTCCGGGGTGCGCGGCTGGAATCCGGGAACAAGCCCACTCAGGGACTGGTGGTCGAGCTCATCCGTTGAGCACGCGGCAGTCCCGTGCGTCTCGGGGAGTTCAATGAGCCTGCGGTCGGAATAAGGCGCGCGGTGATGTTCGCCGTTATGCTTCCGTTTCCTGTTTCCATTTGTACGGAATGATTCATGCTCAATAACGATCGCCTGTTGGTCCAGATCCTGCTGCTGGCGCTGCTTGGCGCCTGTCTGTGGGTCATGGCGCCGTTTTGGTCGGCCCTGTTCTGGGGAGCCGTACTGGCCTATGCCAGTTGGCCGTTGATGCGTTTGTTGACGCGATGGTTCAACGGTCGCGAATCGCTGGCAGCAGGCATTCTGACCCTTGGCTGGATGTTGCTGGTGGCCGCACCGCTGGTCTGGCTCGGGTTCAACCTGGCCGATCACGTCCGTGATGCCACGGCCTTCATCCGCGATGTACAGGTGGACGGCTTGCCGGATCCGCCCGTCTGGCTGGGCAGCCTGCCGTTCGTAGGCGAGCGACTGGTGGGTTACTGGAACACCATCGACCAGCAGGGCGCTGCGATGCTGGCCAGTCTCAAGCCCTATCTGGGTCAGATGGGTAATTGGCTGCTGGCGCGCAGCGCGCAAATCGGCAGCGGCATGCTCGAACTGACGCTGAGTATCGTTTTCGTGTTTTTCTTCTACCGCGATGGGCCTCGCCTGGAGGCGTTCGTGCTGAGCCTGTTGGAGCGCCTGATCGGCGACCGGGCGCAGTATTACCTCGATCTGGTGGCAGGCACGGTGCAGCGCGTCGTGAACGGAGTGATCGGCACGGCAGCAGCCCAGGCGATTCTGGCCCTGATCGGCTTTCTGATTGCAGGCGTGCCGGGTGCGCTGGTGCTCGGGATCGGAACCTTCCTGTTGAGCCTGGTGCCAATGGGGCCGCCACTGATCTGGATCCCTGCCACGGCGTGGTTGGCGTGGAGGGGCGAATACGGCATGGCAGTGTTCCTCGGCTTGTGGGGCACGTTCATCGTGAGCGGGGTCGATAACGTGCTCAAGCCCTACCTGATCAGCCGGGGCGGCAACCTGCCGCTGGTGATCGTGCTGCTGGGGGTGTTCGGTGGCTTGCTGGCGTTCGGCTTCATTGGCCTGTTCATTGGCCCGACCTTGCTGGCGGTGGCCTACAGTTTGTTGCTGGATTGGGCCGGCGACAGCCGTGCCCGACAATTGCCCAAGTAAAGCCCCCGATCGCCCCCTGAATTGGTTTGTCGCCAAGTAATTTTTACACTTTCTTTATGCGAGGCCTCCGTCCCCGATCTCGTTCCTTTACACCGCTCATGAAGACAATTCCCACACGGTAATCGCCGTATGACGGAGAGTTTTTCATGAGCGTTCTGGATGGGGTGTCTCTGCTGCTGGCAGCAGGATTGTTCGTGTACTTGCTGGTGGCGCTGCTGCGTGCTGGCCGGGTCGAGGAGTGACGACCATGCACGGTTACGACTACCTGCTGTTACTCGCATTCTTCGCCTTGGTGCTGGTGCCCGCGCCGCTGCTGGGGCGTTTCTTTTATAAGGTGATGGAGGGCCAGCGCACTTGGCTGAGTCCGGCGATGGGGCCGGTCGAGCGCATCTGCTATCGATTGTCGGGGGTCGACCCCAGCGTCGAACAAAACTGGAAGGCCTACACCTTGGCCTTGCTGGCATTCAACCTGGCAGGGTTTGCCGTGTTGTTCGCCATTCTGCTGTTTCAGGGCGCGCTGCCGTTGAACCCGCAAGGCCTTCCCGGGATGGAGTGGTCGCTGGCGTTCAATACGGCGATGAGCTTCGTGACCAACACCAACTGGCAAAGCTACAGCGGTGAGGCCTCGCTGAGCTACCTGAGCCAGATGGCTGGGCTGACGGTGCAGAACTTCGTCAGCGCCGCGACTGGCATCGCCGTGCTGGTCGCGTTCTGTCGCGGCATCGGGCGCCGCTCGACTCAGCATCTGGGTAATTTCTGGACCGACATGACCCGCGCCACCCTCTACGGCCTGCTGCCGCTGTGCCTGGTGTTGGCGCTGTTCCTGGTGTGGCAGGGAGTGCCCCAGACGTTTGCTCATTACGTGGACGCGGTCACCCTGCAAGGCGCCGACCAGACGATCCCCCTCGGCCCGGCCGCCAGCCAGATCGCAATCAAACAATTGGGCACCAACGGCGGCGGCTTCTTCGGCGTCAACTCGGCGCACCCGTTCGAGAACCCGAGCGCCTGGAGCAACCTGTTCGAGCTGGTGTCGATCATCCTGATCCCGGTGGCGCTGGTGTTCACCTTCGGCCACTACGTCAAGGACATGCGCCAGAGCCGCGCCATTATCGCCTGCATGCTCGTGCTGTTCCTGATCGGCGGCGCGGTCGCGCTGTGGGCCGAGTACCAACCGAACCCGGCATTGAACATCGCGGGTGTCGAGCAGACGGCGCCCATGGAAGGCAAGGAGACGCGCTTCGGCACGACCGCCACCGTGCTTTGGGCGACGACCACCACCGCGGCATCCAACGGCTCGGTCAACGGCATGCACGACAGCCTCAACCCGCTGTCTGGAATGATTGCCTTGGCCAACATGATGGTGGGCGAGGTGATTTTCGGTGGCGTCGGGGCGGGCCTTTACGGGATGTTGCTGAATGTCCTGATCGCGGTCTTCCTCGCCGGGCTGATGATCGGACGCACGCCGGAATACCTGGGCAAGAAGCTGCAAGCCCGAGAGGTGAAACTGCTGGTCGCGACCCTGATCGTGATGCCGGTCGGCGTGCTGGTGTTCGGTGCACTGGCTGCCTCGTTGCCCGGCCCTGCCGGCGCGGTGAGCAACCCCGGCCCTCATGGTTTCAGTCAACTGCTCTACGCCTATACCTCGGCCACGGCGAACAACGGCTCGGCGTTCGGTGGATTCAGCGCCAACACCCTGTTTCACAACCTGATGCTGAGCCTGGCGATGTTCATCGGTCGCTTCGGCTACATCCTGCCCGTGCTGGCACTGGCCGGCAGCCTGGCCGCGAAAAAGACCGCGCCCCTTGGCCTCAACAGTTTCCCGACCCATGGCCCGCTGTTCGTCACCCTGCTGATGGTGACCATCTTGCTGGTGGGAGGCCTGACGTTTCTGCCGACGCTGGCACTGGGCCCCATTGCCGAACACCTGAGCCTGGGCTTCTGAGGATCGAATCATGAATATGCGTGCTACTGTCCCAAACGCTGCTGCACCGAAACACCCTGAACCGGCGGCCGACTCGGTAAAGACTGGTTTCGCCGAGCTGTGGCGGCCGGCGTTGGTCCAGGCGTTCGTCAAACTCGACCCCCGTCAGTTGCAGCGGGCACCTGTGATGCTGGTGGTGGAGCTGACGGCGATTCTGACCACGCTGCTCTGCCTGATTCCCAACCCTGCCGTGCCGACGTTCGTGGCGGTGCAGATTGCGCTGTGGTTGTGGTTCACCGTGTTGTTCGCCAACTTCGCCGAAGCCTTGGCGGAGGGACGCGGCAAGGCCCGGGCCGACAGCCTGAAAGCCGGAACCGAAGGCCTCAAAGCTCGTTTGCAGGGGGCCACCGGGGCCTTTATCACGGTCAATGCCAGCACATTGCGCAAGGGCGACGTGGTGCGGGTCGAGTCGGGCGAGCTGATTCCCGGCGACGGTGAGGTGATCGCTGGCATCGCCGCGGTCAACGAAGCGGCGATCACCGGTGAATCCGCTCCCGTGATTCGTGAATCTGGCGGCGATCGCTCGGCGGTGACCGGCAACACTCGGCTGGTCTCGGACTGGTTGCTGGTGCGCATCAGCAGCAACCCCGGCGAATCGACCCTCGACCGCATGATTGCGTTGGTGGAAGGCGCCAAGCGTCAGAAAACCCCCAACGAAGTGGCCTTGGATATCCTCCTGATCGGTTTGACCCTGATTTTTCTGCTGGTAGTGGTGACGCTTCAGCCGTTCGCTCATTTCGCGGTGGGCAACCTGCCACTGGTGTTTCTGGTGGCGTTGCTGGTCACGCTGATCCCGACCACCATCGGCGGCCTGTTGTCGGCGATTGGCATTGCCGGGATGGACCGTCTGGTCCGCCTGAACGTCATCGCCAAGTCCGGCCGTGCCGTGGAGGCCGCCGGCGACGTGCATGTGCTGCTGCTGGACAAGACCGGCACCATCACCTTCGGCAACCGTCGTTGTGCCGCGGTGTATGCAGCGCCGGGTGTCAGTGGCAAGGAGCTGAGCGAGGGAACGCTGCTGGCGTCGCTGGCGGATGACACCGCCGAAGGCAAATCCATCGTTGAGTACCTGCGCGCGCTGCATCCCATGAGCGAGCCCGCGCCAGATCAATTGACGGCAGTGCCTTTCAGCGCCGAGACGCGGTTGTCCGGCGTGGACTATCAGGGCCGGGTGTACCGCAAAGGGGCGGTCGATTCCCTGCTGGCCTTCATCGGTCGTGACCGTTCGGAGCTGCCGGCGCCCCTGGCCCGCGAAATCGACAAAATCGCCAAAACCGGTGGTACGCCACTGCTGGTGTCGGTCGATCAGACCTTGCTGGGCGTGATTCACCTCAAGGACGTGGTCAAGCCGGGCATCCGCGAGCGCTTCGACGAGTTGCGCAAATTGGGCATCCGTACGGTGATGGTCACCGGGGATAACCCCCTGACCGCTGCTGCCATTGCCGCCGAAGCGGGTGTCGATGACGTGCTGGCCGAAGCCACGCCGGAAAAGAAACTGGAGCGCATTCGTCAAGAGCAGAACGATGGCCGTCTGGTCGCGATGTGCGGAGACGGCGCCAACGATGCGCCGGCCCTGGCCCAGGCGGACGTGGGCATGGCGATGAACGATGGCACGCAGGCGGCGCGGGAGGCGGCCAACATGGTCGACCTGGACAGCGACCCGACCAAGCTGCTGGACGTCGTCCAGATCGGCAAGGAGTTGCTGGTGACCCGTGGCGCGCTGACCACCTTTTCGATCGCCAACGACGTGGCCAAATACTTCGCGATCCTGCCTGCGTTGTTTGCGGCCATCTACCCGCAATTGGGTGTGCTCAACATCATGCGCCTGGCCAGTCCGCAGAGCGCGATCCTCTCGGCCATTGTCTTCAACGCCTTGATCATCGTGGTGCTGATTCCACTGGCACTGCGGGGTGTGCGGGTACAGGCGGCGAGTGCCGCGCACCTGCTGCGCCGCAACCTGCTGATTTACGGGCTGGGCGGGATTGTCGTGCCGTTTCTCGGGATCAAGGTCATCGACCTGTTGTTGACCGCCCTGCACCTGGTTTAGCCGCGTGTCGCGGTGTCGTGAGTGCGGCGGGCGGTGACCGTCCGCCGCCACTGAAATGAATTGAGGAATGAATGATGTCGACTATAGTGCGTCCCGCCGTCAGCCTGATTGTGTTGATGACCTTGATCACCGGCGGGGTTTATCCGCTGGTGGTGACAGGCGTCGCGCAGGCGGTGTTTCCGGGACAGGCCAACGGCAGTCTGGTGTATGACGATCAGGAAAAGGTCCGGGGGTCGGAATTGATTGCGCAGAATTTTACGGGCGAAGAATGGTTTCACCCACGCCCCTCGGCGGGGGCGTTCGCGACGGTGGCCAGCGGCGCGAGCAACCTGGCGCCGAGTAACCCGGCACTGGCGACGCGCATCGGCGACGATGCGGCCAAAGAGCGGGTCGAAGGGCAGGGGCCGGTGCCGCTGAACCTGCTGACGACATCAGGCAGCGGCCTGGACCCTCATCTTTCGCCTGCGGCGGCTGATTACCAAGTGAGCCGTGTCGCCAGCGCCCGGCATCTGCCACCGGCAACCGTGCAGAAACTGGTGGTGGAAAACACCTACAGCCCGCTGATCGGCCCGCCGGTAGTCAATGTGCTGGCGTTGAACCAAGGTTTGAGTGCGTTGCGGCCCCAGGCAGAATGACAGCCTAAACCTGTAGGAGCGCGCTTGCCCGCGATAGCGTCGGGTCAGGCAAAAACGGGGGTTAAACAGATGGCTATCGCGGGCAAGCGCACTCTTACAACGGTTGTGATCACCTGTCATTGATGCATTGGATGAGCCATTTTTTTAGGGGATCTTTGTGAATTCAGACACCCGCGCCGATGCCTTGCTGGCCTCTCTTCCCCGCGACGACCGTGGCCGTCTGAAAGTCTTTCTTGGCGCTGCGCCGGGGGTCGGCAAGACGTTCGCCATGCTCCAGGCCGCTCACGCGCAACTGCGCCAGGGCGTTTCACTTCTGGTGGGCGTGGTGGAAACCCACGGTCGCGCAGAGACCGAGGCCTTGCTCGTCGGCTTGCCACAGCTGCCCATGCTGCGCTGCGAATACCATGGCGTCATGTTGGAAGAAATGGACCTTGACGGCCTGCTTGCGGCCAGGCCCAAGCTGGCGCTGGTGGACGAGTTGGCCCACAGCAACGCGCCGGGCAGTCGCCACGCCAAGCGCTGGCAGGACATTCAGGAACTGCTGTCGGCAGGCATCGACGTCTACACCACCGTCAACGTACAGCACCTGGAAAGCCTCAATGACCAGGTGCGTGGCATCACAGGTGTGCAAGTGCGGGAAACCCTGCCGGACTGGGTGCTGCAAGAAGCCTACGAGCTGGTGCTGATCGACCTGCCGCCCCGCGAACTGCTGGAGCGCCTGCGCGACGGCAAGGTCTATGTGCCCGAACAGGCGAGGGCCGCCATCGACGCCTTCTTTACCCAGACCAACCTGACCGCATTGCGTGAATTGGCCATGCAGACGGCGGCCGCGCAGGTCGATAACGATTTGGCACTGGGTTACCGTCAACTGGGTCAAGCCGCCCCGGCAGTGCGCGGGCGCCTGTTGGTGGGCGTGGACGGGGATGCGCAGGCCGAGCGGCTGGTGCGCCACGCCAGCCGTGTCGCGCAGCGCCGGCATTTGCCCTGGAGCCTGGTGCACGTCGATAACGGCCGATTCTTCGATGAACTCGCCCGTAGTCGCTTGCAGAACGCCCAGCAACTTGCCGAGCGGTTGGGGGGCGAAGTCGTGGTGCTGCGGGCGCCGGAAGTGGCCAGGACGTTGATCCAGCATGCCGCTGAGCGCCGGGCCAGCCTGGTGTTGGTGGGGCAGTCTCGGCCGCTGCTGCGCCGTCGTGTGTTCGGTGGGGGGCTGGCCGCGCGTCTGTTGCGCAACGCTCATGGGCTAGAGATCAACGTGCTCGACAGTGAAGCTCGGCCCGATCAACCGCGCTCTATCACCCCGCGCTCGTTGCGCTGGTTCGATTACCTGCTGGCGGTGTTGGCAACGGTCGGGGCCAGTGCGTTGGCATGGGCGGTGTCCAGCGTGCTGGCATTGCCCAACATCTCATTGGTGTTTCTGGCTGCAGTCCTGCTGGTGGCCGTGCGCAGCAGTGTGGGGCCGGCGATGGTCTGCTCGGTGCTTTCATTCCTGGCGTACGACTTTCTGTTCATCCCGCCTAATTTCTCATTCAGCATTCAGCGCGAAGAGGACGTGCTGACGCTGTTGTTCTTCCTCATGATGGCGGCATTGACGGGTAACCTCGCGGCCCGCCAGCGTCGGCAGTTGCAGGCGTTGCGTGATACGCAAGAGGAGACCAGCGAGTTGCTCGACCTGTCGAAACGCCTGACCGCTGCGACGGACCGGCAAGCCGTGCTCAGCGCCGCCGAACATCATTTGGCTGGGTGGAGCGAGTTGCAGGTGTGCATTCTCGATCATGACGCCGCGCAGGGCTGGACCGTCGAAACGGGCGGGCCGCTGGAGTTTGCCGAGTTTGAACGGGCCGCCGCCGATTGGGCCTGGCAGCACGGACAACCAGCGGGTAAAGGCACCGGTACCCTGCCGTCCGGGAGCTGGTGGTGGCTGCCGTTGTGGGTCGACGACGCGCCCTTGGCACTGCTCGGCATCAGGCCGCGTCAAGGGGAAGACTTCACCGCCCAGCGCCGACGCCTGCTGATCGCCCTCAGCCAGCCGTTGGGCCAGGCACTGGCCCGCGCTCGCCTGGCTGAAGACCTGGAGGCGGCGCGCTTGCATGGCGAAACCGAACAATTGCGCAGCGCGCTGCTGGCCTCGGTGTCCCACGACCTGCGCACGCCGTTGACGGCCATGCGCGGCAGCATCGACAGCCTGCTGGCATTGGGCGAGGCCATCCCGCAGGGGGATCGGCGCGAACTGTTGGAGGGGACCCGCGATGAGGCCGAGCGGCTGGACCGTTATATCCAGAACCTCTTGGACATGACGCGTCTGGGGCACGGTGCGCTGAAACTGGCGCGTGACTGGGTTTCACCGGGGGACATCGTCGGCAGTGCGCTCACACGGCTGCGGGCGGTGCTGGCGCCCTTGCGGGTCAGCACGGACTTGCCTGCGGAGTTGCCGCTGCTTTATGTCCACGCTGCGCTGATCGAACAGGCGTTGATCAACGTGGTGGAAAACGCCGCGCGGTTTTCGCCGCAACACGGGCGGTTGCAGGTGGACGTTCGGTTGGCCGCGGAGGAACTGGTGTTTGCGGTCAGCGATGAAGGCCCCGGCATTCCGGAGGCTGAGCGCGCGAAGATCTTCGACATGTTCTACACCGCGGCACGGGGCGACCGTGGCGGGCAAGGCACCGGTCTGGGCTTGGCCATCTGTCAGGGCATGGTCGGCGCCCACGGTGGCCGGATCAGCGTGGGAGAGGGCATCGACGGGCGCGGTACCTGCATCGCCCTGCACCTGCCTCTGCAGGCCCAGCCCCAGGCTGAATCGGAGCAAGCGCTGTGAGCCTGCTTTGCGGTAGGCTGGCTTTTCAAATTGGCCCCCTGCGTAAGCGCACGTTTTGCCAACAGGCCGTGCGGCTGCGCGAGCCTCGGTTTTCAAGAACAGGATTTCCATGAGCCAGACCGCAACCCTTCTGGTGATCGACGATGAACCGCAGATCCGCAAATTCCTGCGAATCAGCCTCGCATCACAAGGCTACAAAGTATTGGAAGCCGGAACCGGCACTGAAGGCCTGAGCCAGGCCGCGCTGAACAAACCCGATTTGGTGGTGCTCGACCTTGGCCTGCCGGACATCGATGGCCAGGAGGTCTTGAGCCAGCTCCGCGAATGGTCGACGGTGCCGGTGCTGGTGTTGTCGGTGCGCGCCAGCGAAGGCGAAAAGGTGCGTGCCCTGGATGCGGGGGCCAACGATTACGTGACCAAGCCCTTCGGCATTCAGGAGTTCCTGGCGAGGATCCGCGCGCTGTTACGCCAAGTGCCCGACGCGGAGCAGACCGAGTCGGCACTGGTCATCGGCCCGCTCACGGTGGACCTGGCTTACAGGCGTGTGTTGCTGGACGGCATGGAGGTCGCCCTGACCAAAAAAGAGTACGCCGTGCTGGCGCAGCTGGCGCGCCACCCCGGCCGCGTCATCACGCAGCAGCAATTGCTCAAGGAGATCTGGGGCCCGACCCATGTCGAGGACACCCATTACCTGCGGATCGTCGTCGGGCATTTGCGACAGAAACTGGCCGATGACCCGGCTGCGCCCCGTTTCATATTGACTGAGGCCGGTGTGGGCTATCGGCTGGTGGCGCCCTGAACAGACGCCGCCTGGTGGCACATCGACCGATGAACGCTGGCCTCAAGGTTCACGCTCGTACCGATCCAGCGTATCCCGGGCGATCTCGCGGCCCAGGGCGATCAACTCGGGCGCTTTGTAGAATTCGAAGAACCGGCACACCCGTTTGGGCACGTTGATCAGGATGTCGGGTGGGTAGCCGGCGATCTTGTATTGCGCCAGCGACGTCTGCATCACTTCGAAGCTCTGGTTGATCAAGTCCAGCAGCGAGGCGGGGCCGACGTTATCGATGATCACCGCGCCGCTGGCAGATTTCGGTGCGCCGGCCTGGGTCGGGGCCGCAGCCGGTTGCTGGCCCTGCGGATCGGGGGATTCGGCTTGCAGCCACGGGTCGGGCAGGCTGGCCGCGGCGGCCTTCAGGCTGTCCTGTTCCAGACGCAACACGTCGCCCTGTGCCACTTCCAGCTTGCGACGGAACGGCAGGTGCGAACCGATGGAGCTGATCAGGCTGTCGAAGCGCTTTTTCACTGCCGGAGGGCGTTCGATGACCGGTAACTGATACTGCTTCTGGTTGGTCGAGTTGAGGTTCACCGCGACGATCAGGTCGCAATGGCTGGACACCACCGGCACGATCGGCAAAGGGTTGAGGAGGCCGCCATCCACCAGGGTGCGATTGCCCTGGACCACCGGGGTGAACAGGCTTGGAATGGCCGCCGAGGCGCGCATCGCGGCATGCAGATTGCCCTCTTGAAACCAGATTTCCTGCTGATTGGTCAGGTCGGTGGCGACGGCCGTGTAGGGAATGCGCAAGTCTTCGATGTTTATGTCGCCGACGATCTCGCGTATATGCCCGAATACCTTTTCTCCGCGAATGGCGCCAAGCCGGAAACTGACATCCACCAGGCGCAGGACGTCCAGATAATCGAGGCTCTCGATCCAGGTGCGGTATTGCGGCAGCTTGCCCGCGGCGTAGATCCCGCCAATCACCGCGCCCATCGAGCAACCGGCGATACAGGCAATGTCATAGCCACGCCGCTCCAATTCCTCGATGACTCCAATGTGCGCGTAGCCCCGTGCGCCCCCGGACCCCAAGACCAGCGCGATTCTTTTTTTCATGCGCAACTCCCCCTTGCAGGGCTTCTACCCTACGCTCAAGACGGCCGCGATTCATCTCCAATGGCGACAAATTTCACCCGCGCTCCAGCCCCTCGCGAACGGCCTGCGCCAGCAGATCACAGGCTTGGCGCAGGTTGCCTGGCTGTCCGGAAATCACCTGCCAGATATCCATTCTCAACGAAAAGTCACTGACCTCGACCACCGACAACGCTTGGGCCAGCGGGCTGTCGTCCATGAAGTGCCGCGGAATCAGGCCCAGGCCGAGGCCCGAGGCGACCATGCGCATCTGAATGGCCGTGCCGTGGGTGTCGATACCCAACCTCAACCGCTTGCCCTTGGCCTCGATGGCCGCCACCAACGCATCGCGGTAGCCGCAGCCTGCAGGATTGAGCACCCATTCCCGTTCGGCGAGGCGCGCCAGGCAGGTCGAGGGTTCAGACAGCGGTTGGCGGCGGCTTTGCACCACCAGCACCTCAAAGCTCCCCAGCTTCTCGCCAGCGAATCCGCCGGGCAGGCGGCTGGGCGATGGGCGCATCAGCGCGGCGGCGTCGAACTCGCCTTGGGCGAGGCGCTTCTCCAACAAAAAGCTCCAGTCGGTGATGACCTGCAGCTCCAGGCCGGGAAACGCGGCTTTCATCCGCGACACGAGGTCGAATGCCGCGATGTCGGAAATGACCTGCGGCAGGCCAACGCGAAACGACCCGGAAGGGGCGCTTTCTTCGCGGGGAATCGCCAGTAACTGGTTGGCGTCGTGGAGCAGCGCGACGGCGCCTTGGTAAAGCCGTCGACCGATCGCCGAGGGCCGGGGTGGGCGTGTCGAGCGGTCGAACAATTCGACGCCCAGCGTCTGTTCCAGATGCTGAATCCGACGGGAAACCGCCGACTGCGTGAGGTTCAGGCGTTGAGCGGCATAGGTCAGCGACGCGCATTCGACGACCGCGACAAACGCTTTGAGGTCTGCAAATAGCATGCGTAACTCTCATGAAGACAGTGAGAATTATGCGCTTGATGCGCTTTGCTCGTGAGCTTAGGGTGGATGCCTGACGCTGGCAACCAGCCGCTGTCGCCTATCCTCCACAGAAGGAGAGCCTCATGCCTCTCGTACGAATAGACGTTTCAGACCGCACATCGCCGGATACCCTGGCGAGTATCAGCGAAGTGATCTATGACGCCATGCGCAGCACCGCCAACGTGCCTGAGCACGATAAATTTCAGATTATCCAGCGGCACCCCGCCGATGAGCTTATCTATCCCGAAGCCGGGTATCTGGGAGTGACCTACACCCCAGGCATCGTCTTCATTCAGGTGACGTGGAACGAGGGCCGGACCACGGAGGTCAAGAAAGCCTTCTACGAGGCTGTCGCCCAAGGCATTCATGAGCGAACGGGGGTGCGACGAGAGGATGTATTCATCAATCTGGTCGAGACCAAGCGGGAGAACTGGTCTTTCGGCAATGGCCAGATGCAATACGCCTGAGGCGATCGGGGCGGGTCTGAAAATCGTTAGGCAGGGGTGGACAGTTATGGCACTTTTACATCGCCATACCGTCCAACCCGCATTATCGATTTCCACCTCTGAGGTAATACCCGATGAAAGCCTGGATTTGTCTGCCCTTGATCGCCCTCGCTCTTGCAGGCTGTGCCGGTAAAACCGCTTACCGCGACAGTTGCGCGACCAATCTGGACGCTGCCTGGCATGAACTGGACCTGGCCAAGGCGGAAGGGTTTGCGGGGACGGTCAGTTATTCCAAGGCGCTGTCGCTGATGACAGGCGCCAAGACCCAGCAACAGTTCGAAGCGTTCGAAGGCTGCACCGAAAAAGCCGAAAAGGCGCGCTTTTATATTCGCGAATCCCGCGCAGGGCGTTGAGGCTGAGTGCACTGCATCCTGACCTCGCTGTAAACCGGCCCCGCGCCTGTGTAAGCACGCGCATTCGTGGGGCGTCCGGCGCTTCGAATTCAGCGTCCACCTGCCTTTTATGGACGCTGCGCAACAAATCCGATCTTTCCCTTTCTCCGCTCTGGTGAAACCGCCTACGCTGACTTTAAAGTGGCAGCACGTCTGGCATCGTCTGCAGTCCTACTAGCCAAGAGCAGTCGCCTGGGGAGGCTTTCCGATGGGCAGAAAACTGGATGCGTGTCTGAACGCAATCAACGAAGTGGTATTGGGCAAGGAGCCTCAAGTCCGCCTGGCCATGACCTGCCTGTTGGGCGGCGGGCATCTGCTGATCGAAGATTTACCGGGCATGGGCAAGACCACCCTCAGCCACACGCTGGCGCGGATTCTGGGGTTGAGTTTCCAGCGCATTCAATTCACTTCCGATCTGTTGCCGGGCGACATACTCGGCACCTCGGTCTTCGACCGTGAAAGCGGGCAATTCACTTTTCATCCTGGGCCGATTTTCGCGGAACTGGTGCTGGCAGACGAGATCAATCGTGCCACGCCCAAAAGCCAGAGCGCGTTGCTCGAAGCGATGGAAGAAGGGCAGGTCACCATCGAAGGCGCGACCCGCCTGCTGCCTGATCCGTTTTTCGTGATCGCCACCCAGAACCCGTTCAGCCAGGGGGGCACGTTTGCCTTGCCCGAATCCCAACTGGACCGTTTCCTCATGCGCCTGTCGCTGGGGTACCCGGCGCGGTCGGCCGAAAAAGCCCTGCTGCTGGGCGAGTCCCGCCGGGACCTGTTGCCGCGCATCGAGCCGATCATCGACCACGCCGAACTGGCGGCCCTGCAGGAAGAGGCTCGCCAGGTTCGGGTGAGCGACGCGCTGGTCGATTATGTGTTGCGGTTGGTCGACGCCACCCGCAGTCAGCCGCAGTTCGCCTACGGGCTGTCTCCGCGGGGCAGCCTGGCGGTGCTGTCGGCCGCGAGAGCGTGGGCGCTGCTGATCGGGCGCGAGTATGTGATTCCGGAAGACGTTCAAGCGGTACTGCCTGCGGTCGTCGGCCATCGCCTGCGCGACCGGACCGACCCGACGGGGCATGGTGGTGGAGCGTTGGTTCAGTGGCTGCTGCGTGAGGTGCCTGTGCTTTGATGCTTCAGTTCAAGCCGTTCTGGCAACGCTGGGTGGGGCGCCGGATCCCTCCGGCATCCCGGATCGAGCTGGATCACCGACGAATCTTCATCCTTCCGACGCGGGTCGGCGGGACTTATGCGCTCGTCCTGTTTCTGCTGTTGCTGGTCGCCATCAACTATCAGAACAGCCTGGCCTACGGCCTGACATTCTTGATGTTGTCCGTGGGTATCCTCGCGATCCTGCACACCTATCGCAACTTCAGCGGCCTGATTATAAGCGCCAGCCCTGCGCGTTCCGTGTTCGTGGGCGAGCCCGTGCAGCTTCGCTTGCGCCTGGAAAGCGCGTCTGTCGCCCATCAGGCCATCGCCCTGGGCTGGGACAGCGAACAACTGGAACAGACCGACGTGGACGCAGACCGGCAGGTCGAGATTGGGCTGGCCTTGCCCGCGCAGCGGCGAGGCTGGCTGCGCGCCCCACGCCTGCGGGTGGAGAGCGTGTTCCCGCTGGGTATCTTTCGCGCCTGGACCTGGCTGGATCTTGAGCAGACGGTGCTCATCTACCCCCAGCCGATGCCCGGGACGCTTCCCCTGCTGCAAGGGGCGCAACCCCATGCCGAAGACGACGGGCAAGCCACGCAAGGCCAGGGGGTCGACGATTATCAAGGCCTGCGGCCGTGGCAACTCGGCGACTCCATGCGGCGCATGCACTGGAAGGCCTGGTCGCGTGGGCAGGGTCTGATGGTCAAGGAATTCACCGACCTGAGCGGGCACGACCTGTGTCTGGATTTCATGGCACTGGGTGGAGACATCGAAGAGCGACTGTCACGCCTGTGTTATTGGGTGCTGGAACTGTCCCAGCGCCAGCAGCCGTTCGCCTTGCGCCTGCCAGGCTTTCTCTCGCCGGTGGACAGCGGCGATGCGCATCGCGAGGCGTGCCTGCGGCAACTGGCGCTTTACGGTGTGCGGGCATGATCGGGAATCCGCCATGACCTCTGCCAACCTGGGGAAACCCATCCCGCGCACCAGCCTCAACTGGCTGCTGATCGCTCAGGCGTTGGTGATCGTGCCGTTCTCGCTGCACGTACCGGTGGCGTTGATCGTGCTGTGGCTGGTGTGCAGCTTCTGGCGCATCCAGATTTTTCGCATGCGCGTGCGCATGCCGGGCACTTGGGTCAAGGCCGGGTTGCTGGTCGGCACGGCGGGTGGGATCTTCCTGGCACGGGGCAGCCTGGTGGGCCTCGATGCCGGGGCTGCGCTGTTGATTGCCGCGTTCATCTTGAAGATGCTGGAAATGCAGACCCGACGCGATGCCCTGGTGCTGATCTTTCTCGGCTTCTTCTGTGTCGCGGTTGGCTACCTGTTCGAGGACGCGTTGCTGTGGGGGCTCTTCACGCTGCTACCCATCGCCACTTTACTTGCCGCGCTCATCGGGCTGCAGCAATCGGGACTCGCCACTCGGCCAGGGGCGACCTTGATGCTTGCTGCCAAGCTGTTGCTGCAGGCTGTGCCGCTGATGCTTCTGTTGTTTTTGTTCTTTCCCCGCCTGGACCCGCTCTGGTCACTTCCGCAGCCGAGCAACAAGGCGCTGACCGGGCTTTCCGACAGCATGGCGCCGGGGGACATCGCCGAGCTGAGCAAGTCGGCGGCACTGGTGTTCCGCGCCAGTTTCGACGGGCCGATTCCCCCGCGCAACCAGCAGTACTGGCGCGCCCTGACGCTGGAACAGTTCGACGGTCGGCGCTGGTCGCAATCGTCCCGCGCGCAGGTGCCGGATGCGCCGGACTGGCGCAAGGAAGGCGACAAAATCAGCTACAGCGTGGTCATGGAACCTACCGGCAAACCCTGGTTGATGCTGCTGGACATGGGGGCGCCCGAGCTTGGCGGTGTGCGGCAGATGAGCGATTTTCGCTGGCAGCGCAGACGCCCCATCGATCAGTCGATACTCTACCGCGTCGATTCCTGGCCGGCTGCCGTTCGCGAAACCGTGCTCAGTGAGGGTGGACGTCTGCAAAACCTGCAGCTACCCGCCAAGGGCAACTTGGAGGCGCGGGAATGGGCGGCCGACCTGCGCCGCCGTTATCCCAGGCCAGAGGCGCTGGTCGAAGCGATGCTGAGCTACTTCAGTGAGCAACCTTTCCATTACACCTTAAAGCCGCCGGTCACGGGCCCGGACGGCATCGACGACTTCCTGTTCACCAGCCGCGCCGGGTTCTGTGCCCATTACGCGGGTGCGATGACCTTCGTGCTGCGGGCCGCGGGCATTCCCGCGAGGGTCGTGGCCGGGTATCAGGGCGGGGAGCTCAATCCTAACGGTCACTACCTCAGCGTGCGCCAGCTCGACGCCCACGCCTGGGTCGAGTACTGGCAGGCCGGGGTGGGCTGGCGCAGTGCCGATCCTACCGCCGCCGTCGCCCCCGCGCGCATCGAGCAAGGGCTGGAGCAGGCACTGGCGCCGGACGAGGCGTTCCTCGCCGATTCGCCGATGTCGGCCCTCCGTTATCGCCACCTGGCCTGGCTCAACTCGATCCGTCTGAACTGGGACAGCCTCAACTACGGGTGGCAGCGTTGGGTGCTGGGCTATCAGGGCCAGCAGCAGTTGCAAGTGCTGGGCCGCTGGTTTTCCGGCTTCCAGGCACCCGTGTTCGCCTCCGGAGCGCTGGTCATTCTCGGTCTGCTGGCCTTGTGGCTGTTCAAGCCGTGGCGTCGTGAAAGCGATTCGCAGCTGCGCCTGTTCGCCGCCTTCGAACGCTTGTTGGCCCGACAAGGTCTCAAGCGTCAACCGGGCGAGGGCGCTCAGGCCTTCGCTCGCCGGGCCGCGCAGCGTTTGCCTGCTCATGCCGAAGCCATCGATGCCTTCGCTCGCGAGTTCGAGGCGCAACGGTATGCCGGAGTGCCCGGTTCTAACGGGCTTCTGCGTCGACAATTGAAACACCTGCGCCGCCGTTTACCGTGGCGGCTGTCTGCGGCGAAAGACCCTTCGTCGTGATGAATGTTTAAGGAGTGCGTCCCATGTCTGCCATGGTCGATCGGTTGGTCGCCGAAATCATCAGCCTCAACGTCAAGTTGCTGGCCTGTCATGCCCGCTTGGTGGCCTCCACCGACAGCGAGGCCTTGCACGACCTGCGCACCACCGTGCGGCGTCTGCGCAGCGTGGTGCGACCCTTGCGCGGCCTGCCAGGCATCGACCAGGTTGAAGAAGCGGCAAAGGGGGTAGGGGAATTGACCACGCCGCTGCGTGACATGCAGGTCCTGGCGGCGTTCCTCGCCGATCTGGGGCTGCATGAAGCGGCGCTCGACCGAACGCGCGTGCTGGACTCGGCCTGCCCACAGGTGGCCACTTCTGCGCCGTTGAACCGCCTGTTTGGAATACTCGATCAATTGCCTTCGTTTCTGCGGACCCAGCAGCGTCACGGCCTGCTCAAACGTCTGCGTCGACGCATCGAGAAACGCATGGACAAACAGTGGAAGCAATTGCGCGACGCGATGGCCGATCCGACGCATGATCGCCATCGCTTACGGTTGTTGATCAAGCGCGTGCGTTACGCCGCCGAGGCGTACCCGGCACTCAGTCACCAGCCAGCCGGCATGCAGAAACGCCTGAAAGCGGCGCAGAGCGCCTTGGGTGACTGGCACGATCACCTGCAGTGGCTGACGCAGGCCGAGCAGCAGGCGGATCTTGCCGCCTGCGTGCCGGGGTGGAGACGGGGAATCCAGCTTGCCGAGCAGCGCTCAGATAAAGCCTTGGAGCGGCTGCACGCAGCGTGTTTCGGAGGCCATTCCGGCTGACGCTCCCGATCAGGCCGCAGGAATGGCAGTTATGAGTGCTGTTGGCCCCAATGCATCGGGTTAAGCTTTGCCGTGCAGCTCATTCGCACGGAGTGCCCCATGACCTTTTCCGAATTGCTCGACGCGGTCCGCAACCACCCGTCATCGGTGTCCATTCCGGCTTCGTGGACCCAGGGGCGTTCGTGTTTTGGTGGCCTGATGGCCGCGTTGCAATTCGAAGCAATGCGCGCCAGGGTCGCAACGGATCGGCCGATTCGCTCGCTCGCCGTGTGCTTCGTCGGGCCGCCGGCGATCGATGTGCCGATTTCATTCGAGGTGGAGATCCTGCGCGAAGGCAAAGCCGTGAGCCAGGTGCTGGGCAGGGCGATTCAGAAGGGCGAGACGGTCACGTTGATCCAGGGCAGTTTCGGCGCGCCCCGTGAGTCGGCGATTGCCGTAGCGGCCGATCCGGCCCCCGAGTTCAAGGCGGTGGACGAAGTGCCTGCCTTTCCCTTCATCGCGGGTGTGATGCCCGAGTACTTGCGCTATATCGACATGCGCTGGGCCTTGGGCGGACTGCCCTATAGCAACACCCCATCCGCTGCGATCGGGGGCTATGCGCGGCTGAAGGACGTGCCGGAAGAAAGACTGACCGAGGCGCATGTGCTGGCGTTGGTCGATACGTGGCCGCCCGCGGTATTGCCGCATTTGAATAAACCGGCACCGGGGAGTTCACTGACCTGGACCATCGAGTTCGTGCAGCCGCTACCCGCGATGAGCACCCATGAATGGACGCGGTACCGCGCGGTGATCGAGTATGCCCGGGATGGCTACGGCCATGTCGCGGCGGGGTTGTGGACGCCGAAGGGAGAGTTGATCGCGATCAGCCGCCAGACGGTGACCGTGTTCGGTTGAGACGTCGAGGGCAACGACCTGCCCCGAGACCTTACTGGCCCCGGGTCTTGATGGCCTGGGCTGCAACCAACCCCAGAATGCCGATACCGGCCGACGCGACGCTGGCGCTCAGCGCGCCATCCAGCAGCAGGAGACCGGAAACGATCGACAGCGGAAAGGCCATCGATGCCAGCACCGTTTGCGAAGACAATCCCGATTGATGCGCGCTGCTGAAAATGCTGTCCAGGTGAAGACTGGCGATGAACTTGGGCATGATGACCTCCGAAGCCTGAATAAGAACCGTTTTCGATGGGTTCAGAATAGGCCGGGCGCCCCACTACGGCGAATCGAAGATTGCTATCGCGCCCATAGCCAGCATCGGTGAAAGCAATCAGTGATAAAGCCGCACACCGCCAGGGGGCCGTGGGCCCACTGGCCGGCGAGTCTGTTCTTGCTTCGATGGCTACCCCTGCAGTTTCAACTGCCCGATAGCCTTATTCAGTTCCCCGGCCAGCGTCGCCAGTTCGTCGCTGGTACCCGCCGAATCCAGGGTCTGGCGTACGGTGCGTTCGGTGACATCGCGGATGCTCACCACCGCGCGGTTCATGTCTTCCGCCACTTGGCTCTGCTGCTGCGCGGCCACGGCGATCTGCGTGTTGCTTTCACGCATCTGCGCCACCGCTTCGGTGATCGCCGCCAGAGCTTCTCCCGCTTCCCGCGCGTGCTGCACGCAGTCGTCCGCCTTGTAGGAGCTCTCCTGCATGAAATCCACCGCATCCCGCGTGCCTGCCTGCAGCGCCGAGACCATGGTGGTGATCTCGTCCGTGGAGGTCTGCACACGCTTGGCCAGGTTGCGCACTTCGTCGGCCACCACGGCGAACCCCCGGCCCATTTCCCCGGCGCGGGCCGCTTCAATGGCTGCGTTGAGGGCGAGCAGGTTGGTCTGTTCGGCGATGCTGTGGATCACGCTCACCACGCTGTTGATCTTCTGACTGTCTTCGGCCAAGCGCTGAATCATGCCCGCAGTCTGTTGCACGCCGCTGGACAGCCCGGTAATGGAGGCCTGCACCCGGGCCACCACGTCCTTGCCACTGCCTGCCAACGCGTCGGCGTTCTGCGATTGATCCCGCGTGGCGCTGGCGTGCTGGGCAATGTGATGGACCGTGGCGGTCATCTCGTTGATGGCCGTGGCCACTTGATAGGTCTCGCTCTGCTGCCCCAGCATCCCTTCACGCACGTCGCTCATGCCAGTGGCCAGATGCACCGCGCCCTGATCCAGCCGCGCGGCCGACTGCGCCACGGTGCCGACGATTCGTTGGTAACCGGCCTGCATGGCATTGAACGCTTTGGCCATTTGTCCGACTTCATCGTCCCCGGCCAGCGGTGCGCGGACGGAGAGGTCACCGCTGCGCTCCACGTACAGCATGACGTCCTTGACAGCGTTCAAATGCGTCAACAGAAACCGGATGAGCAACTGGGAGGCACTGAGCATGACCAGCATCAATACCAACACGGCGAGCGCGTACTGAGTGAAATGCTGGCTGAACAGCTGCTCGAAGGACGGCGCCGCAGGCAGGGGCGGTGCCGTCGGCGCGGTTTGTCCGGCAGGCCAGGCCGCGAGTAAGTGCGCCTGGGCCTGAGCCGCGATGCGGGCATCTTCGGCACGGCTCTGTTGCTCGATGTTCAGCGCATACAGCACCAGCAACAGCGTAGTGATGAACGCGACGGCGTTCACTGCCCAGAATTTGTATTTCAGCGAGAGGTTACTTAACCAGCGGCTCATGAGAAAGCTCTTCTGTGGGTGCACGTGATAAGGCAAGGTGCCATTAGTTTCTCAGTTGTCTGCCCAGATAGGGTTGATCTGCATCAATTTCTCAGGCCCCTTGCTGAAGCGTCCGCGCTCTACAGGTCGGGCAAGCCGAAAAAGGTCCGTGCGCACGCGGTGGTGTGGGCTGCCACGTCTTGCGGGGTTTCACCACGATGCGCCGCCACTTCTCTGAGAACTTCAGGCAGAAACGCCGGTTCGTTGCGACCGTTTTTCGGCTTGGGTCGCAGACTGCGGGGCAGGAGATAGGGCGCGTCGCTTTCCAGCATCAGGCGGCCACGGGGAATCTCGCGGACCAACGGATGCAGATGAGTGCCCCGGCGTTCATCGCAGATCCAGCCGGTGATGCCGATGTGCAGGTCCAGATCGAGGTACGCGAACAAGGCCTTTTTTTCACCCGTAAAGCAGTGCACCACTGCGCCGGGCAAGTGATCCCGGTACTCGCGAAGGATGGCGAGCAGCCGTTCATCGGCTTCCCGCTCGTGGAGAAACACCGGCATCTTCGATGCCGCCGCCAACGCCAGTTGGGCTTCGAACACTTTTTCCTGTTGTGGACGTGGGGAAAAATCGCGGTTGAAATCCAGGCCGCACTCACCGACGGCGCGCACAGGTGTTTCCCTGAGCAGGGCTCGCAAGGCGTTCTCAGTGTCCAGCGTCCAGGCGCTTGCCGAATGGGGATGGACCCCGGCGGTGCTGAACAGCCGCTGACCCGCTTCGTCAAGCTCGCGGCACAGGTGCAGGGCCTGTTCGCTGCCTGCGACGTCGGTGCCAGTCAGGATCAGTTGCGCTACATCCGCTGCATAGGCGCGGTCGAGGACTTCACGCTCTTTCGAGGCAAAGCTGGGATTGGTCAAGTTGACGCCGATGTCGATTAGTTGCATGGTTCACCTCAGGCCGGAGGCCGAGAAGAATACCAGAGCGATTGAAGTGATAAAAAAACGAGCAGGTTCAACTGCTTGGAACGATGGGTCGTCGGCGACCCCTGATGCCAGGGCGATAGCGACCAACCGACGCAGACTTCAAACCCCTTTTTCGGCTTTTTCCCGGAGCGTCAATGATCCGAGCCTCGCTGATCTCGTTGCTGTGCCTGTCGCTGATGCCCACCCCGGCGTCAGCCCGTCCTGCCGGCCCCCCGGTGGTCATCAAGAAAACCCAGGTGCGCGATCTCTCGGCCATCCGCAGCAGCAAGGTGTTGCGTGTGCTGGTCAATCAGAGCCGCAACAGCTCCGGTGAAATCCAGGGCGAGGCGATCGGCGTCGAATACCGGCGGCTGCAGGCCTTCGAGGCCTACCTCAACGGCCATGCCCGCGATGGCCAGAAAGTCGCGCTCAAACTCATTCCCAAAGCCAAGGACCAATTGCTTGCCGCGCTGCAGCGGGGCGAGGGTGATCTGGTCGCGCCTGGAGAATTGCTGGACGCCAGCGCTGCCCGTTACGTCGATGCCTCAGCGCCGGTGGTCAGCCATGTGCCGCTGGTGGTAGTGGGCGTGCGTGGCGAGCGGGGTTTCAAGCGGGTCGAGCAGCTTTCCGGCCGCACCCTGATGCTGACCGCCGGGAGTGTGGCCAATGATGCCATCGTGCAACTGAATCAAAAGCTGGCGCTGCGCAAGTTGCCGCCGGTGAAAGTCGAATGGGTCGACCCCAGCCTGGCTGTCGAGGACGTCCTGGAAATGGTGCAGGCCGGTATTTACCACTTGACGGTGGTCGAGCAGCCGATTGCCGAACGCTGGGCGAAGGTGATGCCCAAGCTGCGGGTGGATCGCTCGCTGGCGTTGAGCGATCCGAGCCAGATGAACTGGTTCGTGCGCAAGGACGCGGTCATGTTGCACGCCACCGTCGACCGCTTTCTGGCGACCTACACGCCGCCGAGCAATCAGGATGTGGCCTTCCAGAAAGCTTACAAGGACGTGTATCGCATCCATTACCCCTTGGCACGCGACGACCGCCAGCGGCTGGAGAAGCTGCGGCCGACCCTGCAGCTTCATGCCGATGCGCAGAAAATGGACTGGCTCGATCTCGCTGCGCTGGCCTTCAAGGAGTCTCAGCTCAACCCCGGTGCCAAAGGTGGCAGCGGCGCGACGGGCCTGTTGCAGATCACACCGTCGGCGGCCCAACGTGTCGGGGTCGGCAACATTCATGACCTCGATGGCAACGTGCAGGCGGCCACCAAGTACCTGGCGATGATCCGACGCAAGTTTTTCTCCAGCCCGAAGATCAACGAGCGTGAGCGGATGGCGTTTACGCTGGCGGCCTACAACCTGGGGCCGGAGCGGGTACAGGCCATGCGTACCGAGGCCAGGCGCCAGGGGTTGAATCCCAATCAGTGGTTCTTTCAGGTCGAGCGAGTCGCGCTCAAGCAGGTCGGGATGAACGTCGTCAGCTACGTCAACAGCGTCAACAAGTACTACCTAGCCTATGACCAGGAACGCAGCGCGCTGGAAAACACACCCATACGCAAAGTAGCGGCCCGTGAATAATCGATCAATTCGATTGATATGCCGGGTTTTTTGCGATTTTCATATTGGCTAATCCGATTATCATGGCGCCATTACTTCTTACTAACGGAATGTGCACCATGACTACTCAGATCAAAAAACTGTTCAACACCCAGGCCGGTTATGGCATCGCCATCCTGCGCATCCTCGTCGGCATCATTTTCATGGCCCACGGCAGCCAGAAACTCTTCGGCATGTTTGGTGGATACGGTCTGGAAGGCACCGGGCAGTACATGGCCAGCCTTGGGTTGAACCCGGGTTACCTGATGGCCTTGCTGTCCGGCAGCGCGGAGTTCTTCGGCGGGCTGGCGCTGTTCCTCGGTTTGCTGGTGCGCCCTGCCGCAGTGGTGCTGATCGTGATGCTGGTGGTTGCCATTCTGTCGGTGCACATCCACAACGGTTTGTTCATGGCCAACAACGGCTATGAATTTGGTCTGGCGTTGCTGGCGGGTGCCTTTGCGGTCCTATTCGAAGGTGCCGGGCGAGTCTCGCTGGACCGCGTGATCGCCCATCGATAAACCGCCGACAGCAAACGATCCCGGTCTTCGAGAAGGCCGGGATTTGTTTTTGCGGTGCAGCAGGGGAAGACCTTCGCCAGGGGCCGGTCCGCCGAACCCTGAACCCTCCTCAGAAGGCGTGTTGCCGGTCCAGTTCGATGGCTTGGTCCAATGTCTCGAGGAACGCCTTGCGCACCTTGAGCTTGGTCTGGTGGTGGGCTTTCATGTTGATCTTCTTCAATTGCAAAGCCACGGTACGCGCGGTGTCGGCAAGCGCCTCGGGGGCGACGACCCCGTCGAGAAAGCCTGCTTGCACGGCGCCTTGGGGGTCGTACATTTCACCGTTGATCACAGAGCGGCCGAAGGCGGGTTTGCTCAGGCGATCACGGGCCAGCTCGATGCCGGCGTGATGCATGGTCATGCCGATCTGTACCTCGTTCAAGCCGATGCTGAACGGGCCTTCGACGCCAATGCGGTAATCCGCTGACAACAGCAGAAACGCGCCTTTGGCGACTGCATGACCAGTGCATGCCACGACAATGGGGAAGGGGTGGGAGAGCATCCGGCGGGCGAGGGCGGACCCGGCGGCCACCAGGTCCATCGCCGCCTGCGGCCCGGAGGTCATGATTTTCAGATCGTAGCCGCCGGAAAGAATCCCCGGCCCGCTGGTGATGATCACCACGGCACGGTCTTTTTCGGCCTGATCCAGGGCAGCATTGAATGCAGCGATCACGTCATTGCTGATGGCATTGACCTTGCCGTTGCTCAGGGTGAGCGTGGCAACGCCGTCGTCCAGTTGGTAGGCGACCAAATCACTCATGGAGCGCGTCCTTTTTTGTTGTGAAGTGGCGCAGACGTTACCCACCCGAACGGGCGAGGTAAAGCGCTATGAATGACTGGCAAGTCAGGGTTTCGGGCCGTGGACGAGGCGGCAGCATCACGACCCGAAGCCCTGCGCAGGCGGGGGCAGCGTCAGTCTTCGACGTCGTTCAACTCGCGGTAATCATCCCACGCCATGCCCAGGGCATCCGCGGCCTCCTTGTGGGCCGCCAGGCGCAGTTCCTTGAGTTGCTCCGGGGTGTCGGCGATGAATTGCAGGGCCAGGTCCCAGGTTGGGATGCCGAGGTCTTCGGCCTCGTCCTCGAAAGCCCAGAGAATCTGTTGCTGTTGCTCTTCAGGGCTCAGTTCCTTGATTTCCGCCTGAAGAGTCGGGTTGGTCACGATGTACTTCGCCAAGGCAGCTTCGGTCCAGTCATTAGCGTTCATGCGAGCGGTTTCTCCTGTTGGGCGAGCTGACGATTTCTGATTGTCGGGTGGCTAACGTGAAAGCCGATTGTGCGGGATGTCTTGTATCGATGTCACCCAAAGGCGACCCCGTCGGTCGTGGCGCAATGCAAAAGGGCCCGTCTGTGGACGAGCCCTTGCGCGTGTGTGGGGAGCTATCAACCGATGACCATTGGCTTTTTCACGTTGCGGTGCGCGTTGCTGCCCAGCAGCGGATGTGGGCCGTGGTCGCCGTACACGCCCACCGGCTCCGGGAAGGTGCGCAGCAATGTGACGTACAGCAACGCGGCCAGCCCCAAGGTAATCGGCAGACTGATGTCGATGCCGCCCGCCAGGTTGCCCAGCGGGCCGACGAACTGCCCAGGCAGGTTCACGAAGCACAGGCCCACCGCCGCGCTGGGAATCCACGCGCCGAGGCCGCGCCAGTTCCAGCCGTTTTCGAACCAGTAATGGCCACCGCTCTGGCCGCGGGTGAACACCTGCAAGTCTTCGGAATGATAGAAGCCGCGACGGATGATCAGGCCCAGCACCATGATCACGATCCACGGCGAGGTGCAGGTGACGATGAGGACGGCGAACGTCGATACGCTCTGCACCAGATTGAATGCGAACCGACCGATGAAGATGAAGGCAATGGCCGCGATGCCAATCAGGATCGTCGCCTGGGCACGGTTCAGCAGGCGCGGGAACATGCTCGACATGTCCAGTCCGGTGCCGTACAGCGAGGTCGTGCCGGTCGACATGCCGCCAATGATCGCAATCAGACACACCGGCAGGAAGAACCAACTGGGTGAAACAGCCAGCAGGCCGCCAACGTAGTTGTTGTCGGTGATGTACTGCGGCGCTTGAGTGGCCACGATGGTGGCGGTGCAAAGGCCGAACAGAAAGGGAATCAAGGTGCAGACCTGCGCCAGGAAAACCGACGCCATGATGCGCGGCTTCGAGGTGTGGCGCGGGATGTAACGAGACCAGTCCCCGAGGAACGCGCCGAACGACACTGGGTTGCTCATCGCCAGCAACGCCGCGCCGATGAACGCGGCCCAGAAGCCTTCGCTGCCCTGATTGACCGTGCCTGCAAAGCTTGCATCGAAGCTGCCGCTGAAGGCGAAGATACCGAGCAGAAACAGCACGCTGGAGGCAAACACCGCGACCTTGTTGACCCACAGCATGAACCGGAAGCCGTAAATGCACACCACCAGCACCAGCACCGCAAACACACCGTAGGCGATGGCCAGGGTAAGGTCGTTTTCCGGCAACCCGGCCATGCGTTTGGCGCCACCGATCAGTGCATCCCCGGAGCTCCAGACCGACAGCGAGAAAAACGCCACAGCGGTCAGCAACGACAGAAACGAACCGACGATGCGGCCGTGCACACCAAAGTGTGCCCCTGACGAGACCGCGTTATTGGTGCCGTTCAATGCCCCGAACAGGCCCATCGGTGCCAGGATGAGCGAACCCAGGACAATGCCCAGAAGGATTGACCAGACGCCCGCCTGGAAAGACAGCCCGAACAGCACGGGAAAGCTGCCGAGCACCGCCGTGGCGAAGGTGTTGGCGCCGCCGAAGGTCAGGCGGAACAGGTCGAGGGGCGAGGCATCACGCTGATCGTCCGGAATTTGTTCGACACCAAAGGTTTCGATACGGGTGGTGGGTTGTGACATGACGGTTTCCTGCGCGCTGTCGTGTTGTTATGAGGCCCGGCAACGAAAATGCGGCCCCGATGTGTCCGGCCGGAACAGGTCCGGCGGTGGCGTTGGCAGTGGTCGGTAAGTCGACCTGAAGTGCTGAAGCGGTGTGATTGTTATGAATAAGCGGTCCACCGTCGGCCCGGTGGTCAACCCGTGTAGGTGGACAGGTGTTCGTGGCACGCCAGCCAACGCTCGCCGTCACGACGGAAGACGATGGTCTCGCGCTCCTCGAACTGACTCTCTTCAGTGCCGAAGCGAATGCGAGTCGCCACGTCGTGCATGAAGATCGCCACATCCCCAAGCAAACGAACCTGTGCCCGGGTGGACTGACAATCGAGCACGGCAAAGCCATCGGCCAGCCAGCCGTCCCACACCTTGCGGTAGGCAGCGCGGGACAACAAGGGCGAGGGCAGGGTGTAGAACAGGAACGTCGCGTCTTCGCTGAAAGCGGCGAAATACGCTTCGGTGTCGGTGCGGGCGAACGCCGCTACCAAATCATGGGCTGCCTGGAGGACGTGCGCTTCGAGCTGCTGGGTAGAGGTCATGGCCATCTCGTTATTGTGGTGCGAGCGATGGGGCCTGACTTTAAGGAGCTCTCACATGGGGTAACATCGTTGCCGATAAATATTCAGTTCATGAAATTCGGAAGTAATCGGCGCCCACTACCGTTTGCGCGCCGACCCGCGCAGCGTCGGGCAGTCAGCGGCTGAAGCCCAACGGTTCACGCCGGACTGCGTCCTTCCCCGGCTGGCGAATGCTCCCACCTGAGGGGTCGAAGCAGGCGCTGTTGTAGATTGGCGCTACACAGGTCGACGGGACCCCGGGCGGGGGCGGTCGAATGGCCTGCATGTGGTCTGAGATTTCCTTTTCGTTGGTAATGATGATCCGCCGACGTCGGCTGACTTGCAGGATTTCCGTCGCATTCTTGTTCACTCGGTGGGGAAAGTCGGTCGGTTCCCAATCGCTGGAGAGGCGTTGAGCGGGCCGCTGTACCCGATTTTCGCCGACATAATCAGGGCAGGGCGTCGAGGCGAAACTGACCCTGCCGTCGTGAGCGACACATTTGAACACCTCGCCGTGCGCCATAGCACTGAGGCTCAGCGCAAGCAGCGCGGATGCGATGACCGATCCATTCATTGAAGCCCTCCTCTTGTGGCACAAGGCTACCACTTGGGAGGAGAGCTTGTCAGTGGGCGGGCGAGCGACTCACTGGGTGCCGTGGCTGGACTTCTGCACCCGCGATAACGCCAGGGCGACGAACATGTCCGCGTCACCCTGCAACACCCGCAAATGGTCTTCGACGTGATCGCTGATCTGCGGTTGCTCTTGGGTATCGATCAGGCGCGTCACCTCACACAACGCATTGGCGGTCACCCACAGGCTCTGTCGCAGCTGACTGATAATCTTCACCACGCTCTCGGCGCTGGTGAAATCCTTGTCGTTTACCAGCGAAGGGAAGGTCGGCATCTCCAGTCGATTGTTGGAGTCGATGCCGGTGACCACACGGCCGATGTCGACCCCTGCCGCCGCCACGCGAAACAGGTAATCGGCCCTGGGCAGGCGTTGCCCACTTTCATAATGACCTTGGGCGTTGGCCTCCACGCCGCCGATTGCGCCCATGGCACTCTGCGTCAGCTTCAGCCTCTTCCTTTCTTGCCTCAAACGTTTGCCAATTCCATTCATCAACCTACTCCTGCGAAATTCGCGCTCTTTGTTTCTCATTCGGGAGCGCGCAATGGGGGCTGGAATACGGGCTGGGTGTTCAGCGTCTGACTAGCCTCGTACGAACTACTGCTCCAAAAAACGAGCAGCACGGATAGACAGTAGACGTTCATTTGGTGGGAAGGTGGGGTTTCCGATGTTCTGCGGTCACTTGAGGCGTCGGGGCGCAAATATAAGCGTCGTATCTGGCTGTTCGGAGGTTCAAACCAGCCGAATGGATGGAATCAGCAGCTTGAGGTATTCACTCACAGGCAGGGTGAAGAACGTTCCGAACCACTCAAACGCGTGATCAATGGCAGCAGGGCCGGTCGATGAGCGAGCCATTCCGCTTTGGTGATGCCCAGCAGGACAACATTGACCCGGTGCCCTTCCTTGATGATGTTGTTACGCCGCACGCCTTCGAGCTGAAAGCCGAACTTCTGGTGCATCTTGATGACCGCCGTATTCATCTCCAGCACTTCGCAGTTGAGTTTTTCCAGGCCGACGTCGTCGAAGGCATGATCGAGCAGCCAGAACTCCACCAGACTGCCAAGCCCTTTGCCGCGCAATTGCGCGTCGAGGTAAAACGCCCAGTCGGCGGTTTTGTGAGTGGTGTTTATGGCATTGAGCGACACCACCCCCGCCAGAACGCCCTCGTGGATGGCCACAAAAACCGCGTGGCGAGGGTTATCTTTCAACGACTCAAGCCACTGTTGATGCTCTGTAGGGCTGATTTCATGGGCGGTGTACATGAACCGGCGCACCGCTTCCTGATTGCGCAACGTGCGCACGGCAGACTGGATGGAAGGAGGGGTGTCGGTCAGTGGCAGAAATTGCATGGGGGGACGTCCTTGAGGCGAAAGCGGGAAAAGAATAGCGCGGTTTGTGCAATGAAAGTCTTCGATGCCGTGAGGTTGGCGAAACCGCTTACTTGGGTAGAAAACTCGATTGCCAACGGTGCGGAATCGTCGCCGAAAGGCACGCGAGGATCAGGGCCGCAATGCCGCTGACCAGCATCGCTCTCAACCCCATGGTGTGAGCCAGCAACCCGCCGAGGATCGCGCCCGACAGCATGCCGCCCCACGGGACCAGTTGCACGCGCCAGCCGTTGCGGCGCTCGCCCAACAGCCAGCGGCCAAGCCCGCGCCCGAATCGGGAGAGGGCGCCGGTCACGTAAGTCAGCCCGATCGGCAGCCCGTTCACTTCTTCGACCACGGCGTTGATCATGCCCATGGCCACGACGGCTCCTATCAACGGCGCGACGCCCTGATCCAGCCATCCACAGAGGCAGAGCAGCGTGCCGATGGACGCCAGCAACGGCCAAGCGCGGTGCTTGAATGCGCGCGATGCAATGACCCCAAGCGCGTTCCCGACCACGAAAGCGGTAATCAACACCCCGATGCGCAGAGACAGCGCGTAGTCACCACCGCCCACGGCAATCGCCAAGCGGGTGGTGTTGCCACTCATGAACGAGACGAAGTCGCCGGAGACCATGAACCCGATCGCGTCCGTCATGCCCGCGATGAGCGATAGGGTTGCGACAAAAGACAATCCGACCCGCCCGCGGGCTCGGATCATTCGCCTGCCTGCACGGTTGAGCGTTGCAGATTCCGGAAGCACGGCCACCTCCCTTGCTGAGAAGGACTACAGAAGACAGTGGTATAGCGTGAGTGGCAGTTTGCTGGCAATTCCCATTCTGCCCGGTACTCGCCTTTCTGCTAGGGCGAGCGGGGATTCAGCATGATACCCGGACGATCACACCGCCAGAGAGATCGTTACCGTGGTGATCTATGGGACGGCCGCTCGTCGGAACGCGAGCACTATCAATCGGTTGGCCACTCCATGGTGTAGCGAAAGGAAATGGAATATATGCCGCAGAGACTAATTGATTCGCCCAACGCGCTTGAACTGATCAAAGAGCTTGATGACGCCACTGAACAAATGATGGCTTTAGGTGTGGACCAAGTCGGCTCGCCGCAATGGCAGGTGGTTTTTGACCGCCAGCAGCGCGCCTTCCGAAACTGGCGCGACTATCTGTATCTCAAGGCAGATGAGAAGCCGCCTGCGCACCTGCTCAATATTGCCTGAGCCGGCCCAGCACAAGAACGGACCTCACCCTGGTGCCGCAAGCCGCCTTGTGCCCCTGCATCATCAGCCCCCGTGCAGCCGCCGATGTGATTGGAATTAAGGCCAGAAAAGAAAAAGCCCCGATTTTCGCAGGGAAAATCGGGGCTTTGACGGGTATCGAATATGGCGGTGAAGGAGGGATTCGAACCCTCGATACAGTTTCCTGTATACACACTTTCCAGGCGTGCTCCTTAAGCCACTCGGACACCTCACCGTATCTCGCTAGACGTTCAGTCTGTCGAGGCGCGCTAATGTAGTCGAAAGTTTTGAGGAAGGCAAAACTTTTTTTCAGATTTTTCATGCGCTTAAGCAGAAAAGCGCAAAGCCCCGGCTTCATTGCAGTGTTCGGGGCTGAGCGAGAGCGGAAGGTTGGCCGAAATCAGGCGCCAAAGCCGCCGTCGATGGTCAGGCTCGCCCCCGTGACGTAGCCGGCTTCCGGGCCCGCGAGGTAAGCGACCATGGCGGCGATTTCTTCTGATGTCCCATAGCGCGGCACCGCCATCAGCCCGAGCAGGGTGTTGGCGAAGTCCGTGTTGGCCGGGTTCATGTCGGTGTCCACCGGGCCTGGCTGCACGTTGTTGACGGTAATGCCGCGGGGGCCCAAGTCGCGGGCCAGGCCTTTGGTCAGACCTACCAAGGCCGATTTAGTCATGGCGTACACGCTGCCCCCAGCGAACGGCATGCGGTCGGCGTTCGTGCTGCCGATATTGATGATGCGACCGCCTTCTTTCATATGACGCGCCGCCTCCTGGCTGGCGATGAACACGCTGCGTACGTTGATGGCCAGCGTCCGGTCGAAATCGTCCAGGCTGAATTCGTCCAGCGGCGCAATTGCCAGGACGCCCGCGTTGTTGACCAGAATGTCCAGGCCACCGAACGCGTCGACCGTCTTGTGCACGGCATCACGAATGTCCTGTTCGTGGGCGCTGTCAGCCTTGATGGCCAAGGCTTTACCGCCGCTGGCAACGACGCTGGCCTGCAATTGGCGTGCTTTTTCTTCGGAACTGACGAAAGTGAAGGCGACCGCAGCGCCTTGTTCGGCCGAACGCTTGACGATGGCCGCGCCAATGCCGCGCGAGCCACCCTGGACAAGAACCGTTTTGCCGCTGAGTGGGGTGGTATGAGTCATGTGGGTCTCCGGTAAGCCGAGCGATGAAGTGGATGAGCGCAGTATCTGTCGCCGATTGGATTCTCGGTAGCGGGCAATCGCTATAGTCTGTGTAAACCAAAAGTTGTGAATCGAGCCGATGGAGAACTTCAGCAGCATCGAATGTTTTGTCCGCAGCGCTGAGGTCGGCAGCTTCGCGGAAGCCGCACGACGCTTGAGTCTTACGCCTGCGGCGGTGGGCAAGAGCGTGGCGCGTCTCGAAGGGCGTCTCGGTGTGCGCCTGTTCCAGCGCAGCACGCGACGCCTGACCCTTACCGAGGCCGGGCAGCGCTTTCTGGATGAGGTGCGCGTCAGTTTTCATACCATTCAGAACGCGGTCGCCAACCTGGCCAGCGCCGAGGGCAGCCCGGCGGGCACACTCAAAGTGAGTGTCGGAACGCTGTTCGGATGCTTGTACGTGGTGCCGCTGCTGGGCGAGTTCTTGCGGCGGTTTCCCGCGATCACGCCGGACTGGCATTTCGATAATCGCCAGGTCGATCTCATCGGCCAAGGATTCGATGCAGCGATAGGTGGCGGCTTCGATCTGCCGCAAGGGGTGGTCGCGCGCAAGCTGGCGCCCGCCCATCGGGTGCTGGTGGCGTCGCCCGCCTGGGTCAGTGGGCACGCCCGCATCCAGCAGCCCGAGGACCTTCGCACCTGCGACGGGATCCTGATTCGCTCGCCCCAGACCGGCCGTGTCCGTCACTGGCCGCTGACCCATCGTCATCAGGCGCAGGCCCCGCTGCAACTGACCGCACGTATGACCCTGAGTGATTCCGAGGCAGCCTGTCGCGCCGCCGTGCAGGGGCTGGGGGTCGCGCTGGTCAGTATGCCGTTCGCGTTGCCTTATTTGCGCAGCGGAGCGCTATTGCGGGTGCTGCCGGACTGGTACGTCGAAGACGGCCACATTTGCATTTACTACAGCGGACACAACATGCTGCCCGGCAAGACCCGGGCGTTCGTCGATTTCATCATCGAGCAGTTCGCCGAGCAGCAATGGGCGCGGCATTTCAGCGCCATTTAGACGGCACCGCCATGCCCGTGTCGATCAGCGGCGCATCATCGCAGGCGCCAGAATCCATCCTCCTTACGAGACCCATCATGCAACTCGACCCCAAGGCCGCGCTGGTCATCATTGATATGCAGCAAGGGATCAACCACCCCAAGTTAGGGCGGCGCAACAATCCCGATGCCGAACGACAGATGCTCGCACTGTTGAAGGCGTGGCGCGACACCGGCCGGACGGTGATCCATGTGCGGCATTTTTCCCGCTCCGAGGACTCGGTGTTCTGGCCCCGGCAAGCGGGTGTGGAGTTCCAGCCCGACTTTCTGCCGCTGGATGGGGAAGGGGAGCTGCACAAGCAGGTGCCGGACGCATTTTGCCACTCGGCGCTGGAGGGCTGGTTGAGAGCGGACGGCATCCGCCAGGTGGTGATCGTCGGGGTGATCACCAACAATTCTGTGGAATCCACGGCAAGGACGGGCGGCAACCTGGGGTTCGAGGTCATCGTTCCCCATGATGCCTGCTACACGTTCGACGGCGCGGATTTTTTCGGGCAACCCCGCAGTGCCGAGGCAATTCATGGGATGTCATTGGCTAATCTGCACGGGGAATACGCGACGGTGGTCTCGACCGCCGATATCGTGAGCGCCATGGCCTCCCTGTAGCCGCTCGGCGACAGCAAAAGCGATCACGCAGCAGTCGCTCACAACCTGAAACGTGCCATCTGTGCCGCCAGGTGTTCGGCCTTCTGGGACAGCTTGAGGCAGTCTTCACGGCAGGCACTGACGTCGCTGGCAGTCGATTGCGCGAGGTCCGCGATGCCCTGCACGTTGCGGTTGATTTCTTCAGTGACCGTGCTTTGCTCCTCAGTGGCGGCCGCAACCTGGTGGTTGCGGTCCGTCAGCTCTTCGACGTGGCCTGCGATCGCGTCCAGTGATTGGCCCGTGCGCCGGCTGGCGTCGACGCCAGTGCCCGTGGCCGCCTGCCCGGCACGCATCGAAGTGACCGCCTGCTCGGCACCGCTTTTAAGCTCGCCCATCATGTGCTGAATTTCCGACGTGGCGGTTTGTGTGCGACCGGCCAGTGTGCGCACCTCGTCGGCGACCACCGCAAAGCCGCGACCCATTTCCCCCGCGCGGGCCGCTTCGATGGCGGCATTGAGGGCCAGCAGGTTGGTTTGCTCGGAAATGCTGCGGATCACGGCGAGCACCTGGTCGATGGTGGAAATCTGCGTGGCCAGATGCTCCACTGCACCGGCCGCGGTTCCAACCCCGTCGGACATGCTCTGAATGTGGCCGATGGACTCACCCACCACGCGTTTGGCGGATACCGCTTCTTGGTGGGTAGTGCGCGAAACGTCGGCAGCAGCGCCGGCGTTACGGGCAATCTCCTGAACAGTGAGCCCCATTTCGTGCACGGCGGTGGCGACCATGTCGGTCATTTGCTGTTGCTTGGCTGCACGCGCCGACGTGCTGTCGACCACCCGAGCCACGTCCACCACGCTGTGGCGCAGTTGCTCGCTGGTCTGCAACACGTCGCCGATCAGCAGGCGCAGGGTCTCGATGAAGCGGTTGAAGCCCCGGGCCAGATCGCCCAGTTCGTTCGCCCGGCTGTCATCAAGGCGCCGAGTGAGATCGCCCTGGCCGCCGCCGATATCCACCAACGCGCTCGTGACGTGTTGGATAGGGCGCACGATGCCGCGTGCGATCCAGCCCACGAACCCGAGGAAACACAGCACCACCGCCAGGCTGATCGCGGAAATGGTGGTGAGGGCTTCTTTGGCCGGGCCGTACACTTCCGCCAGTGGCACTTCGCTGACCAGTGTCCAGCCCAGCGACTCGACCGGCCGGGCGACCGCGACGTAAGCCTGGCCATCGCGTTCGAACTCCAGCGCCTGGCCCTTGCCATCCTGGCTGAGCAGTGTCCGCGCAGCGGCGTCGCCCACGTGCGCGGTCAGTGATTCACGGTCATTGAACTCGGGGTTGGGATGGACTTTGATCTTGCCGTCCGGGCTCACCAGGTAAACCTGCCCCTCTTTGCCGAAGTGGAAATCGCTGATCATGCGCGACAGCGCGCTCATGCTGAAGCCCAAGCCCGCCACGCCCACGACCTTGCCGTCGAACTCGATGCGCTGGTTGATGAACAACGTGGGGATTTTGGTCGTGGCATCGATATCGATATCCAGCGAGCGCCGCTTGTTGCTGCCAAGGAAGCCATAGAACCAGGCGTTCTCGGCCGGTCCTCGCTGCAAGGTGCGGTCTGCGCCTTTGTCGGTGATGTAGTGGCCACTGTCCTTGGCCACGATGAAGGTGGTGAGCGCGTTGTGTTGAGCCTTGATTTTCGCCAGGTAGCGGATGAACGCGGGCTGTTGGGCCGGGTCTTCACCGTTGCCCAGCCAGTCAGCGACCAGGGTGTTGTCGCCAATGTCGCTCGCGGCGGTCAAGGGGGCAGCCAGGAGGTGTTCGAGGTCATTGCGAATGGCTTCGACGCTGGCGGGCATCGCCTGCTGCAGCAGATAGCGGTCGGTCAGGCGGTTCAATGCAAAGGCATAGATACCGATGACAATCAGGCTGCTGGTCACCAGCGCGGCGCCCATGCTCAGGGTCAGTTGCCATTGAATGCTCTTTCGCCAGACAAACATAAGAAAACTCCGCAAATACGCGCGCACAACCACCATGGAACAGTGCCTACTGTCCGGCTGGAGCAATAAGCGGGCCATTAAGTTGATCGGCTGGTCAGGATATCTTCGCGGGTGACCCCAGGGTGCTGGGTTTTGCGAGGCGCAGAGCCCTTCGACGGCAGGTGCGATGGAGCACAGAGGCGCACCTTGTGTACAAAAAATGAGTATTTTTGGAACAATTCTTCCTGCTGTGCCCACAAATGTGGCGAACTGCGATCAAGGCTTGCCCAGAATCTTGCCACCGCCCGCCGCGCCCATTCGATGCACCCACTGGGCACCGTCGAGTCAGGCGTGCTGCATGCCCGCGCGCTTGAGCAGCTTTTTGCAACGCTCCGACAAGTGCACCACACGCAGGTGTTTCCCGGCTTTTTCATAACGCTCGCGAAGCGTCTTCAGGGCGGCGATCGCAGAATAGTCGACGAACCGCAGGTGACGGCAATCGAGGGTCACGTTTTGCGGGTCGTTCAGGTGATCGAACTGGTCGAGAAACGGCGTCGTCGAAGCGAAAAACAGCGTGCCATGCACCTGATACCGTTTGCTGCCGTCGGCTTCGGTGTGGCTGTCTGCGTACAGTTCGCGCGCCTGTTGCCAAGCGAAGTTCAGTGCCGCGATGAGAATACCGAACAGCACCGCGGTGGCCAGGTCGGTCAGTACGGTGACCACGGTCACGGCGATGATGGCCAGCACATCGTTCAACGGGACTTTGCGCAGCACCCGCAGCGACGCCCAGGCGAAGGTCTGCTGGGCCACGACGAACATCACGCCCACCAATGCAGCCAGTGGAATGCGCTCGATCAGCGGCGACAGAAACAGCACGAATATCAGGATCATCAACCCGGCCACGACCCCGGACAAACGCCCCCGGCCGCCTGAGCTGAGGTTGATCACGGTCTGGCCGATCATCGCGCAACCGCCCATGCCACCGCAGAGGCCGGAGGTGATGTTCGCCACTCCCAGCGCCACACATTCGCGGTCCGGGTAGCCGCGGCTTTCGGTGATTTCGTCGGTCAGGTTCAGCGTCAGCAAGGTTTCCAGCAGCCCCACGAGGGCCATCAGCACCGCGTAGGGGGCGATGATGCGCAAGGTCTCCAGGCTCCATGGCACATCAGGCAGCGCAAGACCGGGCAGGCCGCCGGCGATGTGGGCCATGTCACCCAGGGTGCGGGTTGGCAGATCGAGCAGGTACACCAGCAGACCGACGCCCAGTATCGCCACCAGGGCCGGCGGGACCGCGCGGGTGAGGCGGGGCAACACGTACACCACCGCCATGGTCACCGCGACGAGGCCCAGCATCCTGTACAGCGGCGGGCCGGTGAGCCAGTGCTCGCCGGCCTTGAAGTGTTCGAGCTGGGCCATGGCAATCACGATGGCCAGGCCGTTGACGAAGCCGAGCATCACCGGGTAGGGCACCATGCGCACCAGTTTGCCCAGGCGCAAGACCCCAAAGGCAATCATGACCAGCCCGCCCAGCAGAACCGTCGCCAGCAGGTACTGCACACCGTGTTGCACCACCAGTGCGACGATCACCACCGCCATCGAGCCTGCTGCGCCCGATACCATTCCGGGGCGGCCGCCGAACAGGGCTGTCAGGGTGCAAATGACGAACGCGCCGTACAGCCCCATCAGTGGGTTGAGGTGGGCGACCAGGGCGAAGGCGATGCACTCGGGAACCAGGGCGAATGAGGTGGTGAGGCCGGCGAGGATGTCGGCACGCAGACGAGCGGATTTCATGTATGACCTGAAGGGAGAAAGCGCAAAGGGTGGGGATGTTACGGAATATGAGCCGCACCGGCCAGCCAGATTGAACGCTTGGTGAGGGCTTTAGTGAGCGGATTGATCAGGGTTCAGGCCAGCGTGATCGAGTGACGGAGGGACCGCCCAGGTTTTTACAGAGGGATGCAAATGAATTTATCTCAATGTCCAGTCCGCTTCGATTATGCAACGATGCTCGGCTTCGATTGCCACGGCTGACCACAAGGACAGGACTCGGATGCTCACCGCCCTCAGACATTACCCTGCCTCGGTCAACCTCCTGCTGGCCTCGTCGCTGTTCCTGACGCTGGGCAGGGCGATCACCTTGCCTTACCTGGTGATCTATCTGTCGTCCAGTTTCACACTGGGCATCAGTGATATCGGCCTGATGGTCGGCAGTGCCTTGATCGTCGGTTCGCTGCTGAGCCTGTACGGCGGTTACCTCACGGACCGACTGTCCAGCTACAAACTGATCCTCGCGTTCACCGGGTTCTTTTTCGTCGGCTTCGTCGGGATGTGCCTGACCGACAGGCTGTGGCTGTTTTTTCTGTTTCTGGTGTCGTTCAATTTCGCCTATTCGGTGATCGATGTCGTGGTCAAGGCGGCCTTTGGCAAGCTGCTGCCCGTAGCCGAGCAGAGCAAACTGTTCTCGGTGCGCTACACCCTCATCAACATCGGTTACGCGGTCGGCCCATTCATCGGTGCGGGGCTCGCCCACTGGAGCATGAAACTGCCGTTTCTGGTGTCGGCGGCGCTGGGCCTGGGTTATTTCGTTGTCTACGCGATGTACGGTGACCGTCAGTTGAGCTCGGCAGACCCGGCCAACGCGCCCATCTCCTTTCTGGCGGTGGGGCGGATTCTGCTCAAGGATTACCGATTGGTGTGCTTTACCCTGGGGGGCATGCTCAGTGCGGTGGTGTTCGGCCAATTCACGGCTTACCTGTCGCAATACCTGGTCACCACCAGCACGCCGGAATTTACCTATCAAGTCATCAGTTCCGTGGTCGCGGTCAATGCGGCGGTGGTGATCTGCCTCCAGTATGTGGTGGGCAAGCGCATCAGCCACCAGCACCTCAACCAGTGGCTGACCCTGGGCTTCACGTTGTTTCTGATGGGCGTGGTCGGGTTCGCTCTGTCGAGTACGGTGCTGCACTGGTCGTTGGCAGTGGCGATTTTCACTTTGGGCGAGATCATCGTTTTTCCTGCGGAGTACATGTTCATCGACCGCATTGCACCCACGCATTTGCGAGGCATGTATTACGGCGCGCAAAACCTGTCCAACCTCGGCGGTGCGCTGGGGCCGGTGTTATGCGGTTTCGCCCTGGCCGCTCAGCCCCCTGCGTTCATGTTCTCCATGCTGGCGGGTTTCATCGTGGCCGGGGGCTGTTGCTATTTGCTGGGGGCGTCGTATTCCAGGCGTCACGATCAATCTCACACTATGCGGTGATGCGGTTCAATGAGTGCGCTTTCTCCATTGGAGGCCTGGCAGCAGGCCGTGGATACCCAGGGTTTTCAACCGGACGAGGCCCAACGCCAGGCCGCTCGACACTTGCAGCGCTGCTGGGATGCGTTGCATGAAGGCAGGCCCCACGCCGGCGTCAAGGGCGTCTACCTCTGGGGCCCTGTCGGACGCGGCAAGACCTGGCTCATGGATCGGTTTTTCGAAGGTCTGCAGGTGCCTGCCCGGCGCCAGCATTTTCATCATTTCATGCGTTGGGTGCATCAGCGCCTCTTTCAACTGACAGGTATCGCCAAGCCCCTTGAGGTGCTGGCCCACGAACTCGGCCAGGAAGTGAAGGTGCTGTGTTTTGACGAATTGTTCGTCAACGACATTGGCGACGCGGTGATCCTGGGTGGTCTGCTGCGGGCGATGTTCGAAGAAGGCGTGACCCTCGTCTGCACGTCCAACCAGTTGCCCGAGCAGTTGTATGCCACGGGGCATAACCGGGAGCGATTCATTCCGGCGATCACCGCAATCAACGAGCACATGACGGTGGTGTCAGTGGACGGCGGCGAAGATCATCGCCTGCACCCCGGGCAGGCGCAGCAGCGTTACTGGATCACGCCGGAGCGGGGTCCCAGCGCGCTGGTGGAGGTGTTCGAAACGCTGAGCGAAGGCGAATCGGTGTCGATTCAACCGGTGCCGTTGGGCCGCCGCCATCTGGCGGTTGTGCGCTGCAGCAAGACCGTGATCTGGTGCCGTTACAAGGACCTGTGCGAACAGCCGCTGGCCGCCGTGGATTTCATCGATCTGTGCGACCGTTACCGTGCCGTGCTGCTGAGTGAAGTGCCTGCCTTGAGCGCCCGTCAACGGGAAGGCCGCATCGCCCGGGGGACCGAGGATGCCGTCGAACAGGTCGTCGCAGGCGATCGGGAGCTGCCGCAGTTGTCGCCTTACGATGACGGGGTGCGACGCTTCATTGCCTTGGTGGATGAGTGTTACGACCGCAAGGTGCCGCTGTATGTCGAAGCGGCTTTGCCCATGCAGACGCTGTATACGGAAGGTTACCTGGCGTTCGCTTTTCGTCGCACCTTGAGTCGATTGCAGGAAATGCAACTGGCGCGCTTCGGGCGCTGATTGGCGGGGCGGATAAGGCTGAGCGATCGGAGCATGGGCGAATCGAACCCCTCTCAAGACCAAAAAAACCCGCTGCGGTAGCGGGTTTTTTTCGATTCAGCTCAAATATCAGAGTTCTTTGACGGTGCGAACCTGATCTTTGTTGATGCGGGTTTCTTTGCCATCCAGTTGCTTGAATTCGTAGAAACCGGACTCTTCGTCGTACTTCGGCGTGTCCGTTGCCTGGATTTCACGGCCATCGTTAAGCGTGATCACCGTGGGCGAAGAGCAACCGGCGAGGGTGGCCAGGCCAAGTGCGAGCAGGAAGGCTGCAGGAATAGTCCGTTGTTTCATTACTGTGTCTCCGAGGGTAATTCTTTGTGTAGTGACGGTTCTGACGCAGGGGTTGTGCGCAAAGTTCCATGAAACATCGTTCCCGCCCTCAGGGTTTGACCTCGGTCAACACCTGTGGGGAATTGAGGTTGGCCAGGCGTCGGTCACCCGGGTCGCACTGCAACGCGACCGCCCCGAGTTCAGCCATGGTCCGACGCGGGCTGCGCTGGCCTTGTTGCCAGTGCCGTTCGAACACCGCGGCGTGGCAGGTGGGGATGCAACACAGCAGCGGCTCCCACTGCTCACCCTGGCGGACCATCACGGGCTTGCCGGGATGGTCCGCGGCCATGCGGCGCAGGCCGTCGAGCAGGGGGACGTCGAGCAAGGGGGTGTCGCACGGCATGACCAGCAAGTAGTCATGCCGTGCCACGGCCAGCCCCGCGCGAATGCCGGCGTAGGGGCCGGGGAAGTCCGGTTCGTCGTCGTGCACCAAACGGTCGGCCAGGGGCGCATAGCGCTGGCGATTGCGGTTGCAGGAAATGATCAGGTCGTCCGTCAGCGGTCGGGTCAGGCGGTGCAGAGGGTAAATCAGCGGCTCGCCCTGCCATTCGATCAGCCCCTTGTCGCGACCGCCCATGCGCTGCCCTTGGCCGCCCGCGAGCAATAGGATCGAGCAAGGGGGCAGGGTGTCGAACGCGGTCATGGGGGACTCATCAAGCACAGGAAAAGGAGGCCCTGTGATATAACACCGGACTGTTTTCTCGACAACTGGACCTCGCCCATGAAAGCCAAGGCTGACACCCCCTTCGTGTCGCTGAACATTGCCGTGCTCACCGTCAGCGATACGCGAACCTTCGAAACCGATACCTCCGGGCAACTGTTCGTCGATCGCCTGACCGCTGCCGGGCACGGCTTGATCGAGCGTGTGCTGCTCAAGGATGATCTCTACAAAATCCGCGCCCAGGTCGCGACCTGGATCGCCGACGATCAGGTCCAGGTCGTGCTGATTACCGGCGGCACTGGCTTCACCGGTCGCGACAGCACGCCCGAAGCGGTGGCCTGCCTGCTGGACAAACAGGTTGACGGGTTCGGCGAGCTGTTCCGGCAGATTTCCGTGCCGGACATCGGCAGCTCTACCATTCAATCCCGCGCGCTGGCGGGGCTGGCCAACGGTACGCTGGTCTGCTGCCTGCCCGGTTCGACCAATGCCGTGCGCACCGGCTGGGACGGGATTCTGGCCGATCAATTGAACAACAGCTTCCGGCCCTGCAACTTCGTGCCGCATTTGAAAAAGGCGGAGCCATGCGCAACCCGTGGGTGAATGGCGATGAGCAAGCCTGAAATGAGCCGCTTGATGCCGGTCGAAGAGGCCATGGAGCGGTTGATGAACCTGGCCGCCGCAGCGGCGATTACCGAACGCGAAACGGTGACCCTGGCACAGGCTCAGGGCCGCGTCCTCGCCCAGGATCTGGTGTCTACCCTGGACCTGCCGCCCTGGCCAAACAGCGCCATGGACGGTTACGCCTTGCGTGTGGCGGACTGGACGGGTGAGCCGTTACCGGTCAGCCAACGGATTTTCGCTGGCCAGGCGCCCGAGCCTTTGCAGCCGGGCACCTGCGCGAGGATCTTCACCGGCGCACCCGTGCCGGACGGCGCCGACTGCGTCGAAATGCAGGAGAACGCCGAGGTCCTGGCCGATGGGCGTGTGCGTTTGCTGCATGCCTTGCACCGGGATCAGAACATCCGGCCCAAAGGTCAGGAAACCACCGTTGGCGACACCGTCCTGCAGGCGGGCACGGTACTGACGCCCATCGAAATGGGGCTGGCCGCGACCTTGGGCATGAACGAGTTGCCCGTGGTGCGTCGCGCCCGGGTCGCGGTGCTCTCGACCGGCGACGAGTTGATCGAACCAGGTCAGGCACTGGGGCCGGGGCAGATCTACAACAGCAACCGTGTCCTGTTGTGCAGTTGGCTCGCGCGGTTGGGTTGCGAAGTGATCGACGCCGGGATCCTCCCTGACGACCTGGACAAAACCCGTGCAGCATTGGGCGCCTTGGGCGATGTTGACCTGATCCTTTCCACCGGCGGTGTCTCGGTGGGCGAGGCCGATTTTCTCGGCCATGCCCTGCGCGAGGAAGGCGAGATTGCCCTGTGGAAGCTGGCGATCAAGCCGGGCAAACCTCTGACCTTCGGTCACTACCGGGGCGTGCCGGTGATCGGCTTGCCGGGCAATCCGGCCTCGACGCTGGTGACCTTCGCGCTTCTGGCCCGGCCTTACCTGCTGCGCCGTCTGGGGGTGCAACAGGTCAGGCCGTTGTCGTTCAAGGTGCCGTCAGGTTTCGTCTGGTCCAAACCGGGCACGCGCCGGGAGTACTTGCGCGGGCGTCTGGAGCAGGGCCGGGTGGTCGCCTATCGCAACCAGAGTTCGGGCGTGCTGCGCAGTGCCGCGTGGGCCGATGGCCTGATCGAGGTGATCGAGGGCACGACGGTGGCGGAAGGCGATCTGCTGAATTTCATTCCCTTGAGTGAGGTGATGGGCTGACCAGCGGTTGAATCCCGGGGAAAGATCCTGAGCTACCCTCAAAAGCGTGTCATGACAAATGGGCATTGTGCAGTTGCCACGGAGTATTGTTATGCAGCCTTTGCGTGTCGCTTGCGTCATCCCGACCTACAACGGGCGCAGGGAGCTCGAGCGGTTGCTCGATTCCCTGTGGGCCCAGACCGCTGAGTTCGACACCCTGATCGTCGATTCCAGTTCCACGGACGGTACCCTGGAACTGGCGCAGTCCCGCTGCGGCAACGTGACCCGCATCGACCCGAAGGACTTCAACCACGGCGGTACCCGGCAGATGATGGCCGAGACCCACCCCCGCTATGACATCTTCGTGTACCTGACGCAGGACGCCTACCTGGAAGATCCCCGCGCGGTGGAAAACATCCTCGCGCCGTTCGACGACCCGCTGGTCGGCGCGGTCTGCGGTCGGCAACTGCCTCATCTGGACGCCACGGTGCTTGCCCAGCATGCCCGCTGGTTCAACTACCCGCCGGTGTCCCGGATCAAGCGTCTGGAGGACGTGCCGGCGCTGGGGATCAAGACGCCGTTCATGTCCAATTCGTTCGCTGCCTACCGCCGCGATGCGCTGCGGGCGGTGGGCGGTTTTCCCCGGCATGTGATCTTGTCCGAAGACATGTACGTGGCCGCGAAGATGCTCCTGTCCCACTGGAAAGTGGCTTATCAGGGCTCGGCGGTCTGTCGGCACTCCCACAATTACACCCTGCGCGAGGAATTTCGCCGGTACTTCGACATCGGCGTCTTTCAGGCACGCGAGTCATGGATTCACGCCCGGTTCGGCGGAGCCCGTGCCGAGGGTATGCGTTATGTCAAGTCTGAGCTGAACTTCCTCGGCCTGCGGCGCTGGTACCTCTGGCCGGCCTCGTTGCTGCGCAATGGCCTGAAGCTGGTGGCATTCAAACTGGGCAAGGAAGAGGCGCGGCTGTCTCGACCGTTGAAGAAGAAACTTGGCATGTACAAGCGGTTCTGGGACAGCGAAAACGCCTAGTCAACGATGGGCTGAAGGGCTCGTAGGGCGATCACGTGCCCGTCAGGGGACACGCTCGGTCATCGCGGCCATCGCCACCGAGGTGGCGGCGGTGCGGGTTTCGACGCCGAGTTTGATGTAGATGTGCTCCAGGTGTTTGTTCACGGTGCGTGGGCTGAGTTGCAGGATGTCGGCAATGTCTTTGTTGGTTTTTCCGCAGGAGACCCAGCGCAACACTTCGAACTCCCGCTCCGTCAGTTGAAAGCGTGTCGCCAGTCGATCATACGCCGGGGGGTGGTCGAGCCCTATGGGCTGCGCATCGCGCGCCGTTTGCAGGATGCGCGCGGTGCGCAGGTGCGAGGCGACCCGTGCCAAGACCTCCGCACACTGGATGGGCTTGGTCACGTAATCGATAGCGCCCGCTTCGAAACCCTGAACCACATGTTCGCTGTCGGTCAGTGCGGTCATGAACAGCACTGGAATGTTCGCTGTGTCTGGCTGGCGTTTGATCTGGCGGCAGGTCTCGAACCCGTCCAGCCCCGGCATCATCGCATCGAGCAGGATCAGGTCCGGCCGTCGGCGTTGTATGCGGTTCAGCGCACTGGTGCCGTCCAGCGCCACCAGCACCATGTAGCCCGCCTCGTCCAGTGCATCGGACAGCAGGGCCAGGTTGTCCGGGGTGTCGTCGACAATCAGGATCACCCCCGTTTCAGCGCGTGGAGTCAGGGCGTTCATTGAGGGCCTCCTTGAGTTGTAGGCTGAGTTCGTCCAAGCGAAAGCCGGTGGCCAGGGTGCGCAGGTCTGCGACGAAGCGGGCACTTTCCGTGCTGTCTCGCTCAATGGCATCGAGTTTGTGCTGAATGCCACGCATGTACCCCAGACCGCACAGTTCATAGAGTTCTTCGAGGTCCTTTCGGGGCGGCAGATGCCATTCAGACCGGGCGGGTGGGGCGTTGCGCACACGATATTGCCAATGAAGTGTCAGGTGGTGGGCCAGGCGGTCGAGCAGTTGCTGCATGTGCACTGGTTTGGAAAGGTAGTCGTGTTCCATGGAGGGCAAGCCCTGGTCCTTGTCGTCGGCAAAGGTATTGGCATTGGCTGACAGCACGATGACCGGGACCAGGGACAATGCGTTGTGGCGGATCATGCGCAGGGTCTGCCAGCCGTCCATGCCCGGCATCGACAGGTCCATCAGAATCAGATCAGGGTGCTGTAACGACACCTGGCGCACGGCTTCGTGGCCGTTGGCTGCCTCGATGATGTCGAAACCGAGCGGCGAGAGCATGCCGTGAATCACTTTGCGGTGTTCGATGTGGTCGTCGACCACCAGAATCCGTCGACGCTCGCCCTCATAGCCGATCACGTCATGATCCACGTCGATGACCGCCCGCGGCACCCGCACTTCCGACAGGAATAGCCGCACTTGGAAGCGTGTCCCTTCCCCCGGTTGGCTGGTCACCGACAGGGCCCCGCCCATCAAGGCGGTGAGCATGCGGGTGATGGTCAAGCCCAAGCCTACGCCGTTGTCCTGGCGCACGAGACCGCCCCGCTCGAACGGCTGAAAAATCCGCTCGATCTGGTCCGGCGCGATGCCGATGCCGGTGTCAATCACATCGAATATGGCTGTTTCCCGTCGGTAACTGACCCGCAGGCACACCTCGCCCCTGTCGGTGAAGTTCACCGCGTTGCCCAGCAGGTTGATCAGAATCTGTCGCACTCTTTTTTCATCGCCACGCACCACCATTGGCATGCGTCCCACTCGTTCCAGCCGAAACCCTATCCCCTTGTCGCCCGCGGTGCTGACAAACATCTGTTCCAGGTCGCTGAGGAATTCCTGCAAGAGAATTTCCGACGGTTCGAGCCGCAGCTTTCCGGCCTCGATCTTGGCGACGTCCAGCAGACCGTCGATCAACGACAGCAGGTGCGAACTGCTGCGGAGAATGGTCGCCAGAGCGGCTTGTTGCTGCGACGGGGTGGCAGGGTCGCGTTGCAGAATTTGGGTGAAGCCCAGGATGCTGTTGAGCGGCGTGCGCAGCTCGTGGGACAGTCCGGTCACATAACGGCTTTTGGCCGCGTTGGCGGCTTCCGAAGCTTCCTTCGCTTCCTGCAGCGCCTGGTCGGTCTTGTCGTGGGCATCGATTTCCTGAATCAACAGCTGTGTCTGGCGTTCCGACTCCTCCAGAGCCACGCGACGGCTTTCTCGGGTCAGCACCACCCACCAGGCGAGGATGCCGGCGAACACGCAGAAAGTCAGGAAGGCCTTGAGAAAGGCCAGCCGCAAGGTGTGATACGCCTGCAATGACTGATCGATCAGGCCGTGCGCCACTTGCCCGTAAATCAGCGCCAGGGCGCCGGACAGTCCCAGAACCAGGATCGCGAGCAAGCCCAGGTACTGCGCCAGCCGGGTATGCAGGTAGCGGCGAGGCAGGCGAGGCAGGAGATGGCTGACCAGATCCTCGAACTGCATGGAGAGCCGTGTGCGTTTCTTGCACTGATCGCCACACCGCGCATCCAGCGAACAGCACAGCGAGCAAATCGGCGAGCCGTAAGCCGGGCACCATGCCATGTCCGGCGTTTCGAAGGCGTTGCTGCACAAACCGCAACGCAGCGTGGGCTGCGGCCCCTGCGGGTGGAGCAGGGCGGCAGTGCTGCTGCGGGCGATGTAGTAACGGCCTTGGGTTCGCCAGGCGATCAACGGCGAGATGATCAGCGCGACGGCCAGTGAAACCAGCGGCGGCGCGGCCTGCGCCAGTTCCCCGAATGCTCCGAAGTGGGCACAGAACGCAACCAGCGAGGCGATGGTCATTGCACCCACCCCAACCGGGTTGATGTCGTACAGGTGCGCTCGCTTGAACTCGATATGCCTTGGCGACCAGCCCATCGGTTTGTTGATCACCAAATCCGCCACCAGTGAGCCAATCCAGGCGATGGCCACATTGGCGTAAAGGCCCAGTACCTGCTCGATGGCGTCGAAGACCCCCAGTTCCATGAGGATCAGCGCAATGATCACATTAAATACCAACCAGACGACCCGCCCGGGATGGCTGTGTGTCACCCGCGCGAAAAAGTTGGACCAGGCCAGCGACCCGGCATAGGCGTTGGTCAGGTTGATCTTGATCTGGGAAATGATCACGAACAGCGTCATGGCCGCCAGCGCCCACTCCGGCGAGCTGAGCACGTAGCGAAATGCGACCAGGTACATCTGCGTTGGCTCGGCAGCGCGCTCGATGGGCACCTCATGCTGCAACGCGAGAAAGGCCAGGAAAGCCCCGGCCAGAATTTTCAGCGCGCCGGGGATGATCCAACCCGGCCCGGCCATCAGCAGCGCAACCCACCAACGCGTGCGGTTGGCGAGGGTCTTTTCGGGCAGGAAACGCAAGTAGTCGACCTGCTCGCCGATCTGGGTCACCAGTGACAGTGCCACACTGAACGCCGCACCAAATAACAGCAGGTTGAATGTGCCCCCTTCGCCCTCCCGACCGGAAAAGCTGGTGAGATCGCTCAATGCGTCGGGGTTTTTCCAGATCACGAAAACGTAGGGCACCAGCAACAGTGTCAGCCACAGCGGTTGTGACCACATTTGCAATCGGCTGATCAGGGTGATGCCGTAGGCCACCAGCGGGATGATGATCACCGAACAGACCACATAGGCCAAGGCCAGGGGAATGCGGAAGTACAGCTCCAGGGCCAACGCCATGATCGCCGCTTCCAGGGCGAAGAACAGGAAGGTGAAACTGGCGTAGATCAAGGAGGTGATGGTCGAGCCGATGTAGCCGAAACCGGCGCCGCGAGTCAGCAGGTCCATGTCCACGCCGTAGCGCGCGGCGTAATAGCTGATGGGCAGGCCGGTCAAAAAGATCACCAGCGCCGTGGCCAGGATTGCCCACAGCGTATTGGTGAAGCCGTAGCTCATCACCAGCGCCCCCCCGATGGCTTCCAGCGCGAGAAACGACACGGCGCCGACCGCGGTATTGGCGATCCGGAACTCCGACCATTTGCGGAACGACTTGGGTGTGAACCGCAGAGCATAGTCTTCCATCGTCTCATCGGCGACCAGGCTGTTGTAGTCGCGGCGGACCTTGATGATGCGTTGTGAGCCAGAGGGTCGCACAGTCGATTCTTCCAGAGAGGTGAGGGGTGAAACCTGTCGTCCCGAGACCGAGCCGTCGTCCTCTGAACACACTGTGTCGGCAGCGGCGTGCTCGCGAAAGCGCTCATGCCAGCCGACCCCAACTCCGAGCCCGGCGCGACGGCTGAAGGTATTGGCGAGCAAGTTCCATGCCTCGCCACTCGCACGGGCGCAAGCATGCCGCCAAATGGCAATTCTGGCGCTACGTCAAATGACGTATGCCACTACGTCAAGCTGCGTATACCGCCAAACCCTCCCGGACTTCATGCTCGTTCCAGCTCGCGATGAGGCGCCGTTCAGAGCGCCGCCGAGACCCACGACCCACACAGGAGCCGGAACCATGGAATCACCACAGACCCACTTGAAACGCTTGCTCCCTCGACGACTGACCCTGGGCGCGGCTGCGCTGTCGCTGATCGCCGCCAGCGTGTTCAGCCAGATGGCCATGGCCGATGACGCTAACAGCACCGGGCTGGCCGTGACGCCGACGGAAGTCACCGTCGGTCAACTGCACTCGGCCACTGGGACCATGGCCATTTCCGAGACCGGTTCGATTCAGGCCGAGCGTCTGGCCATCGACCAGATCAATGCCTCGGGCGGGATTCTCGGACGGCAGATCAAGGTAATTCAGGAAGACGGCGCCTCCGACTGGCCGACCTTCGCCGAGAAGGCCAGGAAGCTTTTGGTCGGGGACAAAGTGGCGGCCGTGTTCGGCTGCTGGACCTCCGCCTCGCGCAAGGCGGTATTGCCAGTGTTTGAGAAAGAAAACGGCCTGCTCTACTACCCCACCTTCTATGAAGGGCTGGAGCAGTCCAAGAACGTGATCTACACCGGCCAGGAAGCCACGCAGCAGATCCTCGCCAGCCTGGACTGGATCGCCAAAGAGAAGGGTGCCAAGACGTTCTACCTGATTGGCTCGGACTACATCTGGCCGCGGACCTCGATGAAAATCGCGCGCAAACATATCGAAAATGTGCTCCATGGCACGGTGGTTGGCGAGGACTACTACCCGCTGGGAAACACCCAGTTCGGCTCGCTGATCAACAAGGTCAAGCTGAAAAAGCCTGATGTGGTGTTTGCCGCCGTGGTGGGTGGCTCCAACGTCGCGTTCTACAAACAACTGAAGGCGGCAGGCGTCACGGCGGCCAAGCAGAACCTGCTGACGCTGTCGGTCACCGAAGACGAACTGCTCGGCATTGGCGGCGAAAACATGGAAGGGTTCTACGCCTCGATGAAGTACTTCCAAAGCCTGGATAACCCCAACAACAAAGCCTTCGTCGATGCCTTCAAAGCCAAGTATGGCAAGGACGCGGTGATGGGTGACGTGACCCAGGCCGCCTACCTCGGCCCTTGGTTATGGAAAGCTGCCGTCGAAAAAGCGGGCAGTTTCGATGTGGACAAAGTGGTCGCAGCATCGCCTGGCATCGAGTTGAAAACCGCGCCGGAAGGCTACGTGAAAGTCCACGAGAACCATCACCTCTGGAGCAAGACCCGGATCGGGGAAGCGCAGGCCAACGGCCAGTTCAAGGTGATCTACGAGTCGGATTTGATCGAGCCGAACCCGTTTCCGAAGGGTTATCAGTAACCGATTCGCTGAGACCGGTAGGCGCGCACTTGCCCGCGGTGAGGGTGGTCAATCCAGAACATCTCGATCGCTTGTCCGCGCCATTCGCGCGCAGGCGCGCGCCGACTACGTTCACCGATGCTGATCGTCGATCGTTTCTACGTCACTTCTTCTGAGGACACCACCATGCAATGGCTATCTGAGTTTGGTGCCATCGCTGCCATGCAGGGGTTCAACGGCTTGTCCGTGTTCTGCGTGTTGCTGCTCATGGCCCTGGGGCTGGCAATCATCTTCGGCCAGATGGGGGTGATCAACATGGCCCACGGGGAGTTCCTCACCCTGGGTGCCTACACCACGTACATGCTCTCGACCCTGGTGCAAAACCATCTGCCGTCGATGCAGCCGTACTACTTTTTCTTTGCCATCGCCTTGTCCTTCGTGGTGGCTGGCGCCATCGGCTGGGCGGTGGAGAGGGTGATGATCAGCCGTCTGTACCATCGACCGCTGGACACCCTGCTCGCCACCTGGGGCCTGTCACTGGTGATGCAACAGGCGTTTCGCTCGATCTTCGGCGCCCGTGAAGTCAGTGCCAACCCGCCGGAGTGGTTGATGGGCGCGGTGAACCTGACCGACGCCATCGAGATTCCCAAAAACGGCCTGTTCGTGATGGCACTCACGGCGTTGTTGACCGGCGGCATTTTTCTGATGCTTTACCGCACACGCTGGGGTCTGCAGGTGCGGGCGACGGTGCAAAACCGGGTGATGAGCCGCGCCGTCGGTATCAACACCCGTCAAGTCGACCGCATGACGTTCGCCCTCGGGTGCGGGGTCGCCGGGGTCGCGGGCGCGGCCTTCACGACCATTGGCTCCACCGGACCCACGGCGGGCTCGCTGTACATCGTCGACACCTTTCTCACGGTGGTCTTCGGCGGCGCCCAAAGCTTGCTCGGCACCATAGCGTCGGCCTTCGCCATTGCCCAGACGCAGTCGGTCTCGGAATTCTTCATGAGCGGTTCAATGGCCAAGGTGCTGACCCTTTCGACCGTGATCCTCATCCTGTTGATGCGCCCGCAAGGGCTGTTCTCCAGCAAAGTTCGCAAATAGAGGCGCACAGATGAACGCTATAGACAGACTCATGGGCGGACGGCAAGGGGTGATCGGCCTGCTGATCCTGGCCGCGCTGATACTGCTGGTGTTTCCACTCACGCTGGACGCCTTTCGCCTGAACATGGTCGGCAAATACCTGACCTACGCCTTCGTCGCCGTCGGGCTGGTGTTGTGCTGGGGCTACGGCGGGATTCTCAGCCTGGGGCAGGGTGTGTTCTTCGGTTTGGGTGGGTACTGCATGGCCATGTTCCTCAAACTGGAAGCCAGTGACCCGGAGAGTACGAAAATCCAGTCTACGCCGGGCATACCGGATTTCATGGACTGGAATCAGATCACCGAACTGCCCGCATTCTGGATGCCCTTTCACAGTTTCGGTTTCACGGTGGTTGCGGTGGTGGCGGTACCGGTGATCCTTGCGCTGGTGATCGGCGCGGCGCTTTTCAAACGTCGCGTGGGGGATGTGTACTTTTCCATCGTCACCCAGGCCATCGCGCTGATTCTCACTGTCTTGATCATCGGTCAGCAGGGCCTGACGGGCGGGGTCAACGGCATTACCGATCTCAAGACCCTCATGGGGTGGGACATCCGTGGCGACGGCGCAAGGCTCGCGTTGTATTTCATCAACGCCGCATTGCTGCTCGGCTGCATCCTGATCGGTAAGTTCATCCTCGCTTCCAAGCTCGGCCGCTTGCTGATGGCCATGCGCGACAAGGAGGAGCGTGTGCGTTTCTCCGGTTACGACGTGGCCAGCTTCAAGGTCTTCGTGTACTGCGTTGCCGCCGGGTTTTCCGCCGTCGGCGGGGCGATGTTCGCCTTGCAGGTGGGGTTTATGTCGCCGTCGTTCGTCGGCATCGTGCCGTCCATCGAGATGGTGATCTTCGCCGCGGTCGGCGGCCGCATGTCGCTGCTCGGCGCGGTGTACGGCTCGTTGCTGGTGAATTACGGCAAGACCTATTTCTCTGAATCCTTCCCTGAACTGTGGCTGTACCTGATGGGCGGCTTGTTCATTGCCGTGGTCATGTACTTCCCCAACGGGCTGGCCGGGTTATGGGAAAGCCACGGACGCAAATGGTTGGCACGACTGAAGGGTAAACCCGCGCTGCCTGCCGCCCCTGCACCTGCAAAACCGGCTGCTGTAACCGGCGCCAAATCCGTCAACAGTTCCCTGGAGACCCAACCATGACCACGGCCAGTGGCTTTCAGATGCCCAAACCGGTGCTGGCAGTCGAGGGGCTGACGGTGTCTTTCGACGGCTTCAAGGCGGTAGACGACCTGAACCTGTACATCGACCGTAACGAGGTGCGGGTGGTCATCGGCCCCAATGGTGCAGGCAAGACCACGGTCCTCGATTTGATCTGCGGCAAGACCCGCGCTACCGGCGGCAGCATTCAGTTCAAGGACCGTGAGCTGACCCGGATGAACGAGTACGACATCGTTCGCGCCGGGGTTGGGCGCAAATTCCAGACGCCGTCGATTTACGACAACCTGAGCGTGTTCGAAAACCTGGAAATGTCCTTCCCCAAAGGGCGCAGCGTGTTCGGTGCGCTGTTTTTCCAGCGAAGCCAGACTGTGGTCGATCGGGTCCACGAGGTGGCAAAGGACATCTTCCTCGCCGATCTGTTGCAGCAGCAGGCCGGCTTGTTGTCCCACGGCCAGAAGCAGTGGCTGGAGATCGGCATGTTGCTCATGCAAGACCCTGAACTATTGATGCTCGACGAGCCGGTGGCGGGCATGAGCGTCAGCGAGCGCGCGCAGACCGCCGAATTGCTTAACCGCATCAGCCAGGGCCGCTCGGTGCTGGTAATCGAGCATGACATGGAGTTCGTCAAGAGCATCGCGCACAAAGTCACGGTGCTGCATCAGGGCAAGGTGCTGGCCGAGGGCAGCATGGAGTCGGTGCAGAGCAACCCGAAAGTCATCGAAGTCTATCTCGGCCATTGAGGAGCGCAGCATGTTCACCATCCATCAACTGGCGTGCGGCTATGGCCAGAGCCAGATACTTCACGACCTCGATATGGCCGTGCAGAAGCAGGAAATCGTCGCCGTCATGGGCCGCAACGGCATGGGCAAGACCACTCTGTTCAAGAGTCTGATGGGCATCCTCCCGCAGTGGCGCGGCCAGGTGCAGGTCGAAGGGATCGACGTCTCGGCCATGGAGACCCATGCCAGGGTGGAGCACGGCATGGCGTACGTGCCTCAGGGGCGGATGATTTTTCCCTCCATGACGGTGCTGGAAAACATTCAGACCGGCCTGCCCGCGTCGGCCAGAGGCAAGGTGTCTGAAGACCTCTACGCCTTGTTTCCGGTGCTGTTCGACATGCGCAACCGGCGCGGCGGCAACTTGTCCGGTGGGCAGCAGCAGCAACTGGCAATCGCCCGAGCGCTGGCGACCAACCCCAAAGTGCTGTTGCTTGACGAGCCTACCGAAGGCATTCAGCCGTCGATCATCAAGGACATCGCCCGCACCCTCAAAGAGATCCGCAACCTGCGCAACCTGACCATCGTGGTATCGGAACAGGTGCTGTCCTTCACCCTGGAAATCGCCGACCGGTTTCTGGTGATCGAAAAGGGCCGGTTCGTGATCGAGGAGACGCGGGCCAATGTCGATGAGGCAACGATCAGTCGTTATCTCTCGGTTTAACCCCATTCGAGATCTGCAGTGTTTGTTCGATTGCATTGCTGGCCAGCGTACCTGCGGAAGAGCTCGAACCTGCAGGCGCGCGCTTGCCCGCCAAGTGGCCAGTGCATCCACCCAGAACCATCCGTTGACCCAGGAACCCCAGGAGAACACCCATGACCGAAGTTTTGATCAAAGTCGATCTCAACCAGCCCGCTACCGAAAACGAGCAGATCCACAACCGCTGGCACCCAGACCTTCCGATGGCCTGTTGGGTCAAGCCGGGGGAGGATTTCATTCTTGAAACCTACGACTGGACCGCCGGAGCGATCAAGAACGACGATGACGCCAGCGACGTGCGGGATGTCGATCTGTCCACCGTGCATTACCTCTCCGGTCCGGTCGGGGTGCATGGCGCAGAGCCCGGTGACCTGTTGGTGGTCGACCTGTTGGACATCGGTGCCCGGGCCGATTCGCAATGGGGCTTCAATGGGTTCTTCTCGAAGCAGAACGGCGGCGGCTTCCTCACCGATCATTTCCCGATGGCGCAAAAGGCGATCTGGGATTTCAAAGGCATGATGACCCGCTCGCGGCACATTCCTGGCGTCGAATTCGCCGGTCTTATTCATCCCGGCCTGATCGGCTGCCTGCCTGATCACAAGATGCTCGCCGAATGGAACCGTCGCGAGCAGGAACTGATCGACACCGAGCCGGGCCGTGTCCCGCCGTTGGCAAATCCACCCCACGCCAAGACTGCGCACATGGGCAAACTCAAAGGCCCTGCGCGGGACATGGCCGCTGCCACCGGCGCCCGCACCGTGCCGCCGCGCGAGCATGGCGGCAACTGCGACATCAAGGATCTGTCCCGCGGTTCGAAGGTGTTCTTCCCCGTATACGTCGACGGGGCCGGGCTGTCAGTGGGCGATCTGCATTTCAGTCAGGGCGATGGTGAGATCACCTTTTGTGGTGCGATCGAAATGGCCGGTTGGGTGCACATGCGCGTCGAGTTGATCAAGGGGGGCATGGTCAAGTACGGAATCAAGAACCCGGTATTCAAACCCAGCCCCATCGTGCCGACGTACAACAAGTACCTGATCTTCGAGGGCATTTCGGTGGACGAGGCCGGACAGCAACACTACCTGGACGTCAATGTGGCCTATCGTCAGGCGTGCCTGAATGCGATCAATTACATGACCAAATTCGGCTACTCGCCTGCGCAGGGGTATGCCTTGCTCGGCTCGGCGCCGGTGCAGGGGCATATCAGTGGCGTGGTGGACATCCCTAACGCCTGCGCCACGCTGTGGCTGCCGACTGAGATCTTCGGGTTCGACATTAACCCGAGCGCAAGCGGGCCGACCCAATTCATCGATGGCAGTGTCGACCTGCCCATTGCGCCGGACAAGTAACGCCGGGTCGACCCCGCAGATCGAACGCGCCCATGCTCCGCGTGATAAAGACCCGAACGCTCCGTGTGCATTGCCGGGGCTGATGCCCAGCGTCACGGGACCTGGACCTACGCGGCGCCTGGGCACGATCAACAGAGTGCGACGTTGAAACCGAATCGAGGACCCTGCCATGCCCGTGTACGAATACGACTGCCCCCACTGCGGTGACTTCACCGCCCTGCGGCCCATGTCCGAAAGCGCCTTACCCTGCGATTGCCCTGAATGCGGTGCATCCAGCATGCGAGTGATTCTGTCCGCTCCCGGGCTGGCGACGATGGCAGGCCACACGCGCAAGGCGATGGCCGCGAACGAACGCAGCGCCCATGCGCCGCAGACCCTCGGCGAATATCAGGACAGCCGGCGGCACCCTACCGGCTGTGGCTGTTGCGCCCCGAGCAAAAAAGTCGAGCCGAGCAAGGACAATCCCCATGCGCTCAAAGGCAAGCCAGCCGGGCGACCTTGGATGATCAGCCATTGATCGGCCGCCAGGGTTTGAGCCATAGCGCGATGACGATCAACAGCACGACGCCGTACGCACCGCTCAAGCCCAATTGCAGCCAGACGTTGCTCAGCGGATGAAGCAAGCTTGCGGCCAGCGCCATGGTCGCGACCCCCAGCGACCATTGCCGACGCCATGGCAACGCCTGCAGCAGCCGCTGCCGGCGCATCAGCAGCCAAGCGGTCAGCACGACGCCACCGATCCCGGCCATGGCGATACCGGTCAGGCCGAACACGAACGGCAAAACACCCAGCAACAGCGCGTTGAGCACGCTGCCCGTCAGCTCACACGCCAACGGCATGCGGGTGTCGCCTGCAGCATAGGCATAGCGGGCCAGCAGGGCGTTCCAGGCGCCGAACATCAGGGGCACGGAAAACCAGGCCAACAATCCCGGCAGAGGACCCTCGACGGCCTGGCTGGGGATCAGCAGGAACACCAGCGCCCCGGCGGCGCCAATCAGTCCGGCTACGGCGGGCACGGTGAGCAGCGTGGCAGTGCTCAGGCCTTTGCGCAGCAGGCCCATGCGTTGATCACCCTCGGCACCGCTCATTAAACCGAGCAGCACTTGATTCAGGCTCATCAACGCGATCAGCGGCAGGTTGATGAGCTTGCGCGCCAGGTTGACCCAAGTGACTGCGCCTTCGCCCAACAGCGATGCCACCATTCGCTCCAGCAACGCCAGGCCCTGACTGGCCAGGTTGCTGCTGAGCAAGGGTCCGATGCGTTGCAACAGCTCTCGGCCCGCGCCTGGGGCCTGTGAACGGTGCCAAGGCTTCCAGCCTTCGCGGTACAGCGCAGGCAACAGCACACCCGGCATGAGCAGGCTGCCGAGCAGACAGGCTATGGCCAACCCGGTCGGCGTGGCGTCGTGGTGCATCGCGGCGAGGTAAAGCACCGGCGGCAGGTTAAACACCAGCGAGCCCGTCCCCGCCAATACGAAGCGCGAGCGGGCCTGCAGCGGTACGCACAGCAGCGCATGCAGCAGAAAGCCCGGTGCCGACCACGCCAGCCAACGCATTGCACCGGTAGCCAAGGCGTACCCGGCTTCGTCCAGCCCCGGCCCGATCAGACGCACCCACAGCGAGGCGCTTGCGCTGAGCAGTGCACCCAACCCCAGCCCGCATACCAGCAGCCGAGGGGCGAGGGCACCGAGCCAGTTCTGCTGAGCGTGCGCCGCCCGTTGCTGATACAGGGGCAGCGCGGCGGCACTGAGCAGCCCAGCCGCCAGCGCCATGCGCAGGGCCTCGGGCAGAAACAGGGCGACCAGAAAGGCATCGCTGCGGCCGCCCGCGTCCCAGGCAGCCACCAGCAGCCATTCGCGGGCAAACCCGGCGGCCAACCCGGCGAGAGTCGCCAGGGTCAGCCACACCGTCGATCCGAACATGGCCAGCCCTCAGTGAAACAGCGTGAACAGGCCTTTGCCGCCCACTTTGTAATTCAGGTTGCGGGCCCGTTCGCCTTTGATTTCCGCATTCGGCCCGCCCACGATGGCGTAGGGCGCAATGGGCTTGGACACCACGCTGCCGCCCCCCACCACGGCGCCTTCGCCGATGTCGGCGCCAAATGACAACAGGGCTCGGCTGGCGACCCAGGCGTAGTCGCGTACGTAGACCGGCCCGCCCACGGCCCAGAACTCAGGGGCCTGGAGGTCGTGGCCGCCCGCGATGATCAGCACATGGGAAGCGATGGTCACATGATTGCCAATGAACAGGCCGCCCCGTGCATCGAGTTGGCAGTGCCAGCCGACGGTGCTGTCGTCGCCGATGCGCAGGCCATCCACGCCGAGGATCTCGGTGTTGCGCCAGACCGTCGACCCCTTGCCGATCTTCGCGCCCCCCAACCGCAGCCAGAGCAGGCGCAGGGTATGGCTGGGGATCTTGCAGATGAGAATGTTGTAGACCTGCTCCCACGTTCGCAGCATACGATCGCGCAGGGTCGGCCAGTTGATGCCGTACAGCGGAATCAGCGCACCGGCGGTTTCCTGGCCCAACAGCCGGTAGAAGCGGCGGGCCAGGGGGTGCTCGATGCGCGGCTCGATGTTCAGGTAACTGATGAAACAGAGGGTTTTGCCCTTCATGGGCGTTTCGAAACAGACGTCGTTGGCAAGCATCCAGTCGTAGGCGCTCTCCAGCTCCTGCGGGCTCACCCCCATCTTGCGTGCGTAGTCGGGCAGCGCCTGGCGCAGGTCATGGGAATGCAACATGCGGTGTTTCATGGGTTCTCCCGGGCATCAGGGGCGAGGGCGTGTGCAGCGGTCTGCAGTCGTCGGGCTTCGTAGAGGTTCAGCCCGAGCAATAGCCAGAACAATGCAATCAATACCGTGGTGAAACTGAAATAGTGATCGAATGCGCCGCTGAGCAGCGCTGCCAGCACGCCGACCCGACTGCCCAGCCACAGGGCCGTATCGCGGTTGAGGGTGACCCGGTCATCGGGCAAACGCGCTTCACGCCACCATGCGACGGTGACGCCGATATAGACCAGCATGCCGGGAATGCCCAGCTTGTAGGCATAGTTCAGCCAGAGGTTGGAGATCCCCCAGAGGCCGGTCCCCGGAACGGGCGGGTCCACTTTGAAACCGATGCCCAGCGGGAACATTTTCAGGGCATCGGGGAAGTGCGAATACTCTTCGAACCGGACTGCCGTACTGGCGTCATTGCTACTGAACAGGCCGATCAAGCGCTCCTGCAAGGGGGGGTAGAACATCAGCAGCAACATCCCGAAGATCGCACCAGCCATCAGCAAACGTCCGACATGCGGAACGCGCCGGCGCGCCATCCAACCCATCACCAGCACCAGGCTGACCAGCGCTCCGCGTGAACCGGTGAGCAACAAGCCGGCCAGCGCCAGCAGGGCCACGGCCAGCCCCAAATGCCGCACGACGCCTTGGCGCGTCAAGCCGATGCAGAAGGCCAGCGGCAACAACATGGCCATCGCACCGCCAGCGATGTTGGGGTGTGTCCAGGGCGTGCCCATCCGGGTCGATAACCCACTCAAGCCTTGGTTGAGGGTGTCGAGGTTGCTGTAGCCCAAGCCGCCGATGACGGAAATGATCGCCGTCGAATTGCCTTCCTTCAGGTACACCGGAATCGACAGCAACAGCATGAGGAGGGTGCCGAACAGAATGGCCACGACCATCTGTTCACGGGCCTGCGCCTCGCGCAAAAGGCGCGGAACCAGAAACAGCGGCGATAGGTTGAACAGCCAGCGCACCCAGTTGATCGGGCCATTACCCTCGACGTGCACACTCAACTGCCCCACCACGAATGGCAAGGCGCTGAACAGCATCAGCGCGATCAGCCAGCGCTCGGTGCGCAGCAGGGGAACGGCAGCGGTGTGCAAGGCAAACAGCCGATGGGCCAGCAGGCTTGCCCAGATGAGCATCAGCAGCGCTTCGGAGACCGTGGTGCGGATGCCGATCTGCACAGTGGCATAGGGCAAAAAGGTCGCCAGCACACCGAACAGCAGCAGACCGCGCAAGGGGCGCCGGATAATCGTCAACACCGCCGCGACGCCGATCAGCGCCGCCGTCACTTTGAGCGCCGGCAACAGCCAGACCATCACGCCGAACAGCAGCGCGACCAGCACCCCCAGCGGCATGGCCAATGGCATCAGCGCAATTCCTCCAGCAGTTCATTGAAGCGACGACGGTACGCCTCGACGCCAAACCGCTCGGCCCAGGCCTTGAGCGGCGCTGGGTCCTCCGGCTCGGCGGTGGACAGCACGCCCATCAGGCGAATCAGCGCTGACGGGTCATGGGGTGAGAAGCGCGGGCTGTCCGCAGGGGTGACTTCGTCCAGTGACGAGCCACTGGCCACGGCTACGGGTGTCCCCACCCCCAGCGCCTCCACCACCGGAAGCCCGAACCCTTCGCCATAGGAGGGGTGCCACAGTCGCTCGGCCTGCCGATAGACCTGATGCAACTGGCCATCGCCGATGCCGCGCAGGATGTGCAGGCCCGGCAGCTCGCGCTGCGCGGTGGACAGCCCGTCTGGACCACCGACCAGCACCAGCGCCGGTGTCCTGGGAAATTGCCGTCGGGCGATCTGCCAGGCCTCGACGAACCAGGGCATGTTCTTGCGCGGCTCGCGGGTGCCCACGCACAGCCAATAGCGCTCGGGCAGCGGTGTGTCGAGCTCGGCAGGGGCGCTGGTGAAACCTTCGACCAGGTTGGGCAGCACCCTGACTTTGTCCCGAGCCTGAGGAAACAGGCGCACGGTTTCTTCCGCCGTGAACTGTGAAGGGGTCCAGATCCGATCGGCGACCTTCACCGAATAGGCGATCGACAGTCGATCGGTCTGGCCATAGATCATCGCTTTGATTTTCGAGCCATGGGCGTTGTTCAGGGTCAGTTGGAACAGATCATGCAATTGCAGGACATAGCGCATACCCGCCGGTTTGCGCCCGATGGGCAAGCCCATGTTGAGGTTCGCCAGGTACAGCTCGACTTCGGCATCACGCAGTGCGCCGGGCAGAAAGCAGGCTTCGAATTTCAAGCGCTCGGGCAGGCGGTGGATGCCGTCCAGCGGCGTTGCCCAGCGCGGGCAATGGGCAATGCGGCGGACCGGATGGTCGTAGGGGCCGACACTGAACACTTGCAACTGCACCTCGGGGTGGGCGCGAAAGGCATCTTCCAGCGCAACGTTCTGTCGGCCGATGCCGCTGTTGGGAAAGCCGGTGGCGGGGCGCACATCCAGTCCTACGCGCATGCGTGAGCGTCCTCTTGCTGATGAAACCGGGCATAAATCTCTTCCAGTTGCGTCGCCGACACCGCCCAGTCGTGGTGTTGGCGCACATAAGCCCGGCCGGCTTCGCCGATTTTCGCCAAGCGTGTCGGGTTGGCCACCGCATCCACCAGCATCAGCGCCAGCCCGTGAGCGTCTTCGCAGCCCAGGTAATGGGTGCCGTTGAGCACATTCAGGCCGGAGACGCCCTGAGCGGTGGTCACGACCGCAAGGCCGGCGGCCATGGCTTCCAGGACCTTGAGTTTGGAGCCGCCGCCTTCGCTCAGCGGTGCAAAGAACACCGCCGCGTCGTGCTGCACGGTGCGCAGGTCTGGAACGAAGCCCAGCCAGTCGATGCGCGGGTCGGCCCAGCGTTGCGGCCAGTCATGGGGCAGGGCGTAGCCGCCAATGGTCAGCCGCACCATGGGATCGATCGCCCAGACGCGCGGCATGATGTGGTCGAGCGCCCATTGCATCGCATCCAGATTCGGTCCGTATTCGTAGTTGCCGATGAACAGCAGGCGGCGGCTGTAGCGGTCCGGGCAGACTTTGGCGTAGTAATCGCAATCGACGCCATTGACCACCAGGCCGGTGGTGCGCGCTGTCACGCGCGTCAGGCCTTTGGCATCGTCCTCGGTGACCGCGATCAGTTCGCAGGCCTGGCGCAAAACCCGCTGCTCCCATTGGCGGTAGCGCCACTGGTCATAGCGCGTGAACGGGCGCGCCCATTCGGGGAAATGGTGGTAGCTGGCAGCACCCAGTCCGGACTCGACATTGTGTTCGGTCATGATGAACGGCTTGCCGCTGCGCCGCAGGGGCGCCTCGAATGGCTGGAAGCTGTAACTGTGTTCGATCTGGATAACGTCCCACTGCTCTTGCAGCAGGGCTTCGAATTGCTGCTGCAGAGGCGGGGAATAGCCATTGGCGCTGGCCAGCATGGGCGGCCGGGCGAAGGCGATCGCCAGCAAGGTCAGCGCGCTGCGCAAAGGCCTGCGCGGCACCACGATCAAGCGCTCCAGCCAAGGCTCCAGCGCGGCCCGCGTGTCGTCGTCAAGCTCGGTCTTGGATTGCACCAGCAGGGTGATGCGATGGCCCCGCGCCGCCAGGTTTCGCAACAGGTGGAACTGGCGGGTCTTGCCGCCGCTGGTGGTCGGCCAAGGCAGATAGGGCATTGTCCAGAGAATGCGCATGGCTAGGGCTTCCAGGCCAGAATTTGCAGGGTGGGCGTCAATGGCACATCAACGCCCTTGCTGTCGGCCAGCTCGGTTCGCTTGCCGGTCAACGGGTCGTGGAGCGAAGCGGATTTGATACCGGGGAAGTTCAGGTGCCCGCTACTGGCGCTCCACGCCATCAACAGGTGCGTGCCGTCGGGCCGATTCCAGGCAACGGCATACAGGTCTTCCGGTATCGCCTTGGCGGGCGGTGGGTCGGCCGGTTGCAGGGTGGGGCCGGTGACCTCGAAGAAGCGCTTGAGCGCGGTGTAGACCGGTTTGGGCTCGGCATTGAGGTCAAGCAACCCGTAGCCTCGGTCGCGGGCGCTGGCTCGCTGGTCCAGGTCGCTGAGGTTGAACAGGAAGATGCGCTGGTAGTCCAGGGTACTCATCAGGGCCAGGCGACGCAGGGTGTAATCGGCCTGACCGTCGAGACCGACGATGTGTTGCATCTCGACCGGCCCTGCATAACTCGACCAGCCCCATTCCGTCGCCCAGACCTGACTGACGCCTGCGTCATGCAGGCTTTTGTTCAGCGATGTGGCGCGGACCAGGAAATCCCGGTCCTGGATGGAGTCGCCTTCCGGGTATTCGGAATAGGGGTGGTACGCCGCGACGATGTCCTGCCTGGCCAGCCCTTGATCCACCATCGATTGCAGCATGTAGCCCGTGGAGCCGCGCATCTGCCCGTAATACGCGACCCCGGCGGTCACGATGGGCTTGCCCGGCACGGCGCTGCGAATGGCCGAGGCGGTGGTGGTCAGCAGGTTGTAGTAGGCCACGGGGTCCGCTTGGGGCAGCCAGATGATGTTGGGCTCGTTCCACACTTGCCAGTGGCTGACCTGGGGATAGCGTTGGGCGAGCGCGGTCATTCGCTCGGCGAACACCCCGATGTCCCGCGGTGGGTACTGATCGGCGTTGCTAGCGCCTTGTGGAGCGGTGCTGTCGAACGTGGCCGAGCCCACCAGGTAGGCCACGGTGCGATAGTCATGGGGCCGCGCGGCTGCCATGGCAGCGTCCAGGTCCGCCAGGTTGTACTGACCCGGCGCAGGTTCCAGGATCGGCCAATGCAGGGTCCAGCGAATCCAGTTCAGCCCCAGTTGATCCAGGCGGTTCATCTGTTTCGGGTAAATGTCCGCAGGGAAATAATGAAACTGCACGTTGACCCCCAGAAAATCCTTCCAGGTCACAGCGCGAGGCGCTCGCAGGATGGTCTCGGCTTCCACTGCCGGGCTGAAGGCGCCCAGTACGCACGCGCTCAGAACGGAAATCGCCAGTAACGCCTTGCCCTTCATTCGTTTACCTCGCACGCGTGTAGGAATAGTTGGTGGAAGCGCTCGGCTGTGAGGCTCCAGACTCGCTCCCGACCCAGCGTAGCCGCTCGGTCCGCCCACGCCTGGGCCCGTTGCGGTTCGGCGCACAGGCGAGCCAGCGCCTGGGTCAGGGCATGCACCTGGCCCTGAGGGTAGATTTCACCGTTGCCGTAGGACACTTCTTCGCCGAACGAGCGCGCGTCCGAGGTAATCACCCCGCGTCCGCATGCCGTGGCCCAGGACAACGCGCCGCTGGTGCCACGCAGTTGGCCAAGGATCTTCAATTTGCTGGATTCCCGGTAGGGCAGCACCATGACGTGATGCGCCTGGATGACGCTGGGGATCTCGTCCGCGGGAACGTCCAGATGCCAGCCGATCAGATCGCTCAGGCCCCGTTCGCGGATGCGCTGGCGCAACTGTTCCAGGTAGCTGCCCGATGGCCCGAATGCCATTTCCGGCTCGCTGCCCCCGGCCAGTGTCAGGCGCACGCGGCTGCGTAATCCCGGCTGCTCCGTGACCAACCGAGCCAGTGCCTCCAGTAAGTCTTCAATACCCTTGCCGCGATAGATGAAGCCGAAATACAGCAGCTTCAGCGGTTGCAGGGGCGGCAGGGGCAGGGGGGCGATGGGCAGGTTGCCGTGAGGAATGACGGCCATCTGTGCCTGGCGCAAACCCATTCGCTGTTGCAGGCACCGATTGCCAGCGTGCGTGAGGGTGACCAAGCGCGTCATCTGCCGTGCCAACTGACGCTCTTCGTGCAGGCACAGCGGGTCCGCCAGGACGGTGGCCACCTCTGGCAACGGCGAGCGCAGCGTGGCCAGCATCGACAGCGGCCAGGGCAGCTTTTCCCGGCGCCAGACCAGCCGTTCTGGATCATGAACCGTGGCCGTCAGGGGCAACTGAGCGAAGCGTTGTCGCAGCGCGCGCAGGGCGTGGAATTCCGCCAGGCGTCCGCCTCCAATCTCCGCATGGACAAGATCGATCCCTTGCCAGTCGGCCTCCGCGACCCGCTGCCGCGCAGCCTGTGGATCGTTGCCGACGCCTTGCAGTGGCGTGCGCACCCGCACCCCCAACGCCTCCAGCGCGTGGCGGAGGTGGCCGGCGTAGTCGGCGATGCCGTTCTGCTCCGGAGGGAGCGGGGCGAGCAGGGCTATCTGCATGGCGTTCGTTCCCTCAGTGATGGCTGCGCAAACGACCGAGCCAGGCCAAGACCTGCTCGGGAATTTCGAAGCGTCGGCGGTTGAGGATGATCCCGTCGACGTGCTTGAAGGCAGTGGACAGGGTGCTCAACGCGTTCTGCAGTCGAGGCACCGTCGACGTCTCCGCTCCGATCACCAGTACGATCAGATCCGCTTCGCGCAGGTGGATGAAGACTTCTTGCCTGGCGAAGAAATTGGAGGCATCGATCAACTGGATTTCACCCGCTTCGGCAGGACGCCCGTCGCCCAGCCGAACCTGATGACCATGCTCTTCGAGCAGCCGACGCAGGTGCTCGATGACGAAGCTCACGCCTTCCCCGGCGTGAGCAGACGTCAGCCCGATGCTCAGCCCTTTTTCCGGCACCTGCTTGAGCGGCAACACGCTGTACAACCGATAGAGGCTGGCGATGAAGCCACTTCGCTGTTGGGGCGTGACCGTGTTCAAATCCGGCAGGGTGGTCCACAACGGGACCTTGAACTGGGCCTCGATCTTGTCGCCGTCATGAATGCGCTGATCCAGCAGGTAGAATAGGTACAAAGCCAGCAGGCCAACGCCCAGGCTCAGCGGAATCGCCAGCAACAGCATCAGCAGGCTCTTGGGAAACACCCGGCTGGGGTTAAGCGTGGCGTGTTCGACCACCGAGATGTTGCTGATCTGCTTGTTGTCCAACTCGCGGTCGATACGCGCTTTTTCGAGGCTGTCGGTGTAGAGGACGAAGTTCTTTTCCTCGGCATTCAGCTCGTTCTGCAACCGTGACAGCCTGGGTTCCAGCGCCAGTGCCTGCTGGCGGTCTTTCTCCCACTGCTCCAGTTGCGCGTCCAGTTGCTGCTTCTGCACCAGCAGGCGGGTGTAGCTGGCTTGCTGGTCATTGAGAATGTTCTGCAAACGGGTGAACAGCGGGTTCGGCGCGATGTTTTCGGTGCGCTGCACGGTGTGGCTTTCCTTGGCCCATAGCGCGCGAAGGTTAGCGATTTCCGAGTCCAGCGCCTTGACGGGCGGTGCGTTTTCCTTGAACGAACGCAGCAACTCCTGACGCTCCTCTTCCTTGCCGTTGATGCGGGTCTGCAAGTCTTGGCGAGAAGGGTTGAGGGCCATTTCCTTGCCCGAACTGATCAGGCGCGTCTGTCGGTTGATCTGCTCCTGGATCTTGTCGATCCCCGCCTTGGTCGAAGCAATGGCGCGCATCGTGTTGTTGCGCTCGGTGCGCAAGTCGTTGAGCCCCTGGGCGACATCGGCCAGCCGCTGGTTGATGCTGACGGTGCCGATCTGATCGAGTAGCGTCTGAATCTCGCGCTTGTGTTGAAGGATGTTGGCCTGGGTATCTTTCACCTCCTGTTCGTAGAAGGCATACAGATTGACCCGGCCGAGAATCCGCGCGCGCTCGATGCCGTATTGATCCACCCAGCTCTTGAGGATGGCCTGCGCCACCTCGGGGTCGTCCCACGTAAAGGTCAGCTCCATGACCGAGGAGCCGGGGTCATGGCTGACCTTGAAGTGCTTCTCCAGGTCTTCGGCCAGCCGCTCCTCGGGTGTCCTTGCCTCGATCAATCCGAGAAATTCGAAGACGCTTCGGGCCGCACCCACCAGGCCTCGCACCATGGTGCCGGGCAGGCGCTTGAGGGTAGCCAGCATCCCGGCGTTCTCTTGCGCGTCGGACACTTTAGCGATGTATTGCTGAGCCACTGCGCGGATGATCGGGCGCCCGGTGAGCATGCGCTCCTCGTCCAGCAATGGGTCGCGCAGGCCGCTGGGTGCAACGACGGTCTGGCGGTCGGCGAGTTCGATCGGCACGGTACTGGTGTCGCGGCCAGGCTTGACCAGCAGCAGCGCGGTAGACTCGTAGCGGTTGGGCAAGAGAAAGGCACCCAGCACGATGATCGCGAAGGTCGCCAGGACAGTGATCTGCACTTCGCGCCGAAAGATGAAGAACAGGCGCAGCAGATCGCGAAACGAGCGAATGGTGATCATATCGGTAGTCCCTTCCGATCAGTTGTTGTCGCGCAGGTTGTAATTCACCCCGAAGCCGATCGATTTCGCGAAGGGAATCAATTGGTTGAAGTACAGGTTCACGCCGTCGATCCGGTTGCCGACGGACGACTTGGGAACGAACACGACATCACCGCGTTGTAACAGCACCGGCGCGGCAGGGCCTCCGCCGCCCGCATAAAGCAGCTTGCTGTAATCGAAGAAGTAGGTCTTGTACAGACCGTCATCGCCCTGGCGCAGCAACGCGACCAACCGAGCATCGGCGTCCGGGTTGATGCCCCCGGCGCCGACCAGCGCCTGCTCCAGGTTGGTGACCGTGGACACGGAGAGGGGAGCCGGATTACGCACGGCGCCGCCGACGAACACCACGTTGCTCGGTGCCTGACTGATGTTGATGGTCAACGCCGTTTCCCGGTAGATCGGTGCCAGTTTGTCTTCCAGCACGTGCGTCAACTGGGGAATGGTCAGGCCCGCGGCCTTCACGGAGCCAATGTAAGGGTAGGAAAAGGTGCCGTCGTTGAGCACCGGAAACAGCGTCAGCTCGTAGATCGAGTTGGCGGTGAAGGCGGAGATCGAAGGCGACTCGCCGGTGTTGCGCACGATCCGCAACGTATCTCCCGCATGGATGCGCTCGGGGGGCAGCGGCTTGCCCACCAGCGCCCGGCCGGCCTCCTGCGCGGCCTTGATCTGCGGATCGTCCGGCACGCCGACGCGAGAGGGCGTGTTGCACGCGCACAGCAGCAGAACGCTGGCGAGCCACAGCGCGGGTTTCATTGGTCCAGAACTCCTGTCATGCATGAATACGGCTCCCTTGCGGGTAAAACAATCATGTCGGCGGTACTGCCAAGTCCAATGTCACTGAGTGTCGCGGTAGCGTGGTGTCAGCGGTCCGGCCTCGCTGTGAACAGGTAACGGGTTGCAACCGCGACAGGCGCGGCTGCCGTTGTCGACGTCAGGCTTTGGCGGTTTCCGGCACGCGGCCGTAGACATCGGTGAAACGCACAATGTCGTCTTCACCCAGGTATTCGCCGCTCTGCACTTCGATCATGACCAGGTCGATCACCCCGGGGTTGACCAGACGGTGGGTGTGCCCGGGCTTGATGAAGGTCGATTCGTTGGTGTCGAGCATGAATTCCCGATCGCCGTTGGTGACCCGCGCCATGCCACTGACCACGATCCAGTGCTCGCTGCGATGGTGATGCATCTGCAGCGATAACGAGGCCTGCGGCTTGACCACGATGCGCTTGATCTTGAAGCGCTTGCCTTCTTCCAACACCGTGTAGGTGCCCCATGGGCGCGTGACGGTGTTATGCAGCAGGTAGGCCGGGTGACCCTGGCGCTTGAGCTCCTGCGCGATGAGCTTGACCTCCTGGGTCCGGTCGGCATCGGCAATCAGCAGGGCATCGGGGGTGTCGATGATGATGAGGTTGTCCAGCCCGACGCCTCCCACCAGCCGTTTTTTCGAATCGATGTAGCAATTGGAAACGTCGTGCAGCACCACCTGCCCGTTGCACTGGTTGCCGTTGGCGTCGGCGGTGGCCAGTTCACGAATGGCCTGCCAGGAGCCGATGTCGCTCCAGCCCAGTTCACAGGGCACCACGGCGACTTTCTGGGAGCGCTCCATTAGCGCGTAGTCGATGGAGATGTCCGGCGCCAAAGCGAAGGTCGTGGCATCCAGTTCCAGTTGCAACTCGTTGCTGCCTTCCTTGCTCGTGCAATGGGGCAGACACTGGCGGACCGCTGCCAGCACATCCGGGGCGTGGGTTTCCAGTTCCTGCAACAGGGTATCGACCCGCATGCAGAACATGCCGGCGTTCCACAGGTGCAAGCCGCCGTTGAGGTACTCGGTCGCCGTCGCGCTATCGGGCTTCTCCACGAAACGCGCGACCTGGTAACCCTTGTCGCTCAGCGCCTGGCCTTTTTCGATGTAGCCGAAGCCGGTTTCCGCTCGCGTCGGAATGAGGCCGAATGTCACCAGCCAGCCGTCGTCGGCCAGCGCACGCGCATCGCTGACGGCGGCGGCAAAGGCCTCCAGGTCGTTGATCAGATGATCGGCCGGAAGGATCAACAGCTGCGCCTGATCACCGTGCAACGCCTGCACATGCAACGCGGCCGCCGCGATGGCGGGCGCGGTGTTCCGGCCGAAGGGCTCGAGGATGAAGTCCAGGTGAATCTTGCGTTTGTTCAGCAGCCGATAGTCATCGACCGTGCGGAAATAGACTTCCCGATTGGTCACGGTCAGCAGGCTTTCAACGCCCTCCAGGCCGCTGGTGCGGTTGAAGGTCTTTTGCAGCAGGCTTTCGCCATCGGCCAAGCGCATGAAAGGTTTGGGCATGGCCTCCCGTGAAACGGGCCACAGCCGAGTACCGGCACCGCCGGCGATAATGCAGGGAATAAGGGTGCCCATCAGTAAGCCTCGCGAGAGAAGAGCACTGCAGGAACAGTGCGCAGAAGAATGTACAGATCGAACCAGACGGACCAGTTTTCGATGTATTCAAGATCGAATTCCACCCGCTTCTCGATCTTCTCCACAGTGTCTGTCTCACCACGAAAGCCGTTGATCTGCGCCAGCCCGGTAATCCCGGGCTTGACTCGATGACGCGAGGTGTACTCCTTGACAGCTTGCTCGAACAAAATGCCCGCGGCCTTGGTCGCCGTGGCATGTGGGCGCGGCCCCACCATTGACATGCTGCCCGCGAACACATTGAACAGTTGCGGTAGTTCATCCAGGCTGGTCTTGCGGATGAAACGGCCGACCCGGGTGACTCTGGCGTCACCCTTGACGGTTTGTTGCTCGGCGTGGGCGTCCGCTTGGTGGGTGTGCATCGAGCGGAACTTGCAGACGGTGATCAGCCGGTTGTTGTAGCCGTAGCGCTTCTGCCAGAACAGCACCGGCCCGGGCGAGTCGAGCTTGATGGCCAGGGCAATCGCCAGCATGACCGGCGAGAGCAGCATGATCGCCAGGCTGGAGAGCACCATGTCCTCGACCCGTTTGAACAAAGGTGACCAGCCGCGCAAGGGCACATCCGAGGCATTGAACATCGGCAAGCTGGCCACTTCGGTGATGCGGTTATGGGCGTGGCGGAACGCGACCATGTCGGGCACCAGCAACACGTTGACCGGCAACCTGCGCAATTCGCGGATGATGTAATCCATGCGGTTTTCGGCGGACCAGGGGAGGGCGACCAACACCTGCGTGACCTTTTCCTCGCGGATGAGCGCTTCCAGGTCCTTGGTATTGCCCAGCAGTGGCAGCCCGGCCATGGTCTTGGGGAGGCGTCCGATCCGGTCATCGATGAAACCCGATACCCCCGAACGGATGTCCTGGTTCTGCAACAAGTATTCCGCCAGACGCTGGCCGTTTTCCGTGGCGCCCAGGATGACGGCGCTCTGCAGAAAAAAGCCGCGGGCCATCAGGCGTTGATAGAGCATCAGTAACAGTAGGCGTTCAGCGCAGAACAGCGAAAGGCTCGCGAAGAACCAGACCATCAGTTGCTCTTGCGTGATGTAGTCGAACAGGTCCATGGCCTTGTGCATGAATAGCAGCACGCAGAAGGCCAGCGACCAGACGAACAGGATCATTTTGAACCGGGATTTGTTGCTGAAAATCGTCTCTGAGTACACGCCCAGCGCCTGGAACATGAGGACACAGACGACGCCGAAGAGCACTTGCACCATGAAGTAGCTTTCGGGGGGTTGGGGGGCGCCGGTCTTCCAGTAGGCGAGAATCAACACGCCGGGGACAATCGCGGTCACTCCGTGGACGAGCCTGACGGCGAACAGGAAATACTCGATCAGACTGGTGCGAGTGAGCAGCAGGCTGTCGACCGGTTGCAGTCGCATAGAACACCTCTTCGATCCATGAATCCCTTGACTGGCCCATCTGCCCGATCGTGCGACTGAAAAGTCAATATAATGACTTTTTATCCGGGTGTTTCAAAATAAGCCAATTATTTGTCGATTAAGCACCTGATCGACCTGCATTTCAATCCCATGAATGCGAAATAAACCGTTTCTTCTCGAACGGCGCAGGACTTCACACCCTCAGCGCAGGTCGGAAACCCTCAAACGGGTGCCTGTGCAGAGTAAAGCCCATGAAACAGCGAGTGTCATGGCGCCGAACGTCGGGCAGCGCAGAAAAGTGGCTTTGAGATATCAGTCGAGTGCCGTTTTGTCCCGCCACTCCTTGACGGGATGGGGCTTTGACGATTTGCACAGTAGCGAGAAAAAAATGCGCAGCGTGGGGCTATTTCACCCGGGCACGCGGTCAACATGGCACGCACGATATTCTTAGAGGGAAGGCACATGACAGCACGCAGAGCGATTTTGATTCTTCACGGCAAGCAGGCGCTCAACGAAGATGTGCGAGCTGGCGTGGAGCGTAAACGCAAACACGGTTGGGAACTGGACGTGCGTGTGACCTGGGAGGCCGGAGATGCCCAACGCTTGGTGAACGAAGCCCTCGCCGCCGACCATCGGGAAATCATCGCAGGGGGTGGCGACGGCACGTTGCGAGACGTGGCTGAAGCGCTGGCTCTGGCAGAGAAGGAAGCGAACCTGACCATTCTGCCGTTGGGCACTGCCAACGACTTCGCGCGCGCCGCAGGCGTGCCATTGGAGATCGAGCAAGCCCTCGATCTGCTCGACGTGCCGGCACGCAGCGTGGACATCGGCGCGGCGGGTGGCCATCTGTTCCTGAACATGGCCACGGGCGGCTTTGGCAGTCAGGTGACCGCCAATACCTCCGAAGACCTGAAAAAGGTGCTGGGCGGGGCGGCGTATCTGTTTACCGGGTTGTCGCGCTTCAGCGAGTTGAAGGCCGCCTATGGCGAACTGAGCGGACCGGATTTTCACTGGAAAGGTGAATTGCTGGCCCTGGGGATCGGCAACGGTCGGCAGGCGGGCGGTGGCCATCCGTTGTGCCCCAATGCCTTGGCCGACGATGGGTTGTTGGACATCAGCATCCTGCCTGCGCCGCAGGAAGTGGTGAGCGCGCTCAAGGGCTTCCTCGAAGGCGGCTTGGGCCTCGACAACCTGTTCGTGCGCGCACGCTTGCCGTGGGTCGAGCTCAAATCGGCGCAAGGGCTGGACATCAATTTGGACGGAGAGCCCCTGCGGGGCGAACACTTGCGCTTCGAAGCCCGCCCCGGCGCCTTGCGGATCCACTTGCCCGCCCACTCACCGCTGCTGGGGCAGGCGAAGCGAATCGAGAAATAAGCGGCCGCCTTGTCCAGGTTGCGGTTAGCCGGGGTCGAGGGCGGCTGAAATCTGCCTTTGATCGTGACCCGCGAACCTGGTAACAGAACCCGCAACGCCCTGACCCATGGGGCAACAAACGTTTGCGCGATCAATCGTCCAGGCTGATGATCTGCTCTTTTACGCAGAAGAGCACCAGGCCGGCCACGTCGTAGATCTGCAGGCGTTTCATGATCTGCGACCGGTGGGTCTCCACCGTCTTCACGCTGAGATTCAACCCGCTGGCAATCTCCCGCGTGGATTTGCCGCGCACGATCAGACGCAGAATTTCAAGTTGGCGCGCCGTGAGATTGTGGTTCTCGACGGCTTCAGCCTTGCTCGAATGGGTGCTGATCAACGCCTGGTTGATCACCGTGTGCGCGATGGCCGGGCTCAGGTAGCGCTCATCGTTGCGCAAGGCCTCCAGCGCCTGCTCGATTTCGGTCGCCGTGGCGTCCTTGAGCAGGTAGCCGTGTGCACCCCCTTCCAGCGCGCGCATGATCATCTGTGGATCCGTGTGCATGGACAGGATCAGCACTTTGCTGTCCGGCAAGGCGCGGTGCAAACGTTCGAGCGCGTCGAGCCCGTTGCTGTCCCGCATCGAAATGTCGAGCAGAATGATGTCCGGCTTGAGCTCCATGGTCATTTCCAGGAGATGTTCGCCGGTGGCCGCTTCGCCGATGACCTCGTAACCGGGGATGTCTGACACGAGGGCACGAACGCCAGCGCGGATGAGGGCGTGGTCATCGACCAGAAGAAGTGTGCAAATCATGAGGGCTTGGTGATCTCCGCACGCCCCCGGACGCGCGGCGCCCAGGGGAACAGCGCATGAATGTGGGTGCCGTTGCCGGGCTGGCTGTCGACCGTCAAGTGTCCGCCCAGCAGCGTCGCGCGCTCGAGCATGCCGGCCATGCCGCGTTGGCCCTCTTGGCCGGGGTTCGAGGCCGGGACGAATCCGGCTCCGTCGTCCGCGATGCTCAGTGCCAACCCCTCCGGACGGCGCTGGATATGGACCCGCAGGTTTTTCGCCTGGGCATGGCGAAGCATATTGGTGACAGCTTCTTGCGTAATCCGAAACGCCGCAACGGACATTTCCTCGGGAATGCCCGCCAGCTGCTGGTGGCATTCGAGACTCCAGCGCACCGGCGTGTCCGCCAAGGTCTGGCGAAGGTGTGCCCGCAGGCTGGCCTCCAGCCCCAGGGTGGTCAATTGCCGCGGATTGAGAATGGCCGACACGTCTCGCACCTTGGCGAGCGTTTCATCGAGGATCCCGCTGAGCAGGGTGCAGTGGGGCTGCAGGTCGTCACCGGCGCGACGTTGCAGCCAATCACTCTGCAATTTGGCCGCCGTCAACATCTGGCCGATGTCGTCGTGCAATTCACGACTCAAGCGGTGGCGCTCGGTTTCCTGCACCTGGAGCATGTGGTCGGCGAGCTCTTGAGGTTGAAACTGGATGGTGTGGTTGGGGCGGCTGAGGCAGTAGCCGACGCACAGGCACGCCAGACCGTTCAATAGCCCGAGGCTCAAAGGCATGCCGCTGCCAAGGAGCCAGAACGCGCTATTGCACACGGTTGTCAGTAAACACAGTCCGGCCGCCCACCGAAATGCGTTGATCGAGCCCATAGTCCGTGAATTGAAGGTCTTGTTGCTGCCATGCATAGCGGATGAAGCCATCGGATAATTGTTGCGAATACCTGAGCAGTTGTTCCCCAGGTCACTTAATGGGGCCAGCGAGGCCCCTATAGCCCGCTCGCCTTATACGTGCGTGTACAAAAACAGGGTCGAGGTTCAACAACGATAGCGCTTACAGATGCGTTCAGTCGCGGGCGCCGATATTACCTTAAATACCGGGTTTATTAAGCGCTAAGTTCAAACAAGGGACTGGACAATAAGTTGTCCGAGTCGTCAGGAATTGATCCGATAAGAGCGAATTCATGGGCATTGGAAGATCTTCAACCCTCGACGCACGACAGGTCATTGCGGGTCATTTCACTGCCCGCCGGAGATGAACACCCAAGCGCTTGCCCGGCACGCTCGGCCCTGTGCACGAACGCGTGGGAGAGACTTCGCCGCTCAGAGAGGGCCGGGATGATCGCCGTTGCTGGCGAGCGAATCGGGCAAGGGGTGGGCCACAGCCCGGGGAACCGTCCAGTTCACTGAGACGTCTGGACCGCTTTCAAGCTGACCGACCCCGCAACAGCAACCGAATTGATCGAGCAGTTCGCGCTGCTCGGTGTCGTCCAATGGCAGCCCACCTGTCGCTGGGTCGACCAGCTCGACCTGCCACGCCAGGAGCGACAGGCATTGACGCAGGGAGACCAATGCCTTGGGCTGCAAGCGCCCGGCGGCACTGGCGAAATACAACAGGTAGCGCAGTTGCCGGGCAAAACCGGCGATAGGTTGAACCGAGGCGGCGTCCGCCCTGCCCGCAATCCGTTGCAGGGTGCCCAACAGGCATTCAATGGCGTCTTTATCGTCGCCAATCAACTCCAGATGAGTGAGGCACTCTTCCGCGCGCGTCATCAGCTGTTGGGCGTCGTACAGAAATTCACTGTGCACCTCATGCCATTCATTGCCGTTCAGCATGTGAAATCTCCACTCTTCATGGAACGCGATCCGAGGACGCGCGGGGCGAGTGGCCCAAAGTTAAGGTTGAAGGCAATGGGAAGTCTGTAGGGCTTTTCTGAATATTGTGATGTGCATGTCACCGAGCAGGCGTTGCCTTTCGGATTGCACCACGCAAAACCGCGGATCCCTGCGTCCGTTTCTATTGCTTCGACGAGGGGATCGGGATAGTCCACGAACGCGGCCACGTAGCTGACTCCATTCACTCAATGAGAATGGCGTCACAATAATGAGTATTGGAAACCGCGAATATCAGGTTCGCCCTGATGGAGATTAAGGGATACCCCTAGGGTGCAGCGTAGATGCGCCTCGCCGATCAAGAAAATAGCGCTACGGTTGCCAGGCGTTGAAACCGGAAGATGCCGATGATTGGATCATGATGTTACTATGATATCAATTTTTTGATAAGCAGACGTCCTTGATTAAGGTCTGCGCCAACCCTGCCGATAACTCAAGTGCGGACTCACTTGAAACCCCTGCTCCAGGAGCAACCGATGGCTGGCATTCTCGACACAGTAGACCAACGTACACAGCTGGTAGGTGAGAACCGCCTGGAAATTCTCATGTTCCGCCTGGCCGGTCGGCAGTTGTTCGCAATCAACGTATTCAAGGTTCAGGAAGTCCTGCAACTGCCCAAGCTGACCCTGATGCCCCAACGTCATCCCTACGTGTGCGGCGTGGTCAACCTGCGCGGGCAGACGCTGCCCGTCATCGATCTGTCTCAGGCCATCGGCATGCGGCCGCTGGTGCCTGGCGCGTCCAGCACCATCATCGTCACTGAATACAACCGCTCTGTTCAGGCGTTCCTGGTCGGCGGCGTGGATCGCATCGTCAACATGAACTGGGAGGCGATTCTGCCGCCGCCCGGCAGCGCGGGGCGTCAGCATTACCTGACCGCCATCAGCAAGGTCGACGACCAGTTGGTCGAAATCATCGACGTGGAAAAAGTCCTTGCGGAGATTGTGCCGTACAGTGCCAAGGTGTCGCGCGAAAAGCTGGACGATCCGATCCTCAGCAGAGCCCGCGGTCGCGAAGTCCTGCTGGTGGACGACTCCAAGGTCGCCCTGTCGCAGTTGCGCGATACCCTGGGCCAACTGGGCGTGAAATTGCACGTGGCCAGCGACGGTCTGAAAGCATTGAACATGCTCAAAGCGTGGGCTGACAGCGGCGAAGTCATGACGGATAAATTGCTGATGGTCTTCACCGACGCAGAAATGCCGGAAATGGACGGCTATCGCCTGACCACTGAAATTCGTCACGATCCCCGTCTGCGTGGCTTGTATGTGGTGCTGCACACCTCGCTGTCGGGCAGCTTCAACGAGTCGATGGTGAAGAAGGTCGGCTGCGACAACTTCCTCTCCAAGTTCCAGCCGGACAAGCTGGTGGATGTCGTGCGCGAGCGCCTGATGCTAGAGAACTGATCACCCGACCCACCAGGCCCCTCGCTGTATCGAGGGGCTTTTTTGTATCTGTACCGTTCGCGATGGCTACGGCTCGTATAGAGTGAGTTTTTTTCGCTCACTTCACCTCAAGGACGCGTCCATGCTGCACCTCAGCGCGCTGTACCGGTACCCCCTCAAGTCCTGCAAGGCCGAACCGCTGCAACAGGCCCGTTTCGATGAGTTGGGACTCAGTGGCGACCGACGTTGGATGCTGGTGGACGAAAGCAATGGCCGTTTCTTCACTCAGCGCGCCTTGCCCCATATGTCTCAGTTATCGGTCTCTTGGAGCGAGCAGGGTGGGGTGACACTGTCGGCCCCCGGCCATGCGTCGTTGCACGTCCCTTTGCCCGATGACGTCGAGGGCAACCTGCGGGGTGTGACGGTCTGGCGCGATACGTTGCGTGTGCCCGACGCGGGCGACGAGGCGGCGCGCTGGGTCAGTGACTTCATCGGCAAGCCTACCCGCATGGTGCACATGCCCAAGGAGCGCGCACGCTGGCTCCCCTCTGGATACGGCACCGTCGACGACAAGGTCAGTTTCGCCGACGGTTTTCCACTGTTGTTGATCGGCCAGGCGTCGTTGGACGATCTGTCGGCCAAGATCGGGCGGCCTCAGGAAATGCTGCGGTTTCGTCCGAATCTGGTGATCGAAGGCGCTGAAGCCTTCGCCGAGGATGGCTGGAAGCGAATTCGCATCGGCAACCTGGAGTTTCGGGTGCTCAAGGGCTGTTCCCGCTGCATCCTGACCACCATCGACCCGGCCACCGGTGTGCGCAGCGAAGACCGGGAGCCATTGAGCACGCTCAAGACATACCGTGAGCGCGAGGGCGAAGTCTGGTTCGGGCAGAACCTGGTCAGCGATGGTGCTGGGGAGGTTGCCGTCGGGATGCAAGTTGAGGTGTTGGAATAGCGGCGGCGACTAGCGCACTCGGGTTGCCAGTGAACCGGATCACGGTTCCGCCAGTGTCGAAACGGCCTTCAACCGAGCGTTTCTGACGCATACCGGTGACGTCGAGGGGCGGTGATCCCTCGACGCTTCTCGATGATCCGGCGTTCGGGGTATCGCTGCCCCGGGTGGACCTGTCACAGATCGTCGAAGAACCGCTCGTGCCAGTCCACCAACGGCTGTGGAGCATTGAGCTTCTGGCCGTAGATCACCGCATAGGACAGCACGTTCTGCACGTACTGGCGCGTCTCGTCGAACGGGATGCTCTCCACCCATACATCGAATGCGAGGTGATTGGCTCCCCTGAGCCATTGACGCACGCGGCCTGGGCCGGCGTTATAGGCGGCCGATGCCAACACCCGGTTACCGTTGAACTGCGCGTGGACCTGGCTCAGGTAGGCGGCCCCCAACTGAATGTTCTTGTCCGGATCCAGCACCTGGGCGGGGGACGCCAGCGGAATGCTGAACTTGCGCGCGGTTTCCTTGGCCGTCGCTGGCATCAACTGCATCAGGCCGCTGGCACCGACGCTGGAGCGCGCGTCATCCATGAAGGCGCTTTCCTGACGGGTGATGGCGAACACCCAACTGGAATGCAAGCCGCGAATCTGGGCTTCACGGACCAGCGTGTCGCGGTGGGCCATCGGGAAGCGAATGTCCAGATCGTCCCAGTACTGCGCCTGGCTGATGGTGCGAATGGCCGGGAAATACCAGCGCATGTCGTAGGCCAGCTTCGCCTGCGCGACCATTTCATCGCGGGTGAAGTGTCGGGTGACGTGATACCACTCGCGGCGCCCGTTCACCACTTCGCCCCGGTCGTAGAATTCCAGCGCCCTGCGAATGCCCGGCGTGTTGCGCACCTTATTGATTGTCGCCTGGGTCAATGGCAATGGCTTGTTGTTGAGCATGTAGGGCGTTTGCGTGCGATCGGCAGCGAGGAACCCGTAGAAATCGCGTTCTTTGGATACTGCGCGGTACAGCGCAGGCAATTGCGGGTTGTTGGGCTGGGACAGCTCCAGCGCTCGGGCCTGCCAATAGCGCCAGCGGTTGGTGGTCGCCAGGTCCTGGGGCAAGCGCCGAGTCAGTTCATAGGCATCGCCCCAGCGCCCGAGGCGAAGGAGCAGGCGCAAGCGCCACTCGGTGACGGTGTCGTCACGCAGGTCCGGGTCATATTTGGTCATGACTTCCAGTGCGCGGCCATCGTAGCTACGGGCCAGGGTCAGGCCGATTTCCTTGGCAATCTGCACCTGCTCCTCATGGGAAAAACGCAGCACGGGCGAGTAGCTGTCCAGCAGCTCCATGGCGCGCTGCGGGTCCTGCTTGGCCAGGCGTCTCAACCCGAGGCCGACCACGTCGGACATGGCCTCATCGGCCGGCATGAACTGGCTCTGGTTGTTGACCAGCTCGGGCTTCTGCGCGACAGCGATCAGCAAGCGGCCCTGAGGGGCCAGGGTGGTCATGCTGTTCACCAGTTGGTTGGCCAGCGCGTAGTTACGGGCCTGGGCGGCGAGTTTGGCGCGCTGCCAGCGCTTCTGCTCGGTGAGTTGCCCCTCCACGGCCCATTGCGTGAAAAGTGCATCGCAGGCGGCGGGCAGCGTTTTGCCGGTCATCCAGAGCTTCTCGGCGTTGGCGTAGCCCTCCGAGCGCATGTTGTGGCTGAGCTGGTAGCTGCCATAGAGGCAGTCCAGTTCGGTGAAATTGAGTTTGGGGTCGTAGTACCGAACGAAAGGTTGCCAGTCGCCACGAGCGGCCAGCAGGCGGAGCCAGCGCAACTTCATGAAGTTGGCCTGCGGCAGGTCGCCATGCGCCGCGAGAAACTTCTCGACTTCGTCATTGCTCGCCGTGTTCAGGCGTGCCGTCAACTCGTCGTAGGCCAGATAGGGTTCAAGCGGGTAGTCGGCCAGGGCCGATGCGTACATCCGGTACGGCCCGGCATCGCCCTTGGCCAGGGCGCGCTTGGCTTGATCGTAGTATTGACGTTGAGTGGTGATATCGACCGCTTGGACGGACTGGGCAGCGGTGGCCGACAGAAGCAGGCAGGACAAAAGGCTGAACAAACGACTGCGCATGAGACTTCCGTGCAGATGAACCGTGAAAAGTGTCGCTAGCTTAGCGGTTTGCCCGCGCCGGTTGAAGCACCCGGTCGTAGACAGTCACAGATGGATACAAACCCCCGCTGCGAATACCCTCTGCCTGGCCAGTGTGCAGCAACGCCACGTGTCATTCAGTCCCCTATGCGCGGATCATCTCAGGTAGAATGCGCGCCCGGTTTTTGGAGAAGCTCATGACCCTGCTCAAATTAAGCGATGTGTCCCTTGCGTTCGGCGCCATGCCGTTGTTGGACAAGGTGTCCTGGCAGATCGCCCGTGGCGAGCGGGTGTGCATCATCGGTCGCAACGGCACCGGCAAATCCAGCATGTTGAAACTGGTCAAGGGCGTGCAACTGCCTGACGACGGGAGCGTCTGGCGCGCGCCGGGTCTGAAGATCGGCGAATTGCCACAGGAATTGCCGGTGGCCGACGGTCGTACCGTGTTCGACGTGGTGGCGGAGGGGCTCGATGGCGTCGGCGCGTTGCTCGCCGAGTACCATCACCTGAGCCAGAATATCGTGACCGCTGAAGACCTGGACAAGCTGATGCACGTCCAGTCGGACCTCGAAGCCCGTGACGGCTGGCGTCTTCAGCAACTGGTCGAGAGCACATTGAGCCGCCTGCAGCTCCCGGCCGACAAGACCCTGGCCGATCTCTCGGGTGGCTGGCGCCGGCGCGTGCTGCTGGCCCAGGCGCTGGTGGCCGAGCCAGACTTGCTGCTGCTCGACGAGCCGACCAACCATCTGGACATCGGCGCCATCGCCTGGCTCGAAGAGGCCCTGAAGGACTTTCAGGGCGCCGTGCTGTTCATTACCCACGACCGGTCTTTCCTGCAGAACCTCGCCACCCGGATTCTGGAGCTCGATCGCGGCGGGCTGATCGACTGGAACGGCGACTACGCCAGCTTCCTCGTGCACAAGGAAGCGGCCCTTGCCGCCGAGGAGACCGCCAACGCGCTGTTCGACAAGCGCCTGGCGCAGGAGGAAGTGTGGATTCGCCAGGGCATCAAGGCGCGTCGGACCCGTAACGAAGGTCGTGTCCGCGCGCTCAAAGCGTTGCGCGTCGAGCGCAGTCAGCGCCGTGAGCGCACCGGCAAGGCGAATATCCAGCTGGATACCGCGGAGAAGTCCGGCAAGCAAGTGATGGTCCTGGAAAATGTCAGCTTTGCCCATCCTGGCGGCCCGACGTTGATCAAGGATTTTTCCATGGTGCTGCAGCGCGAAGATCGCATCGGCCTGCTGGGCGCCAACGGGACTGGCAAGACCACGCTGCTCAAGCTGATGCTCGACAACCTGCAGCCGACGTCTGGCAAGGTGGAAGTGGGTACCAACCTGGAAGTCGCGTATTTCGACCAGTTGCGCCATCAGTTGGACCTGGAAAAGACGGTGATCGATAACATCTCCGAAGGTCGGGACTTCATCGAAATCGACGGCCAGAACCGTCACGTATTGAGCTACCTGGGCGATTTCCTTTTCAGTCCGCAACGGGCCCGAACCCCTGTCAAGGCGCTGTCCGGGGGCGAGCGGGCGCGTCTGTTGCTGGCCAAGTTGTTCAGCAAGCCTGCCAACCTGCTGGTGCTCGACGAACCGACCAACGACCTGGACGTCGAGACGCTTGAGCTCCTCGAAGAAGTGCTTTCCAACTTCAAGGGAACGGTGCTGATGGTCAGCCACGACCGGGCCTTCCTCGACAACGTGGTCACCAGCACGCTGGTGTTCGAGGGCGAAGGCAAGGTCCGCGAATACGTCGGGGGTTATCAGGACTGGCTACGCCAGGGCGGTTCGCCGCGTCTGCTGGGTGTGGCAGAAAGCAAATCCGGCAAGGCGGACCTTAACTCGGCGATCGTCCAGCCGACGGCTGAGGCGCCCGCGCCCGTGCGCGAAGACGGGGCCGCACCGAAGAAGAAGTTGAGCTACAAGCTGCAGCGTGAGCTGGAAGCGTTGCCGGGTGAAATCGACGCCAAGGAGCAGGAGATCGCGGCGATTCAGGCCGAGATCGCGCAACCAGGCTTTTACCAGCGTCCCGCAGCAGAAACCACTCAGGTGCTGAGTGCGTTGGAACAGGCGAATCAGGCGCTGGATGCACTGGTCGAGCGCTGGGCCGAGCTTGACGAGTGACAGCAGGGCAGCGCTATAAAAAAGCCCGAACCTACAGAGGTTCGGGCTTTCGTCTGAAGCGGGTCACTCGGTTCGCTTGATCAGCCGGACCGCCAGCACGTCGCACGGGGCGCCATGCAGCACATCATTGGCGGTTGAGCCCAGCAGTAGCGACAGGCCATGACGGCCGTGGCTGCCAACCACGATCAGGTCGACCTTGTGTTCTTTGGCCAATTGATGGATCTCTTGGCGCGGCTGGCCGTAGGTCAGATGGCTGTCTCCGGTTTTCACCTCCGGGTATTTGAGTTTCAACGCCTCGAGTTTTTCCTTGGCCTGGTCGAATTGCTGTTGTTGCAGTTGGGACAGATCCATCGGCACATCGCCGCCGAACGCCATCGCCATGGGTTCGACGATGTGCACCAGCGACAGCTTGGCGTTGGAGTTCAAGGCCAATTGCGTGGCTTTCTTGATGACCGGATCGCACTCTTCAGTGAGGTCCACGGCTACCAGAATATGTTCATAGGACATGGGATGTTCCTTCTGAGGTCTGCGATGGTTTTGATTATGGCTCTTTTCACGCGCCTCATGGCACGCCGTGACGTTTCGCTCGTCGCTCTCCGCGACTGGGGCATAGACATATGACGGTGTGGATAGTGCTGTCAATCATTGCCGTCGTATTGAGCCCGTTGGTGTGGCTTCGCCCGTCCCGTTCGCAGAGCGGTCGGATGGCGATGCGCATGGCTGCGCGGCGCATCGGCCTGGCCATGCAACTGACCCCTCAGGAGTGGCCGCACTGGTTGCCGGCCGAGCCGCCCAATCCTTGCGCGCAATACTATCGGCCTCGCGCGAAACCTGAGCCAGACCTTTGGGCGTATTGGCAGACAGCTCCGGGTCAGTGGGTCAATACATGGCGAGAGCCTTGTGACGATCCACGTGTGCTCCCGCACCTGCAGACGCTACCTAAGGACGTCTACAAGATAGAGGCTGGCCCCCAACTGGTCGCGGTGTATTGGGCCGAACGTGGCGATGAAGAAGTGTTGCAGCGCATTGCTGCGGTGTTGAAGGCGCTGGCCTAGGCATCAACAACTGGCCCGGTGCAGCTGAAATGCAGGCATTAAAAAGCCCGATAACAACATCGGGCTGGGGGTTGGCCAGGCAGGCCGTAATTCATGGCATTTTGCGGTGCAAGGCCGCGAGAAACGTTCCGATTCGATCCACTTCCTTTTTCGAAAACGACCCGTCTTGATGCGCAGTGCGCTGAATGTAGACCTTATTGGTGCATTTGTCTGCCATGGATCCGATTATTTTTCGCTATCGGCAGGTCAATCGTCGGTTCATGCGTTTAACGGTGCGCGCCTGCATTGAACGTGATCAGCACGATGAATATCCCCACATCAGGTGTTTCTTTCACCTGCGATTTGCCAGTTTTGTCCGCTGTCAGGTGAATTGACAATTGCTGGAATATGGCAGAAGGTAGGCGCACCCAAATCAAACGGGCGTATGAATTGAGCGTTTGCCGTAGGAATGCTCTTACAGACGCCCGAATCGCGTCGACGGGGTGACTGGCGTTTGGTATCTGCAACCACGAAAGCCTCGTGTTTTGCGCCGGATTTCAGCGTCTGATGCGTATTGTTCAGCTTCCATATCGTGGAGATCAGTTGATGATTTACGAAGGTAAAGCCATCACGGTTAAGGCTCTTGAAAGCGGCATCGTCGAATTGAATTTCGACCTCAAGGGTGAGTCCGTCAACAAGTTCAATCGCCTCACCCTCAACGACCTTCGTCAAGCGGTGGCTGCCATCAAGGCCGACGCTTCGATCAAAGGCGTTATCGTCACCAGCGGCAAGGACGTCTTTATCGTCGGCGCCGACATCACCGAATTCGTTGACAACTTCAAACTGCCGGAGGCCGAACTGGTTGCCGGTAATCTCGAAGCCAACAAGATTTTCAGTGACTTCGAAGACCTCAACGTCCCAACCCTCGCGGCCATCAACGGCATCGCGCTGGGTGGCGGGCTGGAAATGTGCCTGGCAGCGGATTTCCGCGTCATGTCCACCGACGCCAAGATCGGTCTGCCGGAAGTCAAGTTGGGGATCTATCCCGGCTTCGGCGGAACCGTTCGGTTGCCACGCCTGATCGGCGTTGATAATGCGGTCGAATGGATCGCTTCGGGCAAGGACAACCGTGCCGAAGATGCACTGAAAGTGGGCGCGGTCGACGCCGTGGTGGCTCCGGAAAAACTGCGCGAGGCCGCGCTGGACCTGATCAAGCGGGCCATCTCCGGCGAGTTCGATTTCAAAGCCAAGCGCCAGCCAAAGCTGGACAAGCTCAAACTCAATGCCATCGAGCAGATGATGGCGTTCGAAACGGCCAAAGGCTTCGTGGCCGGCCAAGCGGGGCCGAATTACCCGGCACCGGTCGAAGCGATCAAAACCATCCAGAAAGCCGCCAATTTCGGTCGTGACAAGGCGCTTGAAGTCGAAGCCGCCGGTTTCGTGAAGATGGCCAAGACTTCGGCTGCAGAGAGCCTGATCGGTCTGTTCCTGAACGATCAGGAACTGAAAAAGAAAGCCAAGCGTTATGACGAGGTCGCCAAGGACGTCAAGCAAGCCGCGGTTCTGGGCGCCGGCATCATGGGCGGCGGCATCGCCTACCAGTCCGCTGTCAAAGGCACGCCGATCCTGATGAAGGACATCCGCGAAGAGGCCATCGGTCTGGGCGTGAACGAAGCATCGAAATTGCTGGGCAAGCGCGTCGAGAAAGGTCGTTTGACCCCTGCCAAGATGGCAGAAGCGCTGAGTGCGATTCGTCCGACCCTTTCCTACGGCGATTTCGGCCATGTGGATCTGGTGGTTGAGGCTGTCGTCGAGAACCCGAAAGTCAAGCAGGCAGTGCTGGCTGAAGTGGAAGGGCAGGTGGGCGAAGACGCCATTCTGGCGTCGAACACCTCGACCATTTCGATCAGCCTGTTGGCCAAGGCGCTCAAGCGTCCCGAGAATTTCGTCGGCATGCACTTCTTCAACCCGGTGCACATGATGCCGCTGGTCGAAGTGATTCGCGGCGAGAAATCCAGCGAAGTGGCCATCGCCACCACCGTGGCGTACGCCAAGAAAATGGGTAAAAACCCCATCGTGGTCAATGACTGCCCAGGCTTTCTGGTCAACCGCATCCTGTTCCCTTATTTCGGCGGGTTCGCCAAGCTGGTCAGCGCCGGTGTGGACTTCGTGCGCATCGACAAGGTCATGGAGAAATTCGGCTGGCCCATGGGCCCGGCGTACCTGATGGACGTGGTGGGTATCGACACCGGCCATCATGGTCGTGACGTCATGGCAGAAGGATTCCCTGATCGTATGAAGGACGACCGCCGCTCTGCCGTCGACGCCTTGTACGACGCCAATCGACTGGGCCAGAAGAACGGCAAGGGCTTTTACGTCTACGAAACCGACAAGAAGGGCAAGCCGAAGAAAGTCGTCGACGCTTCGGTACAAGAGGTGCTCAAGCCGGTCATCTATGAGCAGCGCGAGGTCAGCGACGAGGACATCATTAACTGGCTGATGATCCCGCTGTGTCTGGAGACCGTGCGCTGCCTGGAAGACGGGATCGTCGAGACGGCCGCCGAGGCTGACATGGGCCTGATTTACGGCATCGGCTTCCCTCCGTTCCGCGGCGGTGCGCTGCGTTACATCGATTCGATCGGTGTGGCTGAATTCGTTGCCCTGGCTGACCAATACGCTGATCTGGGCGCCCTGTACCACCCCACTGCGAAGCTGCGCGAAATGGCCCGTAACGGCCAACGCTTCTTCGGCTAAGTGCCCAACGAACAGGTGAGAATATGAGCTTGAATCCTAGAGACGTCGTGATCGTCGACTTCGGTCGTACACCGATGGGCCGCTCCAAGGGGGGCATGCACCGCAACACCCGCGCCGAAGACATGTCGGCGCACTTGATCAGCAAGTTGCTGGAACGCAACACCAAGGTCGATCCGGCGGAAGTCGAGGATGTGATCTGGGGCTGCGTGAACCAGACGTTGGAGCAGGGCTGGAACATCGCGCGCATGGCGTCGTTGATGACTCAGATCCCCCACACGTCGGCCGCTCAAACCGTCAGCCGCCTGTGCGGCTCGTCGATGAGTGCCTTGCACACCGCTGCTCAGGCGATCATGAGCAACAATGGCGACGTTTTCGTCATTGGGGGGGTGGAACACATGGGCCATGTCGGGATGATGCACGGTGTCGACCCGAACCCGCACCTGTCGCTCTACGCCGCCAAGGCTTCGGGCATGATGGGCCTGACCGCCGAAATGCTCGGCAAAATGCATGGCATCACCCGTGAGGCGCAGGATGCTTTTGGCGTTCGCTCCCACCGTCTGGCGCATCAGGCCACCGTTGAAGGCAATTTCAAGGACGAAATCATCCCTATGCAGGGGTATGACGAAAACGGCTTCCTGAAGATGTATGACTACGACGAGACCATTCGTCCCGAGACTTCGCTGGAAAGCCTGGCGACGCTCAAGCCGGCCTTCAACCCCAAAGGCGGTACCGTGACCGCGGGCACTTCGTCGCAGATTACCGACGGCGCCTCCTGCATGATCGTCATGTCGGGCCAGCGAGCGATGGACCTGGGCATTCAGCCGATGGCCGTCATTCGGTCCATGGCCGTTGCCGGTGTGGACCCCGCCATCATGGGCTACGGCCCGGTCCCGGCGACCCACAAAGCCCTCAAGCGTGCGGGCCTGAGCATCGACGACATCGACTACTTCGAACTCAATGAAGCCTTTGCGGCGCAGGCACTGCCGGTGCTCAAAGATTTGAAAGTGCTCGACAAGATGGACCAGAAGGTTAACCTGCACGGCGGCGCTATCGCTCTGGGGCATCCGTTTGGCTGTTCGGGGGCGCGCATTTCCGGCACGCTGCTCAATGTCATGAAGCAGAAAGGCGGCACCCTCGGTGTGGCCACGATGTGTATTGGTCTGGGGCAGGGCATTTCCACCGTTTTCGAACGCGTTTGATCGGTGCGAATGCGCAAGCCGGGGCCTGGTGCCCCGGCTTTTGTTTTTGTCGGGAAACGTTTTTTAAAGTTTTTTTCCCGTTCGTCCGTGAGGTCAGCAGCATGCAACTACAACCAGGTCTCTACCGTCACTACAAGGGGCCCGAGTACCGAGTATTCGGGGTCGCGAAACATTCCGAGACCGAAGAGGAAGTGGTGTTCTATCAGGCGTTGTACGGCGAGTACGGGCTGTGGGTCCGTCCCTTGAGCATGTTTCTGGAGTCGGTCGAGGTTGACGGCGAGCAAGTGCCGCGCTTTGCTTTGGTCCAGGCCGAACCTGACCTTTTTTCCCGGTCTTGAGGCGAGACCTTGCAGTAGCCTCTGCTTGACCTCACCTTATAGCCACTATATATAGCGGGGCCTCGACGGCTCCAACGTCTTTTTTTCTAGCATTAGGAATTTTCCGATCCATGGGCAAATCGCTGGTCATTGTGGAATCCCCGGCTAAGGCCAAGACCATCAACAAGTACCTGGGCAGCCAGTACGTGGTGAAGTCGAGTATCGGCCATATCCGAGACCTGCCTACCAGCGGTTCGGCTGGCGCTGCGAAAGAGCCGGCTGCCAAAAAGGGCAAGACCGCTTCCGAGGCGCCGGCGTTGTCGCCCAAGGAAAAGGCCCGGCGCCAGTTGGTGGCGCGTATGGGGGTCGATCCCGAGCATGGCTGGAAAGCCAAGTACGAAATCCTTCCTGGCAAGGAGAAGGTGATCGACGAGCTGCGCCGCCTCGCCAAGGATGCCGACACCATCTATCTCGCGACGGACTTGGACCGCGAAGGGGAGGCCATTGCCTGGCACCTGCGGGAAGCCATCGGCGGTGACGACGAGCGCTACAAGCGCGTGGTATTCAACGAGATCACCAAGAAAGCCATTCAAGACGCGTTCTCCAAACCTGGCGAGTTGGACATTGCCCGGGTCAACGCCCAGCAGGCCCGACGCTTCCTCGACCGCGTCGTGGGCTATATGGTCTCGCCGCTGCTGTGGCAGAAGATCGCCCGCGGTCTGTCGGCAGGCCGGGTGCAGTCGGTGGCGGTGAAGCTGGTGGTCGAGCGCGAGCGTGAGATCCGTGCTTTCATTCCGGAAGAGTATTGGGAAGTTCACGCCGACCTGGGCACGGCCAAGGGCGCTAACGTGCGCTTCGAGGTCGCTCGGGAGAACGGCGAAGCCTTCAAGCCCCTGAACGAAGCGCAGGCCATGGCGGCATTGGAGAAGCTCAAGGCTTCGTCCTATAGCGTGGCAAAGCGCGAAGACAAGCCCACCAGCAGCAAGCCGTCGGCGCCGTTCATCACCTCGACCCTGCAACAGGCGGCCAGTAACCGGCTGGGCTTCGGTGTGAAGAAGACCATGATGATGGCCCAGCGGCTGTATGAAGCGGGCTACATCACCTACATGCGTACCGATTCCACCAACCTGTCCGCCGATGCCGTAGCCATGGCGCGGACTTACATCGAGAGTGAATTCGGCAAGAAATACCTGCCCGATTCGCCGAACGTCTACAGCAGCAAGGAAGGCGCGCAAGAGGCTCACGAAGCGATTCGGCCGTCCGACGTCAACACTCACCCGAGCAAACTGTCAGGGATGGAGCGTGACGCCGAGCGGCTGTACGACCTGATCTGGCGTCAGTTCGTGGCTTGTCAGATGCCGCCTGCCCAGTACCTGTCGACCACTGTCAGCGTGGCCGCGGGCGATTTCGAACTGCGCGCCAAGGGCCGCATCCTGAAGTTCGACGGTTACACCCGCGTACTGCCGCAAATGAGCAAACCGGGGGATGACGCCGTGTTGCCGGACATGGCTCAGGGCGAAACACTGAAACTGATCAAGCTCGATCCGAGTCAGCATTTCACCAAGCCGCCGGCGCGTTATTCGGAAGCGAGCCTGGTCAAGGAGATGGAAAAACGCGGCATCGGTCGCCCTTCGACCTATGCGGCGATCATTTCGACGATCCAAGACCGGGGCTACGTGGCCCTGCACAACCGGCGTTTCTACTCGGAAAAGATGGGCGACATCGTCACCGAACGTCTGTCCGAGAGCTTCTCCAACCTGATGGACTACGGCTTCACCGCCGGTATGGAGGAAAATCTCGACGACGTGGCGCAGGGCGAGCGCGATTGGAAGAACGTACTCGACGAGTTCTACGGTGACTTCAAGAAAAAGCTGGAAGTAGCCGAAGTCGCTGGCGGCGGCATGCGTGCCAATGAGCCGGTGATGACCGACATTCCGTGCAAGGTCTGTGGTCGTCCGATGCAGATTCGTACCGCTTCGACGGGGGTCTTCCTCGGCTGCTCGGGCTACAGCCTGCCGCCGAAAGAGCGCTGCAAGGCGACCATCAACCTCACGCCTGGCGATGAGATCGCTGAAGATGACGAAGGCGAATCCGAATCTCGCGTGCTGCGGGGCAAGCATCGTTGCCCGATTTGCAGCACGGCGATGGACGCCTACCTGCTGGATGAAAAGCGCAAGCTGCACATCTGTGGCAACAACCCCGACTGCCCGGGTTACGAGGTTGAAGAGGGGCATTACCGGATCAAGGGCTACGAAGGTCCGAGTGTCGAGTGCGACAAATGTGGCGGCGAAATGCAGCTCAAAACCGGTCGTTTCGGCAAGTTCTTTGGCTGCACCAATTGCAAGAACACCCGCAAGCTGCTGAAGAACGGCGAAGCGGCGCCGCCGAAGATGGACCCCGTGAAGATGCCCGAGCTCAAGTGCGAGAAGGTGGACGACACCTACATCCTGCGTGACGGTGCCTCGGGCCTGTTCCTGGCGGCCAGCCAGTTCCCGAAAAACCGTGAGACCCGTGCACCTTTGGTCTTGGAGATCGTGCCGCACAAGTCTGAGATCGACCCCAAGTATCATTTCCTGTGCGAGGCCCCGCAGAAGGATCCCGATGGCCGTCCGGCAGTGATCCGCTACAGCCGCAAGTCGAAGGAGCAATATGTCCAGACCGAAGTGGACGGCAAGCCCACCGGCTGGCGTGCGTTCTACGACGGCGGGGTATGGAAGGTCGAAGACAAGCGGTGATCGCTTGACGCCGCATCCAAATCGCCTGGCGGCCCAAGGCGCTTTGCGTTAAAAGAATCCCTCGGTGGCCGTGTCATGCCTCGAGGGATTTTTTTTGCCTGGCGTGCTCGTTCAATTCTTTGATGGGAGGCCACAAGTCATGGCTCACGAACTCTATACCCGCACCAACCAAAAACTGTTCTTTGCCGGCCTTGCCTTGGATGCGATGGCCAAGGCCTCGGCCAGCACCGCGATGAACGCCCAGGGTCTGCTCCAAGCTGAACGCGAGGCGGCGGTGTTTCATCTCTACGGCGCGCTGCTGGGGTTGTGTCACGAAATTGCGGGTTTCTACCGCTTGCCGCAGGCCACCACCGCGCGCGCCGAAGATTTGCTGACGCCCAAGGTCCTGGAAGCCATTGCCATTCCGGAAATGGCTGAGTTGGTGGAGTTGGCCGGGCAGCGCGAAACCTGGCTGGCGCAATTGCTCGGCGCTTATGGCGCGCTGTTCCAACCCCCGCGCGAACCGAAGAAGCCGAAGGCGGATGTCACGCAGCCGCTGATCATTGCGGTGGCAGTCGAGGAGGTTGACGAGGAGGAGCTCACGCGCGAGGAGATGGAGTCCTGGCGCCAGCAGCTCAAGGGCTTGGCGATCAGGTTCCGCGAAGGTCTCAGCGAGTGTTGAGCGCTTGAACGGAAAAGACTGATCCGCCCCGGCGGTGCGCCGAGTGTCAGTGCATTTCTTTCCAGGCCTAGGGGTGGCGTCATCAGGCTGTTATACTGCCCGCCTTTCGTGGAGAACAGTCCTGATGCCAACCTCTTTTCTGGAAATTGTCGAACTGCCTGACGGCCGCATCGAGTTGCGCCGTGCTGAAGATGAAGGTTCCCTCGTGACCTTGAACTTCTCTGATGACGCCAAGGCATTTCTGCAAGGCCAACACGTCGAGGTCGCCAAGGCGATGCTCAGCGTCGGTGTTCAAATGGCCGGTCGTCTCGCTGAAGGCGAGCTAACCAAGGAGGAAGAGGGCCCTCGCGTTCTGCATTAAGTTTCCGGCGTACCCCGGCAGCCCGAGCTGCCTGTAGCATGCTTCGATTAGAGGAACGTCTTCCTTCTCAAGCCTCTGAACGGCCTGCGGGCAATCACCCCAGGCGGATATTAAGGCTTTGCGCTTCGCCAGCGCGCGCAGCTTGGATCAACTGCTGCTTCGCACTGCTCGAGATAGGGTTGATCCAGCTCACGACGGTATGGCTGCGACCCAGACGCAGCGCTTCACAGGTCAGTTCCAAGGCCGTTTGAGTGCCGCGGGGGTGCATCAGGATAATGCGTTCCCGGTTCAGGCCCGCGTCCCTCAGCCAGGCTTGTGTCACACTGGCGGGTGGCGCAACAAGGGTCAACCAGCGGTCGTTTCGGCCTTCGCTCAGATCGCGCAGAATCGGCGCCAGCAGATTCAGGCAGTTACCCGCAGCACCGCGCAACGACAACTCACTGAAAGCTTCAGGCTCGTTGTTCCATGGGGCTTCGACGACCGTGTCGAGCACCGGGATCTGAACCAGAGCCGTTTCCAGCAAGTGCGCGCCGGGCATCATGAACGCTTCGAACAGCGGCAATTGTGCGTGTTGTTGCGGTGTGTGCGGGAACTGCATAAACATGCTCCTTAGCGGCGAATAACGCCGACGCTCAGCCCTTCGATGACCAGATCCTGGTCTTTGAGATTGACTTCGATAGGGGCGAATTCAGGGTTCTCGGCGATCAGCCAGACCTTGCTGCCTTCACGCTTGAAACGTTTGACGGTCACCTCGTCGCCGATGCGTGCCACGACGATCTGCCCGTTGCGCGCCTCTCGAGTGGTGTGCACGGCCAACAGGTCGCCGTCGAGAATGCCGACATCCTTCATGCTCATCCCATGGACGCGCAGGAGGTAGTCTGCAGCCGGATGGAAAAACGCAGGGTTGATCGCCAGCGATTCTTCGACATGCTGCTGGGCGAGAATCGGCGCACCCGCAGCGACCCGTCCGATGATTGGCAGCCCGCTTTCCTCGGGCTTGGCCTCGAAACCGGGGATGCGAATACCGCGAGAAGCACCGGGCGTCATTTCAATCGCGCCCTTGCGAGCCAGCGCCTTGAGGTGTTCCTCAGCAGCGTTGGGGGATTTGAAACCGAGTTCCTGAGCGATTTCCGCACGGGTTGGCGGGTAGCCGTTCTCTTCTAGACAGCGTTTGATGAAGTCCAGGATTTCGGCTTGGCGTGATGTCAGTTTGATCATGTGAATCGCTCTGTCTTTTTATACAGTGACTGGGATTATATACAGTGATCGCAACTTGGCAATCCTCCTTTTGACGATGGGCGCGTACGACAGGAGGCCGCTGACATTGCAACCTCGCGCAAGAGTGGCTAAAAGCCGTGATTTATATGATTAAATGCCGTGACCGGTCGGACAGAAAGCGAACAGCCAGGGTTGACAGGTGGTCGGCTGAAACGTATGTTTCAAACAAGTGTTTGTCAGGCGGATAACCATGGCTCAGTCGGAAACAGTTGAACGGATCCTCGACGCTGCGGAGCAGCTGTTCGCGGAAAAGGGTTTTGCAGAAACGTCGTTACGGCTGATCACCAGCAAAGCGTCGGTCAACCTGGCGGCGGTGAATTATCATTTCGGGTCGAAGAAAGCCCTCATTCAAGCGGTCTTTTCCCGTTTCCTGGGACCGTTCTGCGCCAGTCTCGACAAAGAGCTCGAGCGCCGCCAGGCCAAGCCCGATCACAAGCCTTCGCTGGAAGAACTCCTCGAGATCCTCGTCGAGCAAGCGATGGTGGTGCAACCTCGCAGCGGCAACGATCTGTCCATTTTCATGCGTCTTCTGGGGCTGGCATTCAGTCAGAGCCAAGGCCATTTGCGTCGTTACCTGGAAGACATGTATGGCAAGGTGTTCCGTCGTTACATGCTGCTGGTGAATGAGGCGGCGCCGCGTATTCCTCCCATCGAACTGTTCTGGCGCGTGCACTTCATGCTGGGTGCCGCCGCGTTCAGCATGTCCGGCATCAAGGCACTGCGGGCAATTGCCGAAACCGATTTTGGCGTCAACACCTCGATCGAGCAGGTGATGCGTCTGATGGTGCCGTTTCTGGCCGCGGGTATGCGCGCAGAGACCGGCGTCACGGATGCGGCGATGATCAGCGCTCAGCTCAAGCCTCGCAGCAAGAGCAGCGTCCCGGCGGCCCCCGCCAAGGTCTGATGTAGCCTCAGGGTGCGGCGCATTTGCATCGCACCCGTCGATCCCGCACCATGCGCGCTCTGAGCAATGGTTGTTGAAGGATCTTCCTTATGAGTTCTGGCCTGCATGGCTCCCTGATGGTGGACATCGCCGGTACCTGGCTGACGTCCGAAGACCGTCAGTTTCTGCGTCAGCCCGAGGTGGGCGGCCTGATCATTTTTGCCCGCAACATTGAAAGCCCGCGGCAAGTTCGCGAGTTGAGCGCGGCCATCCGGGCGATTCGCCCTGATCTGCTGCTCGCTGTCGATCAGGAAGGCGGGCGGGTGCAGCGTTTGCGCCAAGGCTTTGTGCGGCTGCCCGCCATGCGTGCAATTGCTCATCGTCCTGACGCCCAAACCCTTGCCCGGCAGTGTGGCTGGCTGATGGCGACCGAGGTGCTGGCCGTTGGGCTGGACCTCAGTTTCGCCCCGGTGCTGGACCTCGATCACGAACGCAGTGCGGTGGTGGGCAGCCGTGCGTTCGAAGGCGACGCCGAACGCGCCGCCCAACTCGCCGAAGCCTTCATCCAGGGCATGAACGAGGCAGGGATGGCGGCCACTGGCAAGCACTTCCCTGGCCATGGGTGGGCCGAGGCGGATTCCCATGTTGCGGTTCCCCGTGATGAGCGCAGCCTGGACACCCTTCGCGCCAATGACCTGATACCGTTCGCGCGTTTGAGCAAGCGCCTGGCTGCGGTCATGCCAGCCCATGTCATTTATCCGCAGGTCGATACGCAGCCCGCGGGTTTCTCCCGCCGTTGGTTGCAGGACATCCTCCGCGGCGAGTTGGGCTTCGAGGGGGTCATCTTCAGCGATGATCTGTCGATGGCTGGCGCCCATGTGGTAGGTGATGCCGCGAGTCGGATCGACGCCGCCTTTACTGCAGGCTGTGACATGGGACTGGTCTGTAACGATCGTGCTGCGGCGGAGTTGGCACTGACCGCCGCGCAACGGATGAAGGTAACCCCCCATCCAAGGATCGCGCGCATGCGCGGCCAAGGCATCTCGACCACCGAGTATCGTCAACAGCCACGCTGGCTTGAAGCGCTCAGCGCCCTGCGTGCGGCGGATCTGATCGATTGACCGGCAGGCTGCTGCCGGCCTGTGAAGGGGTTTCCCTCAGCGAGGGCGCAAGGCTAGCCAACCCTGGTCGGTGATGCTTACCTGGTAGGTGTCGTAGCTGGCGAGGGTTGGATGTTCGGTGTCGAGCGCATGCCGGTGGGTGGCGGTGATGACCATTACGTGGGCGCCAGCCGCTTCGGCCGCTGCGATTCCCGCCGGTGCGTCTTCGAATACCAGGCAGTCTTCGGGGCGGGCACCCAGCTTGCGCGCCGCGAGCAGGAAACAGTCCGGCGCGGGTTTCCCCTGCTCGACGTCTTCGGCGGACACCATGATCCTGGGCAGTGGAAGGCCCGCTGCCTGGATTCGGCGTTCGGCCAGTAAACGAGGGGCGGAGGTCACCACCGCCCAGCGGTCGGCAGGCAGCGTCGCGAGAAATCGCGCCGCACCTTCGATGGAAATTACCCCTTCTACGTCATCCATTTCGGCTTGAGCCATCAGTGCCGCCTCATGCTCCGGGTCCACGCCGGGCAAGTTCAGGCGGCGGATGGTGTCGATGCAGCGTACGCCGTGGATGGTGGACAGCAGCGATTCGACATCCAGTCCCTTATGGATCGCCCACTGACTCCAGACGCGTTCTGCAGCGGCAATGGAGTTGGTCAGCGTGCCGTCCATGTCGAACAGAAACGCGGCGAATGTGTGCTGCTTCAGCATCCCGATGCTCCCATGCCTGATGCGTAGTGACAGGATCGGGATGCTAGCACGCGGGCTCGGGATAGCGAGCAGCTTCAATACCGGCGCCAGTGGCCCGGTTCCCACAACCATGCATTACCCGCCCAGCGATAATGGCCTGGTACCCATTGGGCGCCGGGCGCGGGGATGGCCGGGATGACCTCGACGGGCGGAGGGGGGCGGCGCGGATGTGTCTGTTCAACGACACAACCGGACAGCGAAAGGGTGACGGCCATGGCCAGTAAGATGGCTTTGCGAGTAGGGGACATGGTAGATCCTTGTGGCAGATAGCCCCGCCTGAATAACGGAGCATTCCACCCTTGAACGTCTCAGATCAGGAAAATCCGTCGCAGGCAGTCACTGTTTTTGAGGTTCGACGTGTGGGGACTGGCGCCGGGTTGTCATGGCAAGTGCCAAAGCGTGGCGTTCGTCCGCGGGCAGGCTGGCGGCAAAGTCCGCCAGCGTCGAATCGACGCGGCTGCGCAGCGTGATGTCGGCAGTTCGAGCGCGGTCCAGGTCCTGATCCAGCGCGTTGCGATCCAGCGTGTCGCCCTGCAGGCGGCGCACCACATCCTGGTGAGCCTGGCGACTGGCAAGTATCAAGGACTGGTTCTGCGCATGGGTTTCTCGCAACATGCGTCGCAATTGGTGGCGACGGGCCTCAGGCAACTGTGCCAGGGCCTGACGCAGGCCGTGCTGGACGTTGACGACCTGAGGGCGCTTCTGGCTCGACCATTGGTAGACGCCGCCCGCGACGCTGCCGATCAGGAAAACGTTGGTCAGCAATGATGCGATCAACCAGCTTCTCAGGCGTCCGGAAGAGGGTGTCATTGCTCGGCCTCCTCGGCATCCAGGTTGAGTATCCATTCCGCGTCGCCGTGGTCGAGGACGCTGGGCAGCAGATCTGGCGCACCGGAGAGCGGCAGGCTGAGCGAGGCCACGAGCATGCCGGTGGCCACGCCAGCCAGGCCGACGCCAACGAACCCTAGGCGCGACCACCAGTCGCCGTATCGTCGCCATGCTGATGGGCACCGTGCCGAGACAGCCGAAGCAAGCACGTGGCGCTCCAATCCTGCGTCTGGTACGGGAGGGCGATGGCGGTCGAGTCGTTGATCGAGCCATGCAGCTTCTTTCAAGGCGCACAGCGCCTGTGGATCGTTGCGTTCGATCAGCGCCCTGGCGCTCTCCCGGTCGGCCGCGGGCCAGCGGTCCAGGTTCGCGCCATGGGCATCGGCCAGATCAGCGAAGCGTTCGGGGGTCATGAGGTTCCTCTCCTTGGGGTGTGCTTGCCCGTGCCGGTAGCAAGCTCCGACTCGATGAGTTGTTTACGCAGATTACGGCGCGCCCGGGACAACAGGCTTTCCAGCGCATCGACAGTGATGTCCATCGCAGCCGCCGCCTCGGTGTTCGACAATTGCTGGTAGTACTGCAACACAATTGCTTCCCGCTGGCGCTCCGGCAGCGCTGCGAGCGCCGCCGCCATTTGCTGATGTTGAGCTTCGGCCTGCCACTGGTCATCGAGCGCCGGGGCGGTATCGACCAGCTCGCTGAGCCGAGAATCATCGTCCAGGGGTTGTTCTTTGCGCCGGCGCAGGCGGTCGTAGCACAAATTCAGCGTCACCCGATGCAGCCAGGTGTCGAAGCGCGCTTGACCCGCGCGCCATTGGCCGGCCGCTTTCCATAGCCTGAGAAAGCTCTCCTGGGCCACATCGCGGGCTTCCTCGGCGTCGCCCAACAAGCGGCCAGCCAGTGCTAACAAGCGTGGAAGCTTGCGCGACACCATTTCTTTCACGGCTTCCGGCTCGTTGTTGCCAATGCGGGCCAACAGTTCAAGGTCCGGATCAGGTTCGTTCAATCGGGCGTCTCGATCGTAGAGTTAAACCGTTCTGTCCAGATGACTCTGGCCCAGAGGAGCGCTGGCGGGCTCGCCTGCAAGATTCTGTATCTACAGACCGCAGCGCTGCCATAGGTTCAGCGGACCCAACGACCTTCTATCCAGTACCAGTTTGGCCCACGGGCCTCCCAATGCCCTGGTTGCCACCGGGCATTTTGGCGGACGGGTTGCCAATGCCCGGGCAGCCATACGTATTGCCCCCGTTCCCAGCGCCAGTGGCCTTGGTCCCAGACATACCCGGGCCGTGCCATGGGAACCGGCTCCACGCGGACGGGGGGTGGTGCCTGAATGATGAATTCTTCCCGGGCGTAGCTCGGTGTGCTGGCCAATGCGGCGAGTGCGACCGGGATGAGCAGGGCATAGCGTAATTTCGCCAGGGATCGTGCTGCGCTCATTTCAACTCCTCCAGACCTGCACATGAAGTGGGTGCAGTTGACGGATTAAACGCAGCCAATGAAAAAATCCGTCGCGCTCCTTCGAAAGATTTTCGTGCAGAGATATCGGCTATGCAACGCAATGATCGGCCGTAGATGTCAAGCGTGATACGTAGGAAAAGTTGTCCACGAAAATCGTGAATATCTCTGTGGATAACCTGCTGTAAGCCCTCAGCGACAAGGGCTTACTTACAATGATCGTTTAATGATCAGTTCTTTCAATCGCTCTGATCGGAGGCGCCAATGGTCAGAAAATGCTTCAGTGGAACGCGGAACTGAACGAGGAATCGATCACGCGCTGGGTGTCCGAGCGAGGATGTTTCCAGTCGACTGTGCAGGGCGCGTCCTTCAGGACGCCTGATGCTTTGATCGAAGCGCGAACGTTGTCGTCATTCTGATCGCCGACGACCAGCGTGACGGGGAGTGCGGCGTGGGCGACCGGGCTCAACTAAGCCAGGGCGATCAGGTCCAGGCGGATATACAGAACAGAGTCATTGCGAAATCTCGATGTACGCCGGGCTGGTGCAGCGGCGCCGACGCGAGGGGTTGAAGCGACCAGGAGGGCCTGGCCGTGAGGATAGGACTGCAGGGATGTGCCAGTTTCCAGCCACTGAATCGAGTGGCGATTAGGGAGCCGATCCGCCACGGTTTGTTCCGCTTTGGGCTAGATGTGAAGAACGGGGGCTATGGGGGGGGCAGGCAGCGCGCGCTCTTTCATGCAGAGTGTGGAAACGGCGTTGCTCAGTCGACAGGGTGCGGGTAAAGGGCGGGACGAGGCACTGCCTCGCCCCGCATAGCCCAGCGATGCGCGCCGATCTACCCGCGCCGCGTTTCGCTCATCAGGATTCGGCCCACTCCACATCCGTCAGGCCCAACTGTTCGGCCTTGGGTTTAGTCACTTTAGGCACCTTGTCCGAGCGGTATTTCGGGATCTGTCCAAAGCCTGCATCCACGGACGCCCAATGCCAGGCCGAAGCGTTATCCATGGCTTCAGCGCTGATATAGAAGCTCTTGTACTTACCATGCAGCAGGTAGTCGATTCTGAAATGCTTATACTGTGCCACTCTCCCAAACCTCCCTTTCAGTCACTCACTGTTCCTTGAGTCGCATCCGGACAGAAAATTCACTCGAATTGATCCTTTCGCTCCAAACGGTGGGGAATCGTACAAAAAAGCGCTTGCGGCCGACAAATGCCATCCATATGGATTGTTTTGAAGATGAATGGTAGAGGTCGCGAGCCGTCACGACGGTGGAAGAGACGCTGCTCTTCACCGCCGCGCGTGAAACGTCGTTATTCGCTGGAGAATTTGAAGACGGTGGTCTGGGTGTACGCCTTGCCGGGATCAAGTCGGGTCGATGGGAATCCCGGCTGGTTCGGCGAGTCAGGGTAATGCTGGGTCTCGAGGGTGAAGGCGCCCCAATGCGGATAAATTTTGCCCGCTTTGCCTTTCACGGTTCCGTCCAGAAAGTTGCCGGTATAAAGCTGCACGCCCGGCTCGGTAGTGAACAACTGCAGCCGTCGGCCGGATTTCGGGTCAACCACATCGGCGGCCAGGCGGCTCACCTTGCCTTGCGTGTCCAGCACCCAGTTATGGTCGTATCCGCCTTGGGTCGGCTCGGCAAATTTCAGTTGCTGATTGTCTTCACGTATCCGCTTGCCGAACGCGACAGGTTTGAGAAAGTCCAGGGGCGTGCCGACCACCGAAGGCAATTCGCCGGTCGGAATCAGCTTTTCGTTGATCGGGGTGTAGTGGCTGGCATGCACTGTGGCGACCTGGTCAAGGATGTCGCCATTGCCAGCGCCCGCCAAGTTGAAATAACTGTGATTGGTCAGGTTGAGCACCGTCGGTTTATCGGTGGTGGCGTGGTACTGAATGCGCAGTTCGTTCTTCTCGTTCAGGCTGTAGGTCACTTCGGTCTTGAGGGTTCCTGGAAAGCCCATTTCACCGTCTGCCGACACGTAGGTCAGCCTGACGCCCACCCAACCTTTGTCCTTGATTGGCTCGGCTTTCCAGACCTGCTTGTCGAAGCCCTTTGTACCCCCGTGCAGCGCGTTGGTCTTGTCGTTTTGCGGCACCTGGTAGGTTTTGCCATCGAGGGTGAATTGGCCGTTGGCCAAGCGGTTACCGAATCGGCCGATGGTGGCGCCGAAGTACGCGGTGCCATTGATGTAACCCGCGACGTCATCAAAGCCCAGCACCACATCCTCGGTCTTGCCGTGTTTGTCCGGCACCAGCAGGGATTGCAGCGTACCGCCATAGGTGATCACCGAGGCTTGCATGCCATGGCTGTTGCGCAGGGTGAATTTCTGAATGGCGGTGCCATCAGGCATTTGCCCAAATGCAGCTTGTTCGCTCATCAAGCCTGCGGCGGCGTGAGCCTGCAGGGCGGTGGTCAGCACGGCCAGGCCGATGGCAGGGATCAAAGTCTTACTCATCGCTTGCTTCCTTTTTTGTTATGAACGCCACTTTTTAAGGTATTTGGTCTTACTAATTGCGATGTTTCTGTCTCGCTTTCTCATCCATAAGCAAAAATAGCTCGATTTTAAATTTAATCGTAATACTATTTGTGAATCCTGAACGAGGTGGGATTCACTGCCGATGAGGTGTAGTCCAGCTTTGACCCCCTGTACAGCCATTTGACTCTCATTCATATGATGATTAGCTTCGTTTCCGCGGACCACTCCGCAGAAAGGGGCTGAGGAATGAGCAACAGTTTTCATGCGTCAACGGTGGACCGCCTGGGCGCCTGGATTGCTCACGGGAATGTCGTGCCGGGGCAGTCGTTGAAGGTTGAGGCGGCGTTATGTGAAGAGTTCGGCGTGAGCCGGACGGTGATCCGCGAAGCGATCAAAACGCTGGCCGCCAAGGGCATGCTGGAGGTAGGGCCCAAGGTCGGGACGCGGGTATTACCGGTCCGCGAATGGAACCTGTTCGATCCGCAAGTCGTCGGTTGGTTGGCAGCCAAGGGCTTGTCGAGAAGCTTTGTCATGGATTTGCTGGACCTGCGTCGGGCCATCGAGCCAATGGCCGTGCGCTGGGCGTGCGAGCGCGCGACCCCCGATCAGATCGCGGAGATTCACGGCGCTTATGCGCAATTGGCCGCAAGCGTCGCGGACAAGGGTGACTACAACCATGCCGACCAGCGTTTTCACGAAGCGGTGCTGGCGGCCAGTCACAACCAGTTCATCGAGCAGATGCTTCCGGCGTTGGGTGCATTGCTGGCCATCTCATTCGAGGTGTCGTCCGCCGTGCCAGGGGAGCTGGGCCGCACGCTGCCCTTGCACAAGGACCTGGCCGACGCCATCGCCACCCGGGATTCGGCCAGGGGCGTGTGGGCCTGCATGAGTTTGATCGAGAACGCCTGCGAGGTGATTTCCCGCTCGTTGGCGACGTGACACCGATCATCGTCGGTGCGGTGAACGCTTTACAACAACAAGAACAGGACATTCACGATGAAGTGGCAAGCGGTCAGTGACCAGCGATTCAAATTGGCCGAAGGGCCTTTCTGGGATGATCAGCAGCAGGCCCTCTACTGGGTAGACATTGCTGGCTTCCGCGCCTTGCGCCTGTATCAGGGCCAGGTACGCCACTGGCAATTCAATGAGCCGGTTTCGGCATTCATACCGACCTCCAAGGGCGATGCATTGGTGACGCTGGCCAGTGGCGTGTATCGCCTGAATCTCGATTCGCCTGCCGAACGGCCGGCGCTCACCGTGCTGTGTGTCGCCGATCCGGTGGGGGGTAACCGCGCCAACGAAGCGCGTTGCGACAGTCAGGGCCGCCTGTGGTTGGGCAGCATGCAGAACAATCTGGATGCCGAAGGCGGTGATGTGCCGCTGGAGCGACGTTCCGGTGGCCTGTTTCGCGTCGAGGCCGGCGGGCGCGTTACAGCGTTGCTCGCCGGGCAGGGGATCGTCAATACGCTGCTCTGGGCGGACGATGATCGCACGCTGCTGACCGCCGACAGCCTGGATGGCGTGATCTACCGTTACCCCATTCAAGCCGACGGCGCGTTGGGCGAGCGTGATGTCTGGGCCTCGGAGCACCCGCGAGGCGTGCCGGACGGCTCAGCGATGGATGCACAAGGGTATGTCTGGAACGCGCGCTGGGGAGGCCATTGCCTGATTCGTTTCGCGCCGGATGGGCGCGTGGACCAACTCGTGGAATTGCCGTTGAGCCACCCCACCAGTTGCGTGTTCGGTGGGCCGGACATGACCACGCTCTTCGTCACCAGTGCACGGCCCGCCAGCGAGGCGTTGCCGCTGGATGGTGCGGTGCTGCAGGTCGAGACCGGCATTCGCGGATTGGCCTCGCACCGCTTCGCAGGCTGAGGCTGGAGGAGAACGAGGAGGTGTGACACTCGGTTACATAGGCGTCATTGATAATATGATATGACTGTTTTCAGTCGTTTGGCCCGTCGCGTTGCCTCGTGCGGGCTGTCACGACACTCACTGCTGGACGCTGTAGCTAGTCAATAAAAATAAGGAGTTAGCTATGTTGAGTCGCCACGGGATTCGTTCCCTGTGCTGTGCTGCTGTTGCCACCGCAATCGTCGGAATGAGCGGCGGCGCTATCGCCGCTGACACGGTCAAGATCGGTTTCCTCGTCAAGCAGGCTGAAGAGCCCTGGTTCCAGACCGAGTGGCAATTTGCCGAGAAAGCGGGCAAGGATCATGGCTTCGAAGTCATCAAGATCGCCGTGCCCGATGGCGAAAAAACCCTTACCGCGATCGACAACCTGGCCGCCAACGGCGCCAAGGGTTTTGTCATCTGCCCACCTGACGTGTCCCTCGGCCCAGCCATCGTGGCCAAGGCCAAAGCCAATGACCTGAAGGTCATGGCGGTCGATGACCGGTTCGTCGATGCCAAGGGCAAGTTCATGGAAGACGTTCCCTACCTGGGCATGGCGGCGTTCGAAGTCGGCCAGAAGCAGGGTGCGGCCATGGCCACCGAGGCGCAGAACCGCAAATGGGACTGGAAAGAAACCTACGCCATCATCAACACCTACAACGAACTGGACACTGGCAAGAAACGCACTGACGGCTCGGTCGACGCGCTGAAAAAGGCTGGCCTGCCGGAAGACCACATCCTCTTCACTCCCCAGAAAACACTCGACGTGCCCGGCAGCATGGACGCCACCAACGCTGCACTGCCGAAGCTGCCCAGTGGCGCGAAAAACCTCATCGTCGGCGGCATGAACGACAACACCGTGCTCGGTGGGGTACGGGCCACCGCAGGCGCGGGTTTCGCCCCGGATAACGTGATCGGCATCGGCATCAACGGCACTGACGCCATCGACGAGCTCAAGAAACCGAAAAGCGGCTTCTTCGGCTCGATGCTGCCCAGCCCTGACAAAGAGGGCTACAACACTGCGCTGCAAATGTACGAGTGGGTCACCACCGGTAAAGAGCCGGCCAAATACACGGCCATGGACGACGTGACCCTGATCACCCGCGAGAACTTCAAGGACGTGCTGACCAAGATCGGTCTGTACAAGTAATCCGCAGCGTACAGTGCAAGGCCTCGCTTTACCTTGAAGGTAGGGCGAGGAGGAGGTGGTTCATGCATCAGGCTTCAGTAACCCAAGCGCAACAGTCGCGTGCAGGCGGCAGTCTGCGTTTCAACGGCATCGGCAAGACGTTTCCGGGCGTGAAGGCGCTGTCCGACATTCACTTCGAAGCTCGGCCAGGGAGCGTCCACGCGCTGATGGGCGAGAATGGGGCGGGCAAGTCCACGTTGCTCAAGATTCTTGGCGGCTCCTACCAGCCCAACAGTGGCGATCTGCAGATCGGTGATCAGCATCTGGCCTTCAAATCCACGGCAGATAGCATCGCTGCGGGCGTGGCGGTCATTCACCAGGAATTGCATCTGGTGCCCGACATGTCCGTGGCCGAAAACCTGCTCCTCGGGCACATGCCCAATCGTTTCGGGCTGGTCAATCGACGAGCGATGGTGCGTCGCGCGCGTGAGCTGCTCACGGGGCTGGCGGACGAGATCGACCCGGCAACGCGGCTGGGTGATTTGTCGTTGGGGCAGCGTCAGCTGGTGGAAATTGCCAAGGCCATGTCACGCAACGCGCATGTCATTGCCTTCGATGAACCCACCAGCAGCCTGTCAGCCCGGGAGATCGACCGCTTGATGGCGATCATCGTCAAGCTGCGCGATGAAGGCCGGGTGATTCTTTACGTGTCCCACCGCATGGAAGAGATTTTCCGGGTCTGCGACGCCGTGACAGTGTTCAAGGATGGGCGCTTTGTGCGCACCTTCGAGGACATGGCTGAGCTGAATCATGACCGCCTGGTGACCTGCATGGTCGGGCGCGATATTCAGGACATTTACAACTACCGGCCCCGCCAGCATCAGGGACCGAGCCTGCGGGTGACCGGGCTGCTGGGGCCGGGCCTGCAGGAACCGGTCAGTTTTGCGGTGGAGAAGGGTGAGGTGCTCGGCTTCTTTGGCCTGGTCGGCGCGGGCCGTACTGAACTGTTTCGGCTGCTGTCGGGGCTCGCCCGCAGCCAGGCAGGGACGCTGCAGCTCGATGGCAAGCCACTCAAGCTGAAATCACCGCGCGATGCCATCGATGCCGGGATTCTGTTATGCCCCGAGGACCGCAAGAAAGAAGGGATCGTGCCGCTGTCCAGCGTGGCGGAAAATATCAACATCGGCGCACGGCCCCGCCACGTCCATCTGGGCTGCCTGATTCAGGGCCGCTGGGAGCGTGAAAACGCTCGGCATCAGATTCGCTCGATGAACGTCAAAACACCTTCGCCGGAACAACAGATGCTGTTTCTTTCCGGCGGCAATCAGCAAAAGGCCATTCTGGGTCGTTGGCTGTCGATGCCGATGAAGGTCCTGTTGCTGGACGAGCCAACCCGCGGCATCGATATCGGCGCCAAATCCGAGATCTATCAGATCATCCATAACCTGGCGGCGGAGGGTATTGCTGTCATCGTCGTGTCCAGCGACCTGATGGAAGTGATGGGCATTTCCGATCGCATCCTGGTCATGAGTGAAGGTGCCATCACGGGCGAGGTGTCCCGCGAAGAAGCCAATGAACAACGCTTGTTGCAACTGGCGTTACCGCGCACGCGTGGTTGAAAACGAGTCACCCAAGTGAAAAACAAAAATGAGGTGCGTATGTCTACCGAAACCAGCAGCCTGACGGCACCCCGCCAGGGCATGAACCTGCGGCGGTTCTTCGACGATTGGGCCATGCTTCTGGCCGCACTGGGCATTTTCCTGCTCTGTGCCTTGCTCATCGACAACTTCATGTCGCCGTTGAACATGCGCGGTCTGGGGCTGGCGATTTCCACCGTGGGCATTGCGGCCTGCACCATGCTGTTCTGTCTCGCGTCCGGGCATTTCGACCTGTCGGTCGGCTCGGTGCTGGCCTGCTCCGGCGTGATCGCAGGGATCGTGATCCGCGACACCGACAGCGTGTTCTTCGGCGTTTCGGCGGCACTGGCCATGGGGCTGGTTGTCGGGCTGATCAACGGCATCGTGATCGCCAAACTGCGGATCAACGCCCTGATCACCACGTTGGCGACCATGCAGATTGTCCGCGGGCTGGCCTACATTTTTTCCAACGGCAAAGCGGTCGGCGTCGGTGAAGAAGGGTTCTTCGTGTTCGGCAACGGCCAGTTGTTCGGTGTACCCGTGCCGATCCTGATCACCATCGCCTGCTTCGTGTTTTTTGGCTGGCTGCTCAACTACACCACCTACGGGCGTAATTCCCTGGCCATCGGCGGTAATCAGGAAGCGGCGCTGTTGGCCGGTGTCCATGTCGATCGGACCAAGATCATCATCTTCGCCGTCCATGGTCTGATCGGCGCTTTGGCGGGCGTGGTACTGGCGTCACGCATGACCTCGGGGCAACCCATGATCGGGCAGGGCTTCGAGCTCACCGTGATTTCTGCGTGCGTATTGGGCGGTGTGTCGCTCAGCGGCGGTATCGGGATGATCCGCCATGTCATTGCCGGTGTGCTGATTCTGGCGATCATCGAGAACGCCATGAACCTCAAGAACATTGACACGTTCTACCAGTACGTCATTCGCGGCACAATTCTCCTGTTGGCCGTGATCATCGACCGTCTGAAGCGTCGCTGATCGGCAGCCGCTTTTTGCCTGTGATACGGCCGACAGGGAACACTGTCGGCCGTAGCGGCCATCTCAGGGCCGTCCGTTGCCGCGGTGCGCGCTCGTGCAGCGTGGGCCTTTTCCTCCCATACCCTTACCTGATCGTCCACCCTCGAGGCTAGTGCCCCCCATCTGCCCCTCGTCGATTGATTATTCCATCCTCTGAAATGCTGGATTGTTTTTTCTGGTGATTCTGCTGATTCATGATTAGGTCCAACATTCCTCCCATCAGCGCGACGAAGCCGATCTCGACAGAAGGCTCCCGCTGAACCTGAACCCATCAGCCAACGGAGCACCTGACATGAACGCCATCAAACTCTATCACTTCCCTTTGTCCGGCCATTCCCATCGCGCCCAATTGATGCTGTCGCTGCTCGGCCTGGAGCCGCAGATCGAATTCGTCGATTTGGCCAAGGGGGCTAACAAAACCCCGGAATTCCTGGCCTTGAACGTATTCGGTCAAGTCCCGGTGATCGACGACAACGGCACGGTCGTGGCGGACTCGACGGCGATCCTGGTGTACCTCGCCAACAAGTACGACACCACGGGCCAATGGCTGCCACGGGACGCAGAAGGTGCCGCACAGGTGCAGCGTTGGCTGGCGGTGGCGGCAGGGCAAATCAATAACGGCCCGGCCCGCGCCCGGTTGATCACCGTATTCGGCGCCGGTTTCGATCCGAAAGACACCATCGAGCGCGCCCATGCTGTGCTCCGGGTCATCGAGCACCATCTGGAAGGCCGCGAATTTCTCGCCACAGAGCACGCCACCATCGCTGACGTCGCTGGCTACAGCTACATCGCCCATGCACCGGAAGGCAATGTGTCGCTGGATGCCTACCCCAACGTGCGGGCCTGGCTGGCGCGTATCGAAAGCCTGAAAGGTTTCGTGCCCATGCCCAAGACCCGCGCAGGTCTGGTGGTCTGAGCCGAGCAGCAATGTCGAACGCGGTTCGGTAGGCGCTGAGCGGTTGGCGCCTATCGGACACCCCTCACTTCCCCTGCGGGAGTTTGCGCCATGAACGATACCCCTTTCGAAAAGAACGCCCCCTGGCACGCCGGTGAATTGCAGCTTCAGACCCACGCAGGTGTCGTCGAGCGCATGGACGTCGTGGGACGCAAGTTCGTTCGCGATTACATGCCGGACCAGCACCGCGAGTTCTATCAGCAGATTCCCTACCTGATGGTGGGCGCGGTGGATGCCGAAGGCTGGCCATGGGCGAGCATGATCGAGGCTCATGAAGGTTTCATCACCTCCCCCGACCCTCGTCGGCTTGACATCGCCTGGTTGCCGGGTGCCGATGACCCGGTGACCGGCGGCTTTCAGCCCGGAAGTGCGTTGGGGTTGCTGGGCATCGATTTGCAGACCCGTCGGCGCAACCGCCTCAACGGCCACATTCGCTCGCTGGATCGGCATGGCTTTTCGCTGGCGGTTGAATATTCGTTCGGCAACTGCCCCCAGTACATTCAACTTCGGCCCTTGCAAGACGGTGAAGCATCGCCGTTGCCCGGCCGAGCGCCGGCGCAGGCGATGGATGCGCTGGACGAGGCCGCAACAGCGGCTATTCGTGGGGCCGATACCTTTTTCGTGGCCAGCTACGTCGACCTCGAAGGGGACCTGCCACACCGCTCGGTGGACGTGTCCCACCGGGGCGGACGCACTGGGTTCGTGCGGGTTGAAGACGACGTGCTCACCATACCGGACTTCGCGGGCAACCTGTTTTTCAACACTCTGGGGAATTTCCTGCTCAACCCCAGGGCTGGACTGCTGTTCATCGACTTTGCCACCGGTGAACTGTTGCACGTTGCAGGCGAGGTGACGCTGATCCTGGACGGACCTGAAGTGGCCGCCTTTCAGGGCGCTGAGCGGCTCTGGCAGGTCAAGGTGCGCAAAGTGCTCAGACGACCCACTGCGCTACGCTCTCGCTGGAGCTTCGAGGGCTTCTCGCCCAATAGCCTGATGACCGGCGATTGGGAACAGGCGGCGGCGCGCCGGCAAGCCGACGCCCTGCGCGACCAGTGGAGAACCTTGAAAGTGGTGCGCGTCGAAGATGAAAGCGCGGACATTCGCTCGTTCTACTTCGAAGCCGCCGACGGGGCCGGTCTCCCGACGTTCAAGGCCGGGCAGCATGTGCCATTGCGGGTGCGCCTGCAGGGCCAAGACAAACCTGTGATTCGAACCTACAGCCTGTCCAGCGCCCCCTCCGACGATTTTTTTCGCATCAGCGTCAAACGTGACGGCCAGGTGTCCGGTCACTTGCACGATACGCTCAAGGTCGGCGACTGCATCGAGGCCCGCGCGCCGCAAGGGGCCTTCACCGTAGAGCCGTTGGAGCCCCGGCCATTGGTCTTGCTGGGCGCCGGAATCGGGGTGACCCCCATGCTGTCGATGCTCCGCGAGGTGCTGTATCAGAACAGGCGCAAGCGCCGTAATCGCCCTGTCTGGTTCATTCAAAGTGCACGTCGTCTGGTGGACCTGGCTTTTCGTGAAGAATTGGACACACTCATTGCCAATGCCGGTCAAGAACTGACGGTTGTCCGCCTGCTGAGCCAGCCTGAGAGCGAGGCCCGCGCAGGTCGGGATTTTCACTTTGCAGGTCGCATTGACCTGAATCTGCTCAAGACGCTGCTGCCGTTCAATGACTTCGATTTTTATGTCTGCGGCCCGGCGAGCTTCACACAAGGGTTATATGACGAGCTGAGGGCGATGCACATCCGTGACGAGCGGATTCATGCCGAGACCTTCGGCCCCTCGACCCTCAAGCGCACCACCGAGCCACAGGCCGTCGGCCTCGATCAGCCACCTGCGGCTACCGCGCCGGTGCCGGTGGTGTTCGAGAAGTCTGCCAAGGAGGCCCGCTGGCAACCCGCCGGTGGGACATTGCTGGAACTGGCCGAAAGCCGTGGCCTTGAACCTGAATACAGCTGCCGCAGCGGTGCGTGTGGTACCTGCAAAACCCGGCTGATCAAAGGCCAAGTGCATTATCCCGTGCCGCCCGCTGAAATGCCCGCGGCCGATCAGGTGCTGATCTGCTGTGCCGTCCCGGCCTCCGGGCCGCTGGTGCTCGATCTCTGAAACATGGCTGACGCCGACGTGATGCGAAAGGTGATAAAGATGAATGAATGGCCCGCGTTCGAGAAAGAAGACGATCCGAACCTGATTCAAGTGACCGAGCAGGAAGTGTCGTGGCTGTTGCCACAGTCGCTCGCCTCGCTGGCAGGGGAGTTGGCCGCCGAGCATGAGGAGCAGGACAACCCGGCGACGGTACGGCTGATCAGTTGGGTGCGTTCGGTTTCAGCGTTCAGTCGCCCTCGGTGATTGCGCCTTTTTGCGTGGTGTAGTAAACGTCAGGGCGCGAACGGGCAGGCGACATCGGTGGGCGACATGAATGCGACGACCAGGCGAGCGATTGTGGGCTTCGCCGGGGGCCTGCTGGCCAGACGCGGGGAGACCCATCATGATCGCTACCGTTGATACGACACGCCGCCCAGTCATGAGCGACCCTGTGGGTGTCGATGTTCCCCCGGCCCCCGTCTCGACAAGGATGTAAAGATTGATCACGCGCAGAAGGTTTATCGGCGCATCGCTGCTGGCGATGCCCGCGCTGTACGGCATGCATGCTCTGGCGTCTGACGCCAGCCCCATCTCAAACACAGATCTGGAACGACAGCTCGCCGCGCTGGAGCGTCGCCATGGCGGGCGTCTTGGCGTTGCCATGCTCGATACGGGGAATCAGCGCCTGATTGCCCACCGTGCCGATGAGCGTTTCGCGATGTGCAGCACGTTCAAGGCGTTGGCTGCTGCTTATGTCTTGGCGCGGGTTGACCGTGGGGAGGAGGACCTTTCGCGACGGGTCGTCTACGGCCCGGAACAGTTGGTGCCGTATTCGCCGGTGACGCAAAAGCACACGGGCGAGGGCGGGTTGAGTGTGGGATCGATCTGCGAAGCGGCGGTCACCCTGAGTGACAACACGGCGGCCAATTTGCTGCTGGACAGTTTTGGCGGCCCGCAGGGGTTGACCGACTGGTTGCGCAGGGCAGGGGACCCGGTTACGCGTCTGGATCGCCGCGAACCCACGCTCAACGAAAACCGGCCGGGCGATGTTCGAGACACCACGACGCCGTTGGCCATGCTGCGAACCTTGCAGACGCTGGCGCTTGGCGAAGCGTTATCGGGGGCTTCGCGGGACCAGTTGATTGCCTGGCTGGTGAGTAACACGACCGGCGATCAGAAACTGCGGGCCGGTCTACCAGCGGGCTGGCGGGTCGGCGACAAGACGGGCTCGGGGAGCAACAACGCCAGCAATGACATTGCCATTGTATGGCCACCCAATCGCCCGCCGCTGATCGTCACGGTGTATTACAGCGGCTCGACGGCCGACGCTGGCCAGGTCAATGCGCTGATGGCTGAGATCGGCAACTACGCGGCCGCTCTGTAACGATGTGAACCCTGCCAGCGCGTCTGGCTATCCGACCAGCAGCGCCGTCCAGTACATGCCGATGGCGAACACCACATGCCCCACCACATTCTGCAGCCGTGCCACGGTGGGGTTCGGTGCATTGCTGCAGGCCACCCCGACGCCCATGCCCGGTTGCAAGATGAACCAGCCCGCGCCTACGGTGACCAGCCCCACCAGCAGGGCCGGGAAGAACGTCGGGGTGTGCGCCCACTGTACACCCCAGATGAACAGCAACGCCGCTGCGAAGAGTACGCCGATTGCGTAGTGCATGATCCAGCCGATCTTGAGTTCATTGGCCACCTCGGGCGAGTTGGCAATGCCGTTGCGATGCACGTACTGCCCGTTGCGCATACCTGCGAACCAGCGTCCGACCAGATGCCAGGGCGCGGTGGGCAAGCCCAGGGTGATTTTCAGCAAGTGTGCCCAGAGATCCAGCAAGGCCGTGCCGCCGATGCCGATCAATACCGAATAGAGAATGAACGCGAACATGGGTGATCCAGAGCCTTGTCAGTGGTTATTGGAATGCAGCGAGCGGCCAGTCCTAAGAAGGCCCGTAAGCGGGCCGTCCATGGGGATTGATCGATCATGGGGCATTGCAGGGTGTTTCCGAGCAGGCGGTGTTGCACACGCAACATACCAGACGCCATCGCTTTCGCCGATGGCCGAAAAGCGCAAACGCGGTGCCGCTGGGCAACAGCCTAGATCTGCTCCAGCAACCATGCTCGGAAGGCCTGGAGCGAAGGCAACATTTCATTGCGCGGCGGGTAGGTCAGGTAATAGCTGCGCTGACTGGCAAACGGCAGGTCCACCCCGATCAACTGGTTGCTGGCCAGTTCGTCGGCCACCAGAATGCGGGGCACCAGGCCGATTCCGATGCCCGCTTTGACTGCCTGGATCAGGTGCGATGTCAATTCGAAACTCGGGCCCAGGCGCATCAGGCGGTGCGGCAGGCGATGGTGGCTGAACCAGTCCCCCCAGGCATTGGGGTTGTTGGCAACGTTGAGCAGCATTTGCCCGGCGATGTGCTCCGGCGTCCAGTCCCGCTGCTCATCGGCGGCCTGGGGGGAGACTACCACCACCAGCTCTTCGGCGTGCAGGCGATGGCTGATCTGGCCCGGTAGGCCCGTGGTGCCGACGACGATGGCCGCATCGATGCCGCTGGTCTCGAAGTCCACCCCATCGATGCGAGAATTGATATGCACCAGCATGCCGGGGTGTTGCTTGTAGAAGCCGTGCAGGCGCGGCAGCAGCCACTTCGAACCGAAGGTCGGCAGCGTCGCCAGCCGCAGGCTGCCGGCGCCCGATTGGTAGGCGATGGCCTGGAGGGTCGCACTGCGAATTCGCCCCAGGGCCTCGCTCATTTCCCGCTGGTACAGGCGCCCCACCTCGGTGAGCTGCACTTGCCGGCCTTCACGACGGAACAGCGTCAGCCCCAGTTGTTGCTCCAACGCCTGGACCTGGCGGCTGACCGCACTCTGGGTCAACGACAGTTCCAGGGCGGCCCGGGTGTAGCTCTCATGACGGGCCGCCGCTTCGAACGCCAGCAGCAGGGACATGGACGGAGTCAGGTGGCGGTAATTCATTCGTAAAAGTCATCGATAGCGGCAGCAATATCCGTTTGTCCTGTGCTGCAACCTGCAGGATCATGGACACCATAACGATCCGAGGCTGACCGATTAATGCCCGGGCGACAAGTATTTTGCCGTTTTCCGTGATCAGACCGACAAGAGGCCATCCCCTGATGATCGCCCCATTGACTGCCGCCGCTCCCGCCGCCGGCTATCCCGATTTTCTCGACGCGTTGCGCGCCAGCGGTTTTCGCGGCCAGATCAGCGCCGACTACGCGACCCGTACGGTGCTGGCCACCGACAACTCCATCTATCAGCGCTTGCCACAGGCGGCGGTCTTTCCGCAGGACGCCGACGACGTGGCGCGCGTCGCTGCGCTGATGGCCGAGCCGCGCTTCCGCCAGATCACGCTCACCCCTCGCGGCGGCGGGACCGGCACCAACGGCCAGTCGCTGACCGACGGCATCGTGGTCGACCTGTCCCGGCACATGAATTCCATTCTCGAAATCAACGTGGAAGAGCGTTGGGTAAGAGTTCAGGCGGGCGTGGTCAAGGACCAGCTCAACGCTGCGCTCAAGCCTCACGGGCTGTTCTTCGCGCCGGAGCTGTCGACCTCGAACCGCGCCACGATCGGCGGCATGATCAACACCGACGCCAGCGGGCAGGGCAGTTGCACCTATGGCAAGACCCGGGACCACGTCCTCGAACTGCACACGGTCCTGCTCGGCGGTGAGCGGCTGCACACGCAGCCCCTCTCCGACGAGGCGCTGGACGTGGCGTGCGCACAACAGGGCCGCAGCGGCGAGGTCTACCGCACGGCGCGGCAGATTCAGGAAACCCAGGCTCAGCTCATCGAAACCGTGTTTCCCAAGCTCAATCGCTGCCTGACCGGCTACGACCTGGCGCACCTGCGCGACGACCAAGGGCGTTTCAACCTCAACAGCGTGTTGTGCGGCGCCGAGGGTTCGCTGGGGTACGTGGTCGAAGCCAAGCTCAACGTGCTGCCGATCCCCACCTACTCGGTGCTGGTGAACGTGCGCTATTCCAGCTTCATGGACGCCTTGCGCGATGCGAACGCCTTGATGGCGCACTCGCCGCTGTCCATCGAAACCGTTGACTCGAAAGTGCTGATGCTGGCGATGAAAGACATCGTCTGGCACAGCGTCGCCGAGTATTTCCCAACCGATGACGAGCGCCCGACGCTGGGGATCAACCTGGTTGAGTTCAGCGGTGACGACAGGCAGATCGTCAGCGCGCGAGTCGCGGCATTCATCGAGCATCTGCAGCGCGACACGAGTGTCGAGCGGCTTGGCCATACGCTGGCCGAAGGGGCGGCGGCGGTCAACAAGGTCTATGCCATGCGCAAGCGCTCGGTCGGCTTGCTGGGCAACGTCGAGGGCGAAATCCGTCCCCAGCCGTTCGTCGAGGACACGGCCGTTCCGCCGGAGAAGCTCGCGGATTACATCGCCGAATTCCGCGCCTTGCTCGATGGTCATGGTTTGGCGTACGGGATGTTTGGCCACGTCGACGCCGGCGTGCTGCACGTGCGTCCTGCCCTGGACATGAAAGACCCGGCCCAGGCGGCGCTGGTCAAGCCGATTTCCGACGCCGTGGCAGAGCTGACCCAGCGCTATGGTGGCTTGTTGTGGGGGGAGCACGGCAAGGGCCTGCGCTCCGAATACGTGCCGGCCTTCTTCGGCGAACTGTACCCGGCGCTGCAGTTGATCAAGGGGGCATTCGATCCGTACAACCAGCTCAACCCCGGAAAGATCTGCACGCCGCCGGATGCGCAGGACGGTCTGCTCAAGGTCGACGAAGTCACCCTGCGGGGGGATCTGGACCGCCAGATCGACGAGCGTGTCTGGCAAAGCTTCGGCAGCGCGGTGCACTGCAACGGCAACGGCGCCTGCTACAACTTCGATCCACACGATGCGATGTGCCCGTCATGGAAAGCCACCCGAGAACGTCGGCATTCGCCGAAAGGCCGCGCCTCGCTGATCCGCGAGTGGCTGCGCCTGCAAGGCGCGGCGAACATCGACGTGCTGGAAGCGGCCCGTGGCAAGGCAGGCTGGCTTCGAGGCCTGCCTGTGCGTCTGGGCAACAACCTCAAGCGCGCCCGTGGCCAGGCAGACTTTTCACATGAGGTGTATGACGCCATGGCTGGCTGCCTGGCCTGCAAGTCGTGCGCAGGGCAGTGTCCGATCAAGGTCAACGTGCCGGATTTCCGTTCGCGTTTTCTGGAGCTCTATCACGGTCGTTACCAGCGTCCTCTGCGTGATTACCTGATCGGCTCGTTGGAATTCACGCTGCCCTATATGGCCAGGGTGCCAGGCCTGTACAACGCGGTGATGGGGTCCAAGTGGGTCACGGGGGTACTGGAGCGGCAGGTGGGCATGGTCGACAGCCCTTTGCTCCATCGCTACAACCTGCAGAGCACCTTGACCCGCTGCGAGGTTGCCGTCGCCAGCGTTCCGGCGTTGCGGGAGCTGAGCGATGCTGAACGCCAGCGCAGCGTGGTGCTGGTGCAGGACGCCTTCACCCGCTATTTCGAAACGCCACTGCTGGCGTCGCTCATTCAACTGGTGCATGCCCTGGGTTATCGCGTCTACCTCGCGCCGTTCAGTGCCAACGGCAAGCCACTGCACGTCCAGGGCTTCCTCGGGGCGTTCGCCAAGGCGGCTGTCCGTAACGCCACCCAACTCAAGGCGCTGGCCGATTGCGACGTCCCGCTGGTCGGCCTGGACCCGGCAATGACGTTGGTGTACCGCCAGGAATACCTCAAAGTCGATGGGCTGGGAGGCACGCCCAAGGTGTTGTTGCCCCAGGAATGGCTGGTTGATGTATTGCCGCAGTCGGCGGACTCTGGCGCGCCCGAGTCCTTTCGCCTGCTGGCCCACTGCACCGAGAAGACCAATGTCCCGGCCAGCACCTCGCAATGGGAAAAGGTCTTCGCCCGGATCGGGTTGACGCTGGTGACCGAGGCCACTGGCTGTTGTGGCATGTCAGGTACCTACGGCCACGAGGCGCGCAATCTCGAAACCTCGAAGACCATTTTCGAGCAGTCCTGGGCGGTCAAGATGGACAAGGCCGGAGAGGCGTTGGCCACTGGGTATTCTTGCCGCAGCCAGGTCAAGCGTCAGACCGACCGGCAGTTGCGCCACCCGCTGGAGGTGGTGTTGGAGCGGTTGTTGGCCCACCGTTGACGTCAGCGCTGCAAGCGTCCGGGCGCCGCCAGACCGCTGGCGGCGCTCAGGCGCGGCCGAGACTCGGCGTTGCCGCCGAAGGAAGGGTCAGTTTTCTTCAATACCCGCTCAGCCCCACCCCTTATCGTGGCCCTTCATTCTTTGAACGGAGCGGGGCGGTAATGAACCTGATGATTTCCATGGCGGCGTTCGCGCTGGCGGCATCCATTTCGCCAGGGCCGGTCAACGTGGTAGCGCTCAGCTCCGGGGCGCAGTTCGGCCTTGGCGCGAGCCTGCGGCATGTCATGGGGGCGACGGTGGGGTTTGTGGCGTTGCTGGTCTTCACCGGGCTGGGCCTGCATGAAGTGCTGCATCGGTACCCGATGTTGACGGACGTGATTCGCTGGGCAGGCATGGCGTTTCTGCTTTACCTGGCCTGGAAACTGGCAGTGGACGATGGCCGTCTGAATGTCGACAGGCCCGTGCAACCGCCCTCGTTCTGGCACGGCGCGGCGATGCAGTGGCTCAACCCCAAGGCGTGGCTGGCGGCAGTGGCCGGAATGGGCGCGTTCGTGGCAGACGGCGAAGCGCGGCTGATCGGTCTGTTTGCCCTGATCTATTTCGTGATCTGTTACCTGTCCGTCGCCTGCTGGGCCGGCGCGGGCGCGTTTCTGGGGCCATGGCTGCGCAGTCCTTCCCGCATCAGAACCTTCAATCGCAGCATGGCCGCGTTGCTGGCCGGATGCGCAATGTCGCTGCTGTATGTCTGATCAGCGCCGGTATTGCCCAGGCGTTGTGGCAAGGTGCTTTTTGAACGCTCGCTGAAAATGTGCCTGATCCGAGAAGCCGCTCTGGTGAGCGATGTCGGCAATCGCCTCACCTTCACGCAATTGCGCCTGGGCGTGCTGTATCCGCCGATTGATCACGTAGGCGTGCGGCGTCATGTGGTAGTGCTGCTCGAACGCCCGGATCAGGTAGGCCTCGGACAGGTTGGCGGCCTGACAGATGTCTTGCAGCCGAATCGCCTGCAGAAAGTGCTCGTTGATGTAGCGGGCGGCCCGTTCGACCCGTTCGTTGGCCTTCTTCAACGGTGCGTCCGACCCGCCCAGTCGCTGCTGCAGGAGGGTGAAAAAGCCGACGGCCTGCTTTTGTTTGGCCAGCGCATCCAGCGCGGGGTCGAGCAGGGCCCGATGCAGGCGAAGCAGCCCGTCAAATAACGCGGGGTCCTGGCTGGAGATGGCCGGAACCGGCTGAAAACCTTCGACGCCGCATGTCTCCTGCACCCGGCCGAGCCAGTGCGGGTCGACGTAAAACATCACGTATGACCACGGTTGATCGTCAATGGGGTTGCAGGCATGGACGTCGCCGGGATTCATCAGCACGACGGTGCCGGTGTCGATCGTCTGTCGGGATTTCTCGTGCAGATACGTGCTGCGCCCGGCGGTGATCGCTCCGATCGAGAAGATGTCATGGGAGTGCCGTGCATAACAGACTTTGCGGCCATCGGCGATGGAGCGCGCTTCGATGAACGGCAATTGCGCATCCCGCCAGAACACCGGTGTCGCGGGGTGGCTGGCGGAGTGCGAAAGGGGCATGTCAGGTCATCCTGCGGGCTGTCTGCAGCTGTGGAAAATGTCCAGCGCGGGCTGGTACTCGGCGGTGTCGACGCCGAGCAAGCCTAGCACCGAATGGAACAGGTAGTCATGGCTCAGGCCCGCCTGGTCCTGCTTGGCCGCCAGGCAACCGCGGTCGATGCCCGCATCTTTCAGCGTCGCGTTGCCGAACCACATGACCATGGGCACATGGGTTTGCGCGCTGGGCGCGATGGCGTAAGGCGCGGCGTGCAGGTAAATGCCGTTTTCACCAAGGGATTCGCCATGGTCCGAAACGTAGATCATCGAGGTGTCGACTTTGTCCTGATTGCGCTTGAGCAACTCGATGGTCTGGGCCAGGAAGTGATCGGTGTAGAGGATCGTGTTGTCATAGACGTTCTTCAACTCATCGGACGTGCAACTGCCCAACTGATTGGTACGGCACACCGGGGTGAAGCGCTCCATGGAGGCGGGGTAGCGGTCGAAGTACTCCGGGCCGTGGCTGCCGTCAGCGTGCAGCACGATGATTGCGTTGTCCTGCAGGGTGTCGATGTAGTCCTGCAACCCGAACAGCAGGGATTCGTCGAGGCAGGTCTGGCCGTCGCAGAACGGGCTCGGCTGGTTTTTCGGAATGTCGCTATGGGGCACGCGCAGGCAGGTGCCCTTGCAGTCGCTGTTGTTGTCCAGCCAGACCACCTTGAAACCGGCGCGTTGAAGCATGTCCAGCAAGCTCTCGTAGGTCTTGCCTTTTTTGTCGCTGTAATCGGTGCGCGGGAACTTGGAAAACATGCACGGCACCGACACAGCCGTGGACGTTCCGCAGGAGGCCACCTGGGTGAAATTCAGGATGTCCTGCTTTTTCAGTTCCGGATTGGTTTCGCGGGCGTACCCGTTGAGCGAGAAATGGTCGGCCCGCGCGGTCTCGCCGACCACGAAGATCATCAAGCTCTTCTTCGGCCGCGCCTGCGCCTGCGGGCTAAGCACCGAGTCGGCGCCTACGGTCTGGATCTTGACCGTTTCCTTGATGGCGACGGTCTGCTTGGTCAGTTTTCCAATCGCGTAAAGGTAATTGGTCGGGTTGATGAAGTGGGTCAGTTTGTCTTCATCGCGAAAGATCGGCGCGTAGGTCGAGTAGAACGGCCCGACGGACGCCGCGATCACCAGCACACACCCTACGCAGACCAGCACCTTGTTGACCAGCCCGGGCAGCACGGGGCGATAGGTGACCGGTACCAGCCAGATCAGCGCCACCGGCACGACGCCCAGCAGGCCCAGATAGAGGAACAGCCTGCCGCTGAGCAGGTCCTTCACTTCACCGGGGTTGGTTTCCAGGACGTTCTGCATCATGCCGGTGTCGATGCTGACACCGTAGCTGTTCATGAAGTACGCCGCTGCCGCCGAGCAGAGTGCGACGAGGCTCAGCACCGGTTTGAGCGTCGGGCGAAACGAGAACGGTGTGAGCAGCAGCGTGAAGGCGCCCCACAGCAGAAGCCCGAACGATACCCGGAACGCCGCTTCCCTGACGCCCTGCAATTGGCTGAGCCCAATAAGCGCATGCCAGGTCGCCAGGTTGTAGAACGCCACCAGGCAGAGGGAAAACAGCATGACCAGGCGGGTGGAGGTGATGGGGCGCAGCTTTGAACGTACTTCCATATAAAGCACTACTCGAAACGAGCCCGAACGTGGCGTGCCAGTTGGCGTATCCCTGCTACCTGCGCGCCCGCCGAGGCTGTCGAAGGTCGACAGGGTTGATTGAAAAGCGGGATGGCGCGGAGTTTTTCAAAACGATTGTGAAGACTTCGTGAATACAGTGTGGACAGGGTGTTGCCCCATGCGAGGTTTTTCGCGGAGAGTGCGTTGCGCGTCGTGGCGCTTTTGCTAGCCTGCGAGCAAAAGCGCTGTTGCGCGCCTTTCTGTCTTGTTACTGAACCCTGGGGAACGTGTGGATGAAACTCGTCGGTATGCTGGATTCACCCTATGTGCGGCGCGTCGCGATCAGCCTGAAACGGATGGGCATCGCGTTCGAGCATGAGTCGGTCTCGGTGTTTCGTGGCATGGAGCGCTTTCGGGAAATCAACCCGGTGATCAAGGCGCCGACCTTCGTGACCGATGAGGGGCACGTGCTGATGGAGTCGAGCCTGATTCTCGACTATGTGGAGTGCTTGCAAGGGCCCGGAAAAGGCCTGATGCCCTCAAGCCTGCCTGAGCGCACGCGCACGCTACGTCTGACAGGCCTGGCACTGGTGGCGTATGAAAAGGCGGTGCAGATCTACTACGAGCGCAATTTGCGCCCGGCCCAGATTCAGCACGCGCCGTGGGTGGAGCGGGTCAGTGAGCAGCTGAAAACGGCGTGCGCGACGCTTGAACGGGAGTTGGCCGAACACCCCTTGAGTGCGGAAGCGGACATCGGGCAGGACGGGATCAGCATTGCGGTCGGCTGGTCGTTCATCCAACTGGTGGTGCCGGATCAGGCCAGCGCCCTGGATTACCCGCTGTTGGCCGACTTCGCCGCGCAGGCTGAACGGCTGGACATCTTCACGAGCCTGCCGATGGTCTGACGGGCTGGCTGCCCGACTCGCTGGTTGGATCAGGAACTGCGCGGCCGGGAAGGGCTGGCGTTGATCACTGCGCCAGCACCTTCGCCACCGTCCCGTCATCCTTCAAGCGGCTGAAGGCGGTGCTGACGCGTTTGAAAACGTCGTCCGGTGTCTTGGCGCTCATGGCCACGTACAGCCCCTTGGACAGATCGTCCAGGGTGTAGACGCTTTCCAGCTCTTCGAAATCGATCTGCAAATCCTGGCACTGCTTGCGCGCCTCGCGTTCCGGCATGGGCACCAGCATGACTTGCCCGCTGAGCAGCTTGCGAAGGTTGTCCAGGTTGTTCGACGACACCACCATCTTGCTGAAGCCCTTGCGTTCCAGGTATTCCTGGCGAGCATCGTCCCGGATCACACCCACGGTGTAGCCGGCGGCGTCTTGCAGGTCGTTGACCACGATGTCGTGCCGGGACCGCAATTTGTAGAAAAGCGGCGTCACTTCGTCCAGCTCCCCCACCCACTTGAACAGCGTTTCACGTTCAGCGCTGCGGATGATCGGGTAGATCAGCACGTTGGGTTCCAGGCGCGCGATGTCGTAGGCACGCGCCCAGGGATACAGGCTCATGTGGTAATCGGTGATGCCCGCCTTGGCTAGGGTTTTTTCCACCAGTTCACTGGCGGCACCCACAACCTTGCCGTTCTCCAACGAGCTATAGGACGAGTCTTCAGTGACGACCTGAATCGTCTCGGCCTGGGCTGAAAGAGCGAACAGCAGGGTCATGCACAGGCACAGGCCGTTCAGGCTCCGTCGGATCGTAGTGTGAGGGCAGCTCATGTCATTCGGTCTTCCTGTTCAGATCACGCACCGGTTCCGGCCCTGACTCTTTGCGCGATACAGGGCCTTGTCGGCCGTCTGCAGCAACTGGTCGAATCGTTCCATGTTGGCTGGCTCCAGCTCAGCGATCCCAATGCTCATCGTGATGAATGGCGAGACGGGTGAGGCGCTGTGTGGCAGCTCCCGATTGGCCAGCAACTCCTGCAGCCGTTCGGCGCAGGCCAGCGCCTGCTGCTTGTTCTGGCCCGGCAGCAACACGGCGAACTCCTCGCCACCCAACCGCGCGACCAGCTCGCCGGAACGCGAGAACAGCGCGCTCATCGTCAGTGCCACATCCCGCAGGCACTGGTCACCGTTCGCATGGCCGTAGGTGTCGTTGTAGGCTTTGAAGTAATCGATGTCGCACATCAGCACCGAAAAGGGCTGCTTGTGACGCAGCGCGCGGTTGAACTCCAATTCCTTGAGCTCATCGAAGTGCCGACGGTTCGCCAGGCCGGTCAGCGGGTCGAAACGGGTCAATGCTTCCAGCCGGGTGTTCGCGGCCTTCAACTGCGCCGTACGCTGCTCCACCAATTCGGCGAGTTGATCACGGCTGGCGGCGAGGGCCAGTTCGTCGCGGGTCTGGCGTTCGATGTGGTCGGCCAGTTTGTCTTGCAGGTCGTTGACGCCCGCCTCCAGGAGGTCCAGCTCGTCGCTGGCCTTGCCGCGCCGTCCCAGTACCAGATGCTGTTTGAGGTTCTGCGGCGTGAGTTGCTCCAGATGCCGGGCGATACGTCGTACGTGCAGGGTCACCGAGCGATTGAACATACCCATGATCAGGCCGGCCAGGGCCAGTGACTGAATGATCTGGGTCAGCATGATGATGCCCACCTCTTTCCAGAGGCGTTGCCAGAGCAGGCTTTCATCGCCCTCGATGGTCAACTCGCCCACCACCTCGTTGGCGCCGGGGTAGGGCGTCACCGTCAACTGGCGATGCAAGGCCGGAGCGAGTGCCGAACTGTTGTGCCCAGGGTGTTGACGGGTCAGGACTTGCGGGGCGCGCCCCGGACGCAGGATGGTCAGTTCGACCCGGCCCACCGGTGCCGCGAGAGCGACGCTGTCGATCTGCGTCTGCAGCGCCTCGTTGTCCATCTCCCACACCGCTTTGGACAGGGTGCCCTGGAACACCTGATCGATCAGGCCCAGTTCTGCATTCATGTTCGACAGGTTGGCGTTCCAGGCGAACCAGGTGCGAACCGACACCGTGGCGAAGGTGAACAGTACACAGAAGGCCAGCGTGGCCAACACCAGCCGACGTGCCAGCGAACCGGTGCGCCGCGCCACGCGCGTCTCTTCGGAGGTTTTCGATTCGGACTCTGCGAGCATGCTCAATTCCATTTCCGTGCAATGGCATCGTAGGTTCCGTTTTCACGGATGGCCTTCAGGCCCTGTTGAAACAGCTGCACGGTAGCATCGGATGTGCCAACGCTGAAAGCCATACTGAAGCCGCCTGCTGCTTCGAGCTCCGGGATGCGCAAGGAGGGGACGAGCGTCTCCTTGGGATCGTCACCCGCCTGCCGCGCAAGGTAATCGGCATTCAATTCATCGGAAATCCACAAATCGACATGTCCGGTACGCAATTTCTGATAGTTCAACTCGTAGCGATTGCTCGACTGCAATTGACGGCCGATGAGGAAACGGTTGCCCATCAGGTATTGCTCGCCGACGTCTTCGTTGACGGTTGCGGTCTGCCAATCGCGGGCGTCGTCCAGGTCCATCAGGGTAATCGGGTGGCTGGATGACGAATACAGGTACCAGCGCGAAGCGGCGATGGTGCCAACCCATTTGAACAATGGTTCGCGCTCGGCGGTGCGGGTGATGGAGTAAATGAGCACGTCTGGATCGTGCAACGCGAGGTCATATGCGCGGGCCCAAGGCATCGATTGAATATCAGCCTGTACGTTGACCTCTTTCAGAACGGCCTGAACCACCTCGGTGCTCATGCCAGTCATTTTGCCGTCTTGGGTCATGTTGTAAGGCGGCAGTTCTTCGGTGACGATCCGGATGGGGCCGGCGTACGCCGTGAAAACACTCAGACACGACACCACCGCGCCGTACAGGACGCTGCGAGCCTGTTTTCCGAATGTGCGGGGTGTCATAGACAGCGACCTCATGGGGGCTGCATTGCCGGTGGTCGTCTGTTCCTCCCTGGAGATCGACGAGCACGACCGATGTGCTTCATTTGCCCTGATATCGGCTGAAAAAACCGTGACTTGAGGGTGTTGTCTGCCATTTATCATTTCACGGGAGGGTGGGGTTTTGGCTCTCAATATCCAGGTACATCCCACCAGCATCATCAGCAGTCGAGTGGCGCTGTTTGTTTGGATGGAGGTGAGGTGATCCATTGGCAGCGTTGAACGGTCCCGATACGGAGAGCTGATTCATTGGCGAGGGTGACGCTTATTTACCGTTCCGCTATCACGCTCTGTACAACGGGTTTGCACTCGATTTCAGCCAAACCTGTGAAGCCATGGGTCCGGGTATGGCGAGCTGATCCATTGGCGAGGGTGACGCTGATTCACTGTTCCGCTTTTACAGCGGCCCCATTTGTCTTGGTGTATAGACCGGAGACATGGTGG